>NZ_FPJO01000018.1 GCF_900119365.1 Streptomyces atratus
ATACCGGTGACTTTGTTGGTGGTGGGTCGTTGGGTGTGGTGTGCCAAGGCCTGGACAGGTGAAGTCGTCGGGTGAGCGGTTGTCGGACCGGATCGCTCTGGGTGTGCTGACGCGGGTGTTTCCGCCTGAGTTGGTGGATGAGGTGGTTGTTGGGTGTGGGCGTCTGGAACAGCGGTCGCGGCTGTTGCCGGCCCGGGTGGTGGTCTATTTCGTGCTCGCGATGTGTCTGTTCTCCGGGCAGGGCTATGAGGAGGTGGCCCGGCTGCTGACGCAGGGGCTGGAGCGGGTGCGGCGGTGGGAGAAGCCGTGGCGGGTGCCGACGACAGCGGCGATCGGCCGGGCCCGCCGACGGTTGGGGGATCACCGGGACCCGGTTCCCGCCGGCTCGGCGCCATCAGCATCATCGCGCGCCGGAACCGCACCGAACTGGTGCTGCCCCGGCGCACGATCTGCTGCCGCTTCTGCCCCTCCTGGTCGGTTATCTGCGCACACGGACAGGCTCGGCCATCGCGCCTCCAACGGTCGGATCGGACGTCACCGCGCACATCCAACCGCCGCGACCACGAGCCGGGCGAACCTTCCTGGTCCGAGGGCTACTTCTCGCGCAGAGTCTCGACTTCGGCGGCCAGCACAGTCATGTCGCGGACGCGCGTGTAGTACCTGGTCGCGTACTCGTCGTCGATCGCCGGGAGAACCTTCTCGAACACCGCCGTCAGCCGGATCAAGCCTTCACCGCGCTGTTCGTCGAGCGGGCCTTCGAGAACGCCCAGGGCGTAGCCGTAGACGTCCGCATCAAGCATCACCATGTCCTGGTCCTGAATGTCCAGGCCGCGGAAACCTGGCGGGAACGGCATGGCCATGTGCTCGGCCATCACCTGCGAGAGCGCTTCGAGCTTCTCTTCGAACATGCACGAGATCCTGCCGTATCCCACCCGGCGAACCAATGCGGTCACGGCACTAGCCAAGCCTTCGCAGCACCTCGGCAATGGTGGCCCGGTACGTCCGCAGCGCCTGCAGTCCGGCGGCGTAGTGGTCGCGGTGCCGTGTGATGTCCACGGCCTGCTTCCGCGCCCGTGCAGCGTGCCAGAGCTCGGCCGTATGGTGGCGGCGCTTGCAGGTGACGTCCGCGACGGCGGTGGCACGCTCCCGCTGTGTATGCCGGGTGTTGCCGTCACTGCCCCGCTGCCAGACGGTGTCTGTGTACGCCGCGACGGGGTCGGGATAGCGCCTGAATCCTTGTTCTGCCACACAGCGGGACCACACGTCCCAAGCCGCGCGGAGGCGCGGGTCGCGCTTGACCGCCTTGTCGATCCCGATCGCCCGTGTGCTTGCGTAGAGCCAGTCCCGCTTGAGATTGATGCCGCGCATCAGCCGCCGACTCGCCTCGGCGTTGCAGGCGGGGAAGTCCGCATACTCGGCATTGGTCATCCGGCGGCCCGTCGGCCGGAGAGCCCGGGACTTTGCTGGGTCCCAGCCGTAGCCCCAGCGGCGGGCGGTGGCGAGATCCAGGGCGCCGTAGTCGGTGCTGACCGCGGTGGCGACGACGGGGTCGCTGGGGTAACGGGGGTCGAGCGGGAAGTCCGAGTGACCGCGCTCCGCCATGCACTGCCGGACCAGCAACGCCGAGGCCCGCTGCGATCGCTGGTAGTCCTGCGGCGTGTAGTCGTAGCGGTCGGCCGGCAGGGGGCCGAGGTCCGGCGCCGTACGGATGGCCTCCGGGCGTCCTGGACCGGAGATACATATCGCTGCCAGCACCGCCACGACACCCAGTCGCCACCCCCGCTTCGTCATGCGAAGGGATGCTAGCGAACAGCGTGCAGTGGTCGGCGGTGGCCCCCCGGCAATCCACGCCCGCCAGGAATTCAACGCGCTGGCGATCTCCACCGGGGCGGCACCGGCATAGTTCGCGAATGCCGCCGAGGTGGAGAAGCGGTGAGCCCGTCCGGTGCGGCCGATCAGCCGAGCGGCCATGACCGGCCCGATGCCCGGGGTGTCCATCAGCGTGCTGCTCGATGCCTCTACCAGGCTCTGCATCCGGGCAGCGTTGTCCGTGAGCTGCTTGTCCAGTTTCCGGGTCTCGGCGACCAGGTCCCAGGCGATGTCCTTCCGGACGGTCTCGATATCGCCGGCGGGGCGGACGGATCGCAGCAGTTTGGCGGCCAGGTCCGCGGACAGCTGGGTCGGGGCGCCGCCGGGCAGCAGGTCACGCAGCAGCGCGTGGAGCTGGTTGACCGTGCGCACCCGGGCCTGGGCCAGGTTCACACGCCGTTCGTCCAGGAGGGCCAGCGCCGTGGTGTGATCCTCGGGCGCGAGATCCCGCCCTTCTCCCTGCAGATTAGCAACGGTGGCTGCGGCCGCTGCGTCTATCTGGTCGTTCTTACGCCGTCCACCGCGGGAAAGTTCGCGCACCCGGCTGGTCGCCGCGGCAGGCACGTCGACGACGCTCTCACCGCGGGCGATGAGCCACTGGGCGAGATGCCGGCCCGGGCCGTTGGCGTTCTCCACAGCCCACTTCCGCTGTGGCCACCGCTTGGCCCAGGCCAGCAGCCGCCGATAGTCCGCCAGACTGGCCTCGATCCGCATCGACCCGACCTGCTGGTTCGAGACCGGCTCGACGGCGGTGGCGGTGTGGGTGGACTTGTGTGGGTCGACACCGAGCAGTATCACGGGACCTGATTCCTCACAGTCGGACGACGGGGACAGCCACGGTCGACACGCCGACTTCCGGAACCAACCTGGCCGGGACACGCCTCTGTTGAGTCAGACCGCGGACGGACACCGGACCGGCGACATACCCCGGGAGAGCCAGCCCCGAATCACGAGTCACCCGGACCGGCGTCCTACGGCACGCCACGAGCGGCCAACCCGACCGCGTCCCGCTTTCCCCATATAAGTCGGCGGTTCACTACACCCAGGCAGCCCGGTTGACACCCGAACCGACGGCCAAGTACCAGCGGGGCGACCGGCGAGCGGGTCGGGCAGTCGTTCACCCTGCAGGAGCTCCTCGGCGAGTGCGCCACATTTCCCCCGCGGTAGTCGACTGGGGATGGGACCCTGAATACGAGAACCAAGGCCCGGACGTCTTCCAGTCCAAGTTCCTCGGGGCAGCTATCCCCTTCGGGACAGTCCTGGAAAACGCCGGCGAGCTGTCCCGGGAAGGACGCGGCACCTCACTGCGCCTTGAGGCGCTATCTCTCCTGGAGACCGCGGTGGCCAACAGCAACCCGCGCCGGTTCGTAGTCGGTCGCGGCGAGCAGCAGGCCCTGGCAGGCAACCAGGTTGGCGCTGGCAGCCAGCGGACGACACCGTCACGGGTTCACTCGGACGGGTGTTGTACCTCGCGCCTCGGCCTGCCCCGGCTAGGTGAGGGGGCAGGTGAGCGGGAGGACCCGCTCGGCCAGCCGGCCGGTGAGACGGGTGGGTGTGAGGGCGGGTTCGGTGAGCCAGTCCGCTGCGGCCAGCTGGTCGGCCAGAGGAGCCAGTTCGCCGGGGCCGACGGCGCACCAGGAGGCGAGGTGGTCCAGGTCGATGCCCTGGCCGCCGGGGCCCAACCGTCCGTCAGGGAAGCTGTGGGTGGCCAGGACCAGGGCGAGCAGCCGGGGGCCGGCGCCTGCTTTGGTCTTGCGGAGTTTCTTGTCCGAGACGACTTTCTGGGCCCATCCGGAGAGCTTGGGCCGCAGTTTCTTGCCGAACGTGAACGGTCCCGAACCGCCATCGTCGGGAACCAGGGAGGGGACGGTGATAGGGGTGGGGTTCTCGGGCCGGGAAGCGAGCAGGTCACTAGGGGTATTGGGCAGGCGCAGCCAGCCGCAGTCGGCCAGCTGCGTGACAAGGTCCTCCGGATCGCTCAGGCCCAGCCCGGTGAGGTCCTGGCCGACGAGGTTGCCCGTGCCGGTGTGCGCGGTGCGCAGAGTCAGCATCACCACCAGCAGGCGCGCCTCCGGCCCGGGCAGCGGGACGGTGTCGGTGACGTGGGCCAGGACGGACCGGGCGTGGCCCCACTGGGCGGGGCCGGCCAGCAGGCGGGCCACGGCTGCGGTGTTGCTGTCTGGGTCGGTGCTGCTCGTGGCCAGGCCGGTGCGCTGCTGGTGCTGGAGACGGGCGGCGGTGGCGGCCTGCTCGGCACGCTGGGCGTCCAGTTTCAGGCGGGTGTCGCCGGTGGCCTCGGCCCAGGCTGCGAAGGCGCTCGCCTTGCGGGTGTGGAGGTCGGCCAGAAGCGCCAGGTCGGGTTGGTCGCGCTGTTGGTAGGTGCGGAAGAGGTCACCGAGTTCGATGAGTTCGTCCCGCAGGGCGATGGGGCGCAGATTGCGCGGGATGACGCGCTGGGCGATCTTCACCTGCGGTGGGCGGCGCCGCACGGGTGCGGAGCGGGGAGTCGGCCCCCCCGTCCCGGCTGCGACCTGGTGGTCGGAGAACTGCGGCGTGCCCGCGCCCGGGGCTGCGGGGGCCGGGCGCTCGGAGAGCTGGGGCCCGGGGGCCTGGGAGGTGGCTGCGGTCTTCGCTCCGGGTGTGGCGGCCGCACACCGAGAGCAGCACTCCATGGCCTGCCACCAGCGTCCTCCCCGGTCGGTGATCACGGCCAGGACGATCGGCCCGCCGCACCGCCAGGGTTCGGCACGCGCATGCCGGCCGGTGTCGGGCAGATGAGTGTGGCAGCCCTCGGCCCTGCACGCGCAGTACGTCCCGGCCCTGGGGGCGGGGGCGGCGCGCAGGTGGGCCTTGAGGTGGGCGACCGCGGCAGCACGGCCGGTGGTCGCGGACGGCAGACGCTGCTCGGCACATGCGGGGCGGCTGCATGAGATGCGCACCGCCGCACTGTCCCGGCCGGCGGCGTCCAGCCGCACTGTCCACCGGCGTCCTGGCACCCGCTCGTCCAGCTCGCTCCCCGCACCCTGTGTCATCCCGCTCTTCCTTCCCGTTCCGTGTCCCTGACTGCCACCCGCTGCCTGCCATGGCCGACGGCGCGCGGCGGGCCTAGCGTATGCGGCTCACCGAGCCAGCAGGGGCGCCCGCGAAGCGCACGTCCGCGACTGATCCGCCGCGTGGTATTCGGCCAGGTCCGATGGCTTTGTGCCATTCGTCGGCAACCCGCCTCCAACATCACTGAGGCCGGGCTACACAAGAAGGCGGGGTGGCACGTAGCGGCCTCATCTGTGTGTAGGCCGGTCGTACGGGAGGTCTGGGCGGTTGCTGACTATCAACGTAGCTTTGCTGCTTGCAGTCATCGTCTTCTTCCGGCTGCGCCGGCGTACGGAGGCCCGCAGCCGCTTCGACGAGAAGATGACCGTCGTCATCGTCCTGGCGCTCGGGATCCTCCTGGCGCCCACCCCGGTGGGCCAGGGCGTCCTGAGCTTCCTGGGGCAGCTCGCGAGCGGCGTGACACAGGCCAGCCGGTGAGCCCCCGCAGGCGCCGGCCCGCGGCCACCAGGCGCACGGCGGCGCGGCGGCGTACCCGCAGGCGTGGCAGGCGGCAGCGTGCGAATGACCGGCTGGTCGTGCTCCTCGTGGCCGCGGTTCTGGCCGTCGCCCTGGTCAACTGGCTGCTGGTTCACTGGTGGGTCCTGGTCGCCATCGGTGTCCTTGCCGTGCTGGCCGGCGGCGTCTGGCTCCACCAGAAGCAGCAGCGAGCCCGGTGGGAAGCGGTCCGTACGCAGGGCCTGCGCTACAGGCTGACGCAGCTGGATGGCCTGCACCACGCCCGGTTCGAGGACGCGGTGCGGGAGCTGATGCAGCGTGACGGCTGCCAGGACGCGGTCCGCGTCGGAGGCGGCGGCGACCTGGGCGCCGACGTGAAGGCCACCGACCCCTACGGACGGCGCTGGGTCATCCAGTGCAAACACCGCCGCAACGGCCTCGCCGGCTCCGCCGTGGGAAGCCCGGACCTTCAGGTCCTCAACGGCACCGCCCGCCAGGTCCACGGCGCCGACGTCGCGGTGATCGTCACCAACGGCCGCGTCACGGCGCCGGCCGTGGCCTTCGCCGAGCAGCAGCGCCTCCATGTCGTCGACCGCCACACCCTCGGTGTGTGGGCGGCCGGCTCACGCCCCTTGTGGGAACTGCTCCGGGCCGTCCCACCGCCCCGCAAACCGACCTCGCTCTCCTGAAGCCGCGCGCGGCGCCCTCGTGCGCCCCGCCTTCCTGACCGTTCGAGAGCGAGACAGGCAAACGAACCAGCAAAAGGCCCCAATCATGCCAAGTGGGCTGCCTGCAGGCCTGGTGACGCGGCGTGATCGGCAGAAAGGCCGGGGCAAGAGGGGGCGGTGTGGCGAAGCCGAAGAAGAAGCGGGGTGTCGGATCCCATTCGTGATGGACGCCCGCGAGGACAAGTACGACCGGTCCGCGATCGATGTCCAACCGCATCCCCCGTACGTGGAACCGCTCAAGTGCTGGGAGTGCGGAGTCGATGTCCACGTCCGGCATGGCAACGCCGATGACCTGGACTCCAAGTCGTCGCACTGCGTCAAGAACCCCGGCAAGGACCACGGCCCGCGCTGTCCGTACGACCTGGAGCGCCGCGGCAAGGAGCTCGTGGACCCGAGCCAGAACGGTGGTCCGCAGGGACGGGCAAGGCGAGGCCAAGGAACCATGTTCCCTAATAAGACCTACCGAGGCTCCAACCGGCAGACTCGGTGCCTGGTAGCCGCCGGCAGGTGAGCACTCTTTGTTCCCTGGACACCGAGTCCTGAGTCGGCCGGGGCGTCGGGCGACGTGCCAGGCCAGAGACCTGCCTGTGTCCGCGGGGGTCGTGTGCGGTCGAGTGCGTGTTGCCAATGAGCAGGTCCGGTGTCGGCGCCGCGTTCGCGACGATGACAGTGGCGTGTGTTGCATTCTAGCCCCGCCGATATGACGCAATTCACTGCAGAGGTCCTGGTGGCGGAAGGTGAGGGCGGAGGGCGTCCTCTGTGGCAGGGTCGGACCATGCTCTTTGATCACAACGACCACTATCACCGCCTGCTGTTGCGCCAGGTGCCACGAAATGGGGGTGCGGCACTGGATGTCGGTTGCGGGACCGGCCGGTTCGCGCGTCGACTCGCTCACCTGGGCATAGAGGTCGATGCGATCGATCCGTCGGAGGAAGCCATCGCGGAGGCCCGCGCGCTGTCCGGGCCGATAGCCGGTGACCGGAGCCCGCGCTTCCAGCACGCGGACGTCACCGAAGTCGAACTTCCGAAGGAGCACTACGACTTCATCTCGTGCCTCGCCAGCATCCATCACATGCCGTTCGACACCGTCACTGCATTGCGTGACGCGCTCGCGCCCGGCGGCGTCCTCGTGATCTTGGGCTGCTATCCGGAGAGGACCCGGCTCGACTGGGCTTGGAGCCTGGCAGCCGTGCCCGCCAACGCCGTCGCCAGGCTGGCCGTAGCCGTGAGGGACAAGCTTCGCCCCGTCTCTACTGCGGCGACTGGTCGAGAACAGGTGCAGGCGCCAGTGAGACAGCCGGCCATGCCCCTGCTCCAGATCCGCCGGGAGGCCGCAGTGCTCCTGCCTGGATGCAGCATCCGCAGGCTCCTCTTCTGGCGCTATCTGCTCGTCTTACGTAACAACGACTGACAGGACCACGTGGACTCTCCCCTCTGCTTCGCCCGTATCAACTGCAGCTTCCGATCACGGTGGTTCGCAGTGCGGGAAAGTGGCTCACTCGGGTGTCCCGGCGGAGATCTCGCGGAGCCGGACGATCTGTTCATGTTGGGCGGCGAGCCGGGCCAGGGCCTGGCTGCGGAAGTCGGTGAGCTCGTCGATCATCTGCTCGGACTTGGCGAGCCGTTCCCGGAGATTGGTGTTCTCCGCCTTGAGCCGGGCGACCCCGGGCTTCGCGAGGATCGGGGATCTCGCCGGCCTCGCGCATGACGTTCAGGCGGCGTTCGAACTCGACGCGGGGGTGAGCGTAGGGGCGGGTGCCGTAGAACGCGGTGCGGACGACCGCGGCCTCGCTGGCAAGGGTCTTGATGTCGTGCCTTCCACCAGGCGGGACCTCGCCGCGCAGGAGCCGGTCCAATGGCGGCCGGGACGCGGTTCTCGTTCTCGGCCCGCTGGGCTGCGGAAATCCTCATGCGGACTCCTCGTCCATGGTGCTGGCGGCGTCGATCTCGGCGACGACGCGGAGGGCCCGGTCGTAGTCGGCCTGGAGCCGAGTGCGTTCAGTCTTGCGTGTGGTGCCGAGCCGGCCGAGGAAGATCTCGGTGCGTTCGGCGTGCTCGGCCCAGACTGGACGGTGGCAAGGGTGACGAGTGGCCTGCGGACAGCGGGGGGAGTCACTACGCGGCGCAAATGGCCTCGACGAAGTGTCCCACCTGCTCCTCCGGGAGGCGACGTGCGAGGTCCGCCTCGCTGATCATGCCGACCAGGCGATGGTTCTCGATGACCGGCAGCCGCCGGATCCTGTGCTCCTCCATGGCCCGCAGAACGTCATCCGTGTCGGCCCCGGCATCAATGCTGATCGGCTTGCCCTGCTCGAGCATGCCCGCGGTCGTGCTCTTCGGGTCCTTGCCCTTGGCGAGACACTTCACCACGATGTCGCGGTCGGTGACGATCCCGTGGAGCCTGTCGTCCGGCCCGCAGACCGGGAGCGCTCCGACGTCCAGCTCACTCATCCGGCGCGCCGCGACCTCCAGCGTCTCGTTCTCCTCGATGCAGGTTGCACCAGCGTGCATGATCTCCCGTGCAATGGTCACGGCCGTCTCCTTCGGGCCTCAGGATCTACGCGGGCAGAGCCCATGGATTCGGGCACGCCCAGAATCGGTCCTCCATGAATCCAGTGTGGATTCTTCGTATCCCGTACGCATGCCGGCCAAGAGGGGCCACCACTTGAGCCCTCGCTGCGAGGAGGCAGATGGCCAGGTCACAGCTGCCGCTGTACGAACCGGCCGCATATGGCTGCCCGGCCCCGGCCCGGCCAGGGGTGACCGGCGAGGGACCGCGTCCGCAGCAGCGCGGGTGACGTCGATCCCAGCACCAGGGCGTGCCGCACAGGGCGCACGCGCCGCCAGGCCAACGATGGGGAACTGATACCTGAGACCGCACGCGTGCTCGGGCCCGGTCGGACCTGACGTCGACGTCAGGTGACACCAGGACAGCCTTGCACAGGTGTCGCCTCGGTACGCGCGCCGCAGCCCAGTGGTGGGCGCTCAGGGCACCGCCGTTCCACGGTAGCCCCGCCGAAGCGGGAGTCCAGGCAACACTGTGGACGGGGCCCGCAGCCGCGTGTCGGCGGGTTCCTTCCGCACCGGACGACCGGCGAGGGCCGCGACGATGTCTGCTGCGGCCAGCACCCCGGCGAGACGCCCGCCTTCCTCCAGCACCAGCACGGCGTCGGCTTCGGTACAGCTCATGAGGTCGGCTGCGTGCTGTACGGTCTGCTCGACATGTACGAGCGCCGACCTGCGGGCGGGCAGGAGGTCGCCCACGCGCAGGCCGGACAGCGAGGCGGCCGGTGCCGCACAGACGACCGCCACGTCGGCCCTGTCCAGCAGGCCGGCACAGCGACCGTCCGGATGCACGACCGGAAGGTGACGGGAGCCGGATCGCTCCAACAACTCCCAGGCCACGAGCACGGTTTCGTCGACATCGATCGTGACCACAGCGGTGCGCATCACGACGGCAACCGTCCGCGCCAAGACCTCCTGCTCACCGTGGACCGGCCCCGGCTGGTTCTTCTCCATGGTCGCTCCTTCTTGTTTGCGAGCGTCGCCGCGGCGTCACGGGGAGGGCGTCGGCTTCCCTTTCGCCGTGTTGTGGTGGCCGCCCGACCGCTGTTGCTGTTGGAGTACGTCCAGGACTACTGCTCCGTCGACGGTCTCGCGGGTGGCAAGCAGTCCGGCAAGGGTGTCCAGCGCCTCCCGGTGGTCGCGCAGCAGAGCCACCGCGCGTTCCTCGGCCTGCCGCAGCAGTCGGGCGGTCTCCTCGTCGACGATGCGTTGGGTCTGCTCGGAATAGGGCCGGTGCAGTGTCTCTTCGGTGCTCTCGCCGCCGAGGTAGCGGGGGGCTCCGGAGCCATACCCGATGGGGCCGAGAGTCGGGGACAGGCCGAACTCGCGGACCATGCGGGCGGCGAGCTGGGTGGCACCGGCCAGGTCGTCGGCGGCACCGGTCGAGCCCTCGCCGAAGACGACCAGCTCAGCCGCGCGGCCGCCGAGCCGGACGGTCAGCAGGTCGGTCAGATAGCCCTCGCTGTACAGGTGCCGTTCGGCCTCCGGGAGCTGCTCAGTGGCACCCAGTGAAGGCCCGGAGGGCAGGATGGTGACCTTGGCGACCGGGTCGGCGTGCTCACAGAGGGCCGCCGTGAGCGCGTGTCCGGACTCGTGGACGGCCACGGAACGCCGTTCCTCCGGCAGCAGGGCGTTGGTGGACTCCCGCCGCCCCAGCAGCAACCGATCGCGGGCGTCGCCGAGACCCTGGGCGTCGATGACGGCACCTCCTGCCCGGACGGCATTGATGGCGGCCTCGTTGACCAGATTGGCAAGGTCAGCGCCGGAGAAGCCGGGCGTGGCCCGGGCGACGGTGTCCCAGTCGACGTCCGGTGCCAGGTTCTTGCCGCGGGCGTGGACGGCCAGGATGGCCGCCCGCTCAGTCTGGTTGGGCAGCGGCACGGTCACGTGCCGGTCGAAGCGGCCGGGACGCAGCAGCGCCGGGTCGAGGGCCTCGGGCCGGTTGGTCGCGGCCAGGACGACGATGCCGCTGGCCTGGTCGAAGCCGTCCATCTCGGCGAGGAGCTGGTTGAGGGTCTGCTCGCGTTCGTCGTTGCCGCCCAGCCGGGCAGCCCCGCCGCGACGGCTGCCGACGGCGTCGATCTCGTCGATGAAGATGATCGAGGGGGCTCGTTTGCGTGCCTCGGCGAACAGGTCGCGCACCCGGGAGGCCCCGACACCGACGAACATCTCCACGAACGCCGAGCCGGTCACCGACAGGAACGGGACCTCCGCCTCGCCGGCCACCGCGCGGGCGATGAGGGTCTTACCGGTGCCTGGCGGGCCCACCATGATCACACCACGTGGTCCCTTGGCTCCCGCGACCGCGTAACGCTCGGGGCTGCGCAGGAAGTCGACGATCTCGCTGATCTCCTGCTTGACGCCCCCGTAGCCCGCGACGTCCTCGAAGCGGGTGGTCGGCCGCTCGGTCTCGATGATCTTGGCGCGGGCCCGCCCGATGGCACTCAGCCCCCCGCCCAGTGTCCTTGCTGCCTGGCGGCCGGTCCACATGAACAGAGCGACGATGAGCAGAAGCGGCAGGAGCAGCACCAGCAGTGTCCCGAGGGGGCTGCCGTTGCTGCTCCGGGACGCGGTGATCTTCACGTTCTTGGATTGCAATTGCTGCTCCAGGCGACTGTTGTCCAAAGCGGTGGGTATCCGCGTGGTGAATTTCTTGCCGTCCTTGAGGGTTCCCTTGATGGCGCCCTTGTCGTCGATGTCGACCGTCTTGACCTGACCGACGCCGACCTTTCCCACGAACTCGCTGTACGAGAGCGAAGCGCCTTCCTGGGGTGCGGAAGTTCGGATCAGCACCACGATCAGCAGGACCAACGTGGCGATGGGCAGCAGCCAGCGGGACCAGGAAGGCCCCGGCGAAGGCGCCGGCGGCTTGGGCGCCTCGCGTGGGGGGCCCGGTTTGGCCGAGCGTGACAGATGCCGGCCTGACAGACGAACTGATGTGATCACCGGACGGCTCCCTTGGCGGAAGGGTGAACCTCGGGCGAGACCTTTCCCGTGATTCGAAGAGGTGTGGATCGCAGACGGGCGTCCCACTTCCAGGATCAACGCCTTCTCCGCCATCGGCAGGAGCGAACGCACCGAGTCGGGTCCGGGTCACGCGCGGTCCCGGCCGGAGAAACCAGCCGACCAGAACCAGGAGTCCTCGGCCCTCCACCACACCGGCCTTGGGCGACGAGTCTGGAAAGTGCTTTTCAGGAGCTTGTTATGAAACGATCCGCACCTCAGCAGGCCCCCGAGCTCCACGTGCAGGTCCTCGGGGAGCTGTCACCGGACGGCCGGGTACGCGCGGGACAAAGTACACCCGGAATGGGCGGAGGCGGACCCGCAACGGGGGCGCAAGCGGACATGAACGGCCGCGGCTACCCCCTCGGCCGACCACCAAGTAAGTCTCCGTCCCACGGCGCTCCCCGCACCGCTCTCCGTCCGCGGTGAGTCCGTTGTGAAGTGAGCACCGGCAGTCAGGGCCGGGGCCTTCCGGGGCTACCCGGGGACCGACGGCCCACGGGTGTCTCACGTCGGTGCTCTGGCGACTGCTGCCACTCGTCGCGCGCTCCCGGGATCAGGCGGCAGCGTCGCCCGCGCCCACCGGTTCTCGGCCGTTCGGGCAGCCTACGGTCCGTGCGCCCATGGCCGGGAGCCTTGGTGCCATGGAGAGGACTCCCTGACGAAGGGAGCTGCCACTCCGGGCACGGCTGTCGCGCAGACTGAGGATGGGTGTCTGCGAGCGCGTTCATCGATGTATTCCGGCGTGCGTACGGATACACGCTGGGGGCGCACCGGCACCCAACTGAGCAGGGGCATCGAGTAGAAGCGATCTGCGGCCTTCGTCGTGATCGCTCAGGTTGAGGACAGACGCCCACTCATGTCCGGGCGGTGCGCGGCTGCGTGGGGCGGGAACGAAGCAGTCACGGTGCCGGTGATCACGTGAGTGTCTACGTCCCATGAACACCGAGCGAGCCCGTGCCTGCCCTGACATCCTCCAGCAGCGTCCCCGCCGTCGCCCAACTGGGCCCCCGGGACACGTCCGATCCCACACAAACCGTCTGTGACCTGCGTGTCTTCCTGGAAGCGATACCCGATCCGAGGAAGGTACGCGGACGCTACCGGCTGGACTCACTGCTGTGCTGCGCCATCGCCGCGGTCCTGGCCAGCGGGCGGTCACTGGCCGCGGCCCGCGAAAGGGCCACCGACGCCCGGCCGAACTCCTGCACTGGCTCGGCCTGCCCCGCGACCCGCTCACCGACCGTATCCGCCCACCCCACCCCGGCACGATCCGCCTGCTCCTCACACGACTCGACGGCAACGCCCTGGACCTGGCCATCGGCCGTATCTCACCGCCCGCGCCGCGCCGCCCGGCCCCGACGAGGACCCGCCGGCCCACAAAACCGTGATCAAACGGGCCATCGCCGTGGACGGGAAGACCCTGCGCGGCTCACGCACCGCCCAGTGCACAGCAACCGTCCTGCTCGCAGCCATGGCACACGCCGGGGAAGTCCTCGCTCAGCAGCAGATCGCCGACAAGAGCTACGAAATCCCCGCCTTCGAACCCCTGCTCGCCCCGCTCGACCTCACCGGCGCGCTGATCACCGCGGACGCCCTGCACACCCAGCACGACCACGGCGGCTATGCGTGGCGGGAGCCGGAACAGGCGCAGCCCGTCGTGGAAGGAGCGGCGGGCTTCTACTTCGGGGTTGGTGGAAGGGTGGAGGGACAAGGCCAACTCGCCACCGTTACCGGGGCCTGGCGATTCCCACTCCCTGGGACGCCACGGGATGAGGGCAATCACCACGATGCCGTCGGGGCTTGAGGAGAGCCGGGCGCGGTGCTCGCATGCCCGGTCACCGACCTGCCCGGCAACGTAGGCGCACAGTTCGGTTATCAGCCACTCGACCAGCAGCAGCGAGCCCTCGCGCAGCCTGCCCGTCCTCCTGCCAGCTCTCCAGCGTTTCCGTCAGCGTGCGGTGCAGCTCCCAGTTGGCCGGCGGCGGTCCGTCCGCGCCCGGAGCGTGCCGGGCGGCTACGCCAAGGAACGCACTGCCCTCAAGAAGCAGTGGCAGCCGGTGAACTGGCACTGGGCCGACGGAACAGCCCCACTGCACCGCCTCTGATGGCGCAGCGCGGCCGGGCCCGGTGCCATGAGGCGGCGTTCCTGTTTCCGCCCGTCCGCCCTCACGGGCCGACGGGCGATTCGCGCAGATTCAGACAGTCTTGTAGGCGACGTATCCCCATTGCTCACTGTCCGCACACGACATCCAGCGGAACAGTTCCAGGCGGGCCAGTGCTTTCGACGTCCAGCGCCGTCCGTGCAGCAGTTCCCGCTTGAGGCCCTGGAAGAACGACTCGGCGGCTGACTTGAACCGGCAGTGGGGCGCCCTCCCCGTGCGGGGCCCCCGCGGCCGGGGCTCACTCGTACTCAGTGCCGCCCTTGCGGGTCAGGTACGCCGGGCTGACCGCCTTGGCGATCGCCCGTCCGCCGACCACCGGGCTGTGGCGCTCGACGGCCGGGCGGATCACCACACCCTCACGCAGATGCAGTTCACGCCCGGAGACGGTCTCCCACCCCGAGGCGAGCTCCAGCACCTTGTCGATGTCGTACGGGCCCTCGTACAGCCTGGGTACGAGCGGCAGTTCACCCTCCAGCAGGTCTGCCGGATTCAGCCGGCGAACCTGTCCGGCTATTTCTGCGGACAGGTCGAAGACCGCGTACCCCAGCGTCTCGCCGCGGGCGTCCGCGCCGTAGTCGAGGTCCTGCACCCCGGCGCCGTACACCTCGCCGAAGATGCCGACGCGTGTCGCGCCCAGCTTCTCGGCGAGACGCGCCGCCGCCGCAGGCACGCCATGGGCGTGGACCGCGCGCCAGCACAGATTGCGCGGGTCCTCCTTCAGGGCGAGCCCCTTGGCCCCGAACCCCTTGGACGATACCCATGTACGACCGTCCTCCACGGTGTACGTGACCAGGCAGGCCGAGCCGTGCACCTTCTCGGTGAGGACGACCGGCTCCCCGGGCTCGAAGATGCCCGGATAGCGCTGGACGTTCTCGATGTCGCACCAGGGCAGCAGATCGGGCGCGGACTCCACCTCTCCGTTCATCGTGGGCGGGATCGGCGGCACCCACTTGGTGATGCCCAGCAGCTCGGCGAAGTCGGTGCCGTCCGCGGCCGCCCGGGCCAGGTCGACGTCCGCCAGCGCCCCCGGGCGGCAGACGATGCCCTGCGACAGCTCCCCGCGCAGCCGCACCGCCTTCACCCGGTCGGCCGTGCTTCCGGCCAGACGGCCGGTCAGGCCCAGCTCCTCGATCAGCCCCTGCGGGAGGACGGACTGCTCCGGAATGTAGACGGCGACATCACCGCTGCGGTACGCGCCCTTGGCGACGACGGCCCGGTACAGGCCCACCTGGGCCAGTTCGAGGGCGTCGGCGTTCGGGTGCTCGTGGATCGTCAGCGTTTCGGCGGTCACATGCAGCGTCGACATGTCAGGGCTCCTCCGGTGTGGTTTTCATCGCCCCCTACTGTCCGGAACGCGGCCCGTCCGATCCACTGAATATTGTGAACGCCGCCGACGTCAACTCCCCGTTGGACACGGCCCGTAGGCCGTCGAGCAGGACCAGAACATCCTTCAGACCGAACGTTCTGTCCCCGCTGTTCCCCGCTGCTGGAGCACCTCGTCACTGCCGGCTGTCTCGGCCGCAAGACCGGCCGCGGCTTCCGCAACTACAGCTGTGCGTCAGTCCAGGCAGAACTCGTTGCCCTCAGGGTCGGTCATCACGATGAAGCCGGCGCTCATCGGGGGAGCGGGCTCATAGCGACGTACCCGCTTTGCTCCCAGTGAGACGAGCCGGTCGCACTCGACCTCCAGCGCCGCCATCCGCTCCTCTCCCTGCAGTCCGGGAGCCGCGCGGACGTCGAGGTGGACGCGGTTCTTGGCGACCTTGTCCTCCGGCACCTGCTGGAAGAACAGCCGTGGGCCGTGCCGCCCCCGCTCCCGCCTCAGGTACGCGAGGGCCCCTCCCTGAAGTGGCCCGCGGGCGCGGGGGAGATCAAGGGCGCCTACACCGACGTCGAGGTCTACCCCACGCACACGACCAAGTAGGGGTGGTGCCCGCGGGCTGCTCCTGGCGGCGGGCCTGCTGAGGGATCACCGGCCCGGACTGCGCGGCAGGTGCCGCGCCGCGGTACGTGGTGGCCGCCGCCCGCTTCAGCGCCTCCTGGCCGCATCCTTCCCGGGGCCGGCCCCGGCGGGACGGACGTCGGAGGTGTGGGGGACCGGGCCGGGCTCGGATCGTCGCTCCGCCCCTGGTCGCGGTCACGGTGATGGCAGGTCCCGCCCTGTTCTGACGCAGACGAGCTGGATCCAGGAGTGCATCCGCTCACTCAGCCGGATGTCTGCGCTCGGGCGGGCGCGCCGTCCAGGGAATGGGCTCGCCTTGCGCGCTGAACCGGGCTCCTGCTTGCCGTCAGGGACGCGATCGCCTCCACGATCACCACGCTGCCCGAGCAGCTGCGTCGCTCGTTGACCTGGGACCGCGGCAAAGAACTCGCACAGCATGCCCGGCTCCGCGTCGACACCGGCCTCGAGATCTACTTCGCGGACCCGCACAGCCCGTGGCAACGCGGCACGAACGAGAATACGAATGGGTTGCTGCGGCAGTACTTTCCGAAGGGCACGGACCTCTCCCGATGGCAGACAGACGACCTCGCAGCCGTTGCACTCGCCCTCAACAGCCGCCCCCGCAAAACCCTCGGATGGAAGACACCCGCTGAAGCCCTCGACGAACACCTGCTCTTGACTCAAGAAGCCGGTGTTGCGACAACCGATTGAGTCCGCGCAAGATACGTCGATCAAGCTCACAACTCGCCTGCTGCGAGCGGGGATCCAGGCGTCCATGGGCTCAATCGGGGACTCGTACGATAACGCCCTCGCGGAGAATCTTTGGATGCTGATCAAGACGGAGTGCATCCGCGGCCGGGTCTTCACCACCCGAGCCGAGACCAACCTCACGCTCTTCGAATACATCGACGGCTTCTATAACTCCCGCCGCATCCAGAAACGACTCGGCTACCTCAGCCCCGTCGAGTTCGAGGAGAAGCACTACGCCAACCAGGCAACGACCGAACGAACGAACCTGAAGCCCCGTCAACCCGCACTGACCAGCTGATCAACACCTCCCGCAGGTCGGGGGAACCTCAAACACGTTCCGGCATGACGGATGGTTACGGCATTCCACTGGGCCGCGTCCTGGCCGGAGCCAATCGCCACGACTCCCCGCTGCTCGTCCCGACCCTGGACCTGCTGGACGACCTCGGCCCCCTGCCCGACGACATCACCGCGCACCTGGCGCCGGCTACGACTCCGACAAGACCCGCGCCCTGCTCGCCGAGCGCGGCCTGCACGGCCGAATCGCTCACAAAGGCGAGAAGGCGCCGATCCAGGCAGGTCAGAGGTGGCACGTGGAGCGTACCCACGCCTGGCAGGACGCCTTCCAGCGCCTCGCCCGCTGCTACGAGCGGCGGACCATCGCGATCAACGCGTTCTTCGATCTCGCCGACACCATCATCACCGTACGCAGCCTGATCCGCCAGGCATGGACAACCCACCGCTGGGACGAACGCCCGCACCGCCGCTCATGAACCCACGCCTATCCGCGCACGATCGATCCATCCGGCCGAATCCTGGTCCACGGGCCGGTATCGCTGGTGCCCTTCGAGGCCACGATGACCTCGGCGACGCCATCGCGGAATGGCCGAACGGCCCTGAACCTGGTGCCGTACGGGATCCGCCAGGTGCCCGACCCGTCTATCAGCCCGTACACGCCGTGATCACCGCCGCATACGCCAGGGCCCACCCAGAACAGGTCGAGGTCTTCGGCGGTGTACGCGGCCTGGTCGTAGGAGCCGCCCAGCGCGTATCCGAGCAGGTGGTAAGAATCATCTGGGCCAACGCCAGCCATGCGCGGCTCGTCAACAGCCTTGTCGTAAGCCATTCGCAGTTCGGCTACCTTCGCATCGTCGAACTCGGCGATGTGCTGCTCGTGCAGATCCATCTCCGCGTCGAGCCATTCGGTGAACGTACCCGCCACGTCCTGGGGCGCACCGTCATAACCGATCCACACGGCGATCTTGTCCTCGTCCCCGGCTGGACCGAACGAGTAGCCCGCGTAATCGGGCAAGTCCCAGCTGGCGAAGAGCGCGTGCAGACACCGGGTTGGCTGGTCCTTGGCAGGACGGGGGAAAGCGAAGTCGGGATCGCATTGATCGACCGACTGTTCGGGACCGCATTGATTGACCGACAGTGCGGCCATGGCCTCAGGGGGAAGAAACGCGAACCCTTCAATATCGCCGCCGTAGTTGAGCACGGGATAGCCGACCTCCGCCACGAAGGCGCGGTAGTCGGCAGGCAACAGGTGCTCCAGGTCCGCCCCCTGCGGGTGCTCCACGCTACGTACGTAGCGAATCTGTGCCGGCGTGTAACGCAACCCCCACCCGAGCCCCCTCCCGACAAGTAGCCGCTCGAACTCCCTCCAACGGGCCACCGCATTCATGGCACCGGCAGCCGGCTCATCCGCAACGCTGGGCTCAGCCCCCAGGCCGTCAACACTCAGATCATCAGGCATGACCGGCACGATAACTGCACGCACCGACAGGTGACGTCCACGAGGCTGAACCGCCGACTTAGACCGACCGGCAAATGGATCACTTGAGGCGTCGGGTGTTGGGGCGGCCGTCCCAGCGGTAGCGGCTCGTCGAGCGTCGAATGAGCATGCGGAGCGTGACGAGTGCGGCGGCGAGGTAGAGGTAGAAGTCCACGACTTCGCCGCTCCTCTCGGTGCAGCGCCGCAGCTTGCCGTAGTCGTTCATCCACGAGTGCGTGCGCTCCACCACCCAGCGCTTGCCGGCCTGGATCGGGGCGGGCACGCCCTTGCGGGCGATCTCGGCCGAGAATCCCAACTCGCTGATCAGCGCACGTGACTTGATGCTGTCGTACCCGCGGTCGAGGTTGACGTTGACGGCCTCCGGCATCGCACCAGTCTGCTCTTTGGCCGCTGCCAGGGTGGGGCCGAGCAGCGGCGAGTCGTGCCGGTTCGCCCCGTCGGACACGATCCCGAGCGGGACCCCGCACGCGTCGGAGGCGACCGAGCGCTTCAGTCCCTGCTTGCCCCGGTCGACGGGCGAGCGCCCCGCTTTCTCTCCGCCGCACGGCGCCTTGGTGATGCAGCCGTCGACCGAGATCTCATCAAGGTCGAGGCCGATCATGCGGTCGTACGCCTCCAGGGCAATCCGGTGCAGCGCTTGCGAGATCCCCATCTGAGCCCACAGCTTGACGCGGCGTCGGATCGTTCGGTCGGAGCATCCGGGCGAGGAGATGCGCTCGTATCCGGAGCCGTGGACCAGCGCCTGGACGACGTGTTCGAACACCACGCGGTCCGGTATGCGCCGCCGATGGCAGCCGAGCGGATGGTTGGGGTCAAACTCGTCCCGGTCGGGCAGCAGGGCCCTGAACTGGTCCCAGACGGGTTCAAGCAGGCATGATGGCAGCGCGGGCACAGTCGTCCTTCGCGGTCACAGAGCGTAGAGAACTCCATGATCACGCGGACCTGTGCCCGTTCTGCTGCCACCCCTCATCGCGACCGTGCTCCGCCACCTACTGCCGGTCGGTCTTATATGGGGAAAGCGGGACGCGGTCGGGTTGGCCGCTCGTGGCGTGCCGTAGGACGCCGGTCCGGGTGACTCGTGAACCGTCTGCCGCTCTTCGGGGCTGGCTCTGCCGGGGTATGTCGCCGGTCCGGTGTCCGTCCGCGGTCTGACTCAGCAGAGGCGTGTCCCGGCCAGGTTGGTTCCGGAAGTCGGCGTGTCGACCGTGGCTGTCCCCGTCGTCCGACTGTGAGGAATCAGGTCCCGTGATACTGCTCGGTGTCGACCCACACAAGTCCACCCACACCGCCACCGCCGTCGAGCCGGTCTCGAACCAGCAGGTCGGGTCGATGCGGATCGAGGCCAGTCTGGCGGACTACCGGCGGCTGCTGGCCTGGGCCAAGCGGTGGCCACAGCGGAAGTGGGCTGTGGAGAACGCCAACGGCCCGGGCCGGCATCTCGCCCAGTGGCTCATCGCCCGCGGTGAGAGCGTGCGGCGGCTTCCTGAATGCGGAGGAAACGGGGTGGTGGGTGGCCTCGTGAAGCGCCGACCGTAGGGGTTGGTGGCCTTCACGTCCGAACCCAATCTATGCGAGTGCCCGGCCTCGACCGGCTCGCCATTCTGCCCGGTCAAGCGCCAAGCACCTCGTCGGCGCTGCGGGGTTCTCTGCGCGGCTGCTGGTTGAGCTTGTGGCGCGCGATGGAGGAGTGCCGGTAGACCTCCTTGCGGGCCCGCATGATGTTGCCCAGGGGTGCGTGCTCGGCGGTGACCCGCCATGGGGTGAAGGACAGTGAGTCCATCTTCTCCAGGTTCTGCGGGCCGGAGATGTCCTGCTGCGGCAGCCGCAGCTTTGCCACGGTGACGGACGGCGAGAGCTGTTCGGGCCACTCCACGGTGGTGTCCTCCACCGGCATGCGCTCCAGGTCGGTGCAGAGCTGGACCTGGATGTCGAAGGCGTAGGGCCGCTCCTGCAGTTCGGCTTGCAGGGCCGGCCGGAAGACCTCCTGCGCGGAGGCCGGGTCGATGGCGCGCCGGACCACCGCGGCGGCGAAGGACGGGTCGGGGGTGATGCGCACCTTGGCGATGTGGTCTCCGTGCCGGACCGCGCCCATCGTCCAGTAGCTCGACAGCAGCAGGTTCGTCGGAGGGGTCTTGGACAGGCGCAGGAAGGCCAGGAACTCGTCCCATGCCCAGTTGTCCTGGTCCAGCGTTCCTTTTCCGGTCACGAACTCGGTGAAGAAACGATGTGCGCCGGGTCGTCCCTGGGAGAAGTAGGCCGGGGCGTTCAGGAACAGTTCCTGGATGAACAGGTAGTGCTCGACCGTGTTGCAGAAGAAGATCGGTGCGTTGATGTTGGCGTAGTCGAATGTGCCCGTGTCCGGTTCGTCTTCCAGCAGGGTCGGGCCGGGGATGTCGAAGATTTTCAGCGCCAGTCCGGTGGCGGCGCCCAGTCTTGCGTCGGCTCCGGCGTGGGGTGAGCCGTTGGAGAAGCGGATGAGTGCATCGTGGGTTCCCGGAGTCGCGTAGATGCCTTGGGCGTACTCGGGGGGAAGCCCGTTCAGGATCTCCACTTCCCCTCGGACCAGCCCGTAGCCCTTGGCGTGGGCATCGCGGAGGGCGCGTCCGGTGCCACCGGCCTCGACCGACTCGGCGATGTATTTCTCGGTCTTTTCGATCACCGTCTGCACGTTGCGGTCGAAGTGGGGGTCGTCGTCTTCGACGTCCGGCGTGTAGCGGACGAACTGTGCTGCCATGACTTCGACCTCTCCTCAAAGACCGTGGTGGGGCCTCGGGCGTGGGACGGTGCCGTCAGTCCTCCAGTTCGGCGAGCCAGCGCAGGGCGCGCAGACCCGGTACGAAGCAGTACTCACCGCCGCGGGTGGCCACGAAGCTGGGCAGGTTCTGCAGGCGGCGCCGGATCGGCTTGTCCGGGATGGTGGCGCTGCCGGTTCCGCCGTGGTGCCCGGCCACCGGGTCCTTCTCGCCGGGGTAGCCGATGAAGTTGCCGTCGTTGACCCACTCGGCCTTGATGAATTCGAACTGCCGTTCAAGGTGTGCTCCGATGAAGACTCCGACCAGGCCCCGGTCGGCGCCGTCGTCCTCCAGCACGCCCTCGGGCAGCGGTGGGCCGTAGGTGGTGCCGCGGCGGATGAGGCGGTGCATCCGCGCATCGCCGATGATGGTGGAATCGCGGGGGTTGGTGCGCCGGATGTGCGCACCGGCGGGGCACCGGAAGCCGCGATCGTCGTTCTCCCGGTACAAGAAGTTGTTGACACGGTGCGGATCGGCCGCCAACTCCCGGTCATCGTGCTCCGGCGTCAGCGTCAGCGGCGCTCCGCTGGGCCAGCGTCCGACCATCTTCGCCGCCAGGAGTGTCTCCTCCTCGGCGCTGGAGCTGTTCGCGCGCAGGTACCGGCGCCAGGCCGCCACGTTGGTGCGGACCTTGCGTACGGCCGCGTAGGTTCCATTGCGCCCCAGCACGTCGGGACTGGGCATGGGCGGCAGGCTGCCGGTTTCGTCGGGGTAGCCGAGGATGAACTCGCCCGCTTTGATGGGGACTTCCTGCGGGTTGGAACCGGGCAGCCCGACGCCCTCGATGTTCGGGTGGCTGATGCCGTCACGGAAGCCGAAGGTGGTGCGCCCGGTCGGCAACTGGTGGACGTCCTGCTGCCAGATCACCTGGACACCGGGCGTGTCCTCGTAGGCGACACGGGCCCGCTCCAGCTCCTTGTCCAGCTGCGCCGCATCGGAAGACAGGGCGCTCAACGCGATATGAACCTCGCCCGTTCCGAACGGTGTCTCCCAGTGGGTCGGAGCACTCTCGCCCACATCCCCGATCAGCTCCGCCCGAGCGGCCATGCCCTCACGAAACGCCCGCGGAAAGCTGTCCAGCGACTCCTGCGGCACCCCCAGGGCCCTCAGCCCCTGGTAGGTGAACGCCACAGCCACCCAGGCATCCTGACTCCGGTCCGCGCCGGGCAGACCACCCGAGGCCACCGGGAGCAGCCGCCGCAGCAAGGCACGCCCGGCATGGCGGTCATCGACGCGCAGGAAGACGAACTTTCCCTCGTACGGCACAGGCCGTGGACGCAGCGCCCCGCTCTGGACGTCGTCGATCTCGACGCCCACGCCGACTGCGCTGCTGCTGTCCGCCGTGTTCATGTTTGCTTCTGCCTCCGCATCGGTCTCTGTCTGGACAGCTCCACAGCGGCCGACCGACGTGCGTCGACGCGGGTCCAACGGTGTTGGGTCGGCTGTGAGGGTTGGCGGGGTCCGGGTGCTAGGCAGCGGCTTCCTCCATCAGCTTCTGGAAGGCGGGCGTGGCCAGCAGCTCGGCGTTCGCCGGGTTGTCGAGCGCTGCACGGAACTCGGGGGTGTCCAGTACCTCCTGGAACGCCTCGTCCACGCGCTGGTCCTTCCAGATCTGCTGAACGGTCAGGTCGGGGTACGAGCTGACGAAGACTCCTGCGGGCTCCTGCTGGGAGACGAACCAGTCCTTCGCCCCGGGATCGGATACGCCGGGGAACCCTTCGGTGTGCGAGAAGACCTTGTCGAAGCGGGCCCCGACTACCGTCTTGGCGAAGTCGTCGATGTAGGTGTCCCAGGAGCCGTCGAAGACGCTGGCGAACATGAACCGGGTGTCGTTGTCGAAGATCACGTGCCGTGCGTCGTGCAGGGTGCCGATCTGGCGCAGCGCCGCACGGGCTTCCTTGTCAGCTGTCGCGTCGGCGAGCGCGGTGAGGTCCTCACGCAGCGCATCGGCGTGGCCCGGCTTGATCCTTGTGAAGACGGTGAACTCGCTACAGACTCCATCTTTCCTGCCCGGGCGCTCGGGCTGAGCTGACTGGGCTGCACCCGTCGTCGCAGTCATCGGAGATTCTCCTGCCGCGGATCGGTGCGAGGGTCGCCAAGCGCCCGAATACGGGGCGCCATCGCCCTCACCTCTTCTATCCTGACGGCATACGCGTCGCGTCGCACCCCCTGCCCGGGATGATGGAGTTACCCTGGGAGGGTATGTTGCGGGGCTCCGGCGCTGCGGGTCCAGACTGATCGGTTCGCCACTCCCTCGCTCCGGTCGGCTAGGTCCTTGCCAGATATGCCGTCCGGGGTGTGCCTCGCCCGCCGTCCGTCACGGTGCCGGGGGGAGCATTCTCGGTTGTCGGCCCCGTGTCGAGCCCTATGGGGCACCACCGCGGCAACGAGTAGGCCGAGGCCCGCGCGCTCCAAGAAGCCCCCGAGGACAGATCCGCAAGGGCGCAGCACCATGGAATGGGGACGTGCCGAATTCGTCGTCGCGTTCTGGAGCAACTGCTTCCGCTTGGCCGAGAAGGAGCAGCCACATAGCCCACCACGTAACCCGCGGCGCTGCTCCGGCTGGACCGTGAGCGGGATTGAGCGGCGAAACACTCAGCAGTGCTGGAACATGGGGCCGAGCTGCGGACGGTACTGACCGCTGAGGATCCCTCTCCGGAAGGACCGGTTACGGAGAGGGTGGCAACCCAGTTCCGGGGCCCTTACAACACGCCCCGGACGCGTCCACGACAGTCCTGTGGCTGCGCATGCAGACGGGTCGGGTCATGCACCCCCGCCTGACCCTGCTCGACTCGGTCACACCCTGACCCCCACCTGGAGGCAATCATGGGCACGGTTCTCGGTGACGTACTGGGTTTCGCGGCCGGCGTCGCGATCAGCCCGCTCCCGATCATCGCGATCATCCTTGTCCTCGCCACGCCTCGGGGACGTCTCAACGGACTGCTCTTCACCGTCGGCTGGATCCTGGGACTGTCGGTACTGGGCGCGGTGATGCTGACGATCGCCTCCCCCGCCGGCGCCTCCACCCACAACCACCCGGCCACCTGGGTAGGAGCTCTCAAGCTCGCTCTGGGCATGCTCCTCGTCCTCTTCGGCGCCCGGCAGTGGCACCGGCGCCCCAGGGATCCCTCGCAGGCCCAACTGCCGAAGTGGATGGGCGCGATCGACCGCCTCACGCCGGTCAAAGTCTTCGGACTCGGAACGGCCCTGGCCGCACTCAACGCCAAGAACGCCCCGCTGACCCTCGCCGCGGGCGCCACGATTGGCTCAGCAGGACTGCCGGTCGGGCAGCAGATCGCATCGCTGGCAATCTTCGTCCTGATCGCCACCCTCGGCCTGCTGGCCCCCTTGGGAGTCTTCCTGCTCGGAGGAGAGCGAGCAAAATCGACGCTCGGCGGTTGGAAGGACTGGGCAGCCCAGCACAATGTCGCCGTCATGGCAGTCCTGTTCTTCGTTCTCGGGCTGAAGCTGCTCGGAGACGGCATCTCCGTCCTCACCTCCTGACAGGCTCGTTCTGTCGAGTCTTTGTCTTTGTGAAGTCACTTCTCGATGGCATTGGGAGGCGCCCGCCGAGCCCGGATTTCGATATCGACGACCACGGGAGGCGCCGTCGGCCAAGAGCCGCCTGTCGGCTGTGGAGCCGGACCACCGTGCCACCCGCTCCGCAGCCAGTATGTTTGTCCGTTGACCGCTTGATACCGACGGCGGACGGCACAGGCCGACACCGCCGAGTGCCGTCCGAACGCGTGGACACTCCCGCCCGCTGTCAGGCGTCCGCGCCTCCCGAACTGCCCGAGAAACGCTGCTCTTCGTCATCGACAGAGCGATCGCTAGGAACGCGCTGCCGCATGCCGTGACCGCCATGTCGTCCATTCGCTTGGGCCCTCTGCCCTGAAAGAACGACATGGCACCCGCTCACCAGCACGTAGATGCTGGCCGCGAACAGCGTCTCATCAGGTGTGTCCTGCGTCCCGCCGCCCTGCGGACGCACCCTCGACGGCGGGACCAGCGGCTTCGCGATCTCCCACAGCCCGTCCGGAACAATCCAACTCCAATTGCCCCGCCCCGTGGACAGCACAACGCGCGATCGCCATGTTAGGACACCATCTTGCTCGTCCATGAATTCCTGATGCTGTACCGGTTCAGCCTGTCTGGGTGTAGTGCTGCAGATAGAGGAAGATCGACTTCCAACCCGATCCCACGTTGACGATGTGCAGCTGACCGCCCGATGGACCGAAGTCCCAGGCGGCGATTCCCTGAACCTCATCTCCGGACTCGACGTCCTGATGGAACTTGTAGGCAACCTGACCGGAGTTGATGTCGATCGAGTGAACTGACTTCGCCGAGTCGTCCACGGACGCATAGAGCTTGCCCTGCCACATCGCGGCGCCCTGGATCCTACTCAGGGGCTGTGACAGCGTCACGGTCCTCACCACAGGAAGCGTCGAACCGGCCGGAAGATTCAGCAGGTCATTCAGGCTATAGGCGACTAGTTTGTTCGTGCCCTGCGCGGCATCCTGATCCCAGGGCGAGGTGTAGACCAGTCCCGCAGCGGCGTCCACCGCGACCCACGGCACCCCGCCCGGCATCTGCGCAAGGGGCAGTTGCACATAGCGACCCGTGTAGCTCAGGTCACTCGCGTTGTACAGCGCCAGCAGCGGATGCTGGTAGCCACTGTCACCATCCTCGATCGGCGCGATCACATAGCCGCCGTAGTACTCCACGTCCCCTATGTGATCGCTGCCGTACGTCCCGCTCAGCTCCCAGGGAATCGGGGCCACCGATGATGCGACCTCCGAGTCGTTGGCGACGGTGGCCTTCACCATCCCGCCGGGTCCGGCATAGTAGAAATACGTCCCGTCCGTCGCCACTCCCTGCCCGCGCTCCAGCGCATTGAGCCCAGTCCACCGCTGATAGTCGGCCGTCCGTGTCCAGGTCGCGGCCATTGCGGGAGACGCCGCACTCCCGATGAGTGTCGCGGCCGCGATTGCCGCGACCGCCGAGACCCTGCCCAGCTTCATCTGATTCCACCCTCCCTTTGTTCTGCAATGCGAAACGTCGCTTTTCGGGGGCGAGTGGATTACAGCAGCGGCGGACGACCACCGTCAATGAGCACTGGATGAATACCGGTTCACCTACGAAGCGGGGCAACGACTCGATGACTGGCCGGTGGCAGTGGTAAAGACGGCGGTGCTGGACGGGCAGCCAGCGGCCGTCGCCGGCAGGAATGCCGCTCGCTCGTCGATGTGCGGGCCGCAAGCATGCGGGTGTGTGTCCGGCACGAGCGGTGACAGCTGGAAGCGGACACCGACCAGCCCCCTGGCCGAGCTCGGCCGACAGATCAGCTGATCACCCTGACACGCTGGCCCGCAGCGGACGGACGACAGGAACCCCCGGGGGTCGGCGATCTCATCGGCGGGCGTACGCCACCCCGTCGTGGATGCTGTCGTTGCCGACGATGCGGGCTTTGTGGAGGCCGTAGAGCAGGTCCTGCGGCAAGTTCGCGACCTGTGCGAGGTTGTCGATGCGGGCCTTGATGTTCTTCCCAGTCGCGCCACGGTCCTTGCAGATCGCCTCGACGACGGCGCGGAATCCCACACCAGCCAGCCGGCAGGCACTGTGGCACTCGGCGATCGCCGCTTCCCGGAACTGATCGCGGTGTGCTGTACCGGTTGAGGAAGGCGGTCGAGGCGATCCCATCGTGACCACGAAGGTCATCCACAAGTCTGTCGGCCGTCATCCATGACGTGCACAATCAGCCACATGACGATCACGGCGGGCGCGCCGCCCACACACAACACGCCTACCGACCTCGCCCTGGGGTTCCTGACGGGCGGGGTGATCGGGGCGTCGCTGACCGCCTTCATCGGCGGTTGCATAGTCGAGAGGGCGCCGCTGATCGTCACGGGGCTGGTCCTGCCTGCGGTCTGCGGGCTGGTCTTCTTCCTCGCCACTCTGCCGCGCCGGGCCCGGGAGGCGGCGGTCGTACCGCGTACGGCGCTCGCGGTGATCGAGGATCTGGAGGCCGTCGGGGGTGAGACCAGCGACGTGCCGGTGCGGTTCGAGCTGTCCGTCGCGCCGGACGACGCGCCCGCGTTCCGCGTCGAGATACGGCAGGACGTCAACCTCGTCGAGCTGCCCGACTACCGGCCGCGCGGGGTCGTGGTGGTCGAGTATCCGCCGGACCGGCCGTGGAAGGTGCGGATCGTGAAACGGCCGACGCCGCAGTGGGAGGAGCGGGCAGCCGGGGCGCGCCTGGACTCGGCGCCCGGTCCGACCATGACGAGCGATCCCCCGGCGGGCTGCGCCGGCGGTCTGCTCACGCTCCTCGGCCTGCTGCTCGGCGCGGTCGCCGTGCTCCTGCTGTTCCGCGTCGATCTGTTCGGCCCCGACGAGAGCAGCGCCTCCCCAAGGCCGTCTGTTTCCTCCTCGTCGTCGTCCACGACCACTGTGACGTCGGCTACCGGCACGGTCACCCTCGGTCCGGGCCAGTCGATGCTGGACAAGGGTGAACTGCGCAAGGCCGTCGAGTCGTTGACGCAGGGCGGGGACAAGCGCCGGGCACTCACCGTGGTCGTGCAGGACCGCCTGCTGACGGTCGTCTTCTCCCCCACCGGTGTGAAGACCGCCGGGTTCGACCCGAGGTCCCTGCCCTACGATCGTGTCTCCTCGCTGGTCGAGGAGGCCAGGACCACCCTCGGCGTCGACTCCCCGCAGAGCTGGCAGCTCACCGCCGACGGCGTCACCGGCTCGCTCACACTCAGGGTCACGGTGACCGGCGACGGGGGCACGGGAACGCTGGAGGCGGATGGGCGGGGCAAAGTGCAGCGGCACAGCGGCAGTTGACCGGAACGGGAGGAGGAGTGCGCATGGGGTGGGACGAGTTTCTGGTGCTGTGGTGTGGGGTGTGGGGTGTGGTGGCGGTGATCGGGTTCGCCCGGTCGCTGGCCGGGGTGACGAAGGCGCAGCGGACAATCCGGCTCACGGGGCGGATCGAGCGGGTGCGGGCGCCGCGGCACGGCGGGTCCCGGGTGGGCGGGATATCGGTGGTCGTCTCCTACCGTGACCCGGCCTCCGGTCAGGAGGTCAGCGTGACGAACGACGGTGAGCGCGGCGAGATGATCACCTCCGCGTGGGAGGGCCGGGAGATCGGGGTCAGTCACCCGCGGGGCAGACCGCACGCCTACCGGTTCTCCAACGTCCCCGAGGAGCCCAGTCGTGGGTTGGGCTGGCCGGGTTTCGCGGTCTTTCTGGTCTACGTCGGGCTGGTGGTCCTCGCCGCGGTCGAGTGGGGGTGGCCGTGGGCGCTGATCGGCCTCGGCGGTCCTTGGGCGGTCTCCGGCGCCGTTCACCTGCCCGGGGCGGTACGCGCCAAGAACCGCCGCGTCGAGAGGCTGGCTGCGATGGAGACCGTCGCGGGACGGGTCGTCGCGGTCCTCAAGGACGTCAGCGTCGACCAGGACGACGGTCACACCTGGACCACGATCACCCCGGTCGTATCGTTCACCACTCGCGAGGGCACGGCCGTTACGGCCCACTGCACGTCGAACCTTCAGGACCCCGCCGGCGCATACGGCCGTGCCGTGACGGTCCACTACACGCCCGCCGACCCGGCCGAATTCACGCTGGACCGCGCGGCCGAACACCGCTCGGAGGAGCGGGACGTGACGTTCAACGTCCTGGTGTTCGTCGTGCTCGTGGCGACGGCCGTGGTCGGAGTGGTGTTGCTCTGAGGCCCAGGAGGGGCTTGGGACCAGGTGGGTTACCTTCTCCCCCACGGAACCGTTCACGTTCGACTACGAGAACCTGCATGCGCGTGTGGACCGGGGGGTGTTCGAGCTGTTCAACCTGGACAGCTCGGCGCACACGTTCCGTGTCCCGCTGCGCTGGCTCGGGGTGTCCCTGCACCACAAGAAGCCAGACCGGCCCGGCACACTGTACTTCGGTGTCGTACGCGATCCGCAGGCCGCCCTTTACAACACCGACCCGCTCGCCTTCCGGCACTCGACCTCGCCCGCGTTCCAAGTGCCGCCCGGCGACGAGCCGTTGTTCCGCGCCTACTTCACCGAGGTGTCGCGGCTCGCCGACCGGCCGGTGGTCTGACGGGGAACCGGTGGTCTTCGAGCAAGACACCGTGCACATGCGGGTCGACCACGCAATCTTCGAGGTGTTCCGGCGCAACCGCGTCATCGCGTCGTACCGGGCCCCTCCGCACTGGGTCGAGGTCCGCGCGGAGACCCGCAGGGCCGGTGTGACCCGGCTGCAGGTCCGCCGGGCTATTTCACCGGTCTTCGCTCCCCCTACCACGTAAAGGGCAGGGTCTCCGCACCAGGTGAGTGTCCCTTGGCCAGCTCTGCCTCCAGCTGCGCGAGCTGTGCCTCGCTCAGCCTCGGCAGCGAAACCGGCCCCCGCGGCCGCAGAGCCTGCGGACCGCCCTCGTTCCATGTCCGCCGCCACCGCTGCACCGACCGGACACTGACCCGCAGGTCCATTGCAATCACCGCTCTCGCCTCACCCAGGGCGAACCGATCCGCAGCCTGGAGCCGTAAACCCTCGCGGAACTCCTACCGTTCGGCGGTCAACCCGCCCCCTTGTGGATGCCTCATGCCCCGGTGATACCCCAGCAGCTGACCATCCGTCGGCTTGTTGGAATAGAACAATCTCTCGCTCTCGAATCGGTCGACTCCTACCCTGATTTCCTTTCTGAACACTGGCATGATCCCCATGAGGGCAAGTCAGGCACTATGTAGCATCTACACAATTCAAGGAGGATCGTGTGACCCGTAACGGTCGCGTGCTGGTGACGGGCGTCGGTGCGATGACGCCACTGGGAGCGGATGCACCGTCGTCGTGGTCGGGGCTGCTGGACGGTAAGTCGGGGGTACGTTTCCTGGAGGAGGAGTGGGCCGCGGACCTGCCCGTGCACGTTGCGGCCGGGCTGACGGTGGACCCCGCCTCCCTGCTTCCGAGGGCCGAGGCCAGGAGGCTGGACCGCGGCGAGCAGGTCGCCATCCTCAGTGCGCGCGAAGCTTGGCAGGACGCCGGTGCTCCGCAGGTCGAGCCGGATCGACTCGCCGTCGTCATTGGTACTGGGACCGGCGGTGTCCTCACCACGCTGGGGCAGGACGACGTCTTCGAACGCGCCGGGATTCGCCGGCTGTCGCCATTCGCGGTACCCATGCTGATGCCCAACGGGCCGGCTGCTTGGGTGAGCATGGACCTGGGCGCGAAGGGAGGCGCCAGGACTCCGGTGAGTGCCTGTGCGTCCGGGGCGGAGGCACTCGCCCTGGGGCAGGACCTGATCCGCAGCGGGCGGGCGGACGTGGTCGTCGCAGGTGGGGTGGAGGCATGCCTGCACCCCTTCACTATCGCGGCATTCGCCCAGATGAAGGCCCTGTCGACGCAGTCCGTGGACCCAGAGACCGTGTCCCGCCCGTTCGACGTCAAGCGGTCCGGGTTCGTTATGGGCGAGGGCGCGGGGATGATGGTGCTTGAACGCACCGGGTTCGCCCGGGCCCGTGGCGCACGTGCCTACGGCACGCTGGCAGGCAGTGCCGTGAGTTCGAGCGCGAACCACATCACGGCCTCCGACGCGGAAGGCCAGGCCTTCACCATGGAACTGGCGCTGCGCGACGCCGGCCTGGCCCCGGCGGACATTGGGGTCGTCCACGCCCACGCCACCTCGACGGACTCCGGTGACCTGGCGGAGGCCGAGGCGATCGGCCGAGTGATCGGCAGCCACGCTGCGGTGACGGCGACGAAGTCGATGACAGGTCACATGATGGGCGCATCCGGAACGGTTGGCGCTATGGCCGCCCTGTTCGCGCTCAAGGACGGCACGGTGCCGGCCACGCGCAACCTCGACGAACTCGACCCTCGCGTGGAACTGGACGTGGTGCGCGGTGAGCGACGCGCCGGTCAGTGGTCTGCTGCGCTGGCCAACTCGTTCGGGTTCGGCGGACACAACGTCAGCCTCGTCTTCACCAAGTGACGACGAGACCTTGACCGCCACGCTGGGCGGCATGGGCCCTTCAGGCCCGGTTGCGGCCCACTCTCGTGATGTCGTGTCGTTCCTCAGACCGACCTGACCATCAGGCCGGTCACGACATCACGAGTTCAACCTCAACAACAAGCGCGCCGGAACTGGCGGCGGCCAGGACGTGTTCCAGCCACCAGTAAAATGGCAGCCGGGTCGCGCTCGCCCAGGCAGAACGCGGAGCCGCCCCGCCCGACCTTCCCGCCGTATGAACGAAGCGCCTGCTTGGGCAGTCCGTTCCCGGGTGCGAGCAGAAACGCCCTGGGCCTCGGGTCCTGTGCCGGGCAGAAGGACCGACACGTACCGACATCAGGATCCGGCAGTGGATACGTGGCGAACCAACTCGGTGGCCAGGCGTCGCATGACCGTACGGTTGGCGCGCCGCATCGTGGCCCGAACGACGGGCGCCAGCAGGCGGTCGGCGAGCGGGGCGCGCGCCCAGGCGTACGTGAACGACAAGTGACTTCCGGCGGTCCGCAGCGGTTCGATGGTGTAGGCGCCGTGGGCCAGGCGTCGGCCGGCCGCGCTGACGTTCCGTTCGACGATGCGCCACGGCGGGTCGGCCTCGACGACCTCGATGGTGACGTCGGTCTTCGTGCCGCCCAGCGCGGCTGTGACCGTGGCGCACGATCCGATGCCTCGGCCGGGGCCGCTGTAGTGCCAGTCGGTCAGGTAGTGGTTGGTGAATCGCTCGTGGTGAGCCATGACATCAAGGAAGTCGTAGACCTGCTCGGGCGTCTGCGGTACGTCGATCGACACGGTGACAGACTTCATGTACCACACGGTACACAGGGTGTGTACCAATTGGTACACTCGCGACGTGGTGAATACAGACGGCTCGCATCCTGAGGGCAAGGCCGCGCCCGGCACAGACGTAGACCGGCGCTCTCAACTGGTGAACGCGGCCGTCGACTACGTCGCGGCACACGGCTTCGCGGACCTGAGCCTGCGCGGCCTGGGCGCCGCGATCGGCGTCAGTCACCGCATGCTCATCCACTATTTCGGCTCCAAGGAACAGCTGCTCGTCGAGATCGTCCGGATGTCGGAGCGGCGCCAGCGTGATCTGCTGTCCCGGTTCCGCCTGGAACCCGGTCTCTCGCCCTCCGATGCTGCGAGGCTCCTCTGGCAGCAGCTGACGGACCCTCGACTGGCCAGTCAGGAGCGGCTCTTCTTCGAAATCTACGGGAACGCCCTGCGGGGCCGCCCCGAGGCCGCCCCGGCCCTCGAAGGGTTCGTGAACAACTGGCTGGAGCCGCTCGTGGCCGCCGAGGTCGCCGCAGGTGCGGACCCTGCCATGGCCCGGAACCGCGCCAGGCTGGGACTCGCCACCGTCCGCGGCCTGCTGCTCGACCTGCTCGCCACCGGTGACCGCGCCGGCGTCGACGCGGCTATGGAGGAGTTCCTCCGGCTGTACTACGGCTCGAAGTGACGGAGTCCCCATCCAGCGTGGCGAACGAACGCGCGATACGAAGCGGGAAACCCTCCGCCGTCCGTGAAGCGGTATGCATCGAGCGCTTCGAAGTCGATGTGCTCGATCGTGGGCGCATCCCGAAGGCGCAGTTCGGTGATTGCATCGCTGTCCATCCCGTCGATGGTAGCGATCGCGCCGAACCGGAGCAGTAGCTGCTGCACACGCTCTGCAAACGTGGTGACAGTCCTGATACCCGTGACCGCGAGTGCGTTCCCAGGCGCCCCGCCGTCATGAGGAATGACTCGTCTGGTTCTCGGCCTTCCACTGCTCTCGGGTGACGTCGTACTCCACACCCCGAAGGTCGGTGCCCGGTGGGAAATGGCTGGGGTCCGCGGTGAAGTCTCGTACGTGCTGCAGTCCGACAGAGACCATCGTCGCTCGGAAGGCCTCATTCGCAGCGGCCGCCATGGCCGGGATCCGGGTCAGCCCGAGATCCTCGAACCCGTAGCGAAGCACCTCGCGCGAGCCCTCCTTGGCGAGTCCCCTGCGCCAGTAGCGCTTGAGTAGCCGGTGCCCCAGCTCGCCTCGGCTGGATCCCGGGTCACCTCGTCGACGGCGCGGGCGGTGGCTACGTCCGTCGGGCCAGTGCCCGACGGACTGCGAATGCGGCGGCGCCGACGGCGAGCGCTGCGGCCCCGGTGACGACGGAGGAGAGCGGCAGGGCGAAGGCGAGGACGAGGCAGCCGGCGAGGCCCGCCACGGGGATGATCCGGGCGGGGCGGCCCTCGGCCGGGGTGAGTGTGAAGGCAGAGGCGTTGGCGACGGCGTAGTAGGCCAGGACGCCGAAGGAGGAGAAGCCGATCGCCCCGCGGACGTCCGCGGTCCCGGCCACGATGGCGACGACGGCGCCGACGAGGAGTTCGGCGCGGTGCGGGACCTTGAACTTCGGGTGCACGGTGGCCAGGGCGTGGGGCAGGTGGTGGTCACGGGCCATGGCCAGAGTGGTGCGCGAGACACCGAGGATCAGGGCGAGCAGCGAGCCGAGCGCCGCGACCGCCGCGCCGGCCCGGACGACCGGGGCGAGCCAGTCGGCCCCCGCCGCCCGGGCCGCCTCCGTCAGCGGAGCTGTGGCCGCCGCCAGCCCGCCCGGGCCGAGGACGAGCAGCACCGAGACGGCAACGGCAGCGTAGACGGCGAGGGTGATGCCGAGCGCGACCGGGATGGCACGGGGAATGGTGCGGGCCGGATCGCGGACCTCCTCGCCCAGGGTGGCGATGCGGGCGTACCCGGCGAACGCGAAGAACAACAGGCCCGCCGCCTGCAGGACACCGCCGAAGGCGGCGTCCGAGCCGACGTCCAGCCGAGCCATGTCCACAGCTGCGGAGGTCAGCGAGGCGGCCACGACGGCGGCGAGGACAGCCAGGACCACCGCCACGATGACCCGGGTGAGCAGGGCTGACTTCTGCACCCCGGCGTAGTTCACCGCGGTCAGCGCCACCACCGCTGCCACCGCGACCGCGTGGGCCTGGCCGGGCCAGACGTAGGAGCCGACGGTCAGTGCCATCGCCCCACACGAGGCGGTCTTGCCCACAACGAAAGCCCACCCGGCCAGGTGGCCCCAGAACTCCCCGAGACGCTCGCGTCCGTAGACGTAGGTGCCGCCGGATGCCGGGTAGAGGGCGGCGAGCCGGGCGGAGGATGTGGCGTTGCAGTACGCGACGACCGCTGCCAGGGCGAGTCCGATGAGCAGGCCGGAGCCGGCCGCGCGGGCGGCCGGGGCGAGGGAGGCGAAGATCCCGGCGCCGATCATCGAGCCCAGCCCGATCAGCACCGCGTCCGACACCCCCAGGCGCCGCTGGAGTTCGTCCGGGGCCCCGGGCGTGGGCGAGGTGGTGCTGCTCAACGGCGTCTCTCCTTGTCGGTTGTGGCCGCCCACGGGTGCTGCGGTCCGCGCAGACAATAAAGGATCGACCTGAACACGCAATGACCTCGGTCCTGCGCCGCACCGACAAGGCCGGACACTGCTGCCGCTGGAACCTGGAGAGCTCTACGAGGACTGCTCACACTCTGGCCCGACAGCACCAGCCCCACCCGGTCGCGAGTGAGCGGGAGCTGGGTGAATCGGACACCTGTCGCATCCCGGAGTGCGTTGGCGAGGGCTGGAGCGGCCGGATCGAAGGGGCTCTCGCTCATCGGCTTGGCGCCGAGTGGCCCGATGGCGTCGGCCGTCTCCATGAAGTGGACCTCAGTACGCGGGATGTCGGCGTACCGAGGTAGCCGGTGGCGGCGGAAGGCAGCCGTCCCGGCCTCGCCCCGCTCGCCGATGCGGACGTTCTCGAAGAGGGTGGCGCCCAACGCCTGGGCAACGCCTCCCTCGACCTGGCTGCGGCACTGCATCGGGTTCATGACGTTGCCCGCGTCGGCGGCGTGCCCGCAGCGCAGGATGCGGATCCCCCCGGCGTCGGGGTCCACGGCGATCCGGAACCGGCGCGTGTTGAAGGCGTCCGAGCACGGGATGCCGCCGAAGTGCCTTTCAGCGGCGAAGCCGACCCCGACGGCCTGTGCGGCTGTGTACAGATCCTTGAGCGTCAGTCGTCCGTCGCGTGATCCGACCGGCCTGCCCGCGGCCGAGGACCTCAGTGCCTACCGGGGTCCTCGGCTGCGAACCCCCCTCCGAACCGGGTCGAAGCCGCTTGGTGTTGCATTTCGGCGAGAAGTGCCGCCGAGGCCCCGGAGTCCACGCCTCACCGGTCGGCAGGGCCCGCTCACGTGGTGGTGCCACTCCCCATGGTGTTGCCACCGACACCCCGTACCCACGGCCTGGAGCCAGTGACCAAGGCTCCGGCTCGGACCAGAGTGGTGCCATGCCCACTCGACGCGAAGCCCTCGCCGCCTCGGCCGCCCTCACCGGCGGCGCCCTCCTGCCCGCCGCACCGCCCGCGACAGCCGTCCCCCGCATGACTCCGGACCGTGCAACGGCTGCCCCCGGTCAGCACCCCGGCCGCGCCATCGCCCTCACCCACGCCACCGTTCTCGGCGCGGGCACCGACCACACCGTCCTCGTACGCGACGGCCGCATCATCCGTACGGGCCGTTCGGCCGAGGTCCCGATTCCCCTCGGGACGACGACGTACGACCTGACCGGGAAGTACATCGTCATGGGCGGACTCGTCGAGTCCCATGTCCACAACCAAGGGCCCGAGACCGTGCTGCCGCCCCTCTTCCCGCTCAACGGTGTGACCACGGTCCGCGAGATGTGGGGCGGCCCCCTCCACCACGAGTGGCGCGACAAGGTCCGCGCGGGCAAGCTCCTCGGCCCGCGCTGGGTGATCGCCAGCTCGATCATCGACGGGCAGCCCTCGCTGTGGGCCAATGACACCGGCGAGCGCGTCGTCGAGGTCGCCGACGCCCCGTCCGCGCGTCGCGCGGTGCGCGAGGCGAAAGCGAGCGGCGCCGACTTCGTCAAGGTGTACTCGCGGCTCACGCCAGAGGCGTACGAGGCAATCGCCGACGAGTCCCGCCGACAGGGCCTGCGCCACGCGGGCCACTGCCCCGACACCCTTCCCATCGCCCGCGCGAGCGACGCCGGGCAGCAGTCCATCGAGCACCTCCACGCCCTCCTCCTCGCCACCTCGGACCGGGAGACCGAGATCAGGCGGGCCATGGCGAAGGTCCGTATCGACCCCACCCTCGGCACCAGCTTCGAGCGCTACGCGAGCTGGTTCCGGCAGGTGCACGCGGTGGAGTGGCAGGCGATGCGGACGTACGACGTCGGCCGTGCCCGCGCCCTCTTCGACCGGCTCGCCGCCAACGGCACCCGCGTCGTTCCGACCCTCACCGTCCACCATTCGCTGGAGCGCACCGACCAATTGCCCACCGACTCACCGGAGTTCGCGTACCTGCCCGGATGGATGACCGACTACTGGCCCGCCATCTGGTCCTCCCTGACCGCGGGCCGCACCGCGCGGGACACCTCCCGCATCCACCAAATCTACGAGCACCGGCTGCGCCTCGTCGCGGAACTCCACCGGGCCGGTGTGCAGTTGGTCGCGGGCACCGACACCGGCACCGGCTACGCGGTTCCCGGCTTCTCCCTCCACCACGAGTTGGAACTGCTCGTCGAGGCGGGACTGCCCACACAGGACGTCCTCCACGCCGCAACCACTGCGCCCGCCCGGATGCTCGGCCTGCCGGCCGACCGCGCCGACCTACTGGTCCTGGACGCGGACCCGCGCACCGACATCCGCCATACGCAGCGGATCCACTCCGTCCTGGTCGACGGCCGATATCTGGACCGTGCGGAGCGCCTGCGTCTGCTGGCCGACGTGGCGCGCGCCGCTGCCGCGAGCGAGCCCCCGGTCACAGGCATCGTGGCTCCCCACATCTGCGTCCACTGACCGCCCTGCTGCCGTACTCGCGGTACGGCAGCAGCCGCGCTTCTGCCCACCGCGAAGGCCATCGGGATCACGGCGTTCGTCGACGCCGACTGCATCGACCCGATCCGGATCAGCGACTCATCCTTCCTCGCAATCGACGGACAGGTCGCAGTCAAGCCCTACAGCTTGCTCCGCAAGGCGCCGGAGCAGTCCGACAAGGCAGCCGTCGCGAAGTTCGCGTGGCACAACCGCGAGAGGCTCGGGCTGCTCCGGGCGCGCAAGGCGTCCGCAGCACCCGGTGCACCTGCGGATGGCAACAACCTGTCCCTGGCCGAGGCCATCGACAGGCTCCCGGCGGTTACTGAGGACCGCACCGGGTACGAGCGCGACTCCTTCCACCTGTCCGTCGACGCGGACAAGAACCGCTGCGACACCAGGAAGGAGGTGGGCGACGGGCCAGGAGCCCCAGCAGGGCGTACTCGAGCTTCACGGACGTCGTCCAGGGCGAAGCCCCGGGTGCCGGGTTGCCGTTCGGCGGCCGCCCGCGACTACGAACGGCTCATTCAGTACTCCGAGTCGCTGATCACCTGGGCTGCGATCACCCTTATGACCAGACGAATCACCCGCCGAAGCTCCCGCAGGAACGGACTGCCGGCCTCCCGCGAAGCCCAACGCGACTCATCGTCCTGGCGCTGACAGTCAGCAGCCTCACCCGGACCCCACACCGGCTTGACGGCGCGGGGTCCGTCCGCCAGGACCGCCAGCCGGCGGGCAGCGCCGGGGCGGCGGAGACGCCGGCAGCGGTTGCCGCTCCGCCGGTCCTCCTGTCCGGCGCGAAGTGATATGCCGACACGCCTGCAACGATGACGGCCACCACGGCGCCGGCGGCGAGGACCAGCCTGCGCCGGTTCTGGGGCGAGGCGATGGACTGGACCCTGCACGAGGTGACTGACGATCAGGCAGTGTTGCGCTCCGCCAAGGGTGTCGGCCCGTATCTCGAGTTCCTCCGCACGCCCGGCGTGAAGACCGTGCCAGACCGCGTCCATATTGACCTGCTGCCGTACCCCGGTGACGGTCAAGAAGCGGAGGTGGCCCGGCTGCGGGCCCTCGGCGCGACCGACCTCGACCTCGGCCAGGGCGACGTCCCATGGAGGTGCCTGGCCGACCCGGAGGGCCACGAGTTCTGCGTCCTCGCCCCGCGCTGACGTGGAGCCTTGACGACACCCCGACACGTAGGCCCTGCCTGCTCATGCACCATGGCCCTGAGCGGGTTGCGCTGCGGCGTCCCCGGTGTCCGCCAGCTGGAAGAGACACTGTCACGAGCCCCGGGTGAGTCGGACAGCTCAGCGGTCATGTCCGCGTTGTGCTGTTCGAGCTGAGTGATCCGCTCCCGGAGTGCATGGATGTTGGTGGGGCCCCCGAAGCCCGATTCTCGCCGGCGATTCGGCTGTTGTGATCGTTGGCGTTTGCGAGGTCTGCCTGCAGCGACGCGGTAGTGACTTCATGCCCGCCGTCGGCCTGTGGCTGCGCTACGGCGGGCTTGGATTCCCTGGAGCAGATCGCCGTGGCGACAGAAGAAGTTGCGGTCCGGGCCGGCTCCGCGGGCGATGCCGGAGACGCTGACAGGTTGGCCTGCGGCAAGTGCATCGCGCAGGGCGGCGCGAGCCCGTCGCGGCGGCGAGATGTGACGGCCTGCCGGCCATGGTGCAGTGAGGGCGTCATGAGCTGAGTCCCGAATGAAACCGAGAAAAAGTGCCTATCCGTACATCGCAGTGCTGTAGACGTACAGGGCGACCACGCCGGTGAGGCAGGCAAGGATCACCCATGAACCGAAACTGGTGTGTTTCCCACGGCATTTGGGCCGCACGGCCTTCCCGGAGCGATTGGACCGGCCAGGCGCCGCCCGCGGCCCGACCGGCGCCGCATCGGCTGCCGCCTCGGCGAGCAGGCGACGGCAGGTCGCGGCGAGCACACCTGTACTCGCGGAGAGGGAAACCACGGCCTCCGAACGCGCCGGAGCGGTGGTGCCGCCGTCCAGGATGCGCCCCGCGCGTACAAGGACCTCGTCCCGGCCGCCCGCCGGAGCAAGGCTGATCCACCGCCGTACATGCTCACCCCGGATGACCACACCGCCGGACCGCTCCCGGTACACGGTGTGTTCCCGCCATAAGATCTCCGCCAACTCACCTGCGGTTTCTCTCAGTTGCGCGCTCATGACCTCTCCCCCTCCGCCTAGCGGCGAATCGAACAAGCATCGCACTCTAGCGGTAGGCGCAGAGGGGGGATCCAGCAGCCCCCGGCGGCCGCGCCCGCCCCCCGGGCCCCGTGATGTTGTCCGGTCCCCGGGTCAAGTCTCTCCGGCCGTCGCGGCAGTGACCCACGCGGCGCGGAGTCAGGCCCCTTGCCGGAGCGCCGCCCGGTAGGCAGCCGAGGTGGTGCCGTAGGCGCGGGTGAACCCTCCCGGACGAGATCCTCACCGAGGTGCGGCATCCGGTAGCGGCACCCGTGGTGGACAGCCGACTGTCCGTCGTGGCGTTCGTCCGGATTGAATGCCACGACCAGTCCGGCCGCGCCGACGTGCCGCTCTCCCCCGCACATGGACGACTGTGCACCGTCGTCGGTGATGCCGAAGGAGTACGTGTCATGGGCGTGCACCGGGTACGCGTACTGCTCGCAGCGGGCGTCCATGGCCTCCAGCGCAAATCCGGGAACCCGCCAGTAGGCGGCGCGTTCTCCGGCAGACGTCATGTTCCAATCGTGCCGCACGAGCGTTCAAGCCCCCACGCGCCTCCATGGCTCACGCTGGACACCAGCACCTCAACCAGCGAAGGAACCGTAGGAATGACCGAGAACGTCTCAGCAGCACCGACGAGCCTTCACAAGACGGAGAAGGTCCGCCTGGCCGTCTACCACGGGTTCGCGCGCACCGGCCGGGCCCCGAGCGTGCCTGAACTTGCCGCACACACCGGACTCGCCCCGGACCACGTGCGTCAGGAACTGCACACCCTTCACGCACGTCATGACGTGGTCCTGGACTCGCAGGACAGCGACCGGGTCGTGATGGCCCACCCCTTCGCGTCGGTGCCGCTCGGCTTCTCCGTCATGGGATCGCACACCCTGTGGTGGGGCGGCTGTGCGTGGGACTCGTTCGCCCTGCCCCACCTGCTCCGGAACGAGCCCGATGTCCTGGTCGCCACCCGCTGCCCGGCCTGCGACACCCCGCACGCCTGGGTGGTCGGCCGAGAGGCACCCCCGAAGGGTGACCAGGTCGCTCATTTCCTCACCCCCATGCACCGGGCCTGGGACGACATCATGCACACCTGCGCCAATCAGCGCCTGTTCTGCTCCACCGACTGCGTCGACTCCTGGCTGCAGCAGACGGGCCAGGAGCGTGGCTACGTGATGGATCTGACCACCCTGTGGCGCTTTGCCGGCGACTGGTACACCGGACGCCTGGACCCGGGCCACACCCGCCGCGACCCCTCCTCCGCCACTGCCTACTTCGCCCAGGTCGGCCTGCACGGATCCTTCTGGGGACTGCCGGAATGAGGTCTCCATTCGCACGATGGGTCTACCAGGAGCGAAGCGCTTGACCCTCACGTGGCGTCATGCCGCATTGTCGGTGGCATGGAAGAGCACCTGACCGTGGGACGCGTGGCCGAGCTGGCCGACGTGAGCGTCCGCACCCTGCATCACTACGACGCGATCGGCCTCGTGCAGCCGTCCGCGCGGACCTCGGCCGGGTACCGGGCCTACTCGGCGGGCGACGTGGAGCGACTGCGGGAGGTGCTCGCCTACCGGCGGCTGGGCTTCGGACTGCGCGAGATCGCGGATCTCGTTGACGACCCGGCCACCGACGCGGTCGCGCACCTGCACCGGCTGCGTGGCCTGCTGCTGGACCAGCGCGACCGAGCTGCTGGCATGGTGACGGCCATAGACAGGGAACTGGAGGCACGGGCAATGGGGATCAGGACGACACCAGAGGAACAACTGAAGGTATTCGGCGCGCAGTTGTACGAAGCCATCGGGTCCGCCTACCCGGCGACGCGACGCACCGAGCCGCGGATCGCCGCGAGGGTCTGGGATGCGCTCGGCGACGCACGGACGGTACTGAACGTCGGGGCCGGCACCGGCTCCTACGAACCCCCGGACCGCGATGTCACGGCGGTGGAACCGTCGGCGGTCATGCGGGCGCAGCGTCCCGCAGGCGCGGCGCCATGCGTGGCCGCCCGTGCGGAGAGCCTCCCGTTCGAGGACCAGTCCTTCGACGCCGCGATGGCCTTCAGCACCGTTCATCACTGGCAGGACCCGATCGCCGGGCTGCGCGAGATGCGGCGCGTGGCCCGGCGCGTGGTGGTGTTCACGCACGACGCCAGTGACACCGGCTGGCGTCAACGGTTCTGGCTCACCCGGGACTACCTGCCTGAGGTCGCCGGCCTGGTCGCCGGACGGCCCTCGGTGGACCAGCTGGCCAGCACGATCGGGGCCCGCCTGGAACCGGTGCTCATCCCGTGGGACTGCGCTGACGGCTTCTTCGAGGCCTACTGGCGCCGACCCGAGGCGTACCTGGACGAACATGTGCGCCGCGCGATATCGGTATGGACCAGAGTCGGGCCGGAGGCCGAGCAGCGGGCGGTGAACCGGCTTCGCGACGACCTTTCCTCAGGCCGGTGGGCCGAGCGCAACCGCGACCTCGTCGCCCTCGACGCGGCAGAGCTCGGCCTCCGCCTTCTCGTAGCCTGAACCATCGTGCGCGAGAACGCCGCAAGGACTGACCCGCCACTTCACGGTCGATCGGTGATCAAACGCCCCGGATCCCCACTGTTGAGAGCGTCTGTACCGGACTTCTGAACCACGGCCTATCCCTTGATCACGCCGGTGATCAAGGCGTGGAGCTGCGCAGCCGTGTGATCGAGGGGGTCCGTGTTGCGCTTGGCCCGGCACATGGCCACCGCGCCCTCGATGGCCGCGACGACCAGCGTCGCGATCTGCGCGGCCTGTTCGGCTTCCGCTCCGTGACTGCGCAAGGAGGTGGCGAGCAGGCCGACCCACGTGTCGAGGACCTCCGCCGCGGCTACCAGGGCGGGCGGGATCTCGTCGGTCTGGGGTTCCTCGATGGCGACCGCCAGGACGGGGCAGCCCGCGTGGAAGTCGCTCTCGACCAAGATCGTCCGGTACACGTCGACGAACGCCATGAGCCCCGTGTCCGGGCCGGCGCCGGGCTCCCCCCGGAACGCGCGGACCGCCCACTCGCCTGCGTACCGGACCGCTTCCGTGGCCAGCTGCTGCTTGCCCTCGGGGAAGAAGTGGTACGTCGAGCCGAGTGGTGTCCCGGCGTGTTCGGCCATCTTCCGGATGCTCATCGCGCTCAGCCCGCGCCGGCTCATCATGTCGGCGGCGCCTGCCACGATCCGCTCGCGCGACGACGTACCGCTCTCCGCCATCCCACACTCCCCTTCTTGCACATAACAACTGTCATATCGTAGCGCGACCACACGTTATAACGGCTGTCATACATCACTCGCATGATCGAAGGAGCCACCATGCCGATGATCAGGCTGACCGTCCCGTCAGGGGCCCTCACCAAGGAGGGGCGCGCCACCGTCCAGCGCGACCTGGCCGCTGTCGTCCTGCGCTGGAAGGGCATGCCCGACACCACGTTCTTCCGCTCCCTGGCCTGGGGTCATCTCGTCGAATTGCCCGAGGGCGCGCAGGTCACGGCGGAGGACGACGCCCCGCGCTTCCTCGTGGACATCACCGTGCCCGGGGGCGCGCTCTCGGAACGCCGCAGGGTCGGCCTGATAGGAGAGGTCACGAAGACCGTTCTGGCGGCTGCAGGACTGCCCGCACAGGAGGCACTGCGGGTGTGGGTGCTGGTCCATGAACAGCCCGACGGCACATGGGGCGCGGGCGGCTCGGTCGTCCGCCACGCCGACCTCGTCGCCCTGGCGCAGAAGAAACGCGCGAACGTGACGGAAGCTCGCATCTGAGCGCCCTGTCGCCGAATACCCGCCTGCTCGGTGGGAGACGACGGGAGCTCGGCGGCAGGGCCTGGCCGGAGAGCTCGTCGCCGTCACCCTCCGGGGGCGAGGCGGTGCTGAACGGGCCACAGAGCCCGCGACCGGGTCTGCCGGCGTGTCAGGAGCGGGGGTCCACCAAGATCTTGACGGCCGTCTCGTTGTGGTGGATCAGGGTCTCGAAGCCTTCGGTCACGAGGTCGTCCAGGCCGATGGTCTTGGTGATGAACGGCGCCAGGTCGATGCGCCCTTCCTGTACGAGCTTGATGGTTTGCGGGTGGGAGTTGACGTAGGCGATCGTGCCGCGCAGGTCGACCTCCTTGAGGACGAGCTTCTGCATGTCGAGCGACGCAGGCTTGCCCCAGATCGAGATGACGGTGATGACGCCACCGGGCCTGATGGCGTCCAGCAGTGTGTCGAGGACGACGTTGACGGACGTGGCCTCGAATGCGACGTCCGCGCCCTTGCCGCCGGTGAGGCGCCGGACCTCCTTGGCAACGTCGGTGACGGCGGGGTCGATGACGTGGTCGGCGACCTTGGCGTCCAGCGCCTTCTGCCGGCGCAACGAGCTGAGCTCGGTGACCGCGACCTCGACGCCCATCGCCTTGAGCACCGCGCAGGTGAGCAGCCCGATGGGGCCGGCGCCGCCGACGAGGGCGAAGTCGCCCGCCTTCGCGCCCGAGCGCTGGAACGCGTGGTATCCCACCGACAGCGGCTCGATGAGTGCCGCCTGGTCCAGCGGGACGTCTCCGACCGGGTGGACCCACCGGCGTTCGACGACGATCTTCTCCGCAAGCCCGCCACCGCGGCCGCCCAGCCCGATGAAGTTCATGTCGGGCGAGATGTGATAAGTCGGGTTGTTCTTGCTCGTGTCGACGTCGGAGCGCAGGATGTAGGGCTCGACGACGACGCGGTCGCCCGGCTTCAGGCCCTCGACACCATCGCCCACCGCGTACACGACGCCGGACATCTCGTGACCGAGCGTAACGGGGGCGGACTCGCCCGAGACCGGGTGCGGGTGGCCGGCCGGCGGAACGAAGATCGGCCCGTCGAGGTACTCGTGCAGGTCGGTGCCGCAGATCCCGCAATACGCGACGTCGATACCCACCGCGCCCGGTCGTACAACAGGTTCCGGGACGTCCTCGATACGGATGTCACCGCGGTCGTAGTAGCGTGCAGCCTTCACTTTGGGCCGACTCCTTTGTCTGTTGTCTGCTCACGCCTCATGTCGAGACTTGACGTGGAACGAGGTACGTACCTCGCTCCACGTCATATTCACACTAATAGACAACAGTACGACCCAATACGGACAGGCGCTCGCGTCAACAGCCTGGGCCCAACAGCACGCCCCGTGTCTGCCGTACCGCGCACGCACTCCCCCGATGCATGCGGCACAGGCCCGGCAGTCAGCCGACCAGTGCGAAACTCCACCACCAGGCGCGCCGCCGTTGTCCCTGTTCCGGTGCGAAGCTGCTGCTCCTGCGCCGGCGACACCGTGCCTGCCGCCGCGGCGAGGGCTTGGGCGCCCTTCAAACGGGTGACGAAGAAGCAGGGTTGAAGCTGAGGGCAGCCTGATCCAGGTGATGCCGGGGAGGGCGAGAGCGGCCCTGACAAAGCCGGAACGTAAAGACCGTTGCAGTACTGGAGGTCAGGTCTCCGCAGCTGGAGCTGCCGCGTGCCCGCCGTCACCGCCCCTGGCAGTTGGCGGGCACCGGGCCCGTTCTCGGCACGCCGACAGGCCGGTTTTCAGGGCAGGCCGGATGTCAGGGCAGGGCGAGGACGTCGTCGATCGCGGACCGGATCGTTTCGTCCTGGAGGATCGCCCGGTAGTCACGATACGTCGACAGCGGCCGGTCGAATCCCTGCACCGTCCGCAGGACCGCCCGCGCCGCCGGGGAGATGGTTCCGATCCGGGCGAGGGCCTGCAGCGCGTAGAGAAAGCTGCCGTAGGTGTCGCCGCCGTGTGCGATGGGAGGAAGGTACTCCTCCAAGACGGACACACTCGGCTCCGGTTCGCCCGTGATCGACCAGAGCGCGACCGCCGCTCGTGGCCGCGACCAGGTGTCACCGTGCTCCATGAGGTGCCGTACCCGGTCGGCGTAGGGAGCGGCCGCCGGGCCGAATTCGCCGAGGAGGCCGACGGGACCGTAGAGCGGCCCCTCCTCGGTCAGCACCGCTTCGCCGATCCGCCGCAGCGCCGCATCGCGGTCGCCACCGAGACGCCGGGCTGCCCACGCCACCTTGTGATGGTTGCCGGGGCAGTCGAGGACCGTGCACCGGCGTACGGCGGGCTCGGCGGAGGCAGCGGCCGGTCCCATCGCCACCAGCGCGTCGACTGCGTCCAGCGAGTACCGGGCATCGTCCAGCAGGGCCACCACCTCCGGCAGCGCGGGCGCCGCGGCCGGCCCCCAAGCCTGAAGTACACGCAGGAAGGTACAGGTCAGCGCGCCGCCCTTACCATCGTCGCGGAGCAGTTGCCGCACCTCGGGCAAGAGGATCTCCGCGTGTGCTCGCAGTGGGGCCAGTACCTCCTCACCTCCGGCAGATGCGGGTCACCCACGCAGTATCCGCGGGAGTACTGGTCTCGGTACGGCGCGTAGAGCCGCTCGACCAGCTCCGGCAGGGCGCGCTGGTCACCCATGCGGGTCAGCGCCCAGCGGGCGCGGTCGCCCACAGTGCCCTCGAAGCAGTCGTCCTCGCCCAAGTCGTCGAGGAGCGGCAAGTTTGTCAGCGTACGGAGCCGCCCGCGCACCCAGCGCCGCGAGCAGGTGGGCCGCCCGGTACCGTACGCCGTCGTCCGGGTCGGAAAGCAGTGCGCCCGCGTGCGGCAGCAGCGCAGATTCCGCGGACGGCATCACCACCAGCAGCCACCACGCCTCGTCGAGCGCGGCCCGGCACAGCAGGGTGTCCCCGGTCCGGCGCGCCGCGTCGACGAGTCGGACGACGAAGGAGAGTGCCGTCTGCGGCGCACGGCAGCGCCGCGGTCGCGACGGAGGTCACGCGTCCGGTGCCCAGCGCGACGCATTCGAACAGTGGGTAGCAGTCTTCCTCGGTCGCCGCCGCGCCCTTGCCTGCCAAACTCCGAAGGGCACGCCGCAGTTCAGCTCCCACTCGTAAGCACCCGCCCCGCTGCGCGGTGGCCTGACACCGGACAGCCGCCTCTCAGCCCACACACATCGCCATCTGACAGATGCACTTCGAGAGGACGCGAGGAGTTGAGCCCTTCGGCGAGACGGTCGTGAAAACGGGCTGAGGGACGAACCTGGCCCGTGCTTACATGGGCGCCATGGTGTCTTCCGAGCGCTTGCTTGCCTTCGCGGCCATGTCATTCCTGCTGATCGTGATCCCCGGACCCAGTGTGCTGTTCGTGATCGGGCGGGCGTTGGCGCAGGGGCGGCGCGCCGCGCTGACCACGGTCGTGGGGAACACGTTGGGCGCCTATGTGCTCATCGTGGCTGTGGCTCTCGGGGTCGGGTCGATCGTGGAGCGCTCCGTTCTTGTCTTCACGGTGCTGAAACTGGCCGGTGCCGCCTACTTGGTATATCTGGGTGTCAAGGCGTGGCGGCAACGTGGCTCGCTGCAGGCCGCGTTCATTGCTGACCAGACCACGCAGGGCGGCCTGCGCACGTTGTTGGAGGGGTTCGCCGTCGGTGTGGCCAACCCCAAGACCATTGTGTTCTTCGCCGCCGTGCTGCCGCAGTTCGTCGACCGGGGCCAAGGACACATCGTGGTTCAGATGCTGGTGCTCGGGCTGGTTTTCAACATCATCGCGGTGGCCTCCGACAGCCTGTGGGGACTGATCGCGGCAACCGGGCGGGACTGGTTTGCTCGCTCACCTCAGCGGCTCTCCCTGGTCGGAGGAGTCGGCGGGCTCACGATGATCGGCCTCGGCATCACCGTCGCCGTGACGGGACGCAAGGACTGATCCCGTACCGGAGCGGCGACCGGGTCGGTCGGCGGCGCGCTCGGCCTGTGTCTTGCCGTGGGCGAGGCGGTGGGGCCCGGTGACGGTCTGGTGGATCACCGCCGGCTGCGGCATCACGATCGCCACTCTCACCCGACACCACACCCGCCAGAGCACCACCACCGGGCACAGCACCGAGAAAGACCGTTCGGCACCGGCCGCGAGCCCCGCGGTCGGGAACGCAATCGGATGAGCCCGGGAGTTGGACGCATGCGCCGCAAATCGAAGCACTCGGGTGACCGGCAGCAACCTCGTGTAGCCGTCCTGGAACCCGAAGCCAGAACAGCAGGAGCGCCGCCGGGACGAGGTACCGGGGCCGCTGTCACAGCCGGCTGGTATCAATAGGCCGCATGAACACCGAGCACGTGGATCCCGACGACCTCGCTGCGATTCGTGCGGCCTTCGACATCGACGACGGCGGTGAGTCCGCTCTGGGTTGGGAAGCGGTGCAAGCCTTCGAAGCGGAGCACGGCATAGTCCTGCCCGAGCCCTATCGGACCTTCGTGGCGGAGGTCACCGACGGGTCGCACTCCGGTCCGCCGGATTATGGGTTGGTGGGACTGGCAGAGCTGCCCGACGACTGGGGTGACGGCCGTGGGGATCGCGACCTGAGTCGGCCCTTCCCGCTCACCTCGAATTGGCTGTGGGATGAGGACCCAAGGCCGTCGGAGGAGATCGAGCCGATCCTGGACCAGATGTTCAATCACGGGACGATCGTGCTCGGGACAGACGGCTGCGGTATGTACTGGCATCTCGTCGTCACCGGCGCGCATCGCGGACACGTCTGGTTCATCACTGGCGAAGGGGCAACTCCATTCGGATCCGGGTTCGGGTTCACCACGGCTGAACCCGGATTCGCAGGGTGGGTCAAGCACTGGGCTGCCAACAAGCCCTGGTTCGACGCGGCATGATGCGTCGGTGATGCTTATCCCGGCCGGCCACCACTGCCGGAATTGGCCTCACGACCTGCATCACCACCTGAGTGCCGGGCGAGCCGGCCGACCGCGCCCCCGCCACGCGCGCTGCGGACGCGGCCGACATCCTGGCCGCCTTCCTGACAGCCCTTCACCAACCCGCTCCCACCGGGGCGCCCGCCGGTCGTGACCTCGGGGGGCCGCTGGCCGACGGCACCGAGGGGTTCACCAAGATGCTCGCCTCGGCCACGGAGCTGGGGCTGATCCCCGACCCGGACGGCGTCCGCGCGGTCTGGGAAGGCGCCGCCGCGCCCGACTGGGAGGGCCCGGCACTGTGGCTCCATGGCGACCTGCATCCGGCCAACGTTCTCACCGCGGACGGCACCTTCTGCGGCGTGATCGACTTCGGCGACCTCTTCGCAGGCGATCCGGCCTGTTCGGCCGCCCACGTCCGCAACTCAAGCCCCGACGTGTACTCGATGCAGCACACGCAATTGCGGGATCAGCATGACCAACGATCGCTCCTTCGCGGTTTCGGCCTCGATCTCCTGCCAGAGGTCCGTCGCCAGTTCGGCGGGAGCAATTTCTCCCTCGGCGAGTCGCGCCGCCAGCCGGCGCAGACCGTGGCGTTGTGCCAGGCCCGGAACAGGCAACTCGATTCCCAACTCGGAGAGTGCTTGCTCGAACGCGCTGCGGACATCATGAGCATCTGCGTTGCGAGGCCAGCCGGCGAGCTCGCACAGCTTCGAGGTGTCCAGCCCTGCCGCGAGTGCCTCAGCAGCAATCATCGGCAGGTCCTCCGGGAGGATCTCGTCCGCCTGATATCGACACGCCACCTCACCGAGAATCATGAGGCCACTCAATATGGGGGAGTACGGCTCCGGTGTCGTTCCTGCTTCTCCCCCATGGTGCCAGCACCGTGCCCGAAGTGGATGCCCAGGGGCGGTTGGCCCGGTACTCACCTCGCGTGTTCGCCTGAGCCCAAGGCCCAAAGCCCAACCCCCGAAAACACGGAAGACCTTGGGGACCATCGGCACGGCGAGAACCATCATGGTCGGCTGCGCCGTTTCCCTTCGATCACCGGCTGCCTTCCCGAGCGCCCGAACCCGCCCGACGCCGGGCCGGCCGGAATCGGAAACCGGGTGCGGGCTGTCGGTGGGATGGTGTGTGATCGGGGGTATGGCGATTGTGTTGGAAAAGCCGGGAGTCGACGGGCTGAACGAGGCTGTGGGTGTGCTGCGGGAGTGGCAGTACGACGGGGCGCCGATGCAACTGCATCCGGGGGACCTGGGCTGGTTCTGGCGGTCGGGTGCGGAGGCGACCGCCGCAGCGGTGAGGACGTGGAGCCGGGACGGACGAATTCTCGCCGTCGGGCTGCTGGACGGTCCCGGGCTGTTGCGGCTGACGATCGCGCCGGAGGCGCAGCGGGAGGAGGAGCTGGCTCAGCAGTTGATCGAAGACATGATCGAGCCGGAGCGTGGCGTGTTGCCCGCGGGGAAGGTGAGCATCGAGGCTCCGATGGGTGCGTTGGTCCGGGATCTGTTGTCCGAGGACGGCTGGAGTGTCGACGAGCCGTGGACGCCGCTGTGCCGCGACCTCGCGGAGCCGGTGAGCGACCCGGGCGTGCGGATCGAGGTGGTCGGCCCGGAGCAGGCGTACGTGTTTGCCGCCGTTCATCGGGCGGCGTTCGACGGGTCGAGGTTCACTGACGAGCGCTGGCACGCCATGGCGGCCGGGTTGCCGTACGCCGATGCCCGGTGCCTGGTCGCGTACGACGACCGGGGCAGTGCGGTGGCGGCCGTGGCGGTGTGGTCGGCCGGTCCGGGTAGGCCCGGACTGCTCGAACCGATGGGCGTGCGCAGGGAGCATCGCCGTCGCGGCTACGGCGAGGCAATCACCGTAGCCGCAGCGGCCGCACTCCAGGAACTGGGCTCGTCGAGCGCGATCGTCTGCACCCCGAGCTCCAATGCCGGCGCCGTCGCCACCTACAAGTCGGCCGGCTTCCGGCAACACCCCGAGGTGCGGGACCAATACCGGAGCGTCTGAGGTCCCGCTCCTCCGGTGGCGAGGGCGTGCAGTTGTCGTCGGTGCGCTGGTCGTGTCTTCAGTGTTCCTTGTGGTCGAGGGCAGCGACCTCTCGTATGGCCTCGGCGATGGCCGGGGACTCCTTCTTCAGGATCGCACCGTGGTTGAGTGAAGTCTCGCAGCGCGCTCCGCTCAGCCGTCGAAGCAGGTCAGCACGGGCGCCCTGCATGAGAACCGGGAATGGCCTGCGGCGCTCTGGCGAAGCCGCTGGGTGCCAAGCCGATGTCGGCAGGCAGGCAACCGCGTTGCGCGCGGCGGTGGGAAAGCGGAGACCGTCAGCGGGTCCTTCGTTATTGGTGGGTTGGACGGGGCCGTCGTAAGGTCCAGAGGCCCAGAGACACCGGGGATGGCTTTCAGCGGTTTGCACTCGATGGTTCACTTCACCTGGCCGCCCGGTACCTCACGACGGCTCGGCCGCTGATGAGCAGCTGCGAACCCCTGCGGGAGTATCGCTGAGTAGGACCACGCTGGCGAGGTACTCGGCGCCTGCTCGCCGACGCCTCGTCCTCGTGGAGACTGCCGGCCCCACGGAGAAGGCATCCCCGACCGCTCCGAGGACGTACGAAGAACCAACACCCCATCGCCAGGAGGAAGTGATCGGGTACACCGTCCGGCCAGGCCAACTTGGCGTGCCGCAGCACGATCAGTCGGGCCGGAACAGGCCCGCCTCCCGCAGCGGGAGGCGCCCGATCTCACGGATGAGTTCCAGGCCGAGAATCCGGTCCAAGGAGGCGAAGGTCTCGAACTTCGCGCCCTCGGGCACGCCATCGGCCACCTCGGCGCGGAGCAGCAGGTCGAGTACAGCCGGTGTGCCGAGGTCTGCTGCCAGCGCGTCGGCCGCCGCGCGGCCGACTTCCTGCGGCACCGGTTTCGACGGCGAACACGCCCAGTGCGCAACTCGCTCCCGCCAGCGCAGCAGTGTCCGATCGGCCTCGACGACGTCACTGGACGTGAGAGTGACAGGCCGGTGGTAGGGCCGGCTGAGCAAACCGAGCCTGATGGCCAGCAGATCCTCACCCGCGGCCGGACACTGCCCGTGCGCCCCGGTCCCGTCAACGCGTCCCACCCCCACCCACACCCCCGGTTCGGCGTCATGTCGTCCGTCGCCGAAGACACACACGTCGGCCGGGCCTCCAAGGATGTCGAGTACCTCTCCGCTGCTGCTGGTGAAGGAGGCCGGGGAGTGCACTCCGAGCGCGGTCATGAAGGTCTGCAACGTCCTGACCCGCTCCGGTGACGGGTCAGGAACCTCGCAGGCCCAGATCAGCTGGTGACCGTCCGCCTCCAACGTCCGCAACAGCACGTCCGCGACGACGAGTATCCGTGCGTGGACCGGCCCTGGCTCGCCGTTGATGACGGGCAGGTGCACGCTCATCCGCAGCAGCCGATCACGCGCCGACGGAAGTGCCACCGCATGACGCGTGCGGCCGTCAATGATCGTCGTCACAGCCTGATTCCTTTCCCCCGGCATGCAGTTCAGTCCATGCATCCGGTGAGCTGGAGGTAGGTGTGCTGGGCATCCGCCACCAGTCGATCGGCCTCCTTCCGGCTGCCGCAGCCCATCACCTGACACGTGGAGCCGGGCGAGAGCCGGCCGAGCGCAGCTGCCCATGCGGCAGGCTCCGCGTGCCAGCGGCCCAGGTCCGCAAGGTCGACCAGATCGACGAAGGGCTCGGCCTCGGCGACGCATACCACTTCGTCCAGGTCAAGTCGACCGTCGCTCAGGTGCAGCACCGCCACCGGCCAGGCGGATACCTCGTCGCCCGGCCGTGCCGGATCCTGCATCAGGACCATGGTCCGCACGGACCGGCCGTCCTCGCCCAGGGTGTCCTGAGCGCATCCTTCGCCCACGGGCCAGCCACCGGCGCGGCTCGGCGCATCGTGCTCGGTGGACTCCGGACCGCCGTGCCTCCCGATGGAGGACCCGATGGTCGACTCGACCTCGACCTTGATGCGAGGCACCGCGCCCACCTCCGTAATGCCAGACGGCTGGGTCACGCAGAGGTCATCAGCGCCGCATCGGCGCGGTTACGGCGAGCCTCATCGCCCGATGTGTCCAGTGTCCCGCGCACGGCCGGGCGGTACAACCGCCGGTCCCGGCCATGCGCGGGAGAACGTTCCCGGCGCCGGGCAACCTGCCTGGAGCGGTGATTTCGTTCTCATCGCACGGCGGTGGGGCCCGCCGTACCCGAACCGTGGCGACGACGCCGCCAACGGTCCCTGCTTGCGACGCGCACTCGTGTATCCCCGTGCCCGGCGAGTAGGAGACGTGCATGGAAGAGCCCCAGGCTTCGACGCTGAACGAACCGCCACGGAAGACACCACTGGGGTCAGGACCGGGGCTGACCTGGGCCGTGTCGCTGTGTTGTCATCGGGGAGGAGTTCGTAATCAGGCGAAGGCGGTCCTCAGCGCGGACCAGGCGATCTTCGGGTCGGAGAGGCCGTGGTACATCGTCGGGATCTCCTTGTCGACGTCGAAGTGGTGGTAGACCGCGAGCATGGCAGCGCGGACCGAGTGCTCGACGGTGAAGACGACGTCCTCGGGTACCGGCAGAACTCTGCTGGACCGCATCCAGGAGGGGATCTTCGACCCCAGCGAGGATCTCCGCTCGCGCGGGCAGTCGCGCGCGCAGCTACCCACGTCCGGGGCCGGCGTGATCAGTGAACCGGGCGAGCCTGAGCAGCTCGACCTCCTGTTCCTCCGTGCGGTGTGGCAACTCCTCCAAAGTGCCACCGGCCCTCCTTCTTCCCATGGGCCCAAGTGTCAGTGGTGATCGCCATCATGGGGATATGACCAACCAGAACCTGACCACCGGCAGCATCTGGCGGCTCCACCACGGCGATCAGGAGATTGCCCGGCTGACCGTGACCGGCGCCGACATGCCCTGGACTCACGCCGAAGCGGAGACCCTTCCTGGCTTCGAAGAGTTCAGTCCCCTCTTCGCTGAGCAGGAGCGGGCGGTCGACGAGGAGGACTGGGACCGGGCCGACGCCTGCTGCACCCGGATCCGCGGTGCGCTCACGATGACGTTTCCCGATGGCAGTCCGGTCGCCGAGTTCATGCTGCACATCCACGACGACGGCACCGCCGGCTGGCGCTGGCACGACAAGCCCTTCGACGCGGTGAACCAATGACGCGCCGGGTTCGCTGCTTCCGGGACGAAGAGCCGTCCCGTTCTGCTTCGAACTCCGATGGCTGTTCAACCTGCCGCAACGTCACGTCCGGCGGCAACAACAGCCCGTGACACCGCAGAGCCGCCCGGTGCGGTGCGGTGTGTCACGGACTTGGCACGGTGTCGTGTTGAGGGCCGCGGTCCTCAACGCGGCCGCGAGGCGGATGACGGGTTCGGCCGGCGGCTCGGGAATCCGGGCCAGGAGCAGGCGCCGGAGTTCCTGTGGCCCGCCGCGTACCGGCAGGATGCGTACGCCGGAGGGCGCGGCGGAGGCCATCGCGGCAGTCACGGTGGTCAGGCCGCAGCCCGCGGCCACGAGATGCAATTTCGCCATCCAGTCGCGGGCAGTGTCCACGATCTCGGGTCGCTCGTCCAGCCCCGGCCACAATCCCATGAGCCGGTCCGCGCCGGAGGACGAGCCGGCGATCCACTGCTGTCCGCGCAGGTCGGCGATGTCGACGAAGTCGCCGCGGGCCAGCGGGTGGGTCGTGGGCACGGCCAGACGGAGCGCGTGTTCGGTGAGCGTCTGCAGTACGAGCGGGGGCGATTCGGTGTCCGGTGCTCGAAACGGCGGGGCGGATGCCAGCAGGGCGAGTTCGATGCTGCCCGCGCGCAGGGCGCGTGCCAGTGCCGGGGTGGTTCCTTCGCGGCTGATCACGTGGACGCCCGGGTCGCCGAGCATCCAGTGGTGGGCCCGCGGATCCTCGATGCCCAGCGCGTTGGGGCCGGTACGCAGGTAGCGGCCGTCCAGGTCACGCGGGACCCGGCCGGTCACCTCCAGGCCGAACGCGGTGAGTTCCTCGGTGACCGGGGCGAAGGCCCCTTCCAGGAACGGGGATGTTTCCCCGCCTCCGGCTCCAGTGCTGCTGGTGGCGGCCTGCGCCGCGGTGGCGTAGTGGCCGAGACCGTAGCCTCCTACGACGCTCCCGGCCGCCGCGAGTGCCGCTCCCCGGAGGATCCGTCGGCGTGTGTGACTGGTCATCGCTCTTCCCCGTCCGTGATCGGTGCCCGGCGGGTCCTCGCCGGTCCTGGGGAAGAGTCTGCTGCGCTGCCGACGGCGCGTCAGGTGGCCTGAGGCCCGTGTGCGGGGGTGGTGCTGGTGCCCCCCCGCACACGGTGGCGGGCCCCGAGAGGTGGGACTTCTAGGTTTCCGCGGCTCAGCCGATCGTGAGCCACCTGGTCCAGGCGCCGGTGGTGTCGTTCGGTCCGGTGGCACCGTTCCGCGTGACGACGCGGAAGCTCACCTGACCGTCCTCCCTCATGTTGTAGTTGCAGTATCCGCCCGCTCCCGCGCCGCCGACCTGGTGGCACTCGTCGTTCGGACGGTCGTAGTTGTATCGGGCCTCCACGATCACTCGCAGGCCGTCGCTCCTGAGGTCCTCGGCCCAGATCTTGTCACCGTAGGACTCGAAGCAGCCCCGGCCGGTGAGGACTGTGCCGACGTAGAGAGTCGAGCAGGCGTCCTGGCCCGCCGGCGGAGTCACTGTCGGACTGGTGGATGCCACAGCGACCAGGCCCGCATCGGCGTGGGCGGGGCCTGCCGTCAGAGCGAGACCCACGAGGCCGGTGACAGTCACTGCCGCAATTCGAAGCTTCACGGTTCTTCCTCCAAGGTGAACTCATGCTGTGCAGCGTGTGCTGGTGCAGGGTAACCAGCGCGTTCGCTTGGCGAAGCGTAATTACCTCTGCACAGCGATGAATTGACGTTGACCCACACACTGCCCTCGACTCGCGGGAGTCGGATGCACCCGGAGGGAAGTCGCCCTCGTCACCCGCACAGCGACTCATGCTCCGGCTCCGGGCGTAGTTCCATTATCGCTGTGCGCCGAGGTTCCTGTCACCGTTCTCCGTAATGATCTTTGCGCCCGATATGCGCCGTAGGGTTTCCGGCAACGAGCTCAAGGAACTCACCTGACCCAGGAGTTGAGAATGGCGCACGACGTTGCCGCGCTGGCCGTGGAACTCACGGACATGGCTGCCGCCGATCACCGGTCCTCGATCCGCGCGAACAGCGACGACCCGGCAGAGCAGTTGGCGTGGCGCAGGTTGACCGCACGGCACGGTGACCGACTCGGCGAGATCATGGATGAGTACGGATGGCCGACGGCAGATCTGGTCGGCGAGGAGGCCGCACGTGCGGCGTGGTTGATCGCCCAGCACGCCGACCGGCAGCTCGACATCCAGCGTCGCGCCCTCCGGCTGATGGAGCAGGCGGTGTCGGCAGGCTCGGCCGGCCAGCGCGAGCTGGCCTTTCTGCGCGACCGCACGCTGGTCAACGAGGGCCGCAAGCAGGTCTACGGCACGCAGATCGCCGGCGTGAAGGACGGGACACCGCTTCCGTGGCCCTGCGAAGATCCCGAGCGTATGGACGAACTGCGTGCGGAGGTGGGCATCGAGCCCTTCGACGAGTACGTCGCCAAGTTCGCGATGGCCTGACGACCTGTCACGGGTGGTGGGGACGCGGGCCCGTGCCGACGGCGGAGCGCGGTCAGCGGCTGTGCAAGGTCTCGATCGCCCTCGGTACGGAAGCGAGCGGTCTCGTCGAAGCCGTTCAGGGCCTGGATGTCGGAGCCGGGCACGCTGGGCCAGATGCTCATGGCCGCCATTCCTCGCGGTAGTCGGGGTGGTCGGCATAGGGCAGGGTCAGGTGACGGAAGACCTCCAGGAGGACCGTGCGTTCCACCCCGGCAGTGAGCTTGTTGGAGGAGTCCGGCAGCACCGCACTCGTCTCCGGCTCCTCGTACCGCTTGAGCAGTCCGCGCTTGGCCTCGACTTCACGCAGGGCGCGAGCGGGGTCCTGGTGGGCGATGTGGGCGGCGTGCTGGTCACTCACGCCGGCGTCGTACGTGACCACCATTCCGGCGTCGTCACTCACCAGGCCGCTCCCTGAGCCGTGGTCCAGCCAGCGGAGCCCGTCAGCGTTTGCGCCCCCGGCAGCACGGGCCACGGACTCGTCCTCGTCGATCCTGTCGCGAAGGAACTGCATCAAGTCGTCCATGGGGCCATCCTCTCGTGTCGGCAGAGCCGGGACGGGAGGATTGGTGAACCGGGGGTGGAGCCGGATCTGTGACGAGCGGCAGACGTCCGCGGGCATCGACGTCAGCAAGTGGCGCCGCCGGCGGACTTCGACCCGAAGCGGTCAGTCAGACCGGGAACAGCATCGCGACCGTCACCTTGAAGAGCAGTCCGATGTAGGCCCAGGCGTGGATGCGGTCGGGAATCCTCTGCGGGCATCGCCGCAGTACCGCGATCACCGGCAGGGCCCCCAGGAGCAGCGCCGCGGCGGCGCGGAGGTCGATGAGGCCCACCAGCCGCACCTGCGCCTGCGTGGCGGCGGGGACCGCTGCCACGCACAGGGACACCGCGGTGGCCGGCAGTGCGATGGCGAGGGTGAGGGGGTTGGCCAGTGCGGTAGCCGCACTCATCGTGTGCCCGGCCCGTCGCATCGCGGGGACGGTCATGACGCTGCCGCCCACGCCCAGGAAGGCGGCGACCGCGCCGATCGGTGCGCCAAGGGCGGACGGCAGCGGACGCGGGGCATCCGATGCCGTTCCGGCGTGGGTGCTCGGGCGGAGGAAGCCGGGGCGCAGGAGCAGGTCGGCGATGGTGAGCGCGACGTACGCAACAAATGCCCAGTGGGCCAGAGCAGCCGGAGCGAGGCGCGTGGCGAGCGCACCGGCCGAGGCACCGGTCGCCAGAAGCAGGAGCAGCATGCCGCTGCCGCGGAGCGAGAGGAGTACCCGCCGCGGTGTGACGGCCGTCGCGAACCCCGCGTTCACCACCATCACCAGGGCCGAGGTGGCCGTCGCCACCCGCATCACGTCTGCGCCGAGTGCGGCGTCCGCCCAAACCACGACCGGTACCGCGACGAACCCTCCGCCGAAACCGAACAACACAGTCGTCACTCCGGTGAGGAGCCCGACCCCGATCAGCATCACGAAGTCCATGGCTCCCACCCCATCAGCCGCGGCGGCCTACTCGCATGCGATGGTCAGCACACTTCTTTCGTGTGTCGGCCACTAGTGTGGACGGGGTGAAGAACGTCCCGCTGGCCGATGTCGACCACGTCGACCGAGCCGTCCTGCCGATCGGCACCGACTACCCGCCCGGCCACGTACTGGACTGGCACGAACACCGGCGCGCCCAGTTCCTCTACGGTGCCACCGGAGTCATGGTCGTCGACACCGCCGAGGGGACCTGGACCGTTCCGCCCGAGCGCGCCGTGCTGATCCCGCCCGCTACGCGGCACCGGGTCCGCATGCTCGGGGTGAGCACCCGGAGCCTGTACATCGAGCCGCATGCCGTCCCCTGGTGGCCCGCCACCTGCACGGTCGTCGACGTGCCGCCACTGCTTCGCGAGCTGCTCCTGGCCGCTGTCGAGTTCAAGGTCGACTACAGCCTGTCCGGGCGTGAGGGCGGCATCGCCGCACTCCTCCCGCACGAGATCGCCGAGCGCGCCCCGCTCCCGTTCCACGTGGGGATTCCCGCCTCCGCCGATCTCGCGAAGCTCTGCCGGGAGTACCTGGCGGCCCCGGACGCCGACGCCACCAACGCCACGTGGGCCGCCAGGACGGCGATGAGTGAACGGGCCTTCACCCGGCGTTTCCGCGCCGAGACCGGCGACAGCCCGGCCGTCTGGCGGGGGCGCGCCCGTCTGCTCGCGGCCGTCCCACTGCTGCGCACCGGGTCGGTCAGCGAGGTCGGTGGCCGTATCGGTTACGCCTCTCCCGCGGCGTTCACCGCCGCCTTCACCCGTGCCTTCGGGATGCCCCCGTCCCGCTTCTCCGCGAGCCGCCAGGGCGGCGGTCGGCGCTGACTGCCCCGGGACGCGCGCTGCGACGACGCGATCAGGGCACTGTTGCTGCTCATGCCGCGCGTGGTCGGGCGCGCGAAGCGGATCCCGGTGCCGGATCGCTCGCACTGGCGCCACGGCACCTGTCGCTGCTGTCCTGTCTGCTCTTCGACGGGCCGATGACCGTCAACGAACTGGCCACGCGCCTGGAGGTCGCGCCGACCACGGTCAGCCTCATGGTCGCCCGAGCAGCAGGCGATGTTCGTGCAGACCTTGCGGACGTACGAAGCCGCCATGGCCGAAGCGGAGACGGGGGGCAGAGGCAGGCGTGGACGGCTGAGCTGCTGAGCGGCTGATGGGGCGCAGCGACGGATGCGCCGGGGCGTCTCCGGCGGTTGGGTGGACCCGGACGCCGCGAGCGGTTCACCCGGGCTCGTCCACGGGTGCAAAAAATGTCGGACGGCGATGTCGAGAACCCGTGGCCGGCTGCGTCCCTGCTATGAACGCGACCACAATGGGTCGCACCAGCACCGAGGAGAAACACGATGGCCAAGTACTTGCTGCTCAAGCACTATCGCGGCGCCCCGGCCCCGGTGAACGACGTGTGCATGGACCAGTGGACGCCGGAGGAGATCTCGGCCCACGTCCAGTACATGCAGGACTTCGCGGACCGGCTCGAGAAGACCGGTGAGTTCGTAGACGGTCAGGCGCTCGCTCCCGAGGGGACGTGGGTCCGGTACGACGGCGAGGGGCGCCCGCCGGTCACCGACGGCCCGTTCGCCGAGACCAAGGACCTGATCGCCGGCTGGATGGTGATCGATGTGGACAGTTACGAGCGCGCCGTCGAGCTGGCCGGGGAGCTCTCGGCCGCCCCCGGGGCGGGCGGGAAGCCGATCCACGAGTGGCTTGAGGTGCGCCCGTTCCTGGGCGCGTCGGCCACCATCACGGAGTGACCCCGGAAGTGGACGAGAATCTGCTCCGGAGCCTCACTCCGAGCGTGCTCGGAATCCTCGTCCGCCGCGGAGCCGACTTCGCGGCGGCCGAGGACGCCGTGCAGGACGCGCTGGTCGAGGCGGTCCGCGTCTGGCCGTCCGGCCCTTCTCCCGGCTCTTCGGGCAGGGAAGACCCCATCCGGGACCCGAAGGGCTGGCTGGTCACCGTGGCCTGGCGCCGGTTCCTGGACGCGACCCGGGCGGACGCGGCCCGCCGCCGGCGTGAGGACCTCGTCGACGAGGAACCGGCTCCGGGGCCCGCGCCCGCGGTGGACGACACGCTCCAGCTCTACTTCCTGTGCGCCCATCCGTCGCTGACGCCGTCTTCCGCGGTCGCGCTCACGCTGCGCGCCGTCGGCGGGCTCACCACTCGCCAGATCGCCCAGGCCTACCTGGTGCCCGAGACAACCATGGCGCAGCGCATCAGCCGGGCCAAGCGCACCGTCTCCGGTGTGCGGTTCGACCAGCCCGGCGATGTAGCCACCGTGCTGCGCGTCCTCTACCTGGTCTTCAACGAGGGCTACTCCGGCGACATCGACCTCGCCGCCGAGGCCATCCGGCTCACCCGGCAGCTCGCGGCCGCGATCGACCACCCCGAGGTGGCGGGGCTGCTCGCCCTCATGCTGCTCCACCACGCCCGGCGCGCCGCCCGGACCGCGCCCGACGGCAGCCTGGTGCCGCTCGCCGATCAGGACCGCGGCCGGTGGGACACCGGGTCGATCGCCGAGGGCGTCGGGATCCTTCGGGCGGCCCTCGCTCGCGACCGGCTCGGCGAGTTCCAGGCCCAGGCCGCCATCGGGGCGCTGCACGCCGACGCGCCCATCCCAGAGGAGACCGACTGGGTGCAGATCGTCGAGTGGTACGACGAGCTCGCGCGCCTGACCGACAGCCCGGTCGTCCGACTCAACCGCGCGGTGGCCGTCGGCGAGGCCGACGGACCTCGTGCCGGTCTGGCGGCGCTCGCGTCCCTGGACGACTCGCTGCCCCGCTACGCCGCGGTGGCTGCGTACCTCCACGAGCGCGACGGCGACCTGACGACGGCGGCACGGCTGTACGCCGAGGCGGCCCTGAAGGCAACCAACCTCGCCGAGCGCGACCATCTGACGCGCCAGGCCGCCCGGCTCAATACCCGGGGGCGTAGCTGATGGTTCACGCTCGGAATTCGCCGCGATACTCGGCGTGGCCCATGGCGAATTCGTCCGCGTCGTCCCGGGCTCACAGGCTCAGCACGACGGCGGCGCCGATGCCACCCGCGAACAGCGCGAAAGCGGCTTCCGGCCAGCCGCCCCTCCCCCAGCGGAACGGTCTGTCGAGGGCGAACCGGCCGGGACCGATGGCAGCGACGGCCAGCGCCACGACCGCGATGCACACGTTGTATTCGGCGCCGCCTTGCGTCGCCCACAGGCCATGTGCGGCGGTGACGGTCGCCATGGCATTGATCATCACGCCGATCAGGGCGGCCGATGCCAGTGGGGTGAACAGCCCGAGAGCCAGGCCCAGGCCGCCGAGGAATTCCGAGCCACCGCCGATGGCGGCATAGACCGCTCCCGGTCGGTAGCCCAGAGCGGCGAAACCCTTGCCCGTTGCGTCAAGACCTTCACCACCGAGCATTCCGAAGAGCTTCTGGGATCCGTGCCCGGCCATGAGGAGGCCGAAGGCGATCCTGACAAGGAGCAGACCGCAGTCGCCGGCGGAGATCACAGGCTTCGCCGAAGTCCGGACCGCCGACCGGGGCGGGGCACGCAACTTCTCATCGATGAACTTCATTGGAGGCTCCCTCTCCATGGGGCTGCCGCCCCCTCCGTCGAGCCGCCGTTCGCTTTCGCATCGAAATGCGCTGTGCTGGATCTTCCTTCCATCGTTACCCCTCCCCCGGCCGGGATCGACCCTGGAACGGTGGAGTGCGCGCGGTATCAGCAGGTGTGAGGAGGCGTGACCACCCTGGTACGGACCCGATGACGACAGCCTCGGGCCCTGAGGCTGCAGCCTGCTGTCAACAGCAGGCCGAAGCCCACGGGTCACCGCCGGCCCCGGACTTGACCGGCGTGTTGTCCAGGTCCGGAAGTGCCCGGCGTCAGCTGCAGTTCACAAAGACCGCGTCTGCCGCGTGGTGCGCGTCCGTGGAACCGGGCGAGTTCCGGTCCCGCGGTCGTGCAGCACGACGGCCGGCCTCCCGCCACTGATCCTGACGTTCGGGGCCTCCACCCACTGCCCGTGGTGGGCGACCTGGTCGATCGTGAAGCTCGCCAGCTGCCCCCAGGAGGAACTGCTGCCGGCGTGGACGGTGTAGTAGGACGGCGCGCCGCCCACGTGCCGGATGTCGCCGGAGTCGGGGATGTGCACACTGATACGGGGCAGGAGCCCGAGGTGACGGCGCCGGTGCTGAAGGACCAGGTCGCGTAGTTGCCCGCGTCGCTGCCGTCCCCGGACATCGGGATCGAGCGGAAACGTCCGTTGCAGCCGTTGGACGAGTAGCCGCCGGTCGCGGTCGTCCACAGGTCATCGTCGTCGTTGGCAACCTTGGACGAGCGGTGCTCGCTGTAGGAGACTCCGGAGCCCGAGCAGTGCGGGCCCGCGTAGGCGGAGACCTGCTGGCCCCTGACGATCGCGGTCCCGTACGCCGTGACTTCGTTCCCGCTGCCGGCCGACGGCCTGTCGCAGTGGCTGCTGCGGGTCACTCCGGCCACCGGCTTCGCCGTCCAGCAGACCCTGATCGAGTATCCGCAGGTCGTCGCCCACCACGCGCCCTCCGCCGGCTACTTCCCCTTCCGTAGTGGGTCGGGATCGCGGTGCTGTGTGCGTACACGGCGACGCTTCTCGGACTTGCTCCGAGCCGCCTGCCGCGAGGCGGACGGCGGACCGGGCAGCCGGTACGCCGGAGCTGACCCATGACAGCGCGGGAGCCCGCGAGTTCCCGCGCCCGATCAGCTGCAGCAGCCTCCGGCGTCGGCCTGATCGGCTGCTTGGTCCTCGAAGAGTCCGGCGCCGCCGCAGACCCCGGTTTCCGGGAGGGTGAGTTCGACCCTGTCGGCGGACTCGATGTCACCGGCGATGGCGGCGGTGACGGAACGGACCTGCTCGTAGCCCGTCATGGCCAGGAATGTCGGAGCGCGGCCGTAGGACTTCATTCCGACCAGGTAGATGCCGGGTTCGGGGTGCGAGAGCTCGCGGTGGCCATGCGGGTAGACGGTGCCGCAGGAGTGCTGGTTGGGGTCGATGAGCGGGGCCAGTGCGGTGGGGGCCTGGAGGCGTTCGTCGAGGCCGAGGCGGATCTCGGAGAGGAAGGACAGGTCGGGGCGGAAGCCGGTCACCACGATGGCCTCGTCCACCGGGTCCAGGCAGTGTCCGTCCTCGCCGACCAGGATCAGTCGGCCGTCCTCGTCACGCTCGACGGCTTCGGTGCGGAAGCCGGTGACCGCGTCCGCGTGGCCGTTGTCGACTGCGGCCTTCGCGGCCAGGCCGAGGGCGCCGCGGGCGGGGAGCTGGTCGGCGGTGCCGCCGCCGAAGGTGGAGCCGCTGATGCCGCGGCGCAGGATCCATACCGCGTGTGTGCCGGGCTCGTCCTTCGCGAGGTCGGCGAGGGTGGCCAGGGCCGTGAACGCGGAGGAGCCGGAGCCGATGACGGCGGTGCGCCTGCCCGCGTACCGGGCGCGGACTGCCGGGTCCTTGAGGTCGGGGACACGGTAGGTGAGGCGGTCGGCCGCGGTCTTCTCGCCGAGGGCGGGCAGACCGTCGGCCCCGGCCGGGCTCGGAGTGGTCCAGGTGCCGGAGGCGTCGACGACCGCGCGGGCGAGGACACGCTCCTCGCCGCCGTCGGCGGTGGCGAAGTGGACGACGAAGGGCTGGGTTTCGCGGTCGGCATCGACGATGCGGTCACGGCCCGCGCGCGAGACTCCGGTGACGGTGGCGCCCAAGCGGACGCGCTCGCCCAGGACGTCGGCGAGGGGCTGCAGGTACTGCTCGGCCCAGTCCCCGCCGGTCGGGTAGGTGGCCGCGTCAGGCTTGCTCCAGCCGGTCGGGGCCAGGAGCTTCTCGGCGGCCGGGTCGGTGAGCTCGCCCCAGGTGGAGAACAGCCGTACGTGCGACCAGTCGCGTACGCCGGAGGCGGCGGCCGGTCCTGCTTCCAGGACCAGCGGTTCGATGCCGCGCCCGACCAGGTGGGCGGCGGCGGCCAGCCCGGCGGGGCCGGCGCCGATGACGACGACCGGCAGGTCTGCAGTGGTGGTCATGACGGTGATGTCCTCCGAGGTGGGTGGCCTGTCCGACAGCTGCTTCGATCACTGTCGATATCAGGAGCTTGGCATTGGGTATCGATGAGTGTCAACATAGACGCATGTCGAATTCAGAACTTGTGGAGCCACCGGTCGTGGACGCGGGAGCCGTGGTGCCATGCTGCCCGCCGATCACCGCCGGGGAGCTGTCGCAGGACGACGCGGAGAAGATGGCCGTCATGTTCAAGGCCCTGTCGGACCCGGTGCGGCTGCGCCTGTTCTCCAAGGTCGCCTCGCACCCGGGCGGCGAGGCCTGCGTCTGCGACATCTCCGACGTCGGCGTCTCCCAGCCGACCGTCTCCCACCACCTGAAGAAGCTGCGCGAGGCCGGCCTCCTCACGTCGGAGCGGCGCGGAACCTGGGTGTACTACCGGGTCGCCCCGTCCGTCGTGGCGGCCATGTCCGCCATGCTCGACCTGCGCTCCTGACCGATGACATCGCGTAGCCGCCCGGGCGGACCGTGAGGTCAGACCGCTGCCCAGGGCTCGGCACGCCGGTCCGGCAGTTCCTTGTCCAGCCATTCCTCGACGGTCCGCCGCCGAGGGTCGACGGAGTCGCTGCCGACGGCATCGGCCCAGATGTCCGCCGCCAGTTGCGGGTCGACGACCAGGCTGTCGAGGAAGGCGTCGAAGTCATCGGCGACTGCGGTGAAGACGGGCAGCCACTCTTCGATGCCCGCGAGTCGCTCGCAACCGACGGCGACCGCATCCGGTGATCACGAAATGGTCGGACTGAAGTACGGCGAGTGCGCTTTCAGTAGTCTGAAGCAATGTCAGAGGATCCGACATCCCGCTCCGTGCCGGACCCGGCCTCGGTCATCCGCCGGAGGATCATCCTCTTCCGGAAGTCGGGGGACCCTCGGCATCTGACCGATCCGCGGGCGGAGGACGAGCACGCGGCGGCCATGGCCACCGCGATCCGCACCGGCCGTACCTGCGAGCCGGAATACGACATGACGACGGTGGCGGAGTTGGCCCGGTTCCGCTTCTGACGGGGCGTGGACCCAGGTCTTCCACCGGACGGGCGACCACGCGCTCCTGGACGAGGCGATCACCTTGGCCGCCGAGGCGGAGCACGAGTTCCCGGAGCACGGGGACTTCGTCAGGAACCCGCTTTCCACCCTCTCGTGGCTCCTCCGCATGCGGGTCGATCTCTCCGGTGATCCCGACCCCGCTGATGTCGCGGAGATGCTGCGGGTCAGCAAACGGATGATCGACGCGGTCCACCCCGGCTCCTCCGATTACGGCCTCTTCCTCCGGAACCGCGCCGTGGCGCTGACGACGGACGCCCGGGCCGGGCGGGATGCGGCCTTGCTGGACCAGGCGGTCACCGCGGCGAGGCAAGCCGTCGAGGTCACCCGGTCGGGAGACGCCCGCCGAGGTGAATGGCCGTGGTCACTGGGGCTGATCCTGGAGCAGCGCCACGGCGTCACCGGGAACCGCGCCGATCTGGAAGCCGCCCTGGCGCGCTGGCGCGAGGCCGCCCGGGATCCGTACGGCGACCCGGACATGGTCATGCGGTGCGCGGTCCACGCCGGCCTGCTCGCGGCGAAGGAGGGCGACGTCCAAGGAGCGGTCGCGGACTACGGGCTCGCGGTCCGGCACCTGCCCACGGTCGCCTGGCACGGGATGCGGACCGGGGTGCGCAGCGACACCGTTCGCAGATGGTCGGGGCTCGCCTCCGAGGCCGCCGGGGCCGCCATCGCCGCGGGACAGCCCGCGACCGCGGTCGAAATGCTCGAACAGAGCAGGTCGGTCATCTGGACCCAGGCACTGCACCTCCGCAGCGATCTCACCGATCTGGCGTGGAGCGCCGGTGCGCTGGTGAACGCCCAACTCGGCGGAGAGTACGCCTTCGTGGCCACGGCCCTCGGCACGATCCGGCACCGGGGAATGGACACGTCGCCGCCGGACACCGTCGAAGGACTCCTGTACGCGCTCCCGGAGGACCGCTGCGTCATCGACGCCCCGAGACCGGCCACCGCCTTGGGCGACACGCTGCCCGCGCCCCGTGTGTCCCCCTGGTTCGGCTACGCCCCGCTCGACCCGGCCCACTTGGCAAGCACCGACGGCGTCGTGTTCGTCAAGGACATCCCGCAGAGTCAGGGACTCTGAAGGCGTATCTCCGCGAACACCGACGAGACCTCGCCCCGGCCGACGCGAGGCCGGCCGTAGGTGGTTCAGTGGGGCCCGGAGAGCAGTGCGTCGAGTTCGGGGAAGGCGATGCCTTCGGCCAGGGAGTCGTATGCGCCGGAACCGAAGAGCTCCTGCGCGGCGTGCGGCGGCGTAGGCGGCTTGTGCCACGCCCGAGCCGAGACTGACGCGGGCCACCCCGAGGGCGCCGAGCTCGGCAACGGCCGGGGCGCCGGGGCCGGCCATGATGTTCAGCGGAACGGAGATCTCCGTCGATGACGCGGGCGCTCGCGACGTCCCAGGCGTTGGCGAGCGCGAGGGGTGCGGATGGGGTGTGCAGGGAGCGGAAGGGGTGGGCGATGTCCGGCTGTGTGATGGTCATGGCCGCAGTCAAACACCGGCTGCCGTCCGTCTTCCGGCAGGATTCCGGCGTGGACGTCGATCTTGATCCGGGTAGGCGGAACGCCCCGCCTATCTCGCCGGAGTGCCGTTCTCGGACGAGTCGACGTTCGTCGACGGGATCACGGAACAGGCCAGTGCCGCGAGGGCCGCCACACCCGATGCGAGTGCCAGGGTGCCCGGAACGGACCAGGTCGCAAGCGGTCCGCCGGCCAACGCTCCCAGGGCGAATCCGGTGATCTTCAAACTGGCGCCGGTGGTGAAGATCTGGCCGCGCAGGTGTTCCGGGGCTTCGCGGTGGCGGACCGCGAACAAAGCGGCCAGTTGGGGTCCTTCACCGATCCCGGCCAGCAGTGCGGCCACGATCAGCACGGCCGGCCGGCCCGACGCGGTCAGGGCCAACGCGGCAGCCTGGACAAGGGCGCCGGCCCGGATGATGGTGTCGGGCGCGACCGAGCGCGGGAATCGCGCGAGTACGGCGTTGGCCGCCAGGGCGGAAATCGCCGTGCAGGCGAGCAGCATCGCGCCGCGACCGGCCCCGCCCAGGACGCGCTCGCCGAGGAGCGCGACGCAGGCCGTCAGCATGCCCTGAGCCGCACAGGAGACGGTCGAGGTGACGGTCGCCCGGGCCAGGGGCGGTCTTCTGACGGTGATCCGTATTCCGGCGGCAAGGTCGCTGACCACCGCGGCCGGCCGAGGGCCCCGACCCCGGCCGGGACGGTCGGGGAGCGACCATGCGGCGGGCAGCGCCAAGCAGACGAGCGCCGCGGAGACCACCACGGCCGTCGGGGCTCCCAGCATCTGCGCCACTCCGCCGGCGAGAGCCGGACCGGCCAGGCCCGCCGCACCGAACGTCATGGCGTCGAGGGCGTTCGCCCGGGGCAGGCGGTCACCCGGCACCACGCGGGGCAGCTGGGCCGTCCATCCGCCCGACAGGGCCGGCCCCAGCATCCCTGTACACACTGCGATCAGAATGGTGACGGCGAACGGCAGGCGGCCGAGCCCCACGAGGATCAGCCCCAGGCCGGCCGCGTACAGGACGAGGGCTCCGGCCAGCAGGCGGCCCGGCCGTCCTGTTCTGTCGAGGAGCGCCCCGAGCACCGGCCCGCCGACCGCGGCGGAGATCGTGATGCCCGCGAGCAGTGACGACGCGTCCGTGGCCGAGCCGGCCAGTGCGAATCCTGCCAGCATCAGCGCCGGGCCCGACATCTCGTCCCCGGCGCGGGCTGCCACGGCTCCGGCCAGATAGAGGTGGAGTGAGTAACGCCTTTTCATGAGCGAGACGTTACGGAGGTAACTCAAACATCAGCAATATGCGTTACATTCCCTGGGTGCCTTCCAACATCGACAACTGGTCCACCCGGCACTCCGTGCTGACCATGGCCGGGCGGACCGCCGCTCTGATCAACGTTCTCGACGACGACCCTCCCGACCCGGACAAGGTCGCCGATGTGCTTCGTGCCTACGGCGAACCGGACCCCATCGACCTCACCACTCACGATGTCGCCGGGATGCGTGCGGCTGCCGCCCTGCTGCGGGAGGTCTTCACCGCCGAGAGTACCGACGGTGCCGCCGCCGCTCTCAATCGCCTCCTGCAGGAGCACACCGGACCGCTCCGCCTGACGTCGCACGGCGGAAGCACCCCCTGGCACCCCCACCTCGACGACGATGACAACGCCCCCTGGGACGAGTGGCTCCTCGCCTCGTCGTGCATCGCCCTGACCGTCCTCATCTGGGACCACCAGCGTCCGCCCGGCAGGATCTGTTCGTCGCCCGGCTGCCGGATCGTCTTCATCACCCAGGGCAGCGGCCCGGAGCGCCGCTACTGCTCCCGCCGATGCGCGACCCGCGAACGGGTCGCGGCCCACCGACGTTCCCGCTCCGCCGCGCAGTCGGGCCGGCCCGAGTAGGGCGCACACCGACCATGGCCGGCACGGAACTTCACCAACACCCTTTGGTTCAACCGCGACAAGGCCACCGCAGCCTGGCGGCACCACCTGGGCTCCTCCCCCGCCTCGCCGTACGCGGCACCGGCTCGGGCCGACGATCTGTCGGGCCTGCCACCCGCCTGCATCGCCAGCGCGGAGTTCTGCCCGAACCGCGACAAGAACATCGAATACGCGCTGACGGCTCTGTACCGGGAAGCGATGTGCGGCAGCGCAAAGGCCCAGGTCAAGAATGCCGCACAGGACCCGGCGTCCGACCGGTAGGCCCAGAGCGCCGCGTGCTCGGGGGCATTCTCGGCGGCGGTGCCCGGTCCCGGGGGTTAGCCCTACCTGGAGCCCGCCGGGTAGCAGGATCGTCCCGGGCGGTCGCATCCGGAAATGCTGGTTCCGGCACATACCGCCGGTTTCCCATCGTTTCCACAGGAGTTGGCTCGTGCGTGAGCAGGCATGGCAGAGGGTTCGTTCTTCCGGGCAGCGGCGGGGCGGCCGGCGCAGAGCCGCGGCCGCGATGGTCGTGGGCGTCATGACGGTGGGTGTACTGGCATCGCCCGCGGCGTCCGCGGCCCCCAGGCCGGGCACCGTCCAGCAGGGCCTGAACGCACTGCTGCACTCCGATGGCCTGCCCGCCGCGCTGGCGAGCGTCACGGACCGTGCGGGACATACCCGTACCTACACCGCAGGGGTCGGCGATCTGGCCACCGGCTCGAAGGTGCCCAGGGACGGGCAGGTGCGGATCGGCAGCAACACCAAGACGTTCACCGCGGTGGTCGTGCTGCAACTGGTCGGTGAGGGGAAGATCCGCCTCGACGCGCCGGTCGACACCTATCTGCCGGGGCTCGTACGCGGGGAGGGCATCGACGGACGCCACATCACCGTCCGCCAGCTCCTCCAGCACACCAGCGGACTCCCCAACTACAGCAACTACCTCGGCGCCGAAGTCCGTTACTTCGCACCCCGCGAGCTTCTCGGCATCGCTCTCCAGCACAAGGCCGACTTCGACCCCGGGGAGGGCTGGAAGTACAGCAACACGAACTACGTACTGGCCGGGCTGATCGTCGAGAAGGTCACGCGCCACCCTCTCTCCAGGGAGATGGACCGGCGCATCATCAAGCGCATCGGGCTGCACCACACCTACTTCCCCGCCCCGGGCGACGCGACCATCCGCGAGGCCCATCCCAAGGGCTACTACCGGGATTCGGCCGACGCGCCGCTGGTCGACGTGACGGAGATCGACCCCTCCTGGGGGTGGGCCGCAGGTCAGCTGGTCTCCACCGACTCCGACCTCAACCGGTTCTTCACCGCGCTCCTGTCCGGCGACCTCCTCCAGGAAGCCCAGCTCACCCAGATGCGCACCGGCACCGAACCCGCCGGCGCCACCTTCGGCCCCGGCGCCCGCTACGGACTGGGGCTCGTGAGCAAGCCACTGCCGTGCGGCGGGCTCTACTGGGGCCACGGCGGCAGCTTCCCGGGATACGAGACCAGGGGCGGCGCCACCGACGACGGCCGCGCCGCCAACGTCGCGGTGACCATGCAGCTGACCGACGAGGCGGCCAGGCAGCGTGTCGACCATGTCGTGGACACGGCCCTGTGCCGCTGAGCCACGCCTGACAGCGGTCCGCACCGGCCGGGCGCGCTTGCCGGCGTCTCATGACGCCTGCAATGCGCGCACCGGCGGCGTGCTGGTGGGCGCGCCCGCCAACGGCCGGTCGCGGAAGTGCCCCGGAGTACGCGCGCTTCAGTCCCTCCCTGCTCGGGTCAGGGCGTCCTCGGCCTGGGCGGCCGGCGCGGCAACGAGACCGGCTGCCGGTGGCACGTCATTGGCGAGGTCGACGCCCTCGCCCGCCCACACCGGCAGCGGCGGCACTTCGCCTCGGACCACATCGGCCTGATAGGCATGCCGCGCCTCCGGGTCGGCAGCGAGCTCTGCTTCCCTGCCTCGCCAGCGGTCGAGTCAGGGATGGTCGAGGGTGCGAGCCGTGTACTTCGCCGCCGGCCGTCCCGCTCCCCTGGCGATGTCGAGGACGCCGCTGCGTTCCGTGTCCTGCCCGCGACCGCTGACGATCGCCTCGGCGGTCGCGGGATCGGCCAGGGACTCGGCCGTGGCCTGGAATCGGGTGCCGATGAGTGCATCGGCGGCCCCCAGTGCCAGGGCGGCTGCCACGCCGCGGTCGTCGGCGATCCCACCGGCCGCCAGGTCCGCCGGCCGACCCTCCCATGGGCGCAAGGGCGATCGGGGGGTCGCACACCGAACATCTTCGTGGACGCAGTCGACAACGCCATGACCGCCGTCCTCGCCCGTGTCGGCTCTCTGAAACATCAGCCAGGAAAACGGCCCCGTGTCGGGGGGACTGCCCCGTCCCGAAGGCTCTCGTCCCTTGCCCCGGACCCGTAGCCCCTGCCGCGTCAGTCGGACACTACTCGGACCAGGCCGCGTTCCGTCCGGCCGCCGAAGCGAAGCCGAGCCACGTGTGCCGGTTCCCCGCCCAACACCAGCCCACCTTCGGCGCGTTACGGTTCTCCCGGCCATCGCGCCCGGTCCCGTTGCTGATCCACAGTGCTGGGGTTCGCGCGTCGAGCGTTCCGTTGTCCTTCCGCAGGCGGGAGCCGATGGTCATGAAGCAGCGGCCGCGTTCAAGTGCCGCCGGCTGCTGGAGCACCCAGTGCATGCCCTCGACCAGGAGCAAGGGAGTGCGGCCTCCTTCGGCGATGGCGGGCAGCGCCTCGTGAGGGCTCCAGTTCGCCATGTCATCGCCTCGGTCGATGCCTTCCACTGCATAGAACGGCTCGTCGGGCACCTTCGTGGACTCGATGGGCGAGAACTGATCGATGTCGGGCATGTCGACCACGACGAACCCCGGCTTCCCCTGATGCCGGAGCAGCGGCGCGAGGGCCGACGCCGGGACTCTGTCCGGGTGGACGACAAGAAGGCCGGCACGAGCCTCGGCCTTCGCGGCCGTCGAGCGCAGCTCGGCGGGCCGGAAGCCTCCGAGCTCATGAACTCCGAGCTCGATGAGTCGCTCTGCCTGGTCGGCGATTGAGGGCAGAGTGTGCGATTCGGCTGGCATGCGACTCCTTGAGACGTCGAAGCAGGACAAGTTGAACGTGCCCGCCTACAACGCGGCGGACGCCGGATTCGTTCCGCGTCGCCGCAGCCGCCGCCCGACAGCTGTCGCCCGCGTGGCGGCGACCTGCTGGGGTGTGGTGGCGCCGGCGATGACGGAGGCGAAGCCGTCCTGTGCCAGGAGCCGGCCGAATGCGAGCTCGATGATGCTCCGCCCGTGTTCGCCCGCGAACCGTGTCAGTTGTTCGACCTTCCGGTAGTTCTCCTCGGTCGCCACCTCGGCGAAGTACGGGATGAGCGCGAAGCGCGATCCTTCGGGGCAGGGCTTCTCTGCGGCGTACTTGACTGTGAGGAGGCCGCAGGGAAGCGGGAAGTAGGGCACGACGCCCGTGCCCGCCGTCCTGGCTGCCGGAACGACGTCGGTCTCCACGCCGCGCGAGAGCAGGTTCCACTCGGTCTGCACCCCGGTGAAGTGGGCGAGCCCGAGCTTCTCGTCGGCCCGGCGGGAGCCGTTGATCTGCTCCGCTTCGACATTCGAGGTGGCCAGGTGCAGCACCTTGCCGGCGCGCACCAGTTCGTCGAGCGTCTCCACGACTTCCTCGACCGGCGCCTCGGGATCCGGGTAGTGCTGGTAGTAGACGTCGATCCGGTCGGTGCCCAGGCGGCGCGGGCTCGACTCGCACGCCTCGCGGATGCGCGCCGCGAGAACGCCCGGCGCGTAGGGCTCGTCGAGATTCTGGAGCCGTGGGCCGACCGGCTGCGCTTCCTGCCGCGGCCGTCCGACCTGCCTGCGCCCGACGTGCAGGCGGTCCACCGGCGCACGGTCGGCGAGGTCGGCGCGTCCCTGTCCGCCCGACCTCTCAACTCCGCGGTGGAAACCCAGCGCGAGGCCCTCACCGTCTGGCAGCCCTTCGGCGACGAACTGCTCACCCACTGGCTGGAGACAGCCGGGACCGGCCGCGTGCTCGACCACATACCCGACGACACGTGGCAGGAGCGCGGCGAGCTGCTCCTGCGCCGCTACCGGAACCTCGCCGCGGCCCACACACGCTGCACCAAGCACCGTGACCCGAAGGAGAACCTGGGCATCCTGCGCGGCGCCCTGGAGGAAACCGTCGCAGGCCGGCCACTGGACGCGCGCCGGCTCGGGTTGCTGCGGCACGCGGTGGAGTCGATGGTTCGACGGCGCGGTCGTCCCGGCTCCGGACAGCACAGCGAGTTGCGTGCCCGCCAGGCGGCGCAGGCTGCCCTGCCCTCGCACCACACACTGGCCCAACTCGTTCTGCGCCGGCTCTCCGGACTCCCGCAGCAGACCGGTGCGGCCGATGTGGCACCACTGGTCTCGGACGTCTCGCCCCGCGAGGCCGCCGAGACCGGGTTGCCGGCGGGGGCGGTGATCCCGGTAGCGGTGCGACGCGTCGTGGAAGCGGCGCTGAGTGCTCCCATCAGCACACTTGTGGAACGTGGTGTGGTGCCCTCGGCAGAGGTCCTGGCCGAACTGGTTCCGCAACTGGTCGCCGCAGCCGATTCGCAGGCGTATCAGGACCCGTCACTGCGCACCTTGATGGCCGCGAACTACCGGGCGTTCCGCAACCGCCGTTCGCTGCTCCTGCTCGACCTCGCCCGGCAGGTGCGGACGGAGGAGCTGCCCTGGGTGGGCGCCGTGGCCGAATACCGCGCCGACGACCACGGGCAGGAGGAGGTGGCGCACACCGCGTTGCGTCAACTCGGCGAGCTGGCCGTGCAGGCCATCCCCGGCACGCTCCTGCCCAACCCGCTGGTCCGGGAGCTCGGCGTGCTCGCCCGACAGGCCGACGCCGGCGCTCCGTTCGTCGAGGAACTCGCCTCGGACATCTTCATGGGCACCTTCACACCGAAGTTCCTCGCTGCGGCACGGGTCGCCGCCGAGTTGCTCGGCGGCACTCTGTACGAGCGCTACTACGGCATCGACTACGCGGCGGTCCGCAACCTCGCGATCACCGAGGCGAGCGAGTCGCTGCGCCGTACCCATCGGGCGCGCACCTCGCCCGGTTTCGCGAAGCTGTGCGCGGCGCGGTCCGGTGAGTCGGACGCGCAGACCTGGTCCATAGCGGCCAACGGCAAGGTCATCGAGCAGGCCCAGATCCTCACCACACACAATCTGGCCACCCTGGTCGGCCGGGTCGGCATCAGCCCCGCACCTGGATGGGCGGACCTGGCCCGGCGTTGCTTCACCACCGTGTGCCTGACGACCGCGCGGACACAGGGCAATCCGCGCCCGCTGTCGTTGATCAAGGACGCGGCGTACGCATGGCGTCAGATGGTGTTCCACCTGTCGCTCTGCGGTCCTGAGGAACAGGCCCGGTTGATCGCCCGCCTGGACGAGGAGACGGCTCGCCATCCGGCTCATGTCGCGGTCCGGCTCGCTCCGGCGCTGACCGGCCTGCGCCAGGCCGCGGCCGGCGGCTCACCGGAAGCGGGCGGGGGACGCCGTCTCCTCGGCTGGACCACGGAGGCCCACTGGCTGGCCCGATGAGAAGCGGGATGGCGACGCCGCACAGGGGCAACCAGTGTCCGCGATGCCGCGGCAGGTCTCCCTCAGTCGTCGAGCAGCCGCCATGCGGTGAGAGCGATCCCCGGCCCGTATCAGTCCGGTGTGCTCGGCGAGTTCGATGCCCAGGGTGCTGCCGGATCTGTTCGGGGCGACGCGCGACGCTGCTGTGGTGCAGATGGAGAAGGCCGGCGGCCCTGCGCTGGGAGCCGGTCGCGCAGTAGGCGTCCAGGTTCTCCAGATCTTCCGTGTTGCCAGGGCCGCCGGCCACCCGGGCGACGACGGCCACGTCGGTGTTGTCGCGCGAGACGTCCTCGGGCATCTCGGCGAGCAGCGCCGGCGCGCCCAGGTCGTCGTAGTGGATGACGGGTTCGCGCGGGGTGGTGAAGCGAAGAGCTGTGCGGGCTTCGCGCCACGACCGGCTGGGACTTTCGCCGGTTCCGATGCCCGCACGTACGCCTGCGGGAAGCCGGCCCGGATCGATGGCGGCGGCCAGGATGACGCCCACGTCAAAGAACGGTGCCGCTTTCACCGGGCGGGCAGACCGGGCCGCCGATCCGGTCGAGCAGAAGTTTCGAGCGTACGGCGATGACGTGGACCGGCAGGTCGGCGGCGAAGCCCAGCAGCCGTAGTGCGCGGGCTCCGGCCGCATCGTCACTGCCTGAACTGATCACCAGTTCGACGAGAGCGGGGTCGGCCATGGTGGCGTGGGCCGGGCCGAACCGCTCGACGGCCGCCGCGGCAGCGATGGCGAGCCGGTCCAGCAGGAACGGCCAGTGCCTCCATGCCAGAAGGGCAGGTAGAAGGACTGCGACCAGGGCAAGGAGTTCACCGACAGGGCACCACCGACATACTGAGTATGCTCATGGAATGAAGATCACGGTTCTGGGCCTCGTGACAGGGGCCGGGTTCGGTGCGGTCACCTCGCTCACCAATGCCCTCTCGTCCCCGTACTCGACACTCGGCGCCCCACTGGCAGGCACCCTCTGGGCAAGCATCGCCAAGGTGCTCAGCCTCCTCGTGGGTCTCGGCTGGGCGTGGGCGGCGCTCGCTGTGGTGGTGGGGCGGCTGGCCGGGACATGGGCTCGGGGCGCCATGACCGCGGCGCTTGCGCTGATGGCGGCCACAGGGGCGTACTACCCGATGGACGCGTTGCTCCGGGACGAACCGCTCGGCTGGTACTGGCCGGAGATGCTCAAGTGGTGGGCGGCGAGCATGCTGTTCGGATCCGTTCTAGGTGTGGTGGGGGCGGCCATCGAGCGGCCCGGCGTGACCGGCCTGCTCGCCGGGCTGACGGTGCCCGTGGGCGGCGCCGCGCAGATGATTGCGCTGCCGCCCCGGCCGGGCCTGACCTTCACGCAGGAAACCGTTCTGGCCGAGGTTCTCATCTGGACGGCCCTGGTAGTGGGCGCCGGTTGGACCGTCCACCGCTTCTGGGTTTCGAAGCCGGTCAAGCACAGTCCGGCAAGCAGCCGACGCCGCTCCCCCTCCCGCTAGGATCCGGCTCACCGGACGGAGCCCACGGCGAGTCTGCTTCACAGGAGTTCGTCGGCGACAACGGCGAAGAAGCCCCTGCCTGTAGAGCCCCTGCCTGTGGTGGTAGGCCCGTCGAGGACCGGCAAGACCGAGCACCGCGGCCCTCCGGCCGTCCTCACCATTCCCTGGCGGCGATCAGCTCCTCCGTGTCTGCGTCCGTGAATCCGTAGGCGGACGCCACGAACCAGAAGTCCTCGGCTATCTCCTCTCGCGCAACGGTCTCGATCTCACTCCCTGCCGCCTCGAACTCGGCCTCCAGCAGATTGAACTGCTCTGTCGCCGCCTCCGTCAGCCCGTACAGAGCCTGCAGATCCGCCGGCTGCTCTGCCTCGATCCGCTCGCACAGCCTCAGCAGGATCTCCCTGCCCTTGTCGACGACGTGATCCGGAAAGTAGTCGTCCGCGTACAGGGGTTGCAGAAAGGCGTGCTCAGTCACTTGCTGGTTCGTGATCGGCATGGTGCCCCATCTCCTTCGAAGAGCCATCGCCCCGATCATGCGCCACGCCACTGACAAGCTCGGTGCGAGACTTCGGACCAGTACTTTCACAGTCAACGGCGTTGCCTTCCAAAGGATGGAGGAACGGCAGCGCCGGGCCACTGACCAGAGAAATCCGTTGGCCGCGACTTGGCGGCGCCCATAGCATCCGCCCGTGATCGAAGACACCGGGATCGCGGGCAATGAGCATGAGGCAGAGGCTGGAAGGGAGCTTTCCTGGCGTGCCAAGGCTGTCGGTCTCGCGGCAGTCGACATCGACGACGCCGAACTCTTGCACGGTTGGCGATCCGACCCGGTAACCGCCTATGAGATCGGCATCTGGCCGCGCTGCCTCACCGCGACGCGCGAGCGCATCGAGCGCGACAGTGACGACGCGCCGATCGCGACGACTTCGTCGTCCTGCTCCCCGACAGCACCCCCATCGGCCACATCGCACTGACCGGCCAGAACATCGTCAACGGCACAGCACAGGTCGAGCTGATGCTGGCTGCTCAGCATCGCGGGCACGGCCACGGCACCGACGCCCTCGACACTCTGGTGGACCTGGCGTTCGGCGAACTCCCGATGCACCGCCTCACGGCAGAGACCCACACCGGCAACGCCGCCCCTACGCGTCGGCCGGCCGGCGGGCGCCGGTGCTGTGGGCCTGGGACATTTCTGCCATGACCTGGTCGGGTTCCGGAGCAGGTGTGGTCGTACGGTGCTGGGAGTGACCGACTGCGGTGGGCCGCGGGCGGAACGGCCACCAGATACTCCGCCCGAGGAGCGCGGCGAGGGCGGGGACAAGCACCAGCGACAGGACGATCGCGGAGAGCAGGATGCCGAGCGCCAACGCGAAGGCAACCTGTTCGTTTCCCGGGGTCGTGGCAAGCGAGGCGAAGGAGCCGGCAAGGACCAGCCCGGCCATCGCGATGGCCGGTGTCGTATGCCGTACCGCGCGGGCCACGGCGGGGCGGGCCGGGCCCGGTCGCTGCATCTCCTCCCGGATCCGGTCGGCGATCAGGATGTTGTAGTCGGTGCCCAGGGCCACGACGAACAGGAAAAGCACCAGAGGGAGGGTGAAGTCGACGCCCGGATTGCCGAGGCCGTGCTGGAACAGCAGCGTGGCGGCGCCGAGGGTGGCGGCGAAGCCGAGTCCGACGGAGAGCATCAGGACCACCGGTGCGAGCAGGCTCCGCAGGAGCAGCAGGAGGATGAGCGCGATGAGTGCGGCCGCGACCGGGAACACGGTCCTCAGGTCGTGGTCGACGGCGCTGGAGATGTCGGCGAAGACCGCCGCCGTTCCGCCGACGTGTGCCGTCGTCCCGGCGGGTGTGTGCCGGGCGACCGCGTCCCGGATCGGTCCGGAGGCCAGGTCCCGGGCCTGCTGGCTCTGCGGATCCGCGGTCGGGTAGAGGTCGATCCTGGCGGCCCGGTGGTCCTTGTTGAGGACGGTCGCCGCGGCCTGTCCCACGCCCTTGACCTGGGTGAGTGCCCGATGGAGGCCGTTCAGCCGGCCGGTGGTGAGGGTGCCGCCGCGCTTGGCGGTGACGAAGACGCTCGTCGGGTCCGACACTCCGGCCGGCAGCGCGCGGGAGATCTCGGCCGCGGTGGCCGCGGCGGCGGTCCGGTCGCCGAAATCGCTCCGTCCGTAGTCCATGCGGATGCCGGTCAACCCGGCGGCCAGCGCGGCGAGCAGGGCCACGGAGGCCGTCAGCATCGTCAGCGGTCGTCGCGTGACCAGCGCGCCGAATCGGGCGGCACGGCCTTCGCCCGGCTTGTGGCGAAGGGCCTTGGAGGGCCAGAACATCTTGCGGCCGGCGGCCGCGAGGAGCGCCGGCAGCAGGGTGAGGCTGCCGAGCAGCATCACCAGGACCGCGACGGCGATCGCGGGGCCCAGCGAGCGGAACTGCCCAAAGGTCGCGAGGCCCAGCGTGGCGAACGCGGCCACGATGGTCAGCGCCGCCGAGGTGATCGCGGTGCCCACCCGGCCGGAGACCTCCTCGGCAACCTCGCGGGCGGGCCGCTCCGGCCGGTTGCGCAGCTGCTCACGGAAGCGGAACAGCAGGAACAGCAGATAGTCGATGCCGATGCCGAGCAGGACCACATTGATCAGATTCGGGGTGCCCGCGTCGAGCTTGTGCCCGGTGAGCATCGCGGCAACCGCGACGGCTCCCACCGCCACTCCGCCGATCATGGCAACCGCGATCAGCGGCAGCAGGGCTGCCGGCGCACTGCGGAATGCCAGCACGTTGAGCAGGATGATGAACCCCATGACGAGGGCGCTCCCGACCTTCGCTGCGGTCTCGTGGGCATCGGCGGTGTCGACGCTGTCGGCGAGCCCCCCGGTGAAACCGGTGCGCATTCCCGACTCGGAGAACTGCGCCCGGGCAGCGTCCCGGAAGGTCCGGTAGACACCTTGGACCCCCGTGTCCGAGGGATTCCCCGCCAGTTGGACGGAGAGCAGTTCGAAACTGCGGTCGGGCGCCGTCATCGCTGGTGCTATCCGGGGTGTCTGTGAGTGGTCCGGGAGCAGGAACCGCGGGCCGTCGTCCTCCTTGGGCATGATCACCCGATGCCGGGCGAGCTTCGCCGCCTCGGTCTCGACCCGCTTCTGGTCGGCAGGGCTCAATGCCTTGCCGTCGGACCGCGCGACCAGCACCGTCACCGTGGTGGCGTCGGGGTTCACCCCGAACTGCTCCTCGGCAATCCGCAGCGCGGCGGCCGAGTCGTAGCTGCGGGGCAGGAAGTCCCCGGTCCGGTGGTGGGTGACGCGAGCGATCAGGGTCGGGGTCAGGGCGACCAGTACGACACCCAGCACCGCCCAGAGGGCGATGACCTTCCACGGGTGTCTGGTGGAGTATCCGGTCAGGGCGCGGATCACGATGTCCTCCGGCGGACGGAGTTGATTGCGGACGTCGGCCAGGGGATTCCGGCCGGTCTCCAGACCATCACTGCGCGAGCCGGTGATCGTCGTGGCAGCGGATGATCCGGACCGGGGCCCTGGGTCCCACCCCGCCCCTTGACCAGGACCCTGGTCCTGGTCAAGGTCCTGGTCAAGGGCCACGGACTGCCGCCGCCGATGCTGTGCAACCCTGTCCCGGGGGCCGGGAGGCCGGACACAGGGAGAACACACATGCCCAGGAGCCGACACAACGGGCCCGGTGATGCCCGGAAGTCACTTCACGTCGACAGCGCCGAACCGCCGTGGACCCGTAACGACGCACTCGTGACCGGCGGGGCGTGTGTGATGAACCTGCTCAGCTACGTGTTCTTCGACGATCCCGACGGCCGGCACGACGTGAGCGTGGCCGGGTTCCTCTATGTCGCGCTGGCGGCCATGCCGCTGCTGGCCCGACGCAGGCACCCGGTGGCGGCGCTCGCCGCCGCTCTGGCACTCGACGCGACGGCCGCCCTGACCGTCCCGCTGCCCAGCCACTTCGGTGCCGTCCTGGTGGTCGCGCTGTACTCGGTCGCCAGGGCCTGCTCCGGACGGGTGACGGCGGTCGCGGCCGTCGCGACGGTTTCGCTGACGCTGCTGAGCCAGAGCAGCGGCCGGATTCCGCCCTGGCAGGAGGTCATTACGCCGCCCTTCACCGCCCTGATCGTCGTCGCCACCGCTCTGGCGATCAACCGCTGGCAGCAGGAGGTGGCCGCCAACCGCAAGCTCCTCGCCGACTGTGCGGTGGCCGACGAACGCCGTCGCATCGCACGGGAGTTGCATGACATCGTGGCCCACCACATCACCACCATGCAGCTGATGGCCGGTGGAGCCCGGGCCAACCTCGCGCAGACGGAGGTGGTCCGGGACGCCCTGGTCACTCTGGAGTCATCCGGGCGGCTCGCGCTGCGCGAAATGCGCCAACTCCTCGATGTACTGCGGGCCGGCGACGAACCGGAGTCCGCGCCGTCGCTCCCCCAGCCCGGCGCCGGCAACCTCGACCGGCTGGTGGCCGAGTCGCGCCTTGCCGGACTGCCGACCGACTTCAGCGTCCATGGGCATCAGCGTCCGCTGCCGCCGACCGTCGGCCTCACGGTGTTCAGGATCGCCCAGGAGGCTCTTACCAACACCCGCAAGTACGCGGGGGAGGCCCGCGCGTCCGTACAACTGACGTACCACGAGGAGCGGATCACCATCGAGGTACGGGACGACGGCGGAGGCACTCCGCCGCAGGAGGGGGCGTTCGCCGCAGGCTCGGGCGGTTACGGCCTCATCGGCATGCGCGAGCGCGTCGCCCTGCACGGCGGCACCCTCACCGTCGGACCGCAGGCCGACGGCGGATTCGCCGTGGTGGCCGACCTGCCACTGACCACCGACGAGGCAGCCGAGGCGGCCGTCCAGCACGAGGGAGCACACCGATGACCGGGACCGGACCGACGACGACACCACCGCCGCCGCCGCCGCCGCCGAGGATCAGGGTGCTGATCGCGGACGACCAGCCACTGGTCCGGCGCGGCCTGTCGCTGATCCTCTCCCCCGCCCCGGCCATCGAGGTGGTGGGCGAGGCCGAGAACGGTGCGCAGGCCGTCACCCTCGCCCACCGGCTGCGCCCCGACGTCGTGGTGATGGACATCCGGATGCCCGTCCTCGACGGGGTCGGCGCTACGGGGGAACTCGCCGCCACCGTGCCCGGCTGCCGGGTCCTGGCCCTCAGCACCTTCGACCTCGACGAGTACGTCGTGGGCGCCCTGCGCGCCGGGGCCTACGGGTTCCTGCCCAAGGACAGCTCCCCGGAGGACCTGATCGCGGCGATCCGCACCGTCCACGCCGGCGACGCCGCCGTCGCGCCGCGCCTGCTCACTCGGCTGATCTCCACCTACGTACGCGCACCCCACGGTGCGCCGCCGGCCCCTACCGGCCTGGGTGAACTCACCCCTCGCGAGGTCGAGGTGTGGCATCTGATGGCCACCGGCCTCGACAACACCGAGATTTCCCGCGCCTTGGACATCAGCCTCTCCACGGTCAAGAACCACATCACCAGCATCTTCGACAAGCTCGCCGTCCGCGACCGCGCCCAGGCGGTCATCGCGGCCTACGAATCGGGCCTGGTCACCGCTCGCGACAGCCGGTGACCACGCCCGGCAACTCCGATGTGTTCCGCACAGGGCAGGCCCTCCGGCGCCAGCCCGGCGGGGACGCTGATCGCGGGGTGGCCGGTGTCGTTGAAGACGGAGGTGCAGGAGATCGGCAGAGTCCGCTCGCGCACGGCTGTTCCCAGCACGACTTGCTGCTCATGCCCACTGTGCCCATTGCGCCCACAACAGCATGGGCCGCGAAGGGGTCGGACGTGTTCCTCGCGCAGATCAGGCCGGGCGCGGGATGTAGGCCAGTCCGTGGGAGCCGGGCTCGCCGAGTCCGGCGATGTCCAGCCGGGCCAGGCCCTGAAGCGTGACCAGGTCGACGATGTCGACGGTGGACGAGGCGACGCAGGCCACGTACCCGATCCGGCCATCGGACGACGAGGTGATGGTCAGCGGCCCGAGGCCCACCTCGATCTCACCCAGCCGCTTTTGGGCGTCGGCGGAGAACACCGTGAGGCGGCCCGGTGCGTGGCGTCCGAGCAGGGACACAGGGTCGGGTTCCATGCGAAGTTCGCCCGCGAGCAGCTTTCCCGTCGACGTGAGGTGCACCGGCAGGACGACGTTCTCCGTGGGCAGTGTGTCGACGACGGACGCGGTCCGGGCGTCGATGACCCGGATTCCGTTGGCCGGTCCGTCATCGGCGGCGGCCTTGCCGAAACCGGCGTACGGCGAGGCGACGAAGACCTGCGCGCCGTCGGCGGTGCTGCAGGAGCGAGGGCGGGCAACAGCCGGACGCCCCGGCGCGTCCGGCCGAAGTAGCCGGCGAACAGCTCACGCATCGGCCGTCACGCGGACCCTAGCCGTGCTCGGCGACGTGCTCTCGCAGAAAGGCACCCGCGTGCGCGGCCGCCTCCTCCTTCGTTGCGTAGTACGAGGTGTTGTCGGCCTCGTCTCGCGTCCCGTCGGCTCCCTGGCCGACCCACCGCCAGCCGCCGGACGACGGCTCCCGGGACAGTTCGGCGCTGCCACCGCACAGCTCGATGACGCTCGGCTCCGACTCGGCAGGGACCGACCTGTCGATGGCGTCGGGCCACTTCTTGCGAGCACCCTGCCGGGTGATACCCCAGGCAGCGCCCAACTGCTCGTAGCTCGCACCGTAGGAGCCGGCGGTCCTTGCCGCGATTGCCGTCAACCGCTTGACCTCCGCGTCCACCACCTTCCAGGTGGTGAGGATCGACAGAGTGACGCCGATGGGGTCGGCTTCCCACATGCGCTCTTCAGGGAGTCCGGTCGCCCGGGCACGCATGGCCGAGGCGAGTGGGTCGAGGGCATCGAGGAGAGCCTTGTCGAGGACTGTCTGTTCCGCGGTCGTGATCTCGGGCAGCGTCATGCCGGTAACTCTAGTTACCGAACACCGATACCGCAACTAAAGTTACCGCAATGAGGAAGGGTGGGGCCCTTGGCCGCCCGGAGCTTCGTCCGGATTGTGGGCCAGGAAGCTGGCGATCGCCCTCTTCCCCTCTTCGGCGGGTTCCTGGACCAGCCGGGTGGTCACCACCAGCCCTGCCCGGCCCAGCAGTTCGGCGATCCGGTCTGCCGGCAGCAGGTAGGACTCGAAGTACGCGGGATGGTTGCCATAGGCGCTCCTCTCACGCCGATGCTCGCCGTTCCCCACCCGCCCGACGACCATCAGATGCCCACCGGGTGCCAGGGTGCGGTGGAAATCGGTGAACACGACGGGGAGCGCCTCGGGCGGCGTGTGGTGAGTGGAGTAGTAGGCCAGGATGCCGCCGAGCTCGTCGTCAGCGAGGTCCAGTGCGGTCATCGAGCAGCCGTGGTCCGCGACGGCCCCTCGGTCGGCGGTGCGCACGAGTTCGGCGGAGCGTTCTCGTCACTGCGGCACGAGCCGCGCGCGAAGCAGCAGACATCGCGCCGCTGCTGCCGGAGCCGACGGAAGGTGATCCCTCTGCCTGACGCCACTCCGCGGCTGCCCTGCTCCCACCTGGTCATGGTGATCTCGTGCCAGGAGGCATGTCCCGCATGGCCCGGTGGCTGGGCAAGGTCGCAAGGCATCCGGCAAACGCCAGCCCGACAGTGATGATTGCTGCGCTCATGGGCCGTCACGCTAGGCCCTTGTGGTGAGCAACTCCGCCAGGGTGTCGACGAATTGTGTGAGCCAGTCCAGTTGCCGCCCTCCGCGCGCCCTGCGAAATCCATGGCGGCGCCCCCAGAAGGCGGCCCGGACGGCATGGAACTGGGCCCAGCGCCGGGCACGTTCGCGGTCGACTTCGGCCGCCTCGGCGAAAACGTGCAAGGTACGATGCAGCGCCTTCCGCAGGTCGCTCGCCTCGATGAGCGTCAGCGCCCGTGACTTGAGCAGAGTGCCGGCGTCGTAAGCGGGGTCTCCCGCGTGCCCCTTGGGGTCGACGGCGAGCCACGGCTCACGATCGGCGCGCAGGATGTTACGGGCGTGCAGGTCGCCGTGGATGAGGGTGTCCGGCTGATCGTGGCCGAGCTCCCGGGCTGTCGCCAGGGCGGCATCCATCGCGTATCGGGACAGCGTGTGCGTCAGTTCCTCTTTGTCCTGGTGGAGTTCGGCCTCCCATGCCTCGACCTGCTCCCGGAGCCGGGGCAGTCCGGGCGGCGCGGGGATGGCCAGTCGACGGCTGATCCGTCCTGCGATCCTAACTGCCTCATCGCCCTCTTCGAGCTCCGCCAGGGTGGACGACCGTACGCGCTCCAGCAACATGGCGAAGTGCTCGTCATCGCGCTCGTGCAGCAGCACGGCTCCACGTCCGCCCCAGGCCGCAAACGCGTCCGGCTCACACACATTGCCGGGATGGGGGAACGACACCTTCACCACGGCCCCGTCGGCCTGCCGACGCACCGGAACGATGACCCCGACACCCCCGTGCATGACCTCGCCGTCCGGCACACAGTCCCAGCGGTCCAGCAGCTCCTCCACCACACCGGGCAGCCCGGCCAGCCAAGCCGCGCCCGGCTCACCCTCGCGCTCGATCGTGCTCCGTGCGAATGCCCCTGGTGCTTCAATCATCCCCGCACCCTACGCACCGGCCGAGCAAGCAAGGGAATCGACATGACACCTCACACGGTCCCGGCACCGGGCTCCGTCGGGTGTGCTGGTGGGGTCGGCCCACGGCCGGTGCGGCCCGTGGCGGCTGCGCCAGCGGCGAGGGTTGAATTCTCCGTATGGACGATGCCGAACTCGCCTCACTCCTGGCCGGATGCAGCGGTTCCCCCCACCCCGGTGCATAGCAGGACACACCCTTCGCGGAACGCACGGCCGAAGGGGAACGGTACGTGCTGGTCGCGCTCGACCCTGGGTTGAGCGCGCTCGGCGTACGCCGTGCCGACGGCTCACTGTGGGGCCTGCCGGAGGACGGCATACCTCACTTGGTGAACTCCAGCGCTGCGGTATTCGTCGCGTTCAACCGCGCCTACGAGGAGGCCGCGGCCGAGGCGAATGCGTACGAAGGGCCCGACAACGACTCCGACGCGGCCGAGGATCTGGCCGAAGAGGCTGCCGACGCGCATACCGAGGCGCTGGTGGAGCGGTTCGAGGCGATCGACGCGGCGGCCGTCGCCGGTGAGAACTCCTTCTGGCGCGTCGCCGCGGAGGAGCTGGGCTACGCCATGAGCGTCTGATCACGCACAACAACCGAGACACCCCGCCCGCGAACCACGTCGCGGCTTTCCGGATCTCCGGATCTCCGCATCCGGCACCGCGTTCAGGCGCGTTCAGGCCCGCTCGATGGTCCGGGGGCCCCCGCCCGCAGGCCGTCCATCACAAGGTCCAGAAGGCGCTTCGCGCGCGGCTGCCAGTCGCTGTGCGGGTCAATCTGCCAGAGCCCGGCGATGGCGAGTACGAAGTCTTCGGGGGGCAGCCCCGGACGGATGGTGCCGGCCTGCTCGTTCGCGTTCAGCAGCAGCGTGACCGCCCGAGTCACCGGGCCGTGCCCCAACTGGGCCAGGCTGCCGTACCTTCCGGTGGACTTGCGCAGGGCATCGGCCAGGCCGGCCTTGGCCATGGCGTACTGGGCGAGACGGTCCATCCACTCCCTCAGCGCCTGGTCGGGCGTGCGGGTCCGGAGCAGTTGGACCGCGGTGTCGGCCACCTGCTGCATCTCGTAGCGGTAGACCTCCAGAACGAGAGCCTCGCGGTTCGGGAAGTTGCGGTAGAAGGTCCCCTGCCCGACACCCGCCTTCTTCGCGATCGTGCTCAGCGGTGCGTCCGCCGCCCGCGTCAGCTCGGCCAGTGCGACTTCCAGGATGCGCTCGCGATTCCGTTGCGCGTCCGGGCGCAGAGGCGCGCTCTTCTCGTCCTGCACCCGTCCTCCTCCCGGAAAGCACGGCCAAGTCCGGCCTTGCTGAGCGAACAGCTGTCCGCTAGGTTCGACGAAAAGCGGACAGCTGTCCGCTTGGATTCACCATAGCGGCAGATCCGGCCGGCGTGGCCGAGTTGCGCCCACCGTCAATGGTTAAATCACCCTCATCGCCCTCTCCCTTCCGGAATGTCCACCGGGATCGTCTCGTTCGACGCGCATCAGCAATGCGAAAGAAGGCTGATCATGGCTCCATCGACGTCCAGTGCCATCACCCTGAACATCAATGGCGAGAAGTACACACTGCCGGTCGACCATCGCACCACCCTGCTCGACGCCCTGCGCGAGCGTCTTGACCTGACCGGTTCCAAGAAGGGCTGTGACCAGGGGCAATGCGGTGCCTGCACGGTGCTGCTCGATGGGCGCCGGGCTGTTTCCTGCCTCCAGCTCGCGGTCGCGGCCGAGGGCCGCGTGATCACCACCATCGAGGGCGTGGCCGATGGTGAACAGCTCCATCCGGTGCAGCAGGCCTTTCTCGACCTCGATGGATTTCAGTGCGGATACTGCACACCCGGGCAGATCTGTTCGGCCATTGCGGTGATCGAGGAACACGCGGCGGGCTGGCCGAGCGCGGCGACCGACGACGTCCGGCCCGAGGCGGGGGTGCCCGCACTCGGTGCCGAGGAGATCCGCGAGCGCATGAGCGGCAACCTGTGCCGCTGTGGCGCCTATGTGTCGATCGTTCAGGCAGTCGCGCAAGCCGCGGAGGCGACCGGAACCCAGGACAAGGAGGCGGTGGCGTGAGGGAGTTCGGCTACGAACGGGCCTTCGGCGTTTCCGAGGCGGTCGCCCTGCTCGGTTCCGCCCCCGACGCCCGTTTCCTCGGCGGCGGCACCAATCTTGTCGACCTGATGAAGGCAGGTGTGGAGCGGCCCGCGCTGCTCGTCGACGTACGTGAACTCCCTCTCGACGGAGTCGGTTTCACCGGGGGCGGTGGACTGCGCATCGGTGCGACCGTCACCAACAGCGATCTCGCGGCCCACCCCGAAGTGCGGCGCCACCACCCGGCGTTGGCGCAGGCCGTGCTGGCCGGCGCCTCCGGGCAGCTGCGCAACATGGCCACGGTCGGCGGGAATCTTCTCCAGCGCACCCGCTGCGGCTACTTCACCGACATCAGCAAGCCGTGCAACAAGCGCTCCCCCGGCAGTGGTTGTCCCGCCGTCGACGGCGAACACCACAACCACGCGATCCTCGGCGCCTCCGCGCGCTGTATCGCCACCCATCCCTCGGACATGGCAGTCGCGCTCGCCGCGTTCGACGCCGTCATCTCGTACGAAACGGCCGACGGACCGGGCGAGTTGCCCATGTCGGAGTTCTATCCGCCCGTGGGCGACACGCCGCACATCGAGACCGCTCTTCCGCCCGGCGCGCTGATCACCGGCGTCACGCTGCCGCCCTCCCCCGTCGCCGCCCACTCGCGGTACCGGAAGGTGCGCGAGCGCGCCTCGTACGCGTTCGCGATCGGCTCGATCGCCGCCGCGCTCGATGTCCGGGACGGTGTCGTACGCGAAGTGCGTCTGGCACTCGGGGCTGTCGCGTCGAGGCCCTGGCGGGCGCGTGCGGCCGAGCAGGCCCTGATCGGCGGGCCGGCGAACGCGGAAGCGTTCGCCGCCGCGGCGGATGCCGAACTGGCCGCCGCCGAGCCCCTTCCCGACAACGGCTACAAGGTGACGCTGATGCGCAGCCTCGTCGTGGCCGTGCTGACCGAGCTCACCGAGGAGGTCTCCCGATGACCACGACGACCGGGGTCGCCGCCGTGACAGGAGCCGTCGGCTCCGCCCACACCCGCGTGGAGGGCCGCGACAAGGTCACCGGGGCGGCCCGCTACTCCGGAGAGGTTCCGTTCGCCGAACTCACTCATGGATGGCTGGTGTTGTCGACCGTGGCCCGCGGCCGCATCCGTTCCGTGGGGGACGGCCCCGTCCTGGCCATGCCGGGCGTTCTCACCGTGCTGCACCACGGGAACGCTCCGCGCGTGGACACCGACTACATGGGCATGCTGGGGCGGCCGAACCCGATCGTTGGGCTCTTCCAGCACGACCGCGTACCCTTCGCGGGCTGGCCCGTGGCGTTGGTGGTGGCCGAGACCTCCGAGCAGGCCAGGGAGGCCGCCGAGGCGCTGGTGGTCCAGTACGACGAAGAACCGCACGATGTCGCGTTCCACTCCGGCCGTTCGGACGCCTACACGCCGGGGGACACTCCGATCGTCAAGGCCGAGACGGAGAAGGGGGACGTGGAGGCTGGGCTCGATGCCTCCGCCGTGGTCGTGGACGCGGAGTACACCACTCCGGAGGAGCACCACAACCCGATGGAACCGCATGCGGCGACGGCCCGCTGGGACGGCGGCCGACTCGACGTCATCGACTCCAACCAGGGCAGCAGCTGGGTGGCGAGCGAGCTGGCGCAGCTCTTCTCCTTCGATCCGGCCTCCGTGCGGGTGCGGTCCGAACACGTCGGGGGCGCCTTCGGGTCGAAGGGTCTGAGCCCGCATCAAGTGGCGGCCGTGATGGCCACGACCGTGCTCCATCGTCCGGTCCGTGTCGTGCTGACGCGCAGCCAGATGTTCTCGCTCATCGGTTACCGCAGCCCTACCGCTCAGCGGATCAGGCTCGGTGCCGACGCCGATGGCCGGCTGCGTGCCTTCGACCACCAGGCGCAGAGTCTCACGTCGACCGTGCACGAATTCGTCGAGTCGAGCGCCGTGCTGGGGCGGGTGATGTACGACGCCGACGCGCATCACACCCTTCACCGGCTCGTACGGCTCGATGTGCCGACTCCGACGTGGATGCGCGCCCCGGGCGAGGCACCGGGGTCCTTCGCCCTCGAATCGGCCCTCGACGAGCTGGCCGAGAAGTGCGGCATCGACCCGATCGCGCTGCGCGTGCGCAATGAACCCGAGGCGGGTCCGGTGTCCGGGCTGCCGTTCAGCAGCCGCAATGTGCTGGCCTGCTTCGAGGAGGGCGCCCGCCGGTTCGGCTGGGCGGACCGGGACCCCCGTCCCGGACTGCGCCGCGAGGGGCGCTGGCTGCTCGGATCGGGCACGGCGGCGGCCACCTATCCCTCGGGGGTGGGGCCGTCCACCGCGGCCGTGACCGCGGAGGCCGACGGGACCTTCACCGTACGGATCAACGCGGCGGACGTCGGAACGGGGGCGCGGACCGCGATGACCCTGGTCGCCGCGGACGCGCTGGAGGTGGATCCGGACCGCGTCCGGGTGCGCATCGCGGACAGCGACCTCGGCCCGGCGATGATCGCCGGAGGCTCGATGGGGACGCGTTCCTGGGCGTGGGCGGTGACGGTCGCGGCGAACGAACTGCGGGAGCGGCTGTCCCTGGGTGGTGGCATTCCGCCGGAGGGGATCACGGCCCGGTCGAACACGGCCGAGGCCATCGGCGCTCTCACGCAGAAGGAACGCCACTCCTTCGGAGCCCAGTTCGCCGAGGTCGCGGTGGATGTGGACACCGGTGAAGTGCGCGTGCGACGGCTGCTCGGCATCTACGCCGCGGGCACCATCGTCAACCCGCTCACCGCCCGCAGCCAGTTCATCGGAGGAATGATCTGGGGGCTGTCCATGGCGCTCCACGAGGAGGCCATCAGGGACCAGGCCTCGGGCAGCCACGTCGGCGCCGACCTCGCCGGCTACCACTTCGCCTCGCACGCCGATGTGCCGATCATCGAGGCGGACTGGGTGGACGATCCCGTCCCGGGCGATCCGGTCGGGATCAAGGGCATCGGAGAGATCGGCATCGTGGGAGTGGCCGCCGCGATCGCCAACGCGGTGTGGCACGCGACCGGTGTACGTCACCGGGACCTCCCGATCCGTCCGGACCGCGTCCTGTGTGCGGCGGACGAGGCCCGGCGCCGGGCAGCGGGAGGAGCCGGGAGTGCTTGATATCGCCGAGGAGCTGAACCGGTGGTTCGAGGAGGGCCGGGACTTCGCCGTCGCCACCGTCGTGGCCGTCAGCGGCAGCGCGCCGCGCGGTCCCGGCGCCGCCCTGGCCGTCGACGGTGACGGCACCGCCATCGGTTCCGTCTCCGGCGGTTGTGTGGAAGGCGCGGTGTACGACCTGTGCGTCCAGGCACTCCAGGACGGGCGGACGGTACGCGAGCGGTTCGGATACGACGACGAGGACGCCTTCGCGGTGGGGCTCACCTGCGGCGGTGTCATCGAGGTCCTGGTCACACCGGTGCGTGCGGACGCGCCGGTGTTCCGGGCCGGGGTGTCGGCCGCGCACCGGGGGCAGCCGACGGCCCTGGCGCGGGTGGCCCGGGGCCCGGTGGAACTGCTCGGCAGGGCCCTGCTCGTGCACCCCGACGGCTCGTACGAGGGCAGCCTCGACGGCCGTCCGGAGCTGGCCCGGACGGCGGCGGCGGAGGCCCGCGCGATGCTGGACACCGGCCGCACCGGCACCGTCGAGATCGCTGAGGACGGGTCGCGCTGTCCGGGCGGCGTGACGCTGTTCGTGGAGTCGAGGGTGCCGCCGCCCCGGATGATCGTCTTCGGTGCCGTGGATTTCGCGACGGCGCTCGTACGGGCGGGCAAGTTCCTCGGTTACCACGTGACCGTGTGTGACGCCCGGCCGGTCTTCGCTACGCGCGCCCGTTTCGTCGAGGCGGACGAGCTCGTGGTCGACTGGCCGCACCGCTACCTCCGGCGCACCGCGACCGACGGACGAACCGTCCTGTGCGTGCTCACCCATGACGCCAAGTTCGACGTTCCGCTCCTGGAGACGGCCCTGCGGCTGCCGGTCGCTTTCGTCGGCGCGATGGGCTCGCGCCGCACCCACGAGGACCGCAATCGTCGCCTTCGCGAAGTCGGCCTCACCAACCGTGAGTTGGCGCGCCTGCACTCCCCGATCGGCCTCGACCTCGGCGCCCGTACCCCCGAAGAGACCGCCCTGTCCATCGCGGCGGAGATCGTCGCGGCGCGCCGGGGCGGTACGGGTGTACCGCTGACCGGATCGGGTACGCCCATCCACCATGACGTGGGCGGGCGGGATACGGGCGAGCACCACTCCCGTACAGCGGCATGATCTGGCGAGGCCGGGCGGGCCGAGAGGTAGGGGCTGGGGCTCGACGGATGCGGGGCCGGCAGAGCCTCCAGAATCACGGCCACGTACGCGCCCGCAACGGTGGAGCGCCAGGTCCAGGACGAACGCGCATTGGCCTCGATGAGCAGTGCGGAGAAGGTGAGCGCGTTCACCTGCGAGATCCAGGCTGCGGGTCAGGCTCCACGTAGCAGGTGAGGCTGGTGTCCCTTGTCCGCCTGGTCTCCTATCCTGGACGTCATCTCGTGCCCGCCCGCGGCCGAGCAGGCGCTCCGTGTCCCCACCCGTCGGTAGGTGGGGACACGGTCCGACCACGCCGCCGTCAAGGCCCGGTGCTTCGGTCAGGGTCCAGAGGCTGCCGGATCAGAACACGAACGGTCCGGGCGACTGAGCGGAGGTCGCGTTGCAGGTTGCGGTGATGCCGAAGACCACAACCTTGAGGGACTTGGCCACCAGGCTGTCCCCCGAGGCGACGGTCCCCTTGAGCGGCCCCGTCGAAACAGGGCTTCCGGCGGGGATGGCGGGGTTGGAGTTGCCGGTGAAAGTCACCGTACCCGTACCCTTGTTGGTGAGCGTGAGTGTCGACTTGACCGAGTTGGCCCCGACGCTGATCGGTGCCGTGATGGCGGACGTCGAGACGTTGATGACGGCGCTCGTGCCGCTCTGGGTGGCGGTGAGGGTCGCGCTGCCCGAGCCGTAGGCTCCGCAGTCGAAGGAAATGGTGGCGGTGGTGGGGGTGACCGCCTCGGCCGTAGGTGCGAGCGCGAGTGCGCCCGCGGCAAGGGCGGAGCAGATGGCGAGTCGCCGTGTGCCATACCTCATGGTGATTGCCCTTCATGTGGGGGGACTGCCGGCGCACTGGATTCGACGTGCGCGCCGGAACACAGCATTTCCCTGACGAACCGTCAGGGGCGGCTGCCTACCCCATTGAGGCACGACCCCCTTGAAGCAACAAGGCACATCACCATGATTCTTGACATGCCTCGACCAATTTTGGTCACACCCCTGACCGCCCGGGCCCGGTACCCGAGCGCCGGGCTTCCCTGGCCGTTCCGTCAGGAGGGCAGCTTCAGGTCCGTGCAGCCATGACGCTGCGCCGCCCGTTCGGCGAAGGCGCTCAGAGCGGTGCGGAGGTAGCCTCGCGGCGGGGCCGCGTACTCGGTGTCGTTGACCGTGAACAGGGCGCGCGGTCCCGCACCGCATGCGGCGCTCGCCCAGGCGCTGTGGCGGTCGGCGCCCGCGTCGCCGTGGTAGCTGCCCGGGTCGTCGTCGGCGGTGCGCAGGCGCTGCGCGTACGGGCCGAACGCGGTGCCGAACCAGTAGAGTTCCTCGTCCCGCGCCTTGGTCTCACCGAGTGCGCAGGTCTCCATGAGAGCGGTGCCGGGGGCTGTCGTCTCGCGGTGCCAGTCGACGGAGTCGTCCCCCGGGACGGGAACCCCCGCGCAGGTGCCCGTGGCATTGCCGGGCGTCGGGCTGTCGGCCGGCATGGGGATGGGCGGCACACCGGTGCCGTGCGGGGCGTCGCACGACCATCGATCGGCGGCCCGTTCGGCGGTGGCCGTGGCCAGCCGGGCGATCTGCCGGGTCTCCGTGCTGTTCTCGTGCGACTCGTCGGCACGCACGGCCACCACGAGGGAGGCGGGCCTGTTGGTGCAGTTGAGCACGACGCCGGTGTCACGGAAATCGGTGTAGCCCTGCCAGTCACCGCCGACGGCGACGGGCAGGTGATCGGAGTCCCCGTTGCGCAGCATCGAGAGCGGGTCGCCGAAGAGACTGCGGTTACGGACGGCCTCGTGCGGAATCAGGGCGATCAGCAGCCTCGTGTCCGCCACCCCGCACTCGTCCCAGCGGTCGTCGTCCGCACCGCCCGTACGGTCCCCCGGCAGTCCGGGGTCGATGGAGTACGAGGTCAGGGCGGCGGACTCGGCTACCGGCAGCAGCCCCTCGCAGTACGTGGCGAGCCGGTCCTCGTACCTCCACCGCTTGCCGGTGTCGCTCATCCGGTACCAGCCGTAGCCGACCGCGAGCACCAGGACCAGTGGCACCACGGCGTACAGCGCAATCCTGCGCATCCTTTTCATAGGGCGTTGCCCTCCCCCGTATCGATCTCGCACTCCAGGCTGTCATCCGTGGCCCGGGGTCCGACACCTGCCGGTCCCGAAATGAGAACCGCTGCGGGCTTGGAGCAGACCGGATCACACCGCCTGGGCCGGACCCGTCCTCGACAGCGCCACAGTGCGCAGGCGGAAGCGGAAGCGGAAGCGGAAGCGGAAGACGCTAGGCCGGCCACACGATCTGCCCGTTCGCGACCTTCAGCGCCTCCGGAGTCAAGTCTTCGTGGAATCTCAAGCAGCCGATCGAAACGGCATCGTCCGCGAGCAGGTGGGCGTCGTGAACCCGCGCGGCCAGCCAGCCGAGCAACTCGCCGACCTGGTCGAACTCGTCCGGGTGGATCTCCTGCCGGGAGGTAAGCGACCAGCCCTTCCGCGGCAGGTCCGCACGGTCGGCCAGCGCCGAGCCGAGCACACCGCCCACCCGCCAGGCCGGGCCGCTGCCGCCGAGCAGCGGGCGAGGTTCGTCCTCGACCACCGGGTCCCCCGACTCGTCCTCCACCACGATCGGGAACCGGGTCACGATGGACAGGCGCTCCGGCTGCGGCCCGATTCCCAGATGCCAGCGCAGTTCGGCGAGCTCCTGCTCGGAGAGCTCGTCCCGCAGATCGACCGATATCGCCAACTCATATACGTCACTCACGCCACGCACCCTACCGAGGGGGTCCGACATGCCGCTCCGGATGCGGGACAGCCCGGTGTGCCCACTCCCAACCCTGGTCAATGGCCTCGGCGAGCAGTGCCTGAAGCCCCCTTCGCTCACCGGTTCACAGCGTTCGTGCGAGTCGGAATCCCAGGTCGTCGATGCGGAAGGTGGGGTGGCTCTTGCGGCGGCACCGCGCCCGGCAGCCTCGGGGGCGGTCGAAGCCACCGCCACCACGGAATACGCGGTACGGGCCGTAGACCTCGGGGTCGTAGAGGTCCCAGCACCACTCCCACACATTGCCGATCATGTCGTGAAGACCCCATGCGTTGGGCTTCCTGGTCGCGACGTCGTGGACCTCACCGCCGGAGTTCCCGCGGTGCCAGGCGATCTCGTCCAGGTCCCCGTAGCGGTCGCCGGAGGTTCCGGCTCGGCATGCGTACTCCCACTCCGCCTCGGACGGGAGCCGATAGCCGTCTGCCTGCCAGTCGCAGAGGACGTGCAGCCCGTCGGGGTCGTCGCCCGTCGAATAGCAGGGCCGGAGTCCCCTCGCCTGCGACAGCAGGTTGCAGAACCGGACAGCCTCGTTCCAGGAAATCTCGGTCACCGGTGTACGCGGACCGGCCGAACTCTCGGGTACCTCGCCCCGCACCGCGTGGTACAGCTCGCGCGTCACGGGATGCGGCGCCAGCCGGAAGGCACCGACCTCCGCCTTCCATTCCGTCCTCGTGCCCTCGTCGCGCAGGACGATCTCCCCGGCGGGAATGCTCCTCATCCTCTCGGCATCCACCTGGCGAAGTATGGATTCCACGCTCATCGTCACAACTCCTCATGTGCTCCGGCACATCGAGCCGGTGCGCCGGACCGGCAGCCTCGCGGGGTAGTGCTTCGCGCTGCCGTCCCCTGATCAAGTGACTGTACAGACAAGTGCGATCGTGGCCGGGTCAGTCACTGCCGCCGGATTTGGTGGTCCAGAGCGGATCGATGTCGCCGAGCCAGGCGTCTTGCTCGTCCGCCAACGGCTGTTCCAGAGGAAGCGGAAGGAAGCGGCAGGCGAAGCCGAGGCCGGCGTCGTCGCCGTCTCCTCGGACCTGGTGCTCCCACGCATCAGGAGCGTCGGCCGGCGCGCGGAGGAAGAAGAAGGTGGTCCTGCGCGGCGCGGGGAGCGGTTTCCTGGGACGATCCCGCGGCCGCTGATCCGGTGCGGGTACGGGCCGGCGCGGTGGTGATTCGTGACGAGCGGATACTGCTCATCGGCTTCGAGGAACACGGGCAGCCGTTCTACGAGATCCCCGGCGGCGGGGTCGAGGACGGAGAGACGCTGCACGCCGCGGTGATCCGTGAGCTGCGGGAGGAGTCCGGCCTGAGCGGCGAGGTGGTCGGGGAAGTGGCCCGCGTCTGGAAGGACGGTCGCCGTGAGCACTACTTCCTTCTGCATGCCGAAGGCGCCATCGGTGCCCGTGCGGAGCTCGACAATCACGGCGGGACGCCCACCTGGATTCCGGTCGCCCGGCTGCCCACCACCCCGGTGTGGCCGCGGCGGCTGGCCTGGCGCATCGCTCACTGGCACGCGACAGGCTGGCCGGCCCGGCCGGCCGAACTCGCCGACAGCATCAACGATCTGCAGGCCCCATGCACTTGGTGAGGCGCACGGCGCCCGCGTCCCACGAGGAAGGCCCGCCGCGCCCGAGCGATGGAGCTCGGGTCGCGGCAGGCCCCGTGTGCGCAGAAGGCATCGGACGGCCCGGGTCCGGCCAGGCCCTGCGTCCCGTCAGGCTGTGTGCAGGGTCAGCCCGTACCGGTTCAGGATCTCGTTGATCGGCTGGTGCCACGTCTCCCCGCCGCTGGTGCAGTTGCCCCAGCCGCCCGAGGTGACCCCCTGGGCCTGGTCCCCGCTGAGGAACGAACCTCCCGAGTCTCCCGGCTCGGCGCAGACGCTCGTCTTGGTCATCTGATAGACGGCACCCTGGCTGTAGTTCACGGTCTCGTTGGTGGCCAGCACATTGCCGCAGTGCCAGTGGCTGGTGGAGCCGGAGCGGCATATCGAGGCGCCGATGGGAGCCACCGCGGAGCCCCGGACCAGCTGGTCGGAGACGGTGCCCCAGCCGAGTACCACGGGGACGGTCCACCAGCCGTTGCCCACGCTGACCCACGCGTAGTCGTCACCGGGGAAGGACGACCCCTGGAAGTTGCCGAGGGCAGAGCGGTCCCATCCGCTGACCGCTGCGCCGGCCTGTCCGCAATGCCCTGCCGTGACGAAGCCGCCGTGCACGGAGAAGCCGATGGAGCATCGGACGTTGCCCGTGTAGTAGGGATCGCCGCCCACTGTTCCGGCGGCGAAGGTCCTGGGCGCCTCGGGTGTCCGGTTCACCAGTACGGGGCCGGTCTTGCGGGCCCGTTCGACGAACTCCTGGACATCGTTGTCACCCTCTGCCGAGGCGACCACATCGACGACGACCCGGTTGGCCTTCGGGTCGACGTGCCAGCCGCCGACGCCCTCCGGCGCGGCCATCCTGTCGATCCGCGTCTTGGCCGCGTCGAGCTGCCGCGCACTGTGCCGCACCAATTGAGCGGATGCGCCGGACGCTCGCACGGCGCCCGACTTCCGCTTGTCGGTGAGGGCCACGGTGAGCCTGCCCGTGGCCGGATCGAACCAGGAGCCGGCGTAGGACGATCCGGCGGCCCGTCGCGCCTTGCCCTGTACGGCGATTGCCGTCTTCTCCGCGGCCAGCCGCGCCCTGGCCCCACTCTCCGTCAGGCCGAGGTCTCTCTGCATGGCTGAGAGCAGCCCTGCGGACGCCGGTGCTGCATCGGTCGCGGGACGGGGTGTCGCGGGAGCCGGGTCCACCGCGGCGGCGGATGCCGGACCGGAGGCGAGACCCACGGTTGCCCAGGCTCCGACAACCAGCACGGCAGCCAGGCTCGTACGCAGCGCGTTCATACATCTCAAGGCAATGGCCCTTCTGTTGTTCCGGCATCGTGGGGAAGGAACAGCAGGCGTCCGAGAGCTCTCACCTGAGAGCGCTCTCAGAGTGTGCCGCAACGGACTGTAACGCAGCTCGCCTATCAGGTCCATGCCAACGACTGGTTTCCGGCACCCGGGTCGGCGGACACGCCCTCTCCGCGACGTCCCCGCACCCGGACCCGCGGCCCTCCACACAGCGCGTACACCTATGCTCGCGTCAGACGATCGCGCGCACCCGAAGCGTTGGCTTCCACCTCCACCACGGGTCTCGCGAACAGCAGCGCACCCGCCCGCAGGAGTCTCACCGTGACAAATTCCGCCGACGCAACCAGCTCCTGGACCAGGGTCCACCAGGGCTCCCCACGAGTTCCCCATGCTCCCCTCGATGAGGAGACACGACGCAGTGCGGAACTTCCGGGCACGTTGCTGCCTGCACCGGAGGGGATGAATCACCCGTTCGTCTTCGAACCCGCACTGAAGCAGTTCGCCAGTGCCTTCCGGGCAGGAGAGCCTGAATTCGGCGATGGCGAGAAGGAGATGGGGCGGGCCTGGCATCGGGCGCGGCGTACCGTACTGGACACGGTGCTCGCGTCCATAGCGGACGGCCCGTGGGGTGGTCATCTGGTGCTGCGCGGCAGCGTGTTGATGGCCACGTGGTTCGGAGAGGCCGCCCGCGACCCGGGTGATCTGGACTTTCTCTTCGTGCCCCGGGACTGGGCCATGGATGACCCACGGGCCTCGGGTCTCTTCGACACGATCGCCCGGGACGCAGCTGCGGCCGCCGCGCACGGCCCCGTCCGGATCGACGCGGCGGGCATGGTGTCGGAGGACATCTGGACGTACGACCGGGTTCCGGGGCGGCGCGTTCTGCTGCCATGGACGGCGGACGGGGTGCCCGGCGGCACCGTGCAGATCGACGTGGTGTTCAACGAGTCCCTGCCCTCCCCCGCCGTGCTCACCGGGCTCCGGCCTCTGGGAGACGGGCCGGGTTGCCGCGTGCAGGCCGTGTCCCCCGAGCTGTCGCTGGCCTGGAAGTTGCTGTGGCTGGTCACCGACGCGTACCCACAGGGCAAGGATCTGTACGACGCCGTGCTGCTCGCGGAACGCACCCCGCCGAGTTACGAACTGGTGCGGGAAGCCTTCGTGCTCGGCGGCACCGAGGGCCTCCGGCCCGCCGGCGGCTGGTGGCTCGACGAGTTGGGGGTGCAGACCGGATGGGAGCACTTCACCGCCGAACACCCATGGGCCACGGAGAGTGTGGCGAGCTACTGCGAACGCCTCGCGCGGGCGCTGGCACCCCTGATGGAAGCGGCGGAACGAACGGACGGGGTGGAAGGGGCGGACGCGGAGGCCTCGGGCCGGTACCGACAGTGGGCTCGGTGGCTGCAACCGCTGGTCGAGTCCACGCGTACGTCTGCTGCGGGAAACCATGCCGCCTCGCTCGGGTATCTGGACGAAGGCGGGTGGGACGGGCTCACTGCGGCCGTCGTGGTCGTACGGGAGATCGTCGGGCGTCGGCGGCTCGGTCTGACGGACGCACTGGCCGTCGTCCTTTCCCACGAGGAAAGTTGGCAGTACTGGCGGGACCATCCCGAGGCGTGCGCCCGGGCCCTCGACGAACTGCGCTGATCATCTCCCCCGGGCCCCGGCCCTGTTCAGCCGGCCCGGCCGATCGCGCTGCGCAGCATGGCGACCGTCGTCGCGGCGGCCGCTCGCTCCGCGTCGTCGTCCGTCGCACGCACTCGTTCCTCCAGGAGGACCACGGCCGCCTGAAGGACGCCCACACGCACCGGAACGCTCTGCATCGCCGTGAGTACGGCCGCCGCCTGTTCGGCCGCGGTGGCCGTTGCGGCCTGCGGAATGAGGGTGGTGATTCCGCGCCCGAGCGCGCGGTCGCGAGGCGGCTGAGCCGCGGCTGTGGTCACCCGAGAAGTGTGCCGCACCCGACCGGGGGAATCGGTCAGCGACCTGCCTTCGACTCTTCGGCGCCTTCGTGGACATGGGCGTGGACACGTCTCAACAGTGCCGCCAGCTGGGCTTGTTCGGACCCGGTCAGGGGGGCGAGCAGTGTCTCCTGCACAGTCAGCGCCTCGGCCTGGAGTTCCCTGAGCGCCGCACGCCCGGCCGGGGTGGGCGTGACGGTCACCCGGCGGCGGTCGCCGGTGTCCCGGGCGCGGTCGATGAGGCCGGCCACCGCGAGATCGTCCACGATCTTGACAATGTCGCTCCGGTCGATCCCGAGCCGCGATGCCAGTTCCCGCTGCACATGAGGGCCGAAGTCGACGAGCGCCGACAGCACGGCCATGTGCCAGAGCCGCATGTCCCGGTCGGCCAGCCGCGCCGCCAGCCGGCTCCGTGCCGCCTTGCCGGTCTTGGACAGCAGATATGTCGTGAGTCCCAGGAGGCTGGGCGGGGTCTCGCTCATCGGCACTATTTTAGGCCCGCACCAATCATGGGCCCTCACCTACTATCGGAGCGCGGCACCCTGCGCCGCGCCTCCCGGCCCCGCCATTCCGGCACGGCGCCTATCCTCGGGCCCAGTCGCGCATGGCGGTGCGCGAAGAGAAGGCGGCGACGTCCTTGTCGAGCGGCTGGTCGGTGTACTGATGGATACGCCAGGAAGCCTTGATCCTGGGCTTTCCCGCAGTGACGTAGTCGGCAATCCACAGGCCGTCCCCCGCATACGACGTGGTGTCGTGGTTCAGCCAGAAGTCGCGGTTGCAGTACAGCAGAACCCTGTGGTGCGGCCGCAGCCGCTTGACCTCGCGGATGAAGCGGTCCTTCTCGGCATTGCTGGCCCTCGTGCCCTCTCCGTTCTGTTCCCAGTCCACGGCGAGCAGATCACCCGTCTCCTCCGGGGCCTTGCTCACGAAATACTCGGCCTGGGCCGTGATGTCCCCCGGCCAGAGAAAGTGATAGAAGCCGACCACGCACTCCGCGTCCCTCGCGCGCTTCACCTGCGACGCGAGATGCGGATTGACGTAGGAACGCCCCTCGGTGGCCTTGATGAAGACGAAGTCCAGTCCGTCCGTGTCGAAGGATGACTGATGGGAGCTGACATCGACGCCATGCAGCATGGGCACCGCCTTCAAGTGGGCTCGGTGATTCCGTTCTCTTCCTGTACGTGCCCCCAGCCACTCGCTCCCATCCTTCGGGTGAACGTGCGAATCGTTTTTCCATCGCCAGGAATACCGACCGGCAATGGGTAGTTGGTGAAGCCGCGAGACCACATCACCTATCGCAGGCGCCATCGGAAGGTCGGAACCATGAAGATCGGCATCATCGGAGCGGGCAACATCGGCGGAAACCTCACCCGGCGCCTCACCACGCTGGGCCACGATGTGTCCATCGCCAATTCGCGCGGCCCGGAGACGCTCTCCGCGCTTGTCGAGGAGACCGGCGCCACCGCGGTCACCGCCGCGGAGGCGGCCCGGGGAGCCCAGGTCGTTGTCGTCACCGTCCCCCTCAAGGCCGTCCCCGATCTGCCCGCCGGCCTGATCGACGGTGCCGCGGAAGGGGTCGCGGTCATCGACACGGGCAATTACTACCCACAACAGCGCGACGGCCGCATTGGAGCGATCGAGGACGGCACGCCCGAGAGCCGGTGGACCGAGGAACAGATCGGCCATCCGGTGATCAAGGCGTTCAACGGGACGTACGCACAGGACATCCTTTCCAACGGTCTTCCCGAGGGCAGCGCCGGCCGTCAGGCGCTGCCGGTGGCCGGCGACGACGCGGCGGCCAAGCAGGTCGTGCGCGACCTCATCGACGAACTGGGTTTCGACACCGTGGACGCGGGGGGCCTCGACGAGTCCTGGCGTCAGCAGCCCGGCACACCCGTCTACGGGAATCAGGGTGACGCGGAAGCGATCGTGAAGGCGCTCGCCGAAGCGTCCCCCGAGCGTACGGCCGAGTGGCGCGCCTGACCGTCCCCGATGCCGAGGCCCTCGGGCGCGCTCAGGCGCGCCCGAGGGGGTGCCCCTATGTGTTTGGTCAAGCGGTCTGGGGCCGCGTGGCAGCCACGCCTCGGCTCCGGGCTTGATCACTCCGAATGTGGCGTCGGCACGGAGGTCGGTCCCGCCACCGGTCGGGATCCATACTGATCCTCGAGTGTCTTGGGGGATCTGATGAGTACGTGGGCAGAGCTTGGGCGGCACCTGATCTTTGGGGTCGTTACTTTGATGGTGGCGTTCAACTACCGCGATGTCGCGTGGCGGATCCATCGCTTCACGGCAAACGCAGGGGGCGTAGAACGGCTCCTGACGCCCACGACCGTCAGGCACCTGTGGTGTTCTCGCCGCCCTTTCGATACTGAACGCGGCGGATGGTCTGGCTCAGCCCTAGGCGAATGAGGACCGTCGGTAGATGACTCAGTCGCCGTCGGCATGCGCCGGGCCGTCCGGCCCGACGGGGCACGCTCCTCAACCGTCGAAGGCGGTGCTGCGGCTGACCTTCTCCCATGCGAGGGTCTCGGCACGGGCCGCTTCGAGGTGGGCCTGGATCGCGTCGACCGCATCGTTGCCGAGCGGCAGCCGCAGCGGCGTCTCCTCGGCGGCGAGAGCGGTGAGGATCGCTGCCGCCGCCTTGTCGGGGTTGCCCTCCTGCTTACCGTCCGAGCCGGGAAGATTCGTCCGTACGGGGCCGACCGTCGCCTCGTACGCGGGGAGCTCGGCGGTCAGGCGGAGCGCTCCTCCCCCGGCGAAGCCGGTCCGGAACGATCCGGGCTCGACGATCAGAACCTCGACCGGTGCTACCGGGCGTCGTCCGGAAGGGCCGGAAGACTGTCCATGAACGAGCTGACGGAGAAGACCGCGCGTCCGGGTCCGGGCGGACCGTATCCGGGGGGCGAGCTGAGACCGTACTCCTCCATGGTCGCGCGATAGGCGTCCAGCAGACGGATGTGGTACTCCAGCGGCGCTCCGCCCGGGTTGGTCTTCCCGAGCGGAGTGGTGGGCTCCGGGCACCAGGTGGTGAACCTCGGGGTGATGCCGTGCGACATGAAGAACCGCAGGCCCTCGGTGGTCGATGCGATGGCTTCGTCCACCGTGGTGAAGCCGAAGGGCTCGGCCATCTCCACGCCCGCCACGAAGTTGGGGATGACATTGCGGGCGCCGAAGACCTCGGACGAGTCCAGGATGCGGCGGTGCCACTCGTCACGGCCCACGTAGCGTTCCTTGCCCGGGCAGTAGAGCTCGAACAGCCGGCGGTCCCACACCTCGTAGTTGGGGTGGTAGATCTGCACGCCGTAGTCGTGGAACCGCTGGACGTCGGCCTTGGGCAGGGCCTGGGCCACGACCTTGCCGATCCAGCGGCCGGGGAATCGCTCCTCGATGGCCTTGGCGTACTGCCCGTAGAAGTCTGCTTCGTCGCGGCCGCCGATGTGGGAGGTGATGGCCCCGCCGGTGAGGGTGTAGGCGGTGGAGGTCTTCGCCGTGTCGTACTTGTCGATGATGGCGAGCGCCTCCAGGACCTCCTCGACCGGCTTCACCCCGGTGTACGGGCGACCCGCCGCCTTGTGCTGGCGCCAGTTGTGGTTGATGTCGCAGTACTGGCACTCCTCCTTCGCACCGAAGTACTGGCAGACCCGGAAGACGGTCAGGTAGACGAGGTATCCCCATTGGATGGTGGGGGCCACCTCCATCACGGACTTGCCGTTCTCCAGTGTGTGCCGGTAGTAGTCCGGCATGGGCGGCAGACCCACGTCGGAGATCCGTCGGCCGTCGAGATACAGCCCGAGCACACCGTCGTCGTCGGCCGCGACACGGTACGGGGACGCGGGGTTGACCCGGACGGACACGACGGTCCTGCGCAGGTCGTACGGACCGCCGGTGAGAACGATCTCCTCCGGCGGGCGGCGGAGTGCGGCCGCGCCCAGCTCGGGGAGGGTGCCGTGGTCGAAGGAGAAGATGAAGTAGGACTTCGGCTTGACGTCACCGCCCTCGTTGTCGCTGAGGGCGGACTCGTCGAACGCCACGCCGCCGCGCAGCAGATCCTCCTTGATGACGGCTTCCCGGGGCACGTGCGGGAACTCCTCCATGAGGCGCTCGACCAGACGGGTGCGGTTCCCGTCCGTGCGGCTCGGTTCGGTGCGGCTGCGGTCGGTACTGCTCGGCATGTGCGCGACTCCTCGGTCCGGTCGTCTGCGGCGTTCCGGGTACGCCGCACTGTGCAACGAACCGGACACGTCCACAGTGCCCAGCCCCACCGGCCGATTCGCCCCGGTGCGGCGTGAACGGTCGGCGGCCGTCGGTGGCGCGGTCCGGACCGGTCCGTCGGTGGCTGGCTGTCCCCGGGCCGGGGTTCACCTGTCCCAGTGCGTGGGGCGGCCGAGTGACGGAGGGAGCTTCGTCGCCGCGTCGCCGCGGGCCGCGTTGAGCTGGGCCTGGGTGAGGAAGAGGCTACCGGTGAGGTCGGCGCCGGACAGATTCGCGTCCCGGAAGTCGGCACCGATCAGATCGGCCAGACGCAGATCGGCACCGGTGAGGTCAGCTGCGATCAGATACGCGCCGCGCAGGTCGGCGCCCCGCAGATCGGCGCCCTTGAGCCTGGCTCCGATGAGGTCGGCGCCGCGATGGTCACGCTTCTTCCTGCGCGGCGCCGTCGCTCGTACGAGTTCGCTGGTACGAAGCAGCAGCTCGGCCACGACGTCGCGATGGCCGGCCACATCCAGGTCCGAGAACGCGTCGGCCGGGAGGTGGGTGAGGCGTTCCGTCTCGTCGAGGGTGCGCCGGATCTCGGCGTGGAGAGGCCGCGCCGGTTCCAGGGACAGCGATTCCGTGAGGTACCAGAGGAGTTCATGGAGCTGCCGCATGACCGGGAACACCTGGAACATCTGCCCGGCAATCTGCGGGGCCCTGCGCCAGTCCTGTCCGTCGAAGGTCTCGCCGGAGACCTTCTGGCCCGCCCCGAAGCAGTCGTACACGGTGCAACCCGGAAAGCCCTGCGTCCGGAGTTCGGTGTGGATGCCGCAGCGGAAGTCCTCCTGGAGGTTCCGGCAGGGCTTCCCGGCGTCCTTGTCGATCGCGAAGTCCGCGGACCGTGTCAGGGTCAGCGCCACACAGCACAGCCCGAAACAGTTCGCGCAGTCGGCGCGCAGCGCGGCACGGTCGCCGCGGTCGATGGCGGGGCCTTGGACGTTGTCGGGCACGGTGCGTGGATCCTCTGGGTACGGAACTGTCGGACGGTCGACCCTATCGGGATCCATCACCCGTTCGCGTCAATTTCATGATCAACGGATTCCGGGGGCTCCCAGGCGGGCCCGAGCGCTGCACGCAATGATGGTGGGTAGTACATCTTTGTAGGAGGTGGCCACGGACGTGGCGAACGCACCAGTGGACGGCATCCCTGCCCGGCGGGTACTCACCGATCCGGCCGGCCTTGCCCGGTATCAGCACGACGAGGCCGAGCGGGCTCCGTACGGAACACCCCTGGCCGTGGTGCGTCCGCAGACCACCGAAGAGGTGCGGGATGTGGTCCGGCACTGCCTGGCCCACCGCATCCCACCGGTTCCGCGCGGCGCGGGCACCGGCCTGTCGGGAGGTGCGAACGCCGTGGACGGGGCGATCGTCCTGTCCTTCGAGGACATGAACCGCATCGTCCACATCGACCCGGCGGAGCGGCTGGCCGTCCTCCAGCCGGGAGTGGTCAACGACGATCTGCGGGCGGCGGGCGCGGAACACGGGCTCTGGTACCAGCCGGATCCGGCGAGCTCGCCCTGATCTACGATCGGCGGGTGGCCGACATCGCCCATGCCGGGGACGGGAATCTGCACCCGCTCATCATCACCACTCCCGGCGACGAAGCAGCGCGGGCCCGCGCCCAGTTGGCCTTCGAGGACATCCTCGACGATGCGATCGCCCTAGGTGGCACGGTGACGGGCGAGCACGGTGTGGGGCTGCTGAAGATACGCGGGATGAACAAGGAACTGGGTTCCGCGGTCTGGCCATGCATCACGCGGTGAAGGCGGCGCTGGACCCGCACGGCATCCTCAACCCGGGCAAGGTGCTCGGCGGGGGCGCGTCGACGCTGACCGGTGAAGGGGACGCTCCGCGGGCGTGACGGAGGGGAGCGTGGCGCGGCGGCATCGGCGACGGCACGCGGCCGAAGCCCCGTGCCCGAGCCACTGTCAGTGGCGCGGCGCACACTGGCAGGAGAACGGCACGGGCGAAGGGGGACGCTGATGGGCACCGGGCACGAGACAGGGTTCGAACCGGCCACCGGGGACGGCCCGCAGGCGCCGGAGCGAGACGGAAAGCGCTCCGCTTCTGTACGGACGGCGTTCGAAGGAATGCTCCAGATCCGCCGGCTGACGAACACCGGGCACGCCGACCCGCAGGGCGTACCCGCCCAGTGGGAGACGCACCGTCCGGTGCGGGCCGTCGCCATCGCTCTGGAGGCATCGGGCCTGGCCGCCTCGGCCGTTGACGGATCGGGCGTGCGCACGGCGACCGGGTACCGCTTGCAGCAGGGCGAAACACCGGGTGGCGTACGTGTCGAGTGGCTCGGGCCGCCCGGCAGCGGAGCTGCCCATACGGAGGAGGCCGAGCTGGCCCGGTGCGCTGCCGTGCTGCGGGAGTTGGGCTGGACGGTGTTGCTGTACCGCGGAGCGCGCCGTCGAAGATTCCTGGAGGTCGAACCACCGGCCGGTACGCGAGGGCCGAACGACGGGTAGCGGGCGCCCCTCGCGCCGTCGTCGGCGGGCGTTGTCAGACCCATGAGGGATGCTGGTGGGCACGACACCTCTGACCGGGAGATGCTGAGATGCGCAATGCCGAACTCGCCGCGGCCCAGGCATATGTCCGACTGCTGGAGGCCACTCGCGCCGCGCTCGCGGACCCGGACGACGGCCCCTTGTACGTGCCGTTGCTCGCCTCGCCGATCGCCGAAGCCGATGGCGCGCTCCAGCGCGCCGGCCTCTGCGGCAATGAGTCCCGGTTCTTCGACCTGGTGAGCTCGCTGCAGCCGAGCATGTCCGGCAGTGGTCACTGAGCGAACCCGCCGAACGACACGGCGGGGCTCCGTGCTCCGCCGTCACCAGACGGACGCCGTCGCGTGATGCATTGATTCAAGAAGCCGAGACAACCTGACCGGCTCCTTGACTGGAAGCTTGTGGCGAACCTAGCGTACGGTCCGGATGAAACGATTCATACGCGCATCCGAACGGTCTCCGGTCGCTGGATGACTCTGCTTACGAGGTGTTCATGTCTGATGTGTCGGCCGTCAAGGCAGCTCTGAAGTCCCAGGTCATCGAGACGCCGTCGTGGGGGTACGGGAACTCCGGGACGCGGTTCAAGGTGTTCGCGCAGCCGGGTGTGCCGCGCGACCCGTTCGAAAAGCTGGAGGACGCGGCCCAGGTCCACGCGTTCACGGGCGTGGCGCCGAAGGTGTCGCTGCACATCCCGTGGGACGAGGTCGAGGACTACACCGCACTGACCCGGCACGCCGAGGATCTCGGGCTGCGGATCGGGGCGATCAACTCCAACGTCTTCCAGGACGACGACTACAAGCTCGGTTCGGTCACCCATCCCGATCCGAAGGTGCGCCGCAAGGCCACCGACCACCTGCTGGAGTGCGTCGACATCATGGACGAGACCGGGTCCCCCGATCTCAAGCTCTGGTTCTCCGACGGCACGAACTACCCCGGGCAGGACGACATCACGGCCCGCCAGGACCGGCTGGCCGAGGCACTGGCCGAGGTGTACGAACGGCTGGGTGGCGAGCAGCGGATGCTGCTGGAGTACAAACTCTTCGAGCCCGCGTTCTACACGACCGATGTACCCGACTGGGGCACGGCGTACGCTCACTGTCTCAGTCTCGGCCCGAAGGCCCAGGTGGTCGTGGATACCGGACACCACGCGCCGGGCACCAACATCGAGTTCATCGTGGCTTCGCTGCTGCGGGCGAACAAGCTCGGTGCGTTCGACTTCAACTCCCGGTTCTACGCGGACGACGATCTGATGGCCGGGGCGGCCGACCCGTTCCAGCTGTTCCGGATCATGCACGAGGTGGCCAGGAACGGCGGCCTGAAGCCCGAGACGAACGTCAACTTCATGCTCGACCAGTGCCACAACATCGAGGCGAAGATCCCCGCCGTGATCCGGTCGGTCGCCAACGTCCAGGAAGCGACCGCCAAGGCGCTGCTGATCGACATGGCGGCGCTGAGCGCCGCTCAGCGGTCCGGCGATGTGCTGGCCGCGAACGGCGCCCTGATGGATGCGTACAACACCGATGTACGTCCGCTGCTGGCCGAGGTGCGCGAGGAACTCGGCCTGGCCAGGGACCCGTTCACCGCATACCTGGCCTCGGGCAACCAGGAGCGGATTGCCGCCGCCCGGGTCGGTGGCGAGCAGGCCGGTTGGGGCGCCTGAGCCCCGCCTTCGCCCCCGTACGAACACCGACCGGTTCAGACGGCCCCCGACCACGAAGGAATCCCATGACCTCCGCGACGCACCCCGAAGTCGCTGCACTCCTGGAACGCGCCCACCGGATCGGCTCCGACGCCCGGAACACCAACTACGCCGGTGGCAACACATCGGTCAAGGCCACCGGCACCGACCCGGTCACCGGCGGCGCCACCGAACTGCTGTGGGTCAAGGGTTCCGGCGGTGATCTCGGCACGCTGACCGAGGCCGGGCTCGCCGTACTGCGGCTGGACCGGGTGCGTGCTCTCAAGGACGTGTACCCAGGGGTGGAGCGCGAGGACGAGATGGTGCCGGCGTTCGACTACTGCCTGCACGGCAAGGGCGGTGCTGCACCGTCCATCGACACGGCGATGCACGCCCTGGTCGAGGCCGCTCACGTCGACCATCTGCATCCGGACTCGGGGATCGCGCTGGCGTGCGCCGCCGACGGCGAGAAGCTGACCGCGGAGTGCTTCGGCGACAAGGTGGCCTGGGTGGGCTGGCGCAGGCCGGGATTCCAGCTCGGCCTGGACATCGCCGCCGTCAAGGAGGCCAACCCGCAGGCCGTCGGGGTGATCCTCGGCGGCCATGGCATCACGGCCTGGGGCGAGACGTCCGAGGAGTGCGAGCACAACGCCCTCTGGATGATCCGCACCGCCGAGACCTTCCTCCAGGAACGGGGCAGGGCCGAACCCTTCGGCCCCGCGTGGGCGGGCCGCGAGCCGCTTCCCGAGGAGCGGCGCCGGGAGCGTGCGGCCGCGCTCGCCCCGCTGATCCGCGGTCTGGCCTCCACCGACCGTCCTCAGGTGGGCCACTTCACCGACACGGAGCCGGTGCTGGACTTCCTCGCCCGCACCGAACACCCCCGACTCGCCGCACTGGGCACCTCGTGCCCGGACCACTTCCTTCGTACGAAGGTCAGCCCGCTGGTGCTCGACCTGCCCGCGGGCGCCCCGTTGGACGAAGCCGCGGCGCGGCTGAAGGAACTGCACGGGGAGTACCGGGAGGCGTATCGCGCGTACTACGAGCGTCATGCCTCCCCCGACTCCCCCGTGATGCGCGGCGCGGACCCGGCAATCGTGCTGGTGCCCGGGGTCGGCATGTTCTCCTTCGGCAAGGACAAGCAGACGGCCCGGGTCGCCGGGGAGTTCTACCTCAACGCCATCAACGTGATGCGCGGCGCCGAGGCCGTCTCCTCGTACGCACCGATCGAGGAGTCCGAGAAGTTCCGGATCGAGTACTGGGAGCTGGAGGAGGCCAAGCTGCGCCGGATGCCGAAGGCGAAACCACTGGCCACCCGGGTGGCGCTGGTCACGGGCGCGGGGTCCGGCATCGGCAAGGCCATCGCGCACCGGCTGGTCGCGGAGGGGGCGTGTGTCGTCGTCGCGGACATCGACGCGGAGAACGCCGCCTCGGTGGCGCAGGAGCTCGGCGGCTCCGACAAGGCGGTGGCCGTGACGGCCGATGTGACCAGTGAGGAGCAGATCGTCGAGGCGTTCCGGGCCGGTGCGCTGGCGTTCGGCGGCGTGGATCTCGTCGTGAACAATGCCGGGATCTCCATCTCGAAGCCGCTGCTGGAGACGACGGCCCGGGACTGGGATCTTCAGCACGACATCATGGCGCGCGGCTCGTTCCTGGTCTCGCGCGAGGCCGCCCGGATGATGCGGACGCAGAACCTCGGTGGCGACATCGTCTACATCACCTCGAAGAACGCCGTGTTCGCGGGTCCGAACAACATCGCCTACTCGGCCACCAAGGCCGACCAGTCCCACCAGGTGCGGCTGCTGGCCGCGGAGCTGGGCGAGCACGGCATCCGGGTCAACGGAATCAACCCCGATGGTGTGGTGCGCGGTTCGGGGATCTTCGCGGGCGGCTGGGGGGCCCAGCGCGCGGCGACGTACGGCATCGAAGAGGAGAAGCTCGGCGAGTTCTACGCCCAGCGGACCCTGCTCAAGCGCGAGGTGCTCCCGGAGCATGTGGCCAATGCCGTGTTCGCGCTGACCGGCGGGGACCTCACGCACACGACCGGACTGCATGTTCCCGTCGACGCCGGTGTGGCCGCGGCCTTCCTTCGATGACCGGATGAGATGTCGATGTCTGTGACCTCACGCAGTGACGCGGCCTTTGCCGCCGTGGACCTCGGTGCCACCAGTGGCCGGGTGATCACCGGCCTGGCCGGGCCCGGAAGGCTCGAACTGACCGAGGCGCACCGATTCGCCAATACGCCGGTCCGGTTGCCGGACGGACTGCGGTGGGACGTGCTCGCGCTGTACCAGGGGATGCTGGAGGGTCTGCGGACCGCTGCACGCGGCGGTCCGATCGCGTCGATCGGAATCGACACATGGGCGGTCGACTACGGCCTTCTCGATGCGGACGGGGCGCTGATCGGGCTGCCGTTCCACTACCGGGACGGACGGAACGGCAGGGGGGCCGAGCAGGTGCTGGCTGTGTGCGGGGCGCAGGAGCTGTATGCCGTGAGCGGCTTGCAGCACCTGCCGTTCAACACCGTGTTCCAGCTTGCCGCGCACCGTGCCAGTGCCCAGTGGGGTGCGGCCCGGACTTTGCTGCTGATCCCCGATCTGCTGACGCACTGGCTGACCGGCGTGGTGGGCGTGGAGATCACCAATGCGTCGACGACCGGTCTGTTCGACGCGTCGGCCGGCGGCTGGTCCGATGCGCTGATCGGCCGGCTGGGTCTGGAGCGTTCCCTGTTCCCGCCGTTGCGTGAGCCGGGTGACCCGGCAGGGACGCTGCTGCCGCACGTTGCCGAGTACATGGGTCTGCCGGCCGCCACACCGGTGACGGCCGTCGCCTCGCACGACACGGCGTCGGCGGTCGCGGCGGTGCCCGCGACCGGGCCCGGGTTCGCCTACGTGTCCTGCGGTACGTGGTCGTTGGCAGGGCTTGAGCTGCCGGCTCCGGTGCTGACGGAGGAGTCGCGCGCGGCGAATTTCACCAATGAGCGCGGGGTGGACGGCACTGTGCGCTATCTCCGCAACATCATGGGGATGTGGCTGCTGGAGGAGTGCCGGCGGACCTGGGGCCGGCGGGGCGAGGACCCGGGCCTGGCCGCACTGCTCGCGGAGGCGGCCCGTGCCCGGCCGTTCGCGGCGGTGATCGATCCCGACGACGGGGTGTTCCTTTCACCGGGTGACATGCCGTCGCGTATCGACGCCTGTCTGGTGGAGACCGGGCAGGTGGCGCCCGACAGTCCCGGCGGTTATGTGCGATGTGTGCTGGAGAGCCTGGCGCTGGCCCATCGCAGGACACTGCGGGAGGCGGCCGGTCTCGCGGGGCGGGAGTTGAACCGGATCCATCTTGTCGGCGGCGGTTCACGCAACGAGCTCTTGTGCCAGTGGACCGCGGATGCCACGGGGCTTCCCCTCACGGCCGGCCCGGCCGAGGCGACCGCGCTCGGCAACATCCTGGTGCAGGCGCGTGCCCGAGGTCTGGTGGGCGACCTCATGGACATGCGACAACTGGTGGCACGGACACAGGAATTGCGCCACTACACCCCGCAGGGGGACCAGCAGGCCTGGGACCGGGCCGCCGCGCGGCTGGAACAGGCCTGAGTCCATTCGGCCCTCGACGGAACCGGAGGAAGGATTCCCAATGACGTTGTCAACCCCGGTCGGTGACGTCTTGTGACTGGGTCATGCCGCTGCGGCGGCGGGGCTGGGGGTGACGTCCTCGAAGGTCCGGTGGTCGCGTATCAGGGCCCAGAGCACATTCAGGCGGCGTCTGGCCGGCGCGAGGACGGCCTGCTTGTGGGACTATCCCTCGGCGCGTTTGCGCTGGTAGAAGGTCTTGGACTGGGGGCAGTGCACCGCGGCGACCTGGGCGGAGAGGCAGAACATCCGCAGGAGTCGGCGGCTGTAGCGTCTGGGCCTGCGCCGGTTGCCGCTGCCCTTGCCCGAGTCGCGGGGGACGGAAGCGAGTCCGGCGACGCCGGCGAGCCGGTCGGGGCTGCCGAAGGCGGTCATGTCGCCGCTGGTCGCGGCGATGAACTCGGCGCCGAGCATGTCACCGATGCCGGGCATGCTGGTGATCACTTCCGCGTCGGGGTGCTCGCGAAACCGGCCCTCGATGAGGGCGTTGAGCTCGGCGATCTCCTCATCGAGGGCCATCACCTCCCTGGCCAGGGGGTGGACCGTCTTGGCAGCGGTCTTCTCCCCGGTGACGACGGTGAACTGGGCCTCGGCAGCGGTCACCGCGGTGTCGGCGGCGCTCTTGGCGGCGCTGAGAGTGCGGACGCCGTGGTTCTTGAGCCAGGTGGACAGCCGGGCCCGGCCGATCCTGCGCAGGGCGGCCGGGGTCTGATAGCCGGTGAGCAGGATGAGCGCGGTCTTGGACGTACTGAAGTCGAAGGCTCGTTCCCGGGCGGGGAAGTACTCCAGGATCTGGGCCCTCAGCCGGTTGATGGCCCTGGTACCCGGCGCGTCGATCAGCCCACGAAGAAAGGTATGGAAACTCATGACTGATGTCTCGCCCGCCGCGCTCGACGGTGTGCTCACCCGTACCGCGCGCCGTCGTACCCGTGTCGGTCTGGTGTCCGGCGGACTCGGAGCGTACTGGCCGCAGTTCCCCGGCTTGCTCGACCAACTGCGGGAGTCGGCCCGCTTCGTGACCGGGCGGTTCGTGGAGATGGGCTGCGAGGTCGTCGACGCCGGTTTCATCTCCGATCCGCAGGAGGCCGCGAAGGCCGCGGAACGACTGCGGACGGCCGACTGCGACATCGTCGTGACGTTTCTGACGACGTATCTCACTGCCTCGATGGTGCTGCCGATCGCCCAGCGCGCGCACGCTCCGGTGCTGGCCATCGACCTCCAGCCGACCGAGGCGATGGACCATCCGGACACCGACACGGGCAAGTGGCTGGCGTACTGCGGTCAGTGCCCGCTGCCCGAGATCGCCAATGTGTTCCGGCGCAGCGGCATTCCCTTCCGCTCCGTGTCGGGCCATCTGAGTGACGAGAACGCCTGGCAGCGGATCCGCCGCTGGATCCGTGCCGCTCAAGTGCGCGGCGCGATGCGCCACGGCCGGCACGGTCTGATGGGCCATCTCTATCCCGGCATGCTCGATGTCTCCACCGACATGACGCTGGTCTCCACCCAGTTCGGCGGGCATGTCGAAATCCTCGAATTCGACGACCTGCGGGTCCGGGTCGCCGCCGTGACGGACGAGGCGGCCGCCGAACGCGTCGCGCTCGCGCGTACGGTCTTCACTCTCGACGACTCCGTCGACGAGGACGATCTCGCCTGGGCGGCGCGGGTTTCGGTCGGACTGGACCGGCTCGTCGAGGACTTCGGGCTCGACAGTCTCGCCTACTACCACCGCGGCCTGGAGGGCGAGATCCACGAGCGGCTCGGCGCCGGCATGATCCTCGGTGCGTCGCTGCTGACCGCGCGCGGCATTCCGATGGCCGGTGAGTACGAACTGCGCACCAGCCTCGCCATGCTGATCGCCGACACCATCGGCGCCGGTGGTTCCTTCACCGAACTCCAGGCCCTCAATTTCCGCGACCGGGTCGTCGAGATGGGCCACGACGGCCCGGCACACCTGGCCATCAGCGCCAAGGATCCGCTGCTGCGCGGGCTGGGCGTCTACCACGGCAAGCGCGGCTGGGGCGTCAGCGTGGAGTTCGACGTCAGACACGGCCCGGTCACCACGTTCGGCATCGGGCAGGAGGCCGACGGCACCTTCACCTTCATCGCCTCCGAGGGCGAGGTCGTGCCGGGGCCGCTGCTGGAGATCGGCAACACCACCTCCCGGGTCGACTTCGGCTTCGACCCCGGCGAGTGGACCGATGCCTGGTCCGCGACCGGCATCGGTCACCACTGGACGCTGTGCACCGGCCATCGCGGCAAGGACCTCAAGGCTGCGGCCGACCTGCTCGGCGTCCCGTTCCGCACGGTCGACGGGCCGAACGACCTCTGAGTCCCGTACGGGCTCGCCTCACTCCGCAGCTCGGTCTGTCCGATGTGTGTCCGTCCGTCTCAGGCCGCCGTCCCGGGAACGGCGGCCAGGCCGAGTTCGCGGTCGCCCAGCGGAGCGAAGAAGCGTGCCACGTCGGCCTCGGTGACTTCGGCGAGGGTCGCCGGGCTCCACTGCGGGTTGCGGTCCTTGTCGATGATCTGGGCGCGCACGCCTTCCACCAGATCGGGCCCAGTGAAGGCGGTGCACGAGGTCCGGTACTCCTGGTCGAGCACCGCCTCCAGAGTGCCGAGCCCACGCGCCCTGCGCAGCGCGGACAGGGTCACCTTGAGCGCGGTGGGCGACTTGGTGAGGATGGTCTCGGCGGCCTGCTTGGCGGCGGGGACGCCGATGCTGTCGAGCCGGTCGACGATCTCCTCGACCGAGTCCGCCCGGTAGCAGGAGTCGATCCACTCACGGTGCGCGGCCAGTTCACCGTCCGGCGCGGGTGCGGCGTGCCGCCGGACCGTCTCCTCGATGCCGACAGCCGTGTCGCATCCGGCGAGGGCAGCGGTGAGTTCGGCGAGGCGCTGCGACGGTACGAAGTGGTCGGCGAGCCCGCACAGCAGCGCGTCACCCGCGCCGACGGCGTCCGCGGTGAGCGCCAGATGGGTCCCGAGCTCACCGGGCGCCGCAGCGAGCAGATACGTGCCACCGATGTCGGGGACGAATCCGATTCCGGTCTCGGGCATGGCGATGCGCGAGCGTTCGGTGACGACACGGATGTCGCCGTGGGCCGAGACGCCGACGCCGCCGCCCATCACGATGCCGTCCATGATCGCGACGTAGGGCTTGGGGAATCGGGCGATGCCGGCGTTGAGCCGGTACTCGTCGCGCCAGAAGTCCATCGACGTGGAGCCGCCGGCCCGGGCGTCCTCGTAGATCGACCGGATGTCGCCGCCCGCGCAGAGACCCCGCTCGCCCGCCCCGGTGATCAGGACCGCGGTGACGGAGTCGTCGAGCTCGGCGTCGGCGAGTGCTTCGGCGACGCGGGCCACCATGGCGTGATTCAGCGCGTTCAGGGCGCGTGGACGGTTGAGGATGATGTGCCGGACACGTCCCTCGGTGTGCAGCAGAACGGGATCTTCGTGGTTCATGAATGCGCTCCGGTCAGCCCCTGTGCCGTATCGACCGCCGATCGCGGACGATCTTCCGCTGCCATTCTCCGGGGCGGGGTCCATGCCGGGACGGCAGGGGCCCCGGGTCCTGCCGGTCCGGCTTTCCGGCTTTCCGGCCGGAATTTTCCGGGTGCCCGCTGTGCAGGCTGCCGGAACCGGTCCGACAATTGAGTGACCCAGTTCGGGCCGCGCCGTCCGGCAGCCCCGCCCGGCGACCTCCGGAGCAGGAATGACCGATCACGACCAGCAACCGAGCACATCCGTCCCGCCACGCCTGCTGATCGAGAAGACGCACAACGGCGAGAACACGACGGCTCAGCGCCTTGCCATGAATCGGACGGGCAGCTTCGAGTGGGATGTGGAGGCCGGGACGCTCGACATGGACGACGCCGGGCTGCTGGTGTTCGGTCTGAACCCGCAGACCTTCGATTCGCGGCCCGAGACCGTGCTGGGCCGACTCGAACCGTCGGAACGGACCCGTCTCGATGTGGCGATCGACGAGGCGATCGAGAGTGGACGCAGTTCGTACAGTGTCCACTTCCGGGTGCCGATGGACGACGGCAGGGACCAGTGGACCCACATCCAGGCACGCATACTGCGCAGCGAGGGCGGCAGGGCGCACCGAATCATCGGGGTGGTACAGGACGCCACCGCGGAAGTCACCCATTCGGCCTTCGTGCTCGATCTGGAAAAACGGCGGCAGCGACAGACCAGCATCGTTGAACGCACAACGAGTGCGCTGTCACGCGCGGTGACCGTCGACGACGTGACCGCCGCGCTCACCGGACCGGGTGGCCTTGCCCGGCTCGGGGCGGACGGCCTCTCGCTCGGTCTGGTCGAGAACACGACGCTGAGCGCCATCGCGCTGAGCGGCGACTCGGTGGAGGCGATCGACGCGCTCGGGGAAGCGGGGCTGGACCGGCGGTTCCCGCTGGCGGACACCGTTCTCAGCGGCCGGCCCCGGTTCCTGACCTCGGTCCCGGCGCTCACCCGTCGCTACCCCGTGCTGGCCCCCTATGCCGACCGGCTGAAGTTCCGGTCCGCCGCCTATCTGCCCCTCGTCGCCCAGGCGCGTTCCCTGGGCACCCTGGCGCTCTTCTACCGCGAGAACACGACCTTCAACGCGGATGAGCGCAATCTGTGTCTGGGCCTGGCCGCCATCGTGGCGCAGTCCGTCCAGCGCGCGAAGCTCTTCGACGAGGAGCGTGAATTCGCCACCGGCCTCCAGTCGGCGATGCTGCCGCGGCGGATCCAGGAGATCGAGGGCGGCGAGATCGCCGTGCGCTACCACGCAGCCTGGAGCGGTCGCCAGGTCGGCGGTGACTGGTACGACGTGATCGGCCTGCCCAAGAACCGGTTCGGGATCGTGGTCGGCGACGTGCAGGGCCATGACACGCACGCGGCCGCCATCATGGGTCAGTTGCGCATAGCCCTGCGCGCGTACGCCGCCGAGGGGCATCCTCCTTCGACGGTGTTGGCGCGGGCTTCGCGCTTCCTCGCCGAACTGGACACGGACCGCTTCGCGACCTGTGCGTACGCCCAGGTCGATCTCGCTTCGGGGACCGTGCGCGTGGTGCGGGCCGGGCATTTCGGCCCGCTGATCCGGCATATCGACGGGCGGGTCGGCAGCCCGCAGGTGCGGGGCGGCCTGCCGCTGGGCATCTCGACCGACTTCCTGGACGAGGAGTTCCCGGAGACCCGTCTGGATCTGGTGCCGGGCGAGACGCTCGTCCTGTACACCGATGGACTGGTGGAAGAGCCGGGGGCCGATATCGACGCGGGCGTGCAGACGCTGATCAACGAGGTGAGCGCGGGTCCGGCGAGCGCCCATGCCCTGGCCGACCATCTGTCGGAGCGTCTCTGGGAGCGTTGGGGCTCGGGGGACGACGTGGCACTCCTGGTCCTTCGGCGCAGCCCGGACCCCGGGTCACCGCGGGCCCCGCGGTTGCACCAGTACATCCACCAGGCAGATCCGGAGGGGCTGTCCGACGCCCGGACCATCGTGCGTCAGGCCCTCACCGACTGGGAGATGGCCGAACTCGCGGACGATGCCGAGCTGGTGACCGGGGAGCTGCTGGTGAACGTCCTGCTGCACACGGAAGGGGGCGCGGTCCTCACCCTGGAGGTGCTGCCGGAGCCCGTGCGGCGGGTCCGTCTGTCCGTGCAGGACCGCTCCAGTGCCTGGCCGCGGCGTCGCAGCCCGGGCGAGACCGCGACATCGGGGCGGGGTCTGCTGCTGCTGGATGCCGTCGCCACCCGCTGGGGCATCGAACCTCGTGGCGAGGGCAAGGCGGTCTGGTGCGAGATCGGGCCCTCGACGCCGTCCGCCGCCACTCCCCCGCCGGCCGCGAAACAGGGGTGCCGGCACTCCTGAGGGGAGGGACGCGCCACCCCACGCACCAGGTGTGGGCGGCACCACCTCGACCGGTGGTCCCGGCACAGCCCGTGTCAGGACCACCGAACCGCAGCGGCCGCGAGCGTCCCCGCAGCACGCAACGATCTCCTGGGTATGGTCATGAAATCTTCCTCCGCATATGTTTCGTCGCCCGAATGGCGGTGGGGCGCAGAGTACTGCCCCTGCCGACACCGCGCGCACCCGCCTCATGAAGCACCGATTGCCACAACTACCCACACATCACCACCAGTTCAGTCATGGCGGACACGGCGTGGAGACTGGGACCGCGCGAGCGGTGGCGCAGAACCGCCACCGCTGGTGCGGTTGGCGCAAGGGGGGTCTGCGGAAAGGCCTTCGGACGCGTTGTCAGAGACGGCAGTGCATGATGTGCAGCCCGACAAACCCGTGTTCCGGGTGGTTGAATCCTTCCGGCAGCGTTCCCAGGACCTCGAAACCGAGCGAGCGGTAGAGCTTGACGGCATGGATGTTGGTCTCCACCACCGCGTTGAACTGCATCGCCCTGAACCCCGACGCGCGAGCCCATTCCAGGGTGTACTCGCACAGGGCCCGGCCGACGCCCTGCCCCGCTTGCTTGGGGTCGACCATGTAACTGGCACTGGCGATGTGCGAGCCATTTCCCATGTGGTTGTTGTTCATCTTGGCCGTGCCGACGATCACCCCGTCGCCGTCGACCGCGACGACCGTCCGGTTGGGCGACTCGAGGAGCCACCAGGAGCGGGCATTCTCCTCGGTCAGATCGAGGGGGTAGGTGAAGGTCTCGCCCGCGGCAACGATTTCATGGAAGAACGGCCAGATGGCGGGCCAGTCCTCGGTGGTGGCTTCCCTGATCAGCATGGGAGACAGAATGCCGGTGCCGTCCTTCCTGTGCGAGTTCTTTATCCGGCCGCGAGTTGGCCCTCCCTCCGGCGGCCTGGCGCCCATTGTCTGAGGCCTGGGGCGCCCTCCTCGTCAGGCGCCGAAGGGCGCGCGCCCCGGCCCGGATTGCCGATGAGCCGCGGTCCTGGATGTGCGCCTGCGCAGACCGATCCGGGCCAACAGCCCAAGCGCGGGTTGCGGACCGGGGACGGATGCTGCGGCCGGAACGGGTTCGGCCTCAGGGCGAGGATGCGGCTCGGGCGCGTACTCGTTCCCGCGGCGCGGGAAGGCGGGCCATTCGCCGCCCGGACGCGGGGCCGATCGGACCTCCCGGGCGTTGTCCAACTCGGTGATCAGGCTCACTCGCCGCCACAGCATCTCATCCGGTTCGTCGGCCCGCATCAGGTGGGCCATGGTCTCTCGCGCCAATGGCGGCCCGGTCGGTCCGAAGGCCTGCTCGGGCCGGATCCTGGCGAGGTACGCGCGTTCGTACGGATCGTCGACCACCTCCGCCAATTGCACCGGATCCAGGGTGTCCGCGAGTACGGCCACGCGGGCCCAGGGATCCTCCGTGAGGCTCAGCAGCCGTTCGACCCGGCGCGAGCGCCAGTTGCGCGCCCGGCAGTCGGCGCCGCCCTCCAAGCGGCCACGCAGCCAGGCCGGACTCCTCCCGGCGAGGAGCCGGGATTCCCGGGCGGCGAACCCTGCGAGCTCGTCGGCGAGATAGAGCCAGACGATCGCCCGGTACCGGTTGAGGTAGAACGTGATCGGCACGAGGCATCCCGCGCGGGCGAGCTTGGTGAAGCGGTCCGGGCTGATCCCGAGCTGCTGAGCCCCCTGTGCCGTCCCTACCGTGCGCACCCTGTCCCGCAATGCCTTCGGGAACCCGTCCTGCGACCGGAGCCGGTCGACCTCCTCGCAGCCGACCCTCGGCCTTCCGCCGCCCCGTCGCACCGTCAGGCGGATCAGCCCCAGATGCACGGCGATCGCGAACTCACCACGCTTCAGCTGGAGTTCCTGGGCCGCCGTGCCCGCCGCCATCGTGCCCGCGACCGCCATGCCCGCCGCATTCGCGCCGGTGGTCTCCGTGCACACGTCTTCAGCAACACTCATGACGTTCTCCCCCGTGAGACTCGGTTACTCTCTGTGAGTACCGTAGCCCGGAAGAGATTCCGCCCGACCGGCCTGTGGATAACTTCCGCGACCGGACCAGCCGCGGGTCGGAGCGGACGTGCCCGGCTCAGACGCGGTCGGACGCTCCAGGTCAGGCGCGGTCGGCGTCTTCGCCCGCCGTCTGCCGCGCGGCGACGCCCAGATGCTCACCGACCCTGTTGACCAGCAGCGTCATCTCGTAGGCGACCTGGCCGACGTCCGCCTCGGCCTCGCTCAGCACGCACAGACAGCTGCCGTCCCCCGCCGCCGTCACAAAGAGCAGTGCCTCGTCGAATTCCACCATGGTCTGCCGGGCCTTCCCGGCCCGGAAGTGGCGTCCCGACCCACGGGCCAGGCTGTGCAGCCCGGACGAGACCGCTGCGAGATGCTCGGCGTCCTCACGGGCCAGACCCGTACTCGCCCCCGTCACCAGGCCGTCGTTCGACAGCACCAAGGCATGCCGTATGTGCTCGACCCTCTTCGTGAGGTCGTCAAGGAGCCAGTCGAGTCCCCTGTCCAGCGCCATTTCCCCGCTCCTCCCCGCTCATGCGTTCCCCGTGCCCCGTTGCCGTAAGCCTTGCGCACACGTCACGCAGGGGCAAGCACTCCTCCGTCATGTGGCTTGGTCCGGACCCGTGGAAGGCCGACGCCTACACTGAGTACTCCGGGTGCGAGGAATCGAGCCACGCGGACAGGGAGAGCAAGAGTGTCGACAGCTGCCGACGGCGGTTTCGAGGATCCGCCCGCCGAGGTACTGGCCCAGGCCGCAGCGGCCTTCGGCCTGCTGGCGACGCCTGCGCGGCTGCACATCGTGTGGGCCCTGTCCCAGGGCGAGAGCGATGTGACCGGACTCGCGGACCGGGTGGGCGGCACGCTTCCCTCGGTCAGCCAGCACCTGACGAAACTCAAGCTGGCAGGTCTCGTACGGTCCCGCCGCGAAGGGCGCCGCCAGGTGTATCTGGTCGACGATCCCGATGTGGTCACCGTCGTCCGGCTGATGGTCGGCCAGCTCGCGGAGCGCGCCGGACACGCCCCCGCACAACCCGCGCGCCTCCGTGGGCTCGGCGCCTGAGAGCAGTGCCGCCGCAGGTCCCGGCAGCACCGACCCCGATGGCCCGCCCGCCGTCGTCGTGCCGATGGCGGGCGTGTCGGCCGCCCGGGCCTCCGCCCCCGATGACATGACTGCCGCCTCCACGGTCTCCGCACCGACCTCCCTCCAGGTTCTCCGCTCGCTGGACAGCGGACCGCGCGGACTGCTGGAGGAGCAGGCCGGGGAACGGCTGACGCGGTTCGGCGAGAACACACTGCCGACCTGGCGTCCGGTCTCCTGGCCCCGCCGATTCCTGCGAAGTCTGCGTGACCCCTTCACCTCGGTGCTCCTGTGTCTGGGCCTGGTCTCGGCGGCGGTGGCGTCATGGGGCACGGCGTCCGTGACATCGGTGCTCGTGGTCGTCAGCTGTCTGCTGCGCTCGGCGGAGGAGCACCGGGCGGACCGGTCCACGGCCGCACTGCGCGAGCTGGTATCGACCACCGCGACCGTACTGCGCCGGTCAGGACCGGATGCCGCGCCGCAGGCCCGTGAGCTGCCGGTCGGGGAGCTGGTGCCGGGCGATGTGATCCGGCTCGGTCCCGGTGATCTCGTACCCGCCGATCTGCGGCTGCTGCGGGCGAGCGGACTGACCGTTCATCAGTCGGCGCTCACCGGCGAGTCCGCACCGGTCCCCAAGCACCCCGTCGACACTCCGTCACGGCCCCGCGCCGCCGATACCGCGTGCAACGAACAGGAAGGGCTGTTCGCCCGGCCGGAGCTGTGCTTCCAGGGCAGCAGCGTGGCGTCCGGCAGCGGTACGGCGGTGGTGACGGCGACGGGTGCCGAGACCAGGTTCGCCGCCGCGTACGACGGTTCGGCGCGCCGACGCGGCGCGAGCGCCTTCGACCGTTCGGTCCACGGGATCTCCTGGACCCTGATCCGCTTCATGCTGCTCACCCCACCCCTGGTGCTCATGGCCAACGCCGCGCTGCGCGGCCGGGGGCTGGAGACGCTGCCGTTCGCCGTCGCGGTGGCCGTCGGGCTGACTCCGGAGATGCTGCCGGTGATCGTCACGACGGTGCTGGCCAGGGGCGCTTCGCTGCTCGCCAGGAACCACGGGGTCATCGTCAAGCGACTGCCCGCGCTGCACGACCTCGGTGCGATCGATGTGCTGTGCGTGGACAAGACCGGAACCCTCACCCAGGACCGGCCGGTCGTCGAGCGTTCGCTGGACGCGTCGGGCCGGTCCGGTCCCGAGGCACTCCGCTGGGCCGCGGTCAACGCCCTGTGCACGCTGGAGCTCGCCGATCTGCCCGCCCCCGACGCACTCGACGAGGCGGTCCTGGACGCGGCCGACGAGCGGGAGGAGACGCACTCCGCGTACGACGGCGTCGCCGTGATGCCATTCGATCCGGTGCGCCGCATCGCCACCGCGGTCGTCCGCCGTCCCGGGCGGCTCGGCGTCCATACGCTCGTGACCAAGGGAGCGGTCGACGCGGTGCTCGCACGGTGCGCGCTGGACGAGGCCGAACGGATTCGGCTGAACGCCCTCGCCGCCCGGGAGACCGCGAGCGGTCTGCGACTGCTCGCCGTGGCCCGTACCGAACAGCCGGCCCGGCCGCGTGCGTACACCGAGGCCGACGAAAGGGGGCTGACGTTCCTCGGTTTCGTCGCACTGCGGGACGCACTCACACCGAGCGCGGCCGATGCGCTGGGCGCTTTGAAGGACCGGGGCATCGCCGTCAAGGTCCTCACCGGGGACGATCCGGGCACCGTCGCCCGTGCCTGCCGGGACCTCGGCCTAGATCCGGGCGAGGTCATGCCGGCGGAGCGGATCGACGCAATGTCGGACGGGGTGCTGGCGGAGGCCGCCGACCGGGTCACGGTCTTCGCCCACTGCACGCCGGAACACAAGGCACGGATCGTCTCCGCGCTGCGCACCGCAGGTCGGACCACCGGGTTCCTCGGTGACGGGGTCAACGATCTGCCCGCGATGCACGCGGCGGACATCGGCATCTGCCCGCGCAACGCGGTCGACGTGGCGCGGGAGACCGCGGACGTGGTGCTCGCCGAGAAGGACCTGGCCGCCATCGATGATGCGATCACCGCGGGCCGGCACTGCAGCGGGAACATCGCCACGTATCTGCGGATCACGCTCTCCTCGAACCTCGGCAACGTCATCGCGATGCTCGCGGCGGGACTCATGCTGCCGTTCCTGCCGATGCTTCCGGCGCAGGTCCTGGTGCAGAACCTCTGCTTCGACGTGGCGCAGTTGGCCTTCGCCTTCGACCGGCCCGCGTGCGAGGTGCTGCGCTGGCCGACGGTGCTGCGCCCGCGCGACTTCCTCCGCTTCATCACGGGCTTCGGCGTGCTGAACGCCACCGCCGACCTGGCGACGTTCGCCGTACTGGCCTTCGCCCTGCACGGTTCTGCGACATCGGGCGGGCAGGAGGCCTTCCACTCCGGATGGTTCACCGAGAACCTGCTCACCCAGGCCCTGGTGATGCTGCTCCTCCGCACCGGCGGAGACCTCGTCGGCGGACGTGTTGCCGGTGGTCGCAGCGGCGGCCCGTTGCGGGTGGCCGCGTGCGGTCTCGCGGTGGCCGGCCTGCTGCTGCCGCTCACCCCGGTCGGCGGGTTGCTGGGCATGAGCGCGCTGCCACCGCTCTATTACCTGTTGCTGGCGACGGTACTGGCCCTGTACGCATACGGCTTGCGGGCGGCCCGCACCTGCTACGAGCAGAAGTGGAGCCACTCGTGATCCCGTCGCGCCTCCACCGTCCGGAGTCCGGCCCGAGTACCGGCGCCGGTGACGGGCAGTTGGTGCGTGCCCGCCGTGCCACGCCCGACGACGTACCCGCGTTGGTACGGCTGCGGGGGCTGATGATGGCCGAGATGGGGGTGGAGACGGGCGGCCCCGATGCGCCGTGGCGGGCGGCCTCCGCCCAGTGGTTCACCGAGCGGCTGCGCCACCCCGGCCCGTTCGCCGCGTTCCTGGTCGACGATCCCACGCTCGGCGTCGTCTCCAGTGCGGTCGGGACCTGCGACGCGCATGCCCCCGGCCCGGCGAACCTGAGCGGACTGCAGGGGCACGTCTCCAACGTCAGCACCGACCCCCGCCGGCGCCGTCTCGGTCATGCCCGGTTCTGCCTCGACGCCCTGCTCGGCTGGTTCCGCGAGGAGGCCGGGGTCACGGTGGTGAATCTGAACGCCACCGAGGACGGGGCCGCGTTGTACGAGTCGTACGGCTTCGCGGCGCCCCGTCACCCGGCGCTGCAGCTCCGGACCGTCGGGACGCCGAACTGAGAGCCGTTCCCCCGGCCCCGGTGGCCGGTCAGCCGTACGAGAGGTCCGCGCACGGGTCGTCGTCGGCCGACCGGGCCTCGTCGGCGACGGTGGACGGAACGGTGGAGGGGGTCGATGTCTCGGGTTCGGCCGACGGGTTCTGCGCGTAGGAACTGCCCAGGATCACCTGTATCCCGGCCGTGCCGGACGCCACCGTTCGTGCCCCGGCGAAGAGCCGGGCGGTGGTCTCCGCCTCGTCCCGCAGTCCCGGCCCGTATTCGATGACGGTCGAGGTGTGGTCCTGGCGGCTCGCCGTGGCCGTGGTGGTGACGGTGAAGTCCCGGGAGCGCAGGAGTTCGGCGGCCTGGGCGGCGAGCCCCCTGACCGTGGTCCCGTTGTAGACGGCGATCGTGATTCCCTCGCCGGAGACCGGCACGTCCGCCGTGGGTGACGCCGGGCCGCCGTCCTTCCCTTCGCCCTTGTCCGAGGACTTGCCCGATCGCTTGCCACTGGCGTCCTTGCCGTCGACCGTACGGTCGGCCTTCAGCGAGGCCCAGAGCGCGTCGGCGTCCGGCTCGACGATCGCCACGCGTGGGCCCTCGTAACGCCAGGGGACGGTGACGAACTTGGTGTTGTGCAGGTCGATCTTCTTCATCGACATGGCGAACGACAGCAGCCGGTCGGCCGATCCGAGTCCGGGGTCGACGGTCATCGCGTCCGTGGCCGCATTGGCCAGCGGCAGCAGCGTGGTGGGGTTCAACCCCTGGGACTTGACCTTCTTGATGAGGGCGGCGACGAAGGCCTGCTGCCGCTTGATACGCCCTATGTCCGATCCGTCCCCGATGCCGTGCCGCAGCCGGACATAGTCGAGCGCCCGCTGCCCGGAGACGGTCTGCGGGCCCTTCGCGAAGATCATGGCCCCTCGGGTGAGCCGCTTCGGGCTGAGGTCGCGCTGATAGATGTCCTGGGGCAGACACACCGGTACGCCGCCGACGGCCGAGGTCAGTGCGGAGAAACCGGCGAAGTCGATGACGACGGTGTGGTCCACGCGCAGGCCGGTGAGATGCTCGACGGTGTTCTGGGTGCAGGCCGGGTTTCCCTCGGCGGTCTCCCCCACCGAGAACGCCCCGTTGAACATCACGTCGTGCTGCGGCGCCGTCCACTTGCCGTCGGGCCCCTTGCAGGCCGGGATGTCGACCAGCGCGTCACGCGGAATCGACACGGCGACGGCGTGCTCGTGGTCTCCGTACACATGGAGGAGGAACGCGGTGTCGGAACGCCCCACCGCGCCCGTGCCGCCGCCGAGTTTACTGTTGTCGCCCGAGCGTGAGTCCGATCCGATGACCAGGACGTTCTGCCCCTGCGAGGAACCGGGCGGCCGGTCGCCGGAGATCCCGTCCGCGCTGAAGGTGTCGATGCTGCCGCCGAGTTTGAGGTAACCCCACCCGACGCCGGCGACCAGCAGAACGAGGAACGACAGCCCGAACATGGCGGCCCGCCGCAGGCGGACGCCCCCTCCCCTGCCTGCTCCCGCTGTGCGACTTCCCGTCATCGGCCACCCCGTCCGTCCGTTTTCCATGGGGGAAGACGTGTTCCGTCACCCCATGGTTGTACAGTTGCGCAATGTAGCAAGTATTGATGTTCGAGTGGATCATCGGACCTGCCCATAGTCAGCCTGACGCACCATTCGCGAACTCCGAGCGGAAAATCCGGCCAAAGCACCGAAAGGAAGGGCGGGACACACATGTTGCGCAACGGTCTCGAACCCTGGCACCTGTTGATCCTGGCGATCGTGGTAATCGCACTGTTCGGCTCGAAGAAACTGCCGGACACGGCCCGAGCCCTGGGCAAATCCATGCGGATCCTGAAGAGTGAGGCGAAGGCCATGAAGGAGACCGATGCGCAGAAGCCCCGTACCGACCCACACACCTAGGGCCCCGGCCCACCAACGTACGGCACGCCTAACGGACGTTCACTTCAAGGCTTGCGCAAGCATGGGAACCATGGTCACGACGCCGTCGTTGGCCTGGTGACGGCCGAAGCGGCGCCGTTCACCGAATCGCTGGACCACTGGATCAATGGAGGATGTTTCATGGGTGTGACCCTGGCCAAGGGCGGCAACGTCTCCTTGTCGAAGGAGGCACCCGGCCTGACCGCAGTGACGGTCGGCCTGGGCTGGGACGTACGGACGACGACGGGCGCGGACCACGACCTGGACGCGAGCGCGCTGCTGTGCTCGGACGCGGGCAAGGTCCTCTCCGACCTGCACTTCGTCTTCTACAACAACCTCACGAGCCCGGACGGTTCGGTTCAGCACACCGGCGACAACCTGACCGGTGAGGGCGAAGGCGACGACGAGTCCATCAATGTGGACCTGTCGGCGGTCCCGGCGGATGTGGCCAAGATCGTTTTCCCCGTCTCCATTCACGACGCACAGAGCCGCGGGCAGAGCTTCGGCCAGGTCCGCAACGCGTTCATCCGCGTGGTGAACCGTGCCAACAACGTCGAGCTGGCCCGATACGACCTCAGTGAGGACGCCTCGACGGAGACCGCCATGGTCTTCGGCGAGCTGTACCGGCACGGTGCGGAGTGGAAGTTCCGCGCGGTCGGCCAGGGTTACGCCTCGGGCCTGGCCGGAATCGCGTCCGACTACGGCGTGAACGTCTGACGGGAATTCCCCACGCGCAACTGGCGCGGGCCCCGACTCCCGCTCCGAAGGAACGGAGGGGGAGTCGGGGCCCGCGCGGGCCGGGCGGATTTCGCGGACACGCCTTGGAGTGCCCGCGAGCCGTTGATCGCCTCGTGGTGCCCAACAGCGAGCCTGCTGACCGGTGCTTCGTGCGGGATCATGTCCGCATGGCCGACGACCACACGCATGTCCAGGACTTCTTCACAGCGCGCGCGGCGGACTGGGACACCCGCTTCCCCGACGACGGACCCGCCTACGAAGCCGCCGCGGACTCTCTCTCGCTGCGCCCGGGGGACACGGTGCTCGACGCCGGCTGCGGTACGGGGCGGGCGCTTCCCGCGCTGCGGGCGGCCGTCGGTCCGCAGGGCGCGGTCCTGGGTCTGGACCTGACACCGGCGATGCTGGAGGCTGCGGTACGGGCGGGGCGTGACCGCGAGGGGACGCTGCTCCTCGCCGATGTCGCCCGGCTGCCCCTGCGGTCGCGGGTGCTCGACGCGGTCTTCGCGGCCGGGCTGATCTCCCATCTGTCGCACCCCGGTCCCGACCTGGCGGAGCTGGCACGGGTGGTCCGGCCTGGCGGACGGCTGGTGCTCTTCCACCCCATCGGGCGGGCCGCCCTGGCAGCCCGCCACGGCCGCCGGATCACCGACGACGATCTGCGGGCAGAGGACAACCTCCGCCCATTGCTGGCACGTTCGGGCTGGCGGCTCGATGCGTACACCGATGAGGACGACCGCTTGCTCGCCCTTGCCGTACGTACGTCCTGACCCGCCCGCCCCGCGCCTTCGTGCTCACTCCACCGGCGTCCCGGGGCGCCGGTGGTGCGGGACCGGACAACCGCGGACGCCCGGGACCGGGAACGTCCCCAGCGCGGAGACCTCGTAGCCATCCGGATATCCCTTGATCTCCGGGTTCTGCCGGGCGTAGTGCGGGGTGGAACGCGGCGGCAGGAGCCGCACCGCCCGCGCCCTCAGCCGCAGAGCGCCGTGCGTGAAACCGCGGGCCACCGGGCCGGGACGTTCATACCGGAAGGCCCGCAGCAGGGAATCGTCGAGCAGCGCGAGGGCGACCTTGCGCGCGACGGGGGCCAGGGGGCCCGGATACCAGGAGCCCATCAGGTCCAGGGTGGCGTCGGAGACGCGGCGTCCTCCTTCGTCCCAGCCGAAGTGCTCGGCCTCGTAGGTGTCGAGGGTCCGCTCGAAGTCCTCGTACGTCCGCGGCAGTTCCTTGATGCCCATGTGCGCGCCCAGGGTCCGGTAGTAGGCGGCGCAGGCCCGCAGTTCGTGGTCGGAGAGCCGGCGCCAGCCGTAGCTGTCGAGCCAACGCTTCGGGGTGACGACGAAGGTGCACAGGACATAGCGCATGTCGTCATTGGTGATGTCGTAGCTGCGGTGCATCTGGTTGATCCGGCGCAGGGCCGTACACCCGGAGTCGCTGTCGAAGCCGTGCTCCAGGACCGTGTCGAGGAGCAGTGCGGTGTCGTCGTAGCGCTTCTGAGAACGATCCGTCAGTTCGGCGGTCTGTGCGAGGAGCCGGCCGATGCCGGGAACGGCATAGGTGCGGTAGAGGGCCAGTTCAAGAGCGCGGGTGATGTCCCAGGGGAACTCGTAGGTGGCCGTGATCCGGTAGATTCGAAGGAAGTCCCGCTCCGGATCGAGGCGCTGAATCTCCTTCAGCCGGTCGTACCGCTTCACCGCACTCGCCCCCCTTTGTATCGGCCGAAGGTCCAACTCTACGTCGGCGGGGAACACCACAAGTAGGTACCGGCACGTCACACACCCACAGCTTCTCGGGAAGGCGGTCCCCGTGATCGACATAATCGGCAGCCTGCGTAAGGCTGTCATCCCCGACCGCAAGGGGGACCGGTCCGCGGCGCCCTCCAAGGAGGACCGGCGCAAGCAGCACAACCTCTTCGAGGCGGCCGCCACCTTCGTCTCGGCGTCCGTGGAGGAGGATCAGGCGCGGATCGACGAGGCGAGCGGCTGGGTGTCTCCCGAGGCACTCTCCTTCGGCGTCAGTGAGCTGGCCTGCCGGGCCGTCATCGCGCTGGCCCGCGAGCGCGGCGAGTCGCCGCAGACAGTGGCCCGTACGCTGCTCGGTCTCCCCGCCGATTGAGCAGTGCCGTCCGCCGTCCCAGGGCGCTGATGTCTTCCCTTGTCAGGGCCTCGACGAGTGGGTTACTCACTCGTTAAGGTGCGCCGACGGAAAACGATGACGGACGAGGAGGGTGCCGTGGCCGCGCCGAACGACACAGTCGCCGACGACGACGCACTGTATGTGCTGACCGCGGTGCTGCTGACACCGGCACAGTTCCCCAGCGTCCTCGGGGACGACTACCCGGCCGCGTGCGCGGCGCTCGCCGTCGAACCGTACGCCGAGGGATACGGGCTGATCCTCGGCCAGGACGGCAGCGGTGCGCGGTGGACCGTCGTCGTCGAGGACGTGTCGCTGGTCGCCGTCGCGATCGCGGCCTGGGACTGCGGGATGGAGTACGACCTCTCCCCCGACGACCGCTCGGTGGTCTGCGCGCTGCCCGGCTGGCCCCTCCCCGTGGCGGTCGCCGCTCCGGGCGTGGCCGCGCCGCACGATCCCCTGCCGGACCCAGAGGCCGAGGGCACTTCTCCGGCGCCGCTGGCACCGCCCGACACGGAGTCGTGGGGGCCGGCCCAGCGGCGCATGGGAGCGGACGAGATAGCGCACCAGTGGACCGCCTGGCGCGAGCAGATCGACGACGCGACGGCCTTCACCACCCCGGCCGGAACGGACCCTGCCGGCACCGGGGCCGAGCTGGGAGCCGAGCCCGAGGCCGGGGCCGTCGCCGAATCCGGGCCCGAACCTCAACCTGAGGTAGAGGGTGAGGTTGAGGTCGAGGTGGACGTCGAGACCGGGCCTGAAGCCGGGGACGAGCCCGCGGCCAATACCGAAGCCGGAACCGATGCCGAGGCCCCGGCTGCGGACGCACCCTCCGGAGTGCATCCCGGTGTGCGGCGGGCGCTCGCGCAGGCTCAGGACTACGTCGACGCCCCGCCGCCACCCGGCCGTGTCCGGTCCTCCTTCGCCACGGGCGACGCCCGCATGCTCCGTGCCGACGGCCCCGGCTGGTCCCTGGTGGCCCGGACCGACGACATCGCGTTCGTCCTGCTGGACGAGGAGCCGGGCGAGGTGCTGCCGGTCGGGCGCGGCACCGAACTGCCCGGGCTGTTGAAGGCTCTGGACGCGCTCGCGGTACGGCCGGCCTGAGCCCGGCTCCGGGGCTCGGCGGACGCACCGGCGGTCGGGCCCCGAAGTCCGGGCGCTCCTGCGGGCCCGCACGCGCCCCCATGCCCGTCGCGGACCGCGGCCGCCGTCCCGCGCGGTGCTGGGCTCTCTCTCAGCGGCCTATTTCCTTGCGGGTGATCCTGCGGAGCCTGCGCCGCTGGCCGGGGTCCAGCATCAGATACGCGATCACAGGCACGCCGACCAGGACCAGCAGCGACAGCCAGAAACCGATGAATGGTATCAGGATGACCGCTGCGACCACTCCCCCGATGGCGATCTTCGCACTGTTCGACATCGTCCATGCCTCCTTCGCGGCCCGAAGCCGCATCTGCTGTGAGAACGCGCGTGCGTCTCCATCGGTTCCAGCGGGCGACGACTCACCTCAGGGGCTCGCCGACCTCGTGCATGTGCCGCAGCGCCTGCCGGTAGGACTCGATCAGTCCGGTCTCCGCGTAGGGCATGCCCAGTGCCTTGCAGTGGGCGCGCACCATGGGCTGCGCGAGGCGCAGGTGGGGGCGGGGCATGCTCGGGAAGAGGTGGTGCTCGATCTGGTAGTTGAGGCCGCCGAGGAACCAGTCGGTGAGGATGCCGCCGCGTACGTTGCGCGAGGTGAGGACCTGGCGCTGGAGGTGGCCCCAGCGGTTGCCGTCGGGGTCCGGCATCTCCATGCCCTTGTGGTTCGGCGCGAAGGCCATGCCCAGGTGGAGCCCGAACAGCGCGTGGTGGATGAGCGCGAAGACGACGGCCTTGCCCGGGGACAGGACGGTGAGCAGCAGAGTTGCGTACAGGCCCAGGTGGGCGACCAGGAGGAGCGCCGAGAGGGCTCGTTCCCGGGCGGGCTGCCGGCGCAGGTACTGGAAGCCGGAGATCTTCAGCGCGATGCCTTCGAGGAGCAGCATCGGGAAGAAGAGGCGGGCCTGGTTGCGGGTGAGCCAGCGGGCGAAGCCCTCGCGCTGGGCCGCCTGCTTCTGGGTCCAGACGAGGGCGCCCACACCGACGTCCGGGTCCTTGTCGATGTGGTTGGGATTGGCGTGGTGGCGGACATGCTTGTCGTTCCACCACGCCTCGTTCATGCCGAGCAGCAGGTTGGCGTGCACAAGGCCGATGGCCCGGCCCGCCCTGCGGTCGCCGGTTATCTGGGCGTGTCCGGCGTCGTGCCCGACGAACGCGGTGCGTGACCAGAAGACCGCCAGCGGCAGCGCGAGCAGCAGGGTCCACCAGGTGTTGCCGAGGAGGAACATGCCGGTGATCACGGCACCCAGGGCGACCATGTCGACGGCGATGCCGACCGCGTACCACCCGGTCCGCCGTTCCAGGAGTCCCTGCCCCTTCACCGCCCGCAGCAGGGGCGCGAAGTCGCTTCCCTGGGCCTGAGCGGCCCCGGCGCCTCCGGTGCCCGCGGGACCTGCCGTTCTTCCCGCTCCAGCGCTTTCCGCACTGTCGCGGGCGCCTTCCGCTGCGGTGGCTGTGGCCTGGGGCATGACGTCTCCGGTCTCTGGAAAGCTGCGCTGACCTGTAGAAACGTAAGGGGACCCGGTATACGGCAACCATGGCGCCAACACCCGGGCCGTCCGGGGGTATACCCCCTCCCCCGATGGGGGTGCTGACTCCACCCAGAAGTGCGGCATGCTCTCCGGGGCGACGGACGTTCGAGCTTCTCGCCGGATCGAAATGTGGCTCGCGTCACAGCGACTCCGCTCATGGGTGACGGCATCCGTGGGGTACCCTCGGCGACCCGACCCCCCACTAGTCAAATTTGAGGAATTCGGCATCACTGTGCAAAGACTCCCTGCGGCAACGCTCTCCGAGATCTCCGCACTCTCCGCCTGCTCCGTGGTCTTCCTGCCCGGGGATCCGTCCCGTACCGGCCGGGTCGCCTTCTGGCACCCGGACGGCAGCGGCCCGCCCGACGGTCCCGGGTCCGTGGCGGAGCTGACCGCCGTCGGCGCCGACGCACAGGCGTACGCCGTCCCGGCACGGGTGCTTCCGGTCCGGGACGCGCTGCCTGTGCTGACGCGTGCGCGGGCCTCGGCACATGCTTCCGACGCGGCCGCGTTCTGGGGTGCAGCCGCCCTCCTCGCCCTCCAACTCGCCGCCCGGGGCCTGCTGCTGCCGGGGCTCAGCGCCACGGATCACGATGCCTGGCGGGCCGGTCCGCTGACCGCCGATGACCAGTCGCGGATCCGGACGCTCGCGGCCTCGATGCCGCCCCTGGCCCACGCCGTGCCGCTCGACGGGGCCGCGCAGCCCGTGCTGCTGCCCGAGCCCGAGCGGCTGCTGCGCGCGTTCCTCGACGCGGTGGCCGACGGCCTGCCCCGCACCCCCGCCGCGTCGTTCGCCGGCGGCGGCCCGGCCTTCACCGCCGACGAGCCGCAGCAGCTGCCCGGCCATCGGGCCTGGGCCACCGATGTCGCGGCCGGGCACGACGCGGGTGTCCGGCTCTCGCTCCGGGTGGAGGTGTCCGGGCTCACCGCGCCGGACGAGGACGAAGAGCGGTCCGCCGGACCCTCGTTCCGGGCCGTCCTGCAGATCCACAGCGTCAGCGATCCGACGCTGGTCGCCGACGCCGCCGAGGTCTGGGCGGGCGGCGCGCGCACCGCTGCGGCCTTCGGACCGCACGCCCGGATGGCCGCCTTGCCGGCGCTCCGGCGGGCCGCCCGGGCCTGGCCTCCGCTGTCCCCGCTCCTGTCCGCCGCGGTGCCCGACTCCGTGGAGCCGGCCGACGACGAGCTCGCCGAACTCCTCGGCCCCGCCGGACGGGCACTGGCCGCGACCGGCGTCCAGGTGCACTGGCCCAAGGAGCTGGCCCGCAAGCTCACCGCACGCGCCGTGATCGGGCCGCCCGAAGACGCGGAGAGCGACGGACACGACGGGGTGGCACGCACCGGCTCCGAGGCTCCGCCGCTCCTGTCCGCGGACGCGCTGCTGACGTTCAACTGGTGGTTCGCGCTGGGTGATCAGAAGCTCAGCCGCGCCGAGCTGGACCGCCTCGCCGAGGCCAACCGGCCGGTGGTGCGGCTGCGCGACCAGTGGGTGCTGATCGACCCCGAAGAGGCCCGGCGAGCCCGCGAGACCCAGGACCGCAAGGTCACCCCGATCGACGCGCTGGGTGCCGTCCTGACCGGTTCCACCGAGGTCGACGGCCACCGGGTCGAGGTCCGGGCCACCGGCTGGCTGGAGCGGCTGCGCCGTCGGCTGGCCGACCCTGAGGCGGCCGGGCAGCAGGGCGAGCCGCAGCCGGTCGGCCCGCCCGAGGCACTCGCCGCCACACTGCGCGACTATCAGCTGCGCGGTCTGAACTGGCTGCACACCATGACCTCGCTCGGCCTCGGCGGCTGCCTCGCCGACGACATGGGACTCGGCAAGACCATCACACTCATCGCTCTGCATCTGCACCGCCAGACCATCGAAGCGGCCGCCGGTCCGACGCTGGTGGTCTGCCCGACGTCGCTCATGGGGAACTGGCAGCGGGAGATCGAGAAGTTCGCGCCGGGCACACAGGTACGCCGCTTCCACGGCGGATCACGCAGCCTTGACGGTCTGTCGGACGGCGAGTTCGTCCTCACCACGTACGGCACCATGCGGCTCGACGCGGCAAAGCTCGCGGAGATCCGGTGGGGCATGGTGGTCGCCGACGAGGCACAGCACGTGAAGAACCCGTACTCGGCGACGGCCAGACAGCTGCGGACGATCGGCGCACAGGCCCGGGTGGCGCTCACCGGTACCCCGGTGGAGAACAACCTCTCCGAGCTGTGGGCGATCCTCGACTGGACGACTCCGGGGCTGCTGGGCCGGCTCGGCACCTTCCGTACCCGATACGCGCGGACCGCGGAGGGCGGTGACCCGGCTGCCGCCGAGCGGCTCGCCGCACTGGTGCGGCCGTTCCTGCTGCGGCGGCGCAAGTCCGACCCGGGCATCGCACCGGAGCTGCCGCCGAAGACCGAGACGGACCGCACGGTGTCGCTGACGGCGGAACAGACGGGTCTGTACGAAGCGGTGGTGCGCGAGACGCTGGCCGCGATCTCCGGCGCCGACGGCTTCGCCCGGCGGGGCCTCGTCGTCAAGCTGCTGACGGCGCTGAAGCAGATCTGCAACCACCCGGCGCAGTACCTCAAGGAGAACGAGCCGCGGATCGCGGACCGTTCGGGAAAGGTGGAACTGCTGGACGAGCTGCTCGACACGATCCTCGCGGAGGAGGCGAGCGTGCTCGTGTTCACCCAGTACGTGCAGATGGCCCGGCTGCTCGAACAGCATCTGGCGGCGCGCGGGGTGCGCACGCAGTTCCTGCACGGCGGTACGCCCGTCGCCGAGCGCGAGGCGATGGTCAACCGCTTCCAGGCGGGCGAGGCCCCCGTCTTCCTTCTGTCGTTGAAGGCGGCCGGCACCGGTCTCAACCTCACCCGGGCCGGCCATGTCGTGCACTTCGACCGCTGGTGGAACCCGGCGGTCGAGGCGCAGGCCACCGACCGCGCTTACCGGATCGGACAGACCCAGCCGGTGCAGGTGCACCGGCTGATCGCCGAGGGCACCATCGAGGACCGGATCGCCGACATGCTGACCCGCAAGCAGGGCCTGGCGGACGCGGTGCTCGGCTCCGGCGAGGCGGCGCTGACCGAACTGACCGATGCGGAACTGGCCGATCTGGTGGAGCTGCGAGGGGGCACGCGATGAGTGACGGACACGACGGCGACCGCTACGACGGCGGCGAGTACGAGAGCGACGACAGGTACGTTCCTGCCCCGGGGCAGGAACGTACCTTCGCCGCGATGCCGCCCGCACACGGCCGCGGCTTCGCCGAATCCTGGTGGGGCCGGGCCTGGCTGAAGGCCCTGGAGGACACCGCGCTGGACGGCCAACAGCTCAAGAAGGGGCGCAGGTTCGCCCGCGAGGGCCGGGTCGGTGCGGTCTCCGTGCGGCCCGGCCGGATCACCGCGGTGGTCCGGGACGGGGACTCGTCCGCGTACCGCAGCGATGTGCTGCTCCAGGAGCTGAGCGAGGCGGACTGGGAGCGGCTCCTCGGCATGGCCGTCGAGCGGGCCGGGCACATCGCGGCACTACTGGACCGGGAGATGCCGCCGCACCTGGTGGAGGACGCCGCGGCGGCCGGGGTGGAGCTGCTGCCCGGAATCGGCGATCTGGACCCGGAGTGCACCTGCGACGCATGGGACCACTGCCCGCACACCGCCGCACTGTGCTACCAGGTGGCGCGGCTGCTGGACCAGGATCCGTTCGTGCTTCTGCTGATGCGGGGGCGCGGTGAGCGACGGCTCCTGGACGAACTCCAGGTCCGCATCGCGGCCCGCGCCGAGGGGCACGGCGTCTGCGGCCCGGCCGACCCCGCCGACGGGTCCGGGGCGGCGCGCGCCGACGACGGAGGTGTCCGGGCGGACGAGGCATTCGCGGCCCGGGACATCCTGCCTCCGTTGCCCGCTCCTCCGCCGCTGCCCGCGGAGCCCGGCCCGGCGCCGTCGCTGGACACGGAGACCGAGCCGCAGGACGGCGTCGATCCGGCGGCTCTGGAGATGCTGGCGACGGACGGTGCGGCGCGCGCCCACCGGATGCTGGCCGAGGCGCTCTCCCCCGGCCATGAACAGCAGCCCCTGCCGGCCGTTTTGACGCCGCAGCAGGATGCCGTGCGGCTGGTCGCGGAGGCCCGGCCCGAACCCTGGATCGCGAAGCGGCTGATCACCGGTTCGGGGCGGCGGCGGGCCGAGCTCGATGCGGCGATGCGGGCGTGGCGGTACGGCGGGGTGGCCGCGCTCGCGGTGCTCGACGAGGAATGGACACCCGGTCCGGAGGCGCTGGCCGGGGCGCGGGCCCGGCTCGCCGAGGCGTGGGAGGAGGGCGAGCGGCCCCGGCTGCGGTCGTCGGGCAACCGCTGGACGGACGTGGCCGGTGGCGTGCAGCTCCGGTACGGGCGGGACGGGCGCTGGTGGCCGTACCGCAAGGAGGGCGGGCGCTGGGTCCCGGCGGGCCCGGCGGACGACGATCCGGCGGCCGCGCTGGGCGGCTCGGGCGGGCCGGAGGACTGAGGGCCAGTTCGTACGGCCTGCGGGCGATCGACGACGGGCGGGCGGGGGCGGCCGTGCCTCCGCCCCCACCCGTCGTCGCGTTCTGTCCGTGCGTTCAACTGGATGTCATCGTGCGTTGAGGACGGGGGCGGAACCTGACGGCCGTCCGAGCTGTTCGTGCCCCAGGAGGCCCCATGTCCGTGCGTGTTGTCCGTCGTTCCCTTGCCGTCGGGCTGCCGCTCGCCCTTCTCGGCACGGTGTGCGTGGCCGGAACGGCGACCGGCGCACCGGACCGGCACGAGCGTCCTGAGCGCACGGCCCGGGTCACCGGGACGGCCGTGCTGGGCGACATTCCGCTGGCGGGCTTCAGCAACGGGCTGCTGCCGGGTTCGGTCGCGGACGACCGCGGGGTGCAGCTCGGCGGCATCGGCAGCGACATCTATCCCGCGGGCCGCCGGGGCGAGTTCTGGACCGTCACCGACCGCGGCCCCAACGGGCAGATCAAGATCGACGGGAAGAAGCGGCGCACCTTCCCCGTCCCCGGCTTCGACCCGGCGATCGTCAAGGTGCGGGTCAGCGGGAAGCAGGTCCGGGTGGTGAAGGCCATTGCGATCACCACCCGGTCCGGCGCCGCGGTCACGGGTCTGCCGAACCAGCGGAACCGCGACGAGGCCCCGTACACCTATGACGCGAAGACGCCGCTGGGGTACGACCCGAACGGTCTGGACACCGAGGGCATCGTCCGCGCCGCCGACGGCAGCTTCTGGCTGGTCGACGAGTACGGCCCCTCCCTGGTGCATGTCTCCGCCCGCGGCCGGGTGCTGACCCGCTACGTGCCGCAGGGCCTCGGGCTGACGGGCGCCGACTATCCGGTGGTGGAGGCGCTGCCCGGCGTGCTGCTGCACCGCAAGATCAATCGCGGTTTCGAGGGCCTGGCCCTTCTTCCGGGCGGCGATCTGGTGCTTGCGGTGCAGAGCCCGCTCTCGCTGCCCGACCAGGACGCGGGCGAGTCCTCGCGCAATGTGCGGCTGCTGCGCTTCTCGACGAAGAAGCACGCGGTGACCGCGGAGTACGCCTACCGGTTCGACGCGGTGGACGTCGTGGACCCGGACGAGGACGACACCTCCGAGCTGAAGATCTCCTCGGTCGTCGCGATCGGCCGGAACGATCTGCTGGTCGAGGAGCGCACGGACCGGGCGGCCAGGCTGCACCGGGTGACGCTCCCGCACGGCTCCGGCATCCTGGGCTCCGCCTGGGACGACCCGGCGACGTCTCCCTCGTACGAGGAACTCACCGATCCCTCGGCCTCGGGCGTGCCGGTGCTCCGCAAGAGTCTGGTCGTCGACCTGGGCAAGGTCGCGGGAGTGCCCGGGAAGATCGAAGGGGTGGCGGTGACGGGCCGGGACACGCTCGCTCTCATCAACGACAACGACTTCGGGATGACCGACGGCGCCGAGGCGTTCGACGCGGACGGCCGCCTGGTCGACAGCGGCATCGAGACCTCGGTGACGCAGCTGAGGCTGCCGCGCCCGCTGCGCGGCTGATCCACGGACGTCGTCCCGCGTCCCGGCCCTCGGCGCGAGTATCCGCCAAGGGCCGGGACCCGCCGTCCTCCCGTCTCCACGCGGTCGATTTCGGTCCCCGCCGTCTTCCGCCACCCACGCGGCGCCCGTACGGTAGGGCCCGCGAGACGCTCGGCCGCACACCGGACGACGCCTTCCGGTCATCGGACACAGAGGGAGCCGCGGGATGTCGGGGGATTCCAGCAGCGGACTGTTACGCGATGCCATCGGGCTGCGCGAAGTCCTCTTCCAGAGCATCACGGCGATGGCGCCCGCCGCGGCCATCGCCGCCTCGATCCCGGCCGGAGCCGCATTCGCGGGCGGCAGTCTGCCGCTGTCCGTGGTGGTGGCCCTGGTCGCCTGCCTGCTCACCGCGTCGTGCGTCGCCGAGCTGGCCCGCCGGCTGCCGGCCGCCGGTTCCGTCGCCACCTACTCCGCACAGGGACTGCATCCGGCCATCGGGTTCCTCGTCGGCTGGGGCTATGTCTTCGTCGAGGCGCTGGTGCCCGCGCTGCTACTGCTCCAGCTCGGTTTCACGACGGCGGGCACCCTGCACCAGGAGTGGTCGTCCTACCCGGCGGGCCTGTGGTGGCCATGGTCGCTGCTGGGAGCGGCGGTCATCGCACTCGCCGGGTATTTCGGCGTACGGGCCTCCGCCCGGTTCGGCACCGTGCTCGGCATCTTCGAGGTGCTCGTCTTCGTCGTCTTCGCCGTGCTCCTCATCGGGCAGGCCGGCGGGGACAACACCCTGTCGGTGTTCGGCACTTCGCACACCACCGACGGATACGACGGCATCAGCGGGATCTTTGCCGGCTCGGTCTACACCGTGCTCGCCTTCGCGGGCTTCGAGGCCGCGGCGCCACTCGCCGAGGAGACGAAGAACCCGCGGCGCACCATGCGGCGTGCGGTGCTCGGCGCGGCGCTCTCCATCGGCCTGGTCTACGTCCTGACCACCTATGCGATGGCGGTGTACTTCGGGCCCGACAGGTTCGCCGGATTCGGCGGCTCGGGGGCCGCTTCGTGGGAGGGCGTGGCCCGCGCCTCGTTCGGGCTGTTCTGGGTGCTGCTCTTCCTCGCCGTGGTCAACTCGACCGTGGCCAACGCCAACGCGTGTGCCAATGTGTCGACCCGTACGGCGTTCGCCCTCGGCCGTATCGGCGTCTTCCCACAGGCGTTCGCCAGGCTGCACCCTCGGCGCCGCTCCCCCGTCACGGGTGTGGCCGTGCAGTTCGTGATCGCGGTCGGCGCGTCGCTCGGGCTGGGGTTCGCCTATGACCCGGTGACCGCGTTCGTGCTGCTGGCCACCGTGATCGTCACGGTGATCACCGGTGTGTACATCATCGTGAACCTGTCCTGCGCCGGATACTTCCTGCGCAGGCGCCGCGACGCCTTCAACCCCGTGCTCCATCTCCTGTTCCCGGTGCTGGGCATCGCGGCATTCGTCCCCGCGCTGCTGACGGCCGCCGGAATCCCGGCCTTCGACTTCGTCTCCGAACTCAGCGCTCCCGTCTCGTACGCCGGTCCGGTCGTCGGTGTCTGGATGCTGATCGGGATCGTTGTGCTGGCGGTACTGCTGCGCAGACACCCGGAGCGGGTGGCGCAGACCGGACGGATCCATCTTGACGGCACCCCGGCACCGGCCGGGAAGACAGAGACAGGAGCAGTACAGCCATGAGCGACCCCCGCATCCTGACCGTCCGTCCCAAGGAGGGCGAATACGCCTGGACCTTCGGCGGGGCCGCTCCGGTCGCCCGGATCGAGCCGGGGACGTTCCTCAACGTGTACACGGAGGACTGCTTCGCCGGGCGGGTCCGCTCCGAGAAGGACCTCGTGTCCGAGGTCTGCGAATTCCCCTTCCTCAACCCGCAGACCGGCCCCTTCCATGTGGTGGGTGCGGAGCCCGGCGACACCGTCGCGGTGCACTTCGTGTCCATCGAACCGGCCAGGGACTGGGCCGCCTCGACGACCGTGCCGCTCTTCGGGGCGCTCACCTCCACCCACGCCACCGCGTCACTGCAGGCCCCGCTGCCCGAGGTGGTGTGGATGTGGCAGCTCGACCGGGACCGCCGCACCTGCCTGTTCAGCGCCCGGGACAGCGACATCCAGGTGGAGCTGCCGATGGATCCGATGCACGGCACGGTCGGGGTGGCGCCGGCGAATCTGGAGGTACGGTCCGCGCTGGTGCCCGACGCGCACGGCGGGAACATGGACACACCCGAGATGCGGACGGGCGTCACCTGCTATCTGGGTGTCAACGTCGAGGGGGCGCTGCTGAGCCTGGGGGACGGCCATGCCCGCCAGGGCGAGGGCGAGACCTGCGGGGTCGCCGTGGAGTGCGCGATGAACACGGTGGTGCTCGTCGAGCTGCTGAAGGGTGTCAGCACTCCGTGGCCGCGCATCGAGTCCGACACCCATCTGATGTCGACCGGCTCGGCGCGCCCGCTCGAAGACGCCTTCCGGATCTCCCAGTTGGACCTGGTGCAGTGGCTGGCGCGCGACTACGGCCTGTCCGAACTCGATGCCTATCAGCTCGTCAGCCAGGCCGGTGAGGCTCCGCTGGCCAACGTGTGCGACACCAACTACACCTGCGTGGCGAAGATCCGCAAGGAGTGGCTGCCTTCGGGCGACCCCCATCGCGGGCTCCACCGCCATCTGCGGGAAACTGCCGCACTGCTGTCCACCCCCTGACCACACAGACCTCAGCCCCTCTCCCCCCACAGGAGTGTTCATGCACCGCAGAAGGATTCTCCAGGGTGCCGCCGCGACGGCGGCCGCCGCGCTGATCCCGGCCTCCACCCGTGCCGTGGCCGCCACGACCGCAGGCGACACGGACTATCCGCTCGCCCACTGGACGCCCGCCTCGACCTCCAACTACACGGCTTCGAGCCGCCCTTCGGCCTATCCGGTCCAGTACGTGATCATCCATGTCACCCAGGAGACGTATCCGAACACGATCGCGATCTTCCAGAATCCGGCGAAGCAGGTCTCGGCGCACTATGTGGTGCGCTCGGCGGACGGCTATGTCGCCCAGTGCGTCCGGGAGCGGAACATCGCCTGGCACGCGGGCAATTGGGACTACAACACACGCAGCATCGGCATCGAGCACGAGGGCTGGGTGGACCAGCCCTCGTACTTCACCAACGCCATGTACGAGAAGTCGGCGCTGCTGACCGCTTCGGTGTGCGACCGCTACAACATCCCGAAGGACCGCTCGCACATCCTGGCCCACGCCCAGGTGCCCGGGACCGACCACACCGATCCCGGCCCGCAGTGGGACTGGGTGCGATACATCCGCCTCGTCAATCTGTACTCGGCGACCTGACACGCCTTCGCCGCCCGGGCCGATTGCCCTGTGTGTCGCGGTTGTCGCAGCGGTCGGCTGCGACGACCATGGGGGGTTCACGGCACCCCTGGACGGGAGGGTGAGTTGAAGGACCCCTGGGTGGCGCTGACAGCCGACACGGACCCCGGTGAACGGATCGGCCAACTGCGTCACGCACACGAGGTGTTCACCACGGCGGGCCGGCTGGAACGGCCGGTCCGGCCGGTCGTCGGCGAGTCATGGCGGCGCTCTGCGCGGGCCAGGGTCAGCCCGGACGGTGCGGCCCTGGTCGAGCTGGGCCCGGACGACCTCGGACCGTACCGGGAGGCGCATCCCCTGGCCCCCGTCATGCCGGTGATCCGTGAGCTGATGGGTGCCTACGCGACGGACGGGGAGCATCTGCTCGCGGTGTGCGACGCGCACGGCAGACTGCTGTGGGTCGAGGGCCCCGCGGTGACCCTGCGGGCCGCCGGCCGGATGAACTTCGTGGAGGGCGCCCGCTGGGCCGAGTCGGCGGCCGGGACGAACGCGCCGGGGACGGCCATCGCCGTGGACCGCCCGGTGCAGGTCTTCGCCGCCGAGCACTTCCTGCGGCCGGTCCAGCAGTGGACCTGCGCGGCGGCGCCGCTGCACGACCCGCACACGGGACGTGTTCTGGGCGCCGTGGACATCACCGGCGGGGACCGGCTCGCGCATCCGCACAGCCTGGCGTTCGTGCAGGCGGTGGCCCGCGCCGCCGAGACGCAGCTCGCACTGCTCGCCCCCGCACCGGCCGGCGCGACCGTGCGGCTCAGCGCGCTCGGCCGGGACGAGGCGCTGCTGATGGCGGGAGGCCGCAGGATCCGGCTCAGCAGGCGGCACAGCGAGATCCTGGCAACGCTGGCCCGCCATCCCGAGGGCCTCGGCGGCGACGAACTCCTCGTCGAGCTGTACGAGGACGAGTCGGTCACCCCGGTGACTCTGCGGGCCGAACTCTCCAGGCTGCGGCGGCTGCTCGGCCCGGAGCTCCTGCTCTCCCGCCCCTACCGCCTCGCCGCTCCGGTCGACGCGGACTTCGACACGGTGGCGCGCAGACTGGCGTCGGGCGCGGTGGCCGCGGCACTGGGCGCCTACGTGGGGCCACTGCTGCCGGCCTCGCAGGCACCGTCCGTCATCCGTCTGCGGCGGCGGCTCGAGGAGCAGTTGCGGGCGGCGCTCATCGCGCGCGGCGACCCGGGGCTGCTGGCCGACTGGGTGTACAGCCCCTGGGGCGAGGACGACCTCCCGGTCTGGCGGGCACTCGCCGCGGCCGTTCCCGCCGGGCAGCGCCCTGCCCTCCTCGCCCGGGCCCGAGCCCTCGACGCCGAGCAGGGCTGACCGCTCTTCTCCGCCCCGCGCCCCTTGCAACGGGGTTGCAACGTACCGCTGCCTACCCTCGCGCCGAGGGCCGTCCAACGGCGGGCGGCACCGGATCCGGGAGGCCACAGAGATGACCCGTTACGCCGCGCCGGGTGCCGAGGGCGCCATCGTCTCGTACGAGTCCCGCTACGACCACTGGATCGGCGGCGCGTACGTGCCGCCCTCCCGTGGTCAGTACTTCGAGAACCCCAGCCCCGTCAACGGCCGCCCCTTCACCGAGATCGCCCGCGGCACGGCCGAGGACGTCGAACTCGCCCTGGACGCGGCACATGCCGCGGCGCCCGCCTGGGGAGCCACGCCGGCAGGCGACCGCGCGGGTCTCCTCAACAGGATCGCCGACCGGATGGAGGCCCATCTGGAGGAGCTCGCGGTCGCCGAGAGCTGGGACAACGGCAAGCCGGTGCGGGAGACCCTGGCTGCCGACATTCCGCTGGCGATCGACCACTTCCGTTACTTCGCCGGTGCATTGCGCGCCCAGGAGGGCTCGCTCAGCGAGATCGACGACGACACGGTCGCGTACCACTTCCATGAGCCGCTCGGCGTCGTCGCGCAGATCATCCCGTGGAACTTCCCGATCCTGATGGCGACGTGGAAGCTGGCCCCGGCGCTCGCGGCCGGCAACGCGGTGGTCCTCAAACCGGCCGAACAGACCCCGGCCTCCATCCATGTATGGCTGAAACTGGTCGCCGACCTGCTGCCGCCGGGTGTCGTCAACATCGTGAACGGCTTCGGAGCGGAGGCCGGCAAGCCCCTCGCCTCCAGCCCGCGCGTCGCGAAGATCGCCTTCACCGGTGAGACGACGACGGGGCGGCTGATCATGCAGTACGCCTCCGAGAACATCAAGCCGGTGACGCTGGAGCTCGGCGGCAAGTCGCCCAACATCTTCTTCGACGACGTGTGGAACGCGGACGACGATTTCCGCGACAAGGCGCTCGAAGGGTTCACCATGTTCGCCCTCAACCAGGGCGAGGTCTGCACCTGTCCGTCGCGCGCACTGATCCAGCGCGGACTGTACGGCGAATTCCTGGAAGCGGGCATCGCCCGCACCGAACAGATCGTGCCCGGACACCCGCTGGACACGGACACGATGATCGGCGCCCAGGCCTCCAACGACCAGTTGCAGAAGATCCTCTCGTACCTGGACATCGGCCAGCAGGAGGGCGCGAAGGTCCTCACGGGCGGTCAGCGGATCGAGTACGACGGAGAGCTGGCGGGCGGCTACTACGTCCAGCCCACCGTCTTCGAGGGCGACAACCGGATGCGGGTCTTCCAGGAGGAGATCTTCGGCCCGGTCGTGGCGGTCACGTCCTTCTCCGACTTCGACGACGCCATCAGGACCGCGAACGACACCCTGTACGGCCTCGGCGCCGGCGTATGGACGCGCGACATCAACACCGCGTACCGGGCCGGCCGCGCCATCCAGGCGGGCCGGGTCTGGACGAACTGCTACCACGCGTACCCGGCACACGCGGCCTTCGGTGGCTACAAGCAGTCCGGGATCGGCCGGGAGAACCACAAGATGATGCTGGAGCACTACCAGCAGACGAAGAATCTTCTGGTGTCGTACTCGCCGAAGAAGCTGGGCTTCTTCTAGACGCAGAAGAAGGGCGTCTGACCAGGCAAGATACCCGTCAGGCGCCCTCCACGGCGCACGTCCAAACGGTAAGGCGATACACACCCTTGCTCCCGGTACCTCCCACCAATATTCCAGCTCTGACCAGCTGTTCCGGGGCATTTCCGGGCCAAGGTCCCGCTCAGGCCTCCGCCGGACGCATGGCGGCGTAGTACATGCAGCCGAAGAAGGTGTACAGGTGGGGGCCCCGGCCCGGTAGGGCCTTGACGGCGGCAAGCAGTCGGGCGACCTGAGCCGGGTTCGGCACGCAGTCGGGATCGAGTTCGTCAGCGGCTTCCGGTCCCGTCCGGCGAAGGCCGTTCACCGGGTTCTGTGCGAAGTATCCGCGTTCGACGGCTACTCCGAACACGGGCCTTGACAGCCCCGTCGCTGTGATCACGGCGGCGCTCGTGCGTGGGGCCCGGCGGCGTCGGCCGCCCCGGGCCCCTTGCCGCTCAGATGGCCAGAATGCCGCCGTCCACCGCCACATGGCTGCCGGTGGCGAATGAGGAGCGGTCGCTCAGCAGCCACAGGGCCGCTTCCGCCACCTCTTGCGGCTCGGCCATCCGCTTTTGGATCTGGCGTGCGACGAATGCCTCCTCCAAAGCCGGGTTGGCCTCCACCGCCGCGTTGATCATTTCCGTCCGGGTGGTGCCCACGATCAGGGAGTTGACGCGGATGCCGTACGCCCCGTATTCGGCGGCCGTGGCCTTCGTCAGGCCCAGGACGGCGTGCTTCGCCGCGACGTAGGGGGATGGTGCGCCGGTGGCGATGAGGCCCGCCGAACTGGCGGTGTTGACGATCGTCCCGTGGCCGGCTTCCAGCATGACGGGGATCTGACGGCGCAGACAGTTCCATGTCCCGCGTACGTTGACATCCATGATGCGGTCGAAATCCTCTTCCGGCAGTTCGTGCGATCGGCCGAAGGTGGAGCCGGCGTAGCCGGCGTTGTTGAAGGCCCCGTCGAGGCGGCCGAAGCGTTCGATGGCCGTCGCGACGGCGCGCTCGACGTCGTCGGCCCGCGTCACGTCGCCGACGCTGCAGGCCGCTTGTCCGCCGGATGTCTCGATCTCGCGGGTGAGGTCCTTGAGCCGGTCTTCGCGGCGGGCCATGAGGACGACGGCCGCACCTTCGGAGGCGAAGAGCCGCGCTGCGGCCTCGCCTATGCCGCTCGACGCACCGGTGATCATCACGGTCCTGCCGGTCAGCAGGCCGGCGTTGTGCGCTGGGGGTGTCCGATCGTTCATGACTCGAGTAAACCTGAAGTGGCGGGCCGTCACGCGACTTTCACCAGACGGGCGTTCGATTCAGTGATGTGGTGCGGGCTCGATGGCGCATCGTGCCCTCAGGGTTGATGAGGGGTATGAGCACAATGTGTCTCGTTTGCCCGCGCAGCGGGAGGCCGTGGAGGTTTGGCCCTGAGATGTTCTGGGGGTGTCCGATCGTGGTCCGTCCCAGTCCATGTTCGTTCTGGCGGGCCGTGCGGCTCCCGGTTGGATCTGCGGCAGCCGCCCTGTTTCTCTCGCGGGGGTGCCCCTGTGCGTTTGGTCGAGGTGGTGTTGGTGTCAGGCGTGAGGGCACCTGGCACTGTGGCTGTCATGACTGATGAAACGGCTGTTCAGCGGTCGGCTGGTGAGGGCACGCGCCCGTGCGACTTCTGCGGTGACCCGTCCTGATCGACTCGATCGACGAGTACGACCGTCCTGTGTGCGGTGAGCGCGATGCGGATCGGCCCGACATGGCCGGCCGGGGCCTTGTACGGGTCGAGGATCGTGGTGATGAGCCGGTAGACGCCCTCGTGGCCTGCGACGGTGTACTCCACCGCGCGTACCGGCACCCCGCGACGGGTGTGGTGGATGTCGCTGCGGTCGAAGATCTCGGTGAGGCAGAAGCCGTCCGGCAATTGATCGACCACGGGCAGCACGAGGTCTTTGCGGACCCGCCACAGCAGGTCGGCCCCGGTCGCCGCGGCTCGGCACCACAGGTCCACGCCGTAGAAGCCGCGGTCGGCCGACAGCATCCCCTGCCGCAGGGATCCCAGGACCGCTCGGGCGGAGAATCTGCTCTCCGGTGCGAAGAGCTGCGCGCGGCGTCGAAGATGACGTGGGTGCCGCACTTCACCAGGCCGACCATGCGGATCTGCGGGTAGCCGACGTCCTGTTCGCCCCGCCCGGACCGGGGAGGACGACCGAACGCCTCCACGTTCGCCTTCGTGTCGGGCAGGTCGAACGTGGTCCCGTCGATCGCAATCAGCCGTCACAGATGTGATGAGGCCCCCGCATGGGGGACTGTCCCCCATATCCTCGACCCCCTGACCGGTGAGACAGAGGAGCGCACGGAGCGCCGCGGCATCGGAGGACGACCGGTCGCGGCCGTGCCGCCCGACGAGGCAGGTCAGCGGCGTGCGACCGGTGCCGTCCGGCCGAGGGGCGTACGGGCAGGTGGTCGGCCCAGCGGGTATATGGGGGCATGCGCGACGCACCATGGGGGACGCACGCGACCCCGGCCGCCACCACACGGCCCGGTCTGCCGCGCTTGCTTGTCGTGCAGACCCGCAGGGCTTGGCCGGTCGCCCGATTGCCGTAAGCACGCGGCGGCCTGACCGACCGTCCGATCGCACAGCGCTGCTACGGCCTGTGCAACCTCCGTCCGGTCGCGCACGCCGACGAGCACGGAAGGCAACTCGTCGGCGGGCCTGCGAACAGGACGGCGTGCGCGATGGTGTCCGGTCCGGTGTGCGCTCCGGCCGCGGGAGACCGGCTCGTCGAGGCGCGGGAGCCATCCGGGGGAATGTCTTCGCCCACCCCACAAGTGGTTGCTCCAAAGGAACTTGGGGGATCATCCCGCATCCGCCGTCGCTGCGGCACCCGCTCTACTGGTGTCCGGCCGGCGGGTTCCCGCGGTGACGTCCCGAAGGAGCGCCGCCGGTCCGAACTCGACTCGTGAACCACAGCCAACAGGTGCCGTACGACAAGACATACAGGAGCGCACGACATGCGGACCTCTTTGGGTATCGACTCCGTTGCACGGAGTGTGTACATCTCGATGGTCGACCGGCCCGGCGCGGAGGTGGCCGAGCTGGCCGCGCAACTGAAGGAGACCGAGGAAACGGTCCGGGGCGGGCTGGAGCGGCTGTCCGCCCTGCTGCTCGTCGTTCCGGGGGACTCCGCCAGCGGCTGGCGGCCGATCGATCCGGAGGTCGGACTGGCAGCGATGCTCACCCGGCAGCAGGAGGAATTAGCCCGCCACCGGCTCCAGGTGGAGGGCAGCCGACTGGAGGTGACGCGGCTGCTGTCGGAGCGCGGGCGCGGCGGCCGGGAGAGCGTTCCGGACGTCAAGTGGCTGGCCGGCGCGGACGCCGTGTGGCGGCACATCACCTCTCTCGCCGATGAGTGCGCGAACGAATGGCTGACCGTCGGACCGGTCGAGCGGCCGGACGCGGCGGCCTTCGAGGCCGGCCACTCGCTGGACGAAATCCTGCGGCGACGCGGTACGCCCGCTCGCGCCATCGTGCTGGAGAGCGTCCGCAACGACCCTGAGGCGACGGAGCGCCTGCGCCGGAACGAGGAGTGCGGCGGCGCCGTCCGCACCCTGCCGTCGCTGCCGGTGTGGATGATCGTCTCCGACCGCAGGCACGCCGTCGTGCCGGTCACGAGCGGCCGCAGCGTGGTCGGCGCGATGGCGTGCGGCGTCGAGTCGGTCACGGAAGCCTTCGCGACCCTGTTCGCCCGGCTGTGGAAGGAAGCCCTGCCGCTCACGGAGGCACGCCCCCGTACCCGCGGCAACCTCTCCCTCCAGGAGCAGCACGTGCTCCGGTTGTGGGCGCAAGGGCTCACGGACGCTGCGGCGGCCCGCCGGATGGACGTCTCACTGCGCACGGTGCGCCGGCTTTCGGAGAAGCTGACCGACCGGTTCGGTGCCCAGAGCCGGTTTCAGCTCGGCGCCCTCGCGCTCGCCAGCGGCGGCATCCGCGCCGAGGACATGGCCTGAGCCGTCCCACCTGGCGTGACCGGGCCGTGAGGGGCCGGACCTCGTTGCCGAGGTCCGGCCCCTTCGTGGTGTGGCAACGGGTGCGGTCACCTGGCCGGCGCGAACTGCGCTGTGATCGCCGCCATCATCAGGTCGGCGACGGCCTGGGCGAGTTGCGCCGGGGTGGGAGAGTCGAACACGGCTCGCACCGGCACATCGACCCGCAGCGCCTTCCGCAGCCGGGAGGCCACCTGCGTGGCGAGCAGCGAATGCCCGCCCATTTGGAAGAAGTTGTCGTGCACGCCGACGCGGTCGATGCCCAGCAGCTCCTGCCACACGGCGGTGACAGTCCGCTCGACGGCGTTGCGCGGCGCCGTGTACTCCCTCCCCAGATCCGGCCGCTGGTGGTCCGGCACCGGCAGGGCCGCCCGGTCCACCTTGCCGTTGGCGTTCAGCGGGAGGCGCTCCAGCGTGACGAATGCCGCCGGGATCATATAGTCGGGCAGGAACCGCCCCAGGTGGGCGTGGAGATCCGCGGTGCTCGGCGCGTCCGCGCCGGTGGTCACGAGATACGCCACGAGCCGCTTGTCGCCGGGCGTGTCCTCGCGGACCATCACACTGACCTCGCCGATGCCGGGGTGGGTCAGCAATGTGGACTCGACCTCACCGAGCTCGATGCGGTTGCCGCGGATCTTCACCTGGTTGTCGATCCGCCGCAGGAACTCGAGCTGCCCGTCCGCCCGCCACCGCACCAGGTCCCCGGTGCGGTAGACCCGGGTGCTCACCCCTTCGGCCTCGTACGCGGTGAACCTCTCCTCGGTCAGCTCCGGCCTGCCCCGGTAGCCGCGGGCCACCGGCACGCCCCCGATGAGGAGTTCGCCGGGCACCCCGACCGGCACCGGCCGGCCGTGCTGGTCCACCACGAACACCAGGGCGTTGGGGATGGGCCGGCCGATCGGCGGGACCGCGTCGCCGGGTTCGACCACCGTCGAGGTGGCGAGGACCGTGGTCTCGGTGGGTCCGTAGTTGTTGACCACGCGGAACGGCAGCCGTGCCCGCGGCGGCATCCGCAGCCGGTCACCGCCGGTCAGCACGTAGTCGAGGGGGCTGTCCGCCGCCCACGGCAGCGCCACCAGGGCCTCGAGCATCGGCGTGGACAGGAACGTGGCGTGGACGTGCTGTTCGCACAGCCAGTCCCGCAGCAGATGCGGGGTGAGCCGGACGGTCTCGGTGGTGACGCAGCAGGTCGCGCCGCGGATCAGGCCGAGCCACAGCTCCCACGCCGCCGCGTCGAAACCGATCCCGGCCAGCAGCGCGATCCGCTGCCCGGGTTCCAGCCCGTACTCCCGCGCCGTCCAGTGCACCAGATTGACCAGGCTGCGGTGCTCGACCTGGACGCCCTTGGGGCGGCCGGTGGAACCGCTGGTGTAGATCAGGTAGGCAAGGTGGTGCGGGCCGGCGGCCGGACGGGGATCGGTGTCCGGCTCGTCGGCCAGCGTCGTGGTGTCCTCGTCGAGCAGCAGCAACGGTACGTCCGAGGGCAGCCGGCCGGTGTGCGCGGAGCCGGTGAGGACGACCGGGGTCGCGGTGTCCCGCACCATGTACGCCAGCCGCTCCGCCGGATAGTCCGGATCCAGCGGCACATACGGCGCCCCCGCCTTCAGGACGCCCAGCACGGCCGCCACCAGATCGGGGCCACGCTCCAGGCACACCGCGACCGGCATGTCCGGCCGCACTCCGTACCGAGTGCGCAGGTGGTGGGCGATCCGGTTGGCAAGCGCGTTCAGTTCGCCGTAGGTCAGCGTTCCCTGCGGCCCCTCGACGGCCACCGTGTCCGGCTGCTGTGCCGCCCGCTCCTCGAACAGGCCGTGCAGCGTGGCGGTGTCCGGGAAGGCGGCCGCGGTGTCGTTCCACTCGACCACCGTCCGCCGCCCTTCCTCGGCAGTGAGCAGGCACAGCCGGGACAGCCGTGCCGCGGGCTCGCGGGCCACCGCCTCCAGCAGTGTGCCCAGGTGGCCGGCCAGCCGGGCGACCGTGTCCCGCTCGAAGAGGTCCGTCCGGTACTCCAGGGCGCCGCGCAGTCCGCCGTCCGCGTCCTCGGACATCATCAGGGTGAGGTCGAACTTGGCGTCCGGCAGCGTGACCGTGAACGGCTCCACGTCCAGCCCCGGGAGGCTCCAGCCGTGCTCGTCCGGCGTGTTCTGGAACACGAACATCGTCTGGAACAGCGGGTTGCGGGACGGGTCCCGGTCGGGGGCGAGTTCCTCCACGAGGCGTTCGAAGGGCAGGTCCTGGTGGTCGTAGGCACCGAGCGCGGTGTCCTTGACCCGGTCGAGGAGTTCGGTGAACGCCGGGTCACCGGACAGGTCGGTACGCAGGACGAGAGTATTGACGAAGAAACCGATCAGATCCTCCGTCTCGGCACGGTTGCGGCCGGCGACCGGGCTGCCGACGGTCACGTCGTCCTGGCGGGCGTACTTGACCAGCAGCACCTGGAAGGCAGCCAGCAGCACCATGTACAGGCTTGCGGTGCCGCTCCTGGCCGCCTTGCTCAGCCCGGCGGCCACTGCCGCGCTCACCTCGAACGTCACGGTGTCGCCGCCTCCGGGCCGCCTCTCCGGACGGCGGTGGTCGGTGGGCAGTTCCAGAGGTTCCACCCCGGCGAGGCGCTCCCGCCAGTACGCCAGCTGCCCCTCCAGCACGTCACCGGTGAGCTGCTGTCGCTGCCACACGGAGAAGTCGGCGTACTGCACAGGCAGTTCCGCGTCTTCGGGCGGGATGCCGGTCGTCGCCGCCCGGTAGCCCTCCCGCAGTTCGCGCGCCATGACCGGCTCCGACCAGCCGTCGCAGGCGATGTGGTGCACCGTCAGCAGCAGGTGCGCCTCCTCGTCGGCCAGTCGCACCAGGTGCGCGCGCAGCAGCGGTCCCGCCGCCAGGTCGAACGGGCGGGCGGCCTCCGCGCGGGCCAAGTGCCGTGCCGCCTCCTGCCGTTCCTCGGTGTCGGCGATGTGCCGCAGGTCGTGGACGGCCGTGTGCACCGGCGCCGGCGGATCGACGACCTGCGCCGGCTCACCGTCGTCGCCGGCGACGAACCTCGTCCGCAGGATCTCGTGCCGCGCCAGCATGCGGGTCAGTGCCGCGTCGAGGGCATCGGTGTCCAGCGCACCGCTGACGCGCAGTGCGAAGGGCACGGCGTACTCGGCGCGTCCGGGCTCCAGTTGGTCGAGGAACCACAGCCGCTGCTGGGCGAAGCTCAGCGGCAGCGGCCCGCCGGTCCGGTCGGCCGACACGATTCGCTCCGCACCGGCCGTCCCGTCGGCAGCGAGCTCCGCCACGGCCGCGGCCAGCCCGACGACGGTGGGTGCCGCGAACAGCGCCCGCACCGGCACCTCCACACCCAGCGCGTCCCGCAGCCGTGACGTCACCTGGGTGGCGAGCAGGGAGTGGCCGCCGAGCTCGAAGAAGTCGTCGTCCACACCGGTGACCTCGGTGCCCAATACCTGGGACCAGGCCGCCGCGATCGCGCGCTCGACCGGAGTACGAGGGGCCGGACCGCCGGCCCCGGATGCGCGGGGCTCGGGCGCGGGCAGCTCCCGCCGGTCCACCTTGCCGTTCGGGGTCAGTGGCAGCCGCTCCAGCGCCACGAACGCGGACGGCACCATGAAGTCGGGCAGTTCACGGCGCAGCCGCCCGCGCAGGGCTTCGCCGCGCACCGTAGCGCCCGCTGCCGGGACGACATACGCGACCAGCCGCTTGTCGCCGGGGGCGTCCTCGCGGACGACGACGGTGGCTGCGGCGACGTCGGGGCCGGCCAGCAGCACCGCCTCGATCTCACCGGGCTCGATGCGGTGCCCGCGCAGCTTCACCTGGTCGTCCAGCCGCCCCAGGAACTCCAGTTGCCCGTCGGCCAGCCAGCGGACCCGGTCCCCGGTGCGGTAGACCCGGCGCGGTGTGCCGTCGACGTCGGCGGTCACGAACCGCTCCGCCGTCTGGCCCGGCTGCCCCCGGTATCCGCGCGCCAGCCCGGCGCCACCGACGAGGAGTTCGCCCGGCACCCCGGTCGGCACCGGCCGGCCGTACCGGTCCACCACGTACACGAAGGTGCCGCGCACCGGGCGGCCGATCGGCGGCACGGCAGTGCCGGTGACGACCTCGGCCGAGGTCGTCACCACCGTCGACTCGGTCGGCCCGTAGTTGTTGACGACGCGGAAGGGCAGGCGCAGCCCGGTCGGCAGGCGCAGCGCGTCACCACCGGTCAGCACGTACTCCAGGGACGTCGGCTCCGACCAGTCGAGGGCCGCCAGCGACTCCAGCATCGGCGTCGAGACGAAGGTGCCCGTGACCCGCCGCTCGCTCAGCCAGCGCTGCAGCAGCGCCGGCGTCAGCCGCACCGTGTCGTCGGGTACGCACACGGTGGCGCCGGTCGCCAGCGCGGGCCACAACTCCCACGCCGCCGCGTCGAACCCGACCCCGGCCAGCAGCGCGACACGCCGTCCCGGGGCCGCGCCGAAGGTGTCGGCCGTCCAGCGGACCAGACCGACCAGGCTGCGGTGCTCGATCTCGACGCCCTTGGGCCGACCGGTGGATCCGCTGGTGTAGATCACGTACGCCAGGTCGCCGGAGGACGCTGCGGGTTCCGGGTCGTGGGCCGGCAGGTCCGCGAGGGACGGCCAGTCCCGGTCGGTGAGGAACCGGCCGGGCTCGTCGGGCAGCCGTGCGGCCCGGGCGCTGTCGGTGACCACGAGCGCGGCCCGCGCGTCCGCGACCATGTGGGCGAGCCGGTCTGCGGGGTGCTCCGGATCCAGCGGCAGGTAGGCGGCGCCGGACTTGAGTATTGCGAGCAGTGCGGTGATCTGCTCGGGGCCGCGCTCCAGGCACACGGCGACCGCGGCCCCGGGACCGGCTCCGCAAAAACGCAGGTGCCGGGCGAGCCGGTTGGCCCGCGCGTTCAGCTCCCGATAGGTCAGTTCTCCGTCGGCCGAGAGCACCGCTGTTGTGTCCGGCCGCAGGGCGGCGCACTCCTCGACGAGCCGGTGCACCGTCGCCCCGGCCCCGGCTTCGGCCCCGGTGTCCGCGGCGGACGCCGTCCCGCTCCACTCGGCCAGCACCCGGCGCCGCTCGGCACCGGTCAGCACCTCCAGCTCGGACAGTCGGCGCTCCGGGCCGGCGACCGCCGCGCACAGCAGCGTGGTGAAGTGCCCCGCCAGCCGCTCCGCCGTGTCCGGTGCGAACAGGTCGAGGGCGAACACCAGATCGCCGTCGAGCGAGCCGTCGGGCCGCTCGGTGAGAATCAGGGTCAGGTCGAACTTGGCCTCCTCCTCGCGGACGGCGAACGGCTCCACCACCGCTCCGGGCAGCTGCCAGGCGTGGCCGTCCGGGGTGTTCTGGAGCACGAACATCGTCTGGAACAGCGGGTTGCGGGACAGGTCGCGGTCGGGGGCGAGTTCCTCCACGAGGCGTTCGAAGGGCAGGTCCTGGTGGTCGTAGGCACCGAGCGCGGTGTCCTTGACCCGGTCGAGGAGTTCGGTGAACGCCGGGTCACCGGACAGGTCGGTACGCAGGACGAGAGTATTGACGAAGAAACCGATCAGATCCTCCGTCTCGGCACGGTTGCGGCCGGCGACCGGGCTGCCGACCGCGATGTCGTCCTGACCGCTGTACTTCGCCATCAGCAGCTGGAACACCGCCAGCAGCGACATGAACAGGCTCGCCCCCTGCCCCGCCGCCAGCCGCCGGGCCGCGCCGGCCACGTCGGCGGGCACCGAGAAGGACACCGTGCCGCCCCGGCCCGACCGCTCGGCCGGCCGCCGGTGGTCGGCCGGCAGTTCCAGCGGCCGTACTCCGGCGAGCCGCTCCCGCCAATACGCCGACTGTCCCGCCAGCGCCGGACCGTCCAGCACCTCCCGCTGCCAGCTCGCAAAGTCCGCGTACTGGAGGCCGAGGGGGGCCAGGGTGCACGGCCGGCCGGCCACCGCCGCGCCGTACAGCTCGCCCAGCTCTCGAGCCAGGATGCCCTCCGACCAGCCGTCGGAGACGATGTGGTGCACCGTGAGCAGCAGCAGCCACTCCGTGTCGGCCACCCGCACCGCCATCGCGCGCAGCAGCGGCCCGGCGGCCAGGTCGAACGGCCGTCCCGCCGCCTCGCGCAGCATCGCGCGCGCGGCGCCGGCACCGAGGCGGCGGGCGTCGTGGACGTCCACCGCCACCTCCCGCCCGGCGTCGACGACCTGGAACGGACGTCCCGTGGCGTCCGCGACGAACCGGGTCCGCAGGATCTCGTGCGAGGCGGCCAGGGCTGTCAGCGCGGCACCGAACGCGTCCGGCGCGAAGTCCCCCTCGACCCGCAGCCCCACCGGGATCGCATACTCGGCCCGGCCCGGCGCCAACTGGTCCAGGAACCAAAGGCGTTGCTGCGCGAAAGACAGCGGCAGGGCACCCGCCGACCGGTCCGCCCGCGGGATCGCGGCGCAGGTCCCCGGATCCAGTGCGTCCACGGCCGTCGCCAGCAGCGCCGGCGTCGGCGCGTCGAACAGCGTCCGGTACGGCACGTCCACCCCGAGGTCCCGACGCAGCCGGGAGGCGATCCGGACGGCCAGCAGGGAGTGACCGCCCAGTTCGAAGAAATCGTCGTCCGCGCCGACCTCATCGACGCCCAGCAGCTCGGCCCAGATGCCGACGACCGCCCGCTGGGTGGGTGTACGCGGCGCGGCGAACGCGGCGGAGACGTCGGGGCGGTGGCCCTCGGGCGCGGGCAGCGCCCGCCGGTCCACCTTGCCGTTCGGGGTGAGCGGCAGTCGCTCCAGCACGACGTACCGGGCGGGCAGCATGTGCTCGGGCAGCTCCCGCGCCAGCGCCGCGCGCAGCGCGGCCACGGCCACGGCCGTGCCGCCGGTCGGCACCAGGTACGCCACCAGCCGCTTGTCGCCCGGGACGTCCTCACGGACCACGACCGTGGCCGCCGCGACGGCCGGCCGGGACAGCAGGGCGTTCTCGATCTCTCCGAGTTCCACCCGGTGCCCACGCAGCTTGACCTGGTCGTCCATACGGCCCAGGTAGACCAGGCGCCCGTCCGGCAGCCACTTCACCAGGTCGCCGGTGCGGTACACGCGCGCCTCGGGATCGGCCGAGAACGGGTGCGGCACGAACCGCCGCGCCGTCAGATCGTGCCGGCCCAGATAGCCGAGGGCCACGTTGACACCGCCGATCAGCAGCTCACCGGGCACTCCGACCGGCTGGACCTCACCGTGCGCCCCGACCACGTACACCTCGGTGTTGTCGATCGCCCGGCCCATCGGCACGTGGTCCGCCGCCGGGTCCACCGACACCGTCCGGCCGACCACGTTGCCGACGGTCGCCTCGGTCGGCCCGTACTCGTTGACGATCGTGGTGTCCCCTGTGCCCAGGGCCAGCGCCCGGTGCGCCAGCGCCGGTGTCAGGTCCTCGCCACCTGCGACCACCGTGGCAATGCCGTGCCGGACGCCGTCCTGCTCCAGCCGAGCGGTCAGCAGCTCCAGGTGCGAGGGCGTTGCCTTCAGAAAGCTGATCGGGACACCGGTCGCGACGATGTCCACGGCCGCGTCGAACACGCCGCGTCCCGGCTCCGGCCGCGGCACCACCAGGCACAGCCCCTGCACCAGCGGCAGGAACAGCGCGGTCACCGTCAGGTCGAAAGCCGCCGACGAGCACAGCAGCGAACCGATCCGCGCACCGGGCGCCGGAGGATAGTTCCGGTCGCACCAGTGCAGGTAATTGACGACACCCCGGTGCCCGACCCGCACGCCCTTGGGGCGACCCGTCGAACCCGAGGTGTAGATGACGTACGCCACGTCGTCCGGGCCCGCAGCGGCGACCGGGACGGTGCCGGTGCCGGCCGGCCACTCCCGGTCGGCCAGCAGCAGCGCGGTGCCCGGCGCGAACAGGCTCGTGTGCGCGGACTGCGTCACCACCACCGGCGCGGCACTGTCCTCGACCATGTACCGCAGCCGCTCGGCCGGGTAGGCCGGGTCCAACGGCACGTAGGCGGCACCCGACTTGAGCACGCCGAGCAGCGCGCACACCAGGTCCGGGCCGTGGTCCAGGCACACCGCGACCAGCGCGCCGGGGCCGACGCCCCGCTCCGCCAGGTACCGCGCCAGCCCCTCGGCCCGCTCGTCCAGCTCCCGGTAGGTCAGCCGCTGCCCGCCGTGCTCCAGGGCCACCGCGTCGGGCTGGAGCGCGGCCCGCTCCCCCACCAGCCGGTGCACGGTTGCGGTGTCCGGGAACGCGGATCGCGGCCCGTTCCACTCGGTCAGGATCCGGTGCCGCTCCGGCTCCGTCAGCATCTCCAGTGCGCTGAGCGGCTCCCCGGGCGCGTCGGCGGCGGAACGCGCGAGCGTCGCGAGGTGCCCCGCCATCCGCTCTGCCGTAGCCCGTTCGAACAGATCGGTCCGGTAGCCGAGGACACCGCTCAGCCCCCCGCCGTCCGCGACGACTTCCAGCGTGACGTGCGCGTCCGGCGGGAACGCGGCGGCCTCCCGGCCGGCTGTGCGCCACGCGAACCACGCCACCGCGGCCACCGCGCCGCCGGCCGCGTCCGCCAGCACCGCGAGCGGCACCGGACCACGGCCGACGGCGTCCACCATGCCCCGCGCGACATGCGCCAGGGCCTCGGTGAACGCCGGGTCGCCGACCGCGCCCCGCACCACGGTCGCCGCATCCGTGTCCCGCGTGCCGTCCGTCGGCACCGCCACCGGGACGTCGCCCCGGCCGGCATGCCGCGCCAGCAGCGTGTGGAACACCGTCAGCAGGACCGCGGGCAGCTCCACGCCCCGGTCGCGGGCCAGCGCGGCCAGCGCGTCGGCGGTGCGGGCGGGCACGTCGAACGGGACCCGGTCCGCAAGGCCCGGTCCGTCGTCCGACGGCCGGCGGTCCGACGGCAGTTCCAGCGGCTCGAGGCCCGCCAGTGCGTGCCGCCACTCCCCCAGCTGGTGATCAGCCACCGTTCACTCCCCATCGTCAGGACATCGTCAGCGGTACAAGCGGTTCACGGGCGGCGCGCCGTACGGCGCGCGGCAAGGGGCAGGGCGGGGGCCTCCGGGCGGGCCGGGGACCGTGCCGCCGGCAAAACCGCGACCGCCGGCGCCGAACGTCCGCGACGAGCAGGCTAGGACGCGCGGACGCGCGACCCCAGTGGACACAAATGACGCCCCTCGGGATGGTCACAACTGCCCAGTGCCGCTCGCGATCACCGCTGGCCACCATGGACGGCGTCACTAGTGCACAGCCCGGACGCCCCCACGGAGGGCGACTTCACGGGTACCCGGCCCGATCGCAGCGGTCGCGGCCCCATAACGGTGTCGAGAGGAAAAGCCGGTCGTGTACCCGCATCGCCAGCCCCCGGACAACCCGCACCACGCAGTCCTGACCACCATCGCCTCGGACTCACACACCTGGAACCTGCTCTTCCTGCAACTACTGCTCGAGGAACAGGGCTGGGAGGTCACCAATCTCGGCGCGTGCGTCCCGGTCGGCGTCCTGATCGAGGAGGCCACGGCCCGCACGCCCGGCCTCATCGTCGTCAGCACGGTCAACGGACACGGTGCCGAGGAGGCCACGGGCCTGGCCCGCGCGGTGCGCGCCGTGCCGGCGCTGGCCAGGGTGCCGCTCGTCGTCGGAGGCAAGCTGAACACCTCGGGCACCATCGCCCCGGACGTCCACGCCTCGCTCACCGACGCCGGCTTCGACGCCGTCCTGACCGGAGCGAACGCCGTCCCCGGACTGCTCGCCCTGCTCGACACCCTGCCCGAGCACCGGCACGGAAGGCCCCACGTCGATGCCGTCCGCTGAACCCGCCCCCGCCGGCGGCGCCTTCCACCGCTTCATTGCCGACGCCGCCCGCACCGGCAGCCTCGTCGTGCAGCCCCGTATGGGCTTCGCCGACCCCGCCCGGATGCGCACCGGCCTGATCGCCACCCGTGCCGCCGACGCCACCACCGTCGGCACCCTCACCCTGGACAGCTTCACCCGCGTCGGCGATTACGCCGCCGCCGCCCGCGCCGTCGCCCAGGACCACCACCTCAACGGCTATCCGCTGGTCAGCATGCCCATCGAGACCACCACCGGTCTCCTCGACGGCGTCCACGGCCCCGGTTTCCCCGTCCAGGTACGGCACGGCTCCGCACAACCCGGCCGGATCGTCGAAGCCCTCATCGCCGCCGGACTCGACGCCACCGAAGGCGGCCCCGTCTCCTACTGCCTGCCCTACGGCCGCACCCCGCTGGCCACCTCGGTCCGCGCCTGGGCCGAAGCATGCCGCAGGCTCGCCGCCCTGCGCGAGGCCGGCACCGAACCGCACCTGGAGACCTTCGGCGGCTGCATGCTGGGCCAGCTCTGCCCGCCCTCCCTGCTCGTCGCCCTCTCCGTCCTGGAAGCCATGTTCTTCCGCCAGCACGGCCTGCGCAGCATCTCCCTCAGCTACGCCCAGCAGACCAGCCGCGAACAGGACGAGGAGGCCGTCCACGCGCTGCGCGCCCTCGCCGCCGACCAACTCCCGGACACCTCCTGGCACGTGGTCGTCTACGCGTACATGGGCGTCTACCCGGAGACCTGGGACGGTGCGCTGCGGCTCGTGGCGGACGCCGCCCGGCTCGCCGTGCGCACCGGCGCCACCCGGCTCATCGTCAAGACACCGGCGGAGTCGGCCCGCATCCCCTCCGTCGAGGAGAACGTCATCGCGCTGGAGACCGCCGCCGCTGCCGCCCGCACCACACGGCCGGCCGCTCCGCCGCCGTCCACCGGCATCGAGGCGGAGGCCCGCTCCCTCGTCGAGGCCGTCCTGAACCTGCACGACGACCTCGGCCAGGCCCTGATCCGCGCCTTCGCCCACGGCTACCTCGACGTCCCCTTCTGCCTGCACCCCGACAACGCGGGGCGCACCCGCAGCTTCATCTCCGACCGCGGCCGGCTGGAGTGGTCCCGCACCGGGTCGCTCCCGCTCGACCGGCCCACCGCCGCACAGCCGTCCCGGCGGCTGACCTCGTCCGGACTGCTGCAGGCGCTCAACCACGTCAAGAACCGCTACGACGACCCCGCCGCCCGCCTCGACAGGGCGAGCTGATCCGAGCGGCCCCCGCCCCGGTGCCCCTCCGCCACCGGTGGCTGGTGCCCCCGACCCGGCAACGACAGGACAGGACAGAACAAACATGACACTTCAGACAGATCTCCCGTCGGCGCCCGAGGCCGCCGCGCTGCCCTCACCGTTGGAACACCTGCGCGACCCGCGCACCCACGCGGCCTTGCGCATCCAGCAGGCGCTCATGGCCGGTGCCCGTTCCTTCCTGCGCTCCGACGGCGCCGTGGAGATGGCCCACCCGGTCATCGGCCCCGTCACCGACCCGGGCTCGCGCGGCGCCAAGCAGGTCGATGTCGACTACTACGGCCACCGCTACAAGCTGATGACCAGCGCCATCCTCTACAAGCAGGCATCGCTGCTGGCCTTCGACCGCATCTTCCTCATCGCGCCCAACGTCCGCCTCGAACCCGTCGAGACCAGCAGCACCCACCGCCACCTCACCGAGTTCCGGCAGATCGACGTCGAGTACGCGGGCGCCGCCCGGGACGACGCCATGGGCGTCGCCGAGCGGCTGGTGCGCTACGCCGTGACCACCGTCGTCGACGAGTGCGGCGACGACCTCGCCGTCCTCGGCCGCGACCCCGACGCCCTGCGCCGCCGCGTGGCCCGGCCGTTCGCCCGCGTCCCGCACGGCGAGGTCGTCGACGGTCTGCGCCGCGACGGGTACCCGCAGGCCGCCGGCACCGAGATCGAGTGGGAGGCCGAGGAGCGCATCTCCCGCCAGGCCGACGCCCCGTTCTTCATCGTCGGCTACCCCAAGGGCTCCCGCGGCTTCTACGACAAGGAGAGCACGGCCGAGCCCGGCACCCTGCTCAACTTCGACCTCATCGCCCCCGAGGGCTGCGGCGAACTGTGCAGCGGCAGCGAACGCGAGTACGACTACGCGGCCCTGGTCACCCGGATGCGCGAAACCGGCGAGAACCCCTCCAAGTACGCCTGGTACCTCGATGTCGCCCGGAACGGCATCCCCAGCAGCGCCGGCTTCGGCATCGGCCTGGAGCGCCTGACCCGCTGGGTCACCGGCCTGGACTCCGTCTGGCGGACCACAGCCTTCCCGAAGATCGCGGGGGTCGTGTCGCCGTGACCCAGCTGGCTGCACCCGGCCTGCCCGAGGACACCGTCCGCGCCCGGGCCCGCGACGGCGCCGCCGCCGTCTTCCCGCCCCTGAACAGCTACGGCACCGCCGTCTTCGGCGCCGCCCCCGAATCCGCCGGCGACGAGATCGACGGACTGCGCCTGGCCCCGCCCGTCTTCATGCCGGGCCGCCTGGCCAAGCTCATCGACCTCGGCCGCGAACCCCTCTACTCCGATGTCCGCCTCGACACCGCCCTCGGCGGCTTCACCGCCCCGCTGCCGGTCTACCTGTCGGCTCTCGGCTCCACCCGCGTCACCGGCATCAGCCTCGCCCTCAGCCGCCAGGCCGGACGGCTCGGCATCCCCATGGTCATCGGCGAGAACGTCGCCCCCATGAACGGCTTCCGCTCCAGCGGCGACGACCACCGCAAGGGCCTGCTGGAACGCGTCCATGCGTACTGCGAGGAACTCCCCGACGGCGTAGGCGGCATCTGCGTCCAGCAGAGCACCGAGGACGCCGACTCCGAGGTCTGGAACCATGTCTACAGCGACCCCGCCGTCACCGGCCTCCTGACCACCGGCCGCCTCGGCTTCGAACTCAAGGTCGGCCAGGGTGCCAAGCCCGGCCTCGGCGGCCTCACCATGATCAGCGAAGCGGTCGCGGCCGACCTCGCCGGACAGTACGCCGTCCAACGGCTGGGCCCCAGCGCCTCTTCGATCCTGCGCTGCGCGAGCCCGGGCACCTTCACCGACGAGATCTTCCGCCGGCAGATCCAGCTCATGCGCAACAACTACCCGCGCGCCCGCTGCTGGGTGAAGCTCTTCCCCGGCCGCGACATCGACCAAGCCGCCACCATCGCCTGGGACGCCGGCGCCGACGCCGTCGCCGTCGACGGTGCCGAGGGCGGCACCGGCTGGGCCCCGACCGGCTTCCTCGGCCACGTCGGACTGCCCCTCTCCGAATGCCTGCGCCGCGTCGACCCCGCCGGCCGCACCCTCCTCGCCAGCGGACGTGTCTGGGACGGCATCCGCGCCGTGAAACTGCTCGCCCTCGGCGCCCGCGCCGTCGGCCTCGGCCGCGCCGCACTGATCGCCGCCGACGAGGACCCCGAGCACGGCCTCGAACGCCTGCTGGACGCCATGGCACTGGAATTGCGCATGGCTGTCAGCGCACTGGGCCGCTACGCGGCGGAGGAGACCGGCCCCGAAGACCTTTGGGAGCCCCGGTCATGATCTACGAACACACCTACGAGCTGGTCACCGACGACCTCTTCGTCCTGCTGCCCCGGATGGTGCCCGGCTCGGACCTCTTCCTGAAGATCGAGGGCCTCAACCCGGCCGGCTCCGTCAAGCTGAAGACCGCGCTGAGTCTCATCGAGGACGCCGAGCACCGCGGCGTCCTCACGCCGGGCGCCCGCGTCATCGAGTCCTCGTCCGGAAACCTCGGTATCGCCCTCAGCTCCATCTGCGCCACCAAGGGCTACCGCTTCACCTGTGTCGTCGACCCGAACACCAACGCCACCAGCATCGATCACATGCGTGCCCTGGGCGCCGAGGTGGTCGTCGTCGACACCGTCGACGCCAACGGCGGCTTCCTCCAGTCCCGCATCGCCCACATCCGGCGCCACATCGAAGCGGACCCGACCGTGGTCTGGCTCAACCAGTACGCCAACCCGGCCAACCCGCGCGCCCATTACGAACAGACCGCGCGCACCCTGCTCAAGACGGTCCAGCATCTCGACTACCTGTTCATCGGCGTCGGCTCCACCGGCACGTTCGTCGGCTGCGCGCAATACCTGCGCGAGTTCTCGCCGCACACCCGGATCGTCGCCGTCGACGCCCTCGGCTCCGTCGTCTTCGGCGCCGCACCCGGCCCGCGACGCATCCCCGGGCTGGGCGCCAGCCGCATCCCCGAACTGTTCGAACCCGGCCTCGCCGACGACGTGGTACTGGTCGCCGAGGAGGACGCCATACGCGAGTGCCGGCTGCTCGCCCGCACCCACGGCCTGCTCACCGGCGGCTCCACCGGCTCAGTCCTGGCCGCTGTCCGCCGCCGCGCCGACACCATCCCAGCCGACTCCCGCATCGCCGCGATCTCTCCCGACCTCGGCGAGCGCTACCTCGGCACGGTCTACAACAACGACTGGGTCGAGCGGAACTTCGGCGTCCTCACCTGATCCCGCCCGCGAAAGGCAACCACCGATGTCAACCTTCCACGTGATCGACGGCTCCGTTACCCAGGATGTCATCGACTCCGCGCCGTCGGACGTCCTGGACCTCGTGCGGGAGACCTACCTCCAGCACAGCCGCGGGGCCACCGTGAACCCCAACAGCCACTTCCTGCGCTTCCCGCACGATCCCGGCGCCCGGATCATCGCTCTGCCCGCCCACCTCGGCGGCGACACACCGGTCTCCGGCCTCAAGTGGATCGCCAGCTACCCGCAGAACGTGAGCCAGAACCTGCCGCGCGCCTCCGCCGTCCTCCTGCTGAACGACGCCGGGACCGGCTACCCGTTCGCCTGCCTGGAGGCGTCCGGCATCAGCGCCGCCCGCACCGCGGCGTCCGCCGCGCTCGCCGTGGAGACCCTCGCCGACGGCGACAACCCGAAGACGGTGCTCTTCGTCGGCGCCGGCGTCATCGGCCGGACCGTCTCCGACTTCCTCGCGGCGCGCGGCACCAACGTCCGCGAATGCCTGGTCCACGACCACGTCGACGCGTACGCCGAGACCTTCGCCGCCTACGCCGCCGGCACCCACGGCTGGCAGACCCGCACCGTGGCACAGATCGACGCGGCCCTGGCCACCGCCGACCTGGTCATCCTCGCCACCACCGCGCCGGCGCCCTGGCTGACGGACCAGCAGACCCTCCTGCCGGGCCAGCTCATCCTGAACCTGTCCCTGCGCGACATCCACCCCACCGTCATGATCAAGTGCCACAACGTCCTGGACGACATCGACCACTGCCTCACCGCGCAGACCTCGCCCCATCTGACGGAGATGGAGTACGGCACGCGCGACTTCATCGACGGCACACTGGCCGACGTGCTGCGCGGCGATGTGACCCTGGCCCACGACCGCCCCACCGTCTTCTCCCCGTTCGGCCTCGGCGTCCTCGACCTGGCCGTCGGCTACCACATCTACCGAACCGCCCTGCGCACCGGTCGCGCCACCGAGATACCGGGTTTCTTCTCCGAGTTGAAGCGCTGGTGAGCCGGGCGGCACCGGCCGCATCCTCCGACGCCCCGGTCTCGCGCTCCCACCGAACACATGGTGGGACCACGAGACCGGGGCGTCGGCATGTGCGCCGAAAGGGGCAGGAAGGGAATGCGGGAGGACCGGGGTGGAGACGTCACCGGCAGCGGGGGCCCGGGGCAGCGCCGGGCAGGGAGGCCCCGAGGCTCCGAAGCCCCCGCCGCCCCGGGCCGACATCGCGGGCCGGGCCCCCGCAGCGGCCTTTCGGCCCCGGTGCACCGCGCGGTCCGGCCTGGCGGGTCGGGTGGAGCCCCGGTGGGGCCGGGGTGATGAAGGGACCGAGCAGAGCGGCGCGCTCCCCAGGCCACGGCCACCGCCGCTCACGGACGACGGCGAGCCGACGAACATGACGAGGGCCCACCACGTTTCCGTGGTGGGCCCCTCGTCGGCTCTGCCGGCTCCCGTACTCCGGCGACGATCCGCGGTCAGACCTGCAGCAGCTCCCATTCCCGGTCGGCGCCGCCGGTCGGCACCGCCTCCCGCAACGCGGCTACCACGGCGTCCAGTTGCTCGTCGCCCCTGACCATCTCCATGTGACGACCCGGCATCGCCCGCTGGGCCAGACCTGCCGGGTAGAGCCCGCGCCAGTGGGCGAGGTACCGGGCCTCCGGTACCTCGTCGCCGCTGCCGTCGCGCACCGTGTCGCTGACGAACAGCGTCGCCCTGGCCACCGAGCGGCCGGGCCGGTAGGCGGCGAGCGAGCGCACCTCGGCCTCCAGTACCGCAAAGGGAAGCCACTCGTCGAGCGTGACCAGATCCTCGTCGAGGTTCATCTCCGGAGCCAGACGTCGCAGCTCCCGCTCCGTCGTGGCCCGTTCGGCACCGTGCTCGTCCTGACCGCGGCGCCACAACTCGTTCACCCGGCGGTACACCTCGGCGTGTCGCTGGAAGCGGTCCCGCTGGTCGTCGCCGGTCACCGCCGGCTCCAGCAGGTACAGACCCGCCACCTCCTCCGGGGCCTGCACACCCATCGCGTGGGCAATCACCGCGCCGGTCGACCATCCGAGGATGGTGCACGGGCCCGCGGGCCGCACACGGCGGATCTCCCGCCAGTACCGGTCCGCGATCGACTCGATCCCGACGAGCGGCGCCTCGTCCGCGTTCAGTCCCGGCGCCTGGACGCCGTACACGGTGAACCTGCCCGTCAGGCATCGTGCGAGAGCCCGGTACGGGTGGGTGCTGCCGCCGCCCGGGTGCACGCAGAAAAGGACGGGCAGCTCCGGGTCCGCCACGGACGACAGGAGCACCACCAGCCCGGCCGACACCACTTGCGGGACGTCCAGCGCGGCCGCCAGCTGGGCCACCGTCGGGTGCCGCACGAACTGCTGGAGGGAGACGTCCAGACCGGATTCCCGCAGCCGAGAAACCACCCGCACCGAGCTGATCGACTGTCCGCCCAGTTCGAAGAAGTTGTCGTGGATGCCGACGGTGTCGACGCCGAGGACGTCGGACCACACGCCGGTAATGGTCTCCTCCGTCGAGTTCCGGGGTGCGGTGTAGGTGGTGGCGAGTTCGGGGCGGTGGTGGCCGGGCGCGGGAAGGGCCTTGGTGTCGACCTTTCCGTTGGGTGTCAGGGGCAGTTGATCGAGGGGGACGTAGGTGCTGGGGACCATGTAGTCCGGCAGTTGCCGCTGCAGGTGGGTGCGGAGTTCGGACGCGTCGGCGTCGTGTCCCGGGGCGGGCACGACGTAGGCGACCAGACGCTTGTCCCCGGGTATGTCTTCGCGAGTGGTGACGGTGGTGGTGTGGATGTGGGGGTGGGTGCTGAGGGCGGCTTCGATCTCGCCGAGTTCGATGCGGTAGCCGCGCAGCTTGATCTGGTTGTCGATCCGGCCGATGAACTCAAGGGTGCCGTCGGGCCGCCATTTGACCAGGTCCCCGGTGTGGTAAGTGCGCGGATCGGGGCGGGGCGGGGTGAGGGGGTTGGGGGTGAAGCGCTGCCCGGTGAGGTCGGGCCGGTTGTGGTAGTGCCGGGCCAGGCAGATACCGCCCAGCAGGGCGTGGCCCGGGATGCCGACGGGTGCGGGCTGGTTGTGGTGATCGACGACGTAGGCGGTGGTGTTCGTGATCGGCCGGCCCAGCGTGGTGGTGCCCCCGTGCGGATCAGGTGCGGTCGTCAGGCTCATCACGTTCGCCACCGAGCCCTCGGTCGCGCCGTACTCGTTGCTGAACGTCGTTCGCGTGCTGCTGGTGCTCAGGAGCCGGGCGACCAACTGCGGGGCGAGGTTCTCGCCGCCCGCCACGATGGTGGTGATGTGATGACGCGCGCTACGGGTCTCCAGATGCGCGGCAAGGACCTCCAGATGCGAAGGAGTCGCCTTGAGGAAACTGATCGGGGTGTTGGTGCAGATCAGGTCGATCGCCGCGTCGAACGCCGTCTGGTCCGGTGCGGTGACGGGGATGACGAGCTGCTGGCCCTGGATGAGAGGCAGGAACAGCGCCGTGATCGTCAGATCGAACGTCACCGACGAATACAGGACCGAGCCGATCCCGCCCGGGATGTGCGCGGGATAGTTCTGATCACACCAATGCAGATAATTCACGACACCCCGGTGCTCAAGAGCAACACCCTTCGGCCTGCCCGTCGAACCCGACGTATAGATCACATAGGCCAGATCATCCGGAGAGGCCAGCGGATCGGGATCGGTGTCCGGACCTGCCGGCCACTGAGTGTCGACCAGCAGCCACGCGAACCCCCCCGGAAGCCGGTCGCCCAGACCGGAACTGGTGATGACCAACGGAGCACCCGCATCCTCGACCATGTAGGTGATCCGGTCGGTCGGATAGTCCGGATCGAGAGGAACGAACGCGGCACCGGCCTTCAGGATGCCCAGCAGCGTGGCGATGAGCTCGGGCGAACGGTCGAGACAGACAGCAATCAGGGTGTCCGGGGAAATACCCGTGCCGCGCAGGTGGTGGGCGAGCCGGTTCGCGCGGGCATTGATGTCACCGTAGGTCCAACCGCGCCCCCCATGCGTGACAGCAACCGCATCGGGACTGGCCGCGACACGCTCCTCGACAAGCCGATGAATGGTCGCAGTGTCCGGATACGGACCGCTGACACCATTCCACTCGACCAACACCTCCCGCCGCTCCCCCACCGTGAGCAT
>NZ_FPJO01000087.1 GCF_900119365.1 Streptomyces atratus
GCCTCGCCCAGCTCGCGGTAGCGGCCGGCCCACCGCTGAGCCGTCGTGGGCGAGACCTGGAAGCGTTCGGCGGCCCGGCGAAGGGGCCAGCCGTCTTCCACGACGCAGCGGGCCAGACGCAGACGGCCGGTCAACCGGCCTGAGCCATTCGCCACAAGCCCGGCAGTTCCGCTCCCCGGCCCGCCCGGTGCCCTTGGACACCACGCCAACGTAGGACCCGTCAGAACCGGGGATCAGAAACAGCTACTGACAACGCCCCTCGGAGTCCCGGACGGGGTACTGCGGGCTGGCCGGATCTATGACGAGGCCCGGCACAGCGGCGGAGCACGTCACATAGCTGTCGTGCCCGCTGGTACTACTCGTTTCGGGTACTGAAAGACGCTCCGGTTGCGTTCCCCTGTGCGAGGGGCTCGTGCTCGCTGGTCCATCCGTTGGTGTGCCGTAGTGCGTCGAATTCGCGTTGCAGAGTGGTGTCGGAGGTGGTGCGGGTGTCGGTGCTGATGGTGACGGGCAGCCCGGCGGCCAGGAGGGGGATGGCGGGGTGGTCGGTGAGGCTGGGGACGGCGCCGGTCTGCACGTTGCTGGTGGGGCACATCTCCAAGGCGATCTTGTCGGTGCGGAGCCGGTTCAGAAGTGCGGTGTCGGAGGTGCAGCGCACACCATGGCCGATGCGGCGGGCACCGAGGATGTCGATTGCTTCCCACATGCTGTCGGGGCCTGCGGCTTCGCCGGCGTGGACGGTGCAGGGCATGCCGGCGCTGTGGGCGAGGTCGAAGGCGGGACGGTGGGGCTGGGCGGTGTAGAGGGTTTCGTCGCCGGCGAGGTCGAGGCCGACGACGATGTTCCGGTGCCTGAGGGCGGTCTCGGCGACGGCGAGGCTTTCGTCGGGGCTCTGGTGGCGCAGGCAGCACAGGAGCAGTCCGGTGCCCACGCCGGTGGTGGCCCGGCCTTGGGCCAGTCCTTCGGCGACTGCCTGGACGGCTTCGTCGGGGGTCATTCCGCGGCGGCCGTGCAGTTGCGGGGCGAAGCGTACTTCTCCGTAGACGACGCCGTCGGCTTTCCAGTCCTCGACCAGTTCCCGGGCTGTGCGAGTGAGCGCGTCCGGAGTCTGCAGGACCTGCAGAGGGAGGTCGATGTAGGTCAGGAAGGTGGTCAGGCTGCCGCAGTGGGCCGGGGCCACGACCAGGTCCCGGGCGGGCCGTTCCAGGGTGATGCCCTGTTTGCGGGCGAGGTCGGCGACGGTGTCGGGGCGGACGGAGCCGTCGAGGTGGCAGTGCAGTTCGTAGCGCGGGATCCGCATGGTGGGAGTGTTCATGAAGCCGGTCCAGGTCAGAGTGCGGGGGCAGTCGCGTCGGCGAGCGGCGAGGGGCCGGGCAGGGGTGTGGTGACGGTGTCGAAGAGAAGCTTCTTGAAGCCGGTCTCGTCGACGCGGCGGACCAGGGTGATGTTGGGGGCGGGAGCGGACAGGCGCCGGTCGATGATCATCTGTCCGCGGGTGTCGTCGGTGACGGAGATGTCGACGTGGGCCTGTTCCTGTTCGGTGATCAGGTCGGGCTTGAGTGCCACGGCCATGGCAACAGGGTCGGGCAGGTCGTAGCCGGCCAGTCCGGTCACATCGCGGGCCCAGTCGGCCACCGTGCGGTTGATGCGGTGGGCGAAAGTGGCCATCGGGGTGCCGAGTTGTTCCAGGCGCTGCTGGTCGGTCGGGGTCATGACGGCGTCCTTGCGGGAGACGTCCCACCCGATCCAGGTGACCTTCTCGGGCGTGGCGGCCTGGGTTACGATCCGGGCGGCCTCGGGATCGGCCCAGACGTTGAACTCTGCGGTGGGTGAGACGTTGCCGCGCAGGTCGGCTGCGCCGGCCATGCAGTACACGTGCCGGTAGCGGGTGAACAGGTCGGGGTCGCGCAGCAGGGCGGCGGCGATATTGGTGAGGGGGGCGAGTGTGACCAGCGTCAGCTCTCCCGGATGCCGGTGGGGGGAGGACAGCAGAGTCTCGACCGCGTGGGTGTGATGGCAGGTGGTGGCCGGGTCGGGCAGGCCGATGTCGCCCATGCCGTCCTCGCCGTGTACGTGCTGCGCGGTGGAAAGGGTGCGCGTCATCGGGCGGGCGCAGCCGGGGTGGACGGGGATGTCGGTGCGGCCGGCGGTCTCGAGGGAGATGAGCGCGTTGCGGGTGCCGGTTTCGACGGGCACGTTGCCGGCCACGGTGGTCACCGCCCGGATGTCGCCGAGTCCGCTGGCGGCGGCGAGCAGGAGGGCGACGGCGTCGTCAGATCCGGTGTCGGTGTCAATGATCAGGGGAAGGGCCGGCATGGCCGTGCTCCATTCGTGTGAGTCGTGCGGGGTGCGCGGGTTCAGTGAGCCCGCAGGCGGACGAGGTCGTTCGGGCGAGGTATAGCGCCTCGGGCGCCGAGCGCGGTGACGGCGAAGGCACCCGCGGCGGTGGCGGTGGCTGCCGCCCGGGTGGGGGTGGGGGGCTGCCATGGGCGAGGACGGCGGCGAGCACGCCGCAGAAGACCTCCCCGGCGCCGGTGGTGTCGACGACGGTCACAACAGGCGTGGGGATGTGCTCACACAGCCCTTCCTGGGCAACCAGGGCGCCTGTCGGCGTACGGGCTGTAGTGCAGAGGTATGTACGGTCTGATGTACAGAGCTTGAGACTGTGTCAGCTGACGGCGGTGATGCCGCCTTCGATGG
>NZ_FPJO01000025.1 GCF_900119365.1 Streptomyces atratus
GGCTCGGCCCAGCCCCGGTCCAACGCTGCGTACAGAGCACCATGCCCACGCCGGTGCTCGAGGGCCAGCGACAGTTCGACCAGGGTCTTCACCGGCCCGTCCGCGCACAGCACCGCGTCCGTGAGCTCGAAGAGTGCATCCGCGCGGGCGTAAAGGCACTCGTAGAACTCGACCCGAAAGCGGGACAAGACATCCAACGCCTCGCCTGCGGGCCCTGGGAGAGGGAGACTCATACGCAGCGGCCGTTCTCTCGTGCTTCGTGACTCGACATCTCGAAGCGTGGAGAACGGCCGCCTCCGCTGTCCCGGGAAGAACCGCAGATCAGCAGGTTGGGTGACAGGCGAGGATAAACGTCAAGCTAAGGGGCCGGGCCTTCGCACGCAGTGCGGTGGCCCGGCGGCCGCCCTTGTCGATCCGTCCCCGGAGATTGTCATGAACGCGCTGCCTGTCACCCCGCTCCCCGTCGCCCCCGCCGTTCCCGCGCAGCCCGTCGCCCCCTCCCCGCCGCGCTACAGGGTCTCCCTCGCTGCCGGCCGGGACGAGGTCCGCGCCGCCCAGCGGCTGCGCCACCTGGTCTTCGCCGGTGAGCTCGGCGCCAGGCTGGAAGGACCCGAACCCGGCCTGGACAGCGATGAGTTCGACGCGTACTGCGACCATCTGCTGGTACGGGAGGAGTCCACCGGCGATGTCGTCGCCACCTACCGGGTACTGCCGCCCGACCGGGCACGGATCGCCGGGCGCCTCTACGCGGAGAGCGAGTTCGACCTCCGGCGGCTCGGCCCGATCCGCGACGACCTGGTCGAGGTCGGACGTTCCTGCGTCCACCCGGCCCACCGCGACGGCGCCGTCATAGCGCTGATCTGGGCCGGACTCGCCCGCTACATGGAACGCACCGGGCACAACTGGCTGGCCGGCTGCTGCTCGATCCCCCTCGCCGACGGCGGCGCCGCGGCAGCCGGCGCATGGGAGACCGTACGGACCAAGCACCTGGCTCCCGAGGACCACTGGGTCACCCCGCACCGCCTCTGGCAGCCCACCGGGGCAGGAGCCCCGGCACCCACCGGGTTCGCCGCGCTCCCTCCGCTGCTCCGCGGCTATCTGCGCCTGGGCGCCCGGGTGTGCGGGGCGCCCGCCCATGACCCCGACTTCAACGTCGCCGACCTGTACGTACTGCTGTCGCTGCGCCGCACCGACCCGCGCTACCTGCGCCACTTCCTCGCCCTCGCACCGCTGCGATGAACCCCTGGCTGCCCACCGCACCCTGTACCCCGCGCGACTGCGCCGGCCACGAGGGCCGGGTGCGGGGCCGCCCGGCCGCCGTGGCCCTGCTGCTCGCCGGATGCGCCTGCATCCTGGCCGGTGCGCTGGGTGCCCCGTTCGCGGCGATGCTCGGCGCGGCACGGCGGGAACGGCTGATCCGGCGCTGGGCGCACGGCGTCGTGCGCGCCTTCGGGGTGCGGGTGCGGATCGTCGGCACACCCGCGGTGCCCGACGCGACGGCCGGGGCACCGGGCGCGCTCGTGGTCGCGAACCACATCTCCTGGCTGGACATCCCGCTCGTCGCGGCCGTGTTTCCCGGCCGGATGCTGGCCAAGAGCGAGATCCGCGACTGGCCGCTGCTCGGCCCGCTCGCGGCACGGGGCGGCACGCTCTTCGTCGAACGCGACCGCCTGCGCGCGCTGCCCGCGACCGTGCGCACCATCGGGGCGGCGCTGCACGGCGGTTCACGCGTGGTCGTCTTCCCGGAGGGCACCACCTGGTGCGGGCGCGGCCGCGGTGGCCGGTTCGGGCCCGCCGCCTTCCAGGCCGCGATCGACGCGGACGCCACGGTACGTCCGGTACGCATCAGCTACCGCGCCGCACCGGCGGAAGACGCCGCACCGGCGGAAGACACCGCACCGGCGGAAGACACCGCACCGGCGGAACACACTGCCCCGGCCGGTGCGGCCGCTTTCGTCGGCGACGATCCGCTCATCGCCTCACTGTGGCGGGTGGTGACGGCGGCCGGCCTGACCGCCGAGATCCGCGTCCTGCCGCCGATCCCGGCGCGTGGCCTGCCCGACCGCCGTGCCCTGGCCCGCCGCGCTCAGACCGCCGTCGCCAACGAGAGCGCGAACCGGCCGCCGGAATCCGTCCACCACTGATCCAGCCGCAGACCGGCCGAGCCGAGTTCCGCCCGGACCCCCTCCTGGCGGAACTTGGCCGACACCTCCGTCCGCAGCTCCTCACCGGCCTCGAAGGACACCACCAGATCCAGGTCCGGGATCTTCACGGCGTGCGCCCGACGGGCCCGCAGCCGCATCTCGATCCATTCGTGCTCCGGGTCCCACAGCGCCACATGGTCGAAACCGTCCGGGTCGAAGTCCGCGCCCAACTCCCGGTTCACGACCCGCAGTACGTTCCTGTTGAACTCCGCGGTCACCCCGGCCGCGTCGTCGTACGCGGCGACCAGCAGCTTCTCCTCCTTCACCAGATCGGTGCCGAGCAGCAGCGCGTCGCCCGGGGAGAGCAGTGACCGTACGGACTTCAGGAACACCGCCCGCTCGTCGGGCAGCAGATTGCCGATCGTGCCGCCCAGGAACGCGATCAGTCCGGGCCCCGGCGTTCCCGGCAGCGCGAGTCCGCCGGTGAAATCGGCGATCAGGGCGTGCACGGAGAGCTCGGGCCGCTGCGCGAGGAGGGCCTCGGCGGCACCGCGCAGCGCGCTCTCGCTCACATCGACCGGTACGTAACTGTGCAGTGCGGGCAGCGCGTCCAGCAGGTGCCGGGTCTTCTCGGACGATCCGGACCCCAGCTCGATCAGAGTCCGCGCCCCGGACACCCGGGCGATCTCGTCGGCGCGGTCGATCAGGATCTCGCGCTCGGCGCGGGTCGGGTAGTACTCGGGCAGCCGGGTGATCTCCTCGAACAGCTCACTGCCGTGCGCGTCGTAGAACCACTTGGGCGGCAGTGTCTTCGGGTACCGGGTCAGACCGTGCAGGACATCGGCGCGCAGCGCCGCGTCCGTCGCGTCCACCGGCAGGGTACGGGTCAGCAGAAAGGGACTCACTCGGCGGGCTCCTTGAGCGGGGTCAGCAGAACGTCGGTGCGGGTCGCCGTCAACAAGGTGCGGTCGGGAACCGCGCGCCAGCGCGGATCGTCGTCGTAGGGCTCCGAGGCCACGACCGTGCGCACGCCCGGCTCGGCGAGATACGACAGTGTGTCGCCCCAGGCCGTCGCGACGATCGTCGAACCGTCGGTCAGCAGCAGATTCAGCCGGGAACCCGGCGCCGCGGCCGCCACGTCGAGCACGGTGTCGGCGACGGCCTGCGGCAGTGCGTCGCCGTCGGCCAGACGGTGCCGGACGAGGGCCCAGACCAGGGCCGAGTCGCAGCGCGCGGTGAGGGCGAGCAGCTCGGCCGGCGGCAGCGCCGCGGCGAGCGGGGCCACGGAGTGCGGCCAGCCCTTCACCGCACCGTTGTGGCTGAACAGCAGCGGCCCGGCGGCGAACGGCGCGGCCGCCGCCTCACCGTCCGCGCCCGCCTCGGTGGCATCACGGACGGCGGCGAGCAGCGCCGTGCTGCGCACCACCCTGGCCAGGTCGGCGAAGGTCTCGTCGCCCCAGACCGGGCCCCGGCGCCGGTACCGTCCGGGCACCGGATCGCCGTCCGCGTACCAGCCGACGCCGAAGCCGTCCGCGTTGACCGTCCCGTACCGCTGGTGTCTGGGCGCCCAGGACTGGCGCACGAGTGAGTACGGCGGTCGCTTCAGTAGCTCCCCGAGCGGCACCGGCGGTCCCAGGTAAGCAATATGACGGCACATCAGGCATCCCTCGCGGTGCGGAAACCGGAGAAGATCTGGCGCCGTACCGGCAGGTCCCAGTTGCGGAACGTGCCCCGGCACGCCACCGGGTCCACGGCGAACGAACCACCGCGCAGCACCTTGTGGGCCGGCCCGAAGAACACCTCGGAGTACTCGCGGTACGGGAACGCCGAGAAGCCGGGATAGGGAAGGAAGTCGCTCGACGTCCACTCCCACACGTCGCCGATCAACTGCCGTGCACCGTAGGGGGACCGGCCCTGCGCATACGTCCCCACGGGCGCGGGGCGCAGATGGCGCTGACCCAGGTTGGCCAGCTCGGGTGCCGGGTCCTCGTCGCCCCAGGGATAGCGCCGGGAACGCTCCGACACCGGGTCGTGGCGCGCCGCCTTCTCCCACTCCGCTTCGGTGGGCAGCCGGCGCCCGGCCCAGCGGGCGAACGCGTCCGCCTCGTACCAGCTGACATGGAGCACCGGCTCGTCGCCGGGCACCACCTCGGTGACCCCGAAGCGGCGGCGCAGCCACTGACCGGCGTCCCGGTGCCAGAACAGCGGAGCGGTCAGTTCGTGCTCACGGACCATCACCCACCCCTCGGGCGCCCACCAGCGCCGCTCGGTGTAGCCCCCGTCCTCGATGAACTCCTGGTACGCGCCGCAGGTGACCGGGGTCGTGTCGATGAGGAAACCCGGCACGTCACGCACATGCGCCGGGCGTTCGTTGTCCAGGGCCCACGGCTCGGCGGAGGTCCCCATGGTGAACGGGCCGCCCGGGACCAGGACCTCCGCGGGCAGGCCCGCCGCGTCGGTGGGGGCGGGCGGTACGGGTGCGGCCAGCACGGCCGGCCCCGATCGGAGCTGATGGGTGATCAGCATCGTTTCGTCGTGTTGCTGTTCGTGCTGGGCGATCATGCCGAAGGCGAACCCGGCCCGCACCAGCGGGCGGCCGCCGTCGAGCGCGGTGCCGTCGAGTACGTCCAGGGCCCGGCCGCGTACCTCCGCGGCGTACGCACGTGCCTCGGCGGGGGCCAGCAGCGGCAGCGAGGGGCGGGTCGCCCGGGGATGTTCGAAGGCGTCGTACAGTCCGTCGATCTCCGGGCGCATCGCCTCCCGCCCGGCCACCCCGCGCAGCAGCCACAGCTCCTCCTGATTGCCGATGTGCGCGAGGTCCCAGACCAGCGGGGACATCAACGGCGAGTGCTGGGCGGTCAGTTCGTGGTCGTCCACGCTGTCGGTGAGCAGCGCGGTACGTTCGCGGGCGGTGAGCAGTGCGGCGAGGGCGCGCTGCCGGAGCGCCTCGGCGTCCGCCTCCCGGGGCGCGGAGCCGGAGGGAGTGGGGGAGTGGGTCATGAGCGGGGCCCATCGCAGTGGTGGCCCGGACCGCCGGGCACAACCGGCGCCAGCAGTTCGGGAAGATCGTCGGCCGGACATCGGCCCCTGGCCACGAAGCGGTCGTTGAAGCCGGCCACGGCGTCCTGCACGGCCGTCGAGGCTCCGATCCGGGGCAGCGCCTCCAGCGCGGCCCGGAAGCAGGTGGCCGCGGCCGCCCGCAGCTCGGGGTCGGCCAGGCCGTCACGAGCGGCGCCGACCCAGAGCGGATTGCGTGGCGCCGGCTGTGCCCCGGCCGTCTCGGCCAGTGGTTTCACGGTGCGGTACACGGTCTCGGCGGCCTCCGGGTCGTCGAACAGGGCAGTGGTGACGGCGAGCGGCACCAGCCACCCGTCCGCACCGTGCTGTGCGTCGATCATGCGCAGCTCCAGATGACCGCGCGGGCGCACGGGCGGGAAGAGCGTGCTGATGTGGTAGTCGAGATCGGCGCGCACCGGTGCTCTGGGCGCGCCGGTGCGGATCCAGTCGCGAAACGTCAGCCCCCGCGGCACGGCCCATGGGCCCGCGTCGTCCCGGATGCACAGCACCGGGGTGTCCAGCACATGCGCGGTCCAGGCCTCGCGCGGCGGCAGACCGCCGGACGGTGCCAGGGGCCGCCACGGGTCGAGGTCGGCCCAGAGCGACTGCCGGGTGGACCGCCACGGTGTCGGGCGTCCGAGCCGCAGGGGCGAGTTCGCGAACGCCGCCACCAGGACCGCGCCCAGCAGATGGCACAGCTGCCAGCGCCGCCCGTACCCGAGCGGACCGGGCTCCTCCTCTCCGGCGTCCAGACAGACCTGGACGGACGCGGTGGTGCACATCATGGCGCGACCGGCCGGGCCCGACCGGTCGAACGAGGCCTCCATGGCGTCGTAGCGGGGCTCGCGCAGCAGCCGGCGCGGGGAGTGCCACGGGTCGACGCCGATACCGACCGGCGCGAGCCCCACCCGATGCAGGGCGTCACGTACCGCGGTGAGATCGGCGGCGGTGGCTTCGACACACGCCATGAGGGAGTCGGCGGGGCGCGAGCTGAGCTCCAGCTGGCCGCCGGGTTCGAAGGTGAGCGCCGCGCTCAGGGGCAGGGCCCGGAGGATGCCGGCGGCCGCTTCGAGACGGTGGTGCGGGACGGGAACGCGGGGATGATCCCGGTCGTGGATGAGCCATTCGAGTTCGACGCCGACCTTGCGGGGCGGTCCCGTCTTGAAACAGATGCAGCGCAGTAAATCCTCGGCCTCGCCCTCGCCCAGGGGCGGGCACTGGCCGGGCGGACCGTGGCCGCCGGGTGTGTCGTACGACATGCCGGGCCTCCTTTTCTCGGTGCCTCCCCATCACCCAAACCCTTACGGATGGATCGCACAAGGGTGCCCCTCTGCGACGGAAATCCGGTTGCGTCCATGCCGCCGGACCGCCGAGCATGCCCCGTATGCACCACACGGGGGAGTACCGATGAGCGCACGACTGCGCGGCATCGCGCGTGAGACCGAGGCCATCGTCGAGGCCGGCCACTACCGTACGAATGACGGACGCGAGGTGAGCATCGAGCGTGCGCTGACCACCGCACTCTCGGGGACCAGGCTGTACGGCCCGGAGCCGGTGCCGGTCGCGGCGCTCGACTCCGACCGCACACCGGTGGTCGAGGTCACCGGCGAGAGCAGCCTGCAGGCGGCGTGCCGGATGACCGGCGAAGACCCCGGCAAGGTCGCCGTGCTGAACTATGCCTCCGCCCGCAATCCCGGCGGCGGCTACCTCAACGGCGCGCAGGCCCAGGAAGAAGCCCTGTGCCGGGGCTCCGCCCTCTACGCCACGCTGCTGCGCGCCCCCGGCTACTACGCCCACCACCGCGCCGAACGCAGCGCCTTCTACACCGACCGGGTGATTCACTCACCGGGCGTACCGGTGTTCCGCGACGACCGGGGGCGGCTGCTAGACACCCCGTACACCGCGGGCTTCCTGACTTCCCCGGCGCCCAACGCCGGAGTCATCCGCAGCCGCACCCCCGAGGAGGCCCACCGCATCCCCGCCGTGCTCGCCTCCCGGGCGGAACGGGTGCTGGAGGTCGCCGCGGTGCGCGGGTACCGCAGGCTGGTGCTGGGCGCCTGGGGCTGTGGTGTGTTCCGCAACGATCCGGCGCAGGTGGCCGGTGCGTTCCGGACGCTGCTCCTCGACGGCGGCAGGTTCGCCGGCCACTTCGAGCAGATCGTCTTCGGCATCCTCGACCGCAGCCCCGAATCCACCACCCGGTCTGCCTTCGATCGGGCGTTCGGCTAGTGCGATGCGTGTGCGGCGCGACCAGCCTTGCGCGGGTCGGCCTCGGTGGTGGCGGCCGGGCCGGTGCGGCCCGGGAAGTCCGTCGAGCTGTCGATGGTGTCGTCACGGTGCTGGATGGTCATCCCCAACACCGTAGGACCTGGAGGGCCGACTTCATGGAGCGGTGGCCGGTGCGCGCCCCGGACCGAGGAGCGCGCACCGGCCACCGCCGGACCGGTCAGACGGCCGGGCCGTCCTCCTGATCACCCGTCACCGGAATCCGCTCCTTGCGCGGCGAGGGCGGGGTGGCCGGAGCCACCCCGTTCACCTGCGGCACCGGTTCCGCCTGGTCGCCCTGGCTCATCGTGGCCAGCAACTGCCGGGCCAGCCCCAGGCCCGTGCCGCCCATGGTCAGTGCCTTCGCGAACATGTCCGACATGCCGTCGGCCCCGTTCAGCAGCACCATGTGGTCGACGCTGCCGAAGGCGCCCGCGCCCGCCTGGACGATCTCGGGCCACTTCTCGGCCAACTGCTGGGCCACGACCGCCTCCTGATTCTCCGCCAGGGCCGCTGCCCGTGCCTTGATCGCCTCCGCCTCGGCGAGGCCCTTGGCACGGGCAGCCTCCGCCAGCGCCAGCCCCTTGGCCTGGGCGGCGGCGGCCTCCGCCTCACCCGTCGCCCTGGTCGCCGTCGCGGAGGCGGCACCGCGCGCCTTCGTCGCCTCGGCCTCGGCCAGCGCCGCCGTCTTCACCCGGTTGGCCTCCGCGACCGCGGCGAGCTCCGTCTCCCGTGCCTTCGCCTCGGCGGCCGAGATCCGGGCGTCGCGCTCACCCTCGGCCAGGGTGCGCTTCTCGTACGCCTGGGCGTCCGCAGGCTTGCGCACATCGGCCTGGAGCTGCTGCTCACGCCGCTGCGCCTCCAGTTCGGCGACCCTGGTCTCCTGGACCACGACCTCCTGCCGGGCCGCCGCATCGGCCAGCGGACCCGCCTGCCGGGAGCTGGCCGCCGCCTTGTCGCGCTCGGCCTGATACCCGGCCTGCAGGATCTCGCTGTCCCTGGTCGCCTCCGACATACGGGCCGCGGCCTGCTGCTCCGCCTCGGTGGCCAGGCGGTTGGCCTCGGCCTGCGCGATCCGGGCGTCCCGCTGCACGGCCGCCGCGTGCGGCATCGCCAGGTTCTTGATGTAGCCCGTCGGGTCCTCGATCTCATGGATCTGGAGCGAGTCGACGATGAGCCCGAGCTTCTCCATCTCGGTCCCGCACGCGGCCCGGGTCTGCCCGGTGAGCTTCTCACGGTCCCGGATCATGTCCCCGACCGTCAACCCGCCCACGATGGAACGGAGATGACCGGCGAAGACGTTGTGCACCCGCTCCGACATCAGCTTCTGCTGATCGAGGAAGCGGCGGGCCGCGTTGGCGATCGACACGAAGTCGTCGCCCACCTTGAAGATGACGACGCCCCGCACCCGCAGGGGAATCCCCTGGTGCGTGACGCAATCCACGGACAGCTCGGTCTCGTTGAGATCCAGGGACATCTTCCGCACCGCCTGGACCCCGGGCAGGACGAGAGTGCCGTGACCGGTGACGATCCGGAACCCCATGCCCTGTCCCAGGCCCTCGGTCCTGTGCTTGGAACCCGAGATGACCAGTGCCTCGTTGGGCTCGGCCACCCGCCACATCAACTTGAACAGGCCGAACAACGCCATGATGGCGGCGAGTACGAGACCCGCCGTGACGCCGATGACCATCGGCATGCGCCCCCTTATCGCGGCACCCCGTCGGCACCGCTGAACACGGGGGAGTCTTCTCCTGCTCGCGACCGGGCAGAAGACGTGTGCCGATCCTTGCCGAATTCTTGACGACGAAATCCGTCAAGAAACCCCCGCGCGGGCCTCAACTCCCGTATGCGGGCGCCACATAGACCGTGCGCGGCGGCAGATGCTCGATCACTGTCACCACCGTTCCCACCTCGATGCGCTCCTTCGCCTGGGCCGGATGCGCGAGAAAGTGCTCGGCGCCGCCCCGGATCCGGACCATCACCTCGCCGACCAGTCCCGGCCCCACCGTCCCGGTCACCCGGCCGAGCAGCCCCACCATCGAGGATTCATCCATGCCCCGGAGCGTACCCACACACCGCGGGTCTGGAAGACTGCCGGACGCCATGAGCCAGTTACCGAACCAGCCCACCGAACCCCCCGTCCCCACCAGTGCCGATGTTGCACGGCTCGCCGGGGTCTCCAGGGCCACCGTGTCGTACGTGCTGAACAACAACGCCTCCGTACGGATCAGCGAGACCACTCGCCGCCGGGTCAGAGAAGCCGCCACCGAACTGGGCTACGTACCGCACGCCGCGGCCCGCAGCCTGCGCGCCGGACACACCCGCATGGTGCTGCTGCCCACCGTGAACTTCCCGACCGACCCGCTCCACCACCGCTTCTTCCACGAACTGGAATCGGGGCTGCGCCGGCTCGACTACACCGTCGTCCAGTACGGCAGCACCGGACTCGACTCCGACGACGCGCCCCGCGCCTGGGCCGAACTCCGCCCGGTCGCCGTGATCGCCCCCGGCACGATCGACCTCACCCCGCACGGTATATCCGTGCTCAGGCGCTCCGGGGCCAAGGCCGTGATCACCCTCGGCCCGCGGCCGGTGCCTGGCGCCCACGCGCTGGTCATGGACCAGCGGGAGGTCGGAGGCTGCGCGGTCGGACATCTGCTGGAGAGCGGACGGCGCCGTATCGGCGTGGTCATGCCCGAGGAGTGCGGACTCGCCCCGTTCGCCGAACCCCGGCTGACCGGGGCCCGGCAGGCCGCCCGGCTCCACGGCGCCCGGGTGGAACCACTGCCGCTGCGGTACGACGAGGAGTCCGCCGCCCGGCTGGCCACCCGCTGGCGCACCCTGGACCTCGACGCGGTGTTCGCCTACAACGACGAATACGCGATGCTCCTGATGCGGGCCCTTCAGGACGCGGGCATCGATGTGCCGCGCGAGACCGCTGTGGTCGGTGCCGACGACCTGATGCTGGGCAGGCTGCTGCGGCCCCGGCTCAGCACCGTACGGATGGAGCTGGCCACCGCGCAGCCGCTGGCGGACCTCGTGGACCGGCTGGTACGGGATCCCGGCGGGGCGCCCGAACACCACGACCTGTTGCGGGTAGGGGTGGTCCGGCGTCAATCCGGCTGAGGGCCGGGGCCGGGCGCCGCGCGGACCGCACCGTGCGGCAGCGCGGCAAGGTGCGTTCCGGGTGCCGCTTGCCTAGCGTCATGACCATGAGTCATCCGCAGAGTTACGAGATCCTGCTGATCCCCCGGTTCGCCGAGGACACCACCGAGGCCGAGGACACCGCAGAGGCCGAGGGCACCGCCGACACCGGCGAGGCCGCCGAGCCCGGCGGCGCCGTCCGCTCGGCGGTCGTGTCGGCGACCGGGGAGACCGGGGCGTCCGGCTACCCCCGGTACTCCGGCGAAGGCATCGTCGCGGACATCGACCCCGCTACGCACGCCGTCGAGGCCCTGCTGGTCGACGGCGCCGAGCTGGCCTTCGGCCTCTCGGCCCGGATCAAGGAGAGGGACGCCGAGGCCGACGCCGACCGCTGAGGCCGCGCCGCCCGGCCCCGGACACGGGTGAGGGGCCCGACCCGCCCGGGCCGGGCCCCTCACCCACGGGACAGGCCCTACTGCTGCCCCTTCTGCTGCTCCTCGATGGACTTGCGGACCTCGTCCATGTCCAGCTTCCGCGCCTGCCCGATCACGTCCTCCAGCGCCGCCTCCGGCAGCGCCCCGGGCTGCGCGAACACCGCCACGTTCTCCCGGACGATCATCAGCGTGGGAATGGAGCGGATCTCGAAGGCCGCCGCCAGCTCCTGCTGCGCCTCCGTGTCGACCTTGGCGAAGACCAGGTCGTCGTGGCGCTCCGACGCCGCGTCGTAGACCGGGGCGAACTGCCGGCACGGGCCGCACCAGGAAGCCCAGAAGTCGATCAGGACGAAGTCGTTGTCGCTGACGACCTGATCGAAGTTTTCCTTGGTGAGCTCAACGGTGCTCATTCTCTGTTACCTCTTCCTGTGCCCGTTCGGACCTGTCCGCACAACGGTGCCTGCTTCCGCACTATTCCGCCTGCCCATGTGGCCGCCGCGCACACCCGCGACCAGACTGTCCCCATGACAGATGCTTCCCTGAACGCCGAGTACGACGTCGTGGTGGTCGGAGCGGGGCCGGTGGGCGAGAACGTCGCCGACCGGGTCCGCGCCGCCGGGCTCAGCGCCGCGGTCGTCGAGGTGGAACTCATCGGCGGCGAGTGCTCCTACTGGGCCTGCATGCCCAGCAAGGCCCTGCTGCGCCCGGTGGTCGCCCGCGCCGACGCCCGCCGCGTCCCGGGCCTCAGCGACGCCGTGCAGGGGCCGCTGGACACCGCGGCGGTCCTCGCCCACCGTGACACGTACGCATCGCACTGGAAGGACGACGGACAGGCCGCCTGGGTGGAGGGCATCGGCGCGGACATCTACCGCGGCCGCGGCAGGCTCACCGGCGAGAAGACGGTGGCCGTGACCGCGCCCGACGGCACCGAGCACCGGCTCACCGCCCGCCAGGCCGTGGCTGTCTGCACCGGCAGCCGCGCCGTCGTCCCCGACCTGCCCGGCATCGACGGGGCCCGCCCCTGGACCAGCCGGGAGGCGACGAGCGCCAAGAAGGTGCCCGGCCGCCTCGTGATCGTCGGCGGCGGCGTGGTCGGGGTGGAGATGGCCACCGTCTGGCAGGCCCTCGGCGCCCGGGTGACGATGCTGGTCCGGGGCAAGGGGCTCCTGCCGAAGATGGAGCCCTTCGCCGGCGAACTGGTCGGCCGGGCCCTCACCGAGGCGGGCGCCGACATCCGCACACGGGCCTCGGTCGCCGCCGTACGACGCGCGGTCCCGGACGGCCCGGTCACCGTGGAACTGGCGGACGGTGAGCAGGTCGAGGCCGACGAGATCCTCTTCGCCACCGGCCGGGCCCCGCGCACCGACGACCTCGGACTGGAGACGGTGGGCCTGGAGCCCGGATCCTGGCTCACCGTCGACGACAGCTGCCGGGTCGAGGGCACCACCTGGCTCTACGCGGTCGGTGACGTCAACCACCGGGCGCTCCTCACCCATCAGGGCAAGTACCAGGCACGCATCGCGGGCGCCGCGATCGCCGCCCGCGCGGCCGGCGTACCGCCGCTGGAGACCGGCCGCTGGGGCGCCCACGTCGCCACCGCCGATCACGCGGCCGTCCCCCAGGTCGTCTTCACCGACCCGGAGGCCGCCTCGGTCGGCCTCACCCTCGCCGAGGCCGAGCGGGCCGGCCACCGGGTACGCGCCGTCGACCAGGACCTCGCCGCGGTGGCCGGCTCCGGCCTGTACGCGGACGGCTACCGGGGCCGCGCCCGCATGGTCGTGGACCTCGACCGGGAGATCCTGCTCGGCGTCACCTTCGTCGGACCGGGCATCGGTGAGCTGCTGCACTCGGCGACGATCGCGGTCGCGGGCGAGGTCCCGGTCGACCGGCTGTGGCACGCCGTACCCGCGTATCCGACGATCAGCGAGGTCTGGCTGCGGCTGCTGGAGGCGTACCGGGACGCATAGCCCCCCGAGGCGGGCCGGCCGTGAGGGCGGCCGCGAGCAGCGACTTCGTGTACGGGTGCCGGGGCCGGTCGAACACCTCCTCGGCCGTGCCCCCTCCACCACCTCCGCGTCCTTCATCACCAGCACCCGGTCACTGATCCGCCGGATCACCGGCAGGTCGTGCGAGACGAACAACAGGGCCGTTCCCAGGTGTCGCCGTGCCTGCGCAGGAGTCCGACGGCCTCGCGGGTGCGTGTGAGGCAGCCCCGGACGGTCGGGCCGGAGGGCCCGGGGACCGTCTCGCGGTCCGGCGCGATGATCGTCGACATCAGGGCGAACGGTGTCGTCGGATGCCGCTCGCGGACCGTGGCCACGAAACCGACCAGGGCGGGCAGATCCCGCATGAGCCGGGCCGTCATCGGCTGGAGACAGCACGCCGCGCGCCGAGCGTGACGGACGTCAGATCGAGACCGGCGTGCCCGGCCACCAGCGCGGGCCAGGCCCCGGCGGGTGAACAGGCGCCCCTGCCTCCGGCAGATGCAGTTCCGCCTCCCGGTGCGGCACCCGCCGGGGCGCGACCCGGCCCGGTCCGTGCTGCAACGACACCGCCCCGCGGAATCGCAGCACCGGATCGTCCCCGGCCAGCACACGTTTCGCAGCCATTCCCGCCACCTCCCCGAGTCGATCGCCATCCTCGGCGGGCGGGGCGGCCGCAACCAGTCGTTGCGGATGCTGTGACCAGGACTCACCGGCAGGGCCGACGGCCCGGGGCGGGCGGTACGGTCAGGCCGGCGGCCGGAGGTCGCTGGTGGTGACCCGTACGTGGTCGACGACGAGCTGCTGCGGGAAGGTGGTGCTGCCGTCGGGGTCGCCGGGCCAGTAGCCGCCGACCGCGAGGTTGAGGATCAGGAAGAAGGGCTTGTCGAACACCCAGGTGTTGCCGCCGAGATCGGCGGGCGTACGGCGCTGGTAGACGTTGCCGTCCACCGACCAGGTCACCGAGCCGGGCGCCCAGTCGACGGCGAAGGTGTGGAAGTCGTCGGCGAACGCCTGGCCACCGGGCAGGGTGTACGCGGCGCCGATGCCGCCGGAGCCGGAGTAGCCCGGACCGTGCAATGTGCCGTGGACCGTGGACGGTTCGAAGCCCACGTTCTCCATGACGTCGATCTCGCCCGAGTTCGGCCAGCCGACCTGGCCGATGTCGTCGCCCAGCATCCAGAAGGCCGGCCACATGCCCTGGCCGCGCGGCACCTTCATCCTCGCCTCGACGTGCCCGTACGTCTGGGTGAACCTGCCGGAGGTGTTCAGACGTGCCGAGGTGTACTCACAAGTCCCGTACCAGCACTGGTAGGTGTTCGGGTTCTCGCGGCGTGCGGTGATGACCAGATGACCCTGGCCGTCGAGTGCCGCGTTACTGTTCCCGGCTGTGTAGTACTGCCGTTCATGGTTGTTGACGTTGTCACCGGTCTCGATCTGCCACTTGGCGCCGTCCACGGCGGAGCCCGCGGGGCCGTCGAAGCCGTCGGTGAAGGTCGCCGCCGTCGCCGTGGCGGTGTGCGGCCCGGGTGCGGGCGCCCCGGCCGCGAGGCCGGACGAGGCCGGAACGAGGGCGAGCGCGGAGAGTGTGCAGAGCGCGGCTGCGAGGAGGCGCCGGGGGAGATGGGGGGAGGTCATGGGGGTCCTTCCCGTGCGGAACGGAGCGGTCAGTGTTTGTCATGCGTATGACAAGCGATCGCTGTGGGGGAGCAGGGAGAGGTCTTGGTTCTATATGCGATTTAAGAAGTGAAGCAACACCGTGTCAAGGCCTTGGTACGGACCACAGTTCTTGCATCCAACGGAGATTTCGGACGGGAGTACACAGGTCCGGACGGGGTCAGTCGGCCGGCGCCGGGGACAGTGGTTGTCCGCACCGCAGGTTCCACCGGCCGGACCGGCCGCTGAGCCCGGTCAGCGTCAGTGGGGCGACATCCAGCCGCCAGAACGCCTCCGGCGGCAGGCCGAGCGCCCCCACGATCACCGCCCGCACCACCGCCGGCTCCACGACGCCCAGCACGCGGTGGCCTCCTGCGCCCTCCACTCCCTCGGTGGACGTCAGCGTCTCCAGTCGGCGTCCGGCCCGGGCGCAGAGCTCCAGCAGCGACTCGCCGCCGTGGGGAGCCGCCGAAGGGTCGGTCAGCCAGGCCGACACCGCCTCCGGCTCGGTCGCGCTCACCGCTGCCAGCCGTCGACCGCTCCACCGGCCCATGTCCCAGCCGCGGAGGGCCGGTTCGGGCTCGGCCCGCAGTCCCAGCGCCTCGGCGGTCGCGGCGCATCGCGCGGACGGTCCGCGCAGCAGCCGGTCGGCCTCGGGCACCGCCGTCGCGACGGCCCGGGCCCGGCGGACCCCGGCCGCGTCGAGCGGTGCGTCGCCGTCGAAACGCGCCTCGCGCAGCGCGGCGTTGAGCGCCGGCGAGATCAACATCACCTGTACTGCCATGACCCAGTCAACTCCCTGAACTCCAGCCCCTCCGTGCCCACCATGGCATCAGGGTGGTCCGGCCCGGTCACCGGCACCATGGCGGCACTTGTCCCCAAGAGGTATGGTCACGGCGAACATGACGTAGGTGTGACGGAAGTCCGGTGAGAATCCGGCACGGTCGCGCCACTGTGAACCCGTACCTGTGCGGGAAGTCAGACCCAGCACCCACGTCTCAGGCACCACGATCGGGACGCGTGTTCCCTCAGGAGGTTCTGCCATGGCACAGACCGCTGCCCCCGCCACCACCGCCGTACCGGCGATCACCCCCATCTCCCTGAAGGCCATCGCCCCCTGGGCGGTCTTCTTCGGCATCCTCATGCTCGTACTGCTGTACTTCGTCGGCGCCGAGCAGGGCGCCACCGCGGTCATCTCCGGCGAAGGTGTCCACGAGTGGGTCCACGACGGCCGCCACCTCCTCGGTTTCCCCTGCCACTGACGTACCGTCCGATCCAGGGGAAGCCCCATGAACTCCATATCTGTCAGAGCCCTGCTCGTACGCGGCATGCTGGCCGGCCTCGTCGCGGGTGTGCTCGCCCTGCTCGTCGCCCACTTCCTCGGTGAGTCGCGTGTGGACGCGGCCATCGCCCTGGAGGAGTCGCACAGTCATCACCACGACGGCGGCGAGGAACTGGTCAGCCGCACCATGCAGTCCACCGCCGGCCTCGCCACCGGTGTGCTCGTCTTCGGCGTGGCGATCGGCGGCATCGCCGCCCTCGTCTTCTGTTGCGCCCTCGGCCGGATCGGCAGGTTCGGCCCGCGGGCCACGGCCGCTCTGATCGCGGGCGCGGCGCTGCTGACGGTGTACGTCGTGCCGTTCCTGAAGTACCCGGCCAACCCGCCGGCCGTCGGCAACCCCGACACCATCGGCCGGCGTACCGCTCTGTTCTTCCTGATGGTCGCCCTGAGCGTGCTGCTGGCCGTCGCCGCGGTCATCCTCGGCAGACGACTGGCTCCCCGTCTGGGCAACTGGAACGCGACGATCGCGGCTTCCGCCGGTTATTTCCTGGTGATCGGCCTCGCCTACGCGTTCCTGCCCTCGTTCAACGAGGTCGGCAAGGACTTCCCGGCCACCCTGCTGTGGGAGTTCCGGCTGAGCACCCTCGCCGTGCAGGCCACCCTCTGGGTGACCTTCGGCCTTGTCTTCGGCCATCTGACGGAACGGCTTCTCGTACCGGGTGCCGACGCCGTCACGGCCGGGAACAGCGGCGCGGGACGGGCGGCCACGGCGGCCGGCTGACCGGCACGCCGTATGCGGGCCGTCCGACGACCTGAACCCCGCCGGGAGCACCCGGCGGGGTTCAGCCGTTCCACCGGTTCACTCCTCGGCTCGCGGGCCCCAGTCGATCCGGTAGTACTTCAACTTCTCGTCCTCCCTCACCAGGCGCATGCCGACGGCCTCCATGACGCGCTGGGACGCGATGTTGTCCAGATCGGTGTCGCCGTGCACGCAGGTCACACCCTGATCGCGGGCGAACCGGAGCAGGGCGTGCAGGGCCTCGGAGGCGTAACCCATCCCCTGCGCCGAGGGGACGAGGCCGTAGCCGATCGTGACGTGCCCGTTCTCGTCCGGGTTGCCGTGGAATCCCATCCCGCCGATCACCTGTCCGTCCTCGCGGCGCTGTATCTCGTACGAGCCGAAGGGGCTGGGATCACCGCTCCTCGCGCAGGTGTCGAGGAAGCGCTCGGCCGCGGCCCTCTCGCCGGGGGACGGGTATCCGGTCGCCCAGTGTGCGCCGTCTCCCGGCGTGCCCGCCATCACCCGCAGGGCGTCGGTGGCATTCATCGGGCGGAGCAGGAGGCGAGGAGTTTCGAGGTCGGTCATGAGCGAGTGAAGTATCACGAGGGGCGGGTGGCCGGCACCCGAATTGAACGGCCCGGCCGGGTCCGCGAAGGACCCGGCCGACCGCGTTGCCGGCTCGCCCGGGGCTCACCCGGCCGAAGGCTCCCGGGAGACCGCCCGGCCGGAATCCGAACCGGAGCCCTGGTCGGAGCCGGGCCCGGAGCCGAAGTCGAAGTCCCCGGAGAACGCCGCCGCCATCCGCAGATGACCGGCCGCCTCCGCGCTCCGGCCCTGGCGCTCAAGGGTGCGCCCGAGCATCAACCGCGCGTAGTGCTCCACCGGGTCGCGCTCCAGTACCGCCCGCAGCTCCGCCTCGGCCTTCGCGAGCCGGGCCGAGTGGTAGTAGGTCCGGGCCAGCAGCAGACGCGGCGACACCTGCTCCGGGACCTCCTCGACCAGCCCCTCCAGGATCCGGGCCGCGGACATGTACTCCTTCGCCTCGAAGAACATCTGCGCACGGTCCCAGCGGTCGGCAGTCGTGCCGAACTCGTAGTAGGTGTCGCTCACTTGACCTCCTCCGTCATGGACCGTCCCCGGATCGCGCCCGGCTCCGTCCAGCCATTGACCCAGCTGCCGCTCAGTCATCGTGACAATGGCCGGAACACGGCCTGGTGGTTGAATATTCCACTAAGTTGTCGGCGTGGGTACCGGCACCCCCGGGCCCGCACGGGAATAGGTTGAGCGCCATGAGCAATCTCGATCGCCAGGCCGAACTCTCCGTCTGCGGGGGACGGGGCTTCGTCGTCGCCGAGCCCGTACGTGAACTCCTTGCCCCTCGCCGTGTCCGGCTGGGCGAGTCCACCGAGGTCCGCAGGCTGCTGCCCAACCTGGGCCGCCGGATGGTCGGCGCCTGGGCCTTCGTCGATCATTACGGCCCCGACGACATCGCGGGCGAGCCGGGGATGCAGGTGCCGCCCCACCCGCACATGGGTCTGCAGACGGTCAGCTGGCTGCACGACGGCGAGGTCCTGCACCGGGACAGCCTCGGCAGCCTCCGTACGATCCGCCCGCGCGAACTGGGACTGATGACCTCCGGCCGGGCCATCAGCCACTCCGAGGAGAGCCCGAAGTCCCACGCGAGGTTTCTGCACGGCGCCCAGCTCTGGGTCGCGCTGCCCGACGCCCACCGCCACGTCGAGCCCCACTTCCAGCACCACACCGACCTGCCGGCCGTCTCGGCGCCGGGCCTCACCGCCACCCTGATCCTGGGCGAACTCGACGGCGCCACCTCGCCCGGCACCACGTACACCCCGATCGTCGGCGCCGACATCGCCCTGGCCGCCGGCGCCGAGGCCCGACTGCCGCTCGACCCGGACTTCGAGTACGCGGTGCTCTCCATGTCCGGGCAGGCCGAGGTCGACGGAGTGCCCGTGCTTCCCGGTTCCATGCTCTACCTCGGCTGCGGCCGCACCGAACTGCCGCTGCGCGCGGACACCGACGCGGGCCTCATGCTCCTGGGTGGCGAGCCGTTCGAGGAGGAGCTCGTCATGTGGTGGAACTTCATCGGGCGGTCCCACGAGGAGATCGAAGAGGCCAGACAGGGCTGGATGGAAAGCTCCCGCTTCGGTGAGGTGATGGGCTACGACGGCGACCGGCTGCCCGCTCCCGAACTGCCGCCCGTCGCCCTGAAACCGCGGGGACGGGTGCGCTGACCTGCGCTGACGATCCTGTCGGCAGGGCCTCGTCCGGTCTGTCGGCCCGGCCCGCGCTGTAGGGTCTTGCGCATGTTCCCTGCCGCGATGCCTCCCCGACTCGGCGGACTGTGGCGAGCGACGGAGTCGGGTCTCGCCCACGCCCCGCAGCGGCCGGCGGAGCTCCGCCGGGCGCGCCGTCGGGCTTCCCTTTCTCGGCACCAGCACCAGCACCTGGACCGGGGACGACGGCGCCGGCCTCCGCCACGAGGCGGACCATCTCGTCGAGGTCGACGGCGACTTGGGCAACCTGGACCTGGAATGGTCCAAGCACTCCGCCTTCGGCTGGTTCGGCCCCGGCGACCTTGAGCGTCTGAAGGAGAACCGCGCGCCGGGAGAGTTCCTGATCCACGACCTGATCGCACGGGCCGTTCGGGACGCCCCGGACCGGACACGCGGGGCGTGAGACGCCGACCGGCTCCGCGCCCTCAGGCCGTGGCCGGTGCCGTGGTGGGAGCGAGGCACAGGTGTCCGGTGCGGCGCAGGCCGGTCAGGGCGGCGGCGCAGGCGAGGCCGAGCACGGCCAGCGCGGTCCACGGCAGCCAGGGGACACCGGCGCGGGCCGCCAGATCGAACAGGCCGCCCACGGCGAGGTTCCCGACGGCCACGGCCAGGCCGGCCACGGTGCTGTAGGCGCCGTAGTACGTGGCCATCAGCCGCTGTTCCGAGAGGCGGACCAGCGTGTCCATCTCGAACGGGTACAGCAGCGCGGAGCCCGCGGCCAGCAGCGCCGCGCACACCACCAGGCCCCCGAGCCCGAGTACGGCGGTCAGTTCGTGGACGCGGTGGTGCGGGCCGGGCAGCAGCGGCAGGAACGCGGCGCCCATCATGGCCAGGCCGAGCGCGATCGCCTTCGGCGGGTCCAGGCGTTTCCTGGCCCAGTCGGTCAGCCGGAGCTGACCGGCGACCGCGACCAGCGCGGAGACGGCGAACACCACACCCATCGCGGTGCCGTTGCCGTCGCCGAGCAGGGTGCGGGCCTGAAGGGGCAGGGCGAGGTATGTCTGGAAGGCCAGCAGGTAGGAGCCGGCCATCGCGGCGGAGAACAGGACGAAGGGCCGGTTGCGGAGAATCGTCCGCCAGTCCGTGGCGATGCCCCGCCAGCCGCTCGTACGTTCCGGGTCCGCTGTCGGACGCCGCGCCGGGAGAGCACGGGCCTGGACGACGGCCAGCACCCCGAACACCGCCGCGGAGGCGCCGCACACCACCGGGAAGTCGAGGGTGAGCAGGGCGAGCCCGGCGAGCGGGCCGAGCAGGATGCCCGCCTGGTAGAAGACGTTGAAGGCGGCGAACGCCTCCACCCGGCGCTCTCCGGCGCCCTGCGCGAGGTAGGCGCGGACGGCGGGGTTGAACAGGGCTCCGGCGAAGCCGGTCGCGGCGGAGGCGGCGATCAGGGCGGGCAAGGTGTCGGCGAAGGCCAGCAGTGCGAACGCACCGGTCCGCAGGGCGCAGCCGGCCAGGATCACGGGCTTGTAGCCGATCCGGTCGGCCAGGGTCCCGCCGAGCCAGAACATGCCCTGCTGGGAGAGGTTGCGTACGCCCAGGACGAGGCCGACCGCCCACGCCGCCAGGCCCAGGCCGTGGGCGAGATGGTCCGCGAGGTAGGGCATGAGCATGTAGAAGCCGAGATTGATGCCGAACTGGTTGACCATCAGCAGCTGGACGCCGGGCTCGAAGGAGCGCACCTGGGCGCGCAGCCGCCTCACCGGGCACCCGCCAGCACGGCAGCGGCGGCGGCCGGGCCGCTGACCGTTCGGCACCGCGTCCAGGACGTCACGGTGCGCTCGCCCGGGTCGGTGATCTCGTCTGGCTCGCCCGGCGGCGGGGCCGGGGTGTCCAGGAGCTTGTGGCCGTGGCACCAGCCGTCGTTGTAGATGGTGTCGAGATAGCGATGGGGTCCGTCGGGGAAGATCGCGGCGATCCTTGTCCCGGCGGGGTAGGTGCGGGCCGCCCATCCGGCGACCAGTGCGACCGCCCCGACGCTCCAGCCGCCCGAGGCGTAGTGGTGACGGGCCAGCGACCGGCAGGCGCGGACCGCTTCGGCGGGGGCCACCCAGTGGACCTCGGTGAAGGCCGGGTAGGCGACATTGCCCGGATGGATGCTGGAGCCCAGCCCGCGCATCAGGCGCGGTCCGGCCGGTTGCCCGAAGATCGTCGAACCGGTCGAGTCCACGCCGATCAGCGCCAGGTCGGGGAAAGTCCGACGCAGCGCGGTGGAGATTCCCGCGGAGTGACCGCCGGTTCCGACGGAGGCGACCAGGAGGTCGACGCGGCCCAGCTGCGCGACGAGTTCGGCGGCCAGCGGGGCGTAGGCCGCCACATTGTCGGGGTTGTTGTACTGGTCGGGGCACCACGCCCCGGGGGTCCCGGCGAGCAGTTCGGCCACCCGCTCTCGCCGGGCCTGCTGCCAGCCGCCCGTCGGGTGCGCGGTGGTGACGGTCTCGACGCGGGAGCCGTAGGCGGTCAGCGCCCGGCGGATTGCGGGTTCGAGCCCGGGGTCGGTGACCACGGTGACCGGGTGCCCGAAGGCGATCCCCGCCAGGGCGAGGCCCAGTCCCAGGGTGCCGCTGGAGGATTCGACGATCGGGGCACCGTCGGCCAGATCGCCGCGTTCCCGGGCGCGGGCCACCATGTGCAGGCCGGGGCGGTCCTTGATGCCGCCCGGGTTGGCGCCTTCGAGCTTGGCCCAGAAACCGCGGCCGGCCCCGGCGAAGGGTTCACCGATCCACAGCACCGGCGTGTGGCCCACCAGCTCGGAAGGCCCACGGGCGGACATCGGGGCAGGGGCGTACGAGGGAATGTTCATGAAGGTGTCACGGCTCCTCGCCCCGGGCCGGCAGCGGCCGTCGGGGCATCGGGGGATCAGGGCGCGGACACACAGCAGCCCGGATCGGGTCCGGCGCGTGCCGGGGCGGCGCGGGGCCGGCGGGCGGCTGTGCGGGCCCGGTCAGGTCCGCGCCACGCACAGAGCCGTGAGAATGCACCGCCCGCCGAGCGGACCGCGACCGGGTGCCCGCGCCGTTCCGCCGCCCGAGAGGGCGGCAGGTGATGCCCAGGGCCCGACCTCCGCCGGGAGCGCCCCGCCCGGGGCGGGAGGGAGCGGGGTGTCCACGCGGATCCAGTCCGCCGCGTGGTCCGGCTCGGGACAGCCCGGGGACGGATCGGGAGACGACGCCGCGGTGGGACCGGGCGCCGCCGCCGCAGGGGCGGCGGACGCGGCGATCGCGGTCATCGGGTCGTGGTGGGCGCCGAAAGCCGGGCCATGGCTGTGTGCGCAGCCCAGGAGGTGGAAGGCCACCCAGAGCAGTACGAGCAGCACGCCGCTGTCCCGCGTGCGGCGATCTGCCGGGGAGAACGACGCCGCACCGAGCATTGACTCAAAGTACCGAAACGGGCACCCAAAGTCACACTCGTCGTCGGTGGGGCGGAGGGCCGGACGGCGACGCCGCCGTCAACCGTGCGTCAAGAGTCATGGGTCCGGGATCAAGGGGCCGCCAACGGGGACGTCGGCTCGCCCCCGTGGTGATGTCGCGGTGGGCGGCGTCTCCCTCGTCAGCCGTGCTTCTTCGTGCCGACCGTCGCCATGGCGGCCCCCGCCTGGTCGGCCAGGGTCACCGCCACCAGCCGCGCCTGCAACGAGGCAGGTTCCGCGCCGGGCGCCGGCGCCGGCATGAACCGGCCGTAGTAGTGGCCGTTCCCGGTGGCGCGCAGCTCGATCTCCTCCTGCGGCCAGCCCTTGCGCTCCACGTCCCACGTCCGCCGCCCGACCACCACGTCGCCGTCCTGCTCCAGCCGCGGCGGGTGCCCCAACAGCGTTCCGTACTCGAACCGGCAGCCCTTCAGCCCGAGCAGCCGGGTCAGACCAGGGCAGCGGCCACAGCCACTCCGTCCCGCAGGGGGAGACCGGACATGCGAGCCTCCTGGGGTCCGTCTTCCACGATGCTCCTCCGCCGCCGGAAGCGGTAGCCGGGACCCGGCCCGGTGGCCCGGGAGAGCACGGGCGGGGCGCCCGGACAGAGGTTCCGTCCGGGCGCCCCGCCCGTGGTGATCAGTGGCGCAGGTCGAGACGGTGCACACCGCCGTCGACGGTTCCGACGTAGAGCGTGCGGCCGTCGGGGTCGGCGGCCAGTCGGGTGGTGTCGGTGTTCTGGAGGCCGGTGGAGATGTTCTGCCAGCTCCGGCCGTGGTCGGTGCTGCGCAGTACGCCACGGCCGCCCTGCAGCAGGCCGCTTGCCCTGGAGCTCGTGGTGGCCGCGTAGAGCGTGTCCCCGACCCGGAGCAGGTCGGAGACATGGATCGCCGGAGCGCCGGTGTCCGAGGTGCGGAAGGTCCGGCCGCCGTCGGTGCTGACGCGGACGCTCTCGCCGCCGACGGCGAGACGCCGGCCGTCGAGGTCGATCGCGGTCACCGGGCCGTCGGCGACCTTGGTGACGGTCACCCCGCCGTCGTCCGACCGGTAGAGACCGGCGGTGTTGCCGAGCCAGAGGCGCCGCGGATCGGCGGGGTCGCCCACGATGGTGTCGAAGGAGCGGTCGTGGTAGAGGTTCTTCCATGTCGCGCCGCCGTCACCGGTGGCGAACAGCCCCTCGCCGAGCAGGCTCCGGAAACCGACCATCACCCGGTCCGGGTCGGCGGGGTGGACCAGCAGCGCCGTCGGCACCTCCGCCGAACTGCCCCTCTTCTCCCAGCTGTTGCCGCCGTCGCTGCTGCGCTCGACGGTGAACGCGCCGGACGCGGTGCGCCGGACCTTCCAGACCACCTTCGGATCCTTGGCCGACACGGCGAGTTGCGGGACGCCGACGCCCCGCTTGCCCTCGCCGCCCGACCGGCCCCATTCCGGGCCCGCGACGGGAAGGGCGGTACGGAAGACCGCGCTGTCGGTGGCGGCGAGCAGTCGGCCGTCACTGACAGCGAGATCGTTGACGGTCAGTCCCTGGACGCCGATCCGCCGGTAACCGGTGCCGTCCGCGGTCCCCCGGTAGAGGCCGTCCTGCTCGCCGGCGACGGTCACGGAACCATCGGCCCAGCGGTCGTAGTCCACCGGTACCGCCGCCCGCGACGGCCCGGCGACCTCGGTCCAGGTCCGCCCGTGGTCGCGGCTGAGCCGGCCACCGCCGGACAGCGTGCTCAGGTACAGGTCGCCACCAGAGACGGTCGGACGGAGGCCGCCCTCCGCCATGGGCAGCAGAGTGTCCCAGGTCTTCCCGCCGTCATGGGAGCCGACGACTCCCCGGTCCGTGACGTACACCGCCACGACCGAGGCGTCCGCGGCCGGCCCGCTGACCGTCCCCTCGGACGGCTCGAAGAGCAGGCGTGCCTCGCCGGGGTCGCCCGAGCCGATGCCGGAGCGGGCCCACACACCGTGGTACGTCGTCAGGTAGAGGGTGTCACCGGTGACCGCGGCGGCCGTGACGGCGCCCGTGACACCGGTCGGATACGTCGTCCAGTGGTCGCCCGCGTCCGTGCTGACCAGCAGCGCGTCCGAGGTGACCGCGACCAGGGTGCGGGTCCGCTCATCGGCGACGAGCGTCACGATGCGGGTGTCCGGGACGTCGAGTGTGCGCCAGGTGCGCCCGTTGTCGTCGGTGCGCAGGACGGCGCCCCGGCGGCTGCCGTCATGGACGCTGTTCACCGCGTACCACCAGCGGTCGGGATTCTCCGCGTCCACCACGAGCGGACCCGTGCCGTCCGCGACGGGCAGCCGGCCCAGCTGGCGCCAGGAGGCGCCGTTGTCGGTGGTCAGCCAGGGAGCCGCCTTCTGGTACTGGGTGAGGACGGCCTGCTGCGGCCGGTTCGACGAGAGGGCGACGGAACCGGCCTCGCTGTTGGGGCCGACCGGCTCCCAGCGGTCCTCGCGGCTGTCGACCGGGGTGACCTCGAAGGCACTGGCGCCGGTGAGCAGTTGCCCGGTGGCGGCGGTGCCGCGTACCGAGACCCGGTAGGCGCCGGCCACGCTGCCGGTCACCTGGGCCCGGTAGTAGCCGGTGGCGGCGTCGAGGGTGGAGGCCAGCTCGACGGGTTCGCCGCGCGGCGGGGTGACGGTGACGACCGGCGGTGCCGCCAGCCGGGTCGGCGGGGCGATGTGCACGGTCGAGTGGCCGTCGCTCGGGTCGGGTGCGGCCTGGACGGCCAGATGCCGGACGGCGAGCAGATAGGGCACCCCGATCGCCGGTCCCCGGTCGGGGGTCGCCGTGAGACGGCCGCCGATCTCGGTGTCGGCGGCGGGCCGGGCGACGCGCAGCGACACCGTGACGGTCGCGGTCCTCCCGGCCGGTACGGTGACCCGCCTCGGCCAGACCTTGGCCGGACCGTCGGTCCGCAGCGAGGTGGTGACCGGCCGTTTGCCGGGGTTGTGCAGCGTCACCTTCGCGGTGCCGCCGACCTGACGCCGGGACAGGTCCGCGAGTCCGAACGACACCGAGGCCGGTGAGGCGCTGACCGTGGCCGAGGCGGCCGCAGCCACATCGAGCCGGCCCGCGCCCCGAGTCGTGGGCCCGGTGCCGCTCAGCGGCTTCGCGGTGCCGATCAGCTCCGCCTTGATCTCGGCGGGCGTCCGGCCGGGGTGCAGCTGGCGCAGCAGGGCCGCGGCACCGGCGACGTGCGGGGCCGCCATCGACGTACCCGACATGCGGTACTGGCCGGGCCCGTAAAGGGACTTGGGCACGGTGGAGCGGATCTCCACGCCCGGCGCGACCAGATCGGGCTTCAGACCGAAGCCCTGTGTGGGGCCGCGTGAAGAGAAGGAGGCGATCCGGTCGGTGGTGTCGGTGCCCCGCAGTGTCACCGAGACCTTCCCGGCGGCGAGCCGGCTGCTCAGCTCCTGGTACTGGGTCGAGTCGATGCCCATGACCACCAGGCGGTCCATGCGCAGCGAGTCGCCGGAGGCGTCGATCCGAGCGGGCGACGACGGCACTTCGGTCACTCCCGGCTCGGGGTTCACCTCCGGCGGCCGGACCCCGTCCGGCGCACCGGCGGCGAGGACCGGGCCGTCGTTGGAGGGCAGTCCGGCCAGCACGGCGATCGCACCGCGCTTCTCCGCCTCCCGCGCCCACTCCACGGCGCTCGCCGTCAGGTACCGCGCGTCGGAGGCGACGAGCATCTGGGCCCGTACGATCTTTCCGCGTACGTCGCCGACCCGCTCCCAGTCCTCGGGGGTGCCCTCGCCGACATCGACGAGCGGCGCAGTGACCGCGTCCTTCGGCGGGTTCGCGGACAGCACGCCGCGGTAGCTCTGGATCAACTCGGGTTTCCGGCCCGCCAGATAGGCGCTGGGCAGCCGCAGATTGCTGGTCGACGCGCCGACCGAGAGCACACCGTCGGCCGTGCCGGGGCTGCTGACCGTACCCGCGCCCGGCCCGTCGTTCCCGGCCGCCGCCACCACGACGACACCGGCCCGTACGGCCGCCGTCGCGGCCCTGCCCAGCGGATCGGTTCCGTCGCCGGGGCCGCCGAGGCTCATGTTGATGACGTCGGCGCGGTGCGGGTTGGCCGGGTCGGAGGCCGCCTCCATTCCGGCGATGATGTCCGAGGTGTAGCCGGAGCCGTCGGCGTCCATCACCTTGTACGCCAGCAGATTCGCGCCGGGCGCCACACCGGTGACGCCGCCCTTCCCTGCGGCCTTGCCCGCGACGATGCCGGCGACGTGGGTGCCGTGGCCGTTGTCGTCCATCGGGTCCTCGTCGCCGTTGACGAAGTCGTGCCCGCCGACGACCTTGTGGCCCTTGCCGAGTCCGCCACCCAGGTCGGGGTGGGTGTAGTCCACCCCGCTGTCCAGGATCGCGACGGTGGTGCCCCTGCCGTTGACGCGGCTTCCGGCGGGGTCCTGGCGCTGCCAGACGCCGGGTGCGCCGATGAGCGGCACGCTCGCGTCCGTCTTCGTCAGCACCCGGGTGTCGGGGCGGACGGCGGTGACGCCCGGCAGTGCGGACAGCCGCCCCACCTCGGACGCGGGCACCGTCATCGCCACGGCATCGACGAGCAGGCTCAGCCTGCGGGTTGCCGACGGGTGCAGCCCGGCACGTCTCGCCGAGCCGAGGAAGGTCTCCTGTCGTGCGTCGATCGCCCGGCGGGCGGCACCGATGTCGCGGGCGGCCCCGGCGGACAGCAGTGAACCACCGGGCGCGGCGGTGACCGCGGGGTTCCGGGACAGTTCGACGAGCACTCGTTGCGACGGGTCGTGGGCGGACGCGTCGGCGGCACCCGGTGTCGCCGCCAGCGTGCCGGCGAGCACGACGGCGGCGAGAGCGGCATGACGTGGTCTTCGTGACTTCATTGCCATGCGTAAAGGTCCTAGTGGTGAAGGCACTTGCCGCACAACTGATCTTCGTGGCCCATTGCTGCCGCTGGCACAACTGGGCCACCATCCGTCCATGACTCCCGAAACGCCGGAACTCACGGCGGCAGGCATCGACCCGTTCGACGAGAGCGTCTACCGCGCCGTCCTGACCCGGCGTACGGCGGCGCCCGCCGAACTCACCGCGGATCTCGGCTGTTCGGCCGAGCGCATCGCCCGCGCGCTGGACCGGCTCCGCGACCACGGGCTGGTCGGCCGGCTCGCCGGCACCCGCCGCCGGTACGCCGCGATCGAGCCGGGGGCCGCCGTCGAGGCCCTGGTGCGGGCCAGGAGCAACGAGCTGGAGCGGGTGCGTTCGGCGGCCGGTGAGCTGTCCCGGCTGTTCGCCGCCGCGCGCACCGGCGCGAGCGACGAGGACGAGGTGGAGATCACCACCGGCAGCGAGGCGCTCGGCCGCTGGTTCGTCCGCCTCCAGCAGGAGGCCCACGAGGACGTGATGACCCTGGACCGGCCGCCGTACGCCCTGACCACCTCCAACCCGGTGGAGGCGACGGCGCTCGGCCGCGGCGTGCGCTACCGTGCGGTCTACGCCCCCGAGGCCCTGGAGTGGCCGGGTGTCCTCGGCGACATCCGCGAACTGGTCCGGCACGGCGAACAGGCCCGCGTCCTGCCCGGACTCGGCATCAAACTCGCCATCGCCGACCGCAGGCTGGCCCTGATGCCGCTCTCCCTCGACCTCGACGACGTCCGCGCCGCGGTGATCCGGCCGTCCACCCTGCTCGACGCCCTCACCGACTACTGGGAGCTGTGCTGGAAACAGGCCCTGCCCCTCGACGCCCCCGCCGAGGACCCCCTGAGCGAGGAGGACCGACTCGTACTCACCCTCCTGGTCAGCGGCCTCAAGGACGAGGCGATAGCCCGCCAGCTCGGCTGGTCCGTCCGCACGATGCGCCGCCGCATCAGCCGTCTGCACGAGCTCCTCGGCGCCGCCAACCGTTTCCAGGCCGGTGTGATCGCGGCCCGTCGCGGCTGGCTGTGAGCCCTCGCGCCCGGCGCGGCACGAGGGGATGTGGTTCCGGCGCGCGCCGCGTGCCTGCACAATGCGGTCTGTGATTGATGAAGATCCGTACCTGTGGCTGGAAGACGTCGAGGGCGAAGCCGCGCTCGAATGGGTGGCCGAGCGGAACAACGAGACGGAGGCGGCACTGGCCGCCGACTCCGGGTTCGCGCCCCTGAAGGAGCGCCTGCGGGAGGTGTTGGACGCCTCGGACCGCATCCCCTACGCCGTCCGCCGCGGAGCGTTCCTCTACAACTTCTGGAAGGACGCCGAGCACGTACGCGGGGTGTGGCGGCGTACGACGCCGGAGCAGTACCGCAAGGATGCCCCCGAGTGGGAGGTCCTTCTCGACGTCGACGCGCTCGCCGCGGCGGAGGGCGAGAAGTGGATGTGGGCGGGTGCGCGGGTGCGCCACCCGGACTACGGCCGGGCACTGGTGTGTCTGTCGCGCGACGGCGGTGACGCCGTCGTGGTCCGTGAGTACGACCTCGCCGCCCGGTCCTTCGTCGAAGGCGGATTCCAGGTGGGGGAGGCGAAGACGCATATCGAGTGGGCCGACACCGACACCGTCTTCATCGGCACGGACTTCGGGCCGGGCTCACTGACCGACGCCGGCTATCCGCGTACGATCCGCACATGGCGACGCGGCACGCCGCTGGAAGAGGCCGCCCAGGTCTTCGAGGCCGGGACGGGGGACGTGGCGGCCTGGAGCCGGCACGACACCACACCCGGTTTCGAGCGGGACTTCGTCGCCCGGTGGCTGGACTTCTTCCGCAGCGAGATGTTCCTGCTGACCCCGGACGCCGGGCTCGTCAGGATCGACGTCCCCGACGACGCGGATGCCCACGCCCATCGCCGCCATCTGGTCGTGCATCCGAAGTCCGACTGGCTCGGACAGCCGGCGGGCTCCCTGCTGGCGTTCGACTTCGACGCCTTCCTGGCGGGCGACCGCACCGTGGAGGTGCTGTTCACCCCGGACGAGCGGACGGCTCTGTCCAGGTACTCCTGGACCCGCCGCCATCTGGTCCTGGAGACGATGAGAGACGTCAGCACCCGCATCGAGGTCCTCACCCCCGGTCCCGGAGGCGCGTGGGCACGCAGCCCGCTCGCGGACGTCCCGGCGCTGTCCGCGGTCACGGTCGTGGACACGGACCCGGACGTCTCCGACGAGTACTTCCTGGACGTGTCGGGGTTCTTGCAGCCGCCCACGCTCCACCACGGGCGGATCGGCGCCGACTCGGAGATCCTCAAGCAGACTCCGGCTCGTTTCGCCACGGCCGGTCTGGCGGTCGAGCAGTTCTTCGCGACCTCCCTGGACGGCACGCGGGTGCCGTACTTCGTGATCGGCCCCGCTCATTCCCCCGGCGGCCCCGGCCCCGTCCTGCTCTACGGCTACGGCGGCTTCGAGGTCTCCCTCACCCCCTCCTACGACGCGGTGACGGGCCGGGCGTGGCTGGAGCGCGGCGGCACGTACGTGGTCGCGAACATCCGGGGCGGCGGCGAGTACGGACCGGACTGGCACCAGGCCGCGCTGGGCGCGGACCGGCCTCGGGCCTACGAGGACTTCGCGGCCGTCGCCACGGACCTCGTCGCGCGCGGCATCACCACCCCGGCCATGCTGGGCGCCACGGGAGCGAGCAACGGCGGGCTGCTCATGGGCGCGATGCTCACCCGCTACCCGCACCTGTTCGGCGCGATCGTCGTTCAGGTGCCGCTGCTGGACATGCTCCGCTTTCACAAGCTCCTCGCAGGCGCATCCTGGACCGCCGAATACGGCAACCCGGACACCGGGGCCGATCGTCCCCATCTCCGCGAGATCTCCCCGTACCACCAGCTCACCGCGGACCGGGACTACCCGCCCGTTCTGCTGACGACCTCCACCCGTGACGACCGCGTCCACCCCGGCCATGCCCGCAAGGCGGCCGCACGGCTGCGCGAGCTCGGTCACCCGGTCCTGTTCCACGAGAACACCGGCGGCGGCCACGCGGGCGCCAGCAACAACGAAGAGTCCGCCCACAACGAGGCCCTGGTGCACACCTTCCTGTGGCGACACCTCACCCGGGCGGAGCGACCGGCCATGGACTGACCGGGCACGGTCCGCCCCCCGATCGGCCGGACCGTGTGACTCGTTCAGGTCAGGACGACCGGATTGCCGAGCGCCGCCATGCGCCCGTCGGGACGGCGTACCTCGACCCGGACGAAAGCGGACGCCGCCGCATCGGTGCGCCACTCCACGGTGCCCGGTCCCGATGCGGGCAACGACGCGTGGTGCGCCCTCCCCCGCTCGGTGTGAAAACTGACGGTCCCGGAGGGCACACCGCGTACGTCCACCCGTACCTCGGCCGGTGCGTCTCCCGCCTTCAGCCGCTCGCCGATCCCGGCGCTACGGCCACCGGCCGAGACCGTCAACGACAGCTCGACAGCGGCCGATTCGGCGATCCAGCTCCGGCCGGCCCGGATTCCGGCGAGGATCGCGTCGACGCTCAGATCCTCGGCCAGCACGACGGTGTGCGGGATGCCGATCCGGTCCTCCAGATGTGTGTCGCTGTTGCCCATCGCCGGCCGCCACCGTCCCCGGTGGACGTCCGCGGCCAGGCCGCGACCCCACTCGGCCAGGGCCGCCTCGTTGTCGGCATTCCACGGCTCGTCCGAGCTCCACAGCCCGTTCCACACCTCGACCGCATCGAACCCCTGGTACGGGTACATGAACGTGCCCGAGGCGTACGGTGCGTGCGGATGGGCCGCCACGCACAGCCCACCGGCCCGATGGACTTCGTCCAGACACCGGCCGACCCGCTCGTCCCGCAGGCCGTACCGCCAGTCGACCACCTGTCCGGGGTGGATACCCAACGCCAGCCAGTGCCCGGTCCGGGTGGTGACCTCTTCGCCGAGGATCACCAGCAGATCGTCGCCGATGTGCCGGTTCCAGACGCCGTGCGCCTCGGAGGTGTTGTGTTCGGTGGTCGCCAGGAAATCCAGCCCCGCCGCACGGGCACCGGCCGCGAGCTGCTCCGGTGTCAACCTGCCGTCCGAGTGCACCGAATGCACATGGCAGTCGCCCCGGTACCAACCGCGCCCCCGGCCCGCCACGCGCGTAGGCGGAAATTCCGATCCCGACATCCGTTCCCCCTGCCGGTTCGATGCGTGCTCGCCACACCCAGCCTGCCATTCCCCTCGACCCTCCGTTGCCCGCCCGTGTCGCGACCCTGCTGCACAGGGGGAGCACCTACGAGAGCGCCGCCGTCGGCATGCCGAATACGGACGTCAAGTGATGAGAGAATTGAGGACATGACAGGGTCTGGGGACTTCGAGCCCGAGTCGGAGCGGGTCACGCGCCAGCTGCGTGACGAAATCATCGAGGGTGTGCGTGAGCCGGGCAGCAAACTCGTCGAGCGCGAGCTCGCCGCGGAGCTCGGTGTGAGCAGGCTGCCCGTCCGAGAGGCTCTGAAGGCGCTGGTCACCGAGGGGCTGGTCACACCCAGGCCGCGAACCTGGGCCGTCGTACGGGAGTTCACACCGGCGGACGTCGAAGACCTCGACGAGGTCCGTGCGGCCCTGGAGACGCTGACTTTCCGGCTCGCCGCCCAACGGCGCACCCGTGCGGGGCTGGAGAAGCTCCGCGCGGATCTCGAAGCGGAGCTGAAGGCGGCGGAGAAGGGTGATGCCGTATGTGCCCACCGGGCCGCCGCCGACTTTCACGAGACGGTCACCGCGCTGGCCGACAACGAACTCCTGAACGAGCTCCAGGCCGCCCTCCGCAGCAGGATGCGCTGGCTGCTGGGGCAGCACGACGACCTGACGGGCGTCGCGCAGGAGCACGAGGGCCTGTACAAGGCGATCGCGGAGCGTGATGTCGCTCGGGTTGAAAAGCTGGCAGGCAAACACCTGGTGACGGGTCGCAACGCGGCAGCCGTGCGACGCAAGCACCAGGGCTGAGCGGTACGGCCCGGCCGGCGGATCAAGGCAGGCCGGACCCCGGGCCCCGGCGGCCCTTCAAGCACCGGCCGGGGCGGCCCGCACGGCGGCGTCGACCTTCGGCTTCATCGGCCCTTCGGCGAAGGCCAGCCGGGAGATCTCCTCCGGTGATGCGGTGAGAATGTCCCGCTGCTCGGGCATCCCTCCAGTTCTCGCTGACGAAGTCACCATCCGTGACTATCACCAGCATGTCCGCGACCAGGTCGTCCCGCGCCGCCACCTGGCGGGCCGCCCGGAGGCCGCGGTGCGCCAGGTGGCCTTCATCGCCTGGGCGGCGGGCGCCGCCGCGGGCGGACTCGTCCACTGGTTCGCACCGGAGTTCTCCGACGCGGTGAGCGGCCTCGCCGTGGCCCTGATCGTCCACGTCGTGATCGAGCGGGCCCCCGCCCGGCCCGCCGCGGCGCAGACGACGTAGGACCTGCGTGGCAGTTCATCCGTGCTCATCGCCCTTGTGGCTCTTGTTTCGACGGTCGTCGCCCCGCGTCCTGGGCGGCACCCTCCGGCCGGAACCTCACGGTCGCGACCTACGACATCCACCACGGTGCCGGGACCGACGACGTCCTGGACCTCAAGCGCATCGCAGGCGTCGTCAAGGACACCGGCGCCGACGTCATCGGCCTGCAGGAGGTCGACCGGCAGGAGGTCGACCGGCACTGGTCCTCGCGCAGCGACTTCGCCGATCAGGCCCAATGGCTCGCCGACCGGCTGCACATGCACGTGGTCTACGGGGCCAACCTCGATCTGGACCCGGAGCAGGCCGGCGATCCCCGCCGTCAGTACGGGACGGCGATCCTGTCCCGCTTCCCGGTCCTTGGGCGGTGTGCCGTCCGGGGCGCGTCGGGGGTCCGCGTCCGCGGGCCTGCTGAGCATGACGGGTATCGGCTACGCCGGTGCGATGGCCGAGGCCGGGGGCGGCGGGGCGCAGCAGATCGCCGGGGCCGGTCTCGCGGGGGGGCGCGGCGCTGCTGATGCTGGTGCTGGACCGGGCGCACCGTACGGCGCGCAGGGCGCGTGAGGCAGGTGAGCAGACGTCGCGGCCGAGCAGACCCACGCGGGAGGCGGCAGCGGGGCCTCCCTCTGACGGTGCGTCATCCCATTCGCGCTAAGCTGCAAGCGCCCCGCGGGGGAAGTCCGGTCGAAATCCGGCGCTGACCCGCAACGGTAGGCGGAGCCCGATACGTGGACCCGTAAGCCCGATTACCCGCGGCGGTGAAGGCTCCTGTCGATTCGCCGTGGACTGCGAGTGGTGCTGCACAGGGCGCTCCGCGTCCGGGCTGCTCCTTTGATCACGTAGGTGCACGGCCCGAGGCGAAAGCGATCCGCCCGTGGCCACACCCCTCGTCCGTAGAACCGCCGTGCCGTCTCGCACGGCCCGTGTCGGAGCCGGGCCCGCGCCGCCGTGCCGGCGCGTGTCACTGCCGCTGGTCCTGACCGCCCTGTGTGCCGTGCTCCTGGCCTCCCTCGTCTGCGGAGCGGGGATCGGGGCGTCGGGGCTCTCCTGGGGCGAAGTGCTGCGTTGTCTGTGGGCCGGGCTGACCGGCGGCCGGATAGCCCCCGACCAGGTCCCGGCGTACACCATCGTCTGGGAACTGCGCTTTCCGCGTGCCGTACTGGCCGCGGTCGTCGGGGCCGGTCTGTCGGCCATCGGCGTCGCCGTGCAGGCCATGGTCCGCAACGCCCTTGCCGACCCCTTCGTCCTCGGCATCTCCTCGGGCGCGGCCGTCGGCGCCAATGCCGTGCTCATCTTCGGCGCCTTCGGGACACTGGGCATCTGGGCGCTGTCCACGGCGTCGTTCCTCTCCGCGCTCCTCGCCATGATGCTGGTGTACGCGATCGCACGTACCGCCCGTGGTCTGACCCCGCTGCGGCTCGTGCTGACGGGCACCGCGATGTACTACGGCTTCTCGGCCGTCACCACGTTCATGGTGTTCGCGGCCGAGCGCGGTGAAGCCGCCCGCTCCGCGATGATGTGGATGCTCGGCAGCCTCGGCGGAGCCAACTGGGCCTCCGTGCCGATCGCCGCCGGTGCCGTACTCGGCGGTCTCGCCCATCTTGCCTGGTCGGCGCGCAGGCTGAACGCCCTGGCCATGGGCGACGAGACCGCGGCCGCGCTGGGAGTGGACGCGGGACGGCTGCGCAAGGAGCTGTTCCTGGTCTCCGCGGCCGTCACGGGGGCGGTGGTCGCGGTGAGCGGTGCGATCGGCTTCGTCGGACTGATGGTGCCGCACGCCGTACGGATGCTGGTCGGCGCGGACCACCGTCGGCTGCTGGCCGTCGCACCACTGGCGGGCGCCGTCCTGCTGATCTGGGTGGACATCCTCTCCCGTGTGGTGCTGGCGCCCGCCGAACTGCCGGTCGGCGTGCTGACCGCGGTCATCGGCGTACCGTGCTTCGTCCTGCTGATGCGCCGCCGCTCGTACACCTTCGGAGGCGCGTGATGCGGATCGACATCGATGCCCTGACGGTCGAGATCGCCGGTGCGCGACTGGTGGACGAGGCCACGCTGGGAGCGGGGGAGGGGCAGCTCGTCGGCCTGGTCGGGCCCAACGGCAGTGGGAAGTCCACCCTGTTGCGCTGCGTCTACCGGGCCCTGCGCCCCTCGGGCGGCACCGTACGGCTCGGCGGCGAGGACCTGTACGCCATGAGCGCACGCGAAAGCGCCCGTCGGCTGGCCGCGCTTCCCCAGGAGGCGGCCACCGAATTCGACTTCACGGTGGCCGAGGTCGTGGCGATGGGGCGGCTGCCGCACCAGTCGTCGATGGGCCGGGCCACCGACGAGGACCGTCAGGCGTGCGAGACCGCGCTGGCGGGAGTCGGCGCCGGCCACCTTGCCGACCGCGGTTTCCTCACGCTCTCCGGCGGCGAGAAGCAGCGGGTGCTGATCGCCCGCGCGCTGGCTCAGCGGCCTCGGCTGCTGGTGCTCGACGAGCCGACCAACCACCTCGACATCGCCCAGCAGCTGGAAGTACTGGCGCTGGTGCGCGACAGCGGACTGACCGTCCTCACCGCGCTGCACGACCTCAACCTCGCCGCACTCCACTGCGACCTCCTCCATGTCATCGACGGCGGTCGGATCGTCGCGTCCGGCGCTCCGCACGACGTGCTCACCGCCGACCTGCTGGCGGAGGTCTTCGGCGTACGGGCACACCGCGTCCCGCATCCGGAGACCGGCGCCGTACAGCTGCTCTTCGACCGTCTCCGTCCCGCACGATCCGATTCCTGAGGAGTCACCGCTGTCATGCCGAACCCTGTACGCCCTGCCGTGTTCGCCCTCGCCGCCGCCCTGGTCCTCACCGGCTGCGGTGCCGAAATGCCCTCCGGGCAAGGAGAGGAGAGCGGCGCTCGGGCCGGCGCGGGCCACTATCCGGTGACCATCGAGAACTGCGGGGAGAAGAAGACCTTCGACAAGGCCCCGCAGCGCGTGGTCACCAACGACGTCGGCATCACCGAGATCATGTTCGCGCTCGAACTCGAGGACCACATGGCGGGATACGTCATGCCCGAGGACAAGGGCGACCTCACGTCCGTGCCCTGGAAGGACGGATACCAGAAGACCAAGTGGCTCTCCAAGGAGAGCATCAACAAGGAACTGGTCCTCGACGCCCGCGCCGACCTGGTCTTCGCCGGCTGGAACTACGGATTCAACGAGGGAGACGGCTTCACTCCCGCCGAGCTCCGGAGAGTGGGCATCGGGTCGTATCTGCTGAGCGAGTCCTGCCGCAACGGCCAGGGCAAAGCACGCGGGGTAATGGCACCGCTCGACGCGCTCTACACCGATCTGCGGAACCTGGGAAAGATATTCGATGTGGAGGACCGCGCGGAGGCCCTCGTCGCGAAATTCCGCAAGCAGGTGGCCGAAGCCCGGGCGAAGGCACCGAAGGGCGACGACCGGCCGCGGGTCTTCCTCTACGACGACGGGCGGGACAAGCCGCTGACCTCCGGTGCTTTCGCCGGGCCGCACGACATCATCACCAAGGCGGGCGGTGATCACGTCATGAAGGACCTCAAGGACAGCTGGGTGACGGTGGGGTGGGAGACCGTCGTCGACCGTGACCCCGAGGTGATCGTGATCAACGACTACGGTGACACCGGCGCGGCGCAGAAGGAGAAGTTCCTGAAGTCCTATCCGCCGCTCGCGAACGTCTCGGCCATCAAGAACGACCGGATCGTCGTCCTCGACTACGCCGACCTGGTGGAGAGCCCGCGCAATCCGGCGGCGATCAGTTCACTTGCCGCGTACCTGAGGAACGTCGGTCTCTGACCCGTCCCCGCGCACCGGTGTCCGGGCGTCACGCCGCCCCGGCACCGGCGCGGGCGACCGGATGCAGCGCGGCGTACTCCAGTGGGGCCGACGGATCGACGGACACATCCAGCGGCGCCGGCCGGGCACCCGCGCGGACCAGCAGGTCCCCGACCGCGGCGATCATCGCGCCGTTGTCGGTGCACAGCCGCAGCGGCGGCACGCGCGGGGTGATCCCCGCCTCCCGGCACCGCTCCTCCGCCAGCGCCCGTACGCGGGAGTTGGCGGCCACACCGCCGACCACGACCAGTGTGCCCACGCCGTACACACGGCAGGCCGCCACCGCCTTTCGGGTCAGCACATCCGCGACGGCCTCCTGGAGCGCGGCGGCCCCGTCCGCCAGCGGGAGCCGCGCCCCGCGGATCCGGTGCTGCTCAGCCCAGCGGGCGGCCGCGGTCTTCAGACCGGAGAAGGAGAACGCATAGGGGGCGTCGCGCGGCCCGGTGAGCGGACGCGGGAAGGCCACCGCGCCCGGGTCGCCGGTGCACGCCGCCCGGTCGATGGCCGGACCACCGGGATACGGCAGTCCGAAGACCCGGGCGACCTTGTCGAAGCACTCGCCGGCCGCGTCGTCGAGGGTGTCCCCGAGGTGCAGGATCGGATCGCGGGCCAGGTCGCGCACGAGCAGCAGGGAGGTGTGCCCGCCGGACACGATCAGGACCACACACGGATCGGGCAGCGGGCCGTGCTCCAGGGTGTCGGCTGCCACATGCCCGGCCAGGTGGTGTACCCCGTACAGCGGCACGCCCAGCGCGTACGCGAGTCCCTTCGCACCGGCCAGGCCGACCTGGAGCGCCCCCGACAGACCGGGGCCCGTGGTGACGGCGACCGCGCCGATGTCCCGCATGCGCAGCCCCGCCCCGGTCAGGGCCCGGGACACGACCGGGGTCAGCGACGAGACATGCGCACGGGCCGCGATCTCCGGAACGACTCCGCCGAACCGCGCGTGCTCGTCCATGCTCGACGCCACCGCGTGCCCGAGCAGTTGCCCGTCACGGACGAGACCCGCCCCGGTCTCGTCGCACGACGACTCGATCCCGAGCACCACCGGAGACCCCACAGCACACTCCTGCACTTCATGGCTAATTGCGAGTGATATGCAATAAGAGTACGGGGGTGGCCACCTGGCCAATGCCCGATCATGGCCGGACAGTAGAGTTCGGCTGCGTCATTCCCTGAACACCGAGGTACCGGCCGTGACTCTCGCTCCACCCGAACAACCCCTCCCACCTGCGGTGACCGTCGTGGGAATCGGCGCCGACGGATGGGCGGGACTGACCGGCGCGGCACGCGCGGCGCTCGTCGAAGCACAGGTCCTCATCGGCGGTGCGCGGCAACTGGCCCTGCTCCCGCAGGCCTGCCGGGGACAACGGGTGCCGTGGCCCTCGCCGTTGCGGCCTGCCGTCCCCGGCCTGCTCGCCGCACACGCCGGGAGCAGGATCGCCGTACTCGCCAGCGGCGACCCGATGTTCTACGGCATCGGCCGGGCCCTCATCGAGGTGCTCGGCGCCGGTGTGCCGAGGATCCTGCCCCACCCGTCGTCCGTGTCCTACGCCTGTGCCCGGATCGGCTGGCCGCTGGAGGACACCGAGGTCGTCACCCTGGTCGGCCGCCCCGCCGCCCGGCTGGCCGCCGCGCTGCACGACGGCCGACGGGTACTGGTCCTCAGCGCGGACGCCGGCACCCCGGCCGCGGTGGCCGGACTGCTGCGCGAACAGGGCTTCGGCCCGAGCCGGCTGCTCGTGCTCGAACAGCTCGGCGGAGCGGACGAGGCGTGTGTGGAGGGCACCGCGGACCACTGGCCGCACCCACCGGGCGACCCGCTGAACATCATCGCGATCGACTGCCGGCGCACGCCCGGAGCACTGCGTCTCGGCGCCGTCCCCGGCCTCCCCGACGAGGCGTACGAACACGACGGCCAGCTCACCAAGCGGCACATCCGGGCCGCGACCCTCGGGGTGCTCGCCCCCGCACCCGGCGAACTCCTCTGGGACATCGGCGGAGGCTCGGGATCCATCGCGATCGAATGGATGCGCAGCCACCCGTCCTGCCGCGCGATCACCGTGGAACGCGACCCGGCACGGGCCGGACGCATCGAGCGCAACGCCGGCCGCCTCGGCGTACCCGCCCTGCGTGTGGTCACCGGCCGGGCCCCCGGCAGCCTGGCCGAACTGCCCACACCCGACGCCGTGTTCATCGGCGGCGGACTGACCGCGCCCGGCCTCCTCGACACCTGCTGGGATGCCCTGCCGCCCGGCGGACGCCTGGTCGCCAACACGGTCACGCTGGAGTCCGAGGCACTGCTCGCCGGGGCGCACCGCAGGTACGGCGGCGAACTGGTCCGGCTCGCCGTCGCGCACGCCGTGCCGGTCGGCGGCTTCACCGGCTGGCGGCAGGCCATGCCCGTCACCCAGTGGTCCGTACGCAAACCCTCAGTCAGTACCGAAGCGGAACGCTCGACAGAGCCCGCGCAAGACCCAGGAGACAACAGATGACCGTGTACTTCATCGGCGCTGGCCCGGGGGCCGCCGACCTGATCACCGTGCGCGGCGCCCGCACGCTCGCCTCCTGCCAGGTCTGCCTGTACGCGGGCAGCCTGGTGCCCCGGGAACTGCTCGCCGAATGCCCCCCGGACGCCCGCCTGGTGGACACCGCCCAGCTCGACATCGACCAGATCACCGCCGAGCTGACGGCCGCGCACCGGGCCGGCCACGACGTGGCCCGGCTGCACTCGGGCGACCCCTCGGTGTTCAGCGCGGTCAACGAGCAAATGCGCCGGCTCGACGAGGCCGGGGTGCCCTACGAAGTGGTGCCCGGCGTACCCGCGTTCGCGGCCGCCGCGGCGGCGCTCAAGCGGGAACTCACCGTGCCGACCGTCGGCCAGACCGTCATCCTGACCCGGATCGCCCATCGCGCGACCGCGATGCCGGAGGGCGAGGACCTGGCCACGCTGGGCCGCAGCGGTGCACTGATCGTGCTGCACCTAGCCGCCCGGTACGCGGACCGCGTCGTAGAGGAACTCGTGCCGCACTACGGGGCCGACTGCCCGGCCGCCGTCGTGGCGCTGGCCTCACGCCCGGACGAAGTCGTCCTGCGCGGAACCCTCGGCACCATCGCCGAGCAGGTGAAGGCGGCGGGCGTGATCCGTACCGCTGTCATCATGGTCGGCCGCACCCTGGGCGCCGAGCAGTTCCGCGACAGCCACCTCTACTCACCCGGACGCGAACGCCACGTCTGCTGACGGCGCCACCGCATCGGCCGGGCGGCCGGTCAGCGCACGCTGCTGCGCCCGACGACCACGCCCGCCCGGTCGATGCAGATGACGTCGACGGCGACCGGCGCACCCCGCAGCACCGACAGCGCCTGGTCCCGCGCCGCCACGGCCACCAGGTCCCCGAGCGGCACACCGCGAGCGAGGCACAGCCGGAGCGCCGCGAGACCCGTGTTCGCGACCGCCACCTCGGCGGCCAGGGCCTCGTCCGCACCGCCCCGCCGGGCCAGCTCGGCCAGGAAGGGCTTGTCGACCTGGGACCGCGCGGAGTGCAGATCGAGGTGTCCGGCGGCGAGCTTCGACAGCTTCGCGAACCCGCCGCAGACCGTCAGCCGGTCCACCGGGTGACGGCGCACGTACTTCAGCACCGCGCCCGCGAAGTCCCCCATGTCGAGCAGCGCGAGCTCCGGCAGCCCGTACTCGGCCACCACGGTCTTCTCCGAGGTGGAACCCGTGCACCCGGCCACGTGGGTGTGCCCGGCGGCGCGGGCCACGTCCACACCGCGACGGATCGAGTCGATCCACGCCGAGCAGGAGTACGGCACCACGACACCGGTCGTGCCGAGGATCGACAGACCCCCCAGGATGCCCAGGCGCGGGTTCCAGGTGGAGCGGGCGATCTCCTCGCCGTCGTCCACCGACACGGTCACCTCGACGTCCCCCGAACCCCGGTGCTCCGCGGCGACCCGCGCGATGTGGTCGCGGAGCATCTGCCGCGGCACGGGATTGATCGCCGGTTCCCCGACGTCCAGCGGCAGCCCGGGAAGGGTGACCGTGCCCACGCCGGGCCCGGCCCGGAACACCACACCCGATCCCGGCGGCAGCCGCCGTACGGTCACCCGGACCAGAGCGCCGTGCGTCACGTCCGGGTCGTCGCCCGCGTCCTTGACCACCCCGGCCGTCGCCCGCCCCTCGGCCAGCTCCTCCACCGCCAGCGCGAAAGCGGGCGTCTGCCCCTTGGGTAGGGTGATCGTCACCGGGTCGGGGAAGTCGCCCGTCAGCAGGGCCGTGTACGCGGCAGTCGCTGCCGCGGTCGCACAGGCGCCGGTGGTCCAGCCGGGCCGCAGACCGGTGTGTTTCAACTGGGCGCTGCGCCCGCCCTCAGTCTCACCCATGGATGGATCCGATGCATGTACTCGTACTCGGCGGCACGACGGAGGCCCGTCGCCTCGCCGAGTTGCTGGTGGAGGTGCTCCCGGCCGGCGTCGGGCTGACGAGTTCGCTCGCCGGACGGGTCTTTGGCCCGAGGCTCCCGCCGGGCGAGGTCCGCATCGGTGGCTTCGGGGGAGCCGACGGGCTCGCCGCATGGCTGCGCACGCACCAGGTGGACGCGCTCATCGACGCCACCCATCCTTTCGCCGGGACGATCAGTTTCAACGCGGCCGCTGCCGCCGCTGCCGCCCATGTTCCCCTGCTCGCCGTGCGCCGGCCCGGGTGGGTGCCCGGCGAGGGCGACGACTGGCATGCGGCCGGTTCCCTCGCCGAGGCGGCGGCGGCCCTGCCCGCGCTGGGGCGGCGCGTGTTCCTCACGACGGGCCGGATGGGGCTGGCCGCCTTCGCCGGACTGGACGAGCTGTGGTTCCTGATGCGTTCGGTGGACGCCCCCGAACCGCCGTACCCCGCCAGGATGGAGGTCCTGCTCGACCGGGGCCCGTTCACCCTGGACGGAGAGCGCGAGCTGATCCGCCGTCATCGCATCGACGTCGTCGTCACGAAGGACAGCGGAGGCGCCGCCACGGCCCCCAAACTCACCGCGGCCCGCGAGGCGCGGATCCCGGTGGTGGTGGTGCGGCGGCCGCCCGTGCCCGAGGGCGTCCCGGTCGTCGAGGGCCCGGAACCCGCTGTGGAGTGGCTCCGCGAGCACATCCTCCACCGCAGGTAGCCGGCGGCCGCCCCGGCTCAGGCCTCCGGATAGCGGCGGGGCGTCCAGACGATCTGCTGCCCGTCACCGCGCCGCACCCAGCGGGTCTGCGAGGACCCGACGAGCAGGATCGTGCGCATGTCGACCTCGGCGGGGTCGAGATCACCCAGCCGTACGGTCCGCACGCTCTCGGCGGGCCCGCCCACATCGCGGCCGAGAACCACGGGGGTGTCCGGCGAGCGGTGTTCGAGCAACAGGTCGCGGGCCTTGCCGACCTGCCAGGTACGGCTGCGCGAACCGGGGTTGTACAGCGCGAGCACCAGATCAGCCGTCGCCGCCGCGCGCAGCCGCTCCGCGATCACCTCCCACGGCTTGAGCCGGTCGGAGAGCGATATCGTCGCGTAGTCGTGGCCCAGCGGCGCACCCGCCCGGGCGGCGGCGGCGTTGGCGGCCGTCACCCCCGGCAGCACCCGCACCGGCACCTGCGCGTACTCGTCCTGCGAGGCCACCTCCAGGACGGCCGTCGCCATGGCGAAGACCCCGGGGTCGCCGCCGGACACCACGGCCACCCGCCGTCCGCGCCGGGCCAGGTCGAGGGCGAACTCGGCACGCTCCGACTCGGCCTTGTTGTCCGAGCCGTGGCGCACCTGCCCCGGCCGGACCGGCACCCGGTCCAGATAAGTGGTGTAGCCGACCAGGTCGTCGGCGGCGGCCAGCGCCCCGCGCGTCTCGGGGGTCAGCCACAGCGGCCCGGCCGGTCCGGTGCCGACCACGGTCACCTCGCCGCCCTCCGGGGCGCGTTCGGGACGCGCCGCTCCGACCCTGCTGGGCAGGACCGCGACCGCGAAGTACGGCACCGAGCCGGCGTCGACCTCGGCCAGCTCGCCCACGCGCTCCCCGGCCATCGTGGCGCGCTCCACGTAACGCGCCTCGGGCAGCCGACCGGACGTCTCGAAGGCGCGGCGCACGGCGGGGAACGTACGTCCCAGCTTCATGACCACGGCGGCGTCGGTGGCGGCGAGACGGGCGGTCAGCTCCTCCTGAGGCAGGGTGCCGGGCAGGATGGTCAGCACCTCCTCGCCCTCGACGAGCGGGGTCCCGAGCCGCGCGGCGGCCGCGCTCACCGAGGTGACGCCCGGGATCACTTCGGTCGGGTAGCGGTCGGCGAGCCGCTTGTGCATGTGCATGTACGAGCCGTAGAAGAGCGGGTCGCCCTCGGCCAGCACCGCGACCGTGCGCCCGGCGTCCAGGTGCGCCGCCAGACGGGCCGCCGCCTCGGCGTAGAACTCCTCCATCGCCCCCCGGTACCCGCCAGGGTGGTCCGTGGTCTCCGTCGTGACGGGGTAGACCAGCTGCTCCTCGACATGGTCGGCACGGATGTGCTTCGCCGCGATGGACCGGGCGATGGACCGTCCGTGCCGGGCGCTGTGGTACGCGACGACATCGGCCTCGGCGATGATCTCCACCGCCCGTACGGTCATCAGAGCCGGATCGCCGGGGCCGAGCCCGACCCCGTACAGCCGGCCCGTCTTCTGCTCGCTCACGTCTACTCTTCCTCGCTGGCGATCGCGTTGAGGGCGGCGGCCGCGATGGCGCTGCCGCCGCGACGGCCTCGGACGATCAGATGCTCCAGCCCGGAGGGGTGCGCGGCCAGGGCGTCCTTGGACTCGGCGGCACCGATGAAGCCGACCGGCACGCCGATGACCGCGGCGGGGCGCGGCGCGCCCTCCTCGATCAGCTCCAGCAGCCGGAACAGCGCGGTCGGTGCGTTCCCGACAGCGACGACCGCGCCTTCCAGCCGGTCGCGCCACAGCTCCAGGGCGGCTGCGCTGCGCGTGGTGCCCAACTCCTTCGCGAGCCCGGGCACCGCCGGGTCGGACAGGGTGCACACCACCTCGTTGTCCGCAGGCAGCCGCTTGCGGGTGACACCGCTGGCGACCATGGCCACATCGCACAGGATGGGCGCGCCGGCCCGCAGAGCGGCGCGGGCGCGGGCGACGGCGTCCGGAGTGAAAGCGAGATCACGGACGAGGTCGACCATCCCGCAGGCGTGGATCATGCGGACCGCGACCTGGCTCACATCGGCGGGCAGGCCTGCGAGATCCGCCTCCGCGCGGATCGTGGCGAAGGACTGGCGATAGATCGCCGGTCCGTCCTTCTCGTACTGGTGCACAGTGCTTTCGCTCTCTTCCTCGGGCGTGCAACGTCGGGTACAGGGGAGTGGGGCGTACGGGGTCAGCCGTGTGTGCGGCGGGCCGCGGCCACCGCGGCGGCGAGAACGCCGGGGTTGTCGGGAACGCTCACGGGGGCGCCCCGCTCCTCGCCCCGAACGAGGGAGATCCGGTGCCCGTCGGGGGTGGCGACGACATCGACCCACTCGCCGCGGGGGTGCCCGCAGCGGCGTTCGCAACCGGACCAGTACACCGGCAGCAGCCCCGCGTCCCCCACCGGGGCCGCGGCCTGGGCCCGCACATCGGCCAGTGACTTCGCACAGCCGGGCCGGCCGATACAGGCACCCACCCCTGTCCAGGGGGAGTCGGGTCCGACGACGAGACCGGTGGCCCCCAGCTCTTCCAGCGACCTGGCGGCCTGCCGCCGCTCCACCCCCGGAACGACGACCCCGCGCCACGGTGTCAGCCGCAATGCACCGCCGCCCCGGTGACGGGCCGTTTCCGTCAGCGACCGCCACTGCGCCGGGGCGATACGCCCCAGGGGGATGCCGACCGACAGCGCGGCCCCGTCCTGCGGGCCGGTCACGACGCCGGGGGCGGGGCCGTCCGAGCTCCGCGGACAGGCGCGGTCCTCGGTGGATACGGTGCCGGGCCCCGCCTCCCGCAACCGTCGTACGACCTCGTCGAAGAGGGATCCGGCGCCGCCGGGCAGGTCCGGCACACGCCAGGCGCCGGTGCCCGACGCCTGCTCCAGGAAGGTCTCGGCCGCCAGGAGGGCGGCCCGCGGCGCCCGTGCGCCCGGTATCCGTGCGGTGGTCGGGGCCGTGCCGATCCGCAGCAGCGCCGTTCCGTCGCCCTGCGCCAGCAGCGTCACATCGCCGCCCAGCGCGTCCACATCGCCACGGCCGTCGTCGAGCACGAACAAGAACCTGCCCGACAGGCCCGCCGTCCCGTCGCCCGCGCACAGCAGCGCGTCCAGCTCGGACAGCCAGGGGCCGACGTCCCGCGCTCCCAGGCCGTCGAGCCCCGAGAGCGGCGAGGCCACGATATTGCGTATCCGCTCGTGGCGTGGGGAGGGCAACAGCCCCGCCTCGCCAAGCCGGTCGGCCAGTTCGGCTCCGCAGTCCGGGCCCAGCCCGCGCAACTGGACGTTGCCGCGCGAAGTGAGATGCAACTCACCATCGCCCAGACTCTCCGACAGCGCCCCCAGCGCTTGCGCCTGCACCGCCGTCAGCAGACCGCCGGGAACCCGGACACGGGCCAGCGCGCCGTCGTCCGCCCGGTGCAGCCGCAGCGTGCCGGGGCAGGCGTCACCGCGGTCCCGGGCAGACGCGTCTCCCGGCGGTGAAGGCGAAGTGGCAGGTCGGGGCATGGCGGCGAGCATACCGACCATCCGACCGGATCCGTATGTCCTCCATCAGTTGACCGGCCCTTACTATGCCTACTGACGAGCCATCCGGCACGTCGTCGCCACAGACGGCGACAGGGGAGGAAGTCCGGTGCGATTCCGGCACGGTCCCGCCACTGTGAGCCCGGCCACGGCCTGGCAAGTCAGGAACTCCCTTCCCCGAACCCTCGAACCCGTTCGAGCAGGGGAGCTTCATTCCGACACCGCCCGGGGCGTGGACACCCCGAGGAAGGCCCGACGCCGCATGATCCTGCTCCTGTCGACGTCCGACACCGACCTGCTCAGTGCCCGCGCCTCGGACGGCCCGGTCTCCTACCGCTACGCCAACCCCTCCCGGCTCCCGCTCCAGGACCTGCCCGAGCTCCTCGACGGCGTCGACCTGGTCGTCGTACGCCTCCTCGGCGGCGTACGCGCCTGGCAGGACGGCCTCGACCAAGTGCTCGCCACCGGACGCCCCGTCGTCGTCCTCACCGGCGAACAGGCCCCCGACGCCCAGCTGATGGCCGCCTCGACGGTCCCCATCGGCATCGCCGCCGAGGCCCACGCCTATCTGGCCCACGGCGGGCCCGCCAACCTGGACCAGCTCGCCCGCTTCCTCTCCGACACCGTGCTGCTCACCGGCCACGGCTTCGCACCGCCCGCCCCGGCACCCTCCTGGGGCCCGCTGGAGCGCACCCCCCGGCGCACCGACGGCCCGGTCGTCGCCGTGCTCTACTACCGCGCCCACCACATGAGCGGCAACACCGCGTTCGTCGAGGCGCTCTGCCGCGCCGTCGAGGACGCGGGCGCCCGCGCGCTGCCGCTGTACGTCGCCTCGCTGCGCACCCCCGAGGCCGAGCTCATCGAAGAGCTGCGCGCCGCCGACGCGATCGTGACCACCGTCCTCGCCGCGGGCGGCACCCGGCCCGCCGAGGCCTCGGCCGGCGGCGACGACGAGTCCTGGGACGCGGGCGTCCTCAGCGGCCTCGACGTACCCATCCTCCAGGCCCTCTGCCTCACCGGTTCACGCACCGACTGGGAAGACAACGACGAGGGGGTCTCCCCGCTCGACGCCGCCAGCCAGATCGCGGTCCCCGAGTTCGACGGCCGCCTGATCACCGTGCCGTTCTCGTTCAAGGAGATCGACGAGGACGGCCTGCCCGCGTACGTCGCCGACACCGAGCGCGCCGCCCGCGTCGCAGGGATCGCCGTGCGCCACGCCCGGCTGCGCCACATCCCGGCCGCCGAGAAGCGGATCGCGCTCGTGCTGTCCGCGTACCCGACCAAGCACTCCCGGATCGGCAACGCCGTCGGCCTCGACACCCCGGCCAGCGCCGTCGCCCTGCTGCGCCGACTCCGCGCCGAGGGATACGACTTCGGTACGCAGGAGGTCCCCGGCCTCGTGTCGGGCGACGGCGACGAGCTGATCCGCGCGCTGATCGAGGCGGGCGGTCACGACCAGGAGTGGCTCACCGAGGAGCAGCTGGCCCGCAACCCGGTCCGCATCCCGGCCGCCGACTACCGGCGCTGGTACGCGACCCTCCCGGCCGAGCTCCGCGAAGCCGTCGAGCAGCACTGGGGCCCCGCCCCGGGCGAGATGTTCGTGGACCGGTCGAGCAACCCGGACGGCGACATCGTGCTCGCCGCCCTGCGCCACGGCAATCTGCTCATCCTCATCCAGCCGCCGCGCGGCTTCGGCGAGAACCCGATCGCGATCTACCACGACCCCGATCTGCCGCCCTCGCACCACTACCTGGCCGCCTACCGCTGGATCGCCGCCCGTGCCGACGACAACGGCTTCGGCGCCGACGCGGTGATCCACCTCGGCAAGCACGGCAACCTGGAGTGGCTGCCCGGCAAGAACGCCGGCCTCTCCGCCGCCTGCGGCCCCGACGCCGCCCTCGGCGACCTCCCGCTGATCTACCCGTTCCTGGTCAACGACCCGGGTGAGGGGACGCAGGCCAAGCGGCGCGTCCACGCCACCCTCGTGGACCACCTCGTACCGCCGATGGCACGCGCCGACAGCTACGGTGACATCGCCCGCCTCGAACAACTCCTGGACGAGCACGCCCAGATCGCGGCGATGGACCCGGCGAAGCTCCCGGCGATCCGCGCACAGATCTGGACCCTGATCCAGGCCGCCAGGCTCGACCACGACCTGGGACTCGAAGACCGCCCGGAGGACGAGGGCTTCGACGAGTTCATCATGCATCTCGACGGCTGGCTCTGTGAGATCAAGGATGCCCAGATCCGCGACGGCCTGCACGTCCTGGGCGGCGCCCCGGCCGGCGCCGACCGGGTCAACCTCGTCCTCGCGATCCTGCGCGCCCGCCAGATCTGGGGCGGCACGGCCTCCCTGCCGGGCCTGCGCGAGGCGTTGGGACTCGACGAGTCCGCCGCGACCCGCGTCACCGCCGACGAGGCCGAGGAGCGGGCCCGCGCGCTGGTCCAGGCGATGGAGGACGCGGACTGGTCCCCGGACGCCGTCGCCGAGGTGGCCGCCGGTCACCCGCGGGCGGTCGCCGACATCCTCGGCTTCGCGGCCCGCGAGGTGGTGCCGAGGCTGGCCGCCACGACCGACGAACTCGACCACACCCTGCACGCGCTGGACGGCGGATTCGTCCCCGCCGGACCCTCCGGTTCCCCGCTCCGCGGCCTGGTCAACGTCCTGCCGACCGGCCGCAACTTCTACTCCGTCGACCCCAAGGCCGTACCCTCACGCCTCGCCTGGGAGACCGGCCAGGCCCTGGCCGACTCGCTCCTGGAGCGCTACCGCACCGACAACGGCGACTGGCCCACCTCGGTCGGCCTGTCCCTGTGGGGCACCAGCGCGATGCGCACCGCCGGTGACGACGTCGCCGAAGCCTTCGCCCTGCTCGGCGTCCGCCCGGTCTGGGACGACGCCTCGCGCCGCGTCACCGGCCTGGAGGCGATCCCGCCGGCCGAACTCGGCCGCCCGCGCATCGACGTCACCCTGCGCATCAGCGGTTTCTTCCGCGATGCCTTCCCGCACACCATCGGCCTGCTCGACGACGCGGTCCGCCTCGTCGCCTCCCTGGACGAGCCCGCCGAGCAGAACCACGTACGCGCCCACACCCAGGCCGACCTGGCCGGCCACGGCGACGAACGCCGCGCCACCACCCGCATCTTCGGCTCCCGCCCCGGTACGTACGGCGCCGGTCTGCTCCAGCTCATCGACTCCCGCGACTGGCGCACCGACGCGGACCTCGCCGAGGTCTACACGGTGTGGGGCGGCTACGCCTACGGACGCGAACTCGACGGACGCCCGGCCCGCGAGGAGATGGAGACGGCGTACAAGCGGATCGCGGTCGCGGCCAAGAACACCGACACCCGCGAACACGACATCGCCGACTCGGACGACTACTTCCAGTACCACGGCGGCATGGTGGCCACCGTCCGCGCCCTGCGCGGCACCGCCCCGGAGGCGTACATCGGCGACTCCACCCGCCCCGAGACGGTCCGCACCCGCACTCTGGTGGAGGAGACCTCACGGGTCTTCCGCGCCCGGGTCGTGAACCCCAAGTGGATCGAGGCGATGCGGCGGCACGGCTACAAGGGCGCCTTCGAGCTGGCCGCCACCGTCGACTACCTCTTCGGCTACGACGCGACGACGGGCGTGGTCGCCGACTGGATGTACGACAAGCTCACCGAGACGTACGTCCTGGACCCGACCAACCGCGAGTTCCTCCAGCAGGCCAACCCCTGGGCCCTGCACGGCATCGCGGAACGCCTCCTGGAGGCGGAGTCCCGAGGCATGTGGGCCAAGCCCGACCCGGCGGTCCTCGAAGCGCTGCGCCAGGCGTACCTGGAGACGGAGGGCAACCTGGAGGGCGAGGACTGACCTCCCGGGACCGGACCACCCGACAGCGGCATACGACCGGGCCCCGGCCGCAGCAGCGGCCGGGGCCCGGCCGCCGTCCGGCTGTTCTTCGTGCCGGCCCACATCCTTGTGCCCCGGATGGCGGCGATCGCCGTACTCGGTTGTTTCCTGCTGCCGCTCGGGAAAGCGTGTGTACGAGTGACACGGCGCCGAGGACACCGCCGCCGGGCATAGTGTCGCCCGTGACGTGGAAGCGATCTACGCATGACCGAAAGTGGCAGTCCTCATATCTCGATGCCCAGGATCACCGTGCTGGGAGTGCAGCCCGGTGATCCGCCCTTCCGTCTGGTGGAGATCGACGGGGAGGTTGTCAGCGCCGCAACATCGATGATGGATGTGCTCAGCGCCGCATCGGCCGCAGGAATCAAGGTCCACGACCTCGACGACCTCGACGTGGTGCGGTGGGTGGGCGGCGGCAAATATGTCTGGAGGCCGCACTGACAGATCTTCCGTAGCCGACCGTGCGCGACACGGCCGAGTGGTCCGGACACCGTCGCGCCGGGCCACTGGTCAGCCCCGGTACGGCTCCCAGCTGTCCGACCACACACCGTCGGGATGGCTGTGGCGCAGGCGTTCCCACCGCCGGCCGTCGGTGCTGGTGAGGACGGCGGAGAAGGTGTCGTGGGGGAGTGGTTCCACGGTGACCCCGCTCGTCGCCACTCCACCCATGGACGACCATGTGGTCCAGTGCCCGGCAGGTGTCGTTCCAGCGCGTCCACACCGCCCGGTCGGTGCCGATCGCGAATTCCTGAGGTCGATGACCGACTCCTTCGGCGTTGTGCCGACGGCCGACCCGCCGGGACGCGTGAACACACCGACGTACGAAAACACCGGCACGTGAACACACCGACAGGCGAACCCGGGCGCGCCGTCATGAGCCGGAGCCGATGGCTCGACCGGCCCCGAACTCTCCCGTCCCGCGCTGACGTTCCACGCACGTTTCGCTGACGTTTCGCTGACGTCGCGCGTGCGGCCCCGCCGCACCGGGGCCGCACCTGCGGCGACGGCCTCCGCGGCCTCAGGCCAGCGATGCCGCGCGGGCGGGGTCTATGGCGTACTGGAGAGGCTGGTCATGTATAAAGCGTCGGAGTTCGTCGAGCACAAGCTCTCCGAGACGATGACGTTCGGCCCCGAGGGCACCGCCGAGGTGGGGTGTCAGGACCACGTTGGGAAGGGTGAAGAGTGGCGAGTCATGGGCGGGAGGCTCCGGGTGCGTGACATCGAGTACGGCGGTGAGGTCGGGTCTGGCGCGCAGGACCTCCGCCGCGGCGGTCTCGTCGACGAGCGCGCCACGCGCGGTGTTGATCAGCGTCGCGCCCGGCCCCAGGGAGTTCAGCAGCCGTGCCCCGATCGTGCCGCGGGTCTCGGGCAGGAGGGGGGCGTGGAGACTGACGACCTGGCTGGTGGCGAACAGTTCCTCGATACCGACGAGCCGGACGCCCGTCCGCCGGGCGGTGTCCGGGGAGGCGAGGGGATCCGTGGCGAGGACCTCGATGTCGAAACGGCCGAGGTGGGACGCGACGAGACGGCCGATGTGCCCGAGCCCCAGCAGGCCCACGCGTGACCGGTAGGCCCCCGGCACCTGGGGGTTGTGGGGGAAGCGACGACTGTTCGCCACCTCCCGGGTGATGCGGTGGACCTGCTTCAGCCCGAGGAGGACCTGGGCGAGGGTGAACTCCGCCACCGGGATCGCGTTGGCCGGGGCGGCGGAGACGATCGGGATGCCACGCGCCCAGAACGCGGGTGTGGTCAGGTGCCGCACGGAACCCGCGGCGACGAGGACCGCCCGCAACCGAGGGGCGTGCGAGAGGAGGGCGGCATCGAGTACGGGCGCACCCCAGCCCGTGAGCAGGACATCCACCTGCCGCAACACATCGGGATCCGCGTCGAGTTGCTCCCGCGTGAGGGGAGGGCCCTGCAGGTGTACGAGACGTTCGACTTCGGTCAGGACCTCAGGGGGGTAGACGTCCGCCCTGCGTTCTTCCTCCATGACCAACAGGGCTGTCGGCCTGCGTGCCGGCTCGTTCATGACGTAACGCTCCTCAGCTCCTCGCTGACAGACCATCAGCGAATCGACCCGTGAGCCCTGATCGGGCGCGTGGGGAAATGTCTGACCGGATGTTGAAGATTGGCGCTGCTTGTTCGTTGCCTTGGCCAGCGTGCTTGCAGCACGATACATCGGATGATTGAAAGGGCCTCGGGTGAAGCTCGGTCATCCGGTGCTTGCTGTCCCGGCCGCTGTCGCATTCGGATGTGCTCGGCGTGCGGGCGGCCAGTCTTCTCCCTGGACGTCCAAACTACCGGTACACCAGGTGCTTTCGCAGTGTGGTCGATGGTGTTCGGTCCTGCTGTGGAGGTGTCGGGTGGTGGGGGTCGAGCGCGGGGATGTGCCCGGCAAGGCTCTTGTGGGTCGGTGCGAGACTTTTGCATTCATCGGACTATTGACCGAAGGATTCGGGCACAGCTAGCGTCCCAGCAAGCGCTTTCCAGGCCAGCTGTGATGCGGCGAAAACAGGAGTTGTCATGCAGAGATCGCGGTGGATCGGTGCGGGTGTTCTCGCTTCCGCACTGGTCCTCACCAGCTGTACATCGGGGCCTGCGGGAGTGGATGCCAAGCAGAACTCGAAGGCACCGCTCGAACTGTGGACCCGGACGACACCGGGCGGACCGGGAGAGCAGGGAGCGATCAAACTCGCTGCCGCCTTCGAGAAGGCCACGGGTTACAAGGTCAAGGTCACTGCGATCTTCGACGACTTCGAGACCAAGCTGCAGCAGCGCGCCGCGCAGAAGAACCTGCCTGACATCGTCATGAACGATGTGACGCAGCTCGGTGCCATGCACAGCCAGGGCCTGCTGCGCGAGATCGACCTGGACAAGATCAAGAACAGCAAGCAGGCGGTCGGCCAGGGGCTGGACTCCGGCAAGAGCGTGGACGGGAAGCAGTTCGGCCTGCCGTACTCGGCACAGGCGTCCGCGCTGCTCATCCGCAAGGACTGGCGGGAGAAGCTGAAGCTCGAAGTCCCCAGGAGCTGGGACGACTTCGCCGCGATGGCCGAGGCGTTCACCACCAAGGACCCCGACGGCGACGGAAAGAAGAACACGTACGGCCTCGCCGCCCCGCTGTCCACCAAGCGCGGATACGCCTCCTGGTACTTCTCCAACTTCCTCTGGGCCGCGGGCGGAGACTTCATCACCGAGACCGGGGACGGCAAGTACAAGCCCGCGATGACCACGGAGGAATCGGTCCGGGCCGTGCAGTGGTTCCGCGACCTCGGCTGCAAGTCCAAGGTCATCCAGCCGGGCGCCGTCACCATGGAGACCCCGCCCACCAACGAGACCTTCGAGGCCGGCCGGACCGGCATGTTCGTCGTCGGACCGTACCTGCTGCCCCGCTTCGACGAGACCCTCGGCAAGGACAAGTACGAGGTGGTGCCGATGCCCAAGGGGCCGACGGACGCCACCGTGCTCGCCGAGGGCGGGTCCGTCTACCTGATGGCCGGCTCCGAGAACATGGTGGGCCAGGACGCCTTCGCCGACTTCGCCATCTCCGCCGAGGGCCAGAAGACCGGCATGGCGGGCGACACCGGCTTCACCGTGCAGCTGCCCGTCAACAAGACGGTGGACATCTCCAAGGTCCGCCCCGACCCCCGCTGGAAGACCTACGCCGAGATCTACCAGGAATCCGGCCGGTACGCGCCGTCCATTCCGAACTGGACCCCGGTGCGGCAGACGACCGCCGAGAGCGTCAACGCGCTGATGGCCGACTGCGGTCTGGACACCGGGACCAAGCTGAAGGAGCTCGACAAGCAGCTCGCCGACATCCTCAAGGAACAGGGAATCGCCGCGTCATGAGTCTTGACCAGGCGGATCCGGCCGCCCCCCCGGCGGCCGGGCCCGCCACCCGGAAATCGGGCCGCGCGGCCGGCGGGGCCGCCGGCCGCCGGGGGCACGACCGCCGGGCGGGCCGGTGGTGGACGCCGTGGCTGTTCCTCGCCCCGGCACTGCTCCTCTTCCTGTACTTCAAGTTCATCCCCATGGTCAGCGCGCTGACCATGTCCTTCCAGGACGTCCAGCCCTACCTCGGCAACAAGTGGGTCGGCACCGAGAACTACTCCACGGTCCTCCAGTCCGACGGCTTCCGCGAGGCCGCCTGGCACACCGTGGTCCTCGCCGCCGGGCAGACGGCCGGCTCGATGGCCCTCGGCCTCGTACTCGCGCTGCTGATGGAGGGCCAGGGGCGCCGGCTGGGATTCGTGCGCTCCGCGGCGTTCCTGCCGGTCGTGGTGCCGATCGCGGTCGTCGCCGAACTGTGGCGGATCATGTACCACCCGACGTCGGACGGCATGCTCAACTCCATCCTCGGTCTGGTGGGACTGGGCCCCTCGGGATTCATCAACGACCCCGACACATCGATGGCCTCCATCATGCTCACCGGCATCTGGCGGGGCGCCCCCTACGACATGATGATCTTCCTCGCCGGCCTCACCAGCGTGGACCGCGGTCTGTACGAGGCCGCGAAGGTCGACGGCGCCTCCAGACTGCAACGGGTCTGGCATGTGACGGTGCCCGGACTGCGGTCGGTGTTCTCGATCCTGTTCATCCTCGCCGCGATCCGCGGACTGCGCGTGTTCACCGAGGTTTTCCTGCTCACCAACGGTGGGCCCGACGGCTCCACCGAGGTCGTGATGACTCTGATCTACAAGCTCGGGCTGGAGCAGAACAGACTCGGCGTCGGCGCGGCGGGAGCCGTCCTGCTGTTCATCGCGACGCTGATCCTGACAGTCGTCGTCCACCTGCTGCGACGGAGAGAGAGCAAATGAACGCGCCGACCGAGACCGCGCTGGGCCTGACGGAGAGCAGGAGTCCGGGCGGGCGGATCCTGAAGGCCGTCACCTACCTGCTGGTCCTGATCGTCTTCGCAGGGCCCCTGCTGGCCCTGCTGGTCAGCGCCTTCAGCCAGGTCAAGGACCCGACACAGCTGAGCGTCATCCCCTCGGGCGCCACCCTGGACAACTTCCGGATCGCCTTCGACCAGGGCGTGCTCGCGTACCTGCTGAACTCCTTCTTCGTGGTCGGCTTCGGCCTGCTGCTCCAGGTGGCCGTCTCCGTACTGGCCGGATACGCCCTGGCCAGGAAGGTCTTCCCGGGGATGACGCTGGTGCTCGTCGCCATCCTGGCGACGCTGATGCTGCCCGAGGAGATCCTGGCCCTCCCGCTGTCCGTGATCCTCTCCGACCTGCCGGTCGTCCACTTCAACCTCATCGGCACCCTGGCCGGAATGATCGTCCCGCTGGGTGCCTGGGGATTCTCCATCCTCGTGATGACCGAGTTCATGAAGGACGTGCCCCGGGAACTCGAAGAGGCCGCCCGCATCGACGGCGCCGGTGACCTGCGCATCTTCGCCCAGATCATCCTGCCGATGTGCAAGCCCGCACTCGGGGTCATCGGAGTCTTCGGCTTCACCATGATCTGGGACCAGTACCTGCTGCCCCTCCTGGTCTCCACCGACTCCTCCTCGTACACGCTCCCGCTGGCGCTGCGGACCCTGCGGATCGACCCCGCCGTCACTCCCGGAGTGGTGATGGCCGCCTCCCTGCTGGCGCTGCTCCCCTCCGTGATCGTCTTCCTGTTCTTCCAGCGTTCCTTCGTGCACGGTCTGTCCTCCGGCGCCCTGAAGGGCTGACCGGCAGGCCGTCCGCACACGAACCCCCGTACCACCAGCCCTCCGGCGGCGCACCGAACACGCCACCGGACGCCGACGACAAGGAACGATGCCCCCATGACCCCGAGCGCCGAGACCCCGGCTCCCGCGCCCGCCCCGGACACGACCTGGTTCACCACCGACCGGTTCGGCATGTTCGTCCACTGGGGCCTGTACTCGCTCCCCGCACGGCACGAGTGGGTCAAGAACCGCGAGAAGCTGACCGACGAGCAGTACCAGGTCTATTTCGACCACTTCGACCCCGACCGCTACGACCCGGTCCGGTGGGCCAGGGCCGCGAGGGCGGCGGGCATGCGGTACGTCGTCCTGACCACCAAGCACCACGACGGCTTCTGCCTGTGGGACAGCGCCCTCACCGAATACAAGGTCACCAACACCCCGCACGGCCGCGACCTCGTCGGACCGTTCGTCGAGGCGTGCCGCGCCGAAGGGCTCAAGGTCGGCCTCTACTACTCCCTCATCGACTGGCACCACCCGTCGTTTCCGGTGGACGGAACCCATCCGCAGCGCGACGACGAGGAGTTCAAGGCCGCGGCCGCCGGCCGGGACATCCGCGAGTACCAGCGCTACCTGCACGGCCAGGTCCGCGAGCTGCTGACGTCCTTCGGCCGCGTGGACTACCTGTTCTTCGACTTCTCGTACGCGGGCCGGATCTGGTGGGGCGGCAAGGGAGCGGACGACTGGGACTCCCCGAAGCTGCTGTCGATGGTCCGCGAACTCCAGCCGCACATCCTCGTCAACGACCGGACCGGCCTGCCCGGCGACTTCATCACCCCCGAGCAATACCAGCCCTCGGGCCCCATGACCAAGGACGGCCGCCCCGTGCTGTGGGAGGCATGCCAGACGCTCAACGGGAGCTGGGGCTACGACCGCGACAACCTGGACCACAAGAGCGCCGACCTGCTGATCCGCATGCTGGTCGACGGGGTCTCCAAGGGCGGCAACCTGCTGCTCAACGTCGGCCCGACCGGCCGCGGAGACCTCGAACCGCGTGCCGTCGCCGTCCTCGGGGAGATCGGCCGGTGGATGGACCTGCACGAGCGGTCGGTCCGCGGCTGCGGCCCGTCCCCGTACACCGCACCCGCCGAATGCCGCTACACCCAGCGCGGCGACCGGCTCTACGTCCACCTGTTCGCCTGGCCGCTGCGCCATCTGCACCTGCCGGGACTCGCCGGCCGGGTGCGCTACGCCCAGTTGCTGAACGACGCCTCCGAGATCACCCAGGTCCACATCGACCCGGACCGGGCCGCGCTCAACACCGAAATGGGCGGGCAGCCCGTCGGAACGCTCACGCTGGAGATCCCCGTCCAGCGCCCCGACACCGCCGTGCCTGTCATCGAGCTGTTCCTGGACACTCCGGCCGACCCGGCCGACGGCTGAGCCCACCGACCACTCACCGGCGGTCGGCCGATGCGGCCGACCGCCGGGACGGGCCCGGCTCCCGATCCACCACCACACTCACGGAGGCATCATGCAACGCCGCACGTTCCTCATGGCCACCGCGGCAGGGGCGGCGCTGACCGTCGTCCCCACCGGCGGTCTCCTGACCGCGAGCGCGACGGCGGCCCCGGCCCCGGCCACCGTCGGTTCGCTGGAGGAGCTCCAGGCCGCGATCGACCGGGCACGACCGGGTGACCGCATCGTCGTGGCCGATGGCAGATACACCGTCCCGTCGGGCCGCCCCCTCACCATCCGGAACAAGCAGGGCACCGAGCGCGCGCCCATCACCGTCGTCGCCCGGTCCCGCGGCGGCGTCGTCCTCGACGGCGAACAGAGCTTCGTCCTCGACACGTCCAGCCACATCACCATCAGTGGCTTCTCCTTCCGCCAGAGCAGCACCCTGGACATCCCACCGAACTGCTCGCACATCAGGCTGACCCGCAACGACTTCCAGCTCGCCGACATCGAGGGCCTGCACTGGGTGATGGTGCGTGCGGACGACAGCGAGGTCGACCACAACCACTTCCACGGCAAGTCCACGCTCGGCATCTACCTCGGCATCGAGGGCGCGGGTACGGAGGAGATGGCACAGCGCGTCCATGTGTTCAGGAACTACTTCTCCGACCACACCTTCGCCGGGTCCAACGGCGGAGAGCCGATCCGGCTCGGCGTCAGCCCCCGGGCGCTGTCCAGCGCCCACGCGGTCGTGGAGTACAACCTGTTCGAGCGCGCCAACGGCGACCCGGAGGCCATTTCCGTCAAGAGCTCGGACAACGTCATCCGGCACAACACCATCCGCGACAGCCTCGGCGGGATCGTCCTGCGGCACGGCAACCGCAACCGGGTGGAGGCCAACCACCTCGTCGCCGGCACGGAAGGGGTGCGGATCTACGGCAATGACCATGTGATCGTCAACAACCATCTCGCCGGTCTGTCCGGGCGGGCCCTGGTGATCGGCAGCGGTTCGGAGCGCGACCACCTGCCCGGCGAGACGCCCGACGCGCGCCGCGGCAACGACGCACCCGACCGGGTCCTCATCGCGTACAACACCCTGGTGAACAACAAGGGCACACTCTCCGGCGAGAGTCAGCGCCCCCACGAGCCGCGCGATGTGACCGTCGCGGACAATCTGCTCGTCGGGGACTCGGGCGAGCTGGTCGCGATGGCGAACACCGTACGGTTCACCTGGTCCGGCAACATCCTGTGGGGTGCCGCCGCCGACGGCAACATCCCCGCCGGTGGCTACACCCGCGTCGACCCGAAGCTGGTGACGGGCCCGGACGGCGTGGCCCGGCTGGCCGCGGACAGCCCGGCGATCGGCGCGGCCACACTCAGGCGGTCACCGGTCACCCACGACATCGACGGCGACCCGCGCGGCCGGCACCGGGACGTGGGCGCGGACGAGTACGCGAAGCGGGCACCCAGGCACCGGCCACTGACCCCGGCCGACGTCGGTCCGCACGCCCGCTGATCACCCGCCCGAGCGGGACGGCCGGTCCGGTCCGCCACCGGCTGTCCCCACCACCACCGGTCGGCCGGCAACGTCCAGCGCGGGGGCTGTACGGACCGGCCCGTCACGTACTTGTCGCCACAGGAGGCATCATGCAACGACGCACGTTCCTCAGGGGCACCGCGGTGGCAGCACTCGCCGCCGTGCCCCTCAGCACCTCGATGTCGGCCGACGCCTCGGCGGCCGACACAACGGTCGGCTCCCTGGCCGAACTCCAGAGCGCGATCAACGGCGCCGCACCCGGCGACCGGATCGTCGTGGCCGACGGCACCTACACCGTTCCGGCGGGCGGCGCGATCAATGTCTCCGGCAAGAACGGCACCAGCGCCGCGCAGATCACCATCGTCTCGAAGAGCCGCGGCGGCGCGGTGCTGCGCGGCGAACGCAGCTTCGTCTTCGCCAATTCGAGCAACGTCACCGTCAGCGGCTTCGCCTTCCGGCAGAGCACCACGATGGAGATCCCGGCGGACTGCTCGTCGATCCGGCTGACCCGCAACGACTTCCAGCACGCGGACTCCGGCGACCCGTACTGGCTCGTCGTACGGGCGAACGACACGAAGATCGACCGGAACCACTTCCACGACAAGACCACCGCAGGCATCTTCCTCGTCGTCGACGGCCCGGGCTCGACCGCCATGGCCCAGAACATCCACATCTTCAGGAACCACTTCTCCGACCACAGTTTCTCCGGGGACAACGGCGGCGAGTCGATCCGCCTCGGCGTCAGCGGTCGGGCGTTGTCCGGCGCCCACGCGGTCGTGGAGTACAACCTGTTCGAGCGTGCCAATGGTGACCCCGAGGCCATCTCGGTCAAGTCCTCCGACAACACCATCCGTTACAACACCATCCGCGACAGCCGCGGCGGAATCGTGCTCCGCCACGGCAACCGCTCCAGGGTGGAGGGCAATTACCTGATCGGTGGCAGCGAGGGTGTGCGGCTGTACGGGAACGACCACCTGATCGTCAACAACTACCTCAGCGGGCTGTCGGGCCGGGCCCTGGTCGTCGGCAGCGGCACCACCCGCGACCACAACTCGGGCGAGACGCAGGACGAGCGGCGCGGCAACGACGCCTGCGACCGCGCGGTGATCGTGCACAACACCCTGATCGGCAACTCCAGCACACTCTCGGGCGAGACCCGGACGTACGAGCCCCGGGACGTGGTCATCGCCGACAACCTGCTGGCCGGCGACTCCGGCAGCCTCGTCGCGATGGGGACGACCACCAACTTCACCTGGCAGACCAACATGTTGTGGGGTGCGGCGGCCAACGGCAACATCCCGTCCGGGGGTTACACCCGCGTCGACCCGAAGCTGGCGACGGGCCAGGACGGCGTGGCCCGGCTGTCGGCGGGCAGCCCGGCGATCGGCGCCGCCACGCTGGCGAGCCCGGCCGTGGCCGACGACATCGACGGCGACTCGCGGGGCACCACGCGGGACATCGGCGCCGACGAGTACTCGACCGCGGCCGCGCTCCGTCACCCCCTCACGACCGCGGACGTGGGTCCGAACGCATCGTGAGAACTCACCGGTGATCCGGTCCGCCCGCCCGGGCGGGCGGACCGGAACCGCCCGGCAAGGGCGGGGGAGGAGACGCCGCGAGACGGCCGAAGGAAGGAAGCGTTGTGACAGGCAGGGGGAGCCACGGCCACGAGGAGCGGGGGTCCGGCATGGCGGACGGCGTTCCGGGCGGTCCACCGACCGGGCCGGGTACGCCCGTGATCAGGCCGGGGCTGTGCTCGGTCACCTTCCGGCGGCTGCCCGCGCCCGAACTCGCACGCCGCGCCGCCGACGCGGGCCTGGAAGTGATCGAGTGGGGAGCGGACGTGCACGCGCCCCCGGAGGACCCCGACGCCGTCCGCGCGGCCCGCGAGGCCTCGGACGGATACGGGCTCACCTGCTGCTCGTACGGCTCCTACTTCCGCGCCACACAGGACGAGGCGGCCGAGTTTCCCGCGACAGCCCGCGCCGCGGTGCTCCTCGGGGCTCCGCGGGTGCGGGTCTGGGCGGGCGGGGCCGGCTCGCGGGACGCCACACCCGAGGAGCGGAGCGGGACCGTCGCCCGCCTGCGGGAAGCGGCTCGGACCGCCGCGGACCACGGGCTGGAGCTCGCGCTGGAGTTCCACTCGAAGACCCTCACCGACACCGTCGAATCCACCGTCCGGCTGCTGGACGAGGTGGGCTCGGACAACCTCCGTACCTACTGGCAGCCGCCGCAGGACGTTCCCGACGAGGAGGCACTGGCGGGCCTCGCCGCGCTCGTCGACCGGGTCAGCGCGGTGCACGTCTTCTCCTGGTGGCCGGGCAACCACCGACTTCGGCTGGCAGACCGCGAGGGCCTGTGGGCCGGGGTCTTCGGCCTGCTGAACGAACGGCGTGTCCCCATGGAGGCGCTTCTGGAGTTCGTGCCCGGCGACGACCCGGACGTGCTCTCGCGCGAGGCCGATACGCTGCGGCGCGTCGCGGCTCACCGCTGAGCGGCGCCCCTACCGACACCCGATATCAGGACGGCACACATGCACATCAAGGAAACCGACACACTCCTCTTCGTCGGTGACTCCATCACCGACGCGGGCCGCGACCGCGGTGACTCCGCATCGCTCGGTGGCGGCTATGTCAACGAGATCGCCCGGACCCTGCGCGCCAGGGCGGGCGACGGCCCCGTCCCCGCTGTCCTCAACCGGGGCATCAGCGGCAATCGCGTGTACGACCTCGAAGCCCGCTGGGCCACCGACGTCATCGACCACCGGCCCGACGTGGTCACGGTCAAGATCGGCATCAACGACACCTGGCGGCTCTACGACAGCCAACTCGCCAGTCCCATCGGCGAGTTCGAGGCGTGCCTCGACGGACTCCTCGCGGACACCGTGCGGAAGCTGTCCGCACAACTGGTCGTCATCACCCCCTTCCTGCTCCCGGTCACCCCGGACCAGGAAAGCTGGTTCGAAGACCTGACGCCCCGTACCGACGCCGTCCTTCGCGCCGCGGCGGCCAACGGAGCCACGGTGGTCCGCGCGGACCTCGCGCTGCGCCACGCCGCGGAGACGAAGGAAGCCGCGGAGCTGGCCCGGGACGGGGTTCATCCGACCCCCCTCGGCCACCGGATCATCGCCGACGCCTGGCTCGCCGCGGTCGACTCCGCCGCCGTTGCCTCGGACCCGCGACGCTAGGCCCTGTCGGCCTGGGGCGGTCGGCGGAGCGGCGGCCCCCGGGCCTCCCTCTACTCGGGAGGCATGGGGAGGCCCACCTGCACATCCATTGATTCCGCGCGTCCGTTGACCTGCGCCGAACCCCTGATGCGCAGAGTGCGGGCCGGGTCGAGGGTCAGTTCGCCGACGATGTCGCCGTGCTCATGGAGGTAGAGCCCGATGTCGTACAGGTCGGCCATGCTGTCGTCGAACCTCACGGTGGCCACGTCACCGGTCCAGGTGACGGGAACCGCCGTGAGGCAGAGCCGGGACGGATGGATCGCGCAGGCGAACGGGCTCGTGTCACACTGCGCGTCGAGGGCCTCGGCGGCTCCCCACAGCTCGATCGTCACCGTGCCGTCCGGTGCCACCTGAACCGATGACTCCGATCGGTCGACGGCGAAGTCCGTGTCCTTCAGGACGAATCTGTCCACGGTGGAAAGCCCAACGGATGTCGGTTCGGCGCAGTGATCCTGTCCATCGTGGCAGCAGGACCTTTCCGGCGTGCCTCGGCACCTGGCAGCGCTCGGAGTCGGCCAGGCCACAGCGGCAGTCGTCGCGATGGCGGCGTCCATGGCCCACCGCGCAACTCCGGGGGAACGGCGGAGCCGAGCCGGCCGGTTCCCGGGGGCGGCCGAGGACCGCCCCCGGTGCCGATCGCGCGGCTCACCTGCGGCTGCGCGCACCCGAACTGCGCGACGGGCCAGGACCCGGGTGCGAGGTGAGGCGGGTCACTTTCCGTCGTGATCAGGGCATGGTTCTTCGGACCCGGGGCAGGCGGCCAGCTCGCCGGGGTGTTACCGGCGCGCAGAGCAAACCGGAACCGAAGGGCCAAACACGACGTGTCGGCACCACAACAGACCATTCACGTGGGCGGAGAGTGGCGTTCGGCCGTCTCCGGTGCCACGCGCGAAATCATCGACCCCGTCGACGCAGACGTCTTCGCCGTTGTGTCCGAGGGCGGCGTCACCGACACCGATGACGCCGTCGCCGCGGCGCGGGCCGCCTTCGACGAAGGTACCTGGCCGCGTACGCCCGTTGCCGGGCGGGCCGCCCTGCTGCGCCGCGTCGCGGCACTGCTGGAGCGGGACCGGGAGAGGATCGGCGCCCTGGAGAGCCGGGACGCGGGCAAGACCCTCGAAGAGGGGCGCGTCGACGTGGACTGTGTGCGCGACGCCTTCGTCTACTTCGCCGACCTCGTCATGAACGAGAGCGGCGGACGCGTCGTCGACGCCGGGTCCGACGAGATCCACAGCGTCGTCGTCCACGAGCCCGTGGGCGTGTGTGCGCTCATCACCCCCTGGAACTACCCACTGCTTCAGGCCAGTTGGAAGATCGCCCCGGCGCTCGCCGCCGGGAACACCTTCGTGGTCAAGCCCAGTGAGATCACCCCGCTCACCACCGTCGCGCTGATAGGGCTCCTCATGGAGGCCGGACTGCCCCAGGGCGTCGCCAATATCGTCACCGGCGCCGGTGACACCGTCGGCGCCCGTCTCGCCGAACACCCGGACGTCGACCTCGTGTCGTTCACCGGCGGTCTGGCCAGTGGCACGAAGGTGGCCCGTGCCGCCGCCGAAACCGTCAAGAAGGTCGCCCTCGAACTCGGCGGCAAGAACCCCAACGTCGTCTTCGCCGACGCCTGCGCCACCGACGAGGGCTTCGACACCGCCGTCGACCAGGCGCTCAACGCCGCCTTCATCCACAGCGGCCAGGTCTGCTCGGCCGGATCCCGCCTCATCGTCGAGGAGCCGCTGCGAGAGCGCTTCGTCGCCGAACTCGCCCGCCGCGCCGGGAAGATCCGCCTCGGCCGCGGCACCGACCCGGGCGTCGAGTGCGGGCCGCTCGTCTCCGCGCAACAGCTCGCGAAGACCGAGGACTTCGTCGCATCCGCCCTCGCGGAGGGAGCCGTGCTCCGGGCCGGCGGCGAACGGCCCGACGGCCCAGGCTACTTCTACCGCCCCACCGTCCTCGACCGGTGCGACCGCCGGATGCGCGTCGTCCGCGAGGAGGTCTTCGGCCCCGTACTGACCGTCGAGACCTTCCGCACCGAGGACGAGGCCGTCACCCTCGCCAACGACACCGAGTACGGGCTCGCGGGCGCCGTGTGGACCGCCGACGCGGGCCGCGCCCGGCGCGTCGCGGGCCGGCTGCGCCACGGCACCGTCTGGATCAACGACTTCCATCCCTACCTCCCGCAGGCCGAATGGGGTGGCTTCGGGAAGTCCGGCATCGGCCGCGAACTGGGCCCGACCGGACTCGCCGAGTACCGCGAGGCCAAGCACATCTACCAGAACCTCGCTCCGCGCCCCGTGCGCTGGTTCGCGGGCTGAGGCGCAGGCGTCGGACGCCACGCACATGTCGCACGTGACGCGACGGACGCAACGCAGACAACCGGCGCAACGCGCGCAACCGAAGCAACGCACGCAACCGAAGCAACCGCGCCCAACGGAGCAGAGGGAAACGAGCACATGAACGAGAACCACGTCTACGACTACGTCGTCATCGGCGGCGGCACCGCCGGATCGGTGATCGCCTCCCGGCTCACCGAGAACCCGGACACCACCGTCGCCGTCATCGAGGGCGGCCCCACCGACGTCGGGCGGGACGACGTCCTCACCCTGCGCCGCTGGATGGGCCTCCTCGGCGGTGAACTGGACTACGACTACCCGACGACCGAGCAGCCCCGCGGCAATTCGCACATCCGCCACAGCCGCGCCCGGGTGCTCGGCGGCTGCTCGTCCCACAACACCCTCATCGCCTTCAAGCCCCTGCCTGCCGACTGGGACGAGTGGGCCGACGCGGGCGCCGAGGGCTGGGACGCGGCGTCGATGGACCCGTACTTCGCCAGGCTCCGAAACAACATCGTCCCCGTCGACGAGGCCGACCGGAACGCCATCGCCCGCGACTTCGTCGACGCCGCACAGGCCGCACTGGACGTACCGCGCGTCGAGGGTTTCAACAAGGAGCCGTTCCACGAGGGCGTCGGCTTCTTCGACCTCGCCTACCACCCGGAGAACAACAAGCGCTCCTCGGCCTCCGTGGCGTATCTGCACCCGTTCCTGGACCGTCCCAACCTTCATATCGCCCTGGAGACCTGGGCGTTCTGCCTTGAGCTGGAGGGGACCAGGGCCACCGGTGTGCGGGTGCGCACCAAGGACGGCGCGGAGCACCTCGTACGGGCCGGGCGCGAGGTGCTGGTGTGCGCGGGCGCCGTGGACACGCCCCGGCTGCTGCTGCACTCCGGCATCGGGCCCCGCGCCGACCTGGAGAGGCTGGGCATCCCCGTCGTGCACGACCTGCCGGGCGTCGGCGAGAACCTCCTCGACCACCCCGAGTCGGTCATCGTCTGGGAGACCGACGGGCCGATACCGGAGAACTCCGCGATGGACAGCGACGCGGGTCTGTTCGTACGCAGGGACCCGGAGGCCGACGGGCCGGACCTGATGTTCCACTTCTACCAGATCCCGTTCACCGACAACCCCGAACGGCTGGGCTACCGGCGGCCGCCGCACGGAGTGTCGATGACCCCCAACATCCCCAAGCCGCGCAGTCGCGGGCGGCTGTATCTGACCAGCGCCGACCCCGAGGTCAAGCCCGCCCTCGACTTCCGGTACTTCACCGACGAGGACGACTACGACGGCCGCACCCTCGTCGACGGCATTCGCATCGCCCGTCGCATCGCGGCGCAGGAACCGCTCGCCGGCTGGCTCAGGCGCGAGGTCTGCCCGGGGCCCGGGCTCACCTCCGACGAGGAGCTCGGCGAGTACGCGCGCAAGGTCGCGCACACCGTCTACCACCCGGCCGGGACCTGCCGGATGGGTGCTGCGGACGACGAACTGGCCGTGGTGTCACCCGATCTGAGGATCCGCGGCCTGGACGGCATCCGGATCGCCGACGCCTCCGTCTTCCCGACGATGACGACCGTCAACCCGATGATCGGCGTGCTGATGATCGGGGAGAAGTGCGCGGACCTGCTGGGAGGCAACGCCTGATGAACACCGAGCCACCGGTCCTTTCCGAGCCGCCTGTTCCCTCCGGGCCGCCCGTGTTCTCCGTACGCGAGCTGTGGAAGGTCTTCGGCCCGAAGTCCGACCGCGTGCCGGCGGATCCGGACCTCGCCGCACTCGGCCCGGCCGCCCTGCGTGAACGCACCGGCTGCACCGCCGCCGTGCGCGATGTGTCGTTCGACGTCCGCAAGGGCGAGGTCTTCGTTGTCATGGGCCTGTCCGGCTCCGGCAAGTCGACGCTGGTGCGCTGCCTGACCCGGCTGATCGAGCCGACCGCCGGCTCGATCGCCATCGACGGCGAGGACGTGCTGTCGATGGACGCGTCCCGGCTGCGCCGACTGCGCCGCCACCGCGCCGCGATGGTCTTCCAGCACTTCGGGCTGCTGCCGCACCGGTCGGTCCTGGACAACGTCGCGTACGGGCTGGAGATCCAGGGAGTCGCGCGCGTCGAACGGCGGCAACGGGCAGCGGAGTTCGTGAGCAAGGTCGGCCTCGAAGGCATGGAACACCGCCGCCCCGCCCAGCTCTCCGGCGGCCAGCAACAACGGGTCGGGCTGGCCCGAGCCCTGGCCGTGGACCCCGAAGTGCTGCTGTTCGACGAGCCGTTCAGCGCACTGGACCCACTGATCAGGCGCGACATGCAGGAGGAGATCGTACGGCTGCACGGAGAGGAGGGCCGCACGATGGTCTTCATCACGCACGACCTCGGCGAGGCGCTGAAACTCGGCGACCGGATCGCGCTGATGCGGGACGGCCGGATCGTGCAGCTCGGCACACCCGAGGAGATCGTGGGCGCCCCCGCGGACGACTACGTACGCGACTTCGTCCGCGACGTGCCGCGCGAACAGGTCATGACCGTGCGGTCGGCGATGCGCCCGGCCGGCCCCGCCGAGACGGACAACGGCCCGGAGCTGGCCCCCGACGCGACGGTCCACGAGGCCATCGAGGCCGTCGTCCGCAGCGGCGGGACCGCCCGTGTCGTCGAGGACGGCCGCTGCCTGGGCGTGGTCGGCCACGCGGACCTGCTCGGCGTGGTCGCGGGGCTCGCCCCGAAGAAGGAGGCGGCCTGATGTCCGCGCACACCACCTGGGGCCCGCCGGGCCCGCGCCCCGCGCGGACGAGCGTGCTTGCCCGTACGGCGGACACGACGGGGAGGCGGACCCGATGAGCACCACCGCCACTCCTGCCGCCGGAGCCGGCGCGGCGCTGACCGGTGTCGTCGCCCGGCACCGCAGCGCACTCATCGGGGGCGCCGCCCTCGTCGCGCTCCTCCTCGGCGCCGTACTCCTGGGCGGCGGCAGTTGGCCCGCACGCCTCGCCGTCGACCTGTCCGGACCGCTCGGCGACGCCAGTGACTGGATCATCGACAACCGGGACAGCCACCCGCTCTTCCTGTACTTCTTCGGCCACATCAGCAACGCCGTCGTGCTGTCCGTGCGTGCCGTCTATCTGGTGCTCCTCGCCGCCGGCTGGGCCGGGGTCACGGCCGCCGCCGGCCTCGTCGCCTGGCGCCTGGCGGGCCTCCGCCCGGCGCTCACCGCCGTCGCCGCGTTCGCCGTGTGCGGGCTGCTCGGCATGTGGGTCCCCACCATGCAGACCCTCGCGTTGATGGTCGTCGCCGTCGCCGCGTCCGTGCTGCTCGGAGCAGTGCTCGGGCTCGCCGCGGGACTCTTCGACCGTGTGCACCGGGCACTGCGACCGGTGCTCGACACCATGCAGGTGCTGCCCGCGTTCGCGTATCTGCTCCCGGTCGTGCTGGTCTTCGGCATCGGCGTGCCGGCCGCGGTCCTCGCCACCGTCGTCTACGCGGCCCCGCCCATGGCCCGGCTGACCGCGCTCGGCCTGCGCGGCGCGGACGCCGGGGTGATGGAGGCCGCCGCCTCGCTCGGCGCGACCGGCCGGCAGCGGCTGCTGACCGCCCGGCTCCCGCTGGCACGCAAGGAACTGCTGCTCGGCGTCAACCAGTCGATCATGATGGCGCTCTCGATGGCCGTGATCGCGTCCGTGATCGGCGCGGGCGGTCTCGGCGACCGGGTGTACCAGGCCCTCGCCTCCGTCGATGTGGGCGCGGCGCTCGCCGCCGGTGTGCCGGTCGTCCTGCTCGCCGTCGTGCTCGACCGTGTCACCGGCGCGGCGGGGGAGCGGATCGGTGCCGCGCCCGCCCGGGGGACCGGCCTGGGCTGGGCCGTCGCCGCGGCCGGTACGGTCGCCGTCGCGCTCGTCGGCCGTTTCACCGGCCGGCTGTCGTGGCCGGACGACTGGACGGTGGACATCGCGGGTTCGGTCAACCGCGCCGTCGACTGGATGACCGCGCATCTGTACTCAGGGATCCCCGTGATCGGCGGCACCGCCGACTGGGCCGCCCGCTTCACCCATGGGGTCCTCGACCCGGTGCGCGACGGCCTGCAGTGGCTGCCGTGGTGGGCCGTACTGCTCCTGGTGGGGGTCGTCGCCCAGCTCATCGGCACCTGGCGCACCGCGCTGACCGCCGTGCTCGCGATGACCGCGATCGGGGTGCTCGGGGTGTGGGAACCGGCGCTGGACACCCTCTCGCAGGTGCTGGCCGCGGTCGCCGTCACACTCCTCGCCGGTGTCGCCACCGGTGTCGCCGCGGCCCGCAGCCCCCGCCTGGAGCGGCTGTTGCGGCCCGTGCTCGATGTCTTCCAGACGATGCCGCAGTTCGTGTACCTCATCCCGGTGGTCGCGCTGTTCGGCGTCGGCCGGGCACCCGCCACCGCCGCGGCCGTGGTGTACGCACTGCCCGCCGTCGTCCGCATCACCACACAGGGCATGCGCGCCGTGGACCCGGTCGCGATGGAGTCGTCCCGCTCGCTCGGAGCGACGGGCTGGCAGCAGCTGCGCCAGGTCCAACTCCCCCTCGCCCGGCCAGCGTTGCTGCTGGCCGTCAATCAGGGCGTGGTCCTCGTCCTCGCCGTCGTCATCATCGGCGGCCTGGTCGGTGGCGGTGCGCTCGGCTACGAGGTGGTGTTCGGGCTGGCCCAGGGCGACCTGGCGGCCGGTCTCGTCGCGGGCGCGGCCATCGTGTGCCTCGGGCTGATGCTGGACCGGGTCACACAGCCTGCCGGGAAGGAGAGCCGGAATGCGTAGACGCACCATCGCCGCCGCCACCGCTTTCGGGCTGCTGGCCCTGACGGGCTGCGGCGCGGCGGACATGACCAGGCAGTCGTCCCCGTACGCCGACGCGCACGGCACCAGGACCGTGACCCTCTCCGTCCAGTCGTGGGTGGGCGCGCAGGCCAACACGGCCGTCGCCGGATACCTGCTCAAGCACGAGTTGGGATACCGCGTCGACACCGTCCAGATCGACGAGGTCCCGGCCTGGGACGCGCTGAGCCAGGGCCGCGTCGACGCGATCCTGGAGGACTGGGGCCACCCGGAGCAGGAGCAGCGGTACGTCGCGGACAAGAAGACCATCGCGCCGGGCGGCGAACTCGGAGTGACCGGCCACATCGGCTGGTTCGTACCGAAGTACTTCGCCGACGCCAACCCGGACGTGACGGACTGGAAGAACCTCGACAAGTACGCCGGCCGGCTCCGCACCGCGGAGAGCGGCGGCAAGGGCCAGCTCCTGGACGGCTCGCCCTCGTACGTCACCCACGACAAGGCGCTGGTGAGGAATCTGGACCTGGACTACCAGGTGGTGTTCTCCGGCTCCGAGGCGGCGCAGATCACGCAGATCAAGCAGTTCGCCAAGGAGAAGAAGCCGTTCCTCACCTACTGGTACAAGCCGCAGTGGCTGTTCGAGCAGGTCCCGATGACGGAGGTGGAGCTGCCCGCGTACAAGGAGGGCTGCGACGCCGACCCGGAGAAGGTGGCGTGCGCGTACCCGCACACTCCGCTGCGGAAGTTCCTCAATGCCCGGTTCGCGGACGGGGGCGGCAGTGCCGCCGAGTTCCTGAAGAAGTTCCGCTGGACGACACAGGCACAGAACGAGGTGGCGCTGCTGATCGCGGACCGGAAACTGTCGCCCGAGGAAGCGGCGGAACGGTGGGTGAGGAAGAACGAGTCCGTCTGGCGGGCGTGGCTGCCGGACTGAGCACCGGGTTCGGGCACCCGGGCGGATGCCGGGCCGGTCGTCGGCCCGGCATCCGCCCAACGGTGCGTCAGGCCCCGATGCCCGGATCAGGCGCTGGTGTGCAGCGGAACCGTCAGCTGCTTCAGCCAGGTGCCAGTGGTGAAGTCACGGGCCTCGATGACGACGGAGTGGGGACCGACCTCGACCTGGAGCCCCTGGTCGAAGGCACCGCCGAGGGAGACCTCGCCGCCCTTGCCGTCGTCCATCCAGCGCACCTGGGCGGCCGAGGTGTTCACCACGGTGAACCCTTCGAGGTTGCCGGTGCCCGGGACGACCCGGCGCACCACCCGGTCGGACAGGTTGAGGTCCCAGTGGGTGTGGCCGGAGAAACTGTCCGGCCCGGCGATGGTCAGCCCTTGACGGGCCTCAGTCAAGATCCCCGGGTGGTGGAATCACTCCGTGCGGTACGCGTCGACGACGGTCTGGGTGAGGGTGCGCCCGCCGGTGTCGGTCAGTTCCGCGCGCAGCGAGACGCCGGTGCCCGTGCCCGGGTTGTGGATGGTGACGGCGTCGCGCTCGACCGGCACCCGGGTCCACGAGGAGCCGCCGTCCATGGAGACCGAGACGGCCAGCGAGCGGACGTTTCCGTTCGCGGCGGCCCCCTGCACGGCGACCGGGACACGGAGCGCCGTGCCCGCCGGGGCGGTGCCGGTGGGGCTGAGCGCGGGGGAGAACCGAACGGCACTCACCGGGACCGGTGCCGGACCGGCGGTCGTAGCCGAGGCGAAGGTCCACGACGTGGTCACACGGGTGGCGGTGCCGGGCGCACCGGTGCGCTTCACCGTGCTGGTGAGCCGGTACGTCGCCTGCCCCGGCGGCACGGTGAACTCGGCCCGCCCGGGCGCGTCGGCCTGCGTACCCACGAGCACGCCGTTGCGGTGCAGCGTGGTCGAGGCAGAGGCGTACGGCGGAGACGACGGCACATGGCCGCCGCCATCCATGAGCAGCGGTACGTCGAGGGTCAGTTTGTCGCCGTCGCGCACGACGCCGGGGCGGTCGGTGAGGCCGGGGCCGAAGACGGCGTTGTCGAAGACGTGGGTGGTGGTGCTTCCGGCCCGCACGACGACGCCCTCGGCGGAGTAGCGGTTCGCCGCCGTGCCGGGCGCGCGGGGAGCCATGTAGGTGATGTCCCAGGCGCCGCGTTCAGGGGTCACGAGGTAGGTGGCGGTGCCGGGAGTGGCCAGGGCCTGGGAGACCCCGACGGTCAGTCCGGTACTCGGCTGCAGGCCGACGGAGCCGGTCCCCGCGGTGCCCGGCCGGGCCGCGCCGAGGACCTTCACGGTGGCGAGGTCCTTGGCAGAAGGGTGCCGGGTGAGCCCGGTGAGGGCGCGGGTGCCGGTGAAGACGTAGCCGAGCGCGTAGTCGGCGCTCGCGGACGTCCAGTACGCGTCGAACCACTGGCTCACCGAACCGGCCTCGGCGGCGGGGCCCAGGTGGGCGACGCGCAGATTCGCCGTGGAGGAGATCAGGTTGACGAGCCGTTCGGTGCCCTGGTGCCTGACCTCGACGACCATCGCGCTGTGCAGGAAGCGGGCCGAGGAGTCGAGCGGCCGTACGTCGACGGGGGCCGTGGTCCGCGCGTCGACGGTGACGGTGGTGTCGCGGTCCAGGTCCAGGCGCGGCTGCACGATCCAGTCCGTTCCGCCCGCACCGTCGCCGGAGGTCAGCGAACTGTTCAGCAGATAACGGCCCCTGGGCAGGCGCACGGTGACCGTGCCGGAGGCGTCGTACGGCTGGACGGCCTCGTCGGCACCCGCACCGGAGATCCCCGTGACGGTGGTCTCGTACGACCCCGTCGGCCGGCCGGTGCGGTCGAGGTGCTTGATCGTGAGGGCGTACGTCTGCGGCTCCGCGGCGAAAGCGGCGGTGTCCAGTGCGGGGGTCGCGCTGCCGACCACGGCCACGGCGAGAGCCATGGTCCGCAGCACGCTGCGGCGGGGCAGGGAAGAATTGTTCATGACCTGCACTGCGCCGCCGGGGGACGGAGTTCCCGTGAGCCGCGTCACATCGGATGCGAGGTCACGGACCCGGGACAGCCCGTGTGGTGCACGTCACGGGAACCGGCGCAACGGACGTGGCAGAGCAGAGTGTGGAATCACTCATGAGGAATCGCTTCCGCCGCGGGGACCGCGGCGCCTTGGGAGAGCTGTACGACGAGCACTCCCGGGTGCTGTACCGCTATGCCCTTCGCGTGACCGGCGACTGGGCGGAGGCCGAGGACGTCGTCTCGACGACCTTCCTGGAGGCCTGGCGCAGCCGGGAGAAGCTGAACCCCGAGGGGGACAGCCTGCGCCCCTGGCTGCTGGGCATCGCCACCAACATCATGCGCCGCAGCGCACGCTCACGCCGGCTCCGGGACATCGCACTCGCCCGCGTCCCGGAACGCGGCTCCGTGCCGGACTTCGTCGACGACCTCGTCACACACCTCGCGGATTCCGAGCAACTGCGTGCGGCCCACACCGCACTCGCCCGGCTGCGCCGCCACGACCGGGAGGTCTTCACCCTCGTGGTGTGGGAAGGCCTGGAGTACGCGGCCGCCGCCGAGGCACTCGGCGTACCGGTCGGCACCGTCCGGTCACGCCTCTCCCGCGCCCGCACCCGACTGCGCGAACTCGCCGACGCCGAGGCCCGATCCACACGCGCGCGTTCCCGGCGGTCCGCAGCCGGCCGCCCGGCCGCGGCGGCGGGCAGCGCACCCGGTGCCACCCCCGACAAGCCCGTACCGGGCCGCATCCCCGCGGCCCGCTCGCCCCGCCAGGAGAACCACGGATGAACGCCACCCCGCGACACCCCACGGACCACGCCTCCGAGGAGAACGAGCGCCTCGCCCTCACCGGTCTGCTGCCCCCGCCGCCGGTCCCCGGCCTGACCCCCGACCGTGAACTGCTGCTGAAGCAGGCACTGCTGGCCGAGGCCGCCCGCACCGAACCGTCCGCCAGGCCCGCTCGCCGGGCCGCGCGCCCGCGCCGACGGCTGCTCCGGGTCCTGGCACCGGCCGTCGTCTGCACCCTGGCGGTCGGCGGCGTCGTGGTGGTGAACCTCCCGGACACACCCCGGCGGGGCCCCGCCGGGGTCGTGGGCGGCGGCGCCCCCCGTACGACCGAAGCGACACGCCTCCTCGACCGCATCGCACTCGCCGCCGCCACCGAGCAGCGGACGGCGGTCCGCACCGACCAGTTCGTGTACATCGAGAGCAAGGTCGCCTACGCCGCGCAGAGCGCCGGGGGAGGCCCCGTGACGATGCCTCCCGTGCACACACGGCAGGTGTGGCTCTCCGCCGACGGCAGCCGCCCCGGCCTGCTGCGCGAGGCGGACGAGCCCGGCACCCGGCTCGGCGCCGACGGACCGGTCGGCACCCTCGACGGCCCGGGGGCGACGCCCCGCCCCGGCACCCTGCACGCCTCCGGCCCGTCGGTCGGCAACCCCACCCACACCTACGTCGCATCGCTGCCCACCGACCCCGACGCCCTGCTGAAACTGATCCGGGACGAGACCCGGGGCCAGGGCCAGGACCCGGACCAGCGGGCGTTCACCGCGATCGGTGACCTGCTGGCCGAGACCTGGGCGCCGCCGAAGGTCGGCGCCGCGCTCTACCGGGCCGCCGCGAAGATCCCCGGGGTCACGGTGATCCGCGCGGCCGACGACGCCACGGGACGCGAAGGCGTCGCCGTCGCCCGCACGGCACAGGGGCAGCAGACGCAGTGGGTCTTCGACCGGACCACGTACGCGTTCCTCGGTGAACGCACGGTCCTCGCCGAAGCCGGTGACGCAGGCCCGGCCGGAACCGTCGTCGGCACCTCCGCGGTCCTCACCAGGGCCGCCGTCGACCGCGCGGGCGAGGCACCCTAACCGCCGGAGGCCATGACACGGTCGAGCGCCGCCCGGCCCGCGCGTCCCCAGGTCGGCCGGCCGCCGGGGAGGCCCTGTTCCCAGGCCTGTCCCCGCGCCCGCGCCCGAGGACACGGTGCGGCAGCTCGTCGAGCTCGCCATGGCCGGACAGGTGCCGCGCCTGCCCGCCGAGGGCCAGGGTCAGGGCCCCGAGGTCCGGCCGACTGACCGGTCCGGTCGGTCGGCCGGAAGGGATGGCGTACGGAATCCGGCCCTGTCAGGACTCCTCGTCCTCCGCGCGGCGCTCGCCCTCCGCCTGGGACGGCTGGGTGCGCATGGTGGCGGGGTGTCGCTCGTCGGCGGGATCCCGGTCCTCGTCCAGCCTCTCGCCCTCGGCCTGGGATGGAGTCGGGTACTCGATGTTCTCCCTCATGGCAGCCTCCGCGATCGGAACGCGTGCCTTACACAACGAGCGTATCGCTTACGTCCGGTCGGTGGCCCGGGAGACGGCCGCAGCGAGGCGGCGGCGCATCGGAACCGCGTAGACGGTGGCGGCGACCGCCATGCCGACCGGGAGCCCGGCGACCACGGTGATCGACCTCAAGGGCGCCGTGGTGACGCCCGGGCTCGTCGACGGCCACATCCACCCCGTCATGGGCGCCGAACTCACCCACGGCCTGGACCCGTCCGGGTGCACCACCCTCGACGAGGTACGCCAGGCCCTCGCCCCTCACCACCTCGCCCCTCACCACCTCTCGCCTCACTCCTGGGCCGGGGCGCCGAAGACACGCTGCCCGCCGACGTACGTGGCCTCGACGCGCAGCGAAGCGAGTTCGGCCGGGTCCACGGAGTAGGGGTCGCGGTCGAGAACGATCAGGTCCGCGAGATGGCCGGCCCGCAGAACGCCGGTGTCGTCGAGCCGGTTGACGTACGCGGAGCCCGCTGTGTACGCGCGCAGGGCGGTCGTCAGGTCGAGTCGCTGAGCGGGGAGGAACGGCGGCCGGTCCCCGCCGGGAACGATCCGGTTGACCGCCACATGGATGCCTTCCAGGGGGTCGGCGGAGCTGACGGGCCAGTCGCTGCCGGCGGCCAGCGGGGCACCGGTGCGGTGCAGGTCGCCGAAGGGGTACTGCCAGGCCGCGAGTTCGTCGCCGAGGAACGGGATGGTGAGCTCGTCCATCTGCGGTTCGTGGGCCGCCCACAGCGGCTGGAGGTTGGCGACCGCGCCGAGCCGCGCGAAGCGCGGCACGTCGTTCGGGTGCACGACCTGGAGGTGGGCCAGGTGGTGGCGGTTGCCGCGCGGCCCGTTGGCCTCCAGCGCGGCCTCGACCGCGTCGAGCGCCTCGCGGACGGCCCGGTCGCCCAGCGCGTGGAAGTGGACCTGGAAGTCCAGGGAGTCGAGCTCGGTGACGTACCCGCGCAGCGCCCCGGGGTCGACGAAACTGAGGCCCGAATTGGCCGTGGCGCAACCGCAGGAGTCCTTGTACGGGGCGGTCATGGCGGCGGTGTGGTTCTCGGCGATGCCGTCCTGCATGATCTTGACGGTGTCGGCACGGAACCGGCCCTCGCGCAGGGTCTCGCGGAGCTCGACGAGGCGGGGGATCTGTTCGGCGCCGGCGTCCCGGTCCCACCACAGGGAGCCGTTGACCCGGGCGGTCAGCAGCCCGCGCCCGGCCGCCGTGAAATAGGCGGCCGAGACATCGGGGTGCCCGCCGTACTCGCCGAGCAGGGCGTCCTGCCAGGCGGTGATGCCGTACGAGTGCAGCAGCCGCTGGGCACGCAGCAGACCGTCGACCAGGTCGTCCACGGTGGGCCGGGGCGCGGCGCGTCCGACGAGTTCCACCGCGCCCTCCTGGAGCATGCCCGACGGGGTGCCGTCGGCTTCGCGTTCGACGCGTCCGTCCGAGGGGTCGGCGGTCGAGGCGGTCACACCGGCCAGCTCCAGCGCCCGGGTGTTGGCCCAGGCGCCGTGGTGGTCCCGGTTGGCCAGCAGTACGGGCCGGTCGGGCACGATCTCGTCGAGCATCTGCCGGGTCGGCAGGCCACCGGGGAAGCTCTCCATCGACCAGCCGCCACCGGTGATCCAGGGCCGATCGGGGTGGGCGGCCGCGTACTCTGCGATCCTGCGGCGGTACTCGGCCGGGTCCGTCGTTCCCGTCAGATCGCAGGTGCCCAGCTCCAGGCCGCCGAACACGGCGTGGACATGGGCGTCCTGGAAGCCCGGCAGCAGCGCCCGCCCCGCCAGGTCGACGACCTGGGTGTCCGGGCCGATCAGCTCGCGCACCTCCTCACCGCCGACCGCGCTGATCCGCTCCCCGGTCACCGCCAGAGCCGTGGCGCCGGTGCGCGAGGGATCCATGGTGATCACGGAGCCTGAGGTGAAGACGAGATCTGCGTGGCTCATCGGGTGGTACTCCTTGCGGTGTTGGTTCATGGTCGGGCAACGGCGGAGGCGGGCGGACCCGTTCCGCACGGTGGGGTGTGGTGCGCCGGTGCGTCACATGGCCGGCGCGGAGCCTCCGGCTGGCACGGGTGCCTCCGGCGTCCGGGGTGCGGACGCCGGATCGCGGTAGAAGTAGGGGGCGCGCCGCCGGTACTTGGCCCACAGGGCGGCCGGGACTCCGGTGACGAGGATGACCATCGGCACCAGCGTCAGGAAGCGGCCGTTGTCGGCGGCGAACGCGAAGTGGTCGCAGGACGTCCACAGACTGAAGACCATGTAGCAGCCGAGCCCGAGCAGCGCGAGCCCGCACACGACCGGCACCAGCACCGTGACGACGAGCATGCGCGGGTTCCGCCGTGCGTCCGGGGCGAAGGTGATCGCGCAGGCCAGCGCGGCGAAGGCGTAGTAGAGGGAGATCAGGATGCCGACGGAGGTGACGGATCCGACGATGATGTCCTGCAGACTGCCCAGACCGGCCGACAGCAGGGCCAGAACCGCGGACACGGCGGCGATCCGCAGGGTCGACACGTGCGGGGTACGGCGGCGGTTGTGCAGCGCCGCCCAGCCGGCACCGAGCACTCCGTCCCGGCTCATCGCGAGCGTCTGGCGTGCGGAGCCGATCAGCACCGACTGTACACACGCGATGATGGAGCAGAGCAGGACGAGGGTGGTCACCGCCCGGCCGACACCCCCGGCCGCCATCTCCCCGATGTAGGGCAGGCCGCGCTCCCCGTTGGCCACGAGCTCCTCGGGAGTCAGGGCGCGCTGGAAGGCCACGGCCGCGAACAGGAACAGTCCGGCGACCGCCGCGAGCGACCACATCCCGGCCCGCGCCGAGGTGCGGGCGTCGGCGTTCTCCTCCGTCACCGAGAACGCGGTCTCCCAGCCCCAGTACATGAACACCGCCAGCAGGATCCCCATCGCCATCACCGAGGGCGAGGAGAAGACAGTGGGGGAGAACCAGTCGAGGTCGAAGGAGGCCGCGTGCCCGGCGACGACGGCCCACAGAAAGAGGGCGAGGAGCACCACGAACTCAAGGCTGATGAGGACCAGTTGGAATCGGGCGGCGACCTCGACGCCGAGGATCGCCAGCGCGGTGAGACCGGCGGCGAGGGCCAGTCCCGCCGCCATCGAGGCGAACACCGGAGCGTCGGCCAGGTTCACACCGGCCACCCGGTGCAGTCCCATCGAGTCGACCGCCAGCAGTGTGTACTGCCCCATCAGCGGGATGGCGTAGGACAGGAACAGCACCTGGGTGACGACGGTGACCCAGCCGATCATGTATCCCGGCATCGGCCCGACCGCTCTGCCCACCCACACGTACGCCGTGCCGCAGTTGGCCTCGCGCTGGTTCAGTTTGGTGTAGGCGAGCGCGATGCCGAGGATCGGCAGCAGACCCAGCAGGAAGGCCGCCGGGATTCCCACGCCCACCGAGGCGCCGATCATGCCCAGACCGACGCCGATGCTGAAGGTCGGGCTGATGTTGGACAGGGAGAGCACGACCCCGTCCAGCACCCCGAGCACCTTGGGCAGTGCCACGGGGTGTCCCGACGGGGCGGCCGCGGTCGCGGTGCCGGGCGCGGGCGATGGGGGCGGGTGACCGGGCATGGGTGTCTCCTTGCCTCTGACAGGGCGGTGCGATGTGCCGGGTGCGGTACGGGTGGCGGCAGCGTGGCAGGGAAACGACAGCAAAGTCAACGGTGATGACAACGCGGTTGACTCATGGGTTCCGAGGGTATGGCGTACCGGGGTGCGACGGGCGGCAGAATGGGGCTGGGCCGACCGGAACGAGGGGAGTGCGCAGTGGAGTCACGTACGGGGAAACGGGCCGCGGCGGCCGGGGGGAAGCGCGCCGAATCCGGCCGTCCGAGGCCGTCGCTCAGCCCTCGGCTGATCGTGGAGGCGTGCCTCGAACTGATGGACACCGTTGGAGCTGACGCCCTGACGTTCCGCCGGATCGGCGCCCAGCTGGGCGCCGACCCCACTGCCCTCTACCGGCACTTCCGCAACAAGGACGATCTGCTGCTCGCGGTGGCGGACCATCTGCTGGAGGAGGGGCTCGAAGGTCTCGAACCCTCCGACGACTGGCGGCAGACGCTGCGCGGCCTGTTCATCCGCATCCACAAGGTCTATCTCTCGCATCCGCGGGCCGCCGTGCTCGCCACGGTGCGCATCACGCGGCGCCCGGCCGAGATGAGGGTCATCGAGATGACCCTCACCGCGCTGTCCGACGCGGGATTCTCACCCGAGGAGGCGGTGCGCCACTACCGTGCGCTGGTGGACTCCGTCCTGGCCTGGTCGTGCATGGACGCCACGTACTGCACGCTCGACGCGCACACCCGCCGCGGCGACGAGTCCGCCTGGTCCGGCGAGTACGCGGTCGTACCTGCCGCCACCCACCCCCATATCGCGGCGGCGGCGCCCTACTTGGCCTCGGTGGAGGACGGTGCCAACTTCCATTTCGCGCTGGACCTGATGCTGGACGCCATCGCCGCCCGCGCCCCCTCGAACCCGGCCTGAGCAGCTGGTGACCCGAGTCAGGGATTCGTCGGCAGTGGTGGGCGACTTTGCCGATGATCTCGTCTGCGGCCTCCGTCCGGGCGCAGGGCCGTGGCTGCTCGTTCCAGTCGGCCGGCCAGGTCCGGATGCCGCGTCCGAAGGCTTGGACGCCGCGCTTGAGCGCCGGTCCTGCGGCACCGATGGTTACTCACGCTTGTCCTGGACACGTTCGCACCCCTGACCAGCAACATGACCGGCCGGACACGTCCTAGTCGGGTCGCCGCACGCCGATCCGGTCGATGGCACACGACCCGGGGACGCCGGTGCTGTCGAGGTGCTGTCCGAGGTGGGTCAGGCGGAGTGTGTTGGTTCCCGCCCGCAGGGGTACCTGGGTGAACTCCGGCTCGGCGTAGGTCATGACCGGGCTGTAGAGGTCGATCGGATCACCGATCGTGGTGCCGTTCACCGACAGCCGGTAGATGCCCCGGGAATAGTGCCGTTTCACCCGCAGGCGCAGGGTCCGCAGACCGGGTCCCGGCTGCCGGAATTCGACGGTCAGTGCGTTGCCGGTGGCGGCCGGCGTGAACAACAGCCCATGACCGGCGCCGCATTGGGCGTCGGCGAAGACCTCGGCGCGGCCGCCCGACACGGTGAGGGCGAGCTCCTCCGCCTCCGCCGTCCAGTCCAGCGGACGTGGCGTCCAACTGCCGCGCGAGTCGCAGAGCACCACGCGGGTGCGGTCGGTGGCGGCCTCCGTGTCGGTGTAGGCGACCATGCGGCCATCGGGCGAGAAGGCCGGATGGGGATGGCCGGGATGAGCGGAGCCCCAGCCCGCCAGGCCGAGTGTGCGCGGTGGGTGCACGCCGGTCAGGTCGACAAGCGCCACCGAACCCACCTGCCCGAGTGCCGAACCGTTGCGACCGTTGGTGTCGGTCACGGCCCAGCGGCCGTCGGCGGAGATGTCGCAGTGGTTGTACGCACCGTTCGCGCCCGACGGCCCCGGCGCCAGCAGCCGGTCCGGCCGGTCGTCCGGGTGGACCATCCACAACCCCGACGAGCTGCCGCCGATGCCCACGACGAGACACCCGGTATCGGCGCGGGACTTCCACACGCCGTGAGTGCCGACCGGGACGCCGGCAGCGGCCTGGTCCCAGATCATCTTGCCGTGCGGCGCGTGGACCGGATGCAGGGCCCAGGAGTGGATGCTGCCGCCGAGCGCGTAGCCGATCCATTCCGGATCGTGGGCGCTGTACTGGAAGTGCGTGGCGAACACCTCCCCCGAGAAGACCTCTCTGACCCGGCCGTCGCCGAGCTCGATCTCCACCGCTGCGGTCGGGCCTGCGGTGATCGGTGCCGGGTAGTGGCTGCACAGCACCCGGTCGCCCGCCGGATGCAGATTGACGACGACGCTGAGCGCGCGGCCCGGCGGCGGTGAGTAGAGCTTCACGGGCGCCGGATCGGCCAGGTCGAGATCGATCAGCCAGACCGCGTTCTCCGCGCAGGTGACGAGGCGTCCGGAGTGGATGTTCCACCAGACGAACGGATTCCGGTCGCCCGCCGAGGTGGCGAACCGCGCCAGGAACCGCTCCTCACCGGAGCGCACATTCACCTCCCACAGACTCGTGGCCCCGGTCTCGCGCTGACCGAGCACGATGCGGTCGGCGTCGACGAAGCCGTTGTGGGTGGGGTACGTGAAGTAGCGCCGCTGATCGAACGAACTGAGGCGGCGCAACTCGAACGGCTCCTGGGTCGCAGCGGGGGCGGGAGCGGCAGATGCTTCGCTCGGCGCTCCCGTCCCGGCGGTGAATCCTGCGGCCAGCACGGCCAGTCCGGCCATGCGGCCGAACCCTCTGCGGGTGATCTCACTCATGGCGTCCTCACTCATGCGTGCTCACGGTGGGTGGCGCTCAGCTTCGAACCCGCCGATGAAGAAAGTCAAGGTACTAATACGAATTAGTAGGTGCAGGCGGCACAGGCGGCGGCCGCCCCGGGGATACGGGGGACCGGCCCGCCGACGGATCGGCCGAGTCGGGGCGGCCAAGTGTGCCAACTGGCCGAGGTGGACGCTTACTCGGGAACCTTCGGATAGACCGCCTGGGCGAACCTCGCCACGAAGACGCAGTCCCCGCCGAGGATGTTGTCCCCTTCGGTGCCGAAGACGACGGCGTAGCCGAAGGACGTCGGCCACGACACCTCGCAGCCGGTCTCCGCCGCGTTGGAGTAGGCCTGCGCGTCCGGGATGCCGGAGAGGTCCACCGAGTCGCGGCGGCGGTCCTTGCTGATCACCTCGATACGGCTCGGTGCGTACACCAGCGTGTAGTAGCCGTCCATGTCGGTGTCGGGGTCGCCGAACTGGGCTGTCTGCCACTTGCAGGACCTCATGGTCTCCGAGCCGCTGCTGTACCCGCCCGGCGTGCCCGTGTCCACGAGCACGCTCTCCTGGATGATGTCGCGGTCGATGATGTCGCAGGGGTCGGTACTTCCGGCGGACGGTCCTTTGCTGCCTGTGGCCCGGGGGCTGCCGTGGCCGGCGGCGTTGTCGTCCGACCGGTCCGGGCCGCCGAGCCAGGCCACCGCACCCCAGACGGCGGCCGCGGCCAGCACCAGGCCGCCGGAGGCGAGCAGGGCGATCCGTCCGCGCCGCCGGGACGGGCCGCCGGTCCCGGGATCCGAGGGGATCTCGTCGGGCGGCAGCACCTTCGTCTCCTCGCGGCGTTCGCGCACCATCGCGCTCACACCCGCCGGGAGCCACTCCGTGTCGTCCGTCGACGTGGCAAGGTGCTCCAGGGCCTTGGCGACGGTCGGGCGGAGCTCCGGCTCCGTGGCCAGACAGGCCGTCAGGAACGGGACCAGTTCGGGCGGCACGCCTGTCAGGTCAGGGGCCTCGTGCACGGTCCGGTAATGGATCGCGGCCGCGCTGCCCTGCCCGTACGGACTGTGCCCCGTGGCCGCGTAGACCAGGACGCAGCCGAGGGCGAACACATCGGAGGCGGGCCCGGTCTCACGGCCGAGGCACTGCTCGGGCGACATGAAGCCCGGCGTGCCGATCACCGATGCCGTCAGGTGCGCCGAGTCGAGGGCACGGGCGATGCCGAAGTCGATGACACGTGGCCCGTCGTCCGCCAGGATCACGTTGGCCGGCTTCAGATCACGGTGGACGAGGCCGCAGTCGTGGATCGCGGCGAGGCCCTCGGCCAGGCCCGAGCCGAGCACCCGCAGCGCCGAGTACGGGAGTGGGCCGTGTGTCCGTACCGCCTGCTGGAGGGACGGCCCGGGAATGTAGGCGGTGACCAGCCACGGCCGGTCGTCGTCCACGCCCGCGTCCACGACCTGGGCGGTGTAGAAGCCGCCGACCTTCCGGGCCGCCTCGGCCTCCAGGGCGAACCGCCGCCGGAATTCCGTGTCTTCGGCCAGTTCCGGGTTCACCAGCTTCACCGCGACCATCCGGCCGCCCTGCGACCGGCCGAGGAACACCTGCCCCATGCCGCCGCGTCCGAGCTTGCCCACGAGGCGGTAGGGGCCGACACGGCGCGGGTCCCCGGTCGCCATCGGGTCGGTCACCCGACGGCCCACAACTGCACGGTGGAGAGCATCTTGGCATTGGTGTAGGCCGTGGCGAGGGTACGGCCGTCGGGGTGGAAGACCACGTCGCCGACGCCGCTGCGGCCCGCCGGGACGGAGACGATCTCCTTGGCGGACGCCAGGTCCCACAGACCGATGTGCCCCTGCACCGCGCCGGCCCCGCCGGCCCCGGCCACGACGGAGCCGTCCGGGCTGATCGCCAGGCTCTGGATCTGGTCGTTTGCGGTGCCGATCCTGGCGGTCAGCTTCCGTGCGGCGACGTCCCACAGAGCGAGACCGCCGAAGGTCGCGGCCAGCGTCCTGCCGTCCGGGCCGAACGCGACGGTGGTCACCCCGAAGGCATCCGTGCCGTCCAGCGGCAGCGTCGCGATCGGCGACCAGGACGAGGTGTCGAGCAGGACGACTCCGCCCTTGAGACCGCCCCCGTAGCCCGCGGCCAGGATCTTGCCGTCCGGGCTGAACGCGACGCTCCGCACCGCGAAGTACCGGTTGCCCTTCCCCGCTCCGACGACCAGGTCCTCGATTCTCTTCCCGGAGCGTACGTCCCACAGCGGAACCTCGCCGAAGCTGTCGGGCGGCCCGCTCCGGGCTCCGGCCAGTGTCTTGCCGTCCGGGCTGAACGCCAGTGACTGCATCGGGTACAGGCTGCTGCCCAGGGCGGGCGCGGTGAGCACCGCGACCTCCTCGCGCGAGGCGATGTCCCAGACCGTGACCCCGCCGGCGCCCGTCTGGAAGTCGTTGTCCCGGGCCGGTGCTTTCAGATACCCGAGGGCGAGCAGGCCGTCGCCGCCGAAAGCGACGCAGTGGGCCAGCAACCCCTCGGCCTTCGGCGTCAGCGTGGCGATCTTCGACCGGGAAGCCGAGTCCCACAGCGTCACGCTGCTCTTGAGGCCGGTGGCCAGCTGTTTGCCGTCCTGGCTGTAGGCGAGGTGGATGGAGGCGTCGGTCTTGCCGATGTCGATGGTCTCGGTCGGCGTGAGTTTCGGGCCGGCGGCCGGCTTCCCCTTGGCCGATTCCCCGTCCTTCGCCCCGCTCCCCGGCGCCCCCTTCCCGTCACCGGAGCCCGAACCGGAGTCGGAGCCGAGCCAGATCCCCACGGGGACCGCCGCGGCCGCGGCCGCCGCCACTCCACCCGCCAGGAACGCCCGCCGCCGCATGGTGCCCGCCGCCGGGACGGTCCGCTGCTCGTCCACCATGGTCGCGACCGGCGGCGGCAGCCACCCGGGGCCCTGCGTGCCGGCCGGGGCAAGCTGCTCAAGCAGGCGGTCCAGGCCCGGCCGGTGCTCGGGACTCTTTGCCAGACACGCCGCGAGCAGCCCGGCCAGCGGTTCCGGGACACCGGTGAGGTCCGGCTCGGCATTGACGATGCGATGGAGCACCTCGGCCCCCACCGCGCCCGCGAAGGGACCGCGTCCCGTCGCGGCGAAGACGAGCACCCCGGCGAGGGAGAAGATGTCGGACTCGGGCCCGGCATGCTGCCCGCGCGCCGCCTCGGGCGACAGGAACGCACCGTGCTCGGCGCTGACCGTCATCGACGGATGCGCGGCGTCCAGGGCCCGCGCCAGGGCGAAGTCGGTGATCCGCGGACCGTCGTCGGCCAGGATCACGTTGCTCGGCTTCAGGCCGCCGTGCACGAGCCGCGCGGCGTGGATCGCGGCAAGTCCCTCGGCCAGACCGGAGCCGAGCACCCGCACAGCCTGGTACGGCAACGGGCCGTGCGCGCGTACCGCCTCATCCAGGGAAGGGCCCGGGATGTAGGCGGACGCCAGCCACGGCGGGTCGGCGTCCGGGTCCGCGTCCACCACCTGGGCGGTGTAGAAACCCCCGACCCTGCGGGCCTCCTGCGCGGCCTGCGCGAACCGGCGCCGGAACTCCTCGTCCCCCGCGAGTCCGGCGTCGACGACCTTCACGGCGACGAGCCGGCCGCCGCGGGACCGCCCCAGGAACACCCGGCCCATCCCGCCGCGTCCCAGCGCGGCCACGAGCCGGTACGGGCCGGCCCGACGGGAGTCCCCCGCCCCTAACTGCTCCCTCATGCCCACATCCATTCCGTCGTTCTTGCGGTCGACGCAGCAGAATAGGCTCCTGATCCTCTTTCAGGAAGTGGCGATCACACGTGTGCGGATACGTGAACGGGCATGCGAATCCGACCGGCTGCCGCCATGGCCGAACAGCGCCCCCGCGCACAGTCACGTGGATCGGCCACCGCTCTGCTCCAGAGCCACGGGCTGGTCTTCACCACCCGTGACCGGCCGGTCGCCGCCCGGCGCGGCTGGTCGAAGGCGCCCATGCGGCACGGCGTCAGCACCGTCCGCTCCGGCCGGCGCCGCACCCTCGGCCTCGTCTTCCACGACGCCCGGTGAACAGCGCTCACGGGCAACGCCCGACGAGCGGCGCATCGGTGCGGGCGGCGGTCAGCGCGGCGTCCGGAGCCGGCGCGAGCGGGCTCGTGGCGTAGGCGTCGCGGACCGTGCAGGCCCGCAGATAGGCGGCGACCACGGCCGTCGCACGCGTTCTCCAGCTCCGTGAGGTGCCTTCCGTACTCCACATCAGAGCGAGCCCTCCGCATGCCGGACAGCGGCCTCGGCCAGTCCTCTGATCAGGGGGTGGGGCCGGGTGCCGTCGCCGTGCAGTTCGGGCTGGAAGAGGGTGGCGAGGAAGAAGGGGTGTGCTGGCAGTTCGGCGATCCGGACCTCGCCCGCGTCGTCGATGCCGATGAAGCGCAGCCCGTGCGAGCGCAGCAGGTCGAGATGGTGCGGATTGGGGCCGTAATTGCAGTAGTAGCGCTCCATCGTGCGCTCGGCGCCCAGGAGTTGGGCGGCCCGCGAGCCGCCGGTGAGCTCGATCGTACCCTCGTGGCCGACCAGCGAGCAGGCGAGCGGGACGACCACCGCGTCCTCGGCGGCCGTCAGCGGCGCGTTCTCGGCGTGACCGGCGCCCGCCAGGCCGCACACATTGCGGGCGTACTCGAGCAGGGCGTGCTGGAAGCCCCCGCAGGTGCCCAGAAAGGGAATGCCTTCCTCGCGGGCGGTACGGATCGCCGCGAGCGCCCCCGCCTCGCTGCGGTACGGGCTCCCGGGCAGCATCCAGACCGCGTCGAACCCCTCGACGCCCTCCGCGGCTTCCTGCGTGGGGATCCAGTAGGCGTCGAGGTCCAGGCCGTCGCGGTTGCGCAGGGAGTCCAGCAGAACGGGGACGCGGGTGTGGGAGCGGACGGCCGGATCCCGGTCGCCGACCAGAGCGATACGTGCGGTGTGGGTCATGAGCCCCATCGAAACGCAGCTTCCGCATCACGTCCAACGATGATCAGTGCATCCAGCATTAGCGATACTGATGCACATGGATCCGCATCTGCTGCGTACCTTCGTCGCCGTCGTCGAACACCGCTCCTTCTCCGCCGCCGCCCGGGCACTGGGATACACCCAGTCCGCCGTGTCCCAGCACATCGCCGCCCTGGAGAACGATCTCGGCACCCGGCTGGTGGAGCGCCGCCCCGTAGGGCCGACAGCGGCGGGCGAACGGCTCATGGAACACGCCGCACCGCTGCTGCTCCGCATCGACGCGGCCCGCGCCGATGTCGCCCGGGTCGGGCGGGCGCACCCCACCCGGCTGACCCTGGCCTGCGGCCCCGTGGCCCTCACGCCCTCCGTCGCCGGGGACCTGGCCCGTCTGCGCGCCGACACGCCGGGCCTCGCGGTGGACGTCCAGGTACTCGGACGGGCAGCGGTGGCGCAGGCGGTGCTCACCGGCGCCGCGGACCTGGGCCTGATCGACGGCGCGGCAGCCCCCAGCGACCCGCTGCCGGTGCCCGATGCAGGGCCCATGACCGGCCTGGCCGTGGCCGAGCAGCCCCTCGCCGTCCTCCTTCCCGCGGGCCACCCGCTGGCACATCGGGGCTCCCTGCGCCTCTTCGACCTCGCCGACGCCCACTGGATCGACGCCCCCGACACCGCTGTTTCCCTCGGCCAGTTGCGCGCCGCCGCCAACACCGACGGGTTCCGCCCGCACCTCACGTACGGCGGAACCGATGTGTACGGCCTCGGGGTGCTCGTCGCCGCAGGTCACGGTCTGGCCGCCCTGCCCCTCTCCCTCGCCGCCGCACTGCCGGGCACGGTCGGCATCCGGCTCTCCGCGCCTCGTCTGGTCCATCGCGTCGAGGTGCTCCATCCCCGGGCCCCGGCGGCCGTCGCGCAGGAGCTCGTCGGCAGGCTCACCGGCTGACGACGAGCAGGCGACGGAACCGGCGGCCGGGCCCGGGGCAGCCAGGCGGCGGGTCAGCGGGTGCGGTCGATGAGAAACGGGAGCAGCGCGAGGATTTCGCCGAGCGCGGCCGGGGCGAGGGGAACGCTCTCCAGGCTGCGCCGAGCGCTGTCCAGCTGCCGGTGGGCCTCGGCCAGGGTGGCGGAGCGTCCGCCGGCCTCCTCGACGAGCTCGGCCGCCCGCCGGGCGTCGGCGTCGTCGAGCGGATTCCCGGTGCCGAGCAGCGTGGCGAGCCGCCGTGCGGCGGGACCGTCCGTGGCCAGGGCCGAGAGGACGGGGTATGTCTTCTTCAGCCGGCGCAGATCGCTGTGCACGGGCTTGCCCGTGGCCTCGGGGTCGCCCCAGATCCCCAGGAGATCGTCCACCGCCTGGAACGCCACCCCGAGGTGCCGGCCCGCACGGGCGAGCGCGTCGACGGTGGGGGCCTGGGCGCCTGAGAGCACCGCGCCCAGGCCCGCCGCACAGCCGAGCAGCGCACCGGTCTTGTGTTCGGCCATCCACCGGTACTCGTGCGGCTGCACCGCTTCGGGCCCGTTCCACGGCCGGGACTCGAAGAGCAGGTCGTCGGCCTGACCGCGGACCAGGTCGGTCAGTGTTCCGGCGAGATGCCGGACCGCCGTCGCGCTGTACCTCCCGGGCGAGTCGGCCAGGGTCTGCACGGCCAGTGCGAAGAGCGCATCGCCCGCGAGGATCGCCGGGCCGGTGCCGTACGCCTTCCACACGGTGGCGCGCTGCCTGCGGGTCTCGTCGCCGTCCATGATGTCGTCATGGAGGAGGGAGAAGACATGGATCAGCTCCACGGCGACCGCTCCCACCACCGCGTCCTGCGCCGGTGCCCCGGCGGCCTCGGCGCTGAGCAGGGTGAGGGCCTGGCGGATCCCCTTGCCCTGTGACCCCGGGGCGGGGCTGCCGTCCGCCGCGTCCCACCCGAGGGAGAAGGCGGCCATCTCCGCGTGCCACGGATGCAGGCGCCCTACGGCCTGTGCGAGCGCCGGGCGCACGAGGTCGCGGCAGCGGGCGAGCACTTCCGGCGCCGCGGCCTGCTGGGTTGCGGGCGGTGGTGTCATCGTCGTCAGCTCTCCCCGCCCGTGTCGCCGTCGACCGGCGCCACACCGAGTTCGGCGTACGCCTTGTCCACCATGTCCCGGGCGTTGAGCAGGCCGATCCGGTTGAGGGTGTGGCGCAACTCGTGCAGATCGGCCGCGGTTTCGTCCCGGTCGCGGCCCAGCCGGGCGAGCGACTTGACGAGGCCGAGCCGGGCCAGCGCCTCACCCCGGGGTTCGGTCATGGCGCGGAACTCCGCGAGCGCTTCCTCGTACATCTCGCGCGCCTCCTCGTACCGGTGGGCGCGGAAGAGGACATTGGCACGCATCTTGTGGTTGTAGGCGAGCGCACTGGACAAGTTCATCTCGCGGCAGGTGAGTTCGGCCTCCGCGAGCAGGGCGAGGGCGCGCTCCGGATCGCCGTCCCGCAGGGAGATGATGTCGGCCATGCCGCGCAGCGCCCATGCCCGGCCGCGCCGGTCGTCCGCGTTGCCGGCCAGCTCGGCCGCCTCCTCGAACATGGCCAGGGCGGTGTCGAGCGAGCCGGTGTTGCGGTGGATCTGCGCGATTCCCTCCAGCGCCCACACGGTGTGCCGTGCCTCGCCGCGTGCGCGTGCTTCGGCGAGCAGTTGTTCGTGGAGCGTGGCGACGGTCTCGTAGTCGCCCTGTATTCGGCCGGTCTCGGCAAGGCCGGCGAGGGAGTAGCCGCGGGCGACGATGTCCCCGCCGCGCTTGCCCATGTCGGCCGCGAGCCCCAACAGCCTGAAGGCAAGCCTGAGTTCACCACGCTGCCTGGCCAGCGTCCCGCCGCTCCACAGTGCCCAGGCCATCGCCCCGAGGTCACCGGCCGAGCGGGCGGACCGGTAGCTGGCCTTCCAGGCCCGATCGGCCTCCGCCACGTTGCCGAGCCGGCGGTGCGCCTCGGCGACGGCGAGCCCGCACCGGGCCACCTCCTGTGGCGAACCGGAGAGCTCGGCCTCCCTCAAGTGACGTACCCCTTCTGCCAGTACGTCTGTGAGAGAGGAGTTCACCGACATCTTGGTGAGGGCGCCTTGGTACTCGGGCGCCAGTGCCTTGCTGTGCATGGGGGCCTTTCGTGCGCGGCCGGATCGGATCGACCGGTACAGGAACGACTATGCACTCAATGTATACATGCAATGCATAGTTACCTGGTGGACGGACCCGGGTTGCTCGTGAGGGGACGGACGTGGCTTGTCGCTCGCGGTGAACCGCTTCGCTGTGGATCAAGACGACGGTCGCGCGTCCGAGGTTGCTCCGTGATCAACGGAAGTCGATCAGGGTTTCATCGAGCCCTACCTCTCGGCGGGCTGCGGCCGGCGGATCACGGTGACGTACGGCAAGCCGGTCGGCGCCGAGGCGGGCGTGGCCCATACGGGGGGCCTTCCCGCGGTCACCGACCCGTCGTCCGGAAGCTGCCTGAGCACCACCTCGCGGACCACGAGCAGGGGACAGCAGGTCACGGTGGTGGGCAACGCGGCCGCGGCGGAAGCGCCCACTGCGGACTGAATCATTGAATCCGGAACCACGGCTCGTCCGAAGCCCTGGATCAGGCCCGGGCGCCTGATCCGGGGCACGTCCGGCGGACGGGGCGACGCCGGGCCCGCAGTCGGGGCCCCACTTCTTGTGAAGCGCCACCGGCACCTACTGGCTAAGCTCGACGAGGGGCCCAGTACGGGACGGAGGCTCCCATGACGACTCTCGAACCGCGTGATGTGCCCCCTCGCCTCGCCATCGGGGCGTTCATCCTGAACTCCGGTCTGGGCATACTGAAGGCCGACGCGGAGACGGCCGAGGGCCTGCACGGCATGGCCTGTGTCGCCTACCCCTTCCTCAAGAAGATCGAACCCGAGCGATTCACCCGGCTGCTCGCCTGGTCGGAGATCGCGGTCGGCGGAACGCTGCTCGCCCCTTTTGTGCCGACCCGGCTGGCCGGGCTGGCGCTGACCGGGTTCTCCGGAGGCCTGATCGGTCTGTATCTGCGGGTTCCCGGAATGCGGGAGCCCGGAAGCCTCCGGCCCACCGAGGCCGGTACCCCGCTGGCCAAGGACTTCTGGATGATGGGCATCGGTCTCGGCTTCCTGAGCGCCAGGACCCGCTGGTCACGCGCCGAGGTGTCCAGGTGTCCATGGCACCGGTCCCGATGCTGACCCACCGGCCGGGGGCCGGACAGGCGGGGCCCGGACCCGTGAGGGGTCCCGCACATACAAGGAGTGACCATGAGTGATTCGGACGAACTCAGCAGTCGCGTGCAGCAGATGCGGGCCAAGGCGAAAGGCCTGAAGGACGAAGCCGAGCGCGCCACCGACCCCGAGGAACGTCGGCGCCTGACGGAGAAGGCCCGCCGGATCGAATCGGAGAGTGAGCAGGTCAGCGGCATGGCGAGTGGGGACATCTACCCCTTGAAGTGAGCCCGCGAGGGCCCGCTTCCGTTCCCCCGGCTCCCGTACCGGCAGGACACGGTACGGGAGCCGGGGGAATCCTGACGCGCCCCGGGCGGAACAAGGATGTGAGCTCAGTCCCTGGGCCGCGGAACCCTATGTCGTCGTGGCCGCTACGATCGCGCTCGCCGGGAGCGCCGAGGAGGCCCGGCGAATCCTGGTCCCGGAAGCGTGGTCCATGGCCCATTCCCGGACCCACGGCGTCTTCCCGCCGCTCGCCCCCGCCGAGCGGATCGAGGCACGGACCATGACGGAGAAGGAACGCCGCTTCTGAACTTGATTGGGCGATGTCGGGTCGGTCGCTCCGCTCTCGGAGCGACCGACCGCATCCAGCCGGATCCGCTCCCTCGCAGCACTCTTGGCATCGGTCGAGCCGCCGCCCTGCGCGTATCTCACACCCCACAGCCACCGACCCCACTCAGACGCTGTGAGGCGAACGACCCGACATCACCCAATCAGGTTCAGTAGCGGTGATGTCCCTGCCCTTGCCGGTTCAACAGGACCGTAGCGATGGTGACTTGAGCAGGGTCCAGGGCGGTCTTCCCGTCCTCGATGTCCCAGAGCGCGTTCTGCAGAACACGGCCCAGGGTCCAGCCGGTCGCCCGCTGCCGGTCCAGGTCCAGCACCTCCGTCAGCTGGTCGAAGCGGCGGAGCACCGCGCCTGTCACATCGTCGGTCGCCACCACCTCGGCCCAGCGGTTGTGCATTGCCGGCAGCAGCTCGAACCCGGGGTCACCGGCCAGGGGTTCGGGATCGATGGCCAGCCACGGTTCCCGTTGTCCGGCGAGAATGTTGTCGTAGTGCAGGTCCCAGTGCAGCAGGCGGTCGCCCGGTTCGCCGATGAGTTCGCTCACCGCGGACGCGCAGGTGCGCACCAGTTGCCGTTCGGCCGGGTCGTGGAGCATCGGCACGGCGCGCGGTGCCTCGTCGAGCATGGCCGCGGCGATGTCGGCCAGCTGCCGAAAGCCCGCTGGAGCGGGCACCGCGACCAGGCGGGCCAGCAGCTCGGCGAGGATCTGCACGGCGGCCGTGTCTTCGGCCACCGCCGACAGCGGCCGCGCCTCGTCCAGCCGTTCGAGCAGCATGGTGCCGGTGCCCGGGTCGTGGTCGAGCAGGTGCACCACGCCGTCGCCGTTCCATACCCGCAGGCCCGGCGCGGCATTGATGTTGTCCTCGGTGACCTGCTGGAGCTTCAGCACCGCGGGCGTACCGTCCGCGCGGGTCACCGGCAGCACGAGCGAGGCCATGCCGTGTGCCGCGGCGCCGTCCAGCCGCAGGCTCCAACGGTCCAGGAAGTCCGCGGCCAGTCCGGGCAGCGCGGCGATCCAGGCACGGGCCGACGCACCACCGTTCTCGCCGTAGGACGCGGCGAACGCGTCGGGGACGTCGATGGGGCGGGAGCCGTTCATGGGTCTCTCCTTCGTCGGTTCCGGAATGGTGCGGGTACGAGGGAGGCCATGGCGGCGCCCGGCTTCCGGGCAGGTGTCAGAGCATGCGGCCACCCTACGCGGATGGCGGCGCACGGTGCGTGTCGATGGCGGGGGAGAGAGCCCGCAGCGGTGATGGTGAGGGCATGAACAGTGCTGACCTTTTGACCGACGCGTTCACCCGCGTCCGGGAGACGGTGCACTCGGCGGTCGAGGGCCTTTCACGTGCCGACCTCCATGCTCGTCTTGACGACGGTGCGAACTCGATCGGCTGGCTCGTATGGCATCTCACCCGGATCCAGGACGACCACGTCTCCGACGCGGCCGGTGTCGAGCAGGTCTGGTTCTCCGAGGACTGGGCCTCCCGCTTCGATCTGCCCTTCGCGAAGGAAGCCACCGGGTACGGACACAGCAGCGCCGATGTCGCGTCGGTGCAGGTGCGCTCGGCGGAGCTGCTGCTCGGGTACCACGACGCGGTACACGACCGGACCGTCGAGTTCGTGCGGGGGCTCGACGACGGGGCCCTGGACCGCATCGTCGACGAGGCATGGTCGCCACCGGTCAGTCTCGGGGTGCGTCTGATCAGCGTCATCTCGGACGATCTGCAGCACGCGGGGCAGGCCGCCTTCGTCCGGGGAGCGCTGGAGCGTCGGTAGTCGGCAGAGCCGACAGGCGCCCCTTCCGGGCTCCGCCGCGTGATCGATAGGCTGATCCGTACGGCTCGGCCGGGGCCGTGGACCTCGATGGCCGGAGGGCACGCATGGGAAGTGACGTACGTTCACGCATATCGGCGTATGCGATCGCTGTCGTGGAGCATCAGTTGCTGCTCACCCGGCTCTCGGACAGCTCACCGGTCTTCATGCCCGGGCTGTGGCACCTGCCCGGCGGAGGCATCGATCCCGGTGAGCAGCCGCGTCAGACGCTGGCACGTGAACTGTACGAGGAGACCGGCCTCGAACTCCTGGAGGCCCGGCTGGTGGACGCCCGCTCGTACAGCGCGCACCGGCTCGGAGTGAACTGGCACCTCGTGGGGCTCTTCTACCTGGTCGACCTCAAACCGGGACCGCTCGCGGTCACCAAGTCCGACGACTCCACCTCCGCCGTCAGCTGGATGCCCTTGCCGGGACCGGAGGAGTCACTGCTGTCCCCGGCGGCGATCGACGGTCTCGCGATGATCGGCGCGCAATAGTGGGTGCGGCAGCGGGCCGGTCGCCCACCGCCGCACCGCGCACCACCGCCGGAAACCCGGATGCAGGCCGGACCGGCCCGGTGATGGGATGGCGCGATGCGAAGTGATACGGCGGTGGTGGACCGAGGGCAGTACCCGGACGCGGTGACGCCCTGGGAGCGGGAGGACTGGCGGGCGGACGCCCTCGGATGGGCGGAGCGCGGGCTCGTCGCACACGGGCTGTGCGAATCCGGTCCACGGAAGGTGAGACTGAGGCCGTGGTCCGTGCTGGTGCGGATGTCCGTCGCGGGCGGCGAAGCCGTGTGGTTCAAGGCCAACCCGCCCGCCAGCGCCTTCGAGGCGGGGCTGACCGAGGCACTAGCCCGCTGGGTGCCCGGGTACGTACTGCGGCCGCTCGCCGTCGACACGGACCGGGGCTGGTCGCTGCTGCCGGACGGCGGCACGATCTTCCGCGACGCACTCGACTCGGCGGCGGACCGTACCGCGGTCGATCCGCGTGCCTGGGAGGAACCGCTGCGGCAGTACGCCGGGATGCAGCGCGCACTCGTTCCGTACGCCGACGAGATCGAACGGCTCGGTGTCCCCGGCGCGCGCACCGCCGCACTCCCGGAGACCTTCGACCGGATCGTGGCCGGGAACACCGCACTGGAGCCCGCCGACCGCGGGGCCCTGGGCGAGCTGCGGCCCCGGCTCGTCGAGTGGTGCGAGGAGCTCGCGGAAGTGGGCATCGCGGACACGCTCGACCACTCCGACCTGCACGACGGTCAGCTCTTCGCGCCGGAACCGGGCCGTTTCACGTTCTTCGACTGGGGCGACGCGGCCGTCGCCCACCCCTTCTGCAGCTTCCTCGTCCCCGCCCGCGCGGCCCGCGAGCGGTTCGGGCCCGAGGCGCTGCCCCGGCTGCGGGACGCCTACCTCGAACAGTGGACGGGCGACGGCCGCACCACGGCCGAGCTGCGTCGTGGGCTGAGTCTGGCCTGGCGGCTCGGGGCGATCGGCCGGGCCTGCTCCTGGGGACGGCTCTTTCCCGGTGCGTCCAGCGGTGCCGGCGACGCGGAGGGTGCGCGCTGGCTGCTCGAACTCTTCGCCGAGCCCCCGTTGTAGGGGCATTCGGCGGGACGGGGCCGGTGGGCCGGGCCGGGGCAGCGGCAACTACGCTGCTCCCGGACAACGAACGGTACTGGTGCCCCGTCGAGGACGAAGCCGCAGCCATGGCGCCCGGAGCGGTCTACCCGCAGCCGCAGGAGCCCACGTGGATCACCATCGGCCGCGGCTGCACCATGCAGGTCTACTCCTGCGACCGTTCCTTCGCGCACACCCGCTCCAGGTGATGCAGTAGCCCGGTGAGGCCGACGAGTGCCTTTGGGTGTGCGTACCGGGGCGTCGCGGTCTCAGGCGTCGATACGAAGGTTCTTCGCCACGGCCGGGGGCACCGGGTAGATCCGCTCGGGCGGAAGCAGCCGCTGGGCCTGCGCGGACCGGCCGCTCTGTCTGAGCGCCGCGATCTTCTGGACCCGGGGCGTCACGTCGGTGAGGTCGACGACCCATTCCTCGGCGAACGTACGGATCAGACCGCGTCCCACCCCGACCTGGATGCTGTAGTGGTTGAGCGCGGCTCCCCGCAGCGAGCGCTCGGGATCCCACTGGACATGCACGGGAGACTTGGCGACAGCTGACGGGTCGGCCGTCGTCAGCACGGCCTGCGAGAGCGCCTCCTCCCATCCGGCCCGGGTGATCCGTACCGCGAGAATCCGCTCCTGGCCCGACTTCTGTGCCCAGTTGCTGCGGTGCATGAGCCAGAGGAACGACGGCTTGATCCAGGTCATCCGGTTGAACGAGAACGGCGGCACGAATCTGTTCTCCCGCAGGGCCGGACCGGCGACCGTCGGAGCGTACGCCTGGTAGACGACGACCGTCCGGGCGTCGTAGTCGGCCCGGATCTGGTGCTGTGCAGTCATGCGCCACAGATTTTCACGTAACGGATCTTCGTCGCGATCGGTTTTCCCGCCGCCGGAACCACTCCGTCCGCGATCACCGGGTCCTCGGGTCCGTCTTCGGCGCGGCGCACCGTCGGAGGCCCCTTTTTTCGTGCGGCGCCACCACTCGGAGCCGGTCCGGCGCTGCCTAATGTTCCCTCACTCGGCAGCGGAGTGCCGCTCCCTCGGAGGTGACCATGGCCAGCACCGCAGGCACGGAGACCAGGAACAGAAGGGCCCGCAGGACCCGGGCGGCGGCCGCGGTGGTCACGGCGCTCGGCCTGGTCGGCACCGCGACCGCGTGCGGCGGCGGCACGTCCGCCGGCGGTGCCGGCGGTCGGCCGCCCGACCGCCGACCTCGCAGCACGCAAGGCCCTGGTCTCCGTACTCGATCTCCGGCAGCTGGGGAACGTCGCCACCGGCGGCAAGGGCAGGCCGGCCACCCGCATAGGCGAGATCGCCCCCGCCCGATGGCCTCGTTGAACCCGGCCCTGCGCGTGGGCCGGCAGCTCGCCGAGGTGGCCGAGGTCCACCTGGGAGCGGGCCGCGCGCAGGCCGCGGCGCGCGCCGTCATCGCGATGGGACTGATGGGGAAGCCGAAACTGATCATCGCGGACGAGCCCACCACGGCGCTCGACGTGGCGGTCCAGCAACAGGTCCTCGATCTGCTCGCCGAGGTGCGCGAGGACTCCGGCGCCGCGCTGCTGCTGATCTCCCACGACCTCGCCGTCGTCGCCCAGGTCTGCGAACTGCCCGGTGGGCCAGGCCGAACAGTGGTTCCACGCGCTGCGCACCCGGGACGTACCGGCCCGGCTGGTCGTGTACCCCGGCAGCTCCCATCTCTTCCTCCTGGACGGCCGGCCCTCGCACCGGGAGGACTACTCCCGCAGGCTTGTCGAATGGGTCACCATGCACACCAACCGCTGAACGAAACGGAATCGGAGCACGACATGACCGACACCACCGAGCTGTCAGCCCGCTGGACCACCCGGCTCACCGAACTCGCCGCCCGTCACTCCGTCCCCGGCGCCGGTCTCGCGATCCTGCACCGCGGCGAGATCGTCGCCGAGGCCGCCGCCGGCCTGGCCAACACCGAGGCCGGGATCGAGACGACCACCGACACCCTCTTCCAGATCGGCTCGATCTCGAAGGTCTGGACCACCACGGTGGCCATGGCCCTGGTCGATGAGGGCGTGCTCGAACTGGACGCCCCCATCGTCTCCGTACTTCCCGAACTGAGGCTAGCGAACGATGAGTTGACCCAGGGTGTGACGCTCCGTCATCTGCTGACGCACACCAGCGGTATCGACGGCGACCTCTTCACCGACACCGGCCGGGGCGACGACTGCCTGGAGAAGTACGTCGCCCTCCTCGGCGACGTCACCCCCAACCACCCGCTCGGCGCCACCATGTCGTACTGCAACGCGGGCTTCACCCTGCTCGGCCGGGTGCTGGAGGTCGTCACCGGCGTCCAGTGGGACGAGCTGATGCGCGAGCGCCTGTACCGGCCGCTCGGCCTGACACACACCGCGACCCTGCCGGAGGAGGTGCTGCGCTTCCGCGCCGCCATCGGGCACCTGGGGAGCCCGCCGGCACAGGCACCGATGTGGGGGCTGATGCGCTCGGCCGGTCCGGCCGGGCTGATCTGCTCCACACCGCGCGAGGTACTGGAGTTCGCCCGGCTGCACCTCGACAAGGGCGTCACCGGTGACGGCACCAAGCTCCTCTCGGAGGAGTCCGTCGCCGCCATGCAGACTCCGCAGGTCGAGATCCCCGACCCGCACATCCTGGGCGACGCCTGGGGACTCGGCTGGTTCCTCGACACCTGGGACGGACACCGGGTGTACGGGCACGACGGCGGCACGATCGGGCAGAACGCCTACCTGCGGGTCCTGCCCGAGGCCGAGCTGGCGATCTGCCTGCTCACCAATGGCGGCGACACCTCGGGCCTCTACCGGGACGTGTACGCGGAGATCGTCCGGGAGCTGGCCGGGGTGACGATGCGCACCACCATCGAGCCCGCGACGGAACCGGTGGCGGTGGACCCCGCCGACTACGTCGGCGTGTACCAGCGGCTCTCCAGCCGGGTGGAGATCGTGGAGCGGGACGGCGGCCTGGTGATGGTGGACCGGATCACCGGACCGCTGGCCGAGCTGGCCCCGGACACGGAGAAGGAGTACGAGCTGCACCCCGTCGAGCCGGGCCTGTTCGTCGTGCAGCGGCCGGGATTCGAGCTCTGGGTCCCGGTCGTCTTCTACACACTCGACGACGGCACTCCGTACATCCACCACGGCGGCCGCGCCACTCCCAAGGTGGGCTGACGTGACCGCGATCGTTTCCGCCCTGGAGGCCGGACTGCCCGGCCTGCTGGCCGACATGGAGCAGCTGGTCCGCACCGAGTCGCCCAGCGAGGACCTGGCCGCGGTCACCGAGTGCGCCCGCGTCGCCGCCGGGATCGGCACCCGGCTGACCGGCGCGGCGCCCGAGTGGATCGACGGCTCGGGACGGCCCGCCCTGCGCTGGCGCTTCGGCTCCGGCGACCGGGTTCTGCTGCTCGGCCACTTCGACACGGTGTGGCCGGTGGGTTCCCTGGCCGGCCACCCCTTCGAGGTCGCCGGGGGCCGGCTCACCGGACCCGGCTGCTTCGACATGAAGGCCGGTGTGGCGCAGCTGTTCCACGCCCTGTCGGTGCTGGACGACCTGGACGGGGTCTCGGTACTGCTCACCGGCGACGAGGAGATCGGCGCCCCCACCTCGCGCGCCCTGATCGAGGCCGAGGCCCGCCGCACCCGGGCCGTGCTCGTCCTGGAGGCGAGCGAGGGCGGCGCGCTGAAGACCGAGCGCAAGGGGATGTCCGGCTACGGGCTGACCATCGCCGGACGCGCCGCGCACGCCGGCCTGGAACCCCACAAGGGCGTCAACACGACCACCGAACTGGCCCACCAGGTCCTCGCGTTGTCCGCCCTCGCCGACCCGGCGGCCGGCACCACCGTGACACCGACCGTGGCCTCCTCCGGCACCACGCGCAACACGGTGCCCGACGAGGCCCGGCTGATGGTCGACGTACGCGTGGCGACGCCCGCCGAACAGGACCGGGTGGACCGTGCCGTGCACGCCCTCCGGCCGGTGCTCGACGGCGCCTCGCTCACGTTCTCCGGCGGCCCGGACCGGCCGCCGCTGCCCGCGACGGCCTCGGCCGAGCTGTTCGGACTCGCCCGCGACCACTACGCGGAGCTGGGTTTCGGCGCCCTGCGCGGCGTAGCGGTCGGCGGCGGCTCCGACGGCAACCTCACCGCCGGAGCGGGCACGCCCACGCTCGACGGCCTGGGGGCGGTGGGCGGCGGGGCACACGCCGACGACGAGCATGTGATCGTCGCCGAACTGCCCCGTCGCGCCGCACTCGTGGCCTCCCTGGTGGCCTCGCTACTGCGCAAGTCACCGGCCGGCCCCGGCAAGGTGGGACCGTGAACGCTGCGCAGGCGGCCGCCGCGACGGCCGCCGCGGACCTGGCCGCCGAGCGCGCGGGCGTCACCATCAGAGAGCTGCACGGCCTGGACGAGATGCACGAGGCCTGCCGCGTACTGGACCGGATCTGGCGCCCCGACCCCGGAAACCCGCTGATCACCCCGGAGTTGCTGCGGGTCTTCGCCCACTCCGGCAGCTATGTCGTCGGAGTCGGCCGGGGCGGCCGGATGATCGGATTCTGCCTCGGCTTCCTGGCCAGTGCCGGACTCCACTCGCACATCGCCGGGGTGGACGACAGCGTCCGGGGCCGCAGTGTCGGCTTCGCGGTCAAACAGCATCAGCGGGCCTGGGCCCTGGCCCGCTCCATCACCACCGTCACCTGGACCTTCGACCCGCTGATCAGCCGCAACGCCTACTTCAACCTGGCCAAACTGGGCGCGGCACCCAGCGAGTACCTGGCCGACTTCTACGGGGCCATGCGGGACGAGGTCAACGCCGGGACCGAGACGGACCGGCTGATGGTGCGCTGGGAACTGACCGGCGAGCACGCCGTCGGATCCGCCGCGGGCACACCCCACATCGTCACCGTCGACGGCGCGGGTGCCCGCACCGTGGTCGGACTGGACGCCAAACCCGACGGCAGCCCCGTCGTCGGGCGGCAGGACGGCGACACCGTCCTGGTCCGGATCCCCGCCGAGGCCGAGGAACTGCGCCGGACCGACCCGCCCCTGGCCCGCGAATGGCGGTACGCGCTGCGCGAGGTACTCGGCGGCCTGATGGCCGAGGGGCACACCGTCACCGGATTCACCCGGGACGGCTGGTACGTGATCGACAGACATCAGGAGAGTCAGGCATGAAACTCGTCGGTGTGGAACTGCGCCGGATCGCGATGCCGCTGGTCGCACCGTTCCGGACCTCGTTCGCCACGATGACCACCCGGGAGATCCTGCTGGTCAGGGTCGAGACCGAGGACCACGAGGGCTACGGCGAATGCGTCACCATGGCCGATCCGCTGTACTCCTCGGAGTACACCGCGGGCGCCGCGGACGTGCTGCGCAGTTACCTCGTCCCCGCGCTCGCCGCCCCGCCGGACCTGGACCCCTGGGCGGTCGCCCCGGCACTGGCCGCGTTCAAGGGCCACCGGATGGCCAAGGCCGCCCTGGAGACCGCGGTCCTCGACGCCTGGCTGCGCTCCCACGACCTGTCGATGGGCCAGTGGCTGGGCGCGACGGCCGACCGGGTGCCGGCCGGGGTGTCGGTCGGCATCATGGATTCGATCCCGGCACTGCTCGATGCCGTCGACGGCTACCTCTCCGAGGGCTATCTGCGGATCAAGCTGAAGATCGAGCCCGGCTGGGACGTGGCCCCCGTGCGCGCGGTCCGGGAACGCTTCGGCGACGACGTACTGCTCCAGGTGGACGCCAACACCGCGTACACCCTCGCCGATGCCGCACAACTGGCCCGGCTCGACCCGTACGGGCTGCTGCTGATCGAACAGCCCCTGGACGAGGAGGACATCAGGGGCCACGCGGAACTCGCCCGGCAGGTCCGCACCCCCATCTGCCTGGACGAGTCGATCGTGTCCGCCCGTTCGGCGGCCGACGCCATCGCGATGGGCGCCTGCTCGGTCGTCAACATCAAGCCGGGCCGGGTCGGCGGCTATCTGGAGGCCCGGCGGATCCACGACGTGTGTGCCGCGAACGGCGTCCCCGTCTGGTGCGGAGGGATGCTGGAGACCGGCCTCGGCCGGGCCGCCAACGTCGCCCTCGCCGCGCTGCCCGGCTTCACCCTGCCCGGCGACACCTCGGCGTCCGACCGGTACTACCGGACCGACATCACCGAGCCGTTCGTGCTGCGGGACGGCCATCTCGACGTGCCGCGAGGACCCGGCCTCGGAATCTCCCCGGTCCCCGGGCAACTGGCCGAGGTGACCGCGTCGACGGAATGGATCGGCCGATGACCGGCCCCGGCCCCCGGCCGGCCGGCCCCGCCGTCCACGGAATCCGATCAATTACCTTGTGAAGATGACGGAGCAGCCGCGGGCCGTGCTCGGCCGGATCCTCAACGATCTCGGGTCGACCCTGATCGAAGTGGTGGCCGGGGAGGCCGACCCGGCCCGCACCGTCAGCGGGGTGCTGATCCAGGACCCCCTGGACGAACCGGCGCGGCTGCCCGGAGCGGTCGTGCTCGGCGTCGGTGTGTACGGTGCCGGGCCGGTCGCCGCCCTGGTCGACACGGCCGCCGGGCTCGGCGCGGCGGCCGTGGTGGTCCGCTCCCCGGTCCCGGTGGACGGACCCGTGTCCGAGGCGGCCGCCCGCACCGGCCTGACCGTGCTCGGCCTGACGCCCGGCGCGTCCTGGGCCCAGGTGGCCGCGCTGCTGCGGTCGCTGCTCGCGGTCGACGAACTGGGCACGGTGGGCGGCCCCGACGAGGCCGACGGCGCCGAGCCGCTCGCCGGGGACCTGTTCGCCCTGGCCAACGCGACGGCCGGGCTGCTGGACGGCCCGGTCACCGTGGAGGACCGGGGCGGGCGGGTGCTGGCCTTCTCCAGCCGGCAGGACGAGGGCGACAACGACCGGATCGCGACCGTACTCGACCGCCAGGTACCCGCCGAGAAACTGCGCGCCCTGGAGGAACGCGGTGCCTTCCAGGCCCTCTACCGGAAGGAGGAACCCGTCTACGTCGACGGCATCTCGGACAAGCCCCGGGTCGCGATCGCCGTCCGCGCGGGCGGCGAGATCCTGGGTTCGATCTGGGTCGTGGTCGACGGACCGCTGAGCGCGGACCGGACACAGGCCCTCCAGGAGGCGGCGAAGGTGGCGGCCCTGCACCTGCTGCGCCGCCGCACGGGCGAGGACGTCGAACGCCGGCTGCGCGCGGATCTGCTCGCCACGGTCCTGGAGGGCGGTACGCACGCACCGCAGGCCGCCGTACGGCTCGGCCTGTCCGCGCAGCCGGCCTGCGTACTGGCGCTCGCGGTGACCGGAGAGCAGTACGCGCCCGACCGGGTGGCCGCGGGCCACCGCGTCGCCGAGGCGCTCACCCTGCACCTGGCCGCGATCCACCCCCGTACCGCCGCCGCCACACTCGGCCCCGTCACCTACGCGGTCCTGCCCGCCAGTTCGGACGAACAGGGGTTACGGGTGGCCGAGGCGTTCCTCGGCCGCATCGGGGCCCGAGTGCCCGCCGTCATCGGGATCGGCCGGCTCGCCGCCCGCCCGGTGGAGCTGCGCCGCTCGCGCGCCGACGCGGACCGTGCGCTGCGGGTCCTCGGCTCCGGCCGTACGCAGCGCAGGGCGGCCCGGCTGTCGGACGTCTACGCCGCCTCGTTGCTGGAGGAGCTGACGGACCGGATGGCCGCCGAGGACGATCTGCCGGACGGCCCCGTCATACGGCTGCGCGCCTACGACGCCCGGCACAACACGGCCCTCACGGACACCCTGGACGCCTGGCTGAGCACCTTCGGCGATGTGGCTGCCGCCGCTGCCGCCGTACACATCCACCCCAACACCTTCCGCTACCGGCTCAAGCGGCTGGCCGTGGTCGCGGGCATCGATCTCAACGACCCGGAGGCACGGTTCGAGGCCATGCTGCAACTGCGGCTGCGGCCGCCGCACCCCTGAGGACGCCACCCAGGGCCTCTCGCTTGGATCACGCCGGGCTCGCGGGGTCTGGTGCGCACGCTCCCTGATCCGGCCTGATCCGAACGAAAGACCCTAGTGGCCGCGGCACGCGGGCCCGTCCCGGGCGCCTTCCGGCCGGAATGGTGCGAGAGTTTCGAGCAGCAGGACACGCGGGTGTCCGCAGGCCCGTGAGCCTGCGCGCCCGCGTGTCCGAACGTCGACGATGGGACAGATTCCATGCCTCTCCAGGGAGAGTACGAGCCGAGCCCCGCGCAGTGGGTCCGCGATCAGGTCGAGCTGTTCGAGAGCTCCGGAGGGACGGAGGGGACGATGATGCGGGGCATGCCCGTCATCATCCTCACCACCCGCGGGGCCAAGAGCGGAAAGATCCGCAAGACCCCGCTGATGCGGGTCGAGCACGACGGCACGTACGCCGTCGTCGCCTCGCAGGGCGGCGCCCCCAAGCACCCCGTCTGGTACCACAACATCGTGGCCGACCCCCGGGTGGAACTCCAGGACGGCCCGGACCGCCGGGACATGAACGCCCGTGAGGCCACGGGCGAGGAGAAGGCCCTGTGGTGGCGGCGGGCGGTCGAGGCGTTTCCCGACTACGCCGACTACCAGCGCAAGACCGACCGGCAGATCCCGGTCTTCGTCCTCGAGCCGGCGGCCGGGCAGCACTGACGACCGCCGGGGGGGGGGCGCGGGCCGGCCCGCCCGCGCCCCCGCACGCGGCCGGGGCACGGTCAGCGGTGCTCCGGATTGGGAGCGTCCGAACGGCAGCCCGCATCCCACGCCGAGCGCTGATTGCCATGGGCCGGGATGCCGCCCGCACGCTTCAGCATCGCGGCGAGGTGCATCAGGTTCCAGGCCATGAACGAGGTGTTGCGGTTGGTGAAGTCGTTCTCCGGACCGCCCGATCCCGGGTCCAGGTACGAGGGGCCGGGCCCCGCCTCCCCGATCCAGCCCGCGTCGGCCTGCGGAGGGATCGTGTAGCCCAGGTGCTGGAGGCTGTAGAGCAGGTTCATGGCACAGTGCTTAACCCCGTCCTCGTTCCCGGTGATCAGACAGCCGCCGACCCGGCCGTAGTACGCGTACTGGTCCTTGTCGTTGAGGATGCTGGAACAGGCGTAGAGGCGCTCGACGACCCGTTTCATCGGATTCCTCCGTGGATACTCCGCCCTCCAGGGCGGAGAGGAAACGGACTCCTGCGGAGCAGGGCAAGGAGCGGAGTTTCGCCCCCAGGGCGAAAGGCCGTGCTGTGACCCGCAGGTTTGATCTTAACTCGCAGCATCACTAGTTTGTGAGCGTGACCACGAGCCGTGTGAAGCGGGCGTTCAAGTACCGCTTCTATCCGACTGATGCGCAGGCAGCCGAGCTGTCGCGCACGTTCGGTTGCGTGCGGAAGGTCTACAACCTGGCGCTCGCCGCCCGCACGGAGGCATGGGTGCGGCAGGAGCGGGTCAACTACAACGCTACGTCGGCGATGCTGACGGCGTGGAAGAAGACCGAGGAGCTGGCGTTCCTCAACCAGGTCTCGTCGGT
>NZ_FPJO01000024.1 GCF_900119365.1 Streptomyces atratus
AGACGACTGGGTTGATAGGCCAGATGTGGAAGCCCGGTAACGGGTGGAGCTGACTGGTACTAATAGGCCGAGGGCTTGTCCTCAGTTGCTCGCGTCCACTGTGTTAGTTCTGAAATAACGAACGGCCGTGTTGTTCCGGTGTTGTTTATTTCATAGTGTTTCGGTGGTCATTGCGTTAGGGAAACGCCCGGTTACATTCCGAACCCGGAAGCTAAGCCTTTCAGCGCCGATGGTACTGCAGGGGGGACCCTGTGGGAGAGTAGGACGCCGCCGAACTCCTTTTACGGGAAAGCCCCGTGCCCTTGTGGCACGGGGCTTTTCTGCGTTTACGGACATTTACCGGCCGGTCGTCCGATCGAGTCGTTCCGTCGGGGCCGGCCTCGCGCGGGCAGGTCCTGCATCGTAACGGGAGGGGCCTGGCAGGCCCTGTGAGAGCCCGTCAGAGTCTTCTGCGGCCAGTGGTTTTGAGCATCCTTGAGTTCAGGGTATGCTTTACCTCGTTGCCACAGCGCAGCAGGCCCCAATAGCTCAGTCGGTAGAGCGTCTCCATGGTAAGGAGAAGGTCTGCGGTTCGATTCCGCATTGGGGCTCAGAAGAAAAGGAAAGGCCCCCGCCAGTCGGCGGGGGCCTTTCTTGTTGATGCGGCCGTACTAGGCGGTGGGAGGCTCGGGCACGCGCATGGCGAGGATGGCCATGTCGTCCGAGGCCGGCTCGGCGGCGAAGCGCTCCACCGCGCGCAGGATGCGAGCCGCCACCGCACCCGCCGTGAGGCCGGTGCAGGTCGCCAGAACGTCCGCCAGACCGTCGTCGCCCAGCATGCGGGTGCCCTCCCGGCGTTCCGTGACGCCGTCGGTGACGCACAGCAGGACATCGCCCGGGGCGAGGGTCACCGTCTGCTCGTACAGTTCGAGTTCCTCGATGACGCCCAGCAGCGGCTGGGGCTCGGCCGCTGCTTCGACCGACCCGTCCTGACGCAGGCGCAGCGGCAGCGGGTGTCCTGCGCAGACCACCTTCAGAAGGGCGCTGCCGTCCTCCTGGGGCCACAGCTCGCCGTACAGGAGGGTCAGGAAGCGGCTGCGGGCGCCCTCGTCCAGGATGGCGGCGTTGAGGCGCTCCAGGACGGCGGGGCCGCCGAAGCCCTCGCGGGCGAGGAGGCGCAGGGCGTGGCGGGCGAGGCCTGTGACGGCCGCGGCCTCCGGACCCGTACCGCATACGTCGCCGATGGCGAAGCCGTAGGCGCCGTCGCGGATCGGGAAGACGTCGTAGAAGTCACCGCCGACCTCGTTGCCCTCGCCGGCCGCACGGTAGATGACCTCGATCTCGACATTGGGGACCGCGGGCAGCCCCGGCGGCAGCAGACTGCGCTGCAGGGACTGGCTGATCGCCATGCGCTCCGAGTAGAGGCGGGCGTTGTCGAGGGCCAGGGCGGCGCGGCGGGAGAGGTCCTCGGCCAGTTCCAGGATCTCCTGGCGGAAATGGTCGTCGGAGGGCTTGCCGAGCGTCAGCATGCCGATGACACGGTTACGGGCCACGAGCGGCAGGACCACCGTCTCGCCGCCCACCGCGGCCGCGGTGGCGAGCGTCGTACGGATGCCGGAGCCCAGCCTGCCCGGTTCGACGAGCCGGCCGGTCTCACCGAGGCCGAGCGTGCGCATCGAACTCCGCAGGGCCGCCTGGTGGGCGGCCTCGGACGGGGCGGTCCAGACGCGCGCGCCGGGGGTCGGTACGGGGTCGGGCGGTGCGATCTTGGAGAGCAGGGCCTTGAGCCCGTCGATGCGCTCCTCGTCCTCGTGCAGGACGTAGGAGAGGTACGGCTCGGACGACTGGTCGGCGATCGTGTACACGGCGCACCAGGTGGCCAGGGTGGGGACCGTCATCTGGGCCATCAGAGCCAGGGTCTGGTCCCGGTCGAGGGTTCCGGCCAGCAGGTCGGAGGCCTCGACGAGGAAGGAGAGGGAACCGCGGCGGAGGCGCTCCAGCTCGCCCAGGCGGGCCGACTCGACCGCCAGCGCGATCCGGTCCGCGGCGAACTGCAGACGCAGGGCCTCCTCGTTCGAGTAGCGGCCGGCCGATTCGGCGGCGACGCCCAGGGAGCCCGTCAGCCGCCCTTCGACCTTCAGCGGGACGGTGACGACGGAACGCATCCCGGTCCCCCCGAGCAGCGGGACGGCGCCCGGCACGTTCTCGAGGTCTTCGTGGACGGCGGGCATCCGGGCGGAGCCGTACCGTCCGGTTCCGGCCTCCACCGGGACGCGGGCGAAACGCTGGCGGGCGGAGGGCAGGCCCGTGGTGGCCCGTACCTCCAGTTCCGTCTCGTCGTCCGTCGCCAGCAGCAGGAAGGCCGCATCGGCGTCGAGCATGTCGCGGGCCCGTTCGACCGTGCGCTGGAGCAGGCCGTCGAGGTCGTCGGGGGCGGGGGAGCCGATGAAGATCTCGAACGGGTCCGTCTTGCCGCTCTCGGCGTTCGTGTCGGACACCGGGGTGCGGGCCGGTGACTGGAGCACGGCGCGTTCGTAGTCGCGAACGAGCAGACAGACGGTCGAGGGCTCGCCGTGGGTGTCGCGGACCCGCAGGTGCGAGGCGTAGACCGGGATGATCCGGCCGTCGGCGCCCCGGATCCCGTAACTGCCCTCCCAGCGCGAGAGCTGGAGGGCGTCGACGATGCCCGTGTTGGTGCCCGGGGTCTGGGGCCAGGCGGTGAAGTCGGTGAGCTGTTTCCCGGTGACCTGATCCGCGGTATGGCCGAAAAGGAATGCGGCGTCCTCGTTCCAGGCCGCGATGGAGCCGGCGCTGTCGATCTGGACGACCGCCACCCGGACGCGTTCGTCGGCGACGGGGAGCAGCCTCACGGGGAGCAGCGGACCCGCCGAGCGGATGCCCACCGGGCGTTCGGGCAGGTCGAGCTGGAACCAGACATGTTTGCGGGTGGGCGAGTACTCGACGCCCCATCGGGTGGCGAGTGCCGCGCAGAGCAGCAGCCCGCGGCCGTTCTCGCGGTCCGGGCTGCCGAAGTCCGGGCCCGCGCTCTGGAGCGGGACCTCGCGTTCCGGGTAGTGGTCGGAGACCTCGATCCGGACGCCGTCCTCCGTGCGCAGACACAGCACGTCCGCGGCGGTGCCCGCGTGGACCACGGCGTTGGTCACCAGCTCGCTGGTGAGGACGACCGCGTCGTCGACGACATCGGTGTAGCCCCACCCCTGGAGGGTGTCGCGGACAAAGGCGCGGGCGGTCGCGACGGAGCGCCCGACCGGGTCGAAGGTGGCGGCCGCGCGCGCGGTGATCACAGCACTCCCCATTGGTGTCTCGTCGCTTCCCCGAGTCCTGTGCCCGTTTCTCGCCGCTTCGATTCGCCTGCCAGGCTAGACGCTCGGTCTCGGTGCCGGATACACGAGGGCCGACTTCGGGCAGGAGCGAGCAGGAATGGACCTGTGAACGGACAAGTGTGGGCTTCTCAACCGAGGGATGTGGGACAACCCTTGGAGCTTGTACCCCGGCTGCGTCGGGCCTGGTACGTTTCAACGATTTGACGTCCCCATGGTCACCCGTCGACGGTGGGCTGTGGCGGTGAGCCAAAGAAGAACTGGGCAAGCTCCCAGATAAGGCCCGAGCGATACGGTCAACCCCTGCGGGAGGGACACGGTGGAGTCTGGCGTGGCGGCGCGGGGCAAAAGCACGCGCACAAAAGGCGGACAGTCCGTGAAGAAACAGCGCAATGGAACCATCGACGTGGACGCGGCAGCGCTCAACAAACTGCTGGCGGGCCTCGTGGCGATGCGCGACGGGAATTTCCGCAGGCGTCTGACCGTCTCGGGCGACGGTGTGATGGCGGAGATCGCGGCGGTCTTCAACGAGGTCGCCGACCGCAATCTGCATCTCACCGGTGAGCTGGCCCGGGTGCGGCGGGTGGTCGGACGTGAGGGGAAGCTCACCGAGCGGCTGGAGACGGGCGCCTGCGAGGGCTCCTGGGCCGCCGCGATCGACGCCTCCAACGAGCTCGTCGACGATCTGGCACGTCCGGTCTCGGAGGTCGGACGGGTGCTGTCGGCGGTGGCCGACGGTGACCTCGAACAGCGGATGGAACTGCGCTCGCACACGTCCGACGAGACGGTACGGCCGCTGCGCGGCGAGTTCCTGAAGGTCGCCCGTACGGTCAACAGCCTCGTCGACCAGCTGTCGGCGTTCACCGAGCAGGTGACGCGGGTCGCGGTCGAGGTGGGTACCGAGGGCAAGCTGGGCGGGCAGGCCCAGGTGCGCGGGATGTCCGGGTCGTGGAAGGACCTCACGGACTCCGTGAACACCATGGCGTACCGGCTGACCGCGCAGGTGCGCGACATCGCCCTGGTGACGACGGCGGTCGCCAAGGGCGATCTGTCGCGGAAGGTCACCGTCCATGTGGCCGGAGAGATGCTCCAGCTGAAGAACACCGTCAACACGATGGTCGACCAGCTGTCGTCGTTCTCCTCCGAGGTGACCCGGGTCGCCCGTGAAGTGGGCACGGAGGGTGAGCTCGGCGGGCAGGCGACCGTGCCGGGTGTGGCGGGGGTGTGGAAGGACCTCACCGACTCCGTCAACACGATGGCCGGGAACCTCACCTCCCAGGTGCGCGGGATCGCCGAGGTGACCACGGCCGTCGCCAACGGCGACCTGTCCCAGAAGGTCACGGTGAGCGCCCGCGGCGAGGTCGCGCAACTGGCCGAGACCATCAACCAGATGACCGACACGTTGCGGCTCTTCGCGGACGAAGTGACCCGGGTGGCCAGCGAGGTCGGTGGTGAGGGTCTGCTCGGCGGTCAGGCGAAGGTGCCGGGTGCGGCGGGGACCTGGAAGGACCTCACCGACTCGGTGAACACGGTCTTCCGGAACCTGACGACCCAGGTGCGGGACATCGCGCAGGTGACCACGGCGGTGGCCAACGGTGACCTGTCGCAGAAGGTCACGGTGGACGTGGCCGGCGAGATGCTGGAGCTGAAGAACACCGTCAACACGATGGTGGACCAGCTCCAGGCCTTCGGTTCGGAAGTGACCCGGGTGGCCCGGGAGGTCGGCGTCGAGGGCCGGCTCGGCGGTCAGGCCGAGGTGCCGGGCGCGGCGGGGACCTGGAAGGACCTCACCGACTCGGTGAACGCGGCGTTCCGCAACCTCACCGGGCAGGTGCGCGACATCGCGCAGGTGACGACCGCGGTGGCCAACGGTGACCTGACGCAGAAGGTCACCGTCGATGTCGCGGGCGAGATGCTGGAGTTGAAGAACACCGTCAACACGATGGTGTCGCAGCTCTCCAGCTTCGCCGACCAGGTGACGGGGATGGCGCGTGACGTGGGGACGGAGGGCCGCCTCGGGGGCCAGGCCCGGGTGGACGGCGTCTCCGGCACCTGGAAGGAGCTCACCGACTCCGTCAACTTCATGGCCGGGAACCTGACTTCACAGGTGCGCCAGATCGCTCAGGTGACCACGGCGGTGGCGCGGGGTGACCTGTCGCAGAAGATCGACGTGGACGCCCGTGGCGAGATCCTGGAGCTGAAGAACACCATCAACACGATGGTCGACCAGCTCTCCGCCTTCGCCGAGCAGGTGACCAGGGTCGCCCGCGAGGTCGGTACCGACGGGCGGCTCGGCGGGCAGGCGCAGGTGCCCGGCGTGGCCGGGGTGTGGCGTGATCTGACCGATTCGGTGAACGGCATGGCGGGCAACCTCACCGCTCAGGTCCGTAACATCGCGCAGGTCGCCACGGCGGTGGCGCGGGGTGACCTGTCGCAGAAGATCGACGTGGACGCGCGCGGCGAGATCCTGGAGCTGAAGAACACCATCAACACGATGGTCGACCAGCTCTCGAACTTCGCCGAGCAGGTGACCAGGGTCGCCCGCGAGGTCGGTACGGAGGGCATCCTCGGCGGCCAGGCCGAGGTGCAGGGGGTGTCCGGTACGTGGAAGGACCTCACCCAGTCCGTCAACGGCATGGCGAACAACCTGACCATGCAGGTCCGCAACATCGCCGAGGTCACCACCGCGGTCGCCAACGGTGATCTCTCCAAGAAGATCACCGTCGACGCCCGGGGCGAGATCCTCGAACTGGTCACGACCGTCAACACCATGGTCGACCAGCTGCTCAACTTCGCCGACGAGGTGACCAGGGTCGCCCGTGAGGTGGGCACCGAGGGCATCCTCGGCGGTCAGGCCCGGGTGCCGGGTGCGACGGGCATCTGGAAGGACCTCAGCGACAACGTCAACCTGATGGCCAACAACCTGACCAGTCAGGTGCGGAACATCTCCCGGGTCTCGTCGGCGGTCGCCAACGGCGATCTGCGCAAGAAGGTCACCGTCGAGGCGCGCGGCGAGGTCGCCGAGCTGGCGGACACCGTCAACACGATGGTGACGACGCTGTCCTCGTTCGCCGACGAGGTGACGCGAGTCGCCCGCGAGGTGGGCACGGAGGGCGAGCTGGGCGGCCAGGCCAGGGTGCCCGGGGTTTCCGGTACGTGGAAGGACCTCACCGAGTCGGTGAACTCGATGGCGTCCAACCTGACCGGTCAGGTGCGTCAGATCGCCGCGGTCACCACCGCCATCGCCAAGGGCGACCTCACCAAGAAGATCGACATCGACGCGCGCGGTGAGATCCAGCAGCTGAAGAACACCATCAACACGATGGTGGACCAGCTGTCCTCCTTCGCCGAGCAGGTGACCAGGGTGGCCCGCGAGGTGGGCACGGAAGGGCAGCTGGGCGGCCAGGCCCGGGTCCGGGACGTCGACGGCACCTGGCGCGACCTCACCGAGTCGGTGAACGAGATGGCCGGAAACCTCACTCGCCAGGTGCGGGCCATCGCGGCCGTCGCCACCGCGGTGACCCGTGGCGATCTCAACCTGAAGATCGATGTGGACGCGGCCGGCGAGATCCAGGCCCTCCAGGACAACATCAACACCATGATCGCCAACCTGCGCGACACCACGGCGACCAACAAGGAACAGGACTGGCTCAAGGGCAACCTCGCCCGGATCTCCGGCCTGATGCAGGGCCGCCGCGACCTGGACGACGTGGCCTCGCTGATCATGAGCGAGCTGACGCCGGTCGTGTCCGCGCAGCACGGCGCGTTCTTCCTGGCCATGCCGACGGGGGACACCGGCGCGGTGGGCACGGACAGCGATGCGGAGGGCTCGTACGAACTCTGCATGAGGGGCAGCTACGGATACTCGGCGGGCTCGATGCCGACGTCCTTCCGGCCGGGCGAGACGCTCATCGGCACGGCTGCCGAGGAGAAGCGGACCATTCAGGTGGACAACGTTCCGCCGGGATATCTGAAGATCTCCTCCGGTCTCGGAGAGGCGCCGCCCGCACATGTGATCGTGCTGCCGGTGCTTTTCGAGGGAAAGGTGCTCGGCGTGATCGAGCTGGCGTCCTTCCAGCCGTTCACCCACATCCAGCGGGACTTCCTCAACCAGCTCGCGGAAATGATCGCGACGAGCGTCAACACCATCAGCGTCAATACGAAGACCGAGAAGCTCCTCGAACAGTCGCAGGAGCTGGCCGAGCAATTGCGGGACCGTTCACAGGAGTTGGAGAACCGGCAGAAGGCCCTCCAGGCCTCCAACGCCGAACTGGAGGAGAAGGCCGAACTGCTCGCCCAGCAGAACCGCGACATCGAGGTCAAGAACACCGAGATCGAGGAGGCCCGTCAGGTCCTGGAGGAGCGCGCCGAGCAGCTCGCGGTCTCGATGCGCTACAAGTCCGAGTTCCTGGCGAACATGTCGCACGAGTTGCGTACGCCACTCAACTCGCTGCTCATTCTCGCCAAGCTGCTCGCGGACAATGCCGAGGGCAATCTCTCGCCGAAGCAGGTGGAGTTCGCCGAGACGATCCACGGGGCCGGTTCCGATCTGCTCCAGCTGATCAACGACATTCTCGATCTGACGAAGGTCGAGGCGGGCAAGATGGATGTCAGCCCGACCCGGATCGCACTGGTTCAGCTGGTGGACTACGTGGAGGCGACCTTCCGCCCGCTCACCGCGGAGAAGGGGCTCGACTTCTCCGTGAGGGTGTCGCCGGAACTGCCGGCGACACTGCACACGGACGAGCAGCGGCTGTTGCAGGTGCTGCGCAATCTGCTCTCCAACGCGGTGAAGTTCACCGACAGCGGGGCGGTCGAGCTGGTCATCCGGCACGCCAGCGAGGATGTGCCGAACGCCATCCGTGAGCAGCTCCTGGAGGCCGGCTCACTGCGTGACGCGGACGCCGACCTGATCGCGTTCTCGGTCACCGACACCGGTATCGGGATCGCTGCCAGCAAGATGCGGGTGATCTTCGAGGCGTTCAAGCAGGCGGACGGTACGACCAGCCGCAAGTACGGCGGCACGGGGCTCGGACTGTCCATCAGCCGGGAGATCGCCCGCCTGCTGGGCGGCGAGATCCATGCGGCCAGCGAGCCCGGCCGCGGTTCGACCTTCACGCTGTATCTGCCGCTGCAACCGAGCGAGTTGCCGCCGCAGGGATACCCGCAGATCGGCCCCGGGCCCATCGAGGCGCATCGCGCGGCGGTCGAGGAGGGACTGCTGCCGGAGGCCGGTGCGGGTGCCGACGCGGCGGCCGCGGCGCCGGGTCCGGCCGGTGCGGCCGGTCTGATGCGGCGCCGTCGCAAGAGCCTGGAGAGTGCGGAGCGCCGGCCCGTGCTGCCGCCCCGGAGCACCGCCCCGGCGGCTGCGCAGGAGCCGTGGACGCTCGCCGGGCAGGAAGAACCCGAGGTCCGCAGGGCGTTCCGGTTCCGCGGCGAGAAGGTGCTCATCGTCGACGACGACATCCGCAACGTCTTCGCGCTCACCAGCGTGCTGGAGCAGCACGGTCTTTCGGTGCTGTACGCGGAGAACGGGCGCGTGGGCATCGAAGTCCTGGAGCAGCACGACGATGTGACGGTCGTGCTGATGGACATCATGATGCCGGAGATGGACGGCTATGCCACGACGGCGGCGATCCGCCGGATGCCGCAGTTCGCCGGGCTGCCGATCGTCGCGTTGACGGCGAAGGCGATGAAGGGTGACCGGGAGAAGGCGCTCGAATCCGGCGCTTCCGACTACGTCACCAAGCCCGTCGATCCTGATCATCTCCTTTCCGTAATGGAGCAGTGGATGCGCGGAGAGTGATCATTAGTTGAGTGAATTGCGATGAGTTGATGATCGACTGTGCTCGCAGGGGTGTGAGAAGGCGCTGTACGGGGAACCTTCTGGTCCCTCACCGCGTTTCTGCTGTGTGCACAGTGACATCGCGGTGACAGGGTGTGGCGACGGGCGGGGTGCGGCTACCATGACCGGCACAAGGACGGACGGCGTAAGGGAGTCGTCCCCTGGGGCGGCGCCCGGTGCAATTCCGGGGCGAGGAGGACGGGCCATGGTGCAGAAGGCCAAGATCCTCCTGGTCGATGACCGGCCGGAGAATCTGCTGGCGCTGGAGGCCATCCTCTCTGCGCTCGATCAGACACTGGTGCGGGCATCGTCAGGGGAGGAAGCGCTCAAAGCGCTGCTCACGGACGACTTCGCGGTCATTCTGCTGGACGTCCAGATGCCGGGCATGGACGGTTTCGAAACCGCCGCGCACATCAAGCGGCGGGAACGGACCCGGGACATCCCGATCATCTTTCTCACCGCGATCAATCACGGTCCGCATCACACCTTCCGGGGTTATGCGGCGGGCGCGGTGGACTACATCTCGAAGCCGTTCGACCCGTGGGTGCTGCGGGCCAAGGTCTCGGTCTTCGTCGAGCTGTACATGAAGAACTGCAAGCTGCGCGAGCAGGCGGCGCTGCTGCGGCTCCAGCTCGAGGGCGACGGGGGAGGCTCGGACCACGAGAAGGAGCCCGCCGGGCTGCTGGCCGAGCTCTCGGCGCGGCTCGCGGCCGTCGAGGAGCAGGCCGAAGCGCTCTCCAAGCAACTCGACGACGAGTCGGCGGACGCCGCTGCGGTGGCCACCGCAGCCCATCTGGAGCGCAAGCTGACCGGGCTGCGCCGGGCATTGGACGCCCTGGAGCCCGGCACCGGAAGCGGCACGGCCGCCCTTCCCTCGTAACGCCGCGGCCGTTCCGTAGCGACCGGGTGCCGGGGCCGGGCCGTGTCGGCGGTGGTCCGGTGGTGCGACTTCCGGCCGGGGGCGGGCGGTTGTCCGGAGCCCCGGCCAACCGCCCCTTGCGCGGCGCCGTTCGGCGGTCCGTGAGCGGGACCTCCGGCGGTGAGGTCGCGTCAGTTCGCCGCCCCTGTACAGCGACACGGACGGGTGAAGCGGCACGCGCTCGTGTTAACAGCCGTGGACACCGGTAACCTCGGCACCATGGCCTCACGTACGTCCGGCAAGGGTTCCCAGGGCACGGCGGGCACCGCGAAGCGCGTCGGCCGTACCGCGGGACCGGCCAAGAAAGCCGCGCCCGCGAAGAAGACCGCCGCCAAGAAGACCGCGCCCGCGAAGAAGGCCCCCGCCAAGAAGGCGGCGGCGAAGAAAGCGGCCCCGCCCAAACCCGCCCCGTCGCCCACCAACGGCGTCTACCGCATGGCGCGCGCCGTCTGGCTCGGTACGGCCCACGCCGTCGGAGCGATGTTCCGCGGCATAGGGCGCGGCGCGAAGGGGCTCGACCCCGCACACCGCAAGGACGGCGTCGCGCTGCTGCTGCTCGGGCTCGCGCTGGTCGTCGCCGCGGGCACCTGGTCGAATCTGCGCGGCCCCGTCGGCGACCTGGTGGAGATGCTGGTCACCGGGGCCTTCGGCCGGCTCGATCTGCTCGTACCGATACTGCTCGGCGCCATCGCCGTACGGCTGATCCGCTACCCGGAGAAGCCCGAGGCCAACGGCCGTATCGTCATCGGGCTCTCCGCCCTCGTCATCGGGGTGCTCGGGCAGGTCCACATCGCGTGCGGATCGCCCGGCCGGGAGGACGGCACCACGGCGATGCAGAACGCGGGCGGGCTCATCGGCTGGGCGGCCTCCAAGCCGCTGATCTACACGATGGGCGAGGTCCTCGCCGTACCGCTGCTGCTGCTGCTCACCGTCTTCGGGCTGCTGGTCGTCACCGCCACCCCGGTGAACGCCATCCCGCAACGCCTCCGGCTGCTCGGCACCAAGCTGGGCCTCCTCCACCCGGAGTACGACCCCGAGGCGGACGAGGAGAACGACGACGAGCGCTACGAGGAGCAGTGGCGCGAGCAGCTTCCCGCCCGGTCCCGCCGCTCCCCGGCCCGCCGTTCCGAAGCGCCCGACGAGTACGAGCCCGAGCCCGAGCAGGCCGAGGCCGAAGCGCTCTCCAAGCGCCGCCGGACGCGCCGGCCGTCCGTGCAGCCCGCGATGAACCGCACCATGGACGCGGTGGATGTGGCGGCCGCCGCGGCCGCAGCCCTCGACGGGGCCGTGCTCAACGGCATGCCGCCCTCGCCGATCGTCGCCGACCTCACCCAGGGCGTCTCCGTCGAGCGCGGACGCCCGGGCACACCGGTCCCCGGTGCCAGGGAGGGCGAACCCTCCTCCGGAAGAGGGAAGCAGCCGGCGCCCGCGGGCGGCGTACCCGATCTCACCAAGCCCGTCCCCGACTCGCAGTCCCAGCCGCTGCCGGCCCGCGCCGAACAGCTCCAGCTCTCCGGCGACATCACCTACTCGCTGCCCTCGCTCGACCTGCTGGAGCGCGGCGGCCCCGGCAAGACCCGCAGTGCCGCCAACGACGCCATCGTCGCCGCCCTGACGAACGTCTTCACCGAATTCAAGGTCGACGCCGCCGTCACCGGCTTCACCCGCGGACCGACGGTCACGCGGTACGAGGTGGAACTCGGCCCCGCGGTGAAGGTCGAGCGGATCACCGCGCTCGCCAAGAACATCGCCTACGCCGTCGCCAGTCCCGATGTCCGGATCATCTCACCGATCCCGGGCAAGTCCGCGGTCGGCATCGAGATCCCCAATACCGACCGGGAGATGGTCAACCTCGGTGATGTGCTGCGCCTCGCGGACGCCGCGGAGGACGACCACCCGATGCTGGTCGCGCTCGGCAAGGACGTCGAGGGCGGCTATGTGATGGCCAACCTGGCGAAGATGCCGCACGTGCTGGTGGCCGGTGCGACCGGTTCCGGAAAGTCGTCATGCATCAACTGCTTGATCACCTCGGTCATGGTGCGGGCGACCCCGGACGATGTCCGGATGGTCCTGGTCGACCCCAAGCGCGTCGAGCTGACCGCGTACGAGGGCATCCCGCACCTGATCACGCCGATCATCACCAATCCGAAGCGCGCCGCCGAGGCGCTCCAGTGGGTCGTGCGGGAGATGGACCTGCGGTACGACGACCTCGCAGCGTTCGGGTACCGGCACATCGACGACTTCAACCAGGCCGTCCGCAACGGCAAGGTCAAGCCGCCGGAGGGCAGTGAGCGCGAGCTCTCGCCCTATCCGTACCTGCTGGTGATCGTCGACGAGCTCGCCGACCTGATGATGGTCGCTCCGCGTGACGTGGAGGACGCCATCGTCCGGATCACCCAACTGGCCCGTGCCGCGGGTATCCACCTGGTGCTCGCGACCCAGCGGCCCTCGGTCGATGTCGTCACCGGTCTGATCAAGGCGAACGTGCCCTCCCGGCTCGCCTTCGCGACCTCGTCGCTGGCCGACAGCCGGGTCATCCTCGACCAGCCCGGCGCCGAGAAGCTCATCGGAAAGGGTGACGGTCTGTTCCTGCCGATGGGGGCGAACAAGCCCACCCGTATGCAGGGCGCCTTCGTCACCGAGGACGAGGTCGCGGCCGTCGTCCAGCACTGCAAGGACCAGATGGCGCCGGTCTTCCGCGAGGACGTGGTGGTCGGCACCGCCAAGAAGAAGGAGATCGACGAGGACATCGGCGACGACCTGGATCTGCTCTGCCAGGCCGCCGAACTGGTCGTCTCCACCCAGTTCGGGTCCACCTCGATGCTCCAGCGCAAGCTCCGGGTCGGCTTCGCGAAGGCCGGCCGGCTGATGGACCTGATGGAGTCCAGGAACATCGTCGGGCCCAGCGAGGGATCCAAGGCCCGCGACGTCATGGTGAAACCCGACGAGCTGGACGGGGTGTTGGCGCTGATCCGCGGGGAATCCGCTCCGTAGGAGAAGTAGGTGAAGTACGGGCAACCGTTTCGCCGGGTCGTACGTCAACTTGAAGGGAGGGGCGGCAGAATTGTCCTTCCCGGGACGGTCCGGTGAATCGGACGGTGTTCGAGTCCGATGGAGGACAAAGTCCTCCGTCCCGGTTGCCCCACCCTTTCGTAACCCCCCTAGACTGAACACCCAGCAGGTGGCTCACGCTCGAAAGGCGCCCCCGTGTCCATCGGCAACTCCCCCGAAGACGACCGGCCTTCGATCGGTCGAGTGCTCCAGCAGGCTCGCATCGGCGCAGGTCTCACGGTCGAAGAGATCAGTTCGTCCACCCGGGTGCGCATCCCCATCGTGCACGCGATCGAAGAGGACGACTTCTCCCGCTGCGGCGGCGACGTGTACGCGCGCGGCCATATCCGTACGCTGGCGCGTGCCGTCGGGCTCGATCCGGAACCGCTGGTCTCGCAGTACGACGCGGAGCACGGCGGCCGTCCCGCACCCACGCCCGCGGCGCCGCTGTTCGAGGCCGAGAGAATCCGTTCCGAACCCCGTCGGCCCAACTGGACGGCGGCCATGGTCGCGGCGATCGTCGTCGTCGTCGGTTTCGTCGGCTTCACGTTCTTCAAGGGCGGTGACGACACCCCCGCGGCCACCCAGCTCGCGGAGGGGGCGGCACCCAACACGAAGACCCCCAAGCCGAAGACCGACAAGACCGTCGACCCCAAGCCGGCGCCCTCCGACAGCGCCATCGCCGCGGCCCCCAGGGACAAGGTGACGGTGCGGCTCAACGCCAACCAGGGCAAGAGCTGGATCTCCGCCAAGGACCACAACGGGCGGCTGCTCTTCGACGGACTGCTGCTCCAGGGCCAGACCAAGACCTTCCAGGACCAGGAGCGGGTCGACCTCGTCCTCGGTGACGCCGGCTCGATCGAGCTCTTCGTGAACGGCAAGAAGGTCGAGGACAAGTTCCAGCCCGGCCAGGTCGAGCGGCTCTCGTACACGAAGGGCGACCCGGCGGTCGGCTGACCCGTACACGCACCGTTTCCTCCGGCGGCATCGACGACACGGCGAGCGCCCGGCAATCCTGCCGGGCGCTCGCCGCATTTGTTACTCGGTGTAACGGTGGAACCCTGCGCGGCAGGGCGAGTGCCGGGACAAAGTAGTCTTGAGCCCATGCCCGAACGCCGTACCGTCGCCCTTGTCACTCTTGGCTGCGCCCGTAACGAGGTGGACTCGGAGGAGCTCGCAGGCCGCTTGGCAGCGGACGGCTGGGAGCTCGTCCAGGACGCCTCCGATGCGGATGTGGCCGTCGTCAACACCTGTGGATTCGTCGAGGCCGCCAAGAAGGACTCCGTCGACGCCCTGCTCGAAGCAAATGATCTGAAGGACCATGGCAGGACCCAGGCCGTGGTCGCCGTCGGCTGCATGGCCGAGCGCTACGGCAAGGACCTCGCCGAGGCCCTGCCCGAGGCGGACGGCGTCCTCGGCTTCGACGACTACGCCGACATCTCCGACCGCCTCCAGACCATCCTCAGCGGCGGCGTCCACGCCTCGCACACCCCGCGTGACCGCCGCAAGCTGCTGCCGATCAGCCCGGCCGAGCGGCAGGACGCGGCCGTGGCCCTGCCGGGGCATGCCCAGGAGGCCGAACCGGCCCCCGCGCCCGAGGACCTCCCCGAGGGTGTCGCGCCGGTCTCCGGGCCGCGGGCGCCCCTGCGCCGTCGGCTGGGCACCAGCCCCGTCGCCTCGGTGAAGCTCGCCTCCGGCTGCGACCGCCGCTGCTCCTTCTGCGCCATCCCGTCCTTCCGCGGATCCTTCATCTCGCGGCGCCCCTCGGACGTGCTCCAGGAGACCCGCTGGCTGGCCGAGCAGGGCGTCAAGGAGGTCATGCTGGTCTCCGAGAACAACACCTCGTACGGCAAGGACCTCGGCGACATCCGGCTGCTGGAGACGCTGCTGCCGGAACTCGCCGACGTCGAGGGCATCGAGCGGATCCGGGTCAGCTACCTCCAGCCGGCCGAGATGCGCCCCGGCCTGATCGACGTGCTGACCTCGACGCCGAAGGTCGCGCCCTACTTCGACCTGTCCTTCCAGCACTCGGCCCCCGGTGTGCTGCGGGCGATGCGCCGCTTCGGCGACACCGACCGGTTCCTGGAACTGCTGGACACCATCCGCAGCAAGGCTCCGCAGGCCGGTGCCCGCTCCAACTTCATCGTGGGCTTCCCCGGCGAGACCGAGGCCGACCTGGCGGAGCTGGAACGCTTCCTCACCGGTGCCCGGCTCGACGCCATCGGCGTCTTCGGCTACTCCGACGAGGAGGGCACCGAGGCCGTCGGCTACGAGAACAAGCTGGACGCCGACGTCATCGCCGAGCGGCTCGCGCACATCTCGCAGCTGGCCGAGGAGCTGACCTCGCAGCGTGCCGAGGAGCGCCTGGGCGAGTCGCTCCAGGTCCTCGTCGAGTCCGTGGACGACGAGGACGGCGCGGTGGGGCGTGCGGCGCACCAGGCTCCCGAAACGGACGGCCAGGTGCTCTTCACCACACGCGAGGGCCTCGTGCCCGGCCTTATGGTCGAGGCAAAGGTCGTGGGCACCGAAGGAGTGGACCTGGTGGCCGAGTGTTCCGGACTCATGGAGGCGGCCAGATGACGGGAGTCCCGGCATCCGCGGCAGGTGGCTCCGGCGCGAAGCCGGTCCGCGGCGGCAAGCTGGGCACTGCGGCCGTCAATCAGGCCAGCCTGTGGAACATCGCCAATCTGCTCACCATGCTGCGGCTGGTGCTGGTGCCCGGCTTCGTACTGCTGCTGCTGCACAACGGCGGGTACGACCCGGCCTGGCGGTCGTTCGCCTGGGCGGCCTTCGCCATCGCCATGATCACCGACCTGTTCGACGGTCATCTGGCCCGCACCTACAACCTGGTCACCGACTTCGGGAAGATCGCCGACCCGATCGCGGACAAGGCGATCATGGGCGCGGCGCTGATCTGCCTCTCGTATCTCGGCGATCTGCCCTGGTGGGTCACGGGCGTGATCCTCTTCCGCGAGCTCGGTATCACGCTGATGCGCTTCTGGGTGATACGGCATGCGGTGATTCCGGCCAGTCGTGGCGGGAAGATGAAGACCCTGGCGCAGGGGACGGCCGTCGGGATGTACGTCCTGGCGCTGACCGGTCCACTGGCCACCCTGCGCTTCTGGGTGATGGCGGTGGCCGTCGTGCTGACGGTCGTCACCGGGCTCGACTATGTGCGCCAGGCCGTCGTGCTGCGCCGCAAGGGGCTCGCGGCCGAGCGGGCCGCCGCGGAAGCCGCAGGAAGCCGTGACTCGGCGGGGGCCGAGCGGTGACTGCCGCGGCCGGGGTGCTGGAGCTGCTCGTGGAGCGGGGGGAGACCCTTGCCGTCGCCGAGTCGCTGACCGGCGGTCTGGTCGCGGCGGAGCTGACTTCCGTGCCGGGTGCCTCGAAGTCCTTCCGGGGCTCCGTGACGGCGTACGCGACGCCCCTGAAGCGGGACTTCCTGGGGGTGGACGGCGTTCTGCTGGCGGAGCGCGGTGCGGTCGACCCGGAGGTGGCGCGGCAGATGGCAGCCGGTGTGCGCCGCGTCCTCGGTGCGGACTGGGGCATGGCCACCACCGGGGTCGCGGGCCCCGAGCCGCAGGACGGCAAGGCCGTGGGCACGGTCTATGTCGCGGTGGCCGGGCCGGACGGGGTGGAGAATATGACCGAGCTGAGATTGAACGGCGGGCGGGCGGACATCCGTAGGGAGAGCGTACGGAGCGTGCTCGAGCTGCTCTCCGCCGAACTCGGCAAGAATGCAAGGGCACAGGATACGGAACAGAACGGGGGGAATTGATGTTTGCAGCCCTGAGTGAACACGACATCGCTCCCCGCACGGCCGCGGCGCAAGGCGGTACGGTGGGGCGTGAAGGATGCGGCTACGCGGTCCGAGGAGGGAGCCACCGATGATTCTGCTCCGTCGCCTGCTTGGTGACGTGCTGCGTCGGCAGCGCCAGCGCCAAGGCCGTACTCTGCGCGAAGTCTCCTCGTCCGCCCGAGTCTCGCTCGGCTATCTCTCCGAGGTGGAGCGGGGGCAGAAGGAGGCATCCTCCGAGCTGCTCTCCGCCATTTGCGACGCGCTTGACGTACGGATGTCCGAGCTCATGCGTGAAGTGAGCGATGAGCTGTCGCTGGCCGAACTGGCCGAGTCGGCAGCAGCCAGCGATCCGGTGCCTGTACCGGTGCGGCCAATGCTCAATTCCGTCTCCGTGACGTCGGTGGCGGGTGTGCCGACGGGACGGGTGACCATCAAGGCGCCCGCGGAAGCGGTGGATGTCGTCGCCGCCTGACCCGCGTGGTCCGGTGTGAAGCACGGAGCCCCGGTCGGCCCCTTGAGGGGGCGGCCGGGGCTTTCGCGTGCTCCGGGGAGGGGCGGGTTCGGGTGGAGCATTGAGCCGTCCTCGAATGACCGTTTTGTTTCGTTTGTGTCATCGTGGGTGGTGCTGAGCAGGGGAGTCATTCCCCAGCTCTCCCCCTACCCGAAGGAGTCGTAGTGGTTGACGAAGGCGCCAAGGACAAGATCAAGGGCAAGGCCAAGGAGGCCATGGGCAAGATGACCGGCGACCGGCGCAAGGAGGCCGAGGGCAAGACGGACCAGGCCAAGGGCCGGGCCAAGGACGCCATGAGCGATGCCGAGAAGCGCGCGAAGGGCATGAAGGACTCGCTGCGCCGCGACGAGCACTGACAGCTTCCGGCCGAGCCCCCACACGAAGCGGTGGGGGCTCGGTGGTGCCCTGGCGCCGCTCGTTCTGGATGCGGCCCGGGTGTTGCCGGGTGAGACTGCGAGGAGCGCGTAACGGTCCTTGGCTGTGCACAGCGCGCCGGTGGTGCGCCGATGCGCCCTCCCGCCGGGCGAGCGCGCCGCACTAGGGTCCTTCGTTTGGATCAGGCCGGAGGAGGCAGCCATGGTACGGCGATGGGTGCCGGCGCTCGTTCTCGGCGGGGTGTGGTGGTGGGCCGTGCTGCGGCTCGCGCTGGAACCGGCCCGTGCGGGGCTTGTCGAGGGTGCGGTGGCGGCGGGCGGATGGGGGCTGAGCCTGCTGCCCGTGCACGCGGCCGCGACCGCCGGGCCGGCGGGAGTGGGGCGCTGGTTCGGTGTCGGGATGCGGTGGGCGGAGCGGGGTGGACGGGCTACCAGGGCATGGCTGCGCCGCCGTTGGGGCGGAGGATCTGGCCGGTCATGAAGGCCGACGCGTCGGAAGCGAGATGCAGGACGGTGTGGGCCACGTCCTCGGGTTCGCCCACCCGCCCCAGCGGGGAGATCCGCGCCATCGTCGCCTCCACCCGGTGCTGCCGGTCCGCATCGTGGCGGGCGGTCATGGGGGTACGGATCCAGCCCGGGGCCACGGCGTTGACGCGGATCGCATGCGGCCCCAGCTCGGTCGCCAGCGTCTTCGTCAGCTGGACGACTGCCGCCTTGGCCGCGCTGTAGCAGAGCAGCCCCGGGCCCGCGGAGTCGACCGCTCCCGAGGCCATGGTGATCAGTGAACCGGGAGCGCCGCGCGCGATCAGGCTGCGGGCCACCTCCTGGCAGGCGTACAGCACGCCCTTGAAGTTGACCGCGAGGACGCGGTCGAGATCTTCGTCCGAGGTCTCCAGAACGGTGCTCGTGTGCATGATCCCGGCGACGGCGGCCAGGATGTCGAGGTCGCCCGCGGCGGCCACCGCGGCCCCGACCCGGCCCCGGTCGGTGACATCGAGGACGTGGATGCGGGCCGCGCCGCCCGCCCCCGTGATCAGTTCCCGGGTCTCCAGCAGGCCCGTCTCGTCCAGGTCCGCGCAGTGCACGGTGGCGCCCGCGGCGGCGAGCAGGACGGCGCAGGCTCGGCCGATACCGCCCGCGGCGCCGGTGACGAACGCGGAGCGGCCCGTGAGGTCGTACGCGGTGAGGGACATGACCGGACGGTACGACTGGATCTGACGGATCGTCAACTATTGTGTGGGGCCCGACTGGCAGCGCGGGCACCAGTAGGTGGGGCGGGCGTCCTGGTCCGCGGTGCGGATGGGGGTGCCGCAGCGCAGACAGGGGCGGTCGGTCCTGCCGTAGACCCAGAGCCGCTCCTTCGGGCCGTGTCCACGCGCGGTGCGCGGGGTCGTGGTCGTGCGCGTCGGGCGGTCGCGATTGGCTTCGAGGAGCTGTTTGGCCGTGGTGACCAGGCGGGCGGCGGTGGGGGCGGGGAGGTCGCCGACGGCGAGCCAGGGGGTGGCGCGGGCCAGGAAGCAGAGCTCGGCCTTGTAGATGTTGCCGATTCCGGCCAGGTTGCGCTGGTCCAGCAGGGCATCGCCGAGGGGACGGCCGGGGTCGGCGAGCAGATTGCGCAGAGCGGTCCCGGGGTCCCAGTCCGGGCCCAGCAGATCGGGGCCGAGATGGCCGACCGCCTTCGCCTCGTCCCGGGTGCGGAGGAGTTCGAGGACGGGCAGCCGGTAGCCGACGGCGGTGTGCTCCGCGTTGCCGAGGACGGCGCGGATCTGGTGGGCGGGGCCGCCGCGCCAGCGCTCGCCCGCGGCGTAGACGCGCCAGGCGCCGTCCATCCGGAGATGGCTGTGGAGGGTGAGACCGCCCTCGACGCGGGTGAGGAGGTGCTTGCCGCGCGAGACGACGTCCAGAACCGTCCGGCCGGTCAGGTCGGCGGTGGCGAACCGGGGCACGCGCAGGTCGGAGCGGGTGAGGACCCGGCCGGCGAGTGCGGTGCCCAGACGTCCGGCCGTCTGCAGGACGGTGTCTCCTTCGGGCATGTCTCCATGATGCGGGCGGGGCGGCGTGTGCGGGGTGCGGTGATACGAGGAGTGGGGTGCGCCGGTGGGTCAGGCGCGCAGGCGGAGCCCCCTCGGGGTGGCGAGGAAGCCGGCCGCCTCCAGCGTGCGGCCGAGGGGGGAGGTCAGCGAGGGGGCGCCGTTGGTGCGCTCGACCGTGACCGTGCCGAGCGCTCCCGCGCGGGCGGCCGCCGCCAGCGCACCCGCTGCCGCGAGGAGCGCCGGGTCGTCCGGGTCGGTGGGCCAGGCCAGCAGCGTCTTGCCGCCGCGCTCCATGTACATCGCCAGCTCGCCGTCGACCAGCACGACCAGGGCGCCCGCCTTGCGGCCGGGCTTGTGCCCGGCGCCGTCCGGCGGCTCGGGCCAGGGCAGGGCCGCTCCGTAGGCATTGGCCGGGTCGGCCGCGGCGAGCACCAGGGCACGGGGCGCGGCGCCGATCTCCGCGCGGTCGCGGGCGGTGGACGTGGCGCGCAGCCGGTCCACCGCGCCGTCCATCGCGAACTGTGCCGCCCCCAGCCCCTCGACGACATAGCCGCGCCGGGCCTGCCCGTTGTCCTCGAAGGCGGACAGGATGCGGTACGTCGCGGAGAAGCCGCCCTCGACGCCCTCGGCCTGGACCGCGCCGCGGGTCACCACCCCGTGGCGGTCCAGGAGCGTGCGGGCCAGGGCATGCGCACGATGTGTGGGGTCGGGTTCGGTGGCGGGCAGCAGGGACCAGCGGCCCGAGACGGTGGGCGGGCCGGTGCGGGACACGGGCCGGGCGGCGGCGGTGAGCGAGCCGTAACGCCCGCGCGGGACACTGCGTCTGGCGCGGTGGGCGGTCGACCCCGCCGTGCGACCGGAGCCGAGGAGCGAACGCAGCGGGGCGAGGGTGTCGTTGGTGAGCCGGCCCGACCAGGCCAGCTCCCAGATGGCATCGGCCAGTTGCGGATCGGTGCAGTCCGGATGGGTGGTGGCCCGGACCTGATCGACGATCTGCCGGAAGAACAGGCCGTATCCGCCGCTCAGGGCGGTCAGGACGGATTCGTGCAACGCGCTGAGTTCCAGCGGGTGCGGAGGCGGGAGGAGCAGGGGCGCACTGTCGGCGAGGTAGAGGGACAGCCAGCCGTCCTTGCCCGGGAGGGCGCCCGCGCCGGCCCAGACGACCTCGCCGGTGGTGGTCAGCTCGTCGAGCAGCGCGGAGGTGTAGTCCGTGACCCGGCCCGGCAGGATCAGCTTCTCCAGCGCCGACGCCGGGACGGGCGCACCCTGCAACTGCTCGATGGCGCGGGCCAGTCCGTCGATTCCGCGCAGGCTGTTGCTGCCCAGGTGCTGCCACTGCGGTAGGAAACCGGCGAGTGCGGCGGGCGGGACCGGCTCCAGCTCGTGGCGGAGCGCGGCGAGCGAACGGCGGCGCAAGCGGCGCAACACGGTGGCGTCGCACCACTCCTGGCCGATACCGGCGGGATGGAACTCGCCCTGGACGATCCGGCCGGACACGGCGAGCCGTTGCAACGCCCCGTCCGTGACGGCGGTGCCGAGGCCGAAGCGGGTGGCGGCCCCGGTGGAGGTGAACGGGCCGTGCGTACGGGCGTATCGGCCGAGGAGGTCGCCGAGGGGGTCCTTCACCGGTTCGGTGAACGCCTCGGGGACGCCGACCGGGAGAGCGGTGCCCAGCGCGTCCCGCAGGCGGCCCGCGTCCTCGATCGCGGCCCATTGGCCGGCCCCGCTGATCCGGACGCGGATGGCCCGGCGGGCCGCGGACAGCTCGGGAGCCCATGACGGGTCGGCGCCGCGCTCCGCCAACTCCTCGTCGGTGAGCGGGCCGAGGACCCGGAGCAGGTCGGCGACGCCCTCGACGTCCTTGATCCGGCGGTCCTCGGTCAGCCATTGGAGCTCCTGCTCCAGCTCGGTCAGGACGTCCGCGTCGAGCAGCTCGCGCAGCTCCGCCTGGCCGAGGAGCTCCGCCAGCAGATGGGAGTCGAGAGAGAGGGCGGCGGCCCGGCGTTCGGCCAGGGGCGAGTCGCCCTCGTACAGGAACTGGGCGACGTAGCCGAACAGGAGCGAGCGCGCGAAGGGCGAGGGCTCCGGGGTGGTCACTTCGACCAGCCGGACGCGGCGTGCTTCGAGGTCGCCCATGAGTTCTGTGAGCCCGGGGACGTCGAAGACGTCCTGGAGGCATTCGCGGACCGCCTCCAGAACGATCGGGAAGGAGCCGAACTCCGAAGCGACCTGGAGCAGTTGCGCGGCGCGCTGGCGCTGCTGCCACAGCGGGGTGCGTTTGCCGGGGCTGCGGCGCGGCAGCAGCAGGGCGCGGGCGGCGCACTCGCGGAACCGGGAGGCGAACAGCGCCGAACCACCGACCTGGTCGGTGACGATCTGACCGATCTCACCCTGGTCGAACGTCACGTCCGCCGCACCGACGGGCGGTTGTGCGCTGTCGTACGAGAGGCCCGGCAGCGGCGCCGGGTCCTGGGCCGGCCCCTCGGAGAGGTCCTGGGCGGGATCGAAGTCCAGGAGGTCCAGGCCCATCAGATCCGCGTCGGGCAGCCGCAGCACGATGCCGTCGTCGGCATGCATCACCTGGGCGTCCATGCCGTACCGCTCGGCGAGGCGGGCGCTCAGCGCCAGCGCCCACGGTGCGTGCACCTGCGCGCCGAACGGGGAGTGGACCACGACCCGCCAGTCACCCAGCTCGTCCCGGAAACGCTCGACGAGGATGGTCCGGTCGTCCGGCACGTGGCCGCAGGCGCGGCGTTGTTCGTCAATGTACGACAGGGTGTTGTCGGCGGCCCAGGTGTCGAGACCGGCGGCGAGCAGCCGCGCGCGGGCGTCCTCCTGCGACAGCCCGCCGATCTCGCGGAGGAACGCTCCGAGCGCGCGCCCCAGCTCCAGCGGGCGGCCCAGCTGGTCGCCCTTCCAGAACGGCAGCCGGCCGGGAACGCCGGGGGCGGGCGAGACCAGGACCCGGTCGCGGGTGATGTCCTCGATCCGCCAGGACGTGGTGCCGAGCGTGAAGACGTCGCCGACCCGGGACTCGTACACCATCTCCTCATCGAGCTCACCGACCCGGCCGCCGCCCTTCTTGGGGTCGGCGCCCGCGAGGAAGACCCCGAAGAGCCCCCGGTCGGGGATCGTCCCCCCGGAGGTGACGGCGAGCCGCTGCGCGCCCGGACGGCCGGTGACCGTGCCGGCCACCCGGTCCCAGACCACGCGCGGGCGCAGCTCGGCGAAGGCGTCGGAGGGGTAGCGGCCGGCGAGCATGTCCAGCACGGCGGTGAACGCGGACTCGGGCAGTGAGGCGAAGGGCGCGGCGCGGCGGACCGCCGCCAGCAGGTCGTCCACCTGCCAGCTGTCCAGGGCGACCATGGCGACCAGTTGCTGGGCCAGCACGTCCAGTGGGTTGGACGGGACCCGGAGCGCCTCGATGGAGCCCTCGCGCATCCGCTCGGTGACCACGGCCGCCTGCACCAGATCGCCCCGGTACTTCGGGAAGACCACTCCGGTGGAGACCGCGCCGACCTGGTGTCCGGCCCGGCCGACCCGTTGCAGGCCGGAGGCGACCGAGGGTGGCGACTCGACCTGGATCACGAGGTCGACCGCCCCCATGTCGATGCCCAGCTCCAGGCTGGAGGTGGCGACGACGGCCGGCAGCCGGCCCGCCTTGAGGTCCTCCTCGACCTGGGCGCGCTGTTCCTTGGAGACCGAGCCGTGGTGGGCGCGGGCGAGCAGCGCGGGGGCGCCCTTCGCCGCGCCGGACTCGGCCATGATCTCGGCGGGGGAGTGGGACTCGGCGATCGTCTCGCCGGTGAGCCGCTCGTACGCGATCTCGTTGAGGCGGTTGCACAGCCGCTCGGCGAGGCGCCGGGAGTTGGCGAAGACGATGGTGGAGCGATGCTGCTGGACGAGATCGACGATCCGCTCCTCGACATGGGGCCAGATCGACGGCTTGTCCGCCCGGCCTGCCTGGTCGGGGTCGGTGGCGGGGGAGCCGCCGAGCTCACCCAGATCCTCGACCGGCACGACCACCGACAGGTCGAACCGCTTGGTGGACGGTGGCTGGACGATCTCCACCTTGCGCCGGGGCGAGAGGAAGCGCGCCACCTCGTCGACCGGACGGACCGTCGCCGACAGGCCGATCCGCCGGGCGGGACGCGGCAGCAGCTCGTCGAGACGCTCCAGCGTCACGGCGAGATGGGCGCCCCGCTTCGTACCGGCCACGGCGTGCACCTCGTCGAGGATCACCGTCTCGACGCCGGACAGCGCCTCCCGGGCGGACGAGGTCAGCATCAGAAACAGCGATTCGGGTGTGGTGATCAGGATGTCCGGCGGCCGGGTCGCCATCGAGCGGCGCTCGGCGGGCGGGGTGTCGCCGGAGCGGATTCCCACCCGGACCTCGGGCTCCGGCAGCCCGAGGCGCACCGACTCCTGGCGGATGCCGGTCAGCGGGGAGCGGAGGTTGCGCTCGACATCGACCGCGAGCGCCTTGAGGGGCGACACGTACAGCACCCGGCAGCGCTTCTTCGGCTCGGCGGGCGGCGGAACGGATGCCAGGGTGTCCAGCGCGGCGAGAAACGCGGCGAGGGTCTTGCCGGAGCCGGTCGGCGCGACCACCAGCACGTCCGAACCCTCGCCGATCGCGCGCCAGGCGCCCTCCTGCGCGGCGGTGGGCGCGCTGAAGGCACCCCCGAACCAGCCGCGGGTGGCGGGTGAGAACGAATCGAGCGCAGAGCCGGCCATGTCCCCCATCGTGCACCCCGCCACTGACAACGGCCCCGACCGCCCTCGGCGGCCCCGCCCCGGAGCTGCGAGAATTCGTTCATGGCGGCGAAACCGGGGTCGGGAGCGGGGGAGTGGGCGAGGCACTGGCAGTACGCGGAGCTGCCCGACCTCGATCTGCTGCGTGCCCGGTACGTGCGCCACACCTTCCCGCGCCACAGCCACGAGGGCTATGTCTTCGGCACCATCAGCCGCGGGGTGGAGGACGTCGGGCTGCCGGGCGGCACCGTCCACGCAGGCCCCGGCACCGTGGTCATGATCAACCCGGAGGTTCCGCACACCGCCCGCGCGGGTGTGCCCGAGGGCTGGGTGTACGCGACGCTGTACCCGTCCGCGCAGGTCATCAACGACATCGCGGCCGATACGACGAGCCTGCGCGGCACGGTCGGATTCAGCGAGACCAGCGTCGTGGACCCGTACGCGGCCCGGCTGATCGGCGAGGTCCACCGGGCGGCCGAGGAGGGCAACGCACTCGCCGCCGACACGGTGCTGCGGGTCATGGTCACGCGGCTGCTCAGCCGGTACGGCAGCGCGCTGCCCGCCCCCGCGCCCCGCTCGGCCGGTGCGCGCGACGCGGCGCGGGCACGCGCGGTGCTGGAGGGCAGGATGGCGGCGCCGCCCACCCTGGAGGCGCTGGCGGCGGAGCTCGGCACCAGCCCGTTCGCGTTGCTGAGGGCCTTCAAGAAGCACTACGGGATGCCGCCGCACGCCTGGCTCACCGATGCCCGGGTACGCGCGGCGCGCCGGATGCTCGACGCGGGGACGGCGCCCGCGCAGGCGGCCGCCGAGGTCGGTTTCACCGACCAGCCGCACCTCAACCGTCACTTCACCCGGATCGTGGGAGTACCACCCGGCGCGTACCAGCGCGAACGTGCAAGAACGTACAAGACCGGTCCCGAACTGCCCACGTAGCGTTCCGGTTGTGGCAGAACAGACAACACTCCCAGAGGGCGTCGGCGGATCGGCCGACGCACCCCACGGCACCGCGACCGGCCCCGGAGCACGGTCGGACGCGACGGTGACGAAGCCGGACGCGACGGTGACGAAGCCGGACGCGGCCGTGACGAAGCCGGATGCGGCCGTCGTACGCGATGCGCTCGGGGTCGGCATAGCCGTCGGGCTCTCCGGCTTCGCCTTCGGCGTGACCTCGGCCGGTTCCGGACTGAGCCTGCTGCAGACCTGCGCGCTCAGCCTCGCCGTCTTCACCGGCGCCTCGCAGTTCGCCCTCGTCGGGGCCCTCGCCGCGGGCGGCAACCCGTACACCGCGGCTGCCGGGGCCTTCTTCCTCGGCGTACGCAACTCGTTCTACGGCCTGCGGCTCTCGCAGCTGCTCGCGCTGCCGCGGGCGCTCCGCCCCTTCGCCGCCCAGTGGGTCATCGACGAGACGACCGCGGTGACCCTGCCGCAGCCGACCCGGCGGGCGGCACGCATCGGCTTCACCGTCACCGGGCTGACCCTCTACGTGCTGTGGAACCTGACCACGCTGCTGGGCGCCCTCGGCGCCGAGGCGCTCGGCGACACCGACACCTGGGGGCTGGACGCGGCATCGCCCGCGGTCTTCCTCGCCCTGCTCGCCCCGATGCTGAAGAGCACCACCGAACGCGTCACCGCCGCGATCGCCGTACTGCTCGCGCTCGGCCTGCTGCCCGTGCTGCCCGCGGGCGTCCCCGTCCTGCTGTCCGCGCTCGCCGCGCCCGCCGTCCTCTTCCTGAGCGGACGCCGCAAGGGCACGGGCGGGGCAACGGCCACCACGGAGGAGAACCGATGAACGTCTGGATCGCCATCGCGCTGACCGCCGTCGGCTGCTACCTCGCCAAACTGCTCGGACTGCTGGTGCCCGCCGGGGTGCTGGAACGCCCGCTCGCCCAGCGCCTCGCCGCGCTCCTGCCCGTGGCGCTCCTGGCCGCACTCACCGCGCAGCAGACCTTCGGCGACGGGCAGCACCTGGCGCTGGACGCCAGGGGCGCAGGGCTCGCCGCGGCGGCGCTCGCGCTGGTCCTGCGCGCGCCCTTCCTCGTGGTCGTGGGCTCCGCCGTGGCCGTCACCGCAGGAGTACGTGCCCTCGGCTAGGGCCTGTCCCGTCTCAGTGCACCGCCGGCGGGGTCTCCGCCATGCCCAGCCGTGCCGCGTCCCGCTCCGGACACAGGAAGCACACGGCGAGCACACCGGCCGCCGCGACCAGCCCGGCCATCAGCAGATACGCCGAGCGGTAGCCGGCGGGCACGGAGGCGTCCGCATCCACCATCCGGCCCGTGACCAGCGGCGAGAGGATTCCGGCGAGTGCGTAGACGAAGGCCAGCGCACCCAGCACCACTCCGCGCTGCCCGGCGGGCGTGATCCTGGCGACGGCCGTCTGCGAGACGGTGAGGATCACATTCGTCAGCGCCATCGGACCGACCATCAGCGCGATCTTCAAACCTACGGAGTCCACCTCAGCGAACACCGCGATCGACAGGGCGGCCACGCACATCAGGAGACCACCGCCGAGCCCCGCCGGAAGCCGGGGCGCGGTTCCCCTGCGGGAGGCCCGCCGAGCCAGCAGGCCGTGCGCCAGCAGCACCACGGCGTTCCCGACGGCGGTGGCCGTCACCACCGCTCCCGACTGTTTCGTGGTCAGCCCCGAAACCTCGTGCAGATAGTCGGGCGCCCAGGTCAGCCCCGCCGAGAGCAGCCAGTAGGCGGCGAACGCGCCGAAGGCCGCCGTCAGCCAGGTGCCGGAGAACAGCAGCCGCGTCGCCCGCACCTGCGGGCTGCCGCCCGGACCGCACGTCCTGGACGACGTACTCCTCGAATTCCACCTGTCCCGCCCAGGCCCCAGCAGCCACCGCATCGCCGCCCTGCTGGACCCCGTGGCGGGCCGCCCCGAACTGCTGCGGACCGTCCGCACCCACCTGGCACAGCACCAGGACGCCTCACCGCGGCTCTGCTGGGGCTGCACCCCAACACCGTCGACAACCGCCTCGCCAGGCTCACCGAGCTGACCGGCCTCGACCCGTCGTCACCACGCGGCGCCGCGCTCGCCATCGCGGCCCTGCTGCTGCGCGACACCGCCGCCCGGCCCGACGGAGCGCCCGCAGCCGGCTGACCGGCACCCGCACCGGCCACGGGGGGCTCAGCCGAGGCCGCGTCCGTGGGCGCGCAGAGTCAGGAGGGCCTTGAGCGTCACGATGGGCCGCCCCTCCAGCGCCGTCCCCGGCGCCCACTGCCGCCAGTTCACCGGCCAGCCGCCGTCCGCCTGCTGCTCGGCCGCGAGATGGTCGAGCGAGCGGGACAGCTCCTCGTCGGTGAACCAGTGACGGGCGAGCGACTCGGGCGTACGGGCGTAGTCGTACGGGAAATGCTGCTCACCCGGCGCGTATCCGGCCGCTACGGGGTACTCGGCGCGCCGCTCCGGATCCAGTACCGCGAGCCGCTGGTCCCGCACCAGCCGCCCGAGCCGGTCGGCCACCGTTTGAGCCCGCGCCCGGTCCGGAGCGCCGTCCAGAAAGGCGATCGCCGCCTCGATCTCGTAGGGATGTGACTGCTCCAGGGCGTCCACCGCCGCCCAGCAGAAATCGGTGGCCCGGAAGAGCCAGGCGTGCCACACCGCGTTGCGGTGCAGGAGCCCGACAACGGGGCCGGTGGTCAGCAGCTCGGCGGGAGGATCGTCGACGATCGGGATGAACGGCGCGGCGGGATAGCCGCGCTGCGTCGGCAGGAGAGCGGGCAGCGCGCCCTCCTTGGTCGACACCTCGGTGAGAAAGCGGCAGATCCGCTCCACCCGCAGTCCGTCGCAGCGCCCGATGGAGTCCAGCACACTGAGCGCGTGCGCGGTGTGCAGTGGCTGACTGACGGGGCCGCGCAGATCGGGTTCGAGCGCGTGCCCGTAGCCGCCGTCCTCGTTCAGGTAGGCGGCGAGTGCGGTTTCCACGGCGTCCGCACTTCCTTCCAGGAAGTGATGAGCGAACCGCCGCTGTTCCAGGACACGGGCCGTGAGCCAGATGAACTGCTCGGCACGATTGAGGGGACTTGTTCCGGTTCCAGCCATGGACCGACCGTAGGGCGGTAAGCGCTCTCGGCAAGACGTAGCGGTCCGGCTGCACTCTCAGGAGCGCGATACTGAGGTCATGCGGTTGACGATTTTCTGGGAACGGATGGCGGACCACTTCGGCGCGGGGTACGCCGACTCCTTCGCGCGCGATCATGTGATGGCCGAGCTCGGCGGGCAGACCGTGCACCAGGCACTGGCCGCGGGCTGGGAGACCAGGGACGTCTGGCGCGGAGTCTGCACGGCGGTCGGGATCCCCGAGGACAAGCGCTGAATCAGGCCCGCCCGCGGCCGGACCTGCACCGATTCCCGGCCCCGTCAGCTGACGGACCTGTGCCGTTGTCCGGGGTGGGCGGTTGGCTTTCACCGCCGTAGGCGAGACTGGAACCGTGGCACCGACAGACGAGACAGCACAGACCCAGCCGCCTTCCACATCCGTCCCGCCGGCCGCGCCACTCGCCGCGCCCGCCGGCGCCGGGCCGGTACGCATGCCCGCGTGGCTGCCGCGTGCCATGGTGCTCGCCCTGGCGCTCTACGCCTGCTACCGGCTCGGCAGCTGGGCGTTCGACCAGCTCATCGGGTTGCTGATCAATGTTCTGATCGCGTTCTTCCTGGCGCTCGCCATCGAGCCGGCGGTGAGCCGGATGTCGGCGCGCGGCATGCGCCGCGGCCTCGCCACCTTCCTGGTCTTCCTCGGGGTGCTGATCGCCGGGGTGGGCTTCGTCGTGCTGCTCGGCTCGATGCTTGCGGGCCAGATCGTCGACATGGTCGAGGAGTTCCCGAAGTATCTGGACTCGGTGATCAACTGGGTCAACCAGACCTTCCACACCGACCTCTCCAGGGTCGAGGTCCAGGACAGCGTGCTCCACTCCGACTGGCTGCAGAAGTACGTCCAGAACAGCGCGACCGGAGTGCTCGACATCTCCACCACCGTGCTCGGCGGGCTGTTCCGGCTGCTGACGATCTTCCTGTTCTCCTTCTACTTCGCGGCCGACGGTCCCAGGCTGCGGCGCGCCCTGTGCTCCGTGCTGCCGCCCGCCAGGCAGGCAGAGGTCCTGCGGGCCTGGGAGATCGCGGTCGACAAGACCGGCGGCTACCTCTACTCGCGCGGTCTGATGGCCCTGATCTCCGGGATCGCGCACTACATCCTGCTGATGATCCTCGGCGTTCCGTACGCGCCCGCGCTGGCCGTCTGGGTCGGGCTGGTCTCCCAGTTCATCCCCACGATCGGCACGTACCTGGCAGGCGCCCTGCCGATGCTGATCGCGTTCACCGTCGACCCCTGGTACGCGGTGTGGGTGCTCGGCTTCGTCGTGATCTACCAGCAGTTCGAGAACTACGCCCTGCAGCCCAAGCTCACCTCCAGGACCGTCGACATCCATCCGGCGGTCGCCTTCGGGTCGGTCATCGCGGGCACGGCCCTGATGGGCGCCGTGGGCGCGCTGATCGCGATCCCGGCCGTCGCCACGCTCCAGGCTTTCCTCGGTGCGTACGTGAAGCGGTACGACGTGACGGACGACCCGCGGATGCACGGCCGGAGCCGCCGGCGTGGCGAGCCGGTGCTCACACGTCTGCGCAGTGCCTGGCGGGCCTCCGGCACCGACGGGGGCGAGGACGGAGCGGGCGGCGTCGGGGAGCGGGAGGAGCCGGGGCGCGCCTGACCGACCCGTCGGCAGGGCTGCCCGGGGCTGCTCGGGGGCCCTGCGCCCCGGGTCGCGCCGGCGGCCGGAGCCGCCATCTCCGGGTGTGGTCCGGGTGCGGACGGGCTCGGAGTGGTGCGCTTGACACCAAAATCGAACATCCATTCTCATGGGATTCCGGCCGGGTTTTCCCGGGCCCGACCGTGGAGTTGTCCACAGGCCGGGAGGACGTCGAGGCCCATTGTCAGTGGCAGGGGTTAGCGTCTTTGACGTGAAGCGATCGACTCAAGCAAATCGGGTGGAACCCATGGCAGGAACCGACCGCGAGAAGGCGCTGGACGCCGCACTCGCACAGATTGAACGGCAATTCGGCAAGGGCGCGGTGATGCGCCTCGGCGAGCGGCCGAACGAGCCCATCGAAGTGATCCCCACCGGGTCGACCGCCCTCGACGTGGCCCTCGGGGTCGGCGGCCTGCCGCGCGGCCGTGTGGTGGAGGTGTACGGACCGGAGTCCTCCGGCAAGACGACGCTGACGCTGCACGCCGTGGCGAACGCGCAGAAGCTCGGCGGCTCGGTCGCCTTCATCGACGCGGAGCACGCCCTCGACCCCGAGTATGCGAAGAAGCTCGGCGTCGACATCGACAGCCTCATCCTGTCCCAGCCGGACAATGGCGAGCAGGCCCTTGAGATCGTGGACATGCTGGTCCGCTCCGGCGCCCTCGACCTGATCGTCATCGACTCCGTCGCGGCGCTCGTGCCGCGTGCGGAGATCGAGGGCGAGATGGGCGACTCGCACGTGGGTCTGCAGGCCCGTCTGATGAGCCAGGCGCTCCGCAAGATCACCAGCGCGCTCAACCAGTCCAAGACCACTGCGATCTTCATCAACCAGCTCCGCGAGAAGATCGGTGTGATGTTCGGCTCGCCGGAGACCACGACCGGTGGCCGGGCGCTCAAGTTCTACGCCTCGGTGCGCCTCGACATCCGCCGGATCGAGACGCTGAAGGACGGCACCGAAGCCGTCGGCAACCGCACGCGGGTCAAGGTCGTCAAGAACAAGGTCTCGCCGCCCTTCAAGCAGGCCGAGTTCGACATCCTCTACGGCCAGGGCATCAGCCGCGAGGGCGGTCTGATCGACATGGGCGTGGAGCACGGCTTCGTCCGCAAGGCGGGCGCCTGGTACACCTACGAGGGCGACCAGCTCGGCCAGGGCAAGGAGAACGCCCGCAACTTCCTCAAGGACAACCCCGATCTCGCCAACGAGATCGAGAAGAAGATCCTGGAGAAGCTGGGCATCGGCGTCCGGCCCGAGGACAGCGCCGCCGAGTCCGGGGCGGACGCGGCAGCGGGTGGCGCGGCTCCGGCCGACAGCGCGAAGCCGGCGGCCGCTCCGGCCGGCAAGGCCAAGCCGGCCAAGACCGCGGCGGCCAAGAGCTAGGCCGTGACGCGTCGTACGGAGTGGCCGGTCAGCGCCACTGACCATCACACCGGTCCCGGCCAGGAATTGGCCGCCGGGCACATGGCCGAGTCCGAGGATGCGTACGAGCCGGAGACCGGTCCCGGTCGCGGCCAGGGCTCGGGCGCCGGATTCGGCGAGGGGGCGGGTCGCCGTGCCCGCTCCCGCACCAGGAGCAGCGGTTCCCCCTCCTCGTCGAGGGCCGAGAAGGGGGAGCCGCGAGACCCGGTCGAGCAGGCGCGCAACATCTGCCTGCGGCTGCTCACCGGGACCCCGCGCACCAGGAAGCAGCTCGCGGACGCCCTGCGTAAACGGGAGATCCCGGACGAGGCGGCCGAGGAAGTGCTCTCGCGCTTCGAGGACGTCGGATTGATCGACGATGCGGCGTTCGCGGGCGCCTGGGTGGAGTCCCGTCATCACGGACGCGGACTGGCCCGCCGCGCTCTCGTCCGTGAGCTGCGCACCAAGGGGGTGGACTCCACGCTGATCGACGAGGCCGTCGGGCAGCTGGACTCCGAGCAGGAGGGGGCGACCGCCCGCGAGCTGGTCGCGCGCAAGCTGCGCTCCACTCGCGGCCTGGACCGCGACAAGCGGCTGCGCCGCCTCGCGGGCATGCTCGCGCGCAAGGGGTACGGGGAGGGCATGGCCCTGCGCGTCGTGCGGCAGGCACTGGAGGAAGAGGGCGAGGACACGGAAGGGCTGGACGAGCCCTTCTGACCGGGATCGTAGCGGGCGGCGGACATGCGGGGGCTCCCGGGGAAGCGCCGGACGCAGGGGCGGACAGCACGGGGCGGCGAGGCGTTGAGTGCCGGGGGGAGAGAGCCGTGTGGCGGGCAGTTCCTCGGGTACGGCCGCCAAGGGGCAGACGAGTTACGGGGGAGGCGCGTTGATCACTGCCCGGCGTGGGCGGCGCGGATGATGGTGGCGTCGATCAGGGCGAGCGCATCCGCGGCGGTGCGGCCGGGGCAGCGGTTCCAGGGCCCGATCAGCCCGGTCCAGCCCCGGGAGCGGAGCTCGGCGACGAGCCAGGCGCCGGCCCGGTCCACGGTGGCGAGGGAGCCGTAGCCCAGCCGGTGCGCGGTGAGGAGGGCGCCGCAGATGCACCGTGCACCACGGGCGTTGCGGAGCTGGTACGGGGTGTTCTGCCAGCCCCATTCGGTCAGGATCTGCCTCGCGTAGGCGAGATGCGTGGAGGGCCGCACCTCGGGCTGGCCGATGCGGCGCCAGGAGTGGAGCCGGTCCGGGAGGACCGCGCCCAGGCGCCCGGGAAGCGGCCGCTCGCGCGGCGCGGTCGCGGGCAGGGCGCGGACGGAGTCGGCGATGAGCCGGTCGACCGGCACGGACAGCAGGTCGCGCCAGTCGGCGGGCCGGCGGTCGGGGAGTTGCTCCGCGACGCCGGGGGAGGACGGTAGTACCGGGGCGAGGGAGGACGGCCGCACGGGGTCGGGGGCCGTTGCCTCCCAACCGGTGATGATCTGCTGCCACGCCTCGGTGTCATGGAGACGAGCGGCCTGGGCGTCCAGCTGGTCGGGGGTGAGGGTGGGGGTCGGCATGGGTGCGAGGCCTCCGTCACATCGGTCCTTGGTGTTGAGGTGAATGTCCGTCGGCTACGGGGATCGCTCCACCGGAGCGTGGCGTTCGGGTGTGTCGGGGCGGATTCGGGGGAACGGCCGGCTGCATACGGGGGGCAGCCCCCCGCCCGAACACACAGGCACGCTGCAGTGTGCGGGCACCCATGCACAGAGCACTGTGTGACGCATGACGGAGCAGCCGCACACCCGGCCCCGCCCGGGACTCCGGCGCCGCCACCGACCGTGATCCCCAAGCGCGACCACAGAAGAGAGACGGACGCACGATGATGCTGCGCTATGCGTTACAGACGATCCGGGACCGCAAGGGAGGGTTCCTCGGCGCCTTCCTGGCTCTCCTGTGCGCCGCCGCCCTGAGCACCGCCTGCGGCACGCTCCTGGAGACCGGCCTGCGCGGAAGGATCGCCACCGAGCGTTACGCCGCCGCGCCGCTCGTGGTCTCCGCCGACCAGAACGTCCACCGCACCACGGTCAAGCACAAGGGCAAGGGAAAGACCAAGGTCAAGCACAAGGCGAAGCCGGTCGCCGAGCGTGCCTGGCTCCCCGCCACCGTCGCCGACCGGGTCGGTGACCTGGAAGGCGTGGGCCAGGTCGTACCCGAACTGACCTTCCTGGCCAGGCCCGTGGACCGGCCCGTCTCCCGTCCCTCGTACGGCCATTCCTGGGCCTCCGCCCCGCTCACTCCCTTCCGCCTCGTCTCGGGCCGTGCCCCTTCCGCCGGTGACGACGTGGTGATCGACCGGGCCCTCGCCGAAGAGAACGGCCTGAAGCCCGGGGACCGGCTCGTCGTCCAGTCCACCAGCGCTCCCCGCCCGTACCGCATCAGCGGCATCGCGGCCCCGGCCGGGCGGAGCGACCTCCGGCAGCAGACCTCGCTCTTCTTCTCCTCCACCGAGGCGGAGCGCCTCGCCGCCCGCCCCGGCCGGATCTCCGCTCTCGGCGTGACACCCGCGCCCGGCACCGACCTCGCGCAGCTGAAGCACCGGGTCGAGCAGGCGCTCAAGGGCACCTCCGCCCAGGTCGCCACCGGCGAGGCCCGGGGCCCCGTCGAATTCCTGGACGCCGCGGGAGCCCGGATCAAGCTGGTCTCCATGGGAGGCGCCATGGGCGGCACGTCCCTCCTGGTCGCGATCCTCGTCGTGGTCGGCACCTTCGCCCTCTCCATCCAGCAGCGCCACCGCGAACTGGCCCTTCTCCGCGCCATCGCCGCCACCCCGCGCCAGATCCGCCGTCTCCTCGGCCGTGAGGCCCTGGCAGTCGGAGCCGTGGCCGGTGTTCTCGGCGCGCTCGCCGGACTGCCCCTCGCCGGCTGGCTGCACGGTCGATTCATCGACATGGGTGCGGTTCCGGTCACTCTGGAACGCACCGCGGGCATCTTCCCGGCCTGCGCGGCGCTCGCCGTCACCCTTGTCGGCGCCTGGGCGGCGGCAAGGATCTCCGGCCGCCGTATCGCCCGCATCCGGCCCGCCGAGGCCATGGCCGAGTCCACCGTCGAGCGCGGCCCGGCCCGGGGCCGGACCGTGGCGGGTCTGGTACTGCTCGCGGGCGGAGCCGCTCTCGTCGGGGTACTGAGCGTGCTGCGTACCGAGGCCGCCGCGACGCCGGTCACGTTCCTCACCGTCGTCGTATCGGCCACGGCCGTGTCACTGCTGGGGCCGTACCTGGTGAGGTTCGCGTCCGTGCTGCTCGCGGGGGTAATGCGGCTGGCGGGTCCGGGGGGACCTCTGGCGACCGCGAACATCCGCGGGAACACCGCCCGGATGGCTTCCGTCGTCACGCCGCTCACCCTGCTCATCGGGATGACCTGCACGGTCCTCTTCGTCCAGCCGACCCTCGGGGACGCCGCCCGCGCCCAGGCCCGCGACGGCGTCCGTGCCACCTGGGTGCTGGCCGCGCAGGGACCGGGTGTCCCGTCCGAGGCCGCCGGGGCGGTCCGCAGGACTCCGGGCGTCACGGCCGCCACGGAGGTCGTGCGGACCACCGTGCGCGTCGGCCTCGACAAGTACCAGGCCCAGGGCGTCACCCGGGCCGGTCTCACCCGCACCTGGGACCCGGACGTCACGAGCGGATCGCTCACCGCCTTCACCGGCGGCCGCGGCACCGCCGCGATCAGCGAACTCGCCGCCGACCGGCTCGGCCTGCGCCCCGGCAGTGTGCTGAGGCTCCACCTCGGCGACGGCACCCCCGCGACTCTCACCGTCGCCGCCGTCTACCGTCGCGGGCTGGGCTTCGGCGACCTGACACTGCCCCACGACCTGCTCGCCCGCCACATGGACAACCCGCTCGCCGCCACCGTCCTGATCGCCGGGTCCGGCAGCCGTGACGAACTCACCGCCGCGATCAGGCAGTTCCCCGGAGTCTCCGTCGTGTCGCCGGAGACCGCCGACCGGCTCCAGGCGGACCGGCAGCAGGAGAACGCGGCGGTCAATTACCTCGCCATGGGCCTGATCCTGGCCTTCACCGCCATCGCGGTCGTCAACACCCTCGCCATGTCCGTCTCCGAGCGCTTCCGGGAGTTCGCCATGCTCAGGCTGGCCGGCGCGACCCGGCGGCAGGTCCTGAGGATGCTCCGGGTCGAGGCCCTGTCGGTGCTGCTGATCGCCGCGGCCCTGGGCAGCGGAATCGCGCTGGCCGTGCTGACCGCCTTCAGCATCGGAATGACCGGCAGCGCGGCGCCCACCGTTCTGCCACTGCTGTACGCGACGGTGGTGGGCGCCGCCGCGCTGCTGGCACTGGCCGCCACCGCGCTGCCCGGCAGGCTCGCACTCAGGATCAGGCCGGTGGAGGCGGCCACGTCCAGGCAGTGACCCCCTCCGGCGGAATCAGGTTCCGGGGCCCTTCGACAGGACCCCGGAACCGGCCTGTCACTCCGGGCCATGCCCGGCACCCCGAGCCCGTCCGTTCAGACCTCGACCGGCAGCCCCGCGGCACGCCATGCCTGGAACCCGCCGATCAGGTCCGTCGCCCGGTCCAGCCCCAACTGCCGCAGGGACGCGACCGCGAGGCTCGACGCGTAACCCTCGTTGCAGACCACCACGATCCGCAGATCGTGGCTCACGGCCTGCGGGACCCGGTGGCTTCCCCGCGGGTCGAGCCGCCACTCCAGTTCGTTGCGCTCGACGACCAGCGCCCCAGGAATCAGCCCGTCCCGCTCCCGCAGCTCCGCGTAACGGATGTCCACGAGCAGCGCATCGTCCGCAGCGGCGGCGGCCGCCTCCCGCGGACCGACCCTGACGAACCCCGCCCGGACCCGCTCCAGCAGCTCGTCGATCCCGACCGGCTCCGTACCGCCCCGGCCAACGGCACTCAACTCCAGTCCTCCGGCCGCTCGACCTGTTCGAGGCGGAGCAGGTTCCCGGTGCGGCTGTAGCGCCGGATCCGCGGCAGCGGCGGGTAGTACGCGTGGACGGAGACGGCGTGCTCCGTGGCGCACTCGTTCAGCACCTCGTGGACGTGGTGGCGGCCGAACGCCCGGCCCTGGCCGGTGTCCAACTCCCGGGACCGGTCGATGCCTTCGGTGAGTTCGAGGGTCTTCCAGCCGTCGGTGGGCAGCCGGGCGGCCAGCGACAGCTCCTTGAGGGTGCCGGCCGCGGTGGTGAAGGCTCCGATCGAGTCGGCGTGGTCGTGCCAGCCGGTGCCGGTCCCCGGAGGCCAGCCGATCAGCCAGGCCTCGCTGCCGCCGGGGCCTTCGAGCTGGATCCAGGTGCGGCCCTCGGGATCGAGGGGGAGCGAGGCGACGATCCCGGCGTCGGTGGCGACGCGGCGGACGAAATGGAGCAGTTCCGCAGCCGTCGGACCGGAACCCTCGACGGAGGGGGACGTGTTCGCGGACGCGGGCCCGGACTCGGGCGCAGGCGTGGGTACGGGAAGCGAGGCAGGGGTGGACACGGAGACCGTCCTGAGGGTTCGCGCGGGTGCCCGTCCGTGCGGCAGCGCGCACGGCGGGGCGGGGGAAGGCGATTCAGCAGGACGGCCGACACACGCAGCCCGCATAGCGGACGAGGTCCATATGGACCCTCCGCCACAGGCGCACATCGGTGTCGGTCACGGTTCGGAGTACACCATGGACGCCCGCAGCGGTCAATTGATGCCCGCAGCCTGGTCGGAACGTACCGCGGCGCGCACCGCCCCGCCCCGTACCGCGTCCGCCGCCGCGAAGAGCTCCCGGGGCCGCACCCCGCCGAACGACGCGACGAGGTGCCCGTCCGGCCTGACCAGCAGCACGGTGTGGGCCGACGCCCCCGGGTAGCTCTCGGTCACGAGCAGCTCACCCTTCACCGGCAGCGCGTCGACGGCCGCGGCGAGGCGGGGCATGACGCCGGCGGTCATCCAGTGACGCCGGTCCCACACCCCCGTGCCGGGCGCCACCAGGACCACCAGCAGATTCCCCTGCCCCAGCCGCTCCCGGAGCCGCGCGGTCGTGCCGTCGGGCGCCGTCACCCGTACATCGGCCACCGGCGCACCGGGGGGCGTACTCACAGATGTGTGCGCCTCGGCGCGTGGGGGCGCAAGGGGCGAATGCGAGTACGAGGGGGGCGCACCGAGGGGGCCGCAGCCCAGATGTCCGTCGGTGAGCAGCGAATCGTGCCCCCGTGCGCTCCCCGGGACCAGGGTCCGCAGCCCCTTGCCGCCACGCAGTACCGGCAGCGACTGGTCCGCGGCGCGCAGCCGCGAGGCGACCGCGGCCCGGCGCTCGGCCTGGTAACTGTCGAGCAGCACGTCGGAGGCGCCGTGGTGCCAGTCCTGGGCCAGCTTCCAGGCCAGGTTCTCGGCGTCCCGCAGCCCCTCGTCGAGGCCCTGGGTGCCCAGCGCGCCCAGCAGATGCGCGGCGTCCCCGGCCAGGAAGGCCCGGTCGACCCGCCAGCGCAGGGCGAGCCGGTGGTGCAGCGTGTACACGCCCGTGTCCAGCAGCTCGTACGGCGGTGTCTCGCCGCACCAGCCCGCCAGGGTGTCCCGGACTCGGGTGATCAGGGCGTCCGGGGTGACCAGCTCGCCGCGCGGCGGCAGCAGCCAGTCCAACCGCCAGACACCGTCCGGCAGCGGACGCGCCGTCACCTCGGCGCCGCCGGTGCGCCACGGCGGCAGCCGGTGCAGCACGGCCTGCCCGGGCCAGGGAAGCTCGGTGCGCAGCGCCGCGACGGCATGCCGCTCCACCGCCGTACGACCGGGGAACCGGATGTCGAGCAGCTTGCGCACGGTGGACCTGGCGCCGTCGCAGCCCACCAGATAACTCCCCCGCCACCAGGTCGCGTTCGGCTCCCTGGTGTGCACGGTGACGCCGGTGGGGTCCTGCTCCAGCGTGTCGATCCGGCTGTACGGGGCCACCCGCACCAGCTCCTGCGCGGCCACCGCGTCCCGCAGCCCGCGCGTCAGGACGTGCTGTGGCAGATGGACGGGGGCCGACGACGGATCGCCCTCGGGGGAGTCCTCGCCGAGCGGCAGCTCACGCACCAGCTGCCTGCGCCGCATCGACCGCCACCCGGACCACCGCATCCCCTCGTGCCGGAGCGCCTTGCACCCCAGCCGCTCCACCATGGCCGCGGTGTCCTCGCGCAGCACCACGGTGCGGGCGGGGCGTGTCTCGTCCTTGCCCGGGTCCTCGTCGAGCAGGACGGAGGGAACGCCTTGCGCCGCCAGGACGAGCGACAGCGCCAGACCGACGGGCCCGGCGCCGACGACGATCACCGGGTCCACGGGGCGGCTCCTCGAATCCGTGCGAACGAGGCCGAGGGCGCGAACGACGCCGAGGACGCGGACGGAACGAGCGCGCGGCTCGAAACGGGGGTAGGCGGCGGAGGAAGTGTGGCGGCGGGGGCAGGGGGCGCGATCACAGAACGTATGCAACCTACTGCCGGTGCTTGCGTCAAGCGACGCCAAAGAGCGGTGAGGGGCGGTGGCTCATCTGCCACCGCCCCTCGGGAACTCCATGCGACGAGCTGTCAGACGGCGCGCCCGTCGTCGATGACGAGCGACGGCGTACCGATGGTCTCCGGTGCGCCCCCGGGCGTGGTGCCCTTCCCCTTCTTGTTGCGCCGGAGCCACCGCTCCAGCCGGCTCGCGAAGGAGGTGAGCGCGAAGTTCAGCGCGACGAAGATCACGGCCACGATGGTGAAGCACGCGATGGTGTTGGCACCGTAGTTTGCGCTCATCGGGCGGACAGACGCCAGCAGCTCGGGGAAGGTCATCATGGCGCCGCCGAGCGCGGTGTCCTTCACGATGACGACGAGCTGGCTGACGATCGCCGGCAGCATGGCCGTCACCGCCTGCGGCAGCAGCACGGACAGCATGATCTGGCTCTTGCGCATGCCGAGCGCCTTGGCCGCCTCCGCCTGGCCCTTCGGCAGGGTCTCGATTCCGGCCCGAACGATCTCGGCGAGGACCGAGAAGTTGTACAGCACCAGTCCGGTCACCACGGCGTACAGCGGACGCATCTCGGTGTCGATGGCGGTGTACTCCGCGTACACCGCGTTCGCGGTGATCATCAGGATCAGTACCGGGACGGCGCGGAAGAGCTCCACGACGAAACCGGCCGGCATCCGTACCCAGCGGTGGTCCGAGAGCCTGCCGATGCCGAACAGGGCGCCCAGCGGCAGCGCGATGAGCAGAGCGAAGAACGCCGCCTTGAGCGTGTTCTGGAGGCCCGGCCAGATGTACGTCTCCCATGGCTGGGAGCTGGTGAAGAAGGGCTTCCACTTGATCCAGTCGAGCTGGTGCTTCTCGGCCAGGCCGTCGTAGACCCACCACACCACGGCCGCGGCGCCCAGGACGAACAGCACCGTGTAGAGGATGTTGCGCTGCTTGGCGCGGGGCCCCTGGGCGTCGTAGAGGACGGAACTCATCGCTTCACCGCCACCTTCTTGCTCACCCAGCCGAGGATCAGGCCGGTCGGGAGGGTCAGGACGACGAAGCCGAACGCGAAGACCAGCGCGATCAGGATCAGCTGGGCCTCGGCCTCGATCATGTCCTTCATCAGGTAGGAGGCCTCGACGACGCCGATCGCGGAGGCGATCGTGGTGTTCTTCGTCAGTGCGATCAGCACGTTGGACAACGGGTTGACCACCGCGCGGAACGCCTGAGGAAGGATGATCAGCCGCAGTACCTGCGTGAAGCTCAGCCCGAGTGCGCGCGCCGCCTCGGCCTGGCCGACCGGCACCGTGTTGATGCCGGAGCGCAGCGCCTCGCAGACGAAGGCGGCCGTGTAGGCGACCAGGGCGAGCACGGCCAGCCGGAAGTTGATGTCCTCGATGACATCGGCGCCGAGCGAGATGGTCAGCGTCTGGTTCAGGCCCAGCGACGAGAAGACGATGATCACGGTCAGTGGAATGTTCCGGACCACGTTCACGTACGCGGTGGCGAAGCCGCGCATCAGGGGGACCGGGCTGACCTTCATGCCGGCCAGCAGCGTTCCCCATATGAGGGAGCCGAGGGCGGAGTAGACGGCGAGTTGCACCGTCACCCAGAAGGCCCCCAGCAGGTCGTAACCTTCAAGAAAGTCGAACACGATCTCCCGCGCTTCCGCGTGTAGGAGGGCACGGCGCGCCACCGTTCACGGACGGCGCGCCCGGTCAGCCCTGCTTCACTTGACGATGTTGCCGATCTTCGGGGCGGGCTCGTTCTTGTAGTTCGCCGGACCGAAGTTGTCCTTCACGGCCTTGTCCCAGGAACCGTCCGAGACCATCTTGGTGAGCGCGGCGTCGACCTTCTTCTTGAGGTCGGCGTCGCCCTTCTTCAGGCCGATGCCGTAGTTCTCGTTGGTCATCTTGAAGCCGGCCAGCTTGAACTTGCCCTGGAAGTTCTGCTGCGAGGCGTAGCCCGCCAGGATGCTGTCATCGGTGGTCAGCGCGTCGATGGCCTTGTTCTCCAGGCCGGTCAGGCACTCCGAGTAGCCGCCGTACGTCTGGAGCTGCGCCTTCGGTGCCAGCTTGTCCTTGACGTTCTTCGCCGAGGTCGAGCCGGCGACCGAACACAGCTTCTTGTTGTTCAGGTCGGCCGGGGACTTGATCGAGTCGTCGTCGGCGCGGACCAGGATGTCCTGGTGGGCCAGCAGGTAGGGACCCGCGAAGTCGACCTTCTGCAGGCGCTCGTCGTTGATCGAGTAGGAGGCGGCGATGAACTTGACGTCACCGCGCTCGATCGCCGTCTCGCGGTCGGCGCTCTTGGTCTCCTTGAAGACGATGTCCTCGGCCTTGTAGCCGAGCTCCTTGGCCACGTACGTGGCGACATCGACGTCGAAGCCGGTGTACTTGCCGTCGGGGGTCTTCAGGCCGATGCCCGGCTGGTCGATCTTGATGCCGATCGTGATCTTCTTGCCGTCGCCCGAGCCGCCGTCCTCCTTGTCGGAACCACAGGCGGTGGCGGTGAGGGCGAGAGCGAGCACGGCGGCCGAGGCGGCGGTGGCCTTGCGAAGCTGCATGGTGGTTTTCCCTAGAGTTGACGCGATGTGAGTGATCAGCCGGTCCGGGGCCCGGCGGTGCAGGATCGATCAGTGGTGAAGGATCTTCGACAGGAAGTCCTTGGCCCGGTCACTGCGCGGGTTGCTGAAGAACTGGTCGGGCGTGGCCTCTTCGACGATCTTTCCGTCGGCCATGAAGACGACCCGGTTCGCGGCCGAGCGCGCGAAACCCATCTCATGGGTGACGACGACCATCGTCATGCCGTCCCGGGCGAGCTGCTGCATGACCTCCAGCACCTCGTTGATCATCTCCGGGTCGAGCGCGGATGTCGGCTCGTCGAAGAGGATCACCTTCGGGTCCATCGCCAACGCCCTTGCGATGGCGACGCGTTGCTGCTGACCGCCGGAGAGCTGGGCGGGGTACTTGTCGGCCTGCGTCGCCACACCCACCCGGTCCAGCAGCGAATGGGCCTTGTCCTCGGCGGCCTTCTTGTCCGTCCTGCGGACCTTGATCTGGCCCAGCATCACGTTCTCGAGCACCGTCTTGTGCGCGAAGAGATTGAACGACTGGAAGACCATGCCGACGTCGGCGCGCAGCCTGGCCAGCTCCCTGCCCTCCGCGGGCAGCGGCTTGCCGTCGATCGAGATGGCGCCCGAGTCGATCGTCTCCAAGCGGTTGATCGTGCGGCACAGCGTGGACTTCCCGGACCCGGAGGGCCCGATGACGACCACGACCTCGCCACGGGCGATGGTCAGGTCGATGTCCTGGAGCACATGCAGTGCGCCGAAGTGCTTGTTGACGTTGCTCAGTACGACAAGGTCGTCCGCCGCAGGCGCGGCGTCCCCGGCACCCTTGGTCACTGAAACTCCGCTCATCGGCTTCATGCTCCGTCCTCCTCGGTTGGGAAGGACCCTAGTGACGCGGCGCTACCAGCGTCATTACATCTGAGCGGAAATTGAGGATAACGATCCGGCGGCAACCGGACACTCCGTGTGAACGGGGTGAGGGGTGTGACGCCTGCGGCGTACCGGGTGGATAACAGATGGCTGGATGCGGCGGGCGGGCCTTGACTGACCCGCCTCTCATCGGAGTGGATGCCCTGGTACGCCATAAACGTGAAACGCCTCGGTACGGGGAAGTGACGGGGAGCGTACGGGAGACCGCACCGACATCTGCCGACGCCTGCCGGCAGGTGTCCCGTCGAAACCATCGGAGAACCGGAGAGGGAGGCCATGAGACTGCTGCTCGTCGAGGACGACAACCACGTCGCGGCCGCCCTCTCCGCCATCCTGGCCCGGCACGGCTTCCGGGTCGTGCACGCGCGCAGCGGCGAGGAGGCGCTGCAGGCGCTGCTGCCCGCGCACACGGAGCCGTTCGGTGTCGTGCTCCTCGACCTCGGCCTGCCCGACCAGGACGGCTACGAGGTGTGCGGGAAGATCCGCAAGCGCACCTCCACCCCGGTGATCATGGTGACCGCGCGCGCCGACGTCCGGTCGCGGATCCACGGCCTCAACCTCGGCGCCGACGACTACGTGGTCAAGCCGTACGACACCGGCGAACTCCTCGCCCGTATCCACGCCGTCAGCCGACGCAAGACGACCGGCGAGGACACCGTGCCCACGCCCGTCGCCGCACTGCGCCTCGGGCACGTCCACATCGAGCTGCCGACCCGCCGGGTCAGCGTCGACGGGGCGGAAGTCCAGCTCACCCGCAAGGAGTTCGACCTGCTCGCGCTGCTCGCCCAGCGCCCCGGAGTGGTGTTCCGCCGGGAGCAGATCATCAGCGAGGTGTGGCGTACCAGCTGGGAGGGCACGGGGCGCACACTCGAAGTGCACGTCGCGTCCCTGCGCTCCAAGCTGCGGCTGCCCGCACTGATCGAGACGGTGCGCGGGGTCGGCTACCGGCTCGTCGCCCCGTCCGCGTAGAGGCATACGTCCCAGGTGCGCACCCGGCTGCTTCCCCTGCTCATCATTCTCATGGCGGGCGTGCTGCTCGCCCTCGGCTTCCCGCTGGCCGTCAGCGTGGCGGCGGCCCAGCAGCAACGCGTCGTCATCGACCGCATCGACGACACGGCACGCTTCGCCGCACTCGCGCAGTTCATCACCGAGCGGGCGGCCGGTTACGACGAGCGCCGGCGCACCCTGCGCAGCGAACTCGACACCTACGCGTCGGTGTACGGCATCCGCGCCGGTGTCTTCTACCGCGACGACAGCGCCATGGCGAAGGCGCCCGCCGCCTGGCAGCTCCCGATCGAGGGGGAGGGGCGCGAGGCGTTCAAGGAGGCCCTGCTCGGTCGGCGCAGCCATGATCCGCCGCAGGTCTGGCCGTGGCAGGACGGCAGGGTCGTCGTCGCCTCACCCGTCGTACGGGACGGCGACGTGGTCGCCGTCGTCGTCCTCGACTCGCCCACCGAGGAGATGCGCGCGCGCACGCTGCGCGGCTGGCTGCTGATCGCGGCCGGCGAAGCGGTCGCGATGCTGGTCGCGGTCGGCGCCGCGATCCGCCTCACCGGCTGGGTGCTGCTGCCCGTACGGACCCTGGACGCGGCCACCCACGACATCGCCAGCGGGCGGATGAGGTCCCGCGTCGCGGCTTCCGGCGGGCCACCGGAACTGCGGCGCCTGGCCCGGTCGTTCAACGAGATGGCCGACAACGTCGAGGACGTGCTGGAGCAGCAGCGCGCCTTCGTCGCCGACGCCTCGCACCAGCTGCGCAACCCCCTCGCCGCGCTGCTGCTGCGGATCGAGCTCCTCGCGCTGGAACTCCCCGAGGGCAACGAGGAGATCGCCTCCGTGCGCACGGAGGGCAAGCGTCTCGCGCAGGTCCTCGACGACCTGCTCGACCTGGCGCTGGCCGAACACGCCGCGGCCGATCTCCAGCTCACGGACATCGGTGCGCTCACCGCGGAGCGCGTCGCGTCCTGGCGGCCGCTCGCCGAGGAGAAGGGGGTACGGCTCAGGACGGACGGCCCGTCCGCTGTGACCGCCTGGGCGGACCCCATCGCACTGTCGAGCGCCCTGGACGCGATCATCGACAACGCCCTGAAGTTCACCCCGGCCGAGGAAGAGGTCGTCGTCAAGGTCGCCTCCGGCCCCGACGACGTCACGGTCGTCGTCGCCGACCGCGGACCGGGCCTCACGACGGCGGAGATGGAACGCATCGGCGACCGCTTCTGGCGCAGCACCCAGCATCAGAACATCCGGGGCTCAGGCCTCGGGCTCTCCATCTCGCAGGCGCTCCTGGCGGCCGGCGGCGGTTCCCTGAGCTACGCGGCCCATGCGCCGCACGGGCTGCGGGTGACGGTCTCGGTGCCGCGCAACGGCCCGCAGGGCTGAGCGGAACGGGGGGGGAGGAAGGGGTCAGGGCTTGACCGAGCGGTAGTAGCGGCTGGCCCCCTCGTGCAGCAGTAGCGGATCGGTGTAGATCGCCGTACGCAGATCCACCAGCTGGGCCGCATGCACCTCGCGCCCGATCCGGTCCCGGCTGTCGATCACGGTCCGGGTGAACGCCTCCGTCAGCGACGGATCCGAACGGTCCGTGGTCACCAGCACATTGGCGACCGCGACCGTCGGCACCGCCTGGTCCTGCTGCGCGTTGCGGTAGGCGTCGGCGGGCATCATCGCCGAACGGTAGTAGCGGGCGGACCCGCCCGCCGCCTGGAGCTCCTTGACCAGCGAAGCCTCCAACGGCACCAGCCGGATCGCGAACCGGTCCGACAACTCCTGCACCGCGGACGTGGGCAGCCCGCCGGACCAGAAGAAGGCGTCGAGCCGGTCGTCCTCCAGCTGCTTCGGCATGGTGTCGATACCGGCGGAGACCGGCTTCACGTCGTCGGTGGGATCGAGACCCGCGGCCTTCATCAGCCGGTCGGCGACCAGCCGTACGCCCGAACCGCGCTGTCCTACCCCGACGCGCTTTCCGCGCAGATCCGAGACCTTCCGTATCTCCGAGTCGCGGGGCACGACCAGCTGGATGTAGTCGTCGTACAGCCGCACACAGCCCCGCAGCCGGTCGGCGCCGGGCTTGCCGCCGCGCAGATAGGTGGCGAGGGCATCGGCGGTGGCGATGGTGAAGTCGGCCTTCCCGGTCGCCACCCGTGCGATGTTCTGCTGCGAGCCCTCACTGGTCCGGAGCCGTATCGACACCTCGGGCAGATCCCTGGCCAGGTCCCCCTTGAGGCGCTCGCCGTAGCGCTGGTAGACCCCGCTGCGCACGCCGGTGCTGAAGGTCAGCGTTCCGGTCGGCGCCGGATCCCCGAGTGGCAGCAGCCACCAGAGCAGCAGCCCGAGCACGACGGCGACGGCGGCGCACGCCTGAAGAACGCGTCGCCTGCCGATACGGGAGAGTGCCTGGAGCATGGCGGTGATCCTGCCAGCCCGCTCCGGCGATGACCAGGGCAGGATGCCTGCTCACGACGGACCGGCTGATGATCACTGCGGCCGCCCGCCGGGGACCCTCCCGGGACCACCTACCCTGGAGGGCATGACCAGCAGCAGCGACCGGAGCCCCGCAGTGAGCGTCGAGGGACCCAAGACCTACGAAGTCCGCACCTACGGGTGCCAGATGAACGTCCACGACTCCGAGCGGCTGTCGGGGCTGCTGGAGGGCGCGGGCTACGTCCGTGCGGACGAGGGTTCCGACGGCGACGCGGACGTTGTCGTCTTCAACACCTGCGCGGTGCGGGAGAACGCCGACAACAAGCTCTACGGCAACCTCGGCCGGCTCGCTCCGATGAAGACCAAGCGGCCCGGCATGCAGATCGCCGTCGGCGGCTGCCTGGCGCAGAAGGACCGCGACACCATCGTCGAGCGGGCCCCCTGGGTCGACGTCGTCTTCGGTACGCACAACATCGGCAAGCTGCCCGTGCTGCTGGAGCGCGCCCGTATCCAGGAGGAGGCGCAGATCGAGATCGCCGAATCCCTGGAGGCCTTCCCCTCCACGCTCCCCACCCGGCGCGAGTCCGCCTACGCCGCGTGGGTCTCGATCTCCGTCGGCTGCAACAACACCTGCACCTTCTGTATCGTCCCGGCGCTGCGCGGCAAGGAGAAGGACCGCCGCACCGGTGACATCCTCGCCGAGATCGAGGCCCTGGTCGCCGAGGGCGTCTCGGAGATCACCCTGCTCGGCCAGAACGTGAACGCGTACGGCTCCGACATCGGCGACCGCGAGGCCTTCTCCAAGCTGCTGCGCGCCTGCGGGAAGATCGAAGGGCTGGAGCGGGTCCGCTTCACCTCGCCGCACCCCCGCGATTTCACGGACGACGTGATCGCGGCGATGGCCGAGACACCCAATGTGATGCCGCAGCTCCACATGCCGATGCAGTCGGGCTCCGACACGATCCTCAGGGCGATGCGGCGCTCGTACCGGCAGGAGCGCTTCCTCGGCATCATCGAGAAGGTGCGCGCCGCGATGCCGGACGCCGCCATCTCCACCGACATCATCGTGGGCTTCCCCGGCGAGACCGAGGAGGACTTCGAGCAGACCATGCACGCGGTCCGCGAGGCGCGCTTCGCCAACGCCTTCACCTTCCAGTACTCCAAGCGTCCCGGGACCCCCGCCGCCGAGATGGAGGGGCAGATCCCCAAGGAGGTCGTCCAGGAGCGGTACATGCGCCTGTCCGCCCTCCAGGAGGAGATCTCCTGGGAGGAGAACAAGAAGCAGGTCGGCCGGACGCTGAAGATCATGGTCGCGGAGGGCGAGGGCCGCAAGGACGGCGCCACCCACCGCCTCTCCGGCCGCGCCGCCGACAACCGCCTGGTCCACTTCACCAAGCCGGACCAGGACGTGCGACCGGGCGATGTGGTGACCGTCGAGATCACCTACGCGGCCCCGCACCACCTCCTCGCCGAGGGCGCACCGGTGGCCGTGCGGCGGACCCGGGCCGGGGACGCCTGGGAGAAGCGCACCGCCGCCGAGGCCGCCGAGCCGGCCGGAGTGATGCTGGGACTGCCGGGCATCGGAGCCCCGGCGCCGCTGCCGGTCGCGGCGGCCCCCGGCTGCGGCCGCGACTGACACCGGGAGCCCGACGGCGGCCGAGCTGCGTGCCGGGGCCACGCAGTACGCTGCCCACCATGCTTGCCGCCGCCGCTGTGTGCCCCTGCCCGCCCCTGCTGGTACCCGAGGTCGCCGCCGGTGCCGCGCCCGAGCTCGACGCCGCCCGGGACGCCTGCGCCCAGGCCCTCGGTGTGCTCGCCGCCGCGCGCCCCGATCTGCTGGTCGTGGTCGGGCCCGCGGACCTGCCGGGGCGCGGCCCGCACCCCGAGGGGGCCACGGGCAGCTTCAAGGGCTTCGGCGTCGACCTGGGCGTCCGGCTCGGGCGCGACCGCGGACCGGTGGCGGACGACACGCTCCCGCCGTCCCTCTCCGTCGGCGCCTGGTTGCTGGCCCGCGCGGGATGGGACGGTGCGCCGGTCGAGGCACTGGGCGTGGGGGAGCCGTTGGAGACCGACCGCTGTACGAGCGCCGGACGGGACCTGGCCGCCAGGGCGGACCGGGTCGCGCTGCTCGTGATGGGCGACGGCAGCGCCTGCCGCACGCTCAAGGCCCCGGGCTATCTGGACGAGCGGGCCGAAGCCTTCGACGCGGCGGCCGCCCGCGCACTGGGCGCGGCGGACACCGACGCGCTGACCGCGCTGGACGCGTCACTGGCGTACGAGCTGAAGGCGGCGGGCCGGGCGCCCTGGCAGGTGCTCGCGGGCGCGGCGCAGGGGGCGGGGCTGACCGGGCGGCTCCTGTACGAGGACGCTCCGTACGGCGTGGGCTACCTGGTCGCCGCCTGGTCCTGAGCCCCTGCCGCCCGGGGACGCACGGCCGACGGCCGTGCAGCGTCGTCGCTCCACGGCCGTCCGTCGGACTTGATCAGTTCATGGTCAGGAAGCGGGCGGCGTACCACCCTCGTCCTTGTGGGTCAGGCGCTCGACCGCGTCCTTGGCCTTCCTCGTACCGGACTCGATCTTGTCGCTGTACTTGCCCTTGGTCTTTTGGTCGACCGTCCGTGCGGCCTTGTCGAGTCCCTGGTCGATCTTGTCCCCGTGCTGATGCGCGAGTTCGCCGACCTTTTCCTTGGCGGGGCTCAGCTTGGCCTTCAAATTGTCCAGGAAGCCCATCGGGCACCTTCCCTGCTGGGGGACTACGGTCGGGCGCTTCCTCGGACCGTGAAAAAACGCCCATATTCACTTTGGATTCTACTGTCGTGAGAGAAGATCCGCGCCGTCCGGCGTACCTGCGGCGCGACCGGGCAAACTCACTCGTTCGGGAAGAGGTGCGGAGGTTTGCGAGACTGTGGCGGTGAGAAGTTCAGCTCCCGCATCGCGGGTCATCACCGTCGTCGGTCCCACTGCAGCCGGAAAGTCCGATCTGGGGGTGTTCCTTGCTCAGCAGCTCGACGGCGAAGTGGTCAACGCCGACTCCATGCAGCTCTACCGCGGGATGGACATCGGCACCGCGAAGCTGACGCTCGCCGAGCGCGGATCCGTCCCGCACCACCTGCTGGACATCTGGGACGTCACCGAGACCGCCAGCGTCGCCGAGTACCAGCGGCTGGCCCGCGCCGAGATCGACCGGCTGCTCGCCGCCGGCCGCACCCCCGTCCTGGTCGGCGGCTCCGGGCTCTATGTGAAGGGCGCCATCGACGCCCTGGAGTTTCCCGGCACGGACCCGGACGTACGGGCCAGGCTGGAGGAGGAGCTGGTCGAGCGCGGCTCCGGAGCGCTGCACGCCCGGCTCGCCGCCGCCGACCCCGAGGCGGGCCGGGCCATCCTGCCGAGCAACGGCCGCCGGATCGTCCGGGCCCTCGAAGTCATCGAGATCACCGGCAAGCCCTTCACCGCCAATCTCCCCGGTAACGATGCGGTGTACGACACCGTCCAGATCGGCGTCGACGTGGCCCGCCCCGAACTCGACGAACGCATCGCCCTGAGGGTCGACCGGATGTGGGCGGCCGGACTCGTGGACGAGGTCCGCGCCCTGGAGACAGAAGGGCTGCGCGAAGGGCGGACCGCGTCCCGGGCGCTCGGCTACCAGCAGGTGCTGGCCGCGCTGGCCCGGGAATGCACCGAGGAGGAGGCGCGTGCCGAGACCGTGCGCGCCACCAAGCGCTTCGCGCGCCGGCAGGACTCGTGGTTCCGCCGCGATCCGCGGGTCCACTGGCTGAGCGGCGCCGCGGCGGACCGCGGGGAACTCCCGCGCCGGGCGCTGGCGTTGATCGAACGAGCGGTTACAGCCTGATCACGTGATGGCATCGGGAAGCCCTGCCCGTCATTTCGGTGACCTGGAGCGTGCCATCATCGAGCATCGATCGACCAGTGGAGTCCGAGTTGGGAGGGCGCGTGGCGATGGAGGCCGGCCCTCGCGACACTGAACAAGACGCACCGGACGCGCTGCACGGGACAGGAAGTCTGAGCCCCGACGGGCCGGACGAGCTCGAAGCGACCCCCGAGGTCGAGGTCGAGCTGCGGCCCGCGCGCCGGCTGCGGATCTGGCAGCTGGCACCGATCGTCATGCTCGCCGCTGTGGGATCGCTGATGTTCGCCTTCCCGCTGGCCTTCGAGTTCGGCGACGGCGGCGCGGTCGTGGCCATGCTGGGCCTGCTGATCAGCTGCTGCGCGGCGGGCTGGGGCATGATGGCCGCCCGCCGCGTGGGATACACCTGGCCCGGGCTGCCGCAGCGGGGCTCGGGCGAGCGGTCCGACTGGCGGGTGATCGCTCTGTACGTCGTCGTCGTGGGCGTGCTGGTGGCGCTGGCCATCTGGCGCGTGGCACGGCTCCGCTGACCCCCCGGCCTTCACCGCCGGGGCGCGCGGGGCCGCCCGGGGCCGTCAGCCGCCGGCGCCGTTTCGTACAGTTGCCCTGTGAGCACCTCGCAGATCGCCTTTCTCAAGGGTCACGGCACCGAGAACGACTTCGTGATCGTTCCCGACCCGGACAACACCATCGACCTGCCCGTGTCCGTCGTCGCCCGGCTCTGCGACCGCCGCGCCGGTATCGGCGGTGACGGCCTGCTGCACGCCGTACGGTCCGCCGCGCACCCCGAGGCGCAGGCCATGGCGGGCGAGGCCGAGTGGTTCATGGACTACCGCAACGCGGACGGTTCGATCGCCGAGATGTGCGGCAACGGCGTGCGGGTCTTCGCCGGGTATCTCCAGCGCGCCGGACACGCCGAGGAGGGTGACCTCGCCGTCGCGACCCGGGGCGGCGTGAAGAAGGTGCACATCGCCAAGGACGGCGAGATCACGGTCTCCATGGGGCGCGCGCTCCTCCCCGGGGACGGTGTCACGGTCAGCCTCGGCGGCCGCAGCTGGGACGCCCGCAACGTGAACATGGGCAACCCCCACGCGGTGGCCTTCGTCGAGGACCTGGCGCACGCCGGGGATCTGCTTTCCGTGCCGCCCTACAGCCCCGCGGCCGTCTACCCCGAGGGCGTCAACATCGAATTCGTCGTGGACCGCGGACCGCGCCATGTCGCCATGCGGGTCCACGAGCGCGGCTCCGGCGAGACCCGCTCCTGCGGCACGGGTGCCTGTGCCGTGGCCGTCGCCGCGGCCCGCAGGGACGGCGCGGACCCTTCGGAGACCGGCACCCCCGTCACGTACACGGTCGATCTGCCCGGCGGCACCCTCGTGATCACCGAGCGGCCGGACGGCGAGATCGAGATGACCGGACCGGCCGTGATCGTCGCCGAGGGCCTGATCGACTCCGCCTGGCTCGAAACGGAAAGCGCCTAGAGCTTCGCTCGAATGGGTGATCCGTTTCACGCTGGGCGAGAGCCGGACTCCGCCACGTGGTGGGCTCGGTAGCATCAAGCACCGGCCCGGAGGCGCGACCGCACCTTCCCACCGCCGGTCGATGCCGCCGGAGGTGCCCCCATGAGTGCAGAGGCCACCAGCCCAGGTGCCCCCATCCGCAGACGGGGCCGCCCCCGGATCGATCTGCGCAGGCTCGGCCGCGTCGCGCTGCTCGGCCCCGTCTCCCGCGACCGGCTGCCCGACGCCATCGGCCATGTCGCCGAGGCCCACCGGGCCCACCACCCGGACGCCGACCTCTCGATCCTGCACCGGGCCTACGTACTCGCGGAGTCCTCGCACCGCGGACAGATGCGCAAGAGCGGCGAGCCGTACATCACGCACCCGCTCGCGGTCACGCTGATCCTCGCCCAACTCGGCGCCGAGACGACGACACTCACCGCGTCGCTGCTCCACGACACCGTCGAGGACACCGATGTGACCCTCGATCAGGTGCGCGACGAGTTCGGCGACGAGGTCTGCTATCTCGTCGACGGCGTCACCAAGCTCGAAAAGGTCGACTACGGAGCGGCCGCCGAGCCGGAGACCTTCCGCAAGATGCTGGTCGCGACCGGGGACGATGTCCGGGTCATGTCGATCAAGCTCGCCGACCGGCTGCACAACATGCGCACCCTCGGCGTGATGCGGCCCGAGAAACAGGCCAGGATCGCCAAGGTCACCCGTGACGTACTGATCCCACTGGCCGAACGGCTCGGCGTACAGGCCCTCAAGACCGAGCTGGAGGACCTGGTCTTCGCGATCCTCCACCCCGAGGAGTACGAACGCACCCGCGCGCTGATCGCCGCCGCGTCGGCGCGGCCGGACGGCTCCGGCGCCGCCCGTCAGGACCCGCTCGCGGCCATCGCGGAGAACGTCACGACGGTGCTGCGGGAGGCCGGCATCCCCGCCGAAGTCCTCATCAGGCCACGTCACTTCGTCTCCGTGCACCGGGTCGGCATCAAACGCGGCGAGCTGCGCGGCACCGACTTCGGCCGGCTGCTGGTGCTCGTCGGCGAGGACGCCGACTGTTATGCCGTGCTCGGTGAGCTGCACACCTGCTTCACCCCGGTGATCTCCGAGTTCAAGGACTTCATCGCCGCCCCCAAGTTCAACCTGTACCAGTCGTTGCACACCGCCGTCGTGGGTGAGGACGGGGCGGTCGCCGAAGTCCTCATCCGTACCCACCGGATGCACAAGGTCGCCGAGGCCGGGGTCATCGCCCTCGGCAATCCGTACGCCGCGGACGGCGGCACCGGCCCCCAGGCGGCCGAACCCGCGGACGGCGAGCGCGCCGACCCCACCCGGCCCGGCTGGCTCTCCCGGCTCCTCGAATGGCAGCAGTCCGCCCCGGACCCCGACACCTTCTGGACCACGCTCCGCGCCGACCTGGCCCAGGACCGGGAGATCACGGTCTTCCGGACCGACGGCGGCACGCTCGGGCTGCCCGCCGGAGCCAGCTGCGTCGACGCCGCCTACGCGCAGTACGGGGACCGGGCGCACAACTGCATCGGCGCCCGGGTCAACGGCCGGCTGGCCACCCTCGGCACCGTGCTCAGCGACGGCGACACCGTGCAGCTGCTGCTCGCCGAGGACGCCGCCTCGGGCCCCTCGCCCGACTGGCTCGACCACGCCAGGACGCCCGCCGCACGCATCGCCATCACCGGCTGGCTGGACACCCACCCCGAGGACACCCCGAGCCCGCACGGCGGCCGGCCCGGACAGCCGTCGCAGGGCCACTCCAGGCCCGGACCGCAGCCGCAGGGGCCGGTCGGCGCCGGGCTTGCCACGGCCCCGGGCGGGACCGCGACGGCCGTGGTGGACCGGCCGGACGCCACCGTACGGCTCGCGGGCTGCTGCACCCCCGTACCACCCGACGCCGTCACCGGATTCGTGGTGCGCGGCGGTGCCGTCACCGTCCACCGGCTGGAGTGTCCCGCCGTCGCCCGGATGCGGTCGGTCGGCCGGTCGCCGGTCGGGGTGAGCTGGGAAGACTCCACCGAGTACCGGGTCACGCTGGTCGCAGAGTCCTTCGGGCGTCCCCGGCTGCTCGCCGATCTCACCGAGGCGATCGCGACGGCGGACGCGGCGATCATCGCCGCCACCGTCGAACCGCCCAGCGAACAGCGTGTCCGGCACACCTACACCCTGCAGCTCCCCGACGCGGCCGGACTGCCCGGCCTGATGCGCGCCATGCGTGACGTGCCCGGGGTGTACGACGTGAGCCGCGCCCGGCACCCCGCAGCCGCCCTCTGACGCCGGCGGGCAGGTGCCGTCCGCCATCCGCTCTCATTCGGGTGGCGCGGCGCGCGCCGCGCCTGCCCAGCGGGAAGTCGCTGGTAGCGGTAGTTCATGCCGTTCATCTCCCGCCGTCTGCGGGCCGCTCTGCTGGTCACCGCATCAGCCACCCTCGTCGCAGCCACCCTCCCCTCACCCGTGCCGCTCGGCATCGGGGATCCGCTCTTTCCCCATCTCGGCAACCCCGGGTACGACGTCCGGACCTACGACATCGGACTGACCTACCACGGCGACAACAGCAAGCCGCTGGACGCCGTCACCAGGATCGACGCGCGGACCACCGAGCCGCTGGACCGGATCAACCTCGACTTCACCCGGGGCACCGTCCGCAGCGTCGAAGTCAACGGTCTGCGCGCCGACTTCGCCGTCACGGACGAGGACCTGGTCATCGAGCCACTGGGCCGGCTCCCCGCCGGGGTGCCGCTGCGCATCACCGTCCGGCACACCAGCGACCCCGGCGGCGACCAGGACAGCGGCGGCTGGCTGCGTACCGCCGACGGCCTGGCCATGGCCAATCAGGCCGACGCCGCGCACCGGGTCTTCCCCAGCAACGACCACCCCGCCGACAAGGCGTACTTCACCTTCCGGGTCACCGCGCCCAAGGACCTCACCGTGGTGGCCAACGGACTGCCCGCCGGCACGGCCCGGCACGGCGCCGACACCACCTGGACCTACCGGACCGAACACCCCATGGCCACCGAACTGGCCCAGGTCTCCATCGGGCGTTCCACCGTCCTGCACCGTACCGGCCCGCACGGACTGCCGGTACGCGACGTGGTGCCCACCGCCGACCGCAAGCGCCTCGAACCCAGGCTCAGCAAGACCCCCGCCCAGCTGGAGTGGATGGAAAAGCAGGTCGGCCGCTACCCCTTCGAGACGTACGGACTGCTCGTCGCCGCCAACGACACCGGCTTCGAACTGGAGACCCAGACGCTCTCGCTCTTCGAGCGGTCCCTGTTCACCGGGGCCGGCCATCCCGAGTGGTACCTCGACTCGATCATGGTGCACGAGCTCGCCCACCAGTGGTTCGGCGACAGCGTCTCTCCGCAGAGCTGGTCCGATCTGTGGCTCAACGAAGGACATGCCACCTGGTACGAGGCCCGCTACGCCGAGGAGCACGCCGACAAGCCGCTGGAGCGCCGGATGCGTGAGGCCTACACCAGATCCGACGGCTGGCGAGCGGCCGGCGGCCCGCCGGCCCGTCCCGACGCCCCGGAACCCGGACAGAAGATCAGCCTGTTCCGGCCGGTGGTGTACGACGGCAGCGCACTGATCCTCTACGCGCTGCGCCAGGAGATCGGCGCGAGCGCGTTCGACCGGCTGGAGCGGAGCTGGGTGCGCAAGCACCGGGACTCCAACGCCACCACCGAGGACTTCGTCCGGCTGGCCTCCCGGACCGCGGGCCGCGACCTGACCTCGTTCCTCGACGGCTGGCTGTACGGGGAGAAGACCCCGCCGATGCCGGGGCACCCGGACTGGCACAGCGCCACGCCCGCCGCACAGCGATAAACCCGGTGACTGGTGAGGTACGGCCGTGCCACTATCGACGGGTCGCCGCGGCGGCCGGACCGGAGATTCCCGACAGCGGGAATCATCGGAAGGGGTCACGCGTTGTGACTGATGTAACGGAATTCCATCGACGTAAGGATCCAATGACCTCCTCTTCTTCCCTTCCCCAGGACGCGCAGGATGCGCAGAGTGCTACGGAGAATGTCACCGAAAGCCTCACCGAGAGCCTTCGGGCCGACGCCCTGATGGAAGAGGACGTCGCCTGGAGCCACGAGATCGACGGAGAGCGGGACGGCGAGCAGTTCGACCGCTCGGAGCGCGCCGCGCTGCGGCGTGTGGCCGGACTCTCCACCGAGCTCGAAGATGTCACCGAGGTCGAGTACCGACAGCTGCGCCTGGAGCGCGTGGTGCTGGTGGGTGTCTGGACGTCGGGGACCGTGCGTGACGCGGAGAACTCCCTCGCGGAGCTGGCCGCACTGGCGGAGACGGCGGGCGCCCAGGTGCTCGACGCCGTCTTCCAGCGCCGCGACAAGCCGGACCCGGCAACCTACATCGGTTCGGGCAAGGCGCTGGAGCTGCGCGACATCGTCCTCGAATCCGGGGCGGACACCGTCGTCTGCGACGGTGAGCTCAGCCCCGGCCAGCTGATTCACCTGGAAGACGTCGTCAAGGTCAAGGTGGTCGACCGGACCGCCCTGATCCTCGACATCTTCGCCCAGCACGCCAAGTCCCGAGAGGGCAAGGCGCAGGTCTCGCTGGCACAGATGCAGTACATGCTGCCGCGGCTGCGCGGCTGGGGTCAGTCGCTCTCCCGTCAGATGGGCGGCGGCGGTTCCAGCGGCGGTGGCGGCATGGCCACCCGTGGCCCCGGTGAGACCAAGATCGAGACGGACCGGCGCCGGATCCGCGAGAAGATGGCGAAGATGCGCCGGGAGATCGCGGAGATGAAGACGGGCCGCGAGATCAAGCGCCAGGAACGCAAGCGCAACAAGGTGCCGTCGGTCGCCATCGCCGGCTACACCAACGCGGGCAAGTCCTCGCTGCTCAACCGGCTCACCGGTGCGGGCGTCCTGGTGGAGAACGCACTGTTCGCCACCCTGGACCCGACCGTGCGCCGGGCCGAGACGCCGGGCGGCCGGCTCTACACCCTGGCCGACACCGTCGGGTTCGTACGGCATCTGCCGCACCACCTCGTCGAGGCGTTCCGCTCCACCATGGAGGAGGTCGGCGAGTCCGACCTGATCCTGCACGTGGTGGACGGCTCCCACCCGGTGCCGGAGGAGCAGCTGGCCGCGGTGCGCGAAGTGATCCGCGAAGTGGGCGCGGTGGACGTGCCCGAGATCGTGGTGATCAACAAGGCGGACGCGGCCGATCCGCTGGTGCTCCAGCGACTGCTGCGCATCGAGAAGCACGCGATCGCCGTCTCGGCGCGCACCGGTGCCGGTATCGACGAGCTGCTCGCGCTCATCGACACCGAGCTGCCGCGGCCGTCGGTCGAGATCGACGCGCTCGTGCCGTACATCCAGGGCGGACTCGTCTCCCGGGTGCATGCCGAGGGCGAGGTGATCTCCGAGGAGCACACGTCGGAGGGCACACTGCTCAAGGCGCGGGTGCACGAGGAGCTGGCTGCCGAGCTCTCCTCGTTCGTCCCCGTGGCGCACTGACCGCGGCGCGACACGGCTCAGCAAAGGCCGAAGGCCCGCCCCCGACCGGGGGCGGGCCTTCGGCCTTTCATCGGGGTGCCGGTGGCCGTCAGTGGCCGGCGAACTTCTCGCTCATCGTGGTGAAGACGTCCTGCGCGCCCGGACCCAGGTGGGGACCGGCGAGCCAGCCCGAGGTCACCGGCCCGATGGAGGTGTTGGAGACCAGCACGGACTTGCCGTCACTGCCCTTCCTGAACCAACCACCGCCCGACGACCCACCCGTCATGGTGCAGCCGATGCGGTACATCGCCGGAGTGCTCGGGCTGATGGAGAGCCGCCCGGGGCGGTCGACGCACTTGTGCATGATCAGGCCGTCGTACGGGGGAGCGGCGGGGTATCCCCAGGCGCCCATGGCGCCGATCTGCGAGACCTCAGGGGCGTCGAAGCCGACCGCCAGGGCATTGCCCACGGCCTCCTCCAGCGACTTGGTGCCCTTCTCCGGCTTCACATGCAGCACCGCGTAGTCGTAGGGAGCGCCCTCGCCCCCGGTGGGGCCGCCGTCGGCCAGCCATTCCCCGGACGTCGTCGCCCAGTCCGCCCAGTACGCGCCGTACGGGGCGATCTCCTGGGGCTGCGCGTTCTTCAGGGCGGAGGCGGACTTGCCCTTGTCGTTGTACGCGGGCACGAAGACGATGTTGCGGTACCAGCCGCCTTTCGAACCGGCGTGCACACAGTGTCCGGCGGTCCACACCAGGTTGGACCGGCCCGGGTTCCCCGGGTCCTTGACGACCGTGCCCGAGCAGACCATCGAGCCCTCGGGGGAGTCGAAGAACACCTTGCCGACCGGGGCCGCGTAGTTGTGGTACGGGGTCTTCTCGGGCTCGGCCCGCACCGGAGCGGGCTCCGGGTCGGTGACGCCCTGGTCGCCGGAGACGTCGCCGGCCGCCATGGTCTTCGCCGGGTCCTTGGCCGACTTCATCCGGTCGGGCTTCCACAGCCCCTCGATGACCGGGTTGACGAAGTCCTTGGCCTCACGCAGCCACTTGCCCTTGTCCCAGTTCTTCCACTCGCCGTTCTTCCACTTCTCCGGGTCGACGCCGTGCTTCTTCAGCGTCTCGGCCAGACCGTCGGGCAGGGAGCCGCCGGCGTCCTGGCCACCCGCGGAGTCGGCGGCGGGCTTGCCGGTCGCGTCGTCCTCGCTCGGGCCGCAGGCCGTGGCCGTCAGCGCGAGCGAGGCGACGAGTCCGGTCGCGGCGAGCAGTGGACGTATGGATCGCATGGAAAGCGTTCCCCCTGAAAGTTCCGAAATTGCCATGAACGTGTCATGCGACTCGGTGGCCGGACCAGGGGCCGCCGAAGATGCAGTGCCCCACCCCATGACGGTCCGGAGCGTGCTCCCCGCCACGGCGGCGCGGCACCACGGAGAGGGGCCCCCGGTGCTCAACTGCCGCGCCGGGGGCCCCTGATGCTCCGTCACCGGAAACGTCGACCGTCACCGGAAACGGGCCGGGTGACGGTCCGTCGTCACTCTCCCGCGTACTTCTTGCTGACCGACTCGTAGACGCCCTTGGCATCTTTGCCGAGCCGCGGTCCGGCCAGCCAGCCGGCGGTCACCGGTCCGATGGAGGTGTTCGAGACCAGCGCGGGCTTGCCGTCCTGTCCCTTCGCGACCCAGCCACCGCCCGAGGAACCGCCGGTCATGGTGCAGCCGATGCGGTACATGGTCGGGTCCTGCGCCGTCAGCGAGAGCCGGCCCGGCTTGTCCACGCACTGGAAGGCCTTCTGACCGTCGTACGGCGGAGCGGCCGGGAAGCCGGTCGCCGTCATGCTGTCGATCTTCGGCACGGCCGGGGCGTTGAAATCGACGGGCAGCGCGGAACCGACCGTCTCCTCCAGGGACTTGCCCGCCGATCCCTTCTCCGGCGTCACGTGCAGCACCGCGAAGTCGTACGGCGCGCCCAGTCCGCCCATCGAGGAACCCTGCGAGATCCACTGGTCGGACGTCTGCGCCCAGGTGCCCCACCACACGCCGTAGGGGGCGATCTCCTGCTTGGTCGCCTTCTTCAGCCCGGCCAGGGAAAGGCCCTGGTTGTTGTACGAGGGCACGAAGGCGATGTTGCGGTACCAGCCGCCCTTCTTGCCCGCGTGCACACAGTGCCCGGCGGTCCACACCAGGTTGGACTTCCCGGGGTGCGCCGGGTCCTTCACCACGGTCGCGGAACAGATCATGGAGCCTTCGGGGCCGTCGAAGAGCAGCTTCCCGGACTCGGCGGCATTGGCGTGGTACGGCGTCCGGACGCCCGCGGCCTGGACCGGCGCGGGCGTCGGGTCCGTCACGCCCTCGTCACCCGAGATGTCGTTGTCGACCGGCTTCTCGGGCGACTTGTCCGCATCGCGCATCCGGTCCGGGTCCCAGAGGTCCTCGATGATCGGGTTGACGAAGTCCTTGGCCTCACGCAGCCACTTGTCCCTGTCCCAGTTCTTCCAGTCGCCGTTCTTCCACTGGTCGAGGTCGATCCCGTGTTCCTTGAGCCGGTCCTTCAGATCGTCAGGAATCGTGATCTTGCCGTCCGACGACTGGCCGGCGGAGACGCTCGGCTTGTCACTCGCGTTGTCCTCCTCGGGCCCGCAGGCCGTGGCGGTGAGCGCGAGGACCGCGGTGACCGCGGCCACGGCGAGCACCGACGAAGGCCGGCGGCCCGTCCTCCCCCGGCGTGCGGCGAGAACCGGTCGAATGAGTCGCATGTGGTGATCCCCCTGGGACTTCGTAACTCAACACTTCTGTACTGCACTGCGGTACTGCTCCGAGCCATCCGCTCCGAACACCCTGCGGACTCCCGGACAACTGTCCGGGGTCCTGTGCGGCCCCCACTATGCCGGTGCCGATGGGGACGGTGAGCGGCAGGGCCGCGGTTCCGCCTCCGCAAGGATCTTCGGATTTACCCGTGATCCGCCGCGCCCGGCGTCGTTGGTACGTGCGAGGGACCCGGGGAAAGCGTTCATCCCCGAACTCCGTCCGCGCACCGACGTACTGATGTGCAACGCAACCGTTACACCGGGAGGACCGACAGCCGTGGCCGTGACCGAACCAGCCCCGGTGGCAGCACCGACGGTGCACGAGGGGATCCTGCGCCGCCAGTCCCTGCGCGAATCCGCCGCCCGTACCTATGCGCGGTCGCTGCCGATCGTGCCGGTGCGGGCCCGCGGACTGACCATCGAGGGCGCGGACGGCCGGCGGTATCTCGACTGCCTCTCCGGAGCCGGCACCCTGGCGCTCGGCCACAACCACCCGGTCGTCCTGGAGGCCATCAAGAAGGTCATCGACTCGGGTGCGCCGCTGCATGTGCTCGACCTCGCCACCCCGGTCAAGGACGCCTTCATCACGGAGCTGTTCGCCACCCTGCCACCGCGGTTCGCCGACAACGCCCGGATCCAGTTCTGCGGACCGGCGGGCACGGACGCGGTCGAGGCGGCGTTCAAGCTGGTCCGCGGCGCGACCGGCCGCAGCGGCCTGCTCGCCTTCACCGGCGCCTACCACGGGATGACCGCGGGAGCCCTCGCCGCATCGGGCGGCGCCGAGGACGTACGGGTGACCAGGCTGCCCTTCCCGCGCGACTACCGCTGCCCCTTCGGCGTCGGCGGCGAGCGCGGCGCGGAGCTCGCCGCCCGGTGGACCGAGAACCTCCTGGACGACCCCAAGGCGGGCACACCGGCACCGGCCGGGATGATCCTCGAACCGGTGCAGGGGGAGGGCGGTGTGAACCCCGCCCCCGACGGCTGGATGCGCCGGATGCGCGAGATCACCGAGGCCCGCTCCGTCCCACTGATCGCCGACGAGGTCCAGACGGGCGTCGGCCGCACCGGCGCCTTCTGGGCGGTGGAGCACAGCGGGATCGTGCCCGATGTGATGGTGCTCTCCAAAGCGATCGGCGGTTCCCTCCCGCTCGCCGTGATCGTCTACCGCTCCGAACTCGACACCTGGCAGCCGGGCGCCCACGCCGGCACGTTCCGGGGCAACCAGCTCGCGATGGCGGCGGGCACGGCCACCCTGGCCTTCGTACGGGAGAACGGCCTCGCCGAACGCGCCGCGATCCTCGGTGCCCGCATGCTCGCCCGCCTCCAGGCGCTGGCCACCGACCATCCCGCCATCGGCGACGTACGCGGACGCGGTCTGATGATCGGGATCGAGCTGGTCGACCCGGAGGCCACCGCTCCCGGTGACGGCCCCGAGCCCCCGCCCGCGCCCGCCCTCGCCGCCGCCGTCCAGCAGGAGTGCCTGCGCCGCGGGCTCATCGTCGAACTCGGCGGACGCCACTCCACCGTCGTACGCCTCCTGCCTCCCCTCACGCTCACCGACGAACAGGCAACAGCGGTCGTGGACCGCCTCGCCGACGCCCTGGCAGCCGCCGAGCGGCTGCCGCACCGCCGGACCACGACCGGGTCGATCCGCTGACCCCGGACACCCTCACAAGAAGGACCGCCGTGAACCCCACCCCCGCGCCCCAGGCCGACGGCTCTCCCCCCACCCAGCAGCTCGCCGGCCCCCTCGTCGTCGAACAGTCCACCGTGCCGCGCCAGATGACGGCACCGCCCGGCGAGCGGTACACCCCGGACTCCGCGGCCACCGGCAGGGCGGCGGCCGACCCGCTCGACCACCCGGACCCGCTGCGGGCCGCCGACACCGCGGGCGCGGAGAATCTGCTCCGCTGCTGGGTCCGGGAGACCGGTCAACCCGGCCCGGACGGCCGCACGCTGCGGATCCCGCTCCCCGCCAGCGGAACGGCCCTGCTCGTCCCCGTCCTCTACTGGTCGGCCACGGGCTGCCACCGCTTCGGCCCGCCCGCCCTGGAGGGCGCACCCGAAGGAGCGCCGCCCGCCGACGCCGTCACGATCGCCGCTCTCCTGGGCCGCGAGGCCGACCGCGACGAGGGCGCCGACATGGTGGCCCGGGTGGCCGACTCGGTACGGCGCACCGCCGGCTTCATCGCCGAACGGCGCCGCGACCCCCACGCCCCGGCCGGGGCGGACCTCTTCCTCACCGCGGAGCAGTCGCTGCTGCTCGGACACCCGCTTCACCCCACCCCCAAGAGCCGCGAAGGGCTCTCCGACGCCGAGTCCCGCCTCTACTCACCCGAGTCGCACGGCTCCTTCCCGCTGCACTGGATGGCCGTCGACCGGTCCGTGCTGGCCACCGACTCCGCCTGGACCGACGGAGGCCGTCCCGTACCGGCCACCGAGCTGCTCACCTCCCACACCGGGGGCCTGCGCCTCCCCGACAACACCGCACCGATTCCGCTCCATCCCTGGCAGGCCCGCGAACTCGCGCACCGCCCCGAGGTGGCAGCCCTCCTCGACGCCGGACTCCTCCACGACCTGGGACCGCACGGCGGCCGCTGGCACCCCACCTCCTCGGTCCGCACTGTGCACCGGCCCGCCGCCGAGGTCATGCTCAAGCTCTCCCTCGGCGTACGCATCACCAACTCCCGCCGGGAGAACCTCCGCAAGGAGCTCCACCGCGGCGTGGAGGTCCACCGGCTGCTCCGCACCGGGCTCGCCACGCGGTGGCACGCCGCCCACCCGGGCTTCGACATCGTCCGCGACCCCGCCTGGCTCGCCGTCGACGGCCCGGACGGCGAACCCGTGCGGGGCCTGGACGTGATGCTCCGTCACAACCCCTTCGGGCCGCACGACGACGCGGTCTGTATCGCGGCCCTGACCGCCCCGCGTCCGTGGCCGGGGAGGGTGGGAATGCAGTCGCGCCTCGCCGAGATCGTCCACTCGCTGGCCGCCGTCACCGGAAGGGCCGTGGGCGCGGTTGCCGCCGAGTGGTTCCTGCGCTACCTGGACCGCGTCGTGCGCCCCGTGCTCTGGCTCGACGGCCACGCGGGCGTGGCGCTCGAAGCGCACCAGCAGAACACCCTGGTGCTGCTCGGCCCCGAGGGCTGGCCGGTCGGCGGCCGATACCGCGACAACCAGGGCTACTACTTCCGCGAGTCCCACCGCGCGGCGCTGGAGCACCGGCTCCCCGGCATCGGATCGGTCAGCGACACCTTCGTCTCCGACGCGGTCACCGACGAACGCTTCGCCTACTACCTCGGCATCAACAATGTGTTCGGCCTGATCGGCGCGTTCGGCGCCGAGCGCCTCGCCGACGAACGCGTACTCGTCGCGGCCTTCCGCCGATTCCTCGGCTCGGCCGCCACCCTGGGCTCCCCGCTCTCCGCCCACCTGCTGGAGAAGCCCCATCTGCGGTGCAAGGCCAACCTGCTGACCCGGATGTACGGCCTGGACGAACTCGTCGGCCCCGTCGACACCCAGTCCGTCTACGTCACCATTGCCAACCCCCTGTGTGCCTGAGGGAACATGACCACTTCCTGAACCGCCGAGAGGAGAGCGACACCGTGGCTAGCGCCGATGCGCAGACCGACGCCGGTACCGGCCCTGCCCCACCGGCCGACACGGGTGCCGAGGACACCCTGGACCTGGAGCTCCCCGAGGAGCTCCTCGCGCTGTTCGGGGAGGACCCCCCGGCCACCGAGGGCGACGCGGGTCAGGCGGCGGGTGCGCGGCCGGCCGTGAGCAGGGCCGCCTCCTCCGATCTGCTCGACCGCCCGGCCGACTGGCGGCCGGTCACCACCCCGGCCGGAGTCCTCCAGCTCGTGCCCGTGCGACTGGAACGCGACCTCGCCGTACTGAGCCGCTGGATGAACGACCCCGCGGTCGCGGCCTTCTGGGAACTCGCCGGACCCGAAGCCGTCACCGCCGCCCATCTGCGCCCTCAACTCGACGGCGACGGACGCAGCGTCCCCTGCCTCGGCGTGCTGGCGGGCGTCCCCATGAGCTACTGGGAGATCTACCGCGCGGATCTCGACCCGCTGGCACGCCACTACCCGGCCCGTCCGCACGACACCGGAATCCACCTGCTCATCGGCGGCGTGAACAACCGCGGACGCGGCCTCGGCACCACCCTGCTGCGGGCCGTCGCCGACCTCGTGCTCGACAACCGCCCCCGGTGTGCGCGTGTTGTCGCGGAACCCGACCTCCGTAACACCCCGTCCGTCTCCGCCTTCCTGAGTGCCGGCTTCCGCTTCTCCGCGGAACTCGAACTCCCCGACAAACGAGCCGCCCTGATGGTCCGCGACCGAACCCATCGTGCCCAGCTGTGAACGAACTGCCGCTCACCTCATACCGCTCGAACCCCATCGGTTCCATCCCGAGGAGTCCCCGTGCCGAAATATCCCGAGAGTCATGATTCAGCGAAGTCCGCCGAGCTGCTCAGCACACCGGAACTGAACCGGGCGGTCTGGGACCGGGCCGCCGCCCGACTGCTCGCGAAGATGCTCGCCCAGTTCGCCTACGAGGAAGTCGTCGAGCCGGCCCGGCAGGCCGGCGGGGGCGACAGGTACACCCTCGGCCTCGACGACGGCGGAACCCTCGGCTTCAGCGCCCGGCGGGGCGTGTACGGGAGCTGGCACATCGCTTCGGACTCGATTCTGGAGACGCCCGGGAGCACCCCCGGAACAGCGGTCGGGTCGGGGCCCGACGACGAGGAGCCGGGCGGAAGGAACACCGGGGCCGTCCCCTTCCGCGATCCCCTCCAGTTCCTCGTACGCGCCCGCCGGCTCCTGGACATCGACGGCGCCACCCTCGGGCACCTCATCCGTGAGATCACCACCACCCTCACCGCCGACGCCCGGCTCGACCACACCGCGCTCCCCGCCGCCCGGCTGGCCGAACTCGACTACGCCGAGCTGGAAGGGCACCAGACCGGCCACCCCTGGCTCGTCGCCAACAAGGGCCGCCTGGGATTCTCAGCAGCCGACGCCTCGCGCCACACCCCCGAGGCCCGCACGCCCCTCACGCTGCCGTGGATCGCGGTCTCCACGAGGATCGCCGCCTACCGCGGAGTGGCCCGCCTGGCCGGACCGGAGCAGCTGTACGCACAGGAGCTCGACCCGTCGGTCCGCGACTCCTTCGACGCCCTGCTCCGCGCCCGCGGCCTCGACCCCGCCGGCTACCTCTGTCTTCCCGTACACCCCTGGCAGTGGGACGAATGGATCGTTCCGGTCTTCGCCCCCGCCATCGCCGCCGGTGACATCGTGCCGCTGCACGCCGACGCGGACCTCAGGCTGCCGCAGCAGTCCATCCGCACCTTCAGCAACGTGGCGCGCCCCGACCGGCACACCGTCAAGCTGCCCCTGTCGATCCTCAACACACTGGTCTGGCGGGGACTGCCGACCGAACGCACCCTCGCGGCCCCCGCCGTCACCGCCTGGGTCCACGGCCTGCGGGACCAGGACGCCTTTCTGCGTGACACCTGCGGGGTCATCCTGCTCGGCGAGGTGGCCTCGGTGGCGGTCGAGCACCCCCTCTACGACCACCTTCCCGAGGCCCCGTACCAGTTCAAGGAGATCCTCGGCGCGATCTGGCGCGAACCCCTCCAGCCCCGGCTCGCGCCCGGCGAGCGGGCCCGGACCCTCGCCTCGCTGCTCCACATCGATCCGCAGGGCCGCGCCTTCACGGCCGAGCTCGTCGCCCGCTCCGGGCTGACGCCCACCGCCTGGCTGACCCGCCTCTTCACCGCCCTGCTGCCGCCGTTGCTGCACTTCCTCTACCGGTACGGCACGGTGTTCTCCCCGCACGGCGAGAACGCGATCGTGGTCTTCGACGACCAGGACGTGCCGGTGCGCCTGGCGATCAAGGACTTCGTCGACGACGTGAACGTCAGCGCCCGGCCGCTGCCGGAACACGAGTCGATGCCCGAGGACGTACGCCGCGTCCTGCTCACCGAGGAACCCTCCTTCCTCATCCAGTTCATCCACGCCGGACTGTTCATCGGGGTGTTCCGCTTCCTCTCCCCGCTCTGCGAGGAACAGCTGGGGGTTCCGGAGGGCGATTTCTGGTCACTCGTCCGCGCCGAGATCCTGCGCCACCACGCCCGCTTCCCGGAGCTCAAGGAGCGGTTCGAGATGTTCGACCTGCTGACCCCCCGCATCGAACGCCTCTGTCTGAACCGCAACCGCCTGCACGTCGACGGATACCGGGACCGCCCCCAGCGCCCGCACGCCGCCATCCACGGGACCGTGCCCAATCCGCTCCACCCCTCCGCCGGAGTCCGGGAGTGACCTCTGTTGTCAGTGCGGCCCCGTACGCTGGTCGGGCTATGACGAAGCCATCCCTCCCCGAGCTCCTGCACGCCGCCGTGACCGCCGTCGGCGGTACGGAACGACCAGGTCAGGCCGCCATGGCCGAGGCCGTCGCAGCGGCCGTCGACGACAATTCCCATCTGCTCGTCCAGGCCGGCACCGGCACCGGCAAGTCGCTCGGTTACCTGGTGCCCGCGCTGGCCCACGGGGAGCGGGTGGTGGTGGCCACGGCGACGCTGGCGCTCCAGCGCCAGCTCGTGGAGCGCGACCTACCGCGCACGGTCGACGCCCTGCATCCGCTGCTGCGCCGACGCCCCCAGTTCGCCATGCTCAAGGGCCGGTCGAACTACCTCTGTCTGCACCGGCTCCACGAAGGAGTGCCGCAGGAAGAGGAGGAGGGGCTCTTCGACCAGTTCGAGGCCGCAGCCCCGTCTAGCAAGCTCGGCCAGGATCTGCTCCGGCTCCGGGACTGGTCCGACGAGACCGAGTCCGGCGATCGCGACGACCTCACTCCCGGGGTCTCCGACCGCGCCTGGGCCCAGGTCTCCGTCTCCTCCCGCGAATGCCTGGGTGCCGGCAAGTGCGCGTACGGCGCGGAGTGCTTCGCCGAGCTGGCCCGTGAGCGGGCCAAGCTCGCCGATGTCGTCGTCACCAACCACGCCCTCCTCGCCATCGATGCCATCGAGGGCGCCCCGGTGCTCCCGCAGCACGAGGTGCTGATCGTCGACGAGGCCCATGAGCTGGTCTCCCGGGTCACCGGGGTGGCCACCGGCGAGCTCACCCCCGGCCAGGTCAACCGCGCGGTGCGCCGCGCGGCGAAGCTGGTCAACGAGAAGGCCGCCGACGCGCTGCAGACCGCGTCGGAAGGGTTCGAGCGGGTGATGGAGCTGGCGCTTCCCGGCCGCCTGGAAGAGGTCCCCGAGGACCTCGGCTACGCACTGCTGGCGCTGCGCGACGCCGCGCGCACCGTGATCTCGGCCCTGGGCACCACGCGCGACAAGTCCGTCCAGGACGAGGACGCCGTCCGCAAGCAGGCCCTGGCATCGGTGGAGACGATCCACGGCGTCGCCGAGCGGATCACCCAGGGCTCGGAGTACGACGTCGTCTGGTACGAGCGCCATGACCGCTTCGGCGCCTCCCTGCGGGTCGCACCGCTCTCCGTCTCGGGGCTGCTGCGCGAGAAGCTGTTCACCGAGCGGTCCGTCGTCCTGACCTCGGCCACGCTCAAGCTCGGCGGGGATTTCAACGGGGTGGGGGCTTCGCTCGGCCTGGCTCCCGAAGGCACCGCGGGCGACGACATGCCGCAGTGGAAGGGGCTCGACGTCGGCTCGCCGTTCGACTACCCGAAGCAGGGCATCCTGTACGTCGCCAGGCATCTGGCCACGCCGGGGCGGGACAGCTCCCGCACCGACATGCTGGACGAGCTCGCCGAGCTGGTGGAGGCGGCGGGCGGGCGCACGCTCGGGCTGTTCTCCTCCATGCGCGCGGCCCAGGCCGCCGCGGAGGAGCTGCGGGGCCGGCTGGACAAGCCGATCCTGCTGCAGGGAGAGGAGACGCTGGGCGAGCTGATCAAGAATTTCGCCGCCGATCCCGAGACCTGTCTCTTCGGCACGCTGTCGCTCTGGCAGGGCGTCGATGTGCCGGGGGCCAGCTGCCAGCTGGTGGTCATGGACCGGATCCCGTTCCCACGCCCCGACGATCCGCTGATGAGCGCGCGCCAGAAGGCGGTCGAGGAGGCGGGCGGCAATGGCTTCATGGCCGTCGCGGCTACGCATGCCGCCCTGCTGATGGCCCAGGGCGCCGGCCGACTCGTCCGGGCCACGGGCGACAAGGGAGTGGTCGCCGTGCTCGATCCGCGCCTGGCCAACGCCCGGTACGGCAGCTATCTGCGCGCCTCGCTGCCCGACTTCTGGTACACCACCGACCGCAATCAGGCGCGCCGCTCACTCACGGCGATCGACGCGGCGGCCAAGGCGGACGGCAAGTAGCCGGCCCCGGGCGGCTACGGCACGGCAGGACCCCGGGATCGGCGCAGTGGATCCCGGGGCCCGGTCGGAAGCGGCGGGCTTCACACCCGCCGCAGTACCGCCACCACCTTGCCGAGGATCGTCGCCTCGTCGCCAGGGATCGGCTGGTACGCGGAGTTGTGCGGGAGCAGCCAGACATGGCCGTCCTCCCGCTTGAAGCGCTTGACGGTGGCCTCGCCGTCCAGCATGGCCGCCACGATGTCGCCGTTCTCCGCGACGGGCTGGCGGCGTACGGTGACCCAGTCGCCGTCGCAGATGGCCGCCTCGATCATCGAGTCACCGACGACCTTGAGCACGAAGAGCTCCCCGTCACCGACGAGCTGGCGAGGGAGAGGGAAGACGTCCTCGACGGACTCCTCGGCGAGGATCGGGCCACCGGCGGCGATCCGGCCGACCAGCGGCACGTACGATGCCGCGGGCTTGCCGGTCGTATCGGTGGGCTGCGAGCTGGGCTGGTCCGAACCGCGGACCTCGTACGCCCGCGGGCGGTGGGGGTCGCGGCGCAGGAAACCCTTCCGCTCCAGGGCCATCAGCTGATGGGCGACGGAGGACGTGCTGGACAGGCCCACCGCCTGACCGATCTCCCGCATCGAGGGCGGGTATCCACGCCGCTGCACGGAATCCCGGATCACCTCGATCACCCGCCGCTGCCGGTCCGTGAGCCCCGAGCTGTCTGCCCGGATCCCAGGAGGCCGGCCGGGCAACGAGCGCGCTGGGCGCGCGGGCTCTGGCCCCTCCATGTTCGTGACTGAGTCATTCATGGCATGCACCGGCTCGAATCGGCTCTGGGAGCGGTCCTGGGCAGTGATGGTGGCACTGTCTGCGGTGGTGGTCACGTCGGCCCCTCTCGAATGGTCTCCCTAGCTGGACAACGGTAGTAGGTTTCGAAAGGTTGCGCCAAACACACGTTCGAGTGAAAAACGAATAAAAGTCTGCCGTGTGTTCTCTGTCGGGTGTATGTGCGATGACCGAGCGGCCGGGAATCCGGCTGCGGACCGACCTGAAATTCGGGCTTTCACGGTAGCGGCCGGCGGGGCGGCGCCGCCATGCGGGGTGCCCGCCGGGCCGTTGTCGGGGTCCGACAAGGAGAGCCCCGCGATCCTGGCGGCCGCGCGGTTCCCGTAACCTCGTGGGCGGCCGTACGCTGCCTGCCGGTCGCTCGTACTGTGCGACACGCGGTAGGGCCGAATGCGCGGCCAAACCCAAGATCTAGTGGTTGGATTGTTCCAGCCGCCCAGAAGTTGTGGTCCCCGGTCCGCCGAGGGTGTGGCCATCGCCTATGCTTGTGACAGCTTCACAGGGCCCCGACGGGCCCTGGAGAGGCTATTCAGTCGTGCTGTGAAGGAGGGTTGGGAGCCATGCACTGCCCCTTCTGCAGGCACCCCGACAGCCGGGTCGTCGACAGTCGCACCACCGACGACGGCACGTCGATCCGACGCCGCCGCCAGTGCCCCGACTGCTCCCGCCGTTTCACGACGGTGGAGACCTGTTCGCTGATGGTGGTGAAGCGCAGCGGTGTGACCGAACCCTTCAGCCGTACCAAGGTCATCTCCGGCGTGCGCAAAGCGTGCCAGGGCCGGCCGGTCACCGAGGACGCCCTCGCCAAGCTCGGCCAGCGGGTCGAGGAGGCGGTGCGTGCCACCGGCAGTGCCGAGCTGACCACTCACGATGTGGGCCTGGCCATCCTCGGCCCCCTGCAGGAACTCGACCTCGTCGCGTACCTGCGCTTCGCGTCCGTGTACCGGGCGTTCGACACACTCGAAGACTTCGAGGCCGCCATCGCGGAACTCCGCGAGCGGTGGCCTTCGGTGGAGGAACGCGGGAAGGGCGAGATCGTCGAGGTCCCCGTTCCCGCCGTCGCCGCCGACTGAGCGGCGCCGGCCGGTCGACACGGTTCCGTGGATCGACGGCAGGGCGGCTTCATAGACCTGCTCCGGGCGCTCTGCGTGGCGTCCGAGGCATAAGAGACAGACTGTGCCCCGGGAAGCTCTGGGCACTTCAGGGTGTTTTTGCCCACATATGGGAGGCGGCATGACAGAGACGGCGAGCGGCCCGGCACGAGGTTCCCGAGCCAAGGGAGCCAAGTCGAGCAAGGGTCTGCGTATCGAGCGCATCCACACCACCCCCGGCGTACATCCGTACGACGAGGTGGCGTGGGAGCGTCGTGACGTCGTCATGACCAACTGGCGCGACGGCTCGATCAACTTCGAGCAGCGTGGCGTCGAGTTCCCCGACTTCTGGTCGGTGAACGCGGTCAACATCGTCACCAGCAAGTACTTCCGCGGGGCCGTCGGCACCCCGCAGCGCGAGACCGGTCTGCGCCAGCTCATCGACCGGATCGTGAAGACGTACCGCAAGGCCGGCGAGGACAACGGCTACTTCGCCTCTCCCGCGGACGCCGAGATCTTCGAGCACGAGCTGGCCTACGCCCTCCTGCACCAGATCTTCAGCTTCAACTCGCCGGTCTGGTTCAACGTCGGAACGCCCCAGCCGCAGCAGGTCTCCGCCTGCTTCATCCTGGCCGTCGACGACTCCATGGAGTCGATCCTCGACTGGTACAAGGAAGAGGGCATGATCTTCAAGGGCGGCTCCGGCGCCGGCCTGAACCTCTCCCGTATCCGCTCCTCCAAGGAGCTGTTGTCCTCCGGCGGCAACGCCTCCGGCCCGGTCTCCTTCATGCGCGGTGCCGACGCCTCCGCCGGAACGATCAAGTCCGGTGGTGCCACCCGGCGCGCGGCCAAGATGGTCATCCTCGACGTCGACCACCCCGACATCGAGAACTTCATCGAGACCAAGGTGAAGGAGGAGGAGAAGATCCGCGCCCTGCGCGACGCGGGCTTCGACATGGACCTGGGCGGCGACGACATCACGTCCGTCCAGTACCAGAACGCCAACAACTCGGTCCGGGTGAACGACGAGTTCATGAAGGCCGTCGAGTCCGGCGGCAAGTTCGGGCTGCGCGCCCGCATGACCGGCGACGTCATCGAAGAGGTCGAGGCCAAGGCCCTCTTCCGCAAGATGGCCGAGGCGGCCTGGGCGTGCGCCGACCCGGGCATCCAGTACGACGACACCATCAACGCCTGGCACACCTGCCCGGAGTCCGGCCGGATCAACGGCTCGAACCCGTGCTCCGAGTACATGCACCTGGACAACACCTCGTGCAACCTCGCCTCCCTGAACCTGATGAAGTTCCTCAAGGACGACGGCAGGGGCAACCAGTCGTTCGAGTCCGAGCGCTTCGCCAAGGTCGTCGAGCTGGTCATCACCGCGATGGACATCTCCATCTGCTTCGCCGACTTCCCGACCCAGAAGATCGGCGAGAACACCCGCGCCTTCCGCCAGCTCGGCATCGGTTACGCCAACCTCGGCGCCCTGCTGATGGCGACCGGCCACGCCTACGACAGCGACGGCGGCCGCGCCCTCGCCGGTGCCATCACCTCGCTGATGACCGGCACCTCGTACAAGCGCTCCGCCGAGCTCGCCGCGGTCGTCGGCCCGTACGACGGCTATGCCCGCAATGCCGAGCCGCACCAGCGCGTCATGAAGCAGCACGCCGACGCCAACGCCGCGGCCGTCCACATGGACGACCTGGACAACCCGATCTGGGCCGCCGCGACGGAGGCCTGGCAGGACGTCATCCGCCTTGGCGCGAAGAACGGTTTCCGCAACGCGCAGGCCTCGGTCATCGCGCCCACCGGCACCATCGGTCTCGCGATGTCCTGCGACACCACCGGTCTCGAGCCCGACCTCGCCCTGGTCAAGTTCAAGAAGCTGGTCGGCGGCGGCTCGATGCAGATCGTCAACGGCACCGTCCCGCAGGCCCTGCGCCGCCTGGGCTACCAGGAGGAGCAGATCGAGGCGATCGTCGCCCACATCGCCGAGCACGGCAATGTGATCGACGCCCCCGGCCTGAAGACCGAGCACTACGAGGTCTTCGACTGCGCGATGGGCGAGCGTTCCATCTCCGCGATGGGTCACGTGCGCATGATGGCCGCGATCCAGCCGTGGATCTCCGGCGCGCTCTCCAAGACGGTGAACCTGCCGGAGACGGCCACCGTCGAGGACGTCGAAGAGGTCTACTTCGAGGCGTGGAAGATGGGCGTCAAGGCGCTCGCGATCTACCGCGACAACTGCAAGGTCGGCCAGCCCCTCTCCGCGAAGACCAAGGAGAAGGAGAAGGTCACCGCCAAGGCCGAGGAGACCATCCGTACCGCGGTCGAGAAGGTCGTCGAGTACCGCCCGGTCCGCAAGCGTCTGCCCAAGGGCCGTCCCGGCATCACCACCTCCTTCACGGTGGGCGGCGCCGAGGGCTACATGACCGCCAACTCCTACCCGGACGACGGTCTCGGCGAGGTCTTCCTGAAGATGTCCAAGCAGGGCTCCACGCTCGCGGGCATGATGGACGCCTTCTCCATCGCCGTCTCGGTCGGTCTGCAGTACGGCGTCCCGCTGGAGACGTACGTCTCGAAGTTCACCAACATGCGCTTCGAGCCGGCCGGTATGACGGACGACCCGGACGTGCGGATGGCGCAGTCGATCGTCGACTACATCTTCCGCCGCCTCGCGCTGGACTTCCTGCCCTTCGAGACCCGCTCGGCGCTCGGCATCCACTCGGCCGAGGAGCGTCAGCGTCACCTCGACACGGGTTCGTACGAGCCCTCCATCGAGGACGAGGAACTGGACATCGAGAGCCTCGCCCAGTCCGCCCCGGTGCGGACGGAGCCGCTGAAGGCGGTGGCCGCGGTGCAGGAGGCGGAGAAGCCCGCCCCGAAGACCGCGCACACCTCGGCGGAGCTCGTCGAGATGCAGCTGGGCATCAGCGCGGACGCGCCGCTCTGCTTCTCCTGCGGTACGAAGATGCAGCGCGCCGGGTCCTGCTACATCTGCGAGGGCTGCGGTTCGACCAGCGGTTGCAGCTGACCGGCCGACCAGCCGCCCGACGGCGCGGGACGCGACATTCCGCGTGATCTGTCCGGGTAGCTGAACCGCAGCTCAAGAAGGGCGCCGACCTCCGGTCGGCGCCCTTCGCGGTGGCGCGTTCCCGGGCCGGCGCGCGGCGGTCCCCGCGGTGTGGCACGATCTCGCAGGTGACCAGCAGACCCGATGAGGCGCAGCGCCTGCGCGACCTTGCGCGGTTGCGCCGTGTCCGTGACCGGATCGACCGGGAGTTCGCGCAACCGCTGGACATCGAGGCGCTCGCCCGTGGCGTGCACATGTCGGCGGGGCACCTGAGCCGCGCGTTCCGGCAGGCGTACGGCGAATCGCCGTACGGATATCTGATGACGCGGCGCATCGAGCGGGCGATGGCACTGCTGCGGCGCGGCGATCTCAGCGTCACCGAGGTCTGTTTCATGGTCGGCTGCTCGTCGCTGGGCACCTTCAGCACGCGCTTCACGGAGCTGGTGGGCATGCCGCCCAGCGTCTACCGGCGCGAGGCGGCGCGTTCGACGGTGGGGATGCCGTCCTGTGTGGCGAAGCAGGTCACCAGACCGATCAGGAATCGAGAAGCGCGGCCTCCGGGCCGCGATCTAGCGTGACGTCCATGGACACCACGATTCACTCCAGCTTCCTTCCGCACGAGGACCCGGACGCCTCCGTCGCCTTCTACCGCGACATCCTGGGCTTCGAGATCCGTAAGGACGTCGGGTTCGGCGGGATGCGCTGGATCACGGTCGGCCCCGCCGGTCAGCCCGGCACGTCCGTCGTCCTGCATCCACCGGCCGCGGATCCGGGTGTCACGGAGGAGGAGCGGCGCACCATCGCCGAGATGATGGCCAAGGGCACCTACGCGATCATCACCCTGGCCACCACCGATCTCGACGCCACCTTCGACCGGCTCCAGGCCGGCGGAGCCGAGGTCGTCCAGGAGCCGACCGAGCAGCCGTACGGGATCCGCGACTGCGCCTTCCGCGATCCCGCCGGAAACCTCATCCGCATCAACGAGGTGCGCTGAACCGTCCGGCGATCGCGGCCACGAGCCGCACGGACGAAGCAGAACCGGACGTACCGCTCGACGCCCAGGACGCCGAGCCAGGCGACGCAGACGGAGACCGCGAGGCGGCTCCGCCCGACAGATGGAGAAACGATGAGCATGGCCAAGAGGACGGACACGCAGTCGCCTGCGCCGCACGCCGCCGACAGCCACGATCTGATCCGCGTGCACGGCGCGCGCGTGAACAACCTCAAGGACGTCAGCATCGAGATCCCGAAGCGCCGGCTGACGGTGTTCACCGGCGTCTCCGGTTCGGGCAAGAGCTCACTGGTGTTCGGCACCATCGCCGCCGAGTCGCAGCGGCTGATCAACGAGACGTACAGCGCCTTCGTACAGGGCTTCATGCCGACCCTCGCGCGGCCCGAGGTCGACGTGCTCGACGGACTGACGACCGTGATCACCGTCGACCAGCAGCGCCTCGGCGCCGACCCCCGCTCCACGGTCGGCACCGCCACCGACGCCAACGCGATGCTGCGCATCCTCTTCAGCCGGCTCGGCAAGCCGCACATCGGCTCGCCCCAGGCGTTCTCCTTCAACGTCGCCTCGGTCCAGGCGAGCGGTGCGTTCAAGGTCGACCGCGGCGCCGACCGGACCAAGACCGTCAAGCGGACCTTCACCCGCACCGGCGGCATGTGCACCCGCTGCGAAGGCCGCGGCACGGTCTCCGACATCGACCTCACCCAGCTCTACGACGACTCCAAGTCGATCGCCGAGGGCGCGTTCACCATCCCCGGCTGGAAGTCGGACAGCTTCTGGACCGTGCGGGTCTACGCCGAGTCGGGCCTCCTCGACCCGGACAAGCCGATCCGCAGGTTCACCAAGAAGGAGATGCAGGACTTCCTCTACCGGGAGCCGACCAAGGTGAAGGTCGAGGGCGTCAACCTCACCTACGAGGGGCTGATCCCCAAGATCCAGAAGTCCTTCCTGTCCAAGGACAAGGAGGCGTTGCAGCCGCACATCCGGGAATTCGTGGAGCGGGCGGTCACCTTCACCACCTGCCCCGAGTGCGACGGCAGCCGGCTCAGCGAGGAAGCCCGCTCGTCGAAGATCAGGAAGCTGAGCATCGCCGATGCCTGCGCGATGCAGATCAACGACCTGGCGGAGTGGGTGCGCGGCCTCGACGACCCGTCGGTGGCCCCGCTGCTCGCCGCGCTCCAGCGGACCCTCGACTCGTTCGTGGAGATCGGCCTCGGCTACCTCTCGCTCGACCGGCCGTCGGGCACGCTGTCGGGCGGCGAGGCGCAGCGCGTGAAGATGATCCGTCACCTCGGCTCCTCGCTCACCGATGTCACCTATGTCTTCGACGAGCCCACCATCGGTCTGCACCCCCATGACATCCAGCGGATGAACGACCTGCTGCTGCGGCTGCGGGACAAGGGAAACACTGTGCTCGTCGTGGAGCACAAGCCGCAGACGATCGCCGTCGCCGACCATGTCGTCGACCTCGGCCCCGGCGCGGGTACGGCGGGCGGCACCGTCTGTTTCGAGGGCACCGTCGAGGGGCTGCGGGCCGGCGACACCATCACCGGCCGTCATCTCGACGACCGGGCGGTCGTCAAGGAGACGGTGCGCGAGCCCACCGGGGCGCTGGAGATCCGTGGCGCGACCGCACACAACCTCCAGGGCGTCGACGTCGACATCCCGCTCGGCGTGCTGACCGTCGTCACCGGCGTCGCGGGCTCCGGCAAGAGCTCGCTCGTGCACGGGTCGATCCCGGCGGGCGCGGACGTGGTCTCGGTCGACCAGGGGGCCATCCGAGGTTCGCGGCGGAGCAACCCGGCGACGTACACCGGACTGCTCGACCCGATCCGCAAGGCGTTCGCGAAGGCCAACGGTGTGAAGCCGGCGCTGTTCAGCTCCAACTCCGAGGGCGCCTGCCCGACCTGCAACGGCGCCGGGGTCGTCTACACCGACCTGGCGATGATGGCGGGCGTCGCCACCACCTGCGAGGAGTGCGAGGGCAAGCGGTTCGAGGCATCGGTGCTCGACTACCGCCTCGGCGGCCGCGACATCAGCGAGGTGCTCGCGATGTCGGTGACCGGGGCGGAGAAGTTCTTCGGCGCCGGCGAGGCGCGCACCCCGGCCGCGCACAGGATCCTGGAGCGGCTCGCCGACGTCGGGCTCGGCTACCTCAGCCTCGGCCAGCCGCTCACCACGCTGTCCGGCGGCGAGCGGCAGCGGCTGAAGCTGGCGACCCACATGGCCGAGAAGGGTGGGGTGTACGTCCTCGACGAGCCGACCACCGGCCTCCACCTAGCGGACGTCGAGCAGCTGCTCGGCCTGCTCGACCGGCTCGTCGACTCCGGCAAGTCGGTCATCGTCGTCGAGCATCACCAGGCGGTCATGGCGCACGCCGACTGGATCATCGACCTGGGGCCCGGCGCGGGTCACGACGGCGGCCGGATCGTCTTCGAGGGCACCCCCGCCGACCTCGTCGCCGCCCGCCCCACCCTTACCGGTGAGCACCTCGCGCAGTACGTCGGGGCATGACCGAAGGGCCTCGCGCGGGCGTACGACACGACCGCGCGAGGCCCCGAAGGCCGCGCTCCCGCGATGCTTGTACGGGTCCGCACACTGCGACGTGTCAGGCGCCGGGCGTACGGCTTCCCATCGTCGCGGCGAACGATTCGGGGTCTCCGTCGAAGCCCCGGACCGTGCCGTGGAACTCCCAGGCCCCGGAGGCGCTCCGGACGAACTCGGCCACGGTCGCCGCGGTGGTCGCGCCGACCGCGGAGAAGTCGTCCTCCGCCAGGTTCGTATAGCCCTCCCGGACCTGGACACCGGTGTTCGCTATCTCGGCGAACGTCCTGCGGCCGTCGCGCTGCTGGATGGCGACCCCGACGACGACCCGGCTGTACGCGGCCGACAACCGCTCCAGTTCCAGCGTCATCACCTCGTCGAAGCCGAGGCCCTGGCCGGTCCTGCTGTCGCGGTTGAGGGTGATGGTGCCGTCCGGCGAGCGGCTGTCGAAGTGCACCAGGTACGCGGGGCTGCCGTACGGCGCTTCGGCGAGGTAGGTCGCCGCGATGATGTCGAGGTCGTGGACCGGTGCACCCGAAGGGCTGGGGTCCCATTTGAGTCTGACCTCGATCTTGTCGATGTCCTTGTTGGGCGTGCTCATCGGAGTTGCCTCCCTGGCTTTCCGCTGGGCTGTCGGGCCGTTCACATCGCCCGATCATGTCCGTAACCGGCCGTGGATCCAACCGGCTTGGTTCGCGGCGATGGAATCGGGCCATCGATGGCTCATGCCCGCGCGGCCGCTCCGGGTCAGTGAGGTATGCGGCGCGGCGGTCGCTGCCGGACCTCGTCCCGGAAGATCTCGATGGCACTGCTGACCTGACGGATGAGCTGGGTGTCCTCGATGCGGTCGAGATAGAGGCAGTTGCGGGCCACTCCCGTCGAGCTCGAAGGCGAAACAGAGCGTCATCAGCGGGTTGATGAACAGCTCGCCTCCAGTACGAGGCCGTGGCTCACCCCGTGGTACGCGTCGATGCCGAAGCCGATGGAGACGACGAGGCGTTCCGGCACGTCGATCGCGGCGAGCGCGGCGACGCTGGTCAGGTCCTCCTCGGGTGTGCCGAGGCCGGACTCGTCGCCGCGCATCAGGATGTCCGTACCGCCGTCGACCAGGACGACCGCATCGATGTCGTACTTCTCGATCAACGCCCGGTAGGCGGCACGCAGCGGTTGCACGCCCACCCGGGAGAAGGCGTGGACCGTGCTCGGGTAGCCGTGCAGGCCGAGCCACTGGGCGAGCGTCCGCTCCGGGAAGTACGCCTGGTGGAGGGCCGTTTCGGGGGTGATGGCGGCGACGTCCGGCGCAAGCCGGGATTCGAGGGGCAGCCCTTCGAGAGCGCTGAACGACAGATTGGCGAGCTGTACGTGCTTGCCCTGGTGGAACAGGGAGAGCGCGATGGGCAGTCCGGCGTAGATGTCGAAGCCGCCGCCGGCCCCTGTGACGAGGACACGTTCCGCGGATTCGAGCCGGGCGAACAGGGGGTTGGTGTGCAACGAGACCATGGAGATCATTCTGCGTTTCACGGCGGTCACCTCGGGACTGCTCCGTCCGGGCGTGACCCGTGCCACGCCCGGCACCGTACGATGGCGCGGTGCTGGTCAAGTGGATTCGTTGCACCGTGGTGGACCGTCGAGGTTTTGAACGGGGGCAGCGGGAGTGGGCGGGGCTGCTCGGCGAGCCCGGATTCAGGGGACAGGGCGGCGGGTGGAGCCGGGGGCGTCCGGATGTGGCGCACATCTTCGCCTTCTGGGAGAACCGCGTCTTCTACGACTCGTTCATGGCACGCGCGCACGACGACCTGGCCGCCGTGCAGTCCGGCACGTACAGCGGCATCCAGGTCAAGCTCTTCGAGTACCGCTTCGATGTGAAGACCGGCTTCGAGCCGCGCTTCACCGACGCGGATGTGGTCCGGGTGGCGCACAGCAAGGTGCGCGAGGACCGGGTGGAACACTTCGCGTTGATGCAGGAGAAGGTGTGGAATCCGGCGATGGCCGGCTCGCCCGGCATGCTGCGCGGGGTGTTCGGGGAGGCGCCGGGGCAGGAGTTCCTCGTGCTGTCGATGTGGCAGTCGAGCGCCGAGCGCGGCAAGTACCGGGCGGGGAGCATCGAGCGGCTTTCGCAACGGGCGCAGACCGAGGAGGACGTGGCGGAGCTGGCGGGGGACGTCGTGCAACTGGAGCCGTCGTGGACGGTGTGACCGGCCCGGCCGGAGCGGAACGGCCGGGACGATGAACCGGGGGCGCTCCGGGCGGCCCATCAGGCCGATTCGGCAGGGGAGTTGAAGACCCACGACCGGATCTTCCTGGAGCAGGTCGCCACCGCGGTGCTGGAGGTCGACGCCGACCGGCGTACGGTCGTGCGCTACGGCGGTGGCTACGAGGGATTCCGTGCCGAGCAGCGCGCCGCACGGCAGCGCTGGGACCAGTGGCGCGAGGAAACCGCGCAACTGGAGGAGTACGCGACGACCACCGCCCATGGCGTCGCCGCCGGCCGCGCCATCAAGGACAACAACAAAGTGGCGTACGACCGGGCAGCGGGCCGGCTCCAGGCCTCGGTGTCCGGCCGCGTCCGCAACGCGCACAAGCGCCTGGAGCGGCTGAGGTCACAGCCCGTCCCCAGACCCCCGGACCCGCTGCGTTTCGCCGCCCTGCCCACGGCCGGCGCGGCCGAGGGAGAGCTGGTCTCCCTGACGGACATACGGGTCGGCGACAGAATCGCGGTCGACCGGCTCTCCGTGGAGGCGGCCGGAGACTGCTGATCCACGGAGGCAACGGCGCGGGGAAGTCCACCCTGCTCAGAGTGATGGCGGGCGTGCTCGAACCGGACGAGGGCCGTGTGGTCCGGCGGGGCGGGATCGGCTACCTCGCGCAGGAGATACCGGTGCACCGTCCGGCGGAGTCCGTGCTCACCACTTTCGGCCGAGGACTGCCGCTCACCGATGACGAGCAGGCGGAACTGCTGCTCTCGTACGGGCTGTTCCGTCCCCGGGACCTGCGGGTGCCGGTCGGATCACTCTCGGCGGGGCAGCGCAGGCGGCTCGCCCTCGCCCGTCTCCTGGCCCGGCCCGCGGATCTGCTGCTGCTCGACGAACCGGCGAACCACCTGGCACTCGGGCTCGTACAGGACCTGGAGGAAGCGCTGGCCCACTGGCCGGGCGCACTGGTCGTGGTCTCGTACGACCGGCTGCTGCGCCGCCGCCTCACCGGCGACATCCGACGGATGGAGTCCGGCCGACTGCTCGAATGAGCCGCTGCCGTTCGAGAGGCCCTAGGGTCGGTACATGGCACGACCGCAACGCATTGTCCTAGTCAGGCACGGGGAGTCCGAGGGAAACGCCGACGACACGGTGTACGAGCGCGAGCCGGACCATGCGCTGAGGCTCACCGCGACGGGGCTGAGGCAGGCCAGGGAGACGGGAGCACGGCTGCGCGACCTGTTCGACGGCGAGCGGGTCAGCGTGTACATCTCGCCCTACCGCCGCACCCACGAGACCTTCAGGTCCCTCGGCCTGGACCTTGAGCGGGTACGGGTACGGGAGGAACCGCGCCTGCGCGAGCAGGACTGGGGGAACTGGCAGGACCGCGACGACGTACGGCTGCAGAAGGCCTACCGGGACGCGTACGGCCACTTCTTCTACCGCTTCGCGCAGGGGGAGTCCGGAGCCGATGTGTACGACAGGGTCGGGGCCTTTCTGGAGAGCCTGCACCGGAGCTTCGAGGCCCCCGACCATCCGCCGAACGTTCTGCTGGTCACACACGGACTGACCATGCGTTTGTTCTGCATGCGCTGGTTCCACTGGTCGGTCGCCGAGTTCGAGTCACTGTCCAACCCGGGCAACGGAGAGACCCGGACGCTGATACTCGGAGAGGACGGGCGCTACACCCTTGACCGGCCGTTCGAGCGCTGGCGTACCCCTGAGCCGTACGGCATCACCGGATAGAGTGGAGGGGCGATGACAACCGCTGACTCTGCCTCCGGCCAACGTTTCGAACGTGCCCTTGCCAGCCTGCGCGGGCTCTCCGTGGGAGACGCACTGGGCTCCCAGTTCTTTGTGCCCGTCAACTATCCGCTGCTGAAGCAACGCGAACTTCCACCAGGTTCCTGGCAGTGGACGGACGACACCGAGATGGCGTGTTCGGTGCTGGCCGTGCTGGTGGAGCACGAGCGGATCGACCAGGACGCGCTCGCCCATTCCTTCGCCGGCCACCACGACTTCGACCGGGGGTACGGCCCCGCCGTGAACCGGCTGCTCAGGCTGGTCCGGGAAGGCGGTGACTGGCGGGAGCTGGCGTCCGCACTCTTCGACGGCCAGGGCTCCTGGGGCAACGGCTCGGCGATGCGCATCGCCCCGCTCGGCGCCTGGTACGCGGACGACCCGGAGCAGGCCACGCACCAGGCCGAGATCTCCTCGTACACCACGCACCAGCATCGGGAGGCGGTCGTGGGCGCGATGGCCGTCGCGGCAGCTGCCGCACTCGCGGCGGCGCCGGCTGGGCCGCCCACCCCGGCGGACCTGCTCGACGGCGTCATCGCGCTCGTACCGCGCAGCGCCGTCGGTGCCGGACTGCGACGGGCACGCGACATGCTCGACTACGGCGACGCCGGAACGGTCGCGGCGGTCCTCGGCAACGGCCGGCGTACCAGCGCACACGACACCGTTCCGTTCGCCCTCTGGTCGGCGGCGCGGAGCCTCGGCGATTTCGAGCAGGCCTTCTGGGTGACCGCCCAGGCCGGCGGGGACGTCGACACGACCTGCGCGATCGCCGGCGGGGTCGTCGCGGCGAGCCGTGCGGGCGCGCCGCCTGCCGACTGGACGGCACGGACGGAGGAGCTGCCGGACTGGCTCCCGCGGTAGGGCGGCGCCACGGAACGCCTGCCAGGGGCTGCCCGACTGTCACGGTACTGCCACAGCTCCTCCTCGCACAGCCCGCACCAGCGAGCGGAAGCTAATCTTTCGGCCACGCCGCCGCCGATGATCATCCAGACGGGCGTGCGCCGAAAATGAGACGCCGGGGTTCTTCAGCCGCTGCCCTGCGGGCGGTGTGCGCGGCCCTCGGTGGGGGAGGGGTCCCATGTCCGATCACACGTCAGAAACGCCCCGGCCGGCCGATGCTCCCGAGCCGTCCGAGCCGTCGGGGCAGGCTGGAACGCCCGAGCAGCCCGCACTGTCGAAGGCTCCGCCGCCGGAGCCCGGGGGCACCGTTCCCGAGCCGCCGAAAGTGCCGGGATACGCACAACGGGGTGGGCACCGGCAGCCGGCCGATCCTTGGAGGCGGAGCAGTCCCCAGGCCTCCGCACTGTCGACGCTGCGCCCGGCAGCTGCGCCGGCCGCCATCCCTGGTGCGACGCTCTGCTGCGTCATCGTCACGGCGATACTGAGCGGCCTGTTGCTGGGCGACGGTCTCGGCCTGAACGCGCTGATCGTCGCGGCACCCGCGACGCTCGGGGCCTTTTTCGCCGCGCGGACCACCGGTCGCCGCCTCCGCCCGTGGACGGCCTTCTGGGCGGTCGGCGGACTGGCGCTCCTCGCCGTCCCGGCCCTCCGGGACGCAGGGTGGCCCGTCTTCCTGGCCGTCGTGTCGGCGGTCGCGCTGGGCTCGCTCGCCCTGCACGGCAGCCGCAGCTGGCTCGGGGTGTTCCTGGGTTCGCTGGGTCTGTTCAGCGCCATCGCCGACGGTCTTGCCTGGGGCGGACGGGGCGTGCGCGCGCGGATGTCGGGGTCCCGCGGCCGGCTGGGTGGTGTTCTCCGCAGCGCCGCGGTGGCGGTCGTCCTGCTGATCGTGTTCGGGGCGCTGTTCGCGAGCGCCGATGCCGCTTTCGCCGACGTGCTCGGCAGCCTGATGCCCGATGTGTCGGTCAGCGGCAGCCCGTGGCGATTCCTCCTCTTCCTGACCGGCCTGGTCGGCGCGCTCGCCGCCGCGTACGCCGCGGCCGCTCCGGTGCGCTGGGACGGCCTCACCGTTCGCCGGGGAAAGCCCCGCGGGCGACTGGAGTGGGCCCTTCCGCTCGTCGTGCTGAACCTGCTGTTCGCCGTCTTCATCGCCGTCCAGCTCACTGTGCTGCTCGGTGGCTACGACAAGGTGATGGCCGAGACCGATCTCAGCTACTCCGCATACGCCCGGCAGGGTTTCTGGCAGCTTCTCTGGGCCACACTCCTCACGCTGCTGGTGATCGCGCTCGCCCTGCGCTGGGCCCCGCGCGGGCGAGGGAGCGACCGCACCCTCGTTCGGACCGTGCTCGGCGTGCTGTGCCTGCTCACCCTGATCGTCGTGGCCTCCGCGCTGAGGCGGATGGACCTCTACGTCGACGCGTACGGTCTGACGCGGCTGCGGATATCCGTGGCCGCGGTGGAACTCTGGCTGGGCGTGGTGCTTGTCCTGATCATGGCCGCCGGAGTGTTCGGTGCCCGCCTGCTGCCGCGGGCCGTGGCCGCGAGCGCGGCCGTCGGCGTCCTCGCGTTCGGACTGGCCTCGCCCGACGGGCTGATCGCGGAGCAGAACGTGCAGCGGTACCGCGACAACCAGTCGATCGACATCGACTACCTCCGGGGCCTCTCCGCCGACGCCGTACCGGCCCTGGACACGCTGCCCGAGCCGCTGCGTTCCTGCACCCTCAGGGACATCGAACGGTCACTGCGCTCCGACGACGCCCCCTGGTACGCCACCAGCTGGGGCGAGGCGCGGGCCCGGGACATTCTGCGGAAACGGAGTCCGGAGGACGCGGCGCAGTCCTGTGCGCGGTCGTCGCGCACGGGTGTCGGGGGCAGCTCTCGTGACGGTGACGAGAGCGATCCGTACGACCCGTACTGACCGGTCCGGGCCGCGCGCGTGCGGCCGGTGGGGCATGAACGGGTCCGGGACGGCCGACGGGCGCCCCGGGGTGTCGCGGGCGCCCCCATCGGCGTACGCTGACAGGCGCCATGCCGTACGAACCACCCACGCACACCGTCGAGCGCTCACTGCGCGCTACCACCGGTGCCAAGACCGTCGCCGGTGTCGATGAGGTCGGACGCGGAGCGTGGGCGGGACCGGTCACCGTGTGCGCGGCCGTCACCGGCCTCCGCAGACCTCCCGCCGGACTCACCGACTCCAAGCTGATCAGCCCCAAACGCCGCGCGGAGCTCGCGCCGTTGCTGGAGCGCTGGGTCACCGCGTTCGGTCTCGGCGACGCCTCCGCGCAGGAGATCGACGAGCTGGGGATGACGGCCGCGCTGCGCCTCGCCGCCGTCCGCGCCCTCGAAGCCCTGCCGGTCCGGCCGGACGCGGTGATCCTCGACGGCAAGCACGACTACCTGGGCCGTCCCTGGCAGGTCCGTACGGTGATCAAGGGCGATCAGTCCTGTATCCCGGTCGCGGCCGCCTCGGTGATCGCGAAGGTCCACCGGGACACGATGATGGCCGAACTGGGCGCGGATTCCGGGAAGTACGCCGATTTCGCCTTCGGGGCCAACGCCGGTTACCCGTCGCCCGTACACAGGGCCGCGCTGGAGGAGTGGGGGCCGACACCCCACCACCGGCTTTCGTGGTCCTATCTCGACGCGCTGCCCAAGTGGCAGCACCTCAAGAAGGTCCGCATCTCCGCCGAGGCGGCTGCACTGGAAAGCGGGGGCCAGCTCGGCTTCGACTTCTGATCGCGCACAAGTACCCACCCGCCGACGCCCCGAGCGCCGGCGTTTGATAGACAACCACCCATGCCTCTCATCCCCGAGGAGCCTCAGATTCACGAGAGCGCCCAGGGTCCCCGCGTCACTCCGGCCGCAGGCCGCACCGCGCCGACCCCCCGTCCTGTACCCGGTCCGCGTTCAGCGGCCACGCCGCGTCCCGGTCGCCCCGGGCCCGGCCCCGCGAGGCCCGCGCCCCCGGCGCAGCGCCCGCACCCCGCCTCTGACCGTCCCCGGACGGACCGGCCGGAGAATCGTTCCGCACCGCAGATCCAGCTGATCCCCGCCTCGGCAGCCGGCGCACTCGACGCCGCCGACGAAGCTGTGGACCTGCTGCTCGACTCCGGCCGCGCACCGGGCGACATCCTGGTGCTCACCACCGGCGAGCAGCACCCGTGGGCCGCGCACGAACTCTCCTTCGGAGAGGCCGCCTACTGGGCGCAGCACGAGTCCGGCGACGATGTCTTCTTCGCCGGTGCCGCGGCCGCGGACCGGGTGAACGCCCGTCCGGTGGTGATCGTCGCCGTCAACGGTGGTGAGGCCGTCGCCGACGCGCTGACCGGGGCGCGGGAACGCGCCGGAGCACTGCTGATCGTGTGCGGGGACCCGCAGCGGATCAACGCGGTGCTCGGTGCCGGCGTCTGACCCGCAGGACACAGCACCGTGACGGCCCGGCTGCCCGACAGGGCGGCCGGGTCCGTGGCCACGGTCAGCGGGCCGCGGTGCGCCGCAGCGGCTGCGCCGCGCCGCCGCCGGAGCGCAACGGAGCCGGATCCGGGCCGAGCGAGGTGTCGGCGAGGGCGGACGGCCGTGACGTGGAGCTGGGACGCCGACCGCCCCGGCCCTCGCCCAGCACCTGCCAACCGCCCCGGGTCAGCGTGATGTACGCGCCGCACCGCAGGCCGTGCAGTGTGCATGCGTCCCGCAGGCCCCACATCCACGCTCCGTCCTCCTCCGTCCAACGCTCGTCGCCCTCACGGCAGTAGAGAAGCACCGCGGTACGGACCGGCGTGCGGCGGCGGAGATCGTGCGGGATGACCCGGCGCAGGTGCGCCAGCAGCGCGTTGCGGAACTCCCAGCCGTCCGCGGCCGTGGAGCGGCGGGCGAACGAGGCGCTGGCCGTGAGGCGCTCCTCATGGTCGAGCACGGCGACCACAGCGGTCGACGGGGTCGGCCTGTGCCGTGCGTGCAGGCCGCTGACGACCTCGCGGGGGCTGCGCAGCAACGGTATGCCCGCTTCGGCCCACTCGGCCGGTTCGAGCATCCTGGCGAGACGGTTGGCCGAGTCGGCGGACGTAGATATCGAAGTGGCTGTGGACGGAGCGAATCCGAAGGTCACGATCCTCCCTTCGCATACGCGCCCATGGTGCGGGCAGGGCCGAGTGAGGGCGCACCGGGGCACAGTCCTTCCGGGCCGCGAAAGGGACTGTGCGGGGAGCGAGTCCAATTCTTCCTGGCGTATCGGCGGGCGGCAACGAGCAATTGGCGCGGCTGACGGGAATCAGCCGGAATGACTCTGATATCCCTGCCCACGCCATGCCCGGACGACGCCTCCTGCCCCGCCCGAACGACGAGGACCAGCGAAAACACCCCGTCCGCCCCGGTCGGCCGCTTCAGGCCCGCTGCCACCGCCCGGCGCCCGGCCGACGCGCGTGTGTCCTGTGAAGTGGATTCGCCGATTGTCAGTGCCATCGGGTTGCATGGAGGCATGGACAACCTGGAGCTCCGCGCCGAAGCCGATGCCATCCTCGCCGAGCTCGTCGGCGGCCCGGGAGGTTCGGCGCGGCTCCGGGAGGACCAGTGGCAGGCGGTGGCGGCCCTGGTGGAGGAGCGTCGACGGGCGCTGGTGGTGCAGCGCACGGGCTGGGGCAAGTCGGCGGTGTACTTCGTCGCCACCGCTCTGCTGCGTCGGCGTGGCTCAGGGCCCACGGTGATCGTTTCGCCGCTACTGGCGCTGATGCGTAACCAGGTCGAGTCGGCGGCGCGGGCCGGTATCCGGGCGCGCACCATCAACTCGGCCAACCCGGAGGAGTGGGAGACCATCTACGAGGAGGTCGAGCGCGGCGAGACCGATGTCCTCCTCGTGAGTCCGGAGCGTCTCAACTCCGTGGACTTCCGCGATCAGGTGCTGCCCAAGCTCGCGGCCACCACGGGTCTGCTGGTGGTGGACGAGGCGCACTGCATCTCCGACTGGGGGCATGACTTCCGGCCCGACTACCGCCGGTTGCGGGCGATGCTCGCCGAGCTCGCCCCCGGCGTGCCGGTGCTGGCCACCACCGCGACGGCGAACGCGCGGGTCACCGCGGACGTGGCCGATCAGCTGGGCACCGGTGCCGGCGAGGCCCTGGTGCTGCGCGGTCCGCTGGAGCGGGAGAGCCTGCGGCTGGGCGTCGTCCGGCTGCCGGACGCCCCGCACCGGCTGGCCTGGCTCGCCGAGCACCTGGACGAGCTGCCGGGCTCCGGGATCATCTACACCCTCACCGTCGCCGCGGCGGAGGAGGCCACAGCCTTCCTGCGGCAGCGCGGCTTCCGCGTCGCCTCGTACACCGGAAGGACGGAGAACGCCGACCGGCTGCAGGCCGAGGTCGACCTGCAGGAGAACCGGGTCAAGGCACTGGTCGCGACCTCGGCTCTGGGCATGGGCTTCGACAAGCCGGACCTGGGCTTCGTGGTCCACCTCGGCTCGCCGTCCTCGCCGATCGCCTACTACCAGCAGGTGGGGCGCGCGGGGCGCGGGGTGGCGCACGCCGATGTGCTGCTGCTGCCGGGCAAGGAGGACGAGGCCATCTGGCGCTACTTCGCCGATACTGCCTTCCCGCCCGAGGCACAGGTCCGGCAGACCCTCTCCGCCCTCGCGAGTGCGGGACGGCCGCTGTCCGTGCCGGCTCTGGAGGCGGCGGTGGACCTTCGGCGCACCCGTCTGGAGTCGATGCTGAAGGTGCTGGACGTCGACGGCGCGGTCAAGCGGGTCAAGGGCGGCTGGACGGCCACGGGCGCCGAGTGGGCGTACGACGCCGAACGCTACGCGTGGGTCGCGCGGCAGCGGGCAGCCGAGCAGCAGGCCATGCGGGACTACGCGAGCACGGCCCAGTGCCGGATGGAGTTCCTGCGCCGGCAGCTGGACGACGAGGGGGCGGCCCCGTGCGGCCGCTGTGACAACTGTGCGGGGGCCTGGGCCGACACGGCCGTTTCCGCCGAGACGCTGACGGGCGCGACGAAGGAACTGGACCGGCCCGGGGTGGAGGTCGAGCCGCGCCGCATGTGGCCGACGGGGATGCCCGCACTGGGCATCGACCTCAAGGGCCGTATCCCGGCCAAGGAGCAGTGCTCCACCGGGCGTGCCCTGGGGCGGCTCTCGGACATCGGCTGGGGCAACCGACTGCGCCCGCTGCTGGCCGACAACGCACCCGACGGTCCGGTACCGGACGATGTCCTGCGGGCCGCGGTGGCGGTCCTCGCCGACTGGGCGCGCTCCCCGGGCGGCTGGGCACCGAATGCCCCGGACGCCTCCGCCCGGCCGGTAGGAGTCGTCGCCGTACCGTCCCTGACCCGCCCGCAACTGGTCGGCTCCCTCGCCCAGGGAATCGCGACCGTCGGCCGCCTCCCCTTCCTCGGCACCCTGACGTACACCGGGCCGAGCGGTGCGCACGCGGCCCGGCGCAGCAACTCCGCCCAACGCCTCAGGGCGCTCTCCGGAGCGTTCGCCGTCCCCGAGGACCTGGCCGGCGCCCTGGCCGACACCCCTGGCCCCGTTCTGCTCGTGGACGACTGCACCGATTCCGGCTGGACCCTCGCCGTCGCCGCCCGCCTGCTCCGGCAGGCAGGCAGCGAACAGGTTCTTCCGCTGGTCCTCGCCGCAGCAGGCTGAGATCGTTCGTGCCCGTGCCGCGACGGCCGGCTCGCGCCGAGCACCCGTGAGCGGACCGCACCACGGTCGCCGATCCGGGCCCGGCGCCCGTCGACGACGGACATGCCTCCATGCAACCCGATGGTCACGGCGGAGCGCCAACGATCCCGCGCCCCTGTGGACAAAGTTATCCACAGGGGTCGCGGAATCCGGCCGCCCGCGGGACGGTCATGCCATGAACCAGCACCACGAATCCACCGGTCCGGCCGACGAGCAGCAGATCACCCTGCGAGGCCCTGCCGAACTCGCCGATGCCCTCCCGTATCTGATGGGGTTCCACCCGAACGACAGCGTGATCATGGTCGCCCTGCACGGCGGCAGGGGGCGCTTCGGCGGCCGGCTCAGGCTCGGCATCCCGCAGGCGCCGCAGGAATGGGCGCCCGTCGCCGAGCAGCTCGCCGAGTGCCTGATCAAGGGGAGCGAGCGGCGTGGGGAGCGTCCTGACGCGATCGTCATCTTCCTCTGCCAGGATCCCGCCGAGGGCGAATCCGGCAGTCAGATCATGGAGCGGCTGCGGCCGTTCGCCCAGCGTCTGCGTACGGCCTGCGGCGCCCTGGACGTACCGGTGCTCGAAGCGCTCTGCATCTCTGACGGCCGGTACTGGTCCTACTGCTGCCCGGACGGGCGCTGCTGCCCGGCGGAGGGGAACCGGATGGCCATGCCCGGCACTTCGGTGATGGCGGCCGCCGCCGCGTACGCGGGCATCCAAGTACGCGGATCGCTGCGGGAGATGGAGGCGAGGCTCGCACCGCTGAAGACCTCGGCGACGACAGGCCAGCAACGCGCACTCGACTCGGCGGGTGCCGAGTTGCTGCCCAGGCTCCTCGACGAAGAGGGACGAGAGGATGTGGCCCGAGAGACCTTGGACCTCGCCCGGCGGCTCATGAAACGCCTCAGGGAGGCGCCGACGGGGGCGCCCTCCATCTCGGACATCAATGACGACCGGCTGATCAGCCATGACGAGGCAGCAGCTGTGATCCTCGGCCTCCAGGACCGGGAGACCCGCGACCGGGCCGCGGAATGGATGGAAGGCCCGGAAGCCGATTCGGCGTTGCGACTCTGGCGCGCACTGTCCCGTCGTTGCGTGGCACCGTACGAGGAGCATGCTGCGGCGCCACTGACCCTGGCCGGATGGGTCTCGTGGTCGACGGGCGATGAACCGGGCGCACGGGTTGCCCTGGGCCTCGCTCTGCGGGCGGATCCCGACTACACCTTTGCCCAGCTTCTTCACGAGGCGTGCAACCAGGGCCTCGACCCGGAGACCCTGCGCCGCTGCCTGCGCGGGGAGCGCAGCGCACGAACGGGGCGGCGCGGCCACCGGCCGGACCGCAGCACGCGACCCCGCACGGCGCGGCCGACCGCCACCCGCCGGAAGAAGGCCCCGTCCGGCCGCGCTCGTCCCGAATCGTCGGCCAGCCGGCGTCGGTCCGGGCAGGCCGCCCCCGGCCGGCGTGCATCAGGTGGCGAGGGATGACCCGCATGCCCCGTCGCTACGGAGGGCGGGAGACACGACAAGCGAAAAGGCGGCGAACGGCTCCTGGAAGAGCATGGCGAAGGGAGTGTTTATCGTCAGGCAGACGACTATGATCACCGCATGCCGCCCTACGACCCGTCGACCTTCCCGCCCTTCGCTGTCACCGTCGACCTGGTCGTGCTCACGGTGCGCCGCCATGCGCTCTGCGCGCTGGTGGTACGCCGTGGTGAGCCACCGTTCCAGGGGCGATGGGCGCTGCCCGGCGGGTTCGTCAAAGCCGATGAGGACCTCGGAGCCGCAGCAGCGCGCGAGCTGGTCGAGGAGACCGGCCTGTGCGCCCAGGACCCGGCGGCCCCGGCGATCGGGAACGGCGCCCATCTCGAACAGCTCGCCACCTACGGCGATCCCGGTCGTGACCCGCGGATGCGGGTCGTCAGCGTCGCCCATCTCGCCCTGGCGCCCGATCTGCCGGCCCCACGTGCGGGCGGCGATGCGAACAGCGCGCGATGGGCGCCCGTCGACGATCTGCTCGGGGCGGAGGGGAGCTTCGGCCACGATGGTGAGGACCAGGCCCCACTGGCCTTCGACCATGCGCAGATCCTCGCCGACGGTGTCGAACGTGCCCGTTCCAAAATCGAATACTCCTCCCTGGCCACTGCCTTCTGTCCGCCGGCGTTCACGGTCGGCGAGCTCCGGAGGGTGTACGAGGCAGTGTGGGGAGTGGTTCTCGACCCGCGGAACTTCCATCGCAAGGTCACCGGCACCCCCGGCTTCCTGGTGCCCACCGGCGGCACGACCACCCGCCAGGGCGGACGCCCGGCCCAGCTCTTCCGGGCCGGTGCGGCCACCGTGCTCAACCCTCCGATGCTGAGGCCGGAAGTCTGACCTCGCGGAACGCCCAAGGGGTCGATGCTGCGCAAAAAGTCGGATATGTCACGTTATCTTTCTGCGGTACCTACCCTGCCGCCGAGCGGTCATACCTTCCGCGAGAGAAGCGATGCTCCAGGCCATCGGACTCACCAGCGCCCCCCGCCGCGGTCTTCCGGCCGCCGTGGACGATCTCACCTTCGAAGCCCGGCCCGGCCAGGTCACCGCACTGCTGGGTGACTCCGGCTCGGGCAAGACCGCAGCCCTCCGCCTCATGCTCGAACTGGACCCGGGGCGGGGGGTCGCCTACTTCCGGGGCAGACCGATACACCGGATCCCGCACCCCGCGCGTGAGGTGGGTGTGCTGCTCGGAGACGTACCGGGGCACCCCGCCCGTACCGCTCGCGGTCAGCTCCGGATGCTCGGCGCCGCCGCGGGCGTACCCTCGGCGCGGGCTGATGAACTGCTCGAGCTCGTTGGTCTCGCCGGGCTCGGGGACCAGCGCATCGGCGCACTCTCGCTCGGCATGGACCGGCGGCTCGCCCTTGCCTCGGCGCTGCTCGGTGATCCCCACACGCTCGTCCTCGACGATCCGGCAGAAGGCCTCGCGCCGCGCGAGGGTGGTTGGCTGCACGGGCTGCTGCGGGCCCATGCGGCCCGGGGCGGGACCGTTCTGTACACCACTGCGGACCCCAAGGAGGCCGCGCGCGCCGCCGACCGTGTGGTCACCATCGACGGCGGTCGCCTGGTCGCGGACCAGGACGCCGGTGACTTCTCGCGGACCCGCCTCCGCCCCCGGGTCGCGGTCCGGACCCCGCACGCGGCTCGCCTCGCGGCAGTAGTCAGCCGCGAGGCCCGAGCGGCCCGGCGCTCGGTCGAGGTGGTCGCCGAGACCGGTGGCCGCCTCGCCGTGTACGGCTCCACCTGCGCGGAGATCGGTGACATCGCGTTCCGGCACGGGCTCCCGGTGCACCAACTGGCCGACGAGGTCGGCGACACCGGCTCCACCGCACCCGGAGAAAGCACGGACCCCACGGAGCCCGGAGGCCCGGCAAATTCCCCGCGCCTTCCAGATCCCGCAGGGCCTGACGGCCACACGGGATCGTGCGATCCGCGACCGGTCGCGCGGGCGTCGGTCCCGGAACCGGCACCGCCCATCCGCCGCCACCCGGCCCCCGGCCCGCTTCATCCGCTGCGGTACGAACTGCGCCGCCTGCTCGGCGTCAGAACAACAACCTTGATCATGGCCGCTGTTCTGGTCGTCTCCGTCGGACTCTCTGTGCTCCTCGCCCGCACCGGTCATGCTTCGTTGCCGAAGGTACTGGCGGCCTGGCCGTCGCTGCTGCCGCTGCCGCCCGCGGCGGTCGGGGCCGGGCTGCTCGGCGCCCTGTCGTTCGGTGACGAATTCCGCTATCCCGCCCTTGCCGCGGGCCGAGGCACCGTTCCCCGCCGTCTGGGGCTGCTTCTGGCCAAGCTGGTGGTATCCGCGGGTGTCGCCGCGGTGCTCGCTCCGGCCGTCGTGCTGGCCTCTGCCGGAACCCTTCGCCTCGTGTACGGCCACGACTGGATGCATGTCCCGCCGAACCTGGTTTCCCTGGGTGTGAGTTGGGTGGCGCTGACCGTGGGCTGCGCCTGGGCGGGCCTCCTGGCCGCCGGAGTCTTCAGGGTGACGACGGCCGGTGTCGCCGCGGTGCTTGCCGTTCCCGTACTCGTCGTACCGCTCGTCCAGCTGGTGCTGACGGCACCGGGCTCCCGTCCGGTCACCGGCTTTCCGGCCAGGCTCCGCGAGCTGATGTGGCCGCGCTGGCCGCACGAGACGGACCGATGGGTGGCGCTCGCCGTGGGCGTCGTGGCGCATCCGGTGGGGGCCGCGTTGGTGTTGTCGCTCTCGGTCCTGGTCATCGCCTATCTGTTCACCGGCCTTCTCGGCAGGCCCCGTTGGTGGCCTCGGAGGGCCGCCGGATCGGGACAGGCCATGTAATCTCTTTGAAAATGCCTGGTTTATACCAGTAAAGCGTCAATTGGGGGGCTGACGCCGATCACCCTTTCGTGTGCTTTTCACCAAAGACCTCAAGAGCCGAGTGAGCCGCGCCGACAAAGGATGCGTGAGTACCCTTGCGCACACCATGATGACCGCCGCCCGCTCCGCCGATTCCGGCCTCGCCGGCCCGGGTGAACTCGATCGCTACCCGTATGCGGAGGCGCCGGCCGGCGAGCGTGCCGCTCTTCGCTCCTGGGAGGGCTCCGACGTCGACCTCGGCCGGGTGAGCCGGCGGGGCTCGGCCAGTAGGGGCCGCGGCCTCCACGGCCAACTCGTTCAGCAGCTGGGTCAGATGATCGTTTCGGGCGACCTGGGCGCCGACCGTCCCCTCGTGCCGGAAGAGATCGGTCAGCGTTTCGAGGTCTCCCGCACCGTCGTACGCGAATCGCTGCGTGTTCTTGAGGCCAAAGGCCTGGTCAGCGCCCGGCCCAACGTGGGTACCCGGGTCCGCCCCGTCAGTGACTGGAACCTGCTGGATCCAGACATCATCGAATGGCGCGCCTTCGGTCCTCAGCGCGAGGACCAGCGTCGCGAGCTCGGAGAGCTCCGGTGGACGATCGAGCCCCTTGCTGCGCGTCTCGCCGCAGGCCACGGTCGTGAGGACATTCAGCAGCGCCTCGGCGACATGGTGGAGATCATGGGGCACGCGGTCGGGCAGGGGGACACGATCACCTGCTCCCGGGCCGATGCGGAGTTCCACTCCCTGCTCATCCAGGCGGCCGGCAACCGCATGCTGGAGCACCTCTCCGGCATCGTTTCCGCGGCCCTTCAGGTCTCGGGCGGCCCGGTCACGGGCTGTGACCGCCCCAGTGAGGCATCCCTCGGCCATCACGCCCGGATCGTCGATGCCCTTGCGTCCGGCGACGCGGCGGGTGCCGAGGCGGCCATGCGTCAACTGCTCGTCGTCCACCCCGAGGTGGAGCATGTGGTGCCCGCGCCCCGCGAGCACTGAGCACAGCACGGCCACGGTGTGCGAACCGTGTGCCGCCGGGCCGTCACGGTCCGGCGGCACGGTTGCGGGGCTTCTGTACCCTTGGTCATGTTCGTCGCAAATGAGGTGTGACTCGGGCCACGCGGATTGGGCGTAACACTCCTCGAAACAGTGCGATGACTTAAGAGGTGACCGCCGCGGAAGGAATACAGCAGCCATTGAGTGCGCTGTGCAGTTCTGAGGCGACACCCGCGCCGTCGGTACATTCCCAGACCGGCGGTCGTCGGCTCAACCCCTTTCCGGGGCCGGGCCGGAAGCCGTTTCCATCGTTCCGAGAGGTTGTTCGTGTCGGCCAGCACATCCCGTACGCTCCCGCCGGAGATCGCCGAGTCCGAGTCTGTGATGGCGCTCATCGAGCGGGGAAAGGCTGATGGGCAGATCGCCGGCGATGACGTGCGTCGGGCCTTCGAGGCTGACCAGATTCCGCCAACCCAGTGGAAGAATGTTCTGCGCAGCCTCAACCAGATCCTCGAGGAAGAGGGTGTGACGCTGATGGTCAGTGCCGCGGAGCCGTCCAAACGTGCCCGCAAGAGCGTCGCAGCGAAGAGCCCGGTCAAGCGCACCGCCACCAAGACTGTCGCGGCCAAGACAACCGTGACCAGGACGGTCGCGGCCACTGCCGCCCCGTCGGCAGAGACCGTGGGCGTGGTGGCTGACGATGCTGCCACGGCCGGCCCGGCGAAGAAGGCAGCAGCCAAGAAGACGGCTGCCAAGAAGACCGCCGTGAAGAAGACGGCGGCCAAGAAGACAGCAACGAAGAAGTCCGGAAAGCAGGACGACGAGCTCCTCGACGGCGACGAGGCGGTCGAGGAAGTCAAGGCCGGCAAGGGCGAGGAAGAGGAGGGCGAGGGCGAGAACAAGGGCTTCGTCCTCTCCGACGACGACGAGGACGACGCACCTGCGCAGCAGGTCGCCGTCGCCGGCGCCACCGCCGACCCGGTCAAGGACTACCTGAAGCAGATCGGCAAGGTTCCCCTTCTCAACGCCGAGCAGGAGGTCGAGCTCGCCAAGCGGATCGAGGCCGGTCTGTTCGCCGAGGACAAGCTGGCGAACTCCGACAAGCTCGCCCCGAAGCTCAAGCGCGAGCTGGAGATCATCGCCGAGGACGGCCGCCGCGCCAAGAACCACCTGCTGGAGGCCAACCTCCGTCTGGTGGTGTCGCTGGCCAAGCGCTACACCGGCCGCGGCATGCTCTTCCTGGACCTCATCCAGGAGGGCAACCTCGGTCTGATCCGTGCGGTCGAGAAGTTCGACTACACCAAGGGCTACAAGTTCTCCACGTACGCCACCTGGTGGATTCGTCAGGCGATCACCCGCGCCATGGCCGACCAGGCCCGCACCATCCGTATCCCGGTGCACATGGTCGAGGTCATCAACAAGCTCGCGCGCGTGCAGCGCCAGATGCTCCAGGACCTGGGCCGTGAGCCCACGCCGGAGGAGCTGGCCAAGGAACTCGACATGACCCCCGAGAAGGTCATCGAGGTCCAGAAGTACGGTCGTGAGCCGATCTCCCTCCACACCCCGCTGGGTGAGGACGGGGACAGCGAGTTCGGTGACCTGATCGAGGACTCCGAGGCGGTCGTCCCGGCCGACGCGGTCAGCTTCACGCTCCTCCAGGAGCAGCTGCACTCGGTGCTCGACACGCTCTCCGAGCGTGAGGCGGGCGTGGTCTCGATGCGCTTCGGCCTCACCGACGGCCAGCCGAAGACCCTGGACGAGATCGGCAAGGTCTACGGCGTGACGCGTGAGCGCATTCGTCAGATCGAGTCGAAGACCATGTCGAAGCTGCGCCACCCGTCGCGTTCGCAGGTGCTGCGCGACTACCTCGACTAGGTCGCAGGAGTAAGCGGACCGAGGGCCCGGATCCCCATGGGGGAGCCGGGCCCTCGGCCTATCAACGCGTGCGGTCGGCGACCGGCGGGATGACTCTGGGTGGGAATGGTTCACCACAGAGTCAGGAGCGCGCATGTCCCGTACCGTCTTCCGCGCCGTGACCGGGGCGCTGGCCCTGGTTGCCGCCACAGCCCTGATACCGCTCGGATCTCCCGCCCGGGCGGCCGAGGACGGCGTCGTCATCGGCGGTCAGCCCGCACACGTCAAGGACAGCCCCTGGGTTGTGGCACTGTCCAGCCGTGACCGGTTCGGAGGATCCCGCGCCGGCCAGTTCTGTGGCGGAGTCGTGGTGGAGCCGAAGAAGGTGCTGACCGCTGCGCACTGCCTGAGCAGGGCGGCGCTCGGCGTCGATGTCGGCAGCGTGCGCGATCTGCGCGTCATCACGGGCCGCGACGCCCTGCTCGGGACCGGGGGGAAGGAGATCGCGGTACGGGGGACGTGGACCAATCCGGGGTTCGACCCCATCACGAACGCGGGGGACCTGGCCGTGCTCACTCTCGCCGAAGCGCTCCCCGAGAAGAGCGCGATCCCGATGGCCGAATCCGGCGACGCGGCGTACGCACCGGGCACCGACGCAGTCGTCTATGGGTGGGGTGACACGACGGGCAACAACGACTACGCGTCGTCGCTGCGGTCCGCGAAAGTGAGCGTTCTGCCGGACGCCGCGTGCGCGCAGGCCTACCCAGGTGGCAGAAACGGCACGTACGACGCCGCAGCGATGCTCTGCGCGGGCGAACTGCTGGGCGGGTACGACGCATGCCAAGGCGACAGCGGCGGGCCGCTGGTGGCCCGTGGGCGCCTCATCGGGCTGGTCTCCTGGGGGAATGGCTGCGCCAAGGCAGGCAGCCCCGGGGTGTACACGCGGATCTCCGCCGCGATCGGCTGGATGCCGGAAGTCGGCTGAACGGCATCACCGCGCAGGTACGAGAACGGGCGGCTCCCCCTCTGGGGAGCCGCCCGTCGGCCGGTCCGGGACCTGGCCCCTGCTCGTCGTGGACGCGAGGTGTCAGTGTTGTTCCTCTTCGGCGGCTTGGGCCTGCACAGCCGTGAGCCGGTCCGTCTCATCCTGTATTTCCGCGGCGATCTTCTTGAGTTCCGGCTCGAACTTGCGACCGTGGTGGGCGCAGAAGAGCAGTTCACCGCCGCTGATCAGGACGACGCGCAGATATGCCTGGGCGCCGCAACGGTCGCAGCGGTCTGCTGCGGTCAGCGGGCTCGCGGGGGTCAGAACAGTAGTCACGTCGCCTCTTCTCTAGCTCGACGAGCTGTCGTACCAGGGTCAACATCCAACCAGGCCGAAAACGTTCCCGCTCGTGGCTTTTCTTCGAAACTTCTTCTCGAGATGGCTGTCTGTTGCCGGTTGGCGGCGAATGTGCCGTATTGCGTAGCGCTACGGTTTCGCATTGCTTGTCTTGGTGGGATCCTCCCGGCTGGCTTGCCGGTTTGTTCATGAGGACGTGCCCGGAGCCTAAATGGTTCATGCCTGGAAGGGAACGTGATGTTCGCGTCACTCCTACGAGGGATCGAACGTGTATGCGAGGCTGGACTAGTGTGAGGGTTGTTGAAGGGTGGCGTTACAACCGCTCTACCAGGCCTCGGTACCCTCTCAGCGGCGACCGAAGCCGAGCCCGTTACCCACCGGGCCCCAAATGAAATTCAGCGAGGAGCGAACCGCGTGACCGCCGATACGTCCGTGCCGTCCACTGCGCTGCTGACCGGAGCAGACCGAGACGGCTCCAACTACACCGCGCGGCATCTGCTCGTACTCGAGGGGCTCGAAGCGGTTCGCAAGCGCCCCGGGATGTACATCGGGTCCACCGACAGCCGTGGCCTCATGCACTGCCTCTGGGAGATCATCGACAACTCCGTCGACGAGGCTCTGGGCGGTTACTGCGATCACATCGAGGTCATCCTCCACGACGACAACTCCGTGGAGGTCCGGGACAACGGGCGAGGCATCCCCGTCGATGTCGAGCCCAAGACGGGCCTGTCCGGCGTCGAGGTCGTGATGACCAAGCTGCACGCCGGCGGAAAGTTCGGCGGCGGCTCGTACGCCGCGTCGGGCGGCCTGCACGGCGTGGGCGCCTCCGTCGTCAACGCGCTCTCCGCCCGGCTCGACGTCGAGGTCGACCGCAGCAGTGCGACGCACTCGATCAGCTTCCGGCGCGGAGTCCCGGGGATCTTCACCGAGCAGGGGCCGGACAGCCCGTTCGACCCGGCCAACGGCCTGCTCAAGGGCAAGCGGGTACCCAAGACGCGCACCGGCACCAGGGTGCGTTACTGGGCGGACCGGCAGATCTTCCTCAAGGACGCCAAGCTCAACCTGGAGACGCTCCATCAGCGGGCGCGCCAGACCGCCTTCCTCGTTCCCGGCCTCACGATCGTCGTCCGTGACGAACGCGGGCTCGACGGAGAGGGCAAGACCGAGGAGACCTTCCACTTCGACGGCGGGATCAGTGAATTCTGCGAGTACCTCGCTCAGGACAAGGCGGTCTGCGACGTCCTGCGCCTGACCGGCCAGGGCACCTTCAAGGAGACCGTGCCGGTCCTGGACGAGCGCGGTCACATGACGGCGACCGAGGTCACGCGTGAGCTCGCGGTCGACATCGCCCTGCGCTGGGGCACGGGATACGACACCAATCTGAAGTCCTTCGTCAACATCATCGCCACCCCCAAGGGCGGCACGCACGTGACCGGATTCGAGCGCTCCGTGACCAAGACGGTCAACGAGGCGCTGCGTTCCGCCAAGCTGCTCCGCGTCGCCGAGGACGACATCGTCAAGGACGACGCGCTGGAGGGCCTCACCGCGGTGGTCACCGTGCGACTGGCTGAGCCGCAGTTCGAGGGCCAGACCAAGGAGGTGCTCGGCACCTCGGCGGCCAACCGGATCGTCGCCAACGTCGTGGCCAAGGAACTCAAGGCGTTCCTGACCTCGACGAAGCGTGACGCGAAGGCCCAGGCCAGGGCGGTCCTGGACAAGGCCGTCGCGGCCGCGCGGACCCGCATCGCGGCCCGCCAGCACAAGGACGCGCAGCGCCGCAAGACGGCGCTGGAGTCCTCCTCGCTGCCGGCGAAGCTCGCCGACTGCCGCAGCGACGACGTGGACCGCAGCGAACTCTTCATCGTCGAGGGCGACTCCGCGCTCGGTACGGCGAAGCTCGCCCGGAACAGCGAGTTCCAGGCGCTGCTGCCGATCCGGGGCAAGATCCTCAACGTCCAGAAGGCATCCGTCTCGGACATGCTGAAGAACGCCGAGTGCGGCGCGATCATCCAGGTCATAGGAGCCGGGTCCGGGCGGACCTTCGACATCGACGCCGCCCGCTACGGGAAGATCGTCCTGCTGGTGGACGCCGATGTCGACGGCGCGCACATCCGCGTTCTGCTGCTGACGCTCTTCCAGCGGTACATGCGGCCCATGGTCGAGGCGGGCCGGGTCTTCGCCGCGGTGCCCCCGCTCCACCGGATCGAGCTGGTCCAGCCGAAGAAGGGCCAGGACAAGTACATCTACACGTACTCGGACAACGAGCTGCGTCAGCGGCTGCTGGAGCTCCAGCGGAAGAACATCCGGTACAAGGACTCGATCCAGCGCTACAAGGGCCTGGGCGAGATGGACGCCGACCAACTGGCGGAAACCACGATGGATCCGCGCCACCGCACCCTGCGAAGGATCAACATCGGCGACCTGGAAGCGTCCGAGCAGGTCTTCGATCTGCTGATGGGCAACGAGGTGGCGCCGCGCAAGGAGTTCATCACCAGCTCTGCCGCCACCCTGGACCGCTCGCGCATCGACGTCTGAGCGAAGCCGTCTCCACCCGCGGGTGGAGACGGCTTCTCCACCCGCGATCAACCCGTGAGCCGATGTCCTGACAAGGCCGTTTCCGTAGCGTCGAAGGCGTTCAACCTTCCCGCACATCGGAGGCAGCCATGTCAGGACTCGTCAACGTCCTGGTGCTCGGCGCAGTGATCACTGGCGTTGTCGTCCGCCAGTGCTCGGCACGGCAGATCTCGGACGACAGACGCTGTCCACGGCGGTCCTGGGCGCGGAGCCGGCGGTGGGACTCGTGACGGGCGCAGGCTGGGGCTGGACCACCCGGCTGTGGCGCGAGGCGGACGGCTCGCTGCGGGGCAAGGGCACCAAGGCCACCGTCTTCGTCTGGGCAGGGGGACTGGTGCTGCGAGCCGCCCTCTACGGGGCTGCCGCGCTGATGGGCATGGACCAGGGCAGCGCTGCCCTTCTGTCGGTCCTTGCGGTGACGCTGGCGGCGTGCGGCGGCGTGCTGATGTGGCGGGCCGGGCGGATGGACCCGGCGTACGGTGGCTCCGTCGGCGGGATGATGCCGCGGCCGGCGTGGAAGGACCGCGTGTGACGCGTACGACCTGGACCAGCTGGCCGTCCCGGGAAGCCCTGTCGGGGACCAGCCGCACCCGTCCGCGAAGGGTGATCACCTGGTCCGTCCGGGCGGCGCTGCTCACCGCCATGCTCTGGGGCACATTCAGCGGCGGCCGGTTCGGGCCCTGGGAGATCGTGCTCGGGCTGGTGGGCGTACTGGGCTGTGCGTTCGCCGCATGGGCCTTCTTCCGGACCAGCCTGGAGCACCGGCTGTGGCCGTCGCTCGGACTGCTGGCCCTGCTGATGCTGGCGGCGTTCGGGGCGCAACAGGCCGGTGCCGATCTGCCCGCGCTGATCCTGTGGTGCGGCAGCGCGGTCGCCGCACCGGAGCGGTTGCCGCTCACGGCGGGCCTCCCGGCCACAGCCGTCGCACTCGGCGCGTACGCCGCCGTCAACACCGACGGCTGGTTCTCCACCGCCATGTCCACAGCGGGTCTCTCGTTGGCCGGCTATGTGCTCCGGCTGGATGCCGAGGCGAGGGGCAACGCCCAGCGGCTCCTCGCGCAGGAGCGGGCGGCCCGCGCGGCGGAGGCCGAGACGGCCGCCCTGAACGAGCGGGCCAGGATCGCGCGGGAGATACACGATGTGCTCGCCCACAGCCTCTCCGCCCAGCTGGTGCATCTGGAGGCGGCGCGGCTCCTCATCGAGCGGGAGCCCGCGGGGGAGTTCAGGGACCAGGTGCTGGAGCGGGTCGTGGCCGCGCGTTCCATGGCGCGTGAGGGGCTCGCGGAGACCCGCCAGGCACTTTCCGCGCTCCGGGGCGAGGTCTCCCAGGTGGAGGACTTCCTGCGGCAGCTGATGGCCGCGGAGCCGACGCAGGTCAGTGTGGCGGGGGAGCGGCGGACGCTGACCGCAGAGGCTTCGCAGACGGTCGGAGGGTGGCGCAGGAGGCCCTGACCAATGTGCGCAAGCACGCACCGGGGGCCAGGGTTCTGGTGCGGCTGGAGTATCTGCCGGACGAAGTCGCCCTGGAGGTCAGCGACTCGGGGGGACGCAGACCCGAGGGCGAGCTGTCCGGCAGCGGCTCCGGATACGGTCTGCTGGGGATGAGGGAACGGGCCGAGCTGATGGGCGGGACGCTGGAGGCCGGCCCCGGCAGCCTTGAGGGCCTCATCCCACTGGTGCAGGGCATACCGCCGATCCGGTCCCGACGCGGCCGTGGCATCACGCCCCGGATCGCACGCAAGGGCAGGGACTCCAGCCAACGCCTGGGCCGGCACCGCTGGACCATCGAACGCCAAACGCTGAAGCTCCTGCCCGCCCTCCTCAGAGGGCGGGCAGGACCGACGGCTCAGCGCGCGGTCAGGAGGACGCGTCCAGGAAATCCTTGAGGAGCGCGGCGGTCTCGTCGGGCCGCTCCAGACTCGGCAGGTGCCCGCCCCACGGCAGCTGTACGAGCCGGGCGTCGGCGAGGCGATCGGCCAGGTCGGTGGCAACCTGCTGGAAGTAGTCCAAGTCGTTCTTGCCCGCCACGATCAGGGTCCGCGCCTCGATCGCCGACAGCTCGCAGTCCGCCTCCAGCTGGTCGAACTCCTCCTCCGCGGCGAGCTGTACCTCATAGGCGCGGCGCTGCATGGTCCGTACCTTCTCGCGCACCTCGTCGTCGGCCTCCGGTCCCAGCCACGTTCGTACGTTGAGTTCGACCGCGCCGTCCAGGTCGTCCGCGTCGACCAGAGCCTCTTCCTCCGCGTCGAACGCGTCGAGCTCCTCGGTGGGCTCATGGTGAGGCGAGCCCGCAGACAGCAGGGCCAGCGCGCTCACCCGGCCCGGCCAGCGGGCCGCGAACTCCAGGGCCACCCGGCCGCCATAGGAGGAGCCGACGACGGCCGCCCGCTCGATGCCCAGCGCGTCCAGCAGCTCGCGTACGTCGTCCGCGTCGTTGTTCGGCCGGTCCGGCACGGGCGTCTCCCCATAACCCCGGAAGTCACAGCGCACCACGCGGTACCCCGCGTCCAGCAGCGTCTGCCACTGCGGGTCCCACATGCGCCGGTCGCACGCCGAGGAGTGCAGCAGGACGACCGTGTCACCGGTCCCCGCCATGTCATGAGAGAGCAGCACCATGTGCGCTTTACCTTCCTTCTGCCGGTTCGGGTACATCGGATAGTGAGCGACAAACGTGGGACGGCGCGGGGAGGTTCCGTGGCGGCGCACCCACCCGTGCGTGTCACGCGTATGGTCGTGGTGGAGGGCTGTGAGCGCCTCACGTACCGCCATGGTCACCCTGCCCGGCTTTCCGCCACCGATCACCCAGCCCTCCTGGCCATCGCGCACCTCGCCGACGGGTGTCACCAGCGCCGCGGTACCGCACGCGAATGTCTCGGTGATGACACCCGCATCGCTCTGCGCCCGCCACTGTTCCACGGAAACCCGCTCCTCGCGGACGGCGTGGCCGTTTTCGGCCATGAGGGTGAGCAAGGAATCCCGGGTGACACCCGGGAGGAGCGTCCCGGTGAGCGGGGGAGTCACCACTTCGGCCGACGGACCCGAACCGCGCACGAAGAAGAGGTTCATCCCGCCCATCTCCTCGATCCAGCACCGCTCCACCGGGTCGAGCCACACGACCTGCTGACACCCCGCCTCGGCTGCCGCCTGCTGGGCGAGGAACGCGCCCGCGTAGTTCCCGGCGCACTTGGCCTGGCCCGTACCGCCCGGCGCGGCCCGCGAGAAGTCCCGGCTGATCAGCACCGACACCGGGTCCGGCTGGTCGGAGAAGAAACCACCCGTCACGAAGGCGATCAGCAGGAACATGTACTCTCGCGCCGGACGCAGCGCCAGGCACGGCTCCGTGGCGAACAGCACCGGCCGCAGGTACAGGCTCAGATGGGGGTCGTCGGCCGGCAGCAGCCCACCGTCCGCAGCCACGAGCGCGTCCACGGCCTCCAGGAACAGGCCCTCGGGCAGCTCGGGCATGGCCAGGCGCCGTGCGGACTGCTGGAAGCGGCGCGCATGGGCGTCGGGCCGGAACGTACCGAGCGCCCCGTCCCGCTGCCGGTGCGCCTTCAGTCCCTCGAACACCACCTGGCCGTAGTGCAGCCCGGCCATCGCCGGGTTGAACGACAGATCACCGTACGGCAGGACCTCCGGCCGGTCGGCCCAGCCACCATCCGCACTCCACGTGAGTGTGACCATGTGGTCCGTGAACCGCTCACCGAAACCGACCTTGGCCGGCCCGGCGGCGGTGCTCCTGCTCTGTGCCATGGTCAACTCTTCTCGTTCAGACCAATGGGGCGAAGAAGAAGGTGTCACGGCTCCGGAACGCCCCGCTGTCGGAGAAGGTGAAGAAGTCCGCGAAGCGCAACGACACCTCGCGCCCGTCGTGCAGCACCCCTTCGAACGTGCCGTGCACGGCCGCGCCGTCCCACTGCACCAGCGCCGTGGACAGCGTGTGCCGGCCCTCCCTGATAACACGCTGCTCCCGGTAGAAGCGCTCCAACTCAGCAGCACCGACCAGCGCGTCGTAACCAGGGCGACGGTAGACGGCCTCCGGGTCGAAGAGCGCCACGAGCCCGGACACGTCACCCGCGTCCACCAGTTCGTAGTAGCGGTGGATCCGCTGTTCCCTCGCGCCGGTGCTCGGCGCGCCGTCAGAAACCGTCATGTCCCTCGTCCTCCTCGTCATGTACGTGACGACTCCGACAACGTCACACCGCGGACGATGCCAGTGACCTCGTCGAGCTGTTCGTGCAGGAAGAAATGGCCCCCGGGGAAGCTCTCGGCACCGAAGTCGGCCGCCGTCAGCTCCCGCCACCCCTGCAGGGCCGCGTCGCCCACGCCCGGGTCGTCTGTACCGCCGAGCGCGGTGACGGGTACGGGCAGCGGCGGACGCTCAACGAATCGGTGTGTCTCGCACAGTTCGTAGTCCGCCCTGATCACTGGCAACAGCAGCTGCAGCAGGTCCGGGTGTTCCAGCACCTCACCAGCCGTGCCCTGAAGGGCCTCGATGTGCCGCACGACCCGGTCGTCCGGCAGCTTGTGCACCAGCCCGGCCAGGGGGTGGCGCGGCAGCTGGGGCGCCACGTACCCGGATACTACGAGGTGCACGGGCGGTCGTCCGAGGCGGACCAGTTCGTGCGCCAGCTCGTAGGCCAGCAGCGCCCCCATGCTGTGGCCGAACAGCGCGAAAGGCTTGTCCGCCCGCTCCAGCAGCGGCCCGGCGAGCGCGCCGACGAGCTCGGCGGCCGAGGTGACCAACGGCTCGGCAAACCTGGCCTCCCTGCCGGGCAGCTGCACCGGAACGACCTCGACGTCCGCCCCGATCAGGGCCTGCCAGTCCCGGTACGTCGAGGCGCCCGCCCCAGCGTGGGGCAGACAGAACAGCTGCGCCACCGCGTCCGGTGCCGTCGCCTCCGTCGCGAACCAGCGGTCGGCCGCGAGCTGTGGCTTGGACTGAGACTGGGGTTCCACGTGCTCTCCCATCTATGTCGTACGTGATCCGTCATGCGTGGTCCGTCATGCCGTGAGAGGGCCGTCGCCGCGCGCCAGCCGCTCCTCGATCTCCACATCCGACAGCCCCTCGATCTCGTAGAGCAGCTGCTCCAGTTCCGAGACGTCGGAATCGGTCGCCTGCTCGGCCTCGGCCCGGGCGACCACGGCGGCGAGATCACGGAGCCCCGAGTGCTCGAACAGCGCGCGCAGCGGCAGGTCGATGCGGAAGTGCTCGCGGATACGCGCCATGAGCTGGGTGGCGAGCAGCGAATGCCCACCAAGCGCGAAGAAATCGTCCTCCAGACCCACCCGCTCAACGCCCAACACCTCAGCGAACACCGCGGCGACCTGCCGCTGCGTCCCGCTCTCCGGCGCGATGTATGCCGAATGGTCCGCGAACTCCGGTGCCGGCAGCGCCGCCCGGTCGACCTTGCCGTTCGGCGTCAGCGGAAGCGCGTCCAGGACCACGACAGCCGACGGGACCATCGCATCCGGCAGAGCGGAAGCCACGGCAGTACGAACATCCATCGCGTCCACCCCGCCCGCGACATACCCGGCAAGACGCGTCTGACCCAGATGATCCGGCACGGCCACCACCACCGCATCCGACACACCGTCGACACCGCGCAGCGCCGCCTCGACCTCACCCAGCTCGATACGCTGACCACGGATCTTCACCTGGTGATC
>NZ_FPJO01000026.1 GCF_900119365.1 Streptomyces atratus
TTCGCGGCGTTCATCTTCTCCGCGTTGGCCGCCTTGCCCTGCGCCTCCTTGTCATCCGGGGGCGCCACCGCCGCGTCCTGCGCCGACTTCGACTCCGTGGCAGCGGGCGCGTGGTGGGCCAGGCGGAGTTTCTTCGCGGCCACATCGGACTTGACCTTGCGGAAGCCGGGGGCCTGGGCCGGGGACGGCTTCACCGGGGCCGTGTAGCGCTGGGCGACCAGGCGGGAGACGGCCCTGTTGCCCGCCGCGCGTTGCAGGTGTTGCAGGTTGCGGGGGGCGGGGGCTGGGCGATCGCCCGGTGGGCGCGCCGGTGCGGTCGTCGTACGGGAGACGTCCGTACGCGGGCCACCTGTACGAGAGGAAGCGTCGCCGGTACGGCCAGAGGCGGGGTCCTTCTCCGGAACCGCCCTCATCCGCCCTCCCGGCCGCACATGTCCCTGTCGGCGTCCCAGGGTGTGCGCGGGGCCCGCGCGACACACAGCGCAGGAGCACCACGGTCGGGGGCAGTGCCCGGCGGTACGCACGGCGCGGGGGCATTGCCTGATCGGGCAGCGGCCGGTGCACGGGTGGGCGGCCGAGTGTCCGTTCCCGGTGATCGCCGCTCTCGCAAGAATTGCGGGCGTTCCCCGGCCAAGGAGAGACTCACATGCCGTCGTACCTGTCCCCGGGCGTCTACGTCGAAGAGATCGAGTCCGGGTCCCGGCCGATCGAAGGGGTGGGCACCTCGGTCGCCGCCTTCGTCGGCTTCGCCCAGAAGGGCCCGATCGACGAGCCGACGCTGATCACCAACTGGAGCCAGTTCGCTGGCACGTTCGGTGACTTCGTCGACGGTACGTATCTGGCGTCGGCCGTGTACGGGTTCTTCTCCAACGGCGGCGGCGTCTGCTACGTGGTGCGCATCGGTGACGGCACCGAACCGCCGGCCGAAGGGGACGACGAACGGAGCGCCGGGCAGCTGCCCGCGGGGTCGGAGACGCAGCTCGGGCCGTACGCGGTGAAGCCCCGCCCCGGTGTGACGGGAGAGGTCACCGTCGAGGTGACCGAGGTGGAGGGGGACGATCCGCCCTCCGACGTCTTCCAGCTGATCGTGAAGCGGGACGGGCAGGTCGCGGAGACGTACCCGGGCGTCACGACCAAGCGCAGCAAGGAGAATGTCGCCACCCGGGTCAACGCGAAGTCGGAGCTCATCGAGATACGCGAGACGGCCCGCGGCGCCGCCCCGGCCAGGCCCGAGCCGCAGAGCGTGACCCTGGCCCCCGCCGCGCCCGCATCGCCCGAGGCCGGGGCGCTGACCCCCGAGCTGTACGTCGGCGACCCCGACCGACGGACCGGTCTCGGTGGGCTCGAAGCGGTCGAAGAGGTCACGACCATCGCCGTACCGGACCTGATGAGTGCGTACGAACGCGGCCTGCTGGACCTGGAGTCGGTGATCGCCGTGCAGCAGGGGCTGATCAGCCACTGCGAGCTGATGGGGGACCGCGTCGCCATTCTCGACCCGCCGCCCGGACTGAGCCCGCAGCAGATCCGCGCCTGGCGCACCGGCCGCGCCAACTTCGACTCCAAGTACGCCACGCTCTACTACCCCTGGATCCGGGTCGCCGACCCCTCGTCCGGGCGCGCCCGGCTCGTCCCGCCGAGCGGCCACATCGCCGGGGTCTGGGCGCGCAACGACGAGTCGCGCGGTGTGCACAAGGCCCCGGCCAACGAGGTCGTGCGCGGGGCGGTCGCCCTCCAGACCCAGCTGACCAAGGGCGAACACGATCTGCTCAACCCGATCGGGCTGAACTGCATCCGGTCCTTCCCCGGGCGTGGCATCCGGGTCTGGGGCGCGCGCACGCTGGCCTCCGACCCCGCCTGGCGCTATCTGAACGTCCGGCGCCTCTTCAACTACCTGGAGGAGTCGATCCTCGCCGGTACGCAGTGGGTCGTCTTCGAGCCGAACGACGACGCCCTGTGGGCCCGTATCCGGCGCACCGTATCGGCGTTCCTGGTCAACGAGTGGCGCAAAGGGGCGCTGTTCGGGCTCACCCCGGAAGAGGCGTTCTACGTCAAGTGCGACCGCGAGACCAACCCGCCGGAGAGCATCGAAGCGGGTCAGGTCATCTGCGAGATCGGGGTGGCACCGGTCAGGCCGGCCGAGTTCGTCGTCTTCCGCCTCTCCCAGCTGACCGGGGGCACCGGCGGCGTCGACGAGTAGCGCCGCCGGGCGCCGGGCCGTAGCAGCGCGGCCGTCCTGAGGTCCACCAAGCGGTAAAAGCGGTAAAGGAGCCTGTTGTGCCACTTCCCGATCTCGACAGCACCGTCGGGGCCTCCTTCGGCCTCGAATTCGACAGCGTCGTCATCAAGCAGATCACCGAGGTCAGCGGTCTGAAGATGGAGCAGGACGTCATCGAGCTGAAGCAGAACACCGCCGACGGCCGCTACGCCATCAAGAAGCTCCCGGGCAGGCCGAAGGCCGGTGAGGTGACCGTGACCCGCGGTCTCACCGAGGACAACAGCTTCGAACGTTGGATCAAGGACTCCCGGTTCGGCCGGATGACCGCGGCCCGCCGCAACGGTGCGGTGATCGTGTACGACCACGAGGGCATCGCCATCAAGCGCTACAAGCTCATCAACGCCTGGCCGAAGTCCCTGGAGATCGGCACCCTCAAGGCCGGTGACACCTCGGTCCTGACGGAGAAGCTCGCGATCACCTACGAGAGCATGGAACTCGACTGATGCGGCGTACGGCTCCGGCCCAGGCCCCTGAGCGGCCGGACGCGCACCTCCCGGCCGGCGGGAGCGGGCGGTCCGGCCAACGGGAGCCGCTCCGTACCGAGTTCACCTTCGAGCTGCCGCGCGGATACGTCGACGACGCGGGTGTCGTGCACCATACGGGCGTCATGCGGCTCGCGACCGCGCGCGACGAACTCGTGCCGCTGCGGGACGACCGGGTGCGGGAGAACTCCGCGTACCTCTCGGTCGTGCTCATCGCCCGGGTCGTCACCCGGATCGGCACGATCGACGACATCCACCCCGGCATCATCGAGGACCTCTTCGCCTCCGACCTGGCTTTTCTCCAGGACTTCTACCGGCGGATCAACGCCGAGGGACACACCCGCGCCGCCGTCACCTGTCCGTCCTGCCAGGAGGAGTTCGCGGTGAATCTCGCCGGTGGCCGCCTGGGGGAATCGTGACGTACGCGGCCGACCTGCTCTACGAGGAGGTCGCGTACCTCGCCTATCACTTCCACTGGCCGCTCGATGAGCTGCTGGACCTGGAGCACCCGGAACGACTGAGGTTCGTCGCACAGATCGCTCGCCTCAACGGGCAGTAGCGAACAGCGCAGGGAGGGCGGGAAAATCCATGGGCCTGATGTCCTGGCTGCGCGGTGGTGGGCGCACGGAGACGAGTACGGGCGCGGAGGCGGGCAGTGCGGGCGCCGCTCAGCCGGCGTCGCCGCGCGAACGGGCCGACCTGTCCGAACTGCCTCCCATCCAGCGGACCCTGGGCACTCAGGACCTGGTCATCGACCCCTCCGGATTCCAGGGGTCGCTCTCCACCCGGCAGGACGCTTCGCTCGGGACACCCCTGGGGCATCTGGTCAGCCCGGACGCGCCCACCGGGCTGGTGCACGGGATCACCACCCCGGCCGCCCCGGTCACCGCGGACCGTCCGTCGCCGGTGCAGCGGTCCGTGGAGCGTTCGGCGGAGCTGCCGGTCGGGGCCCGGTACGCCCCCCTGTCCGTGCCCATGCAGCGCGCCGTCCCGGGTGATGCGCCCGCGATGACGTCGGCCGGGGAGTCGGCCGTGGCGGAGTTGCCGGTGCGCCAACTGGTGGGCGAGCAGCCCCTTGTGACGGCATCCGAATCGGTTGCGCCCGAGCCCGAGCCCGGGCCCGCGGCGCCGAACCCGAACCCGCTCCCGTCCCCGGCTCCGCCCGTTCAACGCTCGGTGATGCCGCCCGCCCCCGGCTCGGTCCGGCGCGCGCCCGGTCTTGGCGCACCCATGTCCGCGCTGCCGCCGACGGCTCAGCGGCAGGCCGCTGTTGAAGGTCCCGGTGCGGAGGCCGGGGGGATTCCGGTTGCCCGGAGCGTGGCGGACGGTGGGGGCAGTGGGGGCGGTGAGGTTTCCGAGGCCGCTCAGGTGCCCGTGACCCCGGAGGCGGAGCCCGACTCCGGTGGGCCCACCGCGCCGCTGCTCGGCGACTCTCCCCTGCTCCCCGCCGCGTCGGACTCCACGCCGCCGGACTCCACACCGCCGGGCCCCGCGCCGGCGGTGCAGCGGACCCCCGCCGTGGAGCCGCAGGTTCCCCTGGCGCCGCCCCCGAGCACCGCTCCGGTCGCGCCGCTGCTCGCCGACCGGCCCGTGACGCTGCAGAACGTGAGCGGTGGCGGGCCGCGGGCCGTACAGCGTTCCGCGGTGGACGGGGTGGCGCCGTCTCCGCCGGCCGGTGCGGGGCCGATGCCGGTGCCAGGTACAGAACCGGTGTCCCTGGCCGATGCCGTTCCGGTGCGCTGGACGTCCGGTGGGGTGGGGGCGCCGTCGATGGCGGCGACACCGTCCGTACCGGCGGCGCTGCAACGTTCCGTCACGGCTCCGGGGCAGGGGACCGGTGCGCCCTCCCCGCCGCTTCACGCCCTTCAGAGGCAGGCAGCCGGGGGGCCGCCGGTGCCTCGTTCACTACCGGGTTCCGGTAGCCGTACCGCACCGTCCGCCGTCCATGCTCCCTCGGCGTCCGGGCCCTCCTTCACCTCGGCCGGTTCGGTCGCCGTGGCCGCCGGGGTGGCGCAGCGGATGGCCGACGGCAGTGTCGTCTTCGGGTCGCCGCCCCCGCCGTACGCGCCGCCCGTCGTCCAGCGCGAGACCGGGACCGAGGAGCCACCACCACCGGATCCGCCCCAGGAGGCCGCGCCCGAACCCGACGCGGAGCCCCGACCGGAACCCGGACCCGCGACCGAGGGCCACGCCGCACCCGGCGCTCCCGGGCACGGCGCCGCCCCAGGAGGTGCGCCCGTCGTCACCGACGAGCTGGTACGCGCCCTGTACCCACCGCTCAGCAGGCTCTTCAAGGCGGATCTGCGGCTGGAACGCGAACGAGCGGGATTCCTCATCAACACCAGGCACTGAGGTCGACACCCGGCACTGAGAACGGCAGTGACAACAAAGGGAAGTGAGAGGTACGCGCCATGGCCACCGCCCAGGAGAACGATCCCGCCGTCAGTGTCTGCTTCGTCGTCACGATCGACGACATCGAGCTCGGATCGTTCAACACATGCGACGGGCTGGGCTGTGAAGTGGTGCTCGAAACCCGGGAGGAGGGCGGCAACAACGGGCATCTGTGGCAGCTGCCGACCCGCCTGAAGTACTCGAACGTCAAGCTGTCCCGGCCGCTGACCAAGGAGACCGAGAAGGTGGCGCGCTGGTTCGCCACCATGACGACCGGGTTCAGCCGCAAGACGGCGCACATCGAGGCGCGGACCGGGGACGGGCAGAAGGTGGCCCAGTGGGGGCTGCTGGAAGTCGTGCCCGTCCGCTGGACCGGCCCCTCCTTCACCCCCGAATCGCCCAAGGTCGCGATGGAGACGATCGAGATCGCCCATCACGGCTATGTGATGGAGGGCTGAGCGTCGTGAGCGGTGCGGGTCCCATCGCCTTCAGTGCCGCCGGTACGTCGGGGGCATCGGCCGCGAAGGCGGGCAAGGGAGGTTCGGCCAGGCCCAAGCTGGAGCACGCCTACCTGGAACTGCGGACCCCGCCGACCGGCGGCGGCCTCACCCCAGGCGGCCCGTGCGGGCGGATCGACTTCCAGTTCAACCCCAAGGAGCTCAGCCTCACCAAGGCGGCCTCCTGGAAGCGGAGTCCGGCCAAGGGTGCGAAGAGCTCCGGCCCGCCGGAGTACCAGGGCTCGCAGCCCAGCAAGCTCACCGTGGAGATGTTCTTCGACGCCAGCGACACCCAGGACACCCGGGTGGTGACCTCCGTGGAGCAGCTCTTCGCGTGCTGCGTGCCGACCGACGAGACCCGGCAGCAGCAGCGTTCCTCGCCGCCGTGGGTGGTCTTCCACTGGGGCGGGCTGACCGGGTTCCCCGGCTACGTCAGTCAAGTACAGGCGAAATACACCCTGTTCACCACGTCGGGCGTGCCGATCCGGGCCGTCTGCCAGGTGACGATGGAGGAGATCAGCGGCGACACCCCGGGCCAGAACCCGACCTCGGGCGCCCTCGCGGCCCGCCGGGTGCACCGGCTGGGCGCCGGGGACTCGCTGCCCTCGCTCGCCCAGCGCGAGTACGGCGACCCGGCGGCCTGGCGGGTGATCGCGGAGGCGAACGGGATCGACGACCCGATGCGGCTGGCCCCCGGACGGCAGCTGCTGCTCCCCGCGCTCGACGAGCTGAGCCGGCTCGAAGAGGGCCGGGACGGAGGGCGGTCCTGATGGCGCAGCCGGGCGTCGCGACGGCGCTGGTGGTGGAGCTCGGCGGCAGTCCGCTGCCGCCGAAGTTCGTGAACACCCTGGTCGAGGGGTACGTCGACGACAGCCGGACGCTGCCCGACCTGTTCCTGCTGCGCTTCCGCGACCCGGACCGGGTGCTGCTGGGCCAGACCGGGCTGAAGATCGGCAGCGAGGTCAGGCTGCTGGCCCGGGCGGGCGGCGACTCGGCACCGAAACCGCTGCTGAAGGGCGTGGTCACCGCCCTGGAGGTGGAGCTCGACGAGACCGGCACCTTCACCGTCGTACGCGGGCTCGACGAGTCGCACCGGCTGTTCCGCGGCCGCAGGGTCGCCAGCTACCAGAACATGACGCTCGCCGACATCTGCGCCCAGGTCGCCCAGCGCGCCGGACTGAAGCCGGGCAAGGTCGACGTGGCCGGTCCGGTGCTCGAACACATCGCCCAGCCCAACGTCACCGACTGGGAGTTCGTCCGCGACCTGGCCGAGGAGGCGGGCGCCCAGGCGTACGTGCTCGACGGACAGCTGCACATCACCCGGCCCGCGGAGGCGAGCGGTGCACCGGACGGCTCGGCGCGCGCCGACCGCAATCCGCTGGTCCTGGAGATGGGCAGCAACCTGCTGCGCTGCCGGGCCGGGGTGTCGTCCGCCGAGCAGGTCTCCGAGGTCGAGGTTCGCGGCTGGGACGTCAAGACCAAGCAGCCGCTCGTCGGGCGGGCGCCCGCCGGGAAGTCGGCGACCCTGGAGCTGGGGGTGAGCGCGGCCGAGGTGTCCGCCCCGTTCGGCGAGGCGCGCTTCGTGGTCACGGACGCGGCGTACGGGGCACAGGCCCAGGTGGACCAGGCGGCGAAGGCCCTGGCCGAGCGGATCGCCGGGTCGTTCGCGGAGCTGGAGGCGGTGATCCGGGGGAACCCGGAGGTGCGGGCCGGCAGCGCGGTGGCGCTCAACGCGGTGGGGGCGCCGTTCGAGGGGCGGTACACGGTCACGTCGTCGCGGCATGTCTTCGACCCGGTGCGCGGTTACGAGACCTGGCTCACCGTCTCCGGCCAGCAGGAGCGTTCGCTGTTCGGGCTGACCGGCGGGGGCCCGGGCTCCGGCGGGTCCGGCGCGGGAGGCGGGGGCGGGTCGCGCTGCGCGGGGCTGGTCAGCGGGACGGTCACCGACACCCAGGACCCGGAGGGCTCGGGCCGGGTCAAGGTGCGGTTCCCCTGGCTGTCGGACGAGTACGCGAGCGACTGGGCGCGCACGGCCCAGTCGGGCGGGACGAGCGGCGGAGAGGCGTTCATCCCCGAGGTCGGGGACGAGGTGCTGGTGGGGTTCGAGCACGGGCACCTGGACCGCCCGTACGTCCTCGCCGGTCTGTACAACGGGAAGGACCGGCCGTCCCAGGGCAGCAGCAGTGGCGGCAGTGGCGGCGGAGGAGGCGGCGGGGGCCCGGCCGGAGGTGGGCCGGGAGGCGCGGCCGATGCCGTGACCGGCGCACCGTCCACCTCGGAACCCACCTCGGGACCCGCCCCGGAATCCGCCCCGGGAGGCTCGCTGGTCGACCCGACCAGCGGGGCCGTCAACCGGCGTTCGGTCGCCTCCAAGAGCGGCAACCAGCTGGAGATCCTGGACGACGCCAACGGCCCGCAGGGCGTACGCCTGCTCACCGGCGACGGAAAGCTGAAGATCGACCTGGACCGCCGGGGCACCGTGATCGTGATCAACAGCGACGGCAGCGTGAACATCGAGGCCAAGCAGCAGGTGTCCATCAAGGCGGCCCGCGGGGTCGCGCTGGACGGCGGGCAGGGAACGCTCGAACTCAGCGGCGACAGCGTCACGTTGAAGTCCCGCAGCGGAGTGAACGTCGACGGCGGGAACGGCGAGGTCAAGCTCTCCACCGGCGGCACGGTCGACGTCCGGGGCGCCCAGGTAGCGGTCAACGGAACGCAGCGCACCGACATCAAGGGCGGCGGCTCCCTGGCCATCAACGCACCCATGGTGCGGATCAACTGACCGCGCGGACGCGCCGATCGAGAGGAACGGACTTCCATGTCAGCAGCCGCGGCGGCAGCCGCACGGGTCGGCGACCCCACCGGACACCCCGGCACGGTCGGGCCCCCCGGCGTCCCGACCGTGCTGATCGGCGGGCTCCCCGCCGCCACGGTCGGCACCCCGCACCTGTGCGCGATGCCGCCGCCCGCGGTGCACGCCCCGTCCGCGATATCGCCGCCCGGCAGCACCACGGTGCTGATCGGCGGGCAGCCCGCCGCACGCGTCGGGGACCGGGCCGCCTGCGGCGCACCCATCGTGTCCGGGTGCCCGACGGTACTGATCGGAGGCTGAGCGTCCATGGGTCAGGAGTTCATCGGCGCGGGCTGGGCCTTCCCGCCGCGCACCGACGCCACCGGTTCCATCGCCCTGGTGCGCGGGGAGCACGAGCTGGAGGAGTCGATCCGGCTGATCCTGGCGACGTCACCGGGCGAGCGGCCGATGCGGCCCGAGTTCGGCTGCGCCGTCAACGACTACGTGTTCGCCCCGGCGGACGCCGGTACGGCCGGGCAGCTCGCGTACGAGGTGCGCCTCGCGCTGGACCGGTGGGAGCCCCGGATCGAGGTCACCGAGGTCGTCGTCCGGTTCGACGAGGTGGACAACGGCGTCCTGTACATCGACATCGGCTACACCGTCCGGGGCGCCAACGACCCCCGGAACCTGGTCTTTCCGTTCTATGTGATCCCGCAGCACGAGGAGGTGGACGGCGCGTGACGCTGCCCAGCCCGTATCTGGACGACCGCCGCTTCCAGGGCCTGGTCGACGAGGCGAAACGGCTCGTCCAGCAGCGCTGCCCCGAGTGGTCCGACCACAATGTGTCGGACCCGGGCGTGACCCTCATCGAGGCCTTCGCGACCATGGTCGACCAGCTCGTCTACCGGGTGAACCGGGTCCCGGAGAAGAGCTATCTGACCTTCCTCGACCTGATCGGGGTCCGGCTCCACCAGCCCACGGCCGCCCGCACCGATGTGACGTTCCGGCTCTCCGCGCCGCAGCCGGAGCCGGTACGGGTGCGGGCAGGCACGGAGGTCGCGACCGTGCGCACGGAGACCGAGGAGGCGGTGGTCTTCACCACCGTCGGGGAACTGTCCATAGTTCCCTGCGAGTTCGCCCACCTCGCCACCTGGCCGACGTCCGGCGACGCCCTGGACCGTACCGAGGAACTCGCGCTCGGCCGGTCCGTGCCCTGCTTCGGCGCCACGCCCGCGCTCGGCGACGCCCTCTACGTGGGCCTGTCCGCGGCCGTCCCGTCGGGAGTCGTCGTGCTGCGGCTGGACTGCTCGGTCGAGGGCGTCGGCGTGGACCCGCTGCGGCCGCCGCTGGTCTGGGAGGCGTGGGACGGCAGCGCCTGGAAGGCCTGCGAGATCGAGAAGGACGACACCGGCGGCTTCAACCGGTCCGGAGAGCTGATCCTGCACCTGCCTCAGGGCCACACGCCCGCCGTCGTCGTACGCCGGACCGGCGGCTGGCTGCGCTGCCGTCTGGTGGAGGCCGCCCCGGGGCAGCCCACCTACATGGCGCCCCCGGTGGTCCGCCGGATCACCGCGTTCACGATCGGCGCGACCGTCGGCGCCGTGCACGCCGAGACGGTGACCGACGAGGTGCTCGGCCCGGCCGAGGGCGTACCCGGCCAGATCTTCACGGTGAGCCGGCCGCCGGTCGTCCCCGGCGACTTCGTCGTCGAGGTCGCGGATTCGGAGGGAGGCCCGCAGGGCACGGAGTGGACCCGGGTCGACGACTTCGCGCACTCCGGCCCCGAGGACCGGCACATCACCCTCGACCCCAACTCGGGGCGGGTCGAATTCGGTCCGGCGGTACGGGAGCGCGACGGCTCGATCCGCCACTACGGCAAGGTGCCGCCGAAGGGCGCCACCGTACGCGTGCGCTCGTACCGCACCGGCGGCGGGCTGCGCGGCAATGTCGCCACCTCCACGCTCCGGGTGCTGCGCAGCGCCATCCCGTACGTGGCCCGGGTGGAGAACCGCCGGCCCGCGCTCGGCGGGGTCGACGGCGAGACGGTGGAGAACGCCCGGGTGCGCGGTCCGATGACACTGCGGACCCTGCGCCGGGCCGTCGTGCCGCACGACTACGAACTGCTCGCCCGGGAGGTCGCACCCGACGCGTCCCGGGTCCAGTGCATCCCGGCCGGCGGGGACTCGGACGTCGAGGCGGGCGGGGTGCGGCTGCTCGTCGTACCGGCCGGGCGCAGCGACGAGCAGGGCCGGATCCAGTTCGACGAGCTGATCCCGCCGCAGCAGACCCTCGCCCTGATCGCGGGCCATCTGGACGAACGAAGGCCCATCGGGGCCCGGTTGGTGGTCGAGCGGCCCTTCTACCAGGGGGTCACCGTGGTCGCCACGGTCCAGGCCCGCCGGGGCGTCGTGCTGGAGCAGGTGCGCGAGGAGGCGCTGACCGCGCTCTACAGCTACTTCAACCCGCTGAGCGGCGGACCGGGCCGCGACGGCTGGCCGTTCGGCCGGCCGATCCAGTCGGGCGAGGCGTTCGCCGTACTGCAGCAGGTGCCGGGCGTGGACCTGGTGGAGGACGTGCGCCTCTTCCCCGCCGACCCCGTGAACGGGCAGCGCGGCGAACCCACCACCAAGATCGCGCTGGACCGGCACGCGCTGGTCTTCAGCTACGAGCACCAGCTCCGGGTACGGGAGGCCTGACCGCCATGCGCACAGCCGTGACCGGCCTGCCGACCCCGCACCCGCTGATCGAACAGCTCCCGGCGGTCTACCTGGAGCAGGACTTCCTGCGCCGGTTCCTCGCGGCGCTCGACGACGTGCTCGCCCCGGTCCTGCTCTCCATCGACAATCTGCCCGCCCACCTCGACCCCCGCAGCGCGCCCGAGGACTTCCTGGCCTGGCTGGCCCAGTGGGTGGCCGTCGACACCCGCGCGGACCAGCCGGTCGAGCAGCGGCGTGCGACGGTGCGCGGCGCGGTCGAGCGGCACAGCCGGCGAGGCACCCGGCGCGGCCTCGTGGAGGCGGTGTTCCTGGAGACGGGGATCGAGCCGGACGTCGTGGAGAGCGGCGGCACGGCGTGGTCGACGACGCCGCACACCCAGTTCCCGGGCGGCCCGCGGCCGTGGGTCACGGTCCGGGTCCGGGCCGCGCAGCCGTACCAGGTCGACCGGGTGCGGCTGGAGGAGCTGATCCGTACGGAGATCCCGGCGCATGTGGGCTTCGACCTGGAGGTCTCGTGATCTGCGAGACGTGCGGCCAGAACAACGCGCCGGGGACGCAGTTCTGTACGTCGTGCCAGGCGTTCCTGGAGTGGGAGGCGCCGCAGAACGGCACCCCGACACCTCCGGCCACCCCCGTACCTCCCGTCCCCGCACCCTCGGCCCCCGCGCCGCAGCCGACACCCCGCCCGCACCCCACCCCTCAGCCCCAACCGGCCCCCCAGCCCCAGCGCCGGCCGCCCGTTCCCGCGCCCGCCGCCCCGCGTCGCCCCGGTGACGATCCGGACGAGCCGGTGCCGGGGCCCGAGGCGCTGCCCGACGTACCGCCCGGCCCGGCGAACACACCCCCGGGCCCGCCGCCCGTTCCGCCGATCCGCTGCCCCAACTGCCGTACGGAGAACGCCCCGGACCGCACCCTGTGCATCCGCTGCGCGCTGCTCCTGGACCCGGGCCCGCCGCCCGATGTCCGGCCTCCCTGGTGGCGCCGGATCTTCCGGCGGCGACCGCGTCGGGCGCCCACCGCGGGCACCCGGCCGAAGCGCCGGCTGTGGCGCCGCCCCGGTCTGGCACTGCCGATCGTGCTGATCGTGCTGGCGTGCGGGGTCTGGTTCGCCCTGCCGCACCTGTCCGGCTGGTTCGGCTTCGCCAAGGACGAGACGGGGACGCCGGAGGCGGTGCCGCCCACCCGGTTCCGGGCCTCCAGCAGGGCTCCGGGGCATCCGGCGGGTGCGGCGTTCGACGGCTTCAACAACCGCTACTGGGCGCCCTCGGCCGCCGGGCCCGACACCGGGGTGGGCCAGTACCTGGAGTGCGACTTCGAGCAGCCCGTACGGGTGCTGAAGCTGGTCGTCTTCTCGGGTACGTCGGCCAAGATGGACGAGTTCCTCACCCAGGCCCGCCCGGCCAGGATCACCGTCCTGCTCACCTCCGCCGACGGAACCAGCGTCACCAAGAAGCTGCGGGTCAAGGACCAGCCGGGCCAGCAGACCTTCGACCTGCGCGGATCGGAGATCGTCAGGGCCCGGCTCACGACCGACACCACCTACGGAGCGGGCCCCGGCCGCCGGCTCGCCGTCGCCGAGATCGAGTTCTTCGGCCGAAGGCCCTGAGGGAGGGGCCCTGACGAGAACTCATTCCGTACGCAGCGCCACCAGGTTGTCCGCCTGCGCGAGGCCGCTCTCCTCGACCACCCCGCGCACGCTCTGCGCCTCGCGCACCGGCGCGAACCGAACCTGCCCGTCGGCGCCCGTGCGGTAGCCGTACACCGCGGGCCGGGGCAGCGAGTTGTACGAGAAGTGCGAGGAGAAGTAGTACGCCCCGGTGTCGTACAGCGCCACCACGTCGCCGGGTTCGACGGCGGGGAGTTCGCGCGCGCTCGCGGTGAGGTCCCCGGCGAAGCAGCAGGGGCCCGCGATGTCGACGATCTCGGCCGGGCCCTGCTTGGGACGGCCGGAGGCGTCGAAGACCCCGACGCGCAGCGGCCAGGAGCCGGGCATGAACACGGTACGGGTGGCGACCTGGGCCCCCGCGTGCGTGACCGCGATCCGCCGCCCGCCGGCGGACTTCGTGTACTCGACGACCGTGCCGATCGTTCCGCTCTTGGCGAGCAGGGAGCGGCCGAACTCGGTGACGAGGGTGTAGCGGCCGTCGAAGAGACCCGGCGCGGCTTCGCGGAGCTCGGCCACGTAGTCGGCGTACGTGGGACGGTCGTCCTCGTCGGCGAAGTTGACGGGCAGGCCGCCGCCGATGTCGATCCCGGTGATCCGGGCGCGGCCCAGCCGGGTGTTGATCCGCTCGGCCAGCTCGTACGCCGCGCGGATGCCCTCGGCGATGAGCGGCAGCGGGCAGCCCTGGGAACCGACGTGCGCGTGCAGCCGGTTGAGCCAGGGCCGGCGCTCGAAGGCCTCGATCACCGCGTCGACGGCCCCCGGGTCACGCAGCGCGACGCCGAACTTCGAGGTCGCGGTCGCGGTGCTCATCGCGCCGATGGCGCCCGCCCCGACCTGCGGGTTCACCCGGAGGCCGATGGGGCCGGAGGCTTCCCGGCCGGACAGCAGGCGGTCCACCCGGGCCATCTCCTGGAAGTTGTCCAGGTTGATCGCGATGCCGTGGGCGAGCGCGAACTCCAGTTCCTGGACCGTCTTCGCGGGGCTGTCGAAGACCAGCCGGTCGTACGTGAACCCGGCGGCAAGGGCCTGCTCCAGCTCCCCGGGCGAGGCGACCTCGCACCCCATCCCCGCGTCCGCCAGCAGCCGCAGCACCGGCACCAGGCCGCACGCCTTGGCGGCGAACGTGTGCCGCACCGGGGCGGGTCCCCCGAACGCCTTGTGCAGCGCCTCCACCGCCGCCAGCACACCGTCCACGTCGAGGAGTCCGATCACGGGCGCGTGCGGACCGAGCAGTCCGTCCTCGACGGCGCGCGCCAGTGCCGCCGTGCGGCGGTCACCGCGCTGCCGGGCCGCCGAGTCTGAAGTCATGCCAACCACCACAACACCCCTTCGTCTGCCACGCCGCCATGTACGGACAGCTTCGGCGCGCAGGGGACGGCGCGTCTTCGACCGACACGACGACGCCCGCCCGATTCCTTTGCCGTACCGGACAGCCGAAGGATCAACGGGAAGCGTTCCCGGGCGGTCAACGGGCAGCGTTCCCCGGCGGCCGGCGGGCCGCGAGCCGCAGCCCGACCTCCGCGAGCAGCCGCACGGCGGGGTCGGCCGGATCGACGCCGAACAGCTCCCGGGCCCGGCGCAGCCGGTACCGCAGGGTGTTGGGGTGCACATTGAGGCGCCGCGCGGCCGTGCCCGTGTCGCAGGAGGCGTCGAGGTAGGCGGCGACCGAATCGCCGTACGCCGAACCGTGCGCCCGGTCGTGCTCCACCATCGCGTGCACCGGTCCCGACAGCGAACCCCACAACGGCTCCACCCGGTCGAGCAGCCGGAGCACCGTCGTCTCGGCGACCACCTCGTCGTACGCCGCGACCGCCGACACCACCTCCCCGGCCGGCCGGCCCTCGGCCCGCTCCCGCAGCACCCGCACCACCAGCTCCGCCGTCTCTCGCGAGGCGGGCAGCCCCGACAGACCCGCCGCCACCGGCCCGGCGCCCGCGAGGACCACGCTGCGCGGCACCGAGCGCGCCGTCGCCAGCAGGGTGCGGGCCGGGCCGGTCTCCCCGTCCCCGGCCGGGACCAGGACGTACAGCCGCCGCCCGGTCCGCGCGGTCACACACCCCGGCCGGTACGCGGCGGCCTGCAGCGCGAGCACATCCAGCACCCGCTGCCCGGCGGTGGCGGTGGACACGGCCTGCTCGTCGTGCACGTCGTACGCCTCCGCGACCACCACCGCGTACGGCCGGTCCGTGGCGACCCCGGCCTCGTGGGCGGCCCGGACGTCCCCGTTCAAAAGCGCGTGCACCGCTCCTTCCCGGGCCCGGGCCGCGGCCCGGCCCCAGGTCTGGTGGTGGGACAGATGCGGCACCGCGGCCCGCGCCGCCGTGCGCAGCGCGGCCGCCGCGTCCTCGGCGAGCGGTTGCCCGTCGGCGGCGGCCCAGATGGAGCCGAGCACCTCGGACCCGTGGCGCACGGCGATGGCCAGCCGCTCGGCGTACCGGGCGTCGGCGGGCAGCCGCACCACGCCGTCGGTGCTCCACAGGGTCCGGAAGAAGCCGCTCTCGCGGAGCTCGACGACCCGCCAGCGGGGGACCTCCTGGCCCAGGATCGTCAGCCGGCGCATCGGATCGGGTTCGTGGTCCAGGCGTGAGTAGGCCAGGACCCGCGACTGCGGGTCCTCGATGGTGATGGCTCCGCCGACCAGGTCCGCCACCGTATTGGCCAGCCCGGACAGATCACCGAGCCGCAGCCCCGCCACCCCGGCCGCCCCGTCGGCCCCGGCCGGGGCGCTGTGCGCCAGAGCGGTCCGCAGGCCGCCGAGCACCTCCGTCCAGCCCTGCCCCGGCCGCCGGGCCAGCAGCGCCGTACGCCCCCGGCCCGCCGCCTCCACCAGCGCCGCCCGCGGGCCCCGGCCGCCCCGCCGCATCACCACGGCGGCGGCCCCGGCCCGGTCGGCGGCGCGCAGCACATCGACGGCCTCGGGCGAGGCGACCTCCACACCGACCGCGAGCAGGATCAGCCCGGTCGCCGCCCAGGTGCCGTCGTCCCGCTCCTCGCCGGGGTCGTGCAGCGCCACACCGGCCACCGGCACGGCGGTACCGCGCGGGGCCACGACGACATCGAGCATCCCGGGGGCGATCAGGCCGAGGATCTGCTCCAGCGAGGGGCCGGTGTCGCGCCGGCCCGGTTCGTGCGTCGGCATCCGCCCATCATGGTCCGCGTCTGCCCATCAGGGTCGGGATCCACCCATCGTGTTCCGGACGACCGGCTTCAGGAACGGAGTCCGTCGAAGGCGACGTTCAGATGACGGGGTCCGCGCAGCACGGCGTTCTGCCGGTACGGGGGCGGGTCCTCCAGCAGGCGCGGGCCGTCGAGCCTGCGGGCGAGTTCGGTCAGGGCGAGTTTTCGGGTCCCTGTTGCCGGAGGCCAGGACGAGCCAGAGGGAGGCGCCCCTGGGGATGGTGGTGCCGGCGATGTCGATGTCCGCGAGGGTGGTGCGCTGCGGGGGCAGTTGCACGGGGGGCTCGAAGCGCAGGAGTTCCTCGACGAGCGGGACGGCCAGCCGGGCGTCCTCGCGCAGCCGGTGGAGGACCTCGGGGTTGCGCAGCAGGGTGAGCATCCCGTTGGTGATGAGGTTGACCGTGGTCACCCGACAGGCTCTCAGCGTGCGAGGGCCGTTCCGGATCCGCGAGCACAGGCGATCCGATGGAGTTATGGAGTCACCGGCTGCCCGACGGGTTCGCCGCGGTGCGTACGAGGATGTGGATGCCGACGACCAGGGCCCACAGCGGGAACGCCAGCTCGGACCAGGCGACGCTGCCCGTCATGAAGAGCAGCGCCAAACCGACGAGGGCGCCCAGAACCGTCAGCGGGCGCGGCAGTACGCCGAGCCGGTACCCGATGGAGGAGGTCGAGAAGATGAAGACCGCGGCCATGCGCATCGAGTAGGTGGTCAGCAGGCCGTACGTGAAGTGCCCGCCGAACAGCCAGAGTTGGCCCCCGGGTTCGGCCCCGGCCGCGTCGGCCGTCGCCAGCAGGCTTCCGGCCGCCGCCGCGGCCCCGAAGAGGGTCGCCACGAAGACCAGTCCGCTGCCCAGGAAGACGGTCGCGAGGAACTTGTCCTCGGCGTCCCCGATGTGTGCGCGTACGGCGCCCATGAACCACAGGAAGGAGATGCCCGCGAACGGGACGAGTTCGAGCGCGGTGCGCACCTCGCGCCGGCGCGAGGGATCGGTGAGCCACTCACCGGTGCCCTTGCCCGGCTCGGACGGGATCGCCAGCCGGATCATGACGATGGCGGCGGCGAGCAGCAGCGCGAAGACGACCCCGGCTGTTCCCGCGGCCCGCGGTGTGCGCAGAGCCTGACCTCGCGTCTTCATGAGCGGTCGTTCGCCTCCTCCGGCTCCGGGGCGGTCGGCGGCCCGACACACCCCGGGACCAGCAAGCACCCGCGCGGGCCCCGGTGCCACCCGGACCGGGCGGGAGGGTGAGCAGCGGCCGGCCGCAGGCCTCGTCGCCGGATCAGCGCGCGAGGCCGGCCGGGCCGCGCAGCCCCTGGAGCACTTCGGCGGCGGAGGGGACGGAGGCCGGGTCGCCGAGTGGGTCCTGGACCCTGTTCGACCTGGCCCTGTTCCAGGACGTGAAGGCCGGACAGGCCGGGTTCCGCGACCAGCTGATCAGCACCTGGGTGGGCTTCGCCGCATCGGGCCGGACGGACTGGCCCCGCTTCCGCGGCGCGGACGGATATGTGCAGACGCCGGCCTCGGACAGCCGGCAGCGCGCGGACTTCGCACGGGACCACCACTACCGGTTCTGGAAGAACCGGAGCCGACCGGGGCGCTCGCGGTCAGCCGGCCCAGCGGCCGGAGAGGAAGGTGACGGCGAAGACGGTCATCAGCGGGGCGGCGACGACGAGGTACGCGGTCTTGACGTGGGGACTTCGCAGGCTCCAGGCGGCGAGACCGGTCCACAGCGGCCACCACAGGAGGGTCGCGCGGGGAACGGAGGTGTACCAGTACGAGGTGCCCAGGGCCCACAGGCTGAGCGCGATGTACGCGGCCTCCGCCCAGCGCCGCCGCCGGAGCAGCAGGCCGCACAGGACGACGCCGACCAGCATGGCGAGGATTTCGGCCTGGCACATCAGGGCGTACCCGGTGGCCTGGGAGTGCCCGAAGGCGGCGTGCCAGGTGTTCTTCCACGCTTCCCAGGGGGCGTGGAAGTCGCGGTACCAGCCGCGCTCCTCGGCGTGCTTCCAGGCCATCCAGTCGGCGGTGTGCGCGTGCAGGTACCAGCTGTAGAGGAACGGCGGCAGGGCGGGCAGCGCCAGCCAGGGCAGACGGCGCCACTGGGAGGGGGTGCGCGCGGTCACCAGGAAGTGCACCGCGAGGGCCGCCGCGAGGAAGAGCCCGCTGACCCGGACGGTGGTGGCCAGGCACGTCAGTACGGCCGCCAGCGGCCAGTTGAGGCGCTGGGCGGCCAGCCAGGCGGGCAGGGCCAGGGCGAGGAAGAGCGCCTCGGTGTAACCGGCGGCCAGGAAGACCGCACACGGGGAGAGCAGGAAGAACAGGGCCGCGCGCTGCCCGGCGGCCTGCGGCAGGTGCAGCCGGGCGATACGGGCCAGGGCCAGCACGGCGACACCGCCCGCGACGAGGGATATCAGCGCACCGGCGGCCGCCCAGCTCGGCACGACGGTGTGCACGGCCCGCAGCAGGAACGGGAAACCGGGGAAGAAGGCCTCCCTGTTGTCCCAGTCGGGCGTCCAGGGACCGGACCGGCCCGGGAAGTAGCCCTGCTGCGCTATGTGCAGGTAGTGCCACCAGTCCCACCGCTGCCACGACGAGAAGAACGAACCGGCATGATGCGTCCCTTCCACGTCGGGGAACAGCCAGCGGGTGCAGTAGGCGGTGGTCCAGATGCCCACCCGGGTCAGCAGGTAGAGCCAGAGCACCTCGCGGTCGGCGGGCCCGAACCGCAGCGGCAGCCGGGCGAAGGGCTTCCTGCCGGATGCCGGGGCGTCGTGTGGCGCGCAGGGAGCGGCCTCGGCCCCAAGGGACGGATGCTCGTGCGGCGGCCGCGGCCGTGGGGGGGTGGAAAGGCTCACAGCACAATCTCCAGCGTTGGTTCAGCGCACACCGAATGGCCCGGTCGGGAATGCGCGGCAGGTCGGTCGGTCGGGAGGACGGGGCGGTCAGGGAGGCGGGAAGGTGACGCTCCGACTGGGCGCCGCCGGCGATGTCGACAGGCTGCCGGAAGGGGTTCTCGTCGGCGGCAGACTGGTCTGCGGCGAGGAGGGCGTGGAGCTCGTGGAGCTCGGCGAGGCCGGCGAGGTCGGCGAGGGGGAGAGCCGGGGCGAGGGAACGGGCGAGGGCGTGTTGGCGGGGGCGGTCGTGCCCGTACCGTCCGGCACCAGCGAGGCCACGGCCGCGCCCGTACCCGAGAAGACCAGGCAGGCCCCGACGGCCAGCGCGACGATCCGGCGCCTGCGCGCTCGCTCCCCGCGCTCGGTGATGTACGAGGTCGGAGCGGAACGCGCGCTGGACTGCCCGGCGGCGGCGGCTTCCTTGAACAGGGACCTCAACGGGTCATGGGCTTCAGACACAGGGCCCCTCCTCGGTACGCGGATCTTGCAGACGATGAGAGAGCGTGGCCCGGCCCCGGGCCAGGTGCGTCTTGACGGTGCTGGCCGCCAGACCGGTCTCCGAGGCGATCTGTTCGACGGTCAGATCGCAGACGTAGTGCAGCGCCAGCGTGCGCCGCTGCTTGGGCGGCAGTTCCCGCAGCGCTTCCACCAGAGCCACCGACTCCGGCCCGGGCGCCTCCACCTGTGGCGGGGCACCACTGCGTTGCCAGGCATCCGCCGCACGACGCCGCACCCGCCACCGGCTCACCGCCAGCCGCCACGCGACCGTACGGATCCACGCCTCGGGCTGCCCGTCACGATCGAGCTGCCGCCGCCGGCTCCAGCCCTTGACGAAAGCTTCCTGCACCACGTCCTGCGCTTCGTGCTGGTCGCCGAGCATCACAAACAGCTGCCCGGTCAGCCGGGCAGCCGTCTGCGCGTAGAACTCTTCGAACTCCTCGACGGTCAACAAACAACTCCTGGATCTCCTCGGTCTCACCGGGCATACGCCCGGCACCCCGCATCCGGACGACACCGGACCCGAAGAAACGGGGTGACGGTGATCACACACCCTCTCGGAGCCGGATCCGGATCCGGGCATACATGAGAAAGAGGTACCAAACCCCTTGACCAACGAGAAATTGGGAGGAGAATCTTCAATACACCAGAAAACCAGAGCGAGCCGCACCGTCGACGGAGACGTTCGTCGGCCGAGTGACCCCCTCGTCGGCTCTGGCCAGGCCCCCGGCAGCTCCTCCGGGCCCGGAGCTTTCAGCGACGGCTGGAAGTCCCGGAACCGAGAAGGACTACCGGGGACTGCATGTGTGGACGGCCATGCGGCCGCGCCCCCGTTCTTCCCCCGCGAACGCGCTCATCGCACCCCGGGGTACGGGATCACCGGTGTTCTCCGTACGGGTCGGCCCCGGCCGCTTCCGCCGCGATTCGGGCGAGCCTGTCCGATAACGACCGCCGCCCGAGGGCGGGTGCGCGGGGGCGGGCGATCACGTCCCGGAGGCAGGGCGCGGGGTGCCGTGGAAGACCTGCTCGGTGTGCCAGGACCGGTGGCGCTCCGCGACCGGGTTCGTGCCCGGCTGCGGGCCGATCAACGGGCGGCCCGCCAGTGCTGTCACGTGCTCGCGGGCTGCCGGGCTCCGCCCGACGAACCTCTGCGAGACCAGGATGCGGTGGCCCTCGCCGACGCCGAGGGCGCCCTTGTCGAACAGCTTGTGGTGCAGTGCGCACAGGCACAGCCCGTTGTCGATGTCGTCCGGGCCGTCGAACGCCCACCAGCGCACGTGCGCGGCCTCCAGCCCGACCGGCACCGCACCGATCCTGCCGTCGTAACCGCAGAAGGCGCACTGGTACTCGTACGCGGTCAGCACCATCTCCCGCATCCGCCGGTCCCGTTGCCGCCGTCCGGCCGGAAGCGGTTCGGACTCCACCGGCACCTGCTCCAGGCCCACCGCCTCGCGCAGCTCGCCGTGGAGCGATGGCGGGAAGTGCTGATCGAGCAGCACCCCGGCGATCCGGCCGAGCAGCGACGGCTCACGTCGCAGGGCTGCGCGCAGCTCCGGTGCCAACCGGCCCGTCGCGCCGGTCGCCCGTAGCTCCAGCACCCCGCTGCCGGGGCTGCCGGGCCCGCGATCGGTACGTACTTCCCACACCCCGTCGCTGACCAGATGGTGGAAGGGATAGGCAGGCGTCGTCCTGTTGGCCGGCCCGTACTCGGTCAGCAGCCGCTTCAGGTCCTCCTCCACCGCGCTGTACCGCAACTCGCCGTCGGCGTCCTCCTGGAACCGGCCGAGGGCGTACAGGAGCAGCAGAGGCTTGTGCGGGGCCCGTATCCCGTTCCCGGTCCATTGCCTCAGCTTCGCGGCACGCTCGACCCAGTCCATGACCGGCGATCGTAGCGAGGTCATCGGGAGGGGGCCGGGCGGCGGTGAACCGCCGCGGGCCGTTCGTAGGGGGAGGACTCAACAGGCCTGCCCCGCAACGCAGTCCGCCGGATCAGGCGGTGGCGTAGTCGGCGAGGGAGGGTTCCAGCAGGTCGAACGCGTGCTCGGCGGCTGCCGCGACCTCGGTGCGGATCCGTGCGGTGCTCCGTCCGGCGAGGGTGAGCTGCTGGATGCGGTCGAAGAGGACGCGGTGGACCGTGCCGAGCAGTCCGGCGGCGGTGCACACGGTGATGTCGTCGCGGGGTACGCCGGTGGCCTCGGCGAGGGTCTCCGCCAGGGCGGCTTCGCGCAGGTCGTGCAGGTCGCGCAGCCGGGTCGTCAGGGTGGGGCTGTCGGCGGTCATGCGGGCGAAGCCGGGGCCGGAGAACCCGGCGACCGGGTCGGTGGCGGCGAGCGCTTCGGTGAAGGCGCGGCGCAGGGCGGCCAGCGCCGACTCACCCGGTCGGCGACCGGACACCGTACCGGCCAGCGAGGTGATGAAGGCGTCCTGCCGGTCCAGGGCCAGGTCTTCCTTGTGCGGGAAGTAGTTGGTGACCGTCTTCTTCGCCACCCTGGCGGCGGCGGCGATCTCGGCGATGGTGGTCTGCTCGAAGCCCTGGGCGAGGAACAGGCGGGTGGCGGCGTCGGAGATGAGCTGACGGCTCTCCTGCTTCTTCGCCTCGCGCAGACCGAGGGGCGGAGCTGGTGGCGCAGTGTGGGTACCCATGGCGCAATCTTACCCTCGTGGTAAGTTTGCCGGAGTTCTTCACCGCCCCTCCCAGCTGCACCGAACACGCCGCAGCCGACACCGTCCTGCTCGCCCGCGGCACCCAGGTACTGCCGTCCCCCTTGGCGGAACCGTGGAGGAGCGGCTCTTCCAGGGCCCGGGGCGAGGGGGCCGACAGAGGTCTGTCCGCGCATCCCGCCTCGACCATCCCGGTGGGAGCGGCCGAACCGCTGCGCGGGAATCGACATACCCGCCGCCGGGGGATCCCTGCTGCCCGCCCTCGGCCCGGTCGCGGACTACCTGCGCCAAGTCGACTCCGGGGCCTGTCATTGGTGGAGGCGGCCGCACGGATCGCCGACTCGTTGGCCGGCGGCTCCGCAGCCGACGCGGCGCCCGCCCGTCGCGGAACGGGACGCCCTCGGCGCACTGCAATGCCCACATCCACAAGACCCCGATCTTCTTCGACGGCCGGCTCACCGGACTGCCGATGGGGGCAGCACCTCCGGCGTCGCCTCGGCGACCAGTACCTCGCCCTCGCTGACCAGCGTCACCGGAGGAAGCGTCGAGCCGCCGGTCTCTTCGGCGAGTTCACGGCCGGCGGCTTGCAGGAGGGTGTCGTCGCAGGGCTCGATGTGGCCGCCGGGCAGCAGCCATTTGTCGGTGGCGTTGTGGAGGATGTGCAGGACACGGCCGTCGCGGCCGACGAGGATCGCGCCTGCTGTGACGTGTCCCGGCAGGGACTTGCGGCTGGTGAGGTCGTCGCCGTCGTCGAGGAGGCCCTGGACGATGTCGATTTTGCGCTTGTCCTCGGGGTGCTGGTCGAGGTACGTGGTGATGGTGGTGCGGATGTGGTTGGCCGTGATGGGCATGGTGATCACCTGTTGAAGTAGGAGAGCCAGGTCGCCGTGATGGCCTCGCGGTCAGGTGCGGGGACCTCGTGGATGCCAGGGCGGAGGTCTCCGCGGGTAAGCATCCTGATTGCGGCGAGGATCTCGGCCTGGATCAGGAAGATGAACGGCCCAACGCTCGCGCCGTGGATGAAGTTGACGGCATTGCCGCCGTTCGCCAGATAGAAGTGATGGTCGGTGGTCTGGTAGCGGGTGACGTGGTCGCCGACGACCGTGCGGGTGTAGACGTCCGACAGGCCGGCAAGGTCGAGTTCGTCCTCGCTGGAGGTGACGGTGGCGACGTAGGCGCCGTTGCGCAGGTGAGAGAAGTCGTCGCCGCGCAGGGAGACCGCGCCGGTCGCGCAGAGCACCAGGCCGGCGCCGATGAGCGCGGTCTCGCGATCGCGTGCGACGGTGAACCCCTGGGACAGGGCCTGGGTGCGGCGTACTGGGTCGATGTCGAAGACGGTGACCTGTACGCCCTTGGCGTGCAGGAGCCGGGCGATGGAGGAGCCGAGCTTGCCGAAGCCGATCACGAGGGCGGGGCGGCCGTGGAGGATGTCGCCGCGGCCGCGCATGACGGCCTCGGTGGAGAACACGACGGACTGGCCGACGAGGTAGTCCTCGGGGTCCTTGAGTGGGGAGCGTGCCACCGAGATGACGGGGCAGGGCAGTTTGTCGAAGACTTCGTAGCGGCGGTGGCCGTTCTCGGTGTCCTCGACGACACCGACCAGGCGGCCGGTGAAGCGGCTGTGGATGTCGGTGAGGGTGGGGGCGAAGTAGCCGCCGACGTCGAGGAGGGAGACGGGTTCTCCAGCGGCCCGGGATTCGAAGTAGTCCAGAGCGGAGTCCGGGTCGGTGAACATTTCGCGGGTCAGGGGGTCGACGGCGACGGTCCGCTCGGTCTCGCGCTGGGCAGCCGGGTGGACGGACTTCGGCTTGGGCAGCACCGCCGTGAGCCGCGTCATCGCGGCAACGGCGCGGACAAACGCGGGGCGCTCGGCCAGGAGGTGGGTGATCAGGAACGACGAGGTCTGCTCGTCGGGGGCGAACTGGACGGCGATCCGGGCGAAGTATGCGTCCAGCTTGGCGCGTTCGAATGTTTCCACGGCAGTTGCCTCTCATCCGTATAACCGGGGCCGTGCAGGGAGTTCCAGGGAGTCAGCAGCTGCGGACAAGCCCGAACAGCAGCCGGTCGGCCCCGCTTGCGGTATCCAGGTAGGTGTCGAGCTGAGAGGCGCCGGCGGACTGCGACAGCGGTTCCAGACCGAGCAGGAGAACGGCTGTGCCAGTGCGGGCGACCAGTGCCGCCCAGTCGGGGCGGCTGGGCAGCCGCAGCCTGCGGGAGGCGCCTGGGAAGTGCGGACCGGTGCCCGGCCCGCTCCAGGCGGCGAGCGAGACCAGTAGCCGCAGCTCGGGGCCTGTCGGAGTGAGGAGGGCGCTCACGCGGTCGTCCCTCCTGCGGTCTTGAAACAGGACCAAACGATCTTTCCGAGCGGTGTGCGGTCTTGCACTCCCCACTCGTCGGCGAGCGCGGCCACCAGAACCAGACCGCGGCAGAGGCGGATGTCGTCGATCCGTTCCGAAAGGCCCCATACGGCCAGGGTCTCGGAGGCGAATTCCCTTGCCTGTCCCACGGATTCGGGGCGGGCCCCGAAGAAGCGCTGCACCGTCTCGATCATTGCTGTCCTCATGACTCTGTCTCCAGGAGGCTTGTGGTTCCCGGGCTGTGGCGGCGGGCCACCGCGGTGGAGGCGGCCGGCGGGCATGCGGTGTGGGCCCGGCGGACCAGAAGCAGCCGGGAACCGACCGCCTTAATCCGCCGACCGCGTTCAGCAGCTATCGCCTTCGGGCCGAGGTGTGACGCGGCCGGGGCGAGCACGCCGTAGACATCCGGCAGGGCCAACACGTCCAGCAGGCCGGTAAAGGCCGCGGAGCCGGGGCCGGCACTCGCTTCGCGTTCGGTGAAGACGCCGGACAGCTCCAGTTCGTGGCTGCGGCAGTACTCGGCGAGCGAGGCGATCAGCGCCTCCTGCCGGGCTTCGGAGACCCGCACCAGCCGGAGGAAGCCGTAGACGACAGGCCCGCTGACCAGGCGATATTCCGTGAGGGGTTCCATGCGGGGGACCGTCCAAAGGGTCGACACGTGGTGACGATCCTGAGCATGGAGGTCCCCGAACTCCTGGCCAATCACCTGCCGTTCCACTTCCGTTCCACTTTCGTCCCGCCGCCCACACGCGTCTGCTTCGATGACGGTGGAAGGGAGTGAGCGTGGCAACCGTGCACCACTGGACCGGCTTGGAGGCCAGGGCACTGCGTCTCGCCCTGCGCTTGAGTGTGCGGGCCTTTGCCGAGCACCTCGGCGTGGCCGTTGCGACGGTCTCGAAGTGGGAGGGCAAGCGTGCCGAAACCGAGCCCAGACCCGACACCCAGGCCATCCTCGACACCGCCCTCGGACGTGCGGACGCCACCGCCCACCTGCGCTTCGAGACGCTCCTGTCGGAGATGGCCAGCACCGTGCAAGGTGCCGGACGACGCGTCACTGCTGCCGGCCCCCGAGCCTGGGAGTACGAATCGTGGGCGGAGGACCTGGACCGCGTCGTGGTCGCGCTCTCCCGTCAGTACTTCGCCTTCGCTGACAGCCTGCTCAGTCGCTGGTTGGTGCGGTTCAACGCTCAGGAACTGGACGAAAAGGGCCTGTACCTTTTCGCCCGCTCGACCGCGCTTCTCGGTGACCTCAAACGCGACCAAGGCTCTGTGCTCGGCCCACTCTCCGCCCAGCACTCCTATGCCGGGGCTCGTGCCGTCTTCACCCAGCTCGACATCCCGCGTCGTGTCGCCCAGCTCGACCTCTCCCTCGCCGTGGTCACGGAAATGTCCGGCAAGCTGGAGATTGCCGCCCGCCACTACGAAACCCTCGCCGTCGACGACCGGCTCTCCCTCCGGGACCGCGCCAGGGCCCGTCTGTGGGTGGGCACGGCGCTGAGCAAGAACGGTCGGCACGACTATGCGACCCGCGTCATGCAGGCCGCGACCCGCGACTTCGAGGACCTCACCGAACCCGACGACTGGTCGGTGGCCCACCAGAAACTCGCCCTCGCCCGCCGTGGCGCCGGTGATCTCACCCAGGCTCTGCACTTCATCGACATCGCCCGCAGCAGCGGAGCCACCGACTCCCCGATGCAACGCGTACGGCTGGACACTGCCCACGGCCACATCCTGCTCTCCGACGCCGCGACCCGGGATGATGGACTCCACATCCTCGATCAGGCCACCCGCACGGCCGCGCAGTACGGACTCGTGCACCAACTGCGCAGCATCGAGGGCATCAAGGCCATGAACGACGGGCCGACCGGCCCCCGGCGACGGTGACCAGGGAGAGACGCGTGAGCGACAACCAGCAGGCCATCACCGAGGACCAGTGGCGCCGGGCCGCGCTTATCTGGGACTACCACCAGATGCACCACCAGCTGCGGCCCGTCGACGTGGCGATCGGGCTGGGTAGCCACGACCTCGGAGTCGCCACCCACTCCGCCGAGCTGTACCGCGCCGGGCTGTTCCCGACCCTGGTCTTCACCGGCGGCAACAGCCCCACCACCGCCAAGGTCTTCCCGCGCGGCGAGGCCGTCCACTTCCGCGAGCACGCCATCGACCTAGGCGTTCCCGCCGAGGCGATCCTGCTGGAACCGGACGCCGGCAACACCGGGCAGAACATCACCCTCTCCCGAGAGGTCCTCGCCGCCGCCGGCATCACCCCGAAGACGGTGCTGCTGGTCTCCAAGCCCTACATGGAACGGCGGTCGTTCGCGACCGCCCGCGAGCTGTGGCCCGACATCGAGATCCTTTGCGCGTCGGAGCCGCTGGAGTTCGACGACTACGTGAAGTCCATCGGCGACGAGAAGCTCGTCCTGGACATGCTCGTCGGCGATCTCCAGCGGGTCATCGAGTATCCGAAGCTCGGATTCGCCATCGAGCAGGAGGTCCCGGAGGACGTGCATGGAGCCTACGAATCCCTCATCCGTGACGGCTTCACCAGCCGTCTCATCTCTTCCTGACCTGCCGGAGCCGGGCGGGCTGTGCGCAATCCACCAGCCCAACCTGTTCCCGAGACTGACCACGCTGGCCAAGCTGTTCGCGGCGGACTACTGGATCGTCCTGGACGACGTTCAGTTCACCCGCCGCGACTACGAGCACCGAGCCCGCCTCGGGGCCCTCGACGAACCAGATCGTCAGCAGTGGCTCACCATCCCCACACGCCTTCCCTACGGGCGGTCGACTCTCATCCGGGACGCGTTGATCGACGATCCCAGCCGAGCCCGCCGGAAAACCGCAGGGGTGCTGCGGCAAAACTACGGAACGAGTCCACACTGGACGGCCCTCACCCGGGTCCTGGGCGAGGTGCTGGACACCTTCGACACCGGCAGGACCGCCGCCGTCGCCGAAGCCTCCACCCGCCTGCTTCTGGACCTACTCGGCTGGCAGGGCCAGATCCTCGCCAGCAGCGATCTGCCCTCCCGGCCGGGACGCTCCCAGCGGCTCGCGGACCTCTGCGCCGTTACCGGCGCCCGCACGTACGTGTGCGGGACCGGCGGCATGGCCTACCTCGACCCGGCGCCGCTCGCCGTCGAGGGCATCGCCGTCATGCCGTTCCAGCCGCCGACGACCAACTAGTCAGGCAGCTCGGCCAGTCCGTAGACGCGCAAGGCGGCCTCCGTGGCGGCCTTCACATCGCGCTTGTCGAAGGCATCCGCGAGGGCGTCTCGGTCGCTTTCGCTGATCGATGCCGGGTCGGGCACGCGGATCTTGCGGAGGTACTGCGCCTGGAACCGAAGGGTTCCCCCGCGCATCTTGACCGCGTATGCCTCCACGAACGCTTCTGCGACCTTGGACAGCAGCAGACCACCGAGTACGCGCATGTCCCAGACGTCCGAGACGATGAAGTAAAGGTTGTGGTGAGGGTACAGCGCACCTTCATCGAGGACCGGATGGATCGTCAGTTTCATGTCCGGAAACAGCAGCTTAGGGCGCCGCGTCAGACGGTGGTCGACCTTATCGATCGTCTTGTACCAGCGCTGAGGCTGCTTGACCGCGACGTATCGCTTGCGGAGCGCAGCACCGTGCTCCTTGAAGTACGAGGCGAGGTGGGGGTAGGCAGTGAGGTCGACCAGGTCACCTTCGGCTGTCCACGGGTTGATCAGGTAGGTGCCGTTCCAGTTCAAGGTGCCGCTGGTGGTGTCACGGACCATGGCCATAGGCAGTAGCCGGTCGCTCTCGACCAAGGTGTCGTCGTCGGTGAGGAAGACCTTGTCGGCGCCGGTGGCGATGCCGATGCCGACGCGGGTCCCGGTCTGGCTGTCCTCCAGGAGCCGGAAACGTGCGGCGAGTTCTTCAAGGAAGGCCAGCCTCGCCGGTGAGGCGGCCGGCCATGAGTCCTCGCCGGGGAACCAATGCGGCATGCGGGCGGCCTGGAACACCGGGGTAGTGATCGACTCCAACGCGTCCTTCACGTACCAGGCGGCGAAGTCGTTGGCCTGAGCGCTGCCGAATGCCCGAGTGGTGTCCGCTGCCACTGCTTCGCCCTGGGGCCGATTCGAGATGATCGTGATCGCTGGATAGGCCGAAACCTGATCCTCGAAGGCATCTACGTCGTGCATGACCAGAGCCAGGTCCATGCTGAAGTGGCTGGTTACCAGCTGTCGGAGACGACGGCCGTACTGGTTCCGCATCCAGCGATCGGCGCAGATGAAGCCGAGCTGCCCACCAGGGTTGAGGCTTCGCAGCGCAACCTCGTAGAAGCCGATGTAGATGTCCGCCCTGCCACCCATCGTGGAGCAGGCGCTGCGGTAGGCAGCCATCCGGTCGTCGGGGACATCTTCGAGACGGATGTACGGGGGATTGCCGACCACGTAGTCCGCTCGGTGGTCTGCATCGGGTTGGAGCAGGTAGTCGCCTTGTTCGACCCAGGCGGCTGCCACCTGGCGGGCTTCCTCAGCCTGCCACCCTTCGCCTGCCAACTGCCTCTCGATGACCGTTCGGCTCTGCTGGACATTGCGGTCCAACAGGTCCAGGGCGCGCACGGCCGCCGTCGCGTCCCCGAGGGGGCGATGGTGCGTACGGCAGGAGGCGCTGATCCGTGACGCGACAGCGACTAGGAAGGCGCCCGATCCGCAGGCCGGCTCGACGAGCTTCACGTCGCAGAGGTCCTTATCGGCTGTGTACCCGATGAGGTCGAGGATCAGTTCGACCACCCAGCGTCGCGTGAAGACCTCACCGTGCTCCACGGCCTCCGCGGGGACAGCAGGAAGGGTGCGGAGGGCGGTGTCGAAGAACAGGGGAGTGGCCACATCTCGACCCTACTAGGGAGAATTTCGGCCGCGTGAGTTATCCACAGGGGCGTAAGTGCTCAGCTGCCGGGTGTGGATCCGGGTTTGCTCGGCCCTGATGCGGTGGACCCGTATGGTGCTCTCACGGTGGCGCGAACAGGAGTGCCCCGTCCGCTGCCGAAATGCGATGGGCAGTTGCCGCTGCGGCGCACTGCTCCTGAAGCTGGGTTCGGATGGCGACGGGAACGATGTCGCGGAGCGAAGGCGGACGGGAGTCCGCCGAGGAAACCCGGTCTGGCCGGCTAACTGAGACCACCAACGTCGAAGGCCCCCGCAGCGAGCTGCGGGGGCCTTCGACGTATTGCCCGGTGAGAGCAATGGCGGAGGATACGAGATTCGAACTCGTGAGGGGTTGCCCCCAACACGCTTTCCAAGCGTGCGCCCTAGGCCACTAGGCGAATCCTCCGCGGCAAACAATACAAGACGTTGAGGAGTGCTCGCGAACCCGTTCCCCTCGGACCTCCCTCGGACCTCTCTCGGGCTCGTGCGCGGGGTCTCCGGTGGGTGGGGGAGTGGACCGGCAGGGGTGGGGATCGGCTAAGGTGGGCGTCAGCCCCTCACGTGGCGCTATCTGACTGAACTCCCCCAGGGCCGGAAGGCAGCAAGGGTAGGTCGGCTCTGGCGGGTGCGTGAGGGGCCCTTGCGTTTCCGGGGCGGTGCTTCGTACGGTCCGGGGCCGGTTGTCGGTCCGCCCGGATAACCTCGTATGTGTGTCGTCCCTTGCGCTGTACCGCCGCTACCGCCCCGAGTCGTTCGCCGAGGTCATCGGGCAGGAGCATGTCACCGACCCGCTGCAGCAGGCGCTGCGGAACAACCGGGTCAATCACGCGTACCTGTTCAGTGGTCCGCGCGGCTGCGGCAAGACGACCAGCGCGCGCATCCTGGCCCGCTGCCTGAACTGCGAGCAGGGGCCGACGCCCACGCCGTGCGGGGAGTGCCAGTCCTGCCGGGACCTCGCGCGCAACGGGCCGGGGTCGATCGATGTCATCGAGATCGACGCCGCGTCGCACGGTGGCGTGGACGACGCCCGTGATCTGCGGGAGAAGGCGTTCTTCGGGCCCGCGTCGAGTCGTTACAAGATCTACATCATCGACGAGGCGCACATGGTCACGTCGGCGGGGTTCAACGCCCTGCTGAAGGTGGTCGAGGAGCCGCCGGAGCACCTGAAGTTCATCTTCGCGACCACCGAGCCCGAGAAGGTCATCGGCACGATCCGGTCGCGTACGCACCACTACCCGTTCCGTCTCGTGCCGCCGGGGACGCTGCGCGACTACCTCGCCGAGGTCTGCGGCAGGGAGAACAGCCCCGTCGAGGACGGTGTGCTGCCGCTCGTCGTGCGGGCCGGGGCCGGGTCGGTGCGTGACTCGATGTCGGTGATGGACCAGCTGCTGGCCGGCGCGGGCGACGACGGTGTGACATACGCCATGGCGACCTCGCTGCTCGGTTATACGGACGGCTCGCTGCTCGACTCGATCGTGGACGCCTTCGCGGCGGGCGACGGGGCCGCGGCGTTCGAGGTCGTGGACCGGGTGATCGAGGGCGGCAACGACCCGCGCCGCTTCGTCGCCGACCTCCTGGAGCGGCTGCGCGACCTGGTGATCCTGGCCGCCGTGCCGGACGCCGGGGAGAAGGGGCTGATCGATGCCCCCGCCGATGTCGTCGAGCGGATGCAGGCCCAGGCGTCCGTCTTCGGTGCCGCGGAGCTGAGCCGCGCCGCCGACCTGGTCAACGAGGGGCTCACGGAGATGCGCGGGGCCACCTCGCCGCGTCTCCAGGTCGAGCTGATCTGCGCCCGGGTGCTGCTGCCCGCCGCCTTCGACGACGAGCGTTCGCTGCAGGCCCGGCTCGACCGGCTGGAGCGGGGCGCCTCCTTCGCGACCACCGGCCCGGGGCCCGCCATGGGGTACGTACCCGGGCCCGAGGCCCTGTCCCACGCACCCGCGCCCGCCGCGCCACCGGCACCCGTCGTGCAGCCCGGTGCGGGACCCGCCGCCGCGCGTGCCGCGGTACGGGGCGAGGAGCCCGCGCCGGTCCAGGCACCGCCGCCCGCCCCCGCCCCGGCCGTGGCCCCGCCCGCGGCCCCCGTCGCCCCGCAGCCGCCGGCCGTGGCCCCGGCTCCGGCGGGCGGTCAGCGTCCCGGTGCCTGGCCCACCGCGGCCGCGCCGGAATCGGGCCGGCGCCCCGGCGGCTGGCCGACCGCTTCCGCCCCGGGCCAGTCGCCCGTTCCTCAGGCCGCCCCGGCCGCCGCTCCGGCCCAGGCCGCGCCCCCGGGGCCGGCCGCCGCCGAGCCGAGTCCGGGTATGGCGCAGGGCGTCGGCCAGGTGCGGAACATGTGGCCGGACATCCTGGAGGCAGTGAAGAACCGCCGCCGGTTCACCTGGATCCTGCTCAGCCAGAACGCCCAGGTCACCGGCTTCGACGGCAGCACCCTCCAGATCGGCTTCCTCAACGCCGGCGCCCGCGACAACTTCGCGAGCAGCGGCAGCGAAGACGTGCTGAGGCAGGCCCTCGCCGAGCGGTTCAACGCGCAGTGGAAGATCGAGGCCGTCGTCGACCCCTCGGGCGGCGCCGGTGCACCCCCGCAGACCGGCGGCGGCCGCCCCGCCGCCCCGCCCGCGCAGCAGTACCAGACCCCCGCACCCCAGCAGAGCTACGAACCCCGCCCGGCCGCTTCTCCGCAGCAACAGCAGCCGAGCCACCAGCAGCCGGGTCACCAGCCGTCGGGTGCCGCGTCCGCCGCGGAGCCCGCACCGCAGCCGTACTCCGCGCCCGAGCCGCCGCGCGCGGTCGCCCCCGAGGACGACACCCCCGAGGCCGACGACCCGGACCTCGTCGACTCGGCGCTCTCCGGGCACGACCTGATCGTCCGCGAGCTGGGCGCCACGGTCGTCGAGGAGTTCACCAACGAATAGCGGGCGGCGGCCGGGGTGCGCCCCGGCGGCCCGAGGCGTCCGCCGCGGCTCCCCGGGGTGTCCACGGAGCGGCGTCCCGTCAAGGGTGCCGCGCCCCGGCGGCTAGGCTGCACCCCGTGAAGGTCCTCGTCATCGGCGGCGGCGCCCGCGAACACGCCCTGTGCCGCTCTCTGTCCCTCGACCCCGACGTCACCGCTCTGTACTGCGCTCCCGGCAACGCCGGTATCGCGGAGGTGGCCGAACTGCACCCGGTCGACGCCCTCGACGGCGACGCCGTCGCGCGCCTCGCCACCGACCTGGGCGCCGAACTGGTGGTCGTCGGCCCGGAGGCGCCGCTCGTCGCCGGGGTCGCCGACTCCGTGCGCGCCGCGGGCATCCCCTGCTTCGGCCCCTCCGGCGAGGCGGCCCAGCTGGAGGGCTCCAAGGCGTTCGCCAAGGACGTGATGGCCGGGGCCGGCGTCCCGACCGCCCGTAGCTACGTCTGCACCACCCCGGCCGAGATCGACGCCGCCCTCGACGCCTTCGGCGCCCCGTACGTCGTCAAGGACGACGGTCTCGCCGCGGGCAAGGGCGTCGTCGTCACCGACGACGTCGAGGCGGCCCGAGCCCACGCCCTGGCCTGCGACCGCGTGGTCATCGAGGAGTTCCTCGACGGCCCCGAGGTGAGCCTCTTCGCGATCACGGACGGCACCACCGTGCTGCCGCTCCAGCCCGCGCAGGACTTCAAGCGCGCCCTGGACGGCGACGAGGGCCCGAACACCGGCGGCATGGGCGCGTACTCCCCGCTCCCGTGGGCCGACCCCAAGCTGGTCGACGAGGTCATGGACTCGGTGCTCCAGCCGACCGTCGACGAACTCCGCCGCCGCGGCACCCCGTTCTCCGGTCTGCTGTACGCGGGCCTCGCGATCACCTCGCGCGGCGTCCGGGTGATCGAGTTCAACGCCCGCTTCGGTGACCCCGAGACCCAGGTGGTCCTGGCCCGCCTGAAGACCCCGCTGGCCGGTGTCCTGCTCGGCTCCGCCAACGGCACGCTCGACGAGCTGCCCCCGCTCAAGTGGCGCGACGAGGCCGCGGTCACCGTGGTCATCGCCTCGCACAACTACCCGGGTACGCCGCGCACGGGCGACCCGATCGAGGGGCTCGACGAGGTGGCGGCGCAGGATGCCCCGCACGCGTACGTCCTGCACGCGGGCACCAGGCGGGAGGGCGACACGATCGTCAGTGCGGGTGGCCGGGTGCTGTCCGTGACCGCGACCGGCAAGGACCTCGCGAGCGCCAGGGAGCGCGCCTACACGGCGGCGGCCCGGATCCGGCTCGACGGCTCGCAGCTCCGCACGGACATCGCCCGGAAGGCCGCGGAGGGCTGAGACGGGTCGCGGAGGGCCCAGACCGTTCTTCCGCATCCCGTACCCGCATCCCGCCCGCGCCCGCGCCCTCGCCGACCCGCTCCGACGCGCCGCTGCCTCAAGGACGGCGGCGCGTCAGCACCTTTGCCCAAAGCCATTCCATCGAGTGACGGCTGAGCCATCCGGATGACGCCCGCCGAGGCCCCAACTAGGGTGCGGCGCAAGCATTCCGGCACTTGGCCCACTGGCATTGCGATGTCAGTGACGGGTGCCACAGTGGGGGAGTGAACAACACCGCCGCGGGGGCAGAGGGGGTGACGTCCGGCCGTGTCCGGTACCGGTACAAGTGAGGAGCTGGGTGCGCCGAGTGCGCGTGCCCGAGCTCATGCCCTGCTGCGCATCCGCGGCAGGGCGACAGCCGCGGCGATCCTGCCGGCGGCGGTGGCCGTCGTGCTGCTCGTGGCGGGCGCCCAGGGCCTCGCCGTGGGCAGCGGCTGGGACACGGCGCGCTGGGCCGTGTCGGTCTGCGCGGTCGTCGTGCTCCTGCTCGCCGCGGCCGTCGGGGTCGCGATCGTACGGGCGAGGCCGGCGGTCAGCCCGACCGTCCCGCTCCCCGAGAAGGCCGCCCCCGATCTCTATCGCCTGGTCAGGGACCTCGCCGACCGGCTCGGGGTTCCCGCGCCCTCGGCCATAGCCCTGACACCCGACTGCGACAGCTGGCTGGAGGACCGCACCCACCCGTCGGCGCAGCCCGCCGCGGGCCCCGGCGCGGATCAGGCGGCGCATTCCGCGGCCCGGACCCGCCGCCGGGTCCAGGCGGCCCCGGTGCTGGTCATCGGATCCCCGTTCCTGTGGTGGATGCGGGTCGCGGAGCTACGGGCGGTGCTCGCCCCGGTCGTCGCGGGCACGGGCCCGTCCGCGCATCCCGACATAGCCGCGGCCCGCCGCTTCGTGCGGGGGCTCGACGGCGCGGTCGCCGATGCCGCCGCACCCGTGCCGGGACCGCTGGCCGGGGTGCGCAGAGTGCCCCGTGCCTTCGTGGGGTGGATCGCCAGGCTGCTGCTGCGCAGTTGTCGCAGTCATGCGGCGGAGATGGAGCGGAGCGTCGCCGCCGCCGCGTCGGTCCGTGCACAGGGTGTGGACCACGGTCTGCGGATCGTCGCCCAGGAGCAGGTCGGCCTCGCCTACGCGGGCTGGGACCGGCTGCTCACCCGGGTCGCCCTGCCCGCCTGGCGGATGGGCCGCTGGCCGTCCCGGCTGGACGCGGGCGTGGTGTCCGCACTCACCGAGCTGTCCCGGCGCGACCGGCTCGCCGACGGATTCGCCTCCCGGCTCGGCGAGCGCCCCGCCTGCGACCTCCTGGAGGAGCCGGGCGCGGCCGACGAGGCGGCATCGCTGCTGGCGGCCCGGCTGTTCCACGGCGGCCCGGCCCGGCCGGGTCCCGACTGGTCGCCGGTCGACTGGCAGCAGTACCCGGACGAGGTCGTCGACCGGAAGTGGCGCACCGATGCCGCGCGCCTGCACCGCGTCCTCGACTCGATGACCGCCGCGCCCGCCCCGGCGGCGGGGCCCGCCATGGGGGTGCCCACGCTGGCCCGTGTCGTCGAGCATCTGGCGGGCCGGGCCGGGGGAGGCGAGGAGCTCGCCGCCGGGATCAGTGCCGCGGTGGCCTGCGAGGAGGAGTCGGCCCAGCAGCACCGGGCCAGTGGCGCGTCCGGTCCGACGGGCGCCCCGGCCGCTGCGGGCACCGGCGGGAATGCCCCGGATCCCTGGGGTCCCGACCCGCTCCCGCTCTTCCTGCTCCAGCCGCCCCGTACGGGTACGGAGCTGCTCGCCGACCACGTCGTGGCGATGGTCTGCTGCGCGGCGGTGGACACGGCCGGCGCGGCGCCCGGCCTCGACTGGCTCGACGGCCCCGCGCTGCTGGTCGACGGCGAGCGCCGGGCGGACCTGGGCAGTCCCGTCCTCAGCCTGGTGGAGGACGGGGACGCGGAACCGCTGCGTACCTGGCTCGCCTCGATCGGCGTACGCACCGACAAGCCCGTGCGCCTCGTCTGACCCGCCAGTCCCGTCCGTCACACCGAACACCCGGAACGGTACGTTCCGTTCACGTCAATTCGCGACGAACGGTGACGGACTGCATGCGTTATGTGATGTGCTGGGGATTGACGCTGACAGTCGGCGCATCGCTGTCGGCGCCCTGATGACGCATGACCACGGGCGATCGACCACCGGCGACCGGCCGTCGGCCACCGACCATCGACTGTTGTCTCGGGGGACTTGAGGGAGGGAAACGGTATGGGGGCGGAGCACATTCGACGGTGGGAGTCGGGTGCCCTCGCGCATGCCGTCTCCGACCCCTTCGGACAGGGCCCCCTGCCCTGGCTGCGCGGCAGTGAGAACTACTTCGACGACACCGGGCAGGTCGTCCCCTGGTACGCCGACCCCGCCCTGGCCCGCGGCTCCACCGACGGCGGCACGCGCACGGCCGACGACGTGCACCGCCAGATCAAGGGCTTCATCTCCACGGGTGCCGCGGCCCCCGGCGAGGCGATCGACTTCCACATCACCGTGGACCCGCCCCAGCAGTTCTCCGTGGACATCTACCGCATCGGTCACTACGGCGGAGACGGCGCCGCCCAGATCACCACGAGCCCCCGGCTCTCCGGCATCGTGCAGCCCGCGCCGCTCACCGCCGACCGCACGGTCTCCTGCCACCACTGGTGGCAGTCCTGGCGGCTGCAGATCCCGAGCTACTGGTCGATCGGCGCGTATGTCGCCGTGCTCACCACGATGGACGGCTACCGCTCCCACATCCCCTTCACGGTCCGCGACGACCAGCCGGCCGATCTGCTGCTGGTCCTGCCGGACATCACCTGGCAGGCGTACAACCTCTATCCGGAGGACGGCCGCACCGGCGCCAGCCTCTATCACGCCTGGGACGAGCAGGGCTGCCTCCTGGGCGAGGAGGACGCCGCGGTCACCGTCTCCTTCGACCGCCCCTACGCGGGCGCCGGTCTGCCGCTCCACGTCGGCCATGCCTACGACTTCATCCGCTGGGCCGAGCGGTACGGCTACGACATCGCGTACGCCGACACCCGCGACCTGCACGCCGGCCGCGTCGATCTGGCCCGCTACCGGGGCCTGGTCTTCCCCGGCCACGACGAGTACTGGTCGGTGCCCATGCGCCGCACGGTCGAACGCGCCCGCGACGGCGGCACCTCGCTGGTCTTCCTCTCCGCCAACACCATGTACTGGCAGGTCGGCCTCGCCCCGTCGCCGTCCGGCGTCCCGGACCGCCTGCTCACCTGCCGCAAACGGCGCGGCCCGGGGAAGCCCGCCCTCTGGCGCGAGATCGACCGCCCCGAGCAGCAGCTCCTGGGGATCCAGTACGCGGGCAGGGTCCCTGACCCCCATCCCCTGGTCGTACGGAACGCCGAGCACTGGCTCTGGGAGGCGACGGGCGCGGGAGAGGGCGACGAGCTCGACGGCCTGGTCGCCGGCGAGGCCGACCGCTACTTCCCGCGCACCGCACTCCCCGAGCACGAGAGCCGCATCCTGCTCGCCCACTCCCCGTACCTGGACAGCGAAGGCGTCAAGCGTCACCAGGAGACATCCGTGTACCGGGCCCCGTCCGGCGCGATCGTCTTCGCCTCCGGCACCTTCGCCTGGTCCCCGGCACTGGACCGCCCCGGCCATGTGGACCCCCGCATCCAGCGGGCCACCGCCAACCTCCTCGACCGCATCTGCAAGCGCGACTGAACCTCGCCCGAACCGCTCCTGGGCCCACAGCAGTCGGCGCCACGGACGCCCCCGCTCCACCCCACCGCACCCCGATACGGGAGAATCGGAACGACTCCTGGATCAACCTACGCGGAGGCAGCGTGTCCGGATTTGTAGAAAAGCCCGAGCCAGTGCAGGTCCCGGGGCTCACCCACCTGCACACGGGCAAGGTGCGCGACCTGTACCGGAACGAGGCGGGCGACCTCGTCATGGTCGCCAGCGACCGCATGTCCGCGTACGACTGGGTCCTGCCGACCGAGATCCCGGACAAGGGCCGAGTGCTCACCCGGCTCTCGCTCTGGTGGTTCGACCAGCTCGCCGACCTGGTGCCCAACCACGTCCTGTCCACGGAGCTCCCCGCCGGAGCCCCCGCGGACTGGGCCGGCCGCACCCTGATCTGCAAGTCGCTGCGGATGGTCCCGGTCGAGTGCGTCGCCCGCGGCTACCTCACCGGCTCCGGCCTCGTCGAGTACAAGGAGTCCCGTACGGTCTGCGGTCTCGCGCTGCCCGAGGGGCTCGTCGACGGCTCCGAGCTCCCGGCGCCGATCTTCACCCCCGCCACCAAGGCGGCCGTCGGTGACCACGACGAGAACGTGAGCTTCGAAGAGGTGGCCCGCCAGGTCGGCGAGGAGACCGCCGACCTGCTGCGCGGCACCACACTGGACGTCTACAGCAGGGCACGTGACATCGCGCGCGAGCGCGGCATCATCCTCGCCGACACGAAGTTCGAGTTCGGTTTCGCCCCCACGGCCGACGGCGGCGAGGAACTGATCATCGCGGACGAGGTGCTGACCCCGGACTCCTCACGCTTCTGGCCCGCCGCCGCCTGGGAGCCCGGCAGGGCCCAGCCCAGCTACGACAAGCAGTTCGTCCGGGACTGGCTGACCTCGCCGGCCTCCGGCTGGGACCGCAAGAGCGAGCAGCCGCCGCCGGCGCTGCCCCAGGAGATCGTGGACGCGACCCGGGCGAAGTACCTGGAGGCGTACGAACTCCTCACCGGCACGCCCTGGCAGTAGGGCCCGCCGAAGGAACACGAAGAAGCCCCCGGCCGGAAGGCCGGGGGCTTCTTGCTGAACCGAGCGGACGACCAGGTTCGAACTGGCGACCTCAACCTTGGCAAGGTTGCGCTCTACCAACTGAGCTACGTCCGCAAGCGCCGAAGCGCGAGGACCACTATACCCATCCACGCTGCCGTGCGAGACGCACCGCGGCATGGCGATTCTCCGCCCCGAGCTTCGAAGCGGCCGCGGAGAGGTAATTCCGCACCGTTCCCTGCGACAGCGACGCCCGCTCCGCGATCTCCGCGACGGGGGCTCCGTCCGCCGCCAGCTCCAGCACCTCGGTCTCGCGCGCGGTCAGCGGAGAGTCCCCGGCGGAGATCGCGTCGGCCGCCAACTCCGGGTCCACGTAACGGTTTCCGGCATGCACGGTGCGGATGATCCCGGCCAGCTGCCGGGCGCTGACGGTCTTCGGAACGAAGGCCCGCACACCCGCCGCGAGCGCCCGCTTGAGGTGTCCGGGCAGGCCGTGGCTGGTCACGATCATCGTCCGGCAACCGGGCAGTTCGGCCCGCAGCGATGTGGCGACACTCACACCGTCGGCGCCCGGCATCTCCAGATCGAGGACCGCCACATCGGGCCGGTGGGCCCGAGCCATGGCCAGCGCCTCCGGGCCGGTCGCCGCCTCCGCGACCACCACGAGGTCGTCCTCCAGGGCCAGCAGCGCGGCCAGCGCGCCCCGGATCAGATGCTCGTCGTCGGCGAGCAGCACCCGTACGGTCGTCATCGTCGTTCCTCCTGAAGGACGGGTGCCTCCCGGGCGGCAGGTGGCTTCTCAAGGCGGGGTGAGGACGCCGCCGGGCCGAGCGGAATCGTCGCCGTGAGCCGGAACAGGCCGTTCCCCGCCGGACCCGCGTCCAGCGAACCGTCGACCACCCGCAGCCGCTCCCGCAGCCCGGCCAGCCCGGAGCCGCCCGGCCCGGAACCGTCGCCCGCCCCGGAACTTCCGTCCGCTCCCGTGGCGGCCACCGCCGCCCCGTCGTTCTCCACCAGCAGCACGGCCGCCTCCGCCGAGGCTCTGAGCCGGATCGTGCAGTGGCGCGGGTCGCCGTGCCGCAGCACATTGGTCGCCGCCTCCCGCACGACCCAGCCGAGCGCCGACTGCACGGGCGCGGGCAGCCGGTCGCCGGTGTCGCCCGTCACTTCGCACTCGATCCCGGCCGCACTCAACACCCCCCGGGCGCCGGCCAGCTCCGTACTCAGATCGGCCTCCCGGTATCCCCGTACGACATCGCGCACCTCCTGTTGCGAGGTGCGGGCTATCCGCTGCACCTCGATCATCTGGTCCACCGCCTCCGGCCTGCCGCGCTGTGCCAGCTCCACGGCCAGTTCGCTCTTCAGCGCGATCACGGCGAGATTGCGGCCCAGTACGTCGTGCAAGTCCCGCCCGAACCGCAGCCGTTCCTCGGCGACCGCGAGCCGGGCCTGAAGATCCCGGGCCTCCTCGGCCTGCCACATCACGCCCAGGCTCCAGGCACTGGGCCGTACGGAGATCAGGACGAGCACGCAGCCGAAGAGCGAGGTCGGCACCACACCGGCCAATGTTCCGCCCCGCACTCCGACCGCGGCGAAGACGCCGATGCTCAGTGCGGTGACGGCGAACGACTGGATCAGGAAGGTGCGGACCGGTACCAGCAGGGTCTGCGTTATCGCGAATGCCACCGGTGCGTTCGAGACCATGATGAGCAGCCCGGGGGCCTCGATCCCGTCCACCGCGGCCATCGTCGCCAGCAGCCCCAGGTTCACCAGCAGCAGCACCAGTGGCGGCAGCTGCCGCCGCCGGGGAAAGACGGCGGTGCCGAGGTAGTGCGCGTACGACAGCTGGACGTTGCGGTTGCTCAGCAGGCACTGCACAAGGCTCACGAGCAGCAGTGCCACGCCCAGGGCGATCGGGAGCGGCTCATGGCGGATGTCCGACTTGAAGGGGGCCAGCTGCCACGCCAGGGTGAAGATCCAGGGGATCACTGAGAGGGTCAGCCGCGAGTAGAGGTCGATCCGCTCCAGCTTGCTGCGCTTCTGCCAGCTGCGGCGCCAGCCCCGCACGAGCACAGACACGGCATGTCCCTCCTCAGCGTCGCGGATCCCAGCGGAACCGCCGTTGCACAGCAAACACGGCGAACGCGGTCCAGGCCAGCCCCGTCAGAGCGGCCACGAGCAGGTCGGAGCCCTCGGCCCCGCCCAGCCAGCCCGTCCGCACGAGCGTCATCACCCCGGTCACCGGCAACAGCTCGCACACGGACGCCATCGGGTCGGGCATGATCTCCAGCGGCACGAAGAGCCCCGAGCCCATCATCGAGATGAAGAACAGCGGGAGGGTGGTGAGCTGCGAGGTCTGCACGGTGCGGGTCACCGCGGAGGTGGCCGCGGCCAGTGCCGCCAGCAGCACCACGCCCAGCAGCAGGCCCGCCACGAGCAGTTCGGGCCGCTGCGGGGCGGCGAGGCCGAAGAAGGCCGTCCCCGCCACCACGATCACGGCGGTCTGGGCCAGAGCCAGCGCGACCGACGGCAGGGCGGTCCCGACGAGGATCTCCCGGTCGGTGACCTCGCCGGTACGCAGCCGCTTCAGGACAAGGTCCTCGCGCCGCGCCACATAGGACGAGACCAGGTTCATGTAGACGGCCTGGATCAGCACGATGCCGATGCCGCCGGTGAGCGCCGCCGCGGCGACGGACAGGCCGGTCCCGTCGAGAACGGACTGCTTCAGCGTCGACTTCATCGCCAGGACCATGGCGGCGGGCATCAGCAGCGAGACGAACACCGCCGTCCGGTTGCGGGCGAGCAGGGCGACTTCGGCGCGCCCGAGGGCGGTCAGCCGGCCCCGGAGCGTCGTGCCGGCCGCCGCGCTCGTGGCGGTCGTACCAGTCGTCGTGCCGGCCGCCGCGCTCCTGCCGGTTGTCGTGGTCGTCATCACGCAGCCACCTTTTCGGACTCCGACGCGCTCTGCGCGATATCGAGAAACGCCTCTTCGAGCGAGGCCGAACGGGCATCGAGCCCGAGCAGCCGGACGCCCGACTCCCTTGCCCAGGTCAGCAGTTCGTCAAGGGACTCCTGCAAGCGGTGGGTACGGATCTCGATCCGGTGGCCCTCGGCGGCGGCCCGCAGCCCCAGTGGAAGCCGGGCCGGCGGTACTCCCTGCGGCAGCTCGAAGCGGATGCGGGCGGGGCGGGCGGCCGTCACCTCGGCGGTGGTGCCCGCCGTCACTATCCGCCCCCGGTGCATGATCGCCAGCCGGTCGGCCAGCGTCTCGGCCTCCTCCAGGTAATGCGTGGTGAGCAGGACGGTGGTGCCGCCGTCCCGCAGCTCGCGGACCAACTCCCAGGTGTCCCGCCGCCCTTCGGCGTCGAGCCCGGTGGTCGGCTCGTCCAGGAACAGCACCTCGGGCCGGCCGAGCAGGGCCAGCGCCAGGTCGAGACGGCGCCGCTCGCCGCCGGAGAGCTGTTTGACCCGCACCCGTGCCCGGTGGCCGAGCCCGACCAGCTCCAGCGCCTCACCGGTCGGGCGCGCGCCGCTGGTGCAGCCCGCCCACATCCGTACCGTCTCGGTGACCGTCAGTTCGGACGGGAAGCCGCCCTCCTGGAGCATCACCCCGATCCGCGGCCGGACGGCGGCGCGCTCGCGGAACGGGTCGTGGCCGAGTACCCGGACCGTGCCGGTGTCGGGCCTGGCCAGGCCCTCCAGCAGCTCGACGGTGGAGGTCTTCCCGGCACCGTTCGTACCGAGCAGGGCGAAGAGCTCGCCGCGCGCCACCGAGAAGGAGACACCGGCCACGGCCTCGAAGCCGCCCGCATAACGCCGCCGCACACCGGCCGCCTCGATCACCGCACCGGAAGCTGAGACGGAGGTGGGGGCGGATGAGGAGGCAGATGTGGCGGGTGCCACAGCCCGGTCCGCGCGGTTGCTTGGAAGGTCTTCGCTGGTCATGCCTACAGATTTCCGCGGGACCGGCGACCAGATCAGTGCGAGCTGTCATCACTGCTCATGACAAACGTCATGTGATGAGGAGCACGGCGAAGGCCCTGGTCGATATCGACCAGGGCCTTCGTTTCGATCAAGAGCGGACGACGAGATTCGAACTCGCGACCCTCACCTTGGCAAGGTGATGCTCTACCAACTGAGCCACGTCCGCATTGCTGCCGCTCATTGTACTCCTCGAAAGGAGGTCCATCGGGCGGTGCGAGCATTACTCTACCTGATCCACCGGAGTGGTCGATATGAGCGCTGCAGAGCGGGTGACAGGAATTGCACACTGCGCCTTCCCCCTGGAAGGGGGATGTTCTGCTACTGAACTACACCCGCACGCTGCGTGAGGTTCGGCTTTGCGGCCTTGCCCCTCGGCGTGCTCCAGACTTTAGCCGACCTGCAGGGGTGTAGCGCAAGTCGGTGCCCGCAGGGTGTCGCCGAAGGGGTCCGCGGCGGCTCCCGGCGGGCGGTGCGGACGGGGCCGGACCGGGCCGGCCGGTCAACTCGCTTCGCGGAACGCCTCGTAGACCTTCTTGGGGATCCGGCCGCGGGCAGGCACCTCCATCCGGTGCGAGCGGGCCCAGGCGCGCACCGCCGCAGGGTCGGGTGCGAGCGAAGTGTGCCGGTACGAGACGGGGGTCTTGCCGCGCCTGCCGACGTTCGTCCGCTTCCGGCCCGCCGCCATGTACGGCGCGAGGGCCTTGCGCAGTTTCTTTGCATTGGACTGATTGAGGTCGATCTCGTACGACTTCCCGTCCAGGGCGAAGCTGACCGTTTCCGCCGCGTCTCCCCCGTCGATGTCGTCGGAGAGCGTGACCACTACGCGTTGAGCCACGGATATCGGTCCTTTCCTACGGTATCGGCGCGTCCGATGTGCACCGATACCGGCCTTCCGGCTGCCAGGCGGATACGGCGTCGACGGTTGCCGACTGTTTAGGGTCAATGCTGCATTCCCCGGTAATCATTTGTACAGCGGTGGGCGCCGCATTGTGAAGCCCACCCAATTACCTCCGCGTGTCAGCCTTCTATGTGTGCTGCTGGTGAGGATCTTTTTTTGCAGGACTTTCCCCATGTGTTGTCCCGTCCGATATCTGGGCGTGATCAAGGGTTCTGGATATCTACCCGCGTAGAATTTCCGGCCAGGTACGCTGAGGGGACCTGCGGGGGTCTGGGGAGCCCCCCGGAGAAACAGCCGCACCACACCAAACCGGGAGTGCCAGTGGCACGCGTCGTAGTCGACGTCATGCTCAAGCCCGAGATCCTCGACCCGCAGGGACAGGCGGTGCAGCGCGCACTGCCCCGTCTCGGCTTCGAGGGAATCGCGGACGTACGTCAGGGAAAGCGTTTCGAGCTCGAGGTCGAGGGGCCGGTCGACGACGCCGCCCTCAGCCGTATTCACGAGATGGCCGAGACTTTCCTCGCCAACACCGTCATCGAGGACTTCACCGTGAAGGTGGAGAAGGCCGAGGAGTCGAAGTGACTGCTCGTATCGGAGTCGTCACCTTTCCCGGCACGCTCGACGACAAGGACAGCCTGAGGGCCGTACGGGTCGCGGGCGCCGAACCCGTATCGCTGTGGCACCGCGACAAGGACCTGCACCAGGTCGACGCGGTCATCCTGGCGGGCGGCTTCTCCTACGGCGACTATCTGAGGGCCGGCGCGATCTCCCGCTTCTCGCCGGTCATGGAGACCGTCATCGAGCAGGCGAAGGCAGGGATGCCGGTCCTCGGCATCTGCAACGGTTTCCAGATCCTGACCGAGGCGCATCTGCTGCCCGGCGCGATGCTGCGGAACAACCACCTGCACTTCATCTGCCGCGACCAGAAGCTGCGCGTCGAGAACGCGGAGACCGCCTGGACCTCGGACTACTCCGCGGGCCAGGAGATTTCTGTACCGCTCAAGAACATGGACGGGCGTTACGTCGCCGACGAGCGCGTGCTCGACGAACTGGAGGCGGAGGGCCGGGTCGCCTTCCGCTACCTGGACATGAACCCCAACGGCTCGCTGCGCGACATCGCCGGCATCACCAACGCCGCGGGCAATGTCGTCGGCCTGATGCCGCACCCGGAGCACGCCGTCGAGCCGCTGATCGGAACCGGCCGCACCGACGGTCTCGGTTTCTTCACCTCGATCATCAAGAAGCTGGTCAACGCATGAGCCTGGATACGGTCAAGCACGCGGCCGAGACCCCGGACGTCGCGCAGCCCTGGAAGGAGCTCGGCCTCAAGGAGGACGAGTACGCCCGGATCCGCGAGATCCTGGGCCGCCGTCCCACCGGCGCCGAACTCGCCATGTACTCCGTGATGTGGTCCGAGCACTGCTCGTACAAGAGCAGCAAGGTCCACCTCAAGCAGTTCGGCGAGAAGGTCCCCGTCAACGACGCGATGCTCGTCGGCATCGGCGAGAACGCCGGTGTGGTCGACGTCGGTCAGGGTTACGCGGTCACCTTCAAGGTCGAGTCGCACAACCACCCCTCGTACATCGAGCCCTACCAGGGCGCGGCGACCGGCGTCGGCGGCATCGTCCGCGACATCCTCGCCATGGGCGCCCGTCCGGTCGCCGTCGTCGACCCGCTGCGTTTCGGTGCGGCCGACCACCCCGACACCAAGCGCGTCCTGCCGGGCGTCGTCGCGGGCATCGGTGGCTACGGCAACTGCCTGGGTCTGCCGAACATCGGCGGCGAGGTCGTCTTCGACGCCTGCTACCAGGGCAACCCGCTGGTCAACGCCGGCTGCATCGGTGTGATGAAGCACGAGGACATCCACCTGGCCAAGGCCTCCGGCCCCGGCAACAAGGTGATCCTCTACGGTGCCCGCACCGGCGGCGACGGCATCGGCGGCGTCTCCGTGCTGGCCTCGGAGACCTTCGAGTCGACCGGCCCGGCCAAGCGCCCGGCCGTCCAGGTCGGCGACCCGTTCCAGGAGAAGCTCCTCATCGAGTGCACCCTGGAGATCTTCAAGGAGAAGCTCGTCGCGGGCATCCAGGACCTCGGCGGCGCCGGGCTCTCCTGCGCCACGTCCGAGCTGGCCTCCGCCGGATCCGGCGGTATGCGCGTCGAGCTGGACACCGTGCCGCTGCGCGACTCCTCCCTCTCGCCCGAGGAAATCCTCATGAGCGAGTCGCAGGAGCGCATGTGCGCGATCGTCGAGCCGCAGCACGTCGAGCGCTTCCTGGAGATCTGCGAGAAGTGGGACGTCATCGCCACCGTCATCGGTGAGGTGACCGAGGGCTCTCAGCTGGAGATCTTCTGGCACGGCGAGCAGATCGTCGACGTGCCGCCGCGGTCCGTGGCCCACGAGGGCCCGACGTACCACCGTCCGTTCGCCCGCCCGTCCTGGCAGGACGCGCTGCAGGCCGACGACGCGGGCAAGCTGGCCCGGCCGGCGAACGGCGCGGAGCTGCGCGAGCAGGTCCTCAAGCTGGTCGCCTCGCCGAACCAGGCGTCGAAGTCCTGGATCACCGACCAGTACGACCGGTTCGTGCAGGGCAACACCGTGCTCGCGATGCCCGAGGACGCCGGCATGGTCCGGATCGACGAGAAGTCGAACCTGGGCGTGGCCATGGCGACCGACGGCAACGGCCGGTACGCCAAGCTCGACCCGTACACCGGTGCGCAGCTCGCGCTGGCGGAGTCGTACCGCAATGTCGCCGCCTCCGGCGCCAAGCCGCTGGCCATCTCGGACTGCCTGAACTTCGGTTCGCCCGAGGACCCGGACGTCATGTGGCAGTTCGCCGAGGCCACCCGTGGTCTCGCGGACGGCTGCCTGGAGCTGGGCACCCCGGTCACCGGCGGCAATGTGTCGCTGTACAACCAGACCGGTGAGACGGCGATCCACCCGACGCCGGTCGTGGCCGTGCTCGGCGTGATCGACGACGTCAACCGGCGTACGCCGGTCGCCTTCGCGGAAGAGGGCCAGCTCCTCTACCTGCTGGGCGACACGCGTGAGGAGTTCGGCGGGTCGGCCTGGTCCGAGGTCGTCCACGGTCACCTCGGCGGCATGCCGCCCGAGGTGGACCTGGGCCGCGAGAAGCTGCTCGGCGAGATCCTGATCTCGGCCTCCCGCGACGGCATGATCGACGCGGCGCACGACCTCTCCGACGGCGGTCTGATCCAGGCGGTCACCGAGTCCTGCCTGCGCGGCGGGAAGGGTGCCCGGCTGGTCGTGCCGGACGGTCTGGACGCGTTCACGTTCCTCTTCTCCGAGTCGGCGGGGCGCGCGGTCGTCTCGGTGCCGCGGAGCGAGGAGCTCCGCTTCAACGACATGTGCGGTGCGCGGGGTCTGCCCGTCGCCCGGATCGGTGTCGTGGACGGCGAGGAGATCGAGATCCAGGGCGAGTTCAGCATTCCGCTGAGCGAGCTGCGTACGGCGCACGAGGCGACCATTCCGGCTCTGCTCGCCTGACGTACCTGTTCCTGACGAGGACGGCCCCGCCCCGTTTCATGGGCGGGGCCGTCCTCGTACGGTCCGGGTGCGGAATTCCGGCGGAATTCGGTTTCATCGGTGGAGCGGAGTGAGTGACTGCGGCGTGGTGAATTCGGCGGCATTCACGGCCGCCATTCCGATCGCCATCGGGACCAGACAGAGCCGGCCCATGGTGCCGAGTACGTCGCAGAGCTTCCCGTACAGCGGCAGCGCCGCGGTCGCGGCGAGCTGATAGGCGGCGATCAGCCAGGGGATCTTGTCGACGCCGTGCACCGGGTCGAGATCGCTGGCGATCGGCACGGTCGCCGCCGAGACGATGTTGGTGTCGAGCACGGCCAGCAGGATCGTGGCGATGCAGAGCACGAACCCGATGACGCGCTGACGGTCGGTCATGACTGTGGGTCTGGCTGCTGACATGACGGGGCTCCCCTCCCGGGCGGCGTGATGCCGCCGCGGCCGGGCGCCACCACGACCCAAGAAAATGTACTGAGTCAGGAATTAATCCGGGATTAACATTCATCCTGGTACAGTGACGCCATGACCGAGGGGATGAGCCTGCGCGAGCGCAAGAAGCTCCAGACACGGCACCGCCTGCTGGCCGCGGCCACCGCACTCTTCGCCGAGCGCGGCTTCGACAAGGTCTCGGTCGCCGAGATCGCGGAGGCGGCCGAGGTGTCGAAGATGACTGTCTTCAACTACTTCGCCGGCAAGGAGGACTTGGTCCTCGCTCCCATGGAGGAGCACATCGGCGATGTCGCACGCGCGGTGCGGGACCGGGCCTCCGGCGAGTCCGTCCTGGCCGCCGTGCGCGGACAGTTCCTGGCCTGCGTCGAGCGCCGCGATCCCTCGGTCGGCATGAGTGACGCGCCGGTGGTGCTCAGGGTGCGCCGGCTGATCGTGGAGACCCCGGCGCTGCTCACCCGGGCCCACGCGTTCTCCATGCGCTCCTTCGACCTGCTCGCCGAAGCCCTGGTCGAGGAGGGGGAGGAGCCGGCCATCGCCCGGGTCGTGGCCGCCCAGCTGATCGGTACCCGCAACGCGCTCATACAGGCGAACCAGTTGCGGTTGCTGGCCGGGGAGTCGGCGGACGCGGTCGCACCGGACGCCGTCGCGCTCGCCGAGCGGGCTTTCGGCCTGCTCGCCGACGGCCTGGCCGACTTCGCGACCCGCCCCTGAGACGGCCGGGGGCGTCCACCGTGTCCTAGGCTCCCGGACATGCCGCCGTCCCAGAAACGTGCCCGCCGCTACGACCCGGCCAGGACCCGCAGCGCGGTCCTGGCGCAGTTCGCCCATGCCCGGGAAGCCGTCCGCACCCTGACGCCCGGACAGCTCGCGCTGCCGACCCGGCTCGGCGACTGGACCGTGCGCGAACTGGCCGTGCACCTGACCACGGCGCTCTCGGCCGTCACCCGGAATCTGGAGCTGCCGGAACCCGCTGCGGCGAAGCCCGACCTGACACTCGTCGAGTGGCCGTTCAGGACCGCGGACCGGGCCGCGCGCATCGCGGACGACACCAGGGCGCTCGCGGTGGACCGCCCCGACCTGGACGCTCTGTACGAGGAGGTCGCGGGGCGGTTCGAGGAACTGGTGCCCGGGGCCGGCGACGAGCGGCTGCTGCCGACGCGGGCCGGGGTGATGCGGCTGGCCGACTTCCTCGTCACCCGTACCGTCGAACTCGTCGTGCACACCGGCGATCTGAACGAGGCGGCCGGCCTCGACATCCCGTACGACCGGCAGGCCCTCGCCGCCTGCACCCGGCTGCTCGCCGACGCCCTCGCGGAGAAGGCGCCGGGCGGCTCGGTCGAGGTGCGGGTCCCGCCGTTCGCCGTCGTCCAGTGCGTGCCGGGCCCCCGGCACACCCGCGGTACGCCGCCCAATGTCGTCGAGACCGACCCGCTCACCTGGATCCGGCTCGCCACCGGGCGCACGGAGTGGGCGCGGGCGCTCGACGAGGCGAAGGTCGCCGCAAGCGGGGAGCGGGCCGACCTCGCCGCCCTGCTGCCCCTGATGGAGTGAGCTCGCGGGACCCCGGCTCGGCTCAGGACCCCGTCGGGTACGGCAGCAGTCCGGCGTCGGTCCGCTCCCAGGACGCCCTCGGCTCGGCCGGCAGCTCCGGCTCGGCGGCCGACCGGTCGGCCTGTTCGCGCTGGTCGTGGGCGAGCTGGAACAGCTGGTCCTTCCCGCTCCTGCCCCGGTAGGACGTCCAGTCGCCCCGGCGCAGCGCCGGTTCCCCGCGCACCCGCCAGAACAGATCCCGCTCCCGGGGTCGCTCGTCCCGCAGCAGCTATCCGGCGAGGCTGATGCCGTCCAGCGGATACGCGGGGCCGGGCCGGGCGGCTGCGGCTGCGCGCAGGGCTGTGGAAGGGGGAGGAGGGGTTGCGAGTGCGCAGACCGGGGCGCGGCGGGCCGGCGGAAGCGGTATCGGCCGCCGGGCGGGCGGTGAACCGGGGAAGCAGGGGCAGCCGAGGGCACGCCGACGGAATCAGGCGCAGCGACAGATGGCGCTCGCGACACGTCCCGGATCGACGTGCCGGCGCTCCACGAGCGTGACCGAGCGGTCACCGAGAGGCTGGGTCTGCATGGTGCAGGAGCCTGCCACCAGCCATGCGCCTGTCCACGGCGGTCTCGCACTGCGGACCCTCCGCCCGGGCCGACGGCGCCACGCCGAGGGGGTCCGGGGGCCGCATCGCGGCCGTCACGGTGTGAGGCTCGCCACGAAACGCGCGTTCGGTCGGGCTCCGCACCGGACCGCCGAGCGCCTCACCGAGCGCCACCATCCGGCCCGGCGGACCACCCGGCCCGGATGGCCGGAACCCGACGGTAACCGGGCGCTGATCCGGGCGACCGCCGCCCTGTGGCCCGATCCGGACTCCACCGCAGTGCGAGGATGATCACTCCGCGTAACTGCCCGGAGCCGTCCCCGAACCGCCCCTGGGAGCGCTTCCCCGGTGGTCCGGCCCGGTATCCCGAATTCGGACCAGTGGTCGATCTCGCCTACACTCGGTGGTGTGCCTCGTGGTGATGGACGACTCAACCACGACCTGCTCCCCGGAGAGAAAGGCCCCCAGGACGCTTGCGGCGTCTTCGGTGTCTGGGCTCCGGGCGAAGAGGTCGCCAAGCTCACCTATTTCGGACTGTATGCCCTGCAGCACCGTGGACAGGAGTCCGCGGGCATCGCAGTGAGCAACGGGTCCCAGATCCTGGTCTTCAAGGACATGGGACTGGTCTCGCAGGTCTTCGACGAAACGTCTCTGGGATCTCTCCAGGGCCATATCGCGGTCGGTCATGCCCGCTACTCCACCACCGGTGCCTCGGTGTGGGAGAACGCGCAGCCGACGTTCCGTGCGACCGCGCACGGCTCGATCGCCCTGGGTCACAACGGCAATCTGGTCAATACGGCCCAGCTCGCCGAGATGGTCGCCGGCCTTCCCCGCAAGGACGGCCGCGCCACCCAGGTCGCCGCGACGAACGACACCGACCTGGTGACCGCGCTGCTCGCCGGCCAGACCGACGACGACGGCAAGCCGCTCACCATCGAGCAGGCCGCCGCGAAGGTGCTCCCCGATGTCAGGGGCGCCTTCTCCCTCGTCTTCATGGACGAGCACACCCTCTACGCCGCCCGTGACCCGCAGGGCATCCGCCCGCTGGTCCTCGGCCGGCTGGAGCGCGGCTGGGTGGTGGCCTCCGAGTCCGCCGCCCTCGACATCTGCGGTGCCAGTTTCGTCCGCGAGATCGAGCCGGGCGAGCTCGTCGCCATCGACGAGAACGGCCTGCGCACCTCGCGGTTCGCGGAAGCGAAGCCCAAGGGCTGTGTCTTCGAGTACGTCTACCTGGCCCGCCCCGACACCGACATCGCCGGGCGCAACGTCTACCTCTCCCGGGTGGAGATGGGCCGCAAGCTGGCCGCCGAGGCCCCGGTCGAGGCCGATCTGGTCATAGCGACCCCGGAGTCCGGCACCCCCGCCGCCATTGGTTACGCGGAGGCCAGCGGCATTCCGTTCGGCGCCGGCCTGGTGAAGAACGCGTACGTCGGCCGGACCTTCATCCAGCCGTCCCAGACCATCCGGCAGCTGGGCATCCGCCTCAAGCTGAACCCGCTCAAGGAAGTCATCAAGGGCAAGCGCCTGGTGGTCGTCGACGACTCGATCGTCCGCGGCAACACCCAGCGCGCACTGGTCCGGATGCTCCGCGAGGCCGGCGCCGCCGAGATCCACATCCGGATCTCGTCCCCGCCGGTGAAGTGGCCCTGCTTCTTCGGCATCGACTTCGCGACCCGCGCCGAGCTGATCGCCAACGGCATGACCGTCGACGAGATCTCCACGTCGATGGGCGCGGACTCGCTCGCGTACATCTCGCTCGACGCCATGGTCGAGGCGACGACGATCGCCAAGCCGAACCTCTGCCGCGCCTGCTTCGACGGTGAGTACCCCATGGAGCTCCCGGACCCGGAGCTGCTCGGCAAGCAGCTGCTGGAGACCGAGCTGGCGGCAGGCCCGGCGGCGACCGCCGCGTCCGACGCACTGCGTCGTCCGTGACGGCCCAGCCGCACACCTCCGGCCACCAGCCCCGTATTTCCACACGAAAGATCCCAGGCAATGTCTGAGACAACAGGTGCTTCCTACGCGGCAGCGGGCGTCGACATCGAAGCCGGCGACCGTGCCGTCGAGCTGATGAAGGAGTGGGTGAAGAAGACGCAGCGCCCCGAGGTCGCGGGCCTCGGTGGCCTCGGCGGTTTCGCCGGCCTCTTCGACGCCTCGGCCCTCAAGCGCTACGAGCGTCCGCTGCTCGCCTCCGCCACCGACGGCGTCGGCACTAAGGTCGACCTCGCCCGCAAGATGGGCGTGTACGACACCATCGGCCACGACCTCGTCGGCATGGTCGTCGACGACCTGGTCGTCTGCGGCGCCGAGCCGCTCTTCATGACCGACTACATCTGCGTCGGCAAGGTGCACCCCGAGCGCGTCGCGGCCATCGTGAAGGGCATCGCCGAGGGCTGCGTCCTCGCGGGCTGCGCCCTGGTCGGCGGCGAGACCGCCGAGCACCCCGGCCTCCTCGGCCCGGACGACTTCGATGTCGCCGGCGCCGGTACGGGTGTGGTCGAGGCCGACCTGCTGCTGGGCCCGGACCGTATCCGTAAGGGTGACGTGGTGATCGCCATGGCGTCGTCCGGTCTTCACTCCAACGGGTACTCGCTCGTCCGGCACGTGGTCTTCGACCGGGCCGGCTGGTCGCTGGACCGGCAGGTCGAGGAGTTCGGCCGCACGCTCGGCGAGGAACTCCTGGAGCCCACCAAGATCTACTCGCTGGACTGCCTGGCGCTCACCCGCACGACCGAGGTGCACGGCTTCAGCCACATCACCGGCGGCGGCCTTGCCAACAACCTGGCCCGGGTCATCCCGGACGGACTGCACGCCAGGGTCGACCGCTCCACCTGGACGCCCGGCGCGGTCTTCGACCTGGTCGGCCGCACGGGACAGGTCGAGCAGCTGGAGCTGGAGAAGACGCTGAACATGGGCGTCGGCATGATCGCGATCGTCCCGGCCGAGTCCGTGGACGTGGCACTGACGACACTGGCCGACCGCGGGGTCGAGTCCTGGGTCGCGGGCGAGATCACCGAGCGTGGGGCACACACCTCGGGTGCGGAGCTCGTCGGCGGGTACGCGCGATAGACACGGGCGGGCACACCGGGGCGAACCCGGTGTCCGCTACATCCTCGGCCGCCGGGATCCCAGCAGATCCGGCGGTCGGGGAAGGCTTCGGGGAAACCGGCTCCCGCACAGGCGGCCGGACCGGGCCGGGGCAGCACAGAACCCGGTCCGGGACAGGCCCGGACCGGGTTGATGTGTCAGCGCGAGGTCAAGCGCCGCGGCGCTGTGACGACGGACCGGACTTGTCGTCCTCGTCCTCGTCCTCGTCGTCGTTGTACAGATCCGCGTACTGTGCGTACGGGTCATCTTCCTCGTCGTCGTCCTCGAACGGCTCTGCGTTCGGTGGCTGACTCGAAGGCGATGCGCCCAGCTCATTGGCCAGACGCGACAGGTCAGTCCCGCCGCTGCTGTACTTCAGCTGGCGGGCGACCTTTGTCTGCTTGGCCTTTGCCCGGCCGCGCCCCATGGCTCGACCCCCTCGGTGACGGGGCTCGACGGCCCCAGAGTCTTGACACGCGTTCATGTTTCAGGACGGACTCTCGGTTGAGAGACCGTGCCCGTAGGGCTTTAACGGTACCTGCTTCCGCGGCCATACGGTACGCCGCCCGCATCACGCGCCCCGGAAGGAGACCGGCGAGAAGCCCCGTCCTCGCTGGTCAACTGCGATTTTAACCTCTTCTTGGCATGCGACCCGCCGACCGGCGTGAGTCTTGTCTCGCCGGTCGGCGGGTCGACGGTCCACGGTGGTGAGGACGCGGGGTGACGCGTCCGCCACCGTCAGCGGCGGCGGGCTTCGGCCATCCGCTGTTCGGCGATCCGGTCGGCCGCGGCGGCCGGCGGAATGCCGTCGTCCTTCGCACGTGCGAATATGGCCAGCGTGGTGTCGAAGATCTTCGACGCCTTGGCCTTGCACCGGTCGAAGTCGAAGCCGTGCAGCTCGTCGGCGACCTGGATGACACCGCCCGCGTTCACCACGTAGTCGGGCGCGTACAGGATCGCCCGGTCCGCGAGGTCCTTCTCCACGCCGGGATGCGCGAGCTGGTTGTTGGCCGCACCGCACACCACCTTGGCCGTGAGCACCGCGACGCTCTCGTCGTGCAGTGCGCCGCCGAGCGCGCACGGGGCGTAGATGTCGAGGCCCTCGGTACGGATCAGTGCGTCGGTGTCCGCGGCGACGGCGATCCGGGGGTGCTTCCCGGTGATCCGGCGTACGGACTCCTCCCGCACATCCGTGATCACGACCTCCGCGCCGTCCGAGAGCAGATGCTCGACCAGGTGGTGACCGACCTTGCCGACCCCGGCGACCCCCACTTTTCGGCCACGCAGCGTCGGGTCGCCCCAGACGTGCTGCGCCGAGGCCCGCATGCCCTGGAAGACACCGAACGCGGTGAGGACCGAGGAGTCGCCGGCGCCGCCGTTCTCGGGGGAGCGGCCCGTGGCCCAGCGGCACTCGCGGGCGACGACATCCATGTCGGCGACATAGGTGCCGACGTCGCAGGCGGTCACGTAACGCCCGCCGAGCGAGGCCACGAACCGGCCGTAGGCCAGCAGCAGTTCCTCCGACTTGATCTGCTCGGGGTCGCCGATGATGACGGCCTTGCCGCCGCCGTGGTCGAGGCCGGCCATGGCGTTCTTGTACGACATGCCGCGCGAGAGATTCAGGGCATCCGCGACGGCCTCCTCCTCGGAGGCGTACGGATAGAAGCGGGTGCCGCCGAGGGCCGGGCCCAGGGCGGTGGAGTGGATGGCGATGACGGCCTTGAGGCCGCTGGCACGGTCCTGGCAGAGCACGACTTGCTCGTGGCCACCCTGTTCCGAGTGGAACAGGGTGTGCAGGACGCCGTCGGTCACATCGGTCACTGTGGTGACTCCCAAGTACGAAGCGGCGAGGACCCTCCTGAAGGTGGGGAGGGCCGCGGACCGGCCGTCACGGCCGGTCCGACTGGGCACGAGGGTAAGTCCTACGCGGACGTAGATCTGTTCCAGTGCTCAGGATCACCCCCCGGCGGAGTACGGGCGTGACACGATCTGCTGCATGTCGGTGGTGTCTTCGGTGCTCGTCCCTTATGCGTCCTATCTCCGGGTGTACGAGCCGCTGGCCGCCTTCCCGGAGCCCGAGCGCGCCCACTGGGCGCGGTACGCCGGGCGGGCCCGGATGCCCACGGCACAGGACGAACTGCGCCGTTCGCTGGCCGATTTGGTGGCCACCCCGCCGGCCGCCGTGCCGGTGCACGAGAGCGGGGACGCGTTCGTCGCCGAGGTCGACGGGGTGGTGTGCGTCTGCCCGTGGCGGACCAGGCTGCGCGGCTGGCTGGCGCTGGAGGAGCTGACGGAGATGTTCCCCGCGCCGGTGCTCGACGCGGTGCTGCCGCCGGTGGTGCGCGGGCAGGCGGTGGTGGACCACGAGCGGTGGGCGGAGCGGAACCCGGACGCCCGGCCGTGGATCCGTACCTCGGTGTGGCAGGTGCCGGTGCGGTGGTTCGTGCTCTTCTCCGACGAGGAACGGGAGTACGTGGAGGCGGGTGAGGACGGTGCGGGGCCCGTGCTGCGGTACCGGACGCCGATGGTGCAGGCCCGCCGCCGGCTGGCCCGGGGGCTGAAGACGCTGCGGGATTCGGTGGACGAGGGCGGGCTGACCGAGGGGCTGGTGGACGTGGGGCGCTGGCTGGAGGAGTTCCATCCGCGTGCGCTGGTCGAGCTGGACTACGGCGGTCTGGTGCACGCGCTGCCGGCGGAGCAGCTCGCCGGGGACCGGTCGGCCGCCGATGTGGCCGAGGGGCTCGCGGCGCTCCGGACCGGCGACACCGAGGGGGCGGGCGAGGCGTACAGCCGGCTGGCGGAGCGCTGGCGTTCCGTAAGGGATCGTCAGTTCGCGAACTGACGGGGCGATATCGGCGTCTGTCCCTGTGTCCTGTGTGACGCGTGGGAACGAAGAGGCGGAAGCGTACTCCTGTGGCCTTGGGACCTACGTCCCGAACCGGGCCTTTGCCTCAAGCGTGATGGATAGCACTAACTGGGCCCTTGCGCCCTTCCCTACTCCTCATGCCAAAATAGGACAAGGAGCCCGGGGAGGGTTCCGTCCGCCCAACTAAGGGCGGAATGCTCGACATTGCACTCTATGGGGGGTCTGATGGCTCCTGATCGCTCTGTGACTGATCGTCACGGCGGAGTGACTGTCCGCTATGGCATGGTCCATCGGCTTCCGTCGCTGATGAGCACCTGGGAGGGCAATTCCATCGGTTTGGCCGACGCGGCTGGACGGATGGTGTAGTTGTAGTGCCGAGGACAAGCCGTTCGTCCTATAACCGACTCGGCCCGCGTCCGTCATTTCGGGCAACGCGGGTCAAGGTGCAGAATTTAGAGGAAAGAACCGAGATTGTTCGGTTCTCCCGAGGAGGCCGCTCATGACCGCTCGCACCCCTGATGCCGAGCCGCTGCTGACCCCGGCTGAGGTTGCCACGATGTTCCGCGTGGACCCGAAGACGGTTACCCGCTGGGCCAAGGCGGGCAAGCTCACGTCCATCCGCACGCTCGGTGGACATCGCCGGTACCGCGAGGCAGAGGTCCGCGCACTGCTTGCGGGTATTCCGCAGCAGCGCAGCGAGGCCTGACACACCCCTGTCACGCCGCAACAACCGGGCTTCCGGGTCCCCCAACCCGTACAGGCCCGCCCATGGCTCCAAATGACGGGCGCCCGCCCCAACGGGCGCCATACCTGTGCAATACGGGTGCGTCATTCGATCGCGCTGGACTCCGCCGGGTCCAGCGCGATCTTTTTTGTGCCCACGTGCCGGTATCCACGCGGCCCCGGAGGCCGGGCGCGGCTGCCGGGGGTGCCGGGGGTGTCGGAACCGCGCGTCCGGTCGGGTACGGCCGGGGCGACGTGCGGGCCTGAGCGGGTCTGTTCGGGAGTGTTCCGGACTCCCCGGCAAGGCCGGGCCGGGGTGGTTGGAATGGTCCCCGAGTGCTCCCGTCCGGGCAGTGCAATTGCACATATTAAATTCGCCAGTTGTAGGAAGGGTGTAAAGTCACCCTTTCGCAAAACTCTTTCGGTGACTCCCGTCACATCTCGCGAGTCTTGTCAGATACGAGCCTGCCACCGCCGGGAAGCGGAAAGCCTCGCCATTGGTCACCCTCCCGGGGGACTTTCGTCCTCGGCTCCCAGGGCGCCGTCCTGGCGCCCCGGGAGCGGGGTCGGCGGCCCGGGGGTGGAATCGGTCCGGCGGGCCGTCACGGGCTCCATGGCGAGCCGCAGGAGCCGATGGCGGACCGGGCAGTGGCGGGTGAGGTGGCCGGAGCCGGAAGCGGCTGCCAGGTGGGCGTGCGGGAGCGCGCGGGTCTCGTGCATGGCGGACACCGTCATGCACGCCATCTCCCGGTGGACCGCCGCCCCGCTCCGGGGGAACAGTGGCGGCCTCTGCTGTCTGACTACTCGTCGGCAGTTGCCGGAGTCAAGACGCGCGAAAGCCCGGATCCAGAAGGATCCGGGCTTTCATCATTGCGGTCCTGACGGGATTTGAACCCGCGGCCTCCACCTTGACAGGGTGGCGAGCACTCCAAACTGCTCCACAGGACCAGGTTTTCGCTGCTTGCCTTGCGGCTGGCTGCGAAGACAGACTGTACAGCAGGTCAGAGGCTCAGGTCGAACTCACTGAAGGTGGCGACTCCGTCACGGTCGGATCGGCCTGTCCGGGCGGGCCCTCTCACGGCGCCGCCGCGTCGATCGCCTTCACGATCCGCTTGTCGGAGACCGGATAGGCCGTCCCCAGCGCATGGGCGAAATAGCTGACCCGGAGCTCCTCGATCATCCAGCGGATGTCCAGCACCTCCTGCGGTACGGGCCTGCCCTGCGGCATCTGTTCGAGCAGCCAGGCGTACTCGTCCTGCATCTCGTGGACCTTCTCCATGCGCGTGGTGTCGCGCTGGACGGCCGTCGGCATCTGCTGGAGCCGGCGGTCCACGGCGACCAGATAGCGCATCAGGTCGGGCAGCCTGCGCAGCCCGGTCTTCGTGACGAAGCCCGGCGGCACGAGGGCCGCGAGCTGGTCCCGGGCGTCGGTGACGTTGTTGACCAGGACCAGGCTGTTGGTGGCCTTCAGGCGCCGCTCGCACGCCTGCCAGGCGGCCAGCACCTGCTGGACCTGCTTGACCGTGTGCTCGGTCAGGGCGACCAGGTCGGCGCGCACCTTGTCGTACAGCTTCCGGAACGACTCCTCGTCCCAGGCCGGCCCGCCGTGCGCGCCGATCAGCCGGTCGGCGGCCGCCGTCGCGCAGTCCTCGAACAGCGCCTGGATGGAGCCGTGCGGATTGCGGGACAGCGCCAGCTTCTGCTGGTTCGTCAGCTTGTCGGAGGCGAACTTCGCCGGGTTCACCGGGACATTCAGCATGATCAGCTTCCGGGTGCCCAGCCACATCGCCTGCTGCTGCTCGGCCTCGGTGTCGAAGAGCCGTACGGCGACGGTCCCGCCCTGGTCCACCAGCGCCGGGTACGCCTTGACCGGCTGGCCGGCCCGGCGGGTCTCGAAGACGCGGTTCAGCGTGCCGATCGTCCAGTCGGTGAGGCCCGAACGCTCGATGGACTCGCCCGAGGGCCCGGCGGTGGCCGCCGCGGCCTTGGAGAGCGCCTGACGGGCCTTCGGGCGCAGCTGGAGCTTCAGCGCCTCCAGGTCCTTGTCCTCGGCCACCTTGCGGCGCCGCTCGTCGACGATCCGGAACGTGATCTTCAGGTGGTCCGGGACGCGGCTCAGGTCGAAGTCGTCGGCCGAGACCGGGACGCCGACCATCCGCTGGAGCTCCCGGGCCAGCGTGACCGGCAGTGGCTCCTGCTGTGACATCGGGCTGCCGGAGGCGGACGGCACCGCCCGGTCCAGGAACTTGTCCGCGTAGTTCGGCGCGGGGACGTAGTGCCGACGGATCGGCTTGGGCAGCGAGCGGATCAGCTCGGTGACCACTTCCTCCCGCAGACCGGGGATCTGCCAGTCGAAGCCCTCGGGCGTGACCTGGTTGAGCACCTGGAGCGGGATGTGGACGGTCACACCGTCGGCGTCCGCACCCGGCTCGAACTGGTACGTGACCTTGAACTTCAGCTTCCCCTGGCGCCAGGAGTCCGGGTAGTCGTCCTTGGTGACGGCCCCGGCCTTCTCGTTGATGAGCATCGAGCGCTCGAAGTCCAGCGCGTCCGGCTCGTCCCGGCGCTTGTGCTTCCACCAGGAGTCGAAGTGCGCCCCGGAGACCACGTGCTCGGGGATCCGCTGGTCGTAGAAGTCGAAAAGCGTCTCGTCGTCCACGAGGATGTCGCGGCGCCGGGCGCGGTGCTCCAGTTCCTCGACCTCGCCGAGCAGTTTGCGGTTGTCGTGGAAGAACTGGTGGTGGGTCCGCCAGTCGCCCTCGACCAGGGCGTTCCGGATGAACAGATCGCGGGAGGTCTCGGCGTCGATCCGGCCGAAATTGATCTTGCGCTGGGCGACGATCGGCACCCCGTAGAGCGTGACCCGCTCGTACGCCATCACCGCCGCCAGGTCCTTCTCCCAGTGCGGCTCGCTGTAGGTGCGCTTGAGCAGGTGCTGGGCCAGCGGCTCGATCCACTCCGGCTCGACCTTGGCGTTGACCCGCGCCCACAGCCGGGACGTCTCGACCAGCTCGGCCGACATCACGAACCGCGGCTGCTTCTTGAAGAGCGCCGATCCCGGGAAGATCGCGAACTTGGCGCTGCGCGCGCCCAGGTACTCGTTCTTCTCGGTGTCCTTCAGACCGATGTGCGACAGCAGCCCGGACAGCAGCGAGGTGTGCACCGACTGCTCCGGCGCGTCCTCCTCGTTGAGCTGGATGCCCATCTGCTTGGCGACCGTGCGCAGCTGCGCGTAGATGTCCTGCCATTCGCGGATGCGCAGGAAGTTCAGATACTCCTGCTTGCACATCCGGCGGAAGCTGGACGAGCCGCGCTCCTTCTGCTGCTCGCGGATGTACCGCCACAGGTTCAGGAACGCCAGGAAGTCGGACGTCTCGTCCTTGAAGCGGGCGTGCTGCTGATCGGCCTGCGTCTGCTTCTCCGCGGGCCGCTCGCGCGGGTCCTGGATGGAGAGCGCCGCCGCGATGACCATGACCTCGCGGACACAGCCGTTGCGGTCGGCCTCGATGACCATGCGGGCCAGGCGCGGGTCCACGGGCAGCTGCGAGAGCTTGCGGCCGAGCTGGGTGAGCCGCTTCCCCTTCTTCCCCTCCTGGGGGGACTTCTCCTCCGCGTCCAGCGCACCGAGCTCCTGGAGGAGCTGGATGCCGTCACGGATGTTGCGGTGGTCCGGCGGATCGATGAAGGGGAACTTCTCGATGTCGCCGAGGCCGGCCGCGGTCATCTGGAGGATGACGGAGGCGAGGTTGGTGCGGAGGATCTCCGGGTCGGTGTACTCCGGACGGGTCAGGAAGTCGTCCTCGGAGTACAGCCGGATGCAGATGCCGTCCGACGTACGGCCGCAGCGGCCCTTGCGCTGGTTGGCGCTGGCCTGCGAGATCCGCTCGATCGGCAGCCGCTGGACCTTGGTGCGGTGGCTGTAGCGGGAGATCCGGGCGTTGCCCGGGTCGATCACGTACTTGATGCCGGGGACGGTCAGCGAGGTCTCGGCGACATTGGTCGCCAGGACGATCCGGCGACCGGTGTGGCGCTGGAAGACCCGGTGCTGCTCGGCGTGCGAGAGCCGGGCGTAGAGCGGGAGCACCTCGGTGTGGCGGAGATTGCGCTTGTTCAGCGCGTCCGCGGTGTCACGGATCTCCCGCTCGCCGGAGAGGAAGACCAGGATGTCGCCCGGACCCTCGGTCTGCAGCTCGTCGACGGCATCGCAGATCGCCGTGATCTGGTCGCGGTCGGAGTCGTCGCCCTCCTCCTCCAGGAGAGGCCGGTACCGCACCTCGACCGGGTACGTACGTCCGCTGACCTCGACGATCGGCGCCTCGCCGAAATGGCGCGCGAACCGCTCGGGGTCGATCGTCGCCGAGGTGATGACGACCTTCAGATCCGGGCGCTTGGGCAGCAGCCTGGCCAGGTAGCCGAGCAGGAAGTCGATGTTCAGCGACCGCTCGTGGGCCTCGTCGATGATGATCGTGTCGTACGCGCGCAGCTCGCGGTCCGTCTGGATCTCGGCGAGCAGGATGCCGTCCGTCATCAGCTTGACGAATGTCGCGTCGGGGTTCACCTGGTCGGTGAAACGGACCTTCCAGCCGACCGCCTCGCCCAGCGGCGTCTTCAGCTCGTCCGCGACGCGCTCGGCGACCGTACGGGCCGCGATCCGCCGCGGCTGGGTGTGCCCGATCATGCCCCGGACACCGCGCCCCAGCTCCATGCAGATCTTCGGGATCTGCGTGGTCTTGCCGGAGCCGGTCTCCCCGGCGACGATCACGACCTGGTGGTCGCGTATCGCCTTGAGGATCTCGTCCTTCTTCTGGCTGACCGGGAGCTGTTCCGGGTACGACACGGCGGGCATCCGCGCGGCACGCAGCGAAAGCCGCTCGGCTGCCTTTCCGGCCTCGGCGGCGATCTCGTCCAGCACGGACTGCAGGGCCTCGGGCTTACGGATGCGGCGCGCCCCTTCGAGACGGCGGCCGAGCCGGTGCGCGTCGCGGAGCGAGATCTGTCCGAGCCGGTTCTGGAGATCAGCGAAGGAAGTAGACATACGGAGCCCAGGATCTCACCCGGGCCCGACGAACGGCGAACACATTTCGTGCGGTCCGGATCACCCCTGGGCACCGCGCGGAGGCGCGGGATCACAGCACGTACCATTTCGGGCAGCTGACCACCCGTTGCCCCTGTCCGGAAAGGCCGGTCGCCGTGTCCCGTACGCAGTGGTGCTGCCTGATGGCGGTGCTCGCGGTCGTACTGGGGCTGTTCTGCGGACCGGGGAAGACCGCCCCCGCCGACGGCACGTCCGCCACCGCGTCCGCCACCGCCGTCGTGGCCGCCGCGACGGACAAGGACGCCCCGGTGGTGGCGACGGACTCCGACCGGCACCCGACGCCGGGCTGCGGCAGGACCAGGAAGCACGACGGCGAACCCGCGCTCCCGGGCCGGGCCCGTGCCGCGTACGACCAGGCGCCCGGCCTCGCCGAGTGGGGCCTGCCCGCCGCCACCGGACAGGTCCCGGTCCACCCACCCGTGCGGCTGAAACTGCGCGCCCCCGCGCCCGCCGCTCCCACCCCCGTCGAGCTTTCCGTGCTGAGGGTGTAGCCGGCCGTCCCCACCCGGCCGCTCTCTTCCCTTCCGCCTCACCAGCACGGAGTCCCGCATGCCCAAGTCCACGTCCACGTCCACGTCCGCACGCAAGCCCTCGCCCAGGAACAGAAAGCCGCTGATCTACGGCGCCGGAGTCGTCCTCGCCGCCGCGCTCCTCGGCTTCGTCTCCTACCGGGCCACCGCCCCCGACCACTCGGGCTCCGGCTCCTCCTCGGTCGCCGACGTCACCGCCGACCCGGACGCGGGCGTCTATCCGGAGCTGGCGAAGCTCGCCCGCCGCGACGCCGGCGACAAGCTCGCACAGGGCCGCGCCGACGCGCCCGTCGTCCTGATCGAGTACGCCGACTTCAAGTGCGGCTACTGCGGAAAGTTCGCCCGCGACACCGAACCCGCCCTGGTCAAGAAGTACGTCGACAACGGCACCCTGCGCATCGAGTGGCGCAACTTCCCGATCTTCGGCGCCGAGTCCGAGGCCGCTGCCCGTGCCGCGTGGGCCGCCGGGCAGCAGGACCGCTTCTGGCAGTTCCACGCCGCCGCGTACGCCGAGGGGGCCAAGGAGAAGGGGTTCGGCAAGGACCGGCTGAAGGCGCTCGCCCAGCAGGCCGGGGTCGCCGACCTCGACCGGTTCGCCCGCGACGCGGACAGCGCCGCCGCCTCCGCAGCTGTGAGCAAGGACCAGGAACAGGGGTACGGAATCGGCGCGACCTCCACCCCGTCGTTCCTGATCAACGGCCGCCCGATCGCCGGGGCCCAGCCCATGGAGACCTTCACCGCGGCCATCGAGGCGGCGGCCGAGAAGGCCCGCAACACCGAGGACGCCAAGAGCGGCAACGGCTCCCAGGGCTCCGGGGACGACGCGAAATGACCGCTGACATCGGCTACTTCGCGGCCTTCCTAGGCGGGCTGCTCGCCCTGGTCAGCCCGTGCAGCGCGCTGCTGCTGCCCGCCTTCTTCGCCTACTCCATCGACTCCACCTCGCGCCTTCTGGCCCGTACCGGCATCTTCTACGCCGGACTGGCCACCACCCTGGTCCCGCTCGGCGCCGCGGGCTCGTACGCCGGACGGCTCTTCTACCGCCACCGCGACGCGCTCGTTCTCGGCGCGGGCTGGCTGATCATTGCGCTCGGCATCGCCCAGATCGTCGGTCTGGGCTTCGCCTCGCGCCGGATCGCCGCCCTCAGCGGCCGGATCCGCCCGACCACCGCCGTATCGGTCTACGCACTGGGCGCCGTCTACGGTCTGGCCGGCTTCTGCGCGGGCCCGATCCTCGGCAGCGTCCTCACCGTGGCGGCGGTCAGCGGCAGCCCGGTCTACGGCGGACTGCTGCTCGCCGTCTACTCCCTGGGCATGGCGGTCCCGCTCTTTCTGCTCGCGCTGCTCTGGGAACGCTTCGACCTGGGCCGCCGGGCCTGGCTGCGCGGCCGCGCCTTCCGGCTCGGCCGCTTCGAGCTGCACACCACGACCCTGCTGTCCGGGTTCTTCTTCATCGGTCTCGGCGCGCTGTTCCTCGCGTACGACGGGACGACGGCGCTGCCCGGACTGCTGGACGTGGACGATTCGTTCGCCGTGGAGCAGTGGGCCCAGCGCATCGGCGAACACGTGCCGGACGCCATGGCGCTGGTGGCCGTGGTCGCGGTGGTGCTGCTGGTGCTGGCGGTACGGGCGTGGCGCGGCCGGGACGGCGCGAACTCGGCGGACCGGGAAGAGGCCTGACACGGCGAAGGCCCCGTCCGGTGGACGGGGCCTTCGGGTGGTGGCTGGGGCCGGGATCGAACCGGCGACCTATCGCTTTTCAGGCGATCGCTCGTACCAACTGAGCTACCCAGCCACGCAGCTCATGAAAGCTGCAGCGGTCCTGACGGGATTTGAACCCGCGGCCTCCACCTTGACAGGGTGGCGAGCACTCCAAACTGCTCCACAGGACCAAGCTTTGTGCGACTAAGTGTCGCACAGGTTGTGCGTGCCCCCAACGGGATTCGAACCCGTGCTACCGCCTTGAAAGGGCGGCGTCCTGGGCCACTAGACGATGAGGGCAGAACTGCTCTTGCTTTTGCTTCTTCGTCTGTCGCCCCGGAGGACGTGAGAAGCATGTGACTCCGCTTCCCCCAAGAGGTTCCGCTTCTCCTGCAACCTCTTGAGGTTGCAGAACGGTCAAGCCCTGACCGGCGCCCTTGGGCACGTCGCAGACTGTACTACGGCGTTTCTGCGTCAGCCAAACCGAATAGGCGCAGTAGGGGGTCCGGGCCGGGGCGCCGCGACCGGTAGTACGGGACAATGGCGGGGTGCTGGAGATGACGCGCGAAGAGTTCGAAGAACTGGTCGCCGAGGCGCTGGACCGGATCCCGCCGGAGCTGACGCGGCTGATGGACAACGTCGCGGTGTTCGTCGAGGACGAGCCCGACCCGGGTGATCCGGAGCTGCTCGGGCTGTACGAGGGCACGCCGCTGACCGATCGCGGCGAGTGGTACGCGGGGGTGCTGCCGGACCGGATCACCATCTACCGCGGGCCGACGCTCCGGATGTGCGAGTCCCGCGAGGACGTCGTGGCGGAGACCGAGATCACGGTCGTCCACGAGATTGCCCACCACTTCGGCATCGACGACGCGAGGCTGCACGCGCTCGGCTACGGATGAGCCCCCCGGGCCACCGCCGGGTCCGCCCGGCGGCGTGCGGACGGAACGTGGAAGGCGTGCGGGTGGTGTGCGGGCCGGGGGCCGGGGCGTGTCCCCGGCGGGGCAACGGGAGTTGGGCACGGCGCCCCCACTTCTTCCGTACCGCTCCGCTCCTTCCCCGTACCCCGGAGGTGCCTCTCGTGCGCCAGCTGTCCGTCCCCGTCCGATGGGCGGCCGTCGTCGCCGCGACGGTCGCCGCGTCCACCGGCTGCATGAGCGTCGGCGACGACGAAGAGAAACCGGCGCCGTCGTCGTCGCCCGAGCACGCAGGGAGCGCCGCCCGGCCGGACGGCGGCACCGTGGCGGGCACCGGCCGGGTCCGTACCGGTGGCGGCCGGGCCGAGGCGCACTCCGAGCGGGAGGCCGTCGAATCGCCGGAGCCCGGCGACTCCGCCGGGCCCTCGCACGCCACCGGTGGCGTGCGCCCGGGTGCGGAGCCGGGTGGGGCGGAGCCGCCCCGGGGCACTGTGCCGCCGGCGCCCTCGGCCTCGCACCCCGGGCCCGGGGTGCCGCAGCAGCCCGAGTCCCCGGTGCCTTCCGCACCGCCGACCCCCGGGCCACCGAGCTCTCCCGAGCCCGAGCCGGAGCCGTCCGAACCGCCGTCGGCGCCGCCGCCGTCCGCCTCGCCCGCGGCGCAGCTCCGAAGCGAGGCGACGGGGGCGTCGGCCCGGTCGGTGCCGCTGCGGACCCCCGAGGCGTCGCCGCAGGTGGGGCCGGTGTAGCGAGGGGCTGGGGAAGGCCGGTTTGCGCGATGTGGGGGGGAGTGCGTATGGTAGTAGATCGTTTGATCCCATTGCCCGGCGCCGAAACAGAAGCGCGCCGTGTGGCGCGTACTCTCCCTTGCCGTGGCTGGACCGCATTGAGGCGGTCGAAATTGCGAATCACGGAGTTACGGGCGCGTGCCGAGACTCCGGAAGGTTTCGCATTTCGCATGTCAATTTCCAGTTCTGACCACACCGTCATGCCCGAGAGCATCGAGAACGACGAGCTCGTCGAGGCCGCCGAGGCCGCCGAGGCCGTCGTCGCCGAGTCCGCCGACTCCATCGAGGCCGACGCCCCCCTGGCCGAGCAGGCCGGCACCGACTCCGCCGACACCGACACGGACGCCGAGCCGACCGTCACCTTCGCCGACCTGGGCCTGCCCGAGGGCATCGTCCGCAAGCTCGCGCAGAACGGTGTGACGGAGCCCTTCCCGATCCAGGCCGCGACCATCCCGGACGCCCTGGCCGGCAAGGACATCCTGGGCCGCGGCCGTACCGGCTCCGGCAAGACCCTCTCCTTCGGTCTGCCGACCCTGGCCACGCTGGCCGGCGGCCACACCGAGAAGAAGAAGCCGCGCGCCGTCATCCTCACCCCGACCCGTGAGCTCGCGATGCAGGTCGCGGACGCGCTCCAGCCGTACGGCGACGTGCTCGGCCTGAAGATGAAGGTCGTCTGCGGCGGTACGTCGATGGGCAACCAGATCTACGCGCTGGAGCGCGGTGTCGACATCCTCGTCGCCACCCCGGGACGGCTGCGCGACATCATCAACCGGGGCGCCTGCTCCCTGGAGAACGTCCAGGTCGCCGTTCTCGACGAGGCCGACCAGATGTCCGACCTGGGCTTCCTGCCCGAGGTCACCGAGCTGCTCGACCAGGTTCCGGTCGGCGGTCAGCGCATGCTCTTCTCCGCCACGATGGAGAACGAGATCGGCACGCTGGTCAAGCGCTACCTGGACAACCCGGTCAGCCACGAGGTCGACAGCGCCCAGGGCAACGTCACGACCATGACGCACCACGTCCTCGTCGTGAAGCCGAAGGACAAGGCGCCGGTCACCTCCGCCATCGCCGCCCGCAAGGGCCGCACCATCATCTTCGTCCGCACCCAGCTGGGCGCCGACCGCATCGCCGAGCAGCTCGTCGAGGCGGGCGTCAAGGCGGACGCGCTGCACGGCGGCATGACGCAGGGTGCCCGTACCCGGGTGCTCGCCGACTTCAAGGACGGTTACGTCAACGCGCTCGTCGCGACCGACGTCGCCGCCCGCGGTATCCACGTCGACGGCATCGACCTGGTGCTGAACGTGGACCCGGCCGGTGACCACAAGGACTACCTGCACCGCTCGGGCCGTACCGCCCGTGCCGGCAAGTCCGGTGTCGTCGTCTCGCTGGCGCTGCCGCACCAGCGCCGTCAGATCTTCCGTCTGATGGAGGACGCGGGCGTCGACGCCTCGCGTCACATCGTCGGCGGCGCGGGCGCGTTCGACCCGGAGGTCGCCGAGATCACCGGTGCCCGTTCGCTGACCGAGGTCCAGGCCGACTCCGCGAACAACGCCGCCAAGCAGGCCGAGCGCGAGGTCGCCGACCTGACCAGGCAGCTGGAGCGCGTCCAGCGCCGCGCCGGTGAGCTGCGCGAGGAGGCCGACCGCCTCGTCGCCCGTGCCGCGCGCGAGCGGGGCGACGACCCCGAGGCCGCCGTCGCCGAGGTCGCCGCCGAGGCGGAGGCCGCGATCGAGGCCGCCGTCTCCGTGCCGGAGCAGCCCGCCGCCCGTGACGACCGTCGCGACGAGCGCGGCAACTTCGACCGCCGGGACAGCCGCGGCGGTGACCGTGGTGGCTACCGCGGCAACGGCACAAAACACCGTCCGTCCGGTGGCTTCCGCCGCGACAACGACCGTCCGTCCTTCAACCGTGACCGCCGGGACGACCGCCGTGGCGACCGTGGTGGTTTCCAGCGTCGTGACGACCGTCCGTCCGGTGGCTTCCGCCGCGACAACGACCGTCCGTCCTTCAACCGTGACCGCCGGGACGACCGTCCCTCGGGCGGCTTCCGCTCCAGCGACCGCCGGGACGACCGCGGTGGCCGTTCCTTCGACCGCCGCGACAACGACCGTCCGTCGTTCAACCGCGACCGTCGTGACGACCGTCCGTCGGGCGGCTTCCGCTCCGGCGGCAGCGACCGGCCGTTCAACCGCGACCGTCGTGACGACCGCCCCTCCGGCGGCTTCCGCTCCGGTGGCGGCGACCGTCCGACCGGCCGCCGCGACGACCACCGGGGCTCCGGCACCAGCACCGGTTCCTTCGGCCGCCGCGACGACAAGCCGCGCTGGAAGCGCAACGGCTGAACGCGGTGAGGACCTGCTGAAGGTCCGCTGAAAGGTCTGCGGAAAGCGGGCCCGCTCTTTACGAGCGGGCCCGCTTTCTTTTCGCTTACCCGGCGCCGCGGAAGCCGGCCGGCACACGCTGGAATCCGGTTCAGCGGCGGGTTTTCCCAGTCGTGACCACGGCGACCGCATGTGTGCCACGGCGCGCGGGAATTGCTGGGTCCATGACAATCGACACGGGCGAGGACCGACCACCACCATCGGGCATCTCCGACGAGGAGCGCCTGGCGCAGCTCGGGTACACGCAGACGCTGGCCCGGCGCATGTCCGCGTTCTCCAACTACGCCGTCTCGTTCACGATCATCTCGGTGCTCTCCGGCTGCCTCACGCTCTATCTCTTCGGCATGAACACCGGCGGCCCCGCCGTCATCACCTGGGGCTGGGTCGTCGTCGGCCTGATGACGCTGTTCGTCGGCCTGGCGATGGCCGAGATCTGTTCGGCGTACCCGACCTCCGCCGGCCTCTACTTCTGGGCCCACCGGCTGGCCCCGCCGCGTTCGGCCGCGGCCTGGGCCTGGTTCACGGGCTGGTTCAACGTCCTCGGCCAGGTCGCCGTCACCGCCGGGATCGACTTCGGGGCGGCGTCCTTCCTGGGCGCGTATCTGAATCTCCAGTTCGGCTTCGGGGTCACCCCCACCCGTACGATCCTGCTCTTCGCCGCGATCCTGCTGCTGCACGGCCTGCTGAACACCTTCGGGGTGCGGATCGTCGCGATCCTGAACAGTGTGAGCGTCTGGTGGCACGTCGTCGGCGTCGCCGTCATCGTCGGCGCCCTGACCTTCGTACCGGACTCGCACCGGTCGGCGTCGTTCGTCTTCACCGAGTTCGTGAACAACACCGGCTGGGGCAGCGGCTTCTACGTCGTGATGATCGGGCTGCTGATGGCCCAGTACACCTTCACCGGCTACGACGCCTCCGCCCATATGACGGAGGAGACCCACGACGCGGCGACGGCCGGCCCGAAGGGCATCGTCCGGTCGATCTGGACTTCCTGGATCGCGGGCTTCGTCCTGCTCCTCGGCTTCACCTTCGCCATCCACTCGTACGACGGAGCGCTGAACTCGCCGACCGGCGCCCCGCCCGCCCAGATCCTCCTGGACGCCCTCGGCGCCACCACCGGCAAGCTCCTGCTGCTGATCGTGATCGGCGCCCAGCTCTTCTGCGGCATGGCGTCCGTGACCGCCAACAGCCGCATGATCTACGCCTTCTCGCGGGACGGGGCCCTGCCCTTCTCGCGCGCCTGGCACACGGTCAGCCCGCGCACCCGCACCCCCGTCGCCGCGGTCTGGCTGGCCGCCGCCGGCGCCCTCGCGCTGGGCCTGCCGTACCTGATCAACGTCACGGCGTACGCGGCGGTGACCTCGATCGCGGTGATCGGGCTCTACATCGCCTACGTCGTCCCCACGCTGCTCCGGCTGCTCCGGGGCGGCGACTTCACCCCGGGCCCCTGGCACCTGGGCCGCTGGTCCCGGCCGGTCGGCATCGTGGCGGTGGCCTGGGTCGTGATCATCACGGCGCTCTTCATGCTGCCGCAGGTCTCGCCGGTCACCTGGGAGACGTTCAACTACGCGCCCGTCGCGGTGCTGGTGGTCCTGGGCTTCGCGGCGACATGGTGGCTGGCGTCGGCGAGACACTGGTTCCTCAAACCGGATCACAAGGGCACGATCGCCCCGGACGAATCCCTCTGACGGACCGGGAATTCACCGTACCGGGGCCCGGTAACCGATACCCGATCGGCGACCGGGCCCCGGCGGGCTATGCTCAGGGGTGATTCGCCGAGGGCCGTTAGCTCAATTGGCAGAGCAGCGGACTTTTAATCCGTTGGTTGTGGGTTCGAGTCCCACACGGCCTACGCCTGGCGAGGGCGGAGTCCGCCTCCGCGACCCGCACGACAACGCCCCGACCGGTTCTGCCCGGTCGGGGCGTTCGTCGTTTGCGGGAGAGACCGGCGGCACCCGTACGGGGGAGGCGGGTGCCGCCGGTCTCCTGGGGGTGTTACCGGCCGAGGGAGGCCACACCGGCCTGGGCGAACTTCTCGTCGAGGTCGCCGCTCGGGGCGCCGGCCACGCCGATGCCCGCGATCGGGGCGCCCTTGGCGGTGACGGGGGCGCCGCCCGCGAGGAAGAGGGTGCCAGGGATGTCCTTCAGGGTGGGGGCGTTCGTCAGGCGCTTGGCCAGCTCGGAGGTGGGGGCGTTCCAGGAGACGGCGGTGTACGCCTTCTTCACGGCCGACTCGTAGGCCTGCGGGCCGGAGCCGTCGCCGCGCAGAGTGACGATGGTGTTGCCGTTGCGGTCGACGACAGCGACGGAGACGCGCTGGTTCTCCTTCTTCGCGGCGTCGAGGGTCGCCTGGGCGGCCTTGGTCGCGGCGGCCACGGTCAGGTGGGTGGTCTGCTGGAGGTTGCGGTTCGCGGCGTCGGCCTCGACGGCGGTGGGGGCGGCGGTCGGGGTGGAGGCGCTGGCGGAGGCGACTTGGAACGTGCCGACGGCGGCGGCGGCGACGGCACCGGTCAGGACACGGGCGCGCAGCGACAGCTTCTTCATGGTGAACGACTTCTCGGGTTCGGCCAGGGGCTCGGCAGGTTCGGGAAGCTCTGCGTTTCCCGCTCTGCATCCATCCTCGGGCCGGATCCGGTCCGCACCGGTCGGCCTGCGGGCTCCGTTCCCGGCCCTCGACGGCCGACGGCCGGGTCAGCCGATCGGATGATGCGGACGCCTTTCCCCGGGGGGTTCTTTCTGCGGACTCGCCCTGTACGAGCCGGTCAGGCGGCCGGCTCGATGTTCTGGTTGGCGTGGAAGAAGTTGTGCGGGTCGTAGGTCCGCTTGACGGCCGCGAGGCGGTCGTAGTGGTCGCGGTAGGTGGCGCGCACCCGGTCCGGGGTCTCGCCCGCGCCGATGAAGTTCACGTACGTACCGCCCATGGAGTGCGGGTGCAGCTCCTCCCAGTAGTCGACGCACCACTGCCTGAGCTTCTCGGCGTTGTCCGGGTCCGGGTCGACGCCCGCGATGACACCGGACCAGACCGCGTCCCGGTAGGCCCAGGCCGTGTCGTCCGGACCCAGCCGGTGGGCGGCCGCGTCGACCGGGTACAGGTGCATGATCGACAGGGCGGTGGGGAGGTTCTCGGCGTACTTCGCGTGTACGTCGACGGCGTCGTCGGTGATCCGGTCGAAGAGGTTGCCGCGCCAGTACCACTGGAGACCGGTGGGGAGCAGTTCGTCGAACATGGACTGCAGGGCGGTGTAGGGCATCGGAGCCGTGAAGTGGAAGGCGGGCGGGCCGGGGTCCTCGACGGGCTTGAGGGTGGCTTCGAGGAGCTCGGGGTCGCCCGTCCAGCACCACACCACACCGCACATCTTCTGACCGTGGATCTCCTCCGGGAACGGCGGACCGGGCGGCACGGTGAGCGCGGCGAAGAAGCCGTTCAGGTCCTCGGGGGCCTGTGGCAGGAAGTCGCGGTACCAGCGCAGTACGTCCTTGATCCGGTCGACCGGCCAGACGGTGATGGCGACGCCCACGGTGTCCACCGGGTGCAGCCGGAAGGTGAAGGAGGTGACGACGCCGAAGTTGCCACCGCCGCCGCGCAGCGCCCAGAACAGGTCGGGGTGGCTGGTGCCGTCGGCCGTCACCGCGGTGCCGTCCGCCAGGACCACGTCCGCGGCCAGCAGATTGTCGATGGTCAGGCCGTACCTGCGGGTGAGGTAGCCGTGGCCGCCGCCCAGGGTGAGGCCGCCGACACCGGTGGACGACAGGATTCCGGAGGGCGTGGCCAGCCGGAACGCGTGGGCGGCGTGGTCGAGGTCGCCGAGGGTGGCGCCGCCCCCGACCGTGGCGGTCCGCGCGCCGGGGTCGATGTGCGCCCAGCGCATCGGCGAGAGGTCGATGGTGACTCCGTCGTCCACCAGACACAGGCCCGCACCGCTGTGCCCGCCGCCGCGGACCGCGAGCGCGAGACCCTCGTCCCGGACGAAATCCACCGCCGCCATGACGTCCGCCGTGTCGGTGCAGCGCACCACTGCCGCCGGACGTCTGTCGATCATGGCGTTGTAGACCGTGCGGGCCCGGCGGTACTCCGGGTCCTGCGGGCCGATGACGGGACCGCGCAGCGCCGTCCGCATCGCGTCCAGGTCCTCGAGCGTGGTGCCGTTCATGACCGGGCCATCTCCTCGCGCTCCGAGATGGGGGCCGCACCCCCTCGGCCTCCCGCCGTGGCTGATGTCTCAAGCCTCCTCGGGGTCCTGGCGCCCTGCCAGTTCGCCGGACCGGGCGGAGAGCGGGATGCATGCCGCGCGGGGACCGTGCCGTACGGGAGGGTCAGACCAGGAGCTTCGTCTTCGCCCGCTGGTACTCCTCGTCCGTGATGGCGCCCCGGTCCCTGAGCTCGGCGAGCTTCGCCAGGTCGTCGACGTGGCTGCCCTTCTTCGTGGCGTCGCCGCCGCCCGCGTCGGAGGTGCCGGCGGCCTCCCGTACGTACGCCTTGAAGGCCGCGTCGCGTTCCTGGGCCTCCTTGATGTCCCGCTTGCTCATGGACTTGCCGCGCACGATCACGTACACGAACACGCCGATGAACGGCAGCAGCAGCGTCAGGACCAGCCAGCCGGCCTTGCCCCAGCCGCCGAGGTCGTGGCTGCGGAAGATGTCCGTGATGACCTTGAACAGCAGGAACAGCCACATGACCCAGAGGAAGAACCAGAGCATGGTCCAGAAGAGGTCGAGCAACGAGTAGTCGTCCACGGATCGCTCCTCGGTCGGCGCGAGTTCATCGCGGCTGCGGGTACCGGGTAAATCAGTCATATCACCACATATGGGCTCTCGCTTGTCGTCGTTCCGGGATGTTATGAGCCCTTCTGCGATGGTTGGCGCGGAGTACCGTGGAAACGTCGAGGCGGTGGTGCATGCACAGGGCAGATGAGTCCGCCCGCAGCCCGGTCGGGGCGATCGGCCGTGTGACCGTGCCGATTCCGTCCGATGGGCCGGGCGAAGTACTGGTGGCCGTGCGGGGTGGGTCCGAGGCCTACACCGCATGGTCGGCGACGTCGATCGACAGGGACGTGCGCGTCGTTGTCGTCGACTCGGTCTCGGCGCGCGGCGTGATCGTGGAACGCCTGCCGTCCTGAGCCGAAGCAGCGACGTACTCACGGAAGCTGGACATACGGCAGGAGTCTTGCGATGTTCTTCTGGCACGTTCCCGCCCCCAACGAGGCGATGCTCATATCCGGTTCCAAGGGGCAGACCCTGGACACCCAGTTCCGGATCGTCACCGGGCACGGCAGTTTCGTGCTCCCGGTGAAGCAGAAGGCACGGATGCTCTCCCTGGCACTGCGCGAGGCGGAGATCACCGAGGACTGCGTGACGCAGCAGGGCATCCGCCTCAACGTCCGGGCCGTGGCCGTCTTCAAGGTCGGTGACGACGCCGTGTCCATCGCCAACGCGGCCCGCCGTTTCCTGACCGAGCAGGACCAGATGGAGGAGCTCGTCGGGCGGATCTTCGCCGGGCACCTGCGTTCCATCGTCGGCGGGCTGACCGTGGAGCAGATCATCCGCGAGCGCAACCGGGTCTCCCAGGAGGTCATCGCGGGCAGCCACGGCGAGATGGAGAAGCTCGGCATCGTCGTGGACGCCCTCCAGATCCAGGAGATCGACGACGCCACCGGCTACATCAAGAACCTCGCGGCCCCGCACGCCGCCGCGGTCGCCAGCCAGGCCCGGATCGCCGAGGCCAAGGCCGACCAGGAGGCCAGCCAGCGCGAGCAGCAGGCCGCCGCGCTCAAGGCGGAGTACGAACGCGACACGGCGATCAAGCGGGCCGGCTTCCTCGCCGAGACCGAGCAGTACAACGCCCGCGCCGCCCAGGCCGGGCCGCTCGCCCAGGCCAGGGCCTCGCACGAGGTCATCGAGGAGCAGACCGCGCTGGCCGAGCGGCAGGCCGCGCTTGCCGCCCAACGGCTGAAGGCGGAGGTCGGGCGCCCGGCGGACGCCGAGGCCTACCGGCAGCGCACCCTGGCGGAGGCGGCCCGTGACCGGGTGAAGTTCGAGGCCGACGGCAACGCGTACACGGAGCGGACCCTCGCCCAGGCCCAGGCCGACGCCAACAGTGCGCGCGCCGCCTCGCTGCGTGACGGCAACCAGGAGCTCATCGCGGCCAACCGCATCGTGGAGAACCTGCCCGCCCTGGCCGACGCGGCCGCCCGGGGCATGTCCGGCGCCGACCTCACCGTCCTCAACGGCACCAACGGTGTCAACGAGATGGCGGCGGGCGTCGTCGGCCAGGGGCTGGCGATCCTCCACGCGCTGCAGCGCGGCGCGAACCCGATGAAGCCGCCGGCGGTCGACGGGAAGGCCGCTTCCACGCCCCGTATCTCCGAGACGAATCCGTCCTGAACCGGCCGGGGTGAAGGCCGGGCGAATCCGAGTGGTCAAAAGAGCGCTGGAGATGCCGTAGAGTTGTGTTCACCGACGCGGGGTGGAGCAGCTCGGTAGCTCGCTGGGCTCATAACCCAGAGGTCGCAGGTTCAAATCCTGTCCCCGCTACTGAAGAAGTCAGGCCCGGCACGCATATCGCGTGCCGGGCCTGACTTGTTTCGCTCCGCACCGCCCGCGTCCCCCCGATGGCCGAGGCGGAGTCGCCGCCCCGGTCCGCTCCGGTGAGCCTGGGAGCGGGGCGCGGTACCGTCCGCAGCCGCGCGCGTACCGGGCAGGAGACCACAGGTGTGGAAGCGGGAGAAGCGTCGCGGCCGACGCGCCGGGGGCGGTACCCGGGAGTTCGTGCGCGCGCTGCCCGCCCTGATGATTCTCGGCGGGCTGGTTTTCGACGCCCTCACCCCGGACACCTTCACCGCCATTCCGTTGTTCGTGGCCGCTCCGCTGATCGCCGCCCCGTTCTTCTCGCTGGCCAGCACCATCCGCACCGCTGTCGCCTCGATGCTGGCCGTCATCGCGCTGCGGCTGTCCAGCAGTACGTTGCCGGAAGTCGTGCCGTTGATCGAACTGCTCACCCTGGCCACCGTCTCGGTCCTCGCGGTGGTGATCAACGGGGTCGTACGGCGCAGCAATGAACAGCTGGCCTCCGCGCGGTTCATCGCGGAGACGGCCATGCGCGCGGTGCTGCCGAAGCCGGCCGACCGGATCGGCGGACTGCAGGTCGCGGCGCGGTACGAGGCGGCGCAGGCGGACGAGTTCGTCGGCGGTGACCTGTTCGCCGTGTCGGACACCCCGTGGGGAGTGCGGCTGGTGGTCGGGGACGTGCGGGGGAAGGGGCTCGAAGCGGTGGAGACGGTGGCGGTGGTCATCGGGGCGTTCCGCGAAGCGGCCGAGCAGGAGTCCTCGCTGGAGGGGGTGGCGGGGCGGCTGGAGCGTGCACTGGCCCGGGAGGAGGCGCGGCGGGGCGGGCTCGACGTGCTCGAAGGCTTCATCACCGCCGTGCTGGCCGAGATCCCGTCCGGGATGTCCCGGGTGCGGATCGTCAACCGCGGCCATCCCGAGCCGATCCTGCTGCACCCGGACGGGGTGCTGGAGGTGCTGAAGCCCTCCGTGCCGGCGCTGCCGCTCGGAATGGCCCTGGGGGCATGGCCGGAGCGGACGGACGAGTGGGATCTGCCGGCCGGGACGACCCTGCTCCTCTACACGGACGGGCTCTCCGAGGCGCGGAACGCCGAGGGGGTGTTCTACGACCCGGCGGCCCGGCTGCGCGGGCGGATCTTCCCGGGGCCCGAGGAGTTGCTGTCCGCGCTGACCGATGACGTACGCCTGCACACGGGCGGCGAGACGACCGACGACATGGCGTTGCTCGCGGTCGTACGCCCCGCACAGGGGCAGCCGGACCGGCGCAGGACCGTGCGGATCGTCGGCGCGGAGACGGCATCGGGCACGATGTCGGGCGCGACGTGAGGGACGGCGCACGAAGACGGCGCGAGGAACGGAATACGCGATGCCACCGTGTGTAATCGAAAGGCGCCGCTCCGCATAACATTTGACGCAACGTCAGAAACGGGGTAGTGGCTGAAGGGTGGTCAACTCGTCCGGTTGCACCCGCTTGTGTCCCGTAAAGTCCAGGCCAAAGACGTGAACGATCAGTGGGAACAGCTTGGAATACGGCCCCGGTGTCTATTAACGTTCGATAACGCAGCGCGGTCGTCCCAGCCGTCGTCAGTGGCGGCACCGTGCGCGAGCGCCGAATTCCGCAAGGGAACCGGGGAACCACCTACATGGGGTGAATCGGACACCTGTGTCTCGTGAGAGACGGAGGGGCCCGTAGGAGACCTTCCTGCTCCGAACCCGTCAGCTAACCCGGTAGGCGAGAAGGAAGGAAAGGAGTGCGCCCCCGTGGCGTCCAACAAGCCTGCCCCCGAGGCCCCGTCCCGGTTCCATCCCGACTACGGCACCGGCTACGGCGCCGAGTTCACCGGCGAGTTCGGCGGCGACCTCCGCACCGACGGCAACAACGGCGAACCGGAACGCGGTTGGGACGAGTGGAACCCCACCGAGGAATCGGTCCGCCCGGTGCGCGGCAGGCACCGCGTCGCCAAGCAGCGCAACGGACTCGCCCGCAGCTCCACGGTGCTGGGCGTCGGCGTCATGGCGGCGGTCGGCGCGGGCGGTATGGCCACCGCGCAGGGCAAGCCCCCAGTCTCCATCTCCGTGCCCGACGCCATCACGGACAACCTCCCCGACGCCAAGTCACTTCCCGGCGTGGGCTCCCTGTTCTCCGACGGGTCCCAGGCGGACAAGGCCGAGATCGCGGCCGCCAGCGCCCCGCTCACCACCGCCGGCATCACCACCGCCGAGGTCGAGCAGGGCACGACGGACGCGGGCGAGGTGCTCCGCGCCCGTATCCTCCAGCAGGCCGAGCAGCAGCAGGACGCCGCCGACGCCGAGGCCAGGGCGGCCCAGGAGAAGGAAGCCGCGGAGAAGGCCGCCGCCGAGGCCAAGAAGCAGCAGGACAAGGCCGAGGCCAAGGTCGCCGCCGAGAAGAAGAAGGCGGAGGAGGAGGCCAAGAAGAAGGCGGAGGCCCTGCGGCTCGCCAAGCTCGCCGCCAGCTACGCCATCCCGACCTCCTCGTACACGATCACCTCGACCTTCGGTCAGGCCGGCTCGATGTGGTCCTCCGGCCATCACACCGGCCTCGACTTCGCGGCTCCGACCGGCACCCCGATCAAGGCCATTCACGGCGGCACGGTCAAGTCGGCCGGCTGGTCCGGTTCGTACGGCTACCGCACGGTGCTGGAGCTCGACAACGGCACGGAATTGTGGTTCTGCCACCAGTCCTCGATCGGCGTCAGCGTCGGCCAGAAGGTCACCACCGGCGAGACGATCGGCCGGGTCGGCGCGACCGGCAACGTGACCGGCCCGCACCTCCACCTGGAGGTCCACACCGCCGACGGCACGGGCATCGACCCGATGGCCTGGCTCCGCGGCAAGGGCCTCAACCCCTGAGGCGACGCCCGCCCCGATGAACCCCGGCAGCCCTGACGCTCCCCCCCGACGTCAGGGCTGCCGGTCTGCTGAGAGGGCACGGAGAGCGAGCGACCGTGGCAGCGGACCCACCGGAATGCCGGAATCCGGAATAGCGGACGCACCGGAATTCGTTGATCCACTCATGACTTCTCTTCGCAGGCTGGGCTCCTCCGACCTCCAGGTATTCCCGCTCGCCCTGGGCGGCAACGTCTTCGGCTGGACCGCCGACGAGGCGCAGTCGTTCGCCGTACTGGACGCCTACACCGTGGCCGGAGGCAACTTCATCGACACCGCCGACGGCTACTCCGCCTGGGTATCGGGCAACGAGGGCGGGGAGTCGGAGACGGTCATCGGCAAGTGGCTCGCCTCCCGCTCCGGCCGCGACGCCGTCGTCGTCGCCACCAAGGTCTCCACCCACCCCGCGTACAGGGGGCTCGCGCCCGCCAACATCAAGGCCGCGGCCGAGGCCTCGCTGCGCCGGCTCGGCACGGACCACATCGACCTCTACTACACGCACTTCGACGACGAGACCGTCCCGGTCGAGGACATCATCACCGCCCTCGACCAGCTGGTGAAGGAGGGCAAGGTCCGGGAGATCGCCGCCTCCAACATCAGCCCCGAGCGGCTCCAGGCCTCCCTGGACTTCTCGGAGCGCGAGGGGCTGGCCCGCTACGTCGCCCTGCAGCCGCACTACAACCTGGTCTCCCGCGACACGTACGAGGGCGAACTCCAGGACACGGCGGCCCGCGCCGGGCTCGCCGCCGTGCCGTACTTCGCCCTGGCCTCCGGCTTTCTCACCGGCAAGTACCGTCCGGGCGTCATGGTGGAGAGCGCGCGGGCCGAGCGCGTCAGCGAGTACCGGGAATCGGAGCGGGGACAGAAGGTCCTGGCCGCCCTGGACAAGGTCGCCCAGGAGCACGACGCGCAGATCGCGACCGTCGCCCTGGCCTGGCTCGCCTCCCGGCCGACCGTGGCCGCCCCGATCGCCTCGGCCCGCACGGTCGAGCAGCTGCCCGCGCTGGTGGCCGTCGCGGACCTCTCGCTGACGGAGCAGCAACTGGCCGAGCTCACCGAGGCATCCGCCTGACGAGAGGGCCTACTGCGGTGGCTGCTGCCGTGGCAGCAGGTACGGGTTGTAGCCGGGGCTGCTGTAGCTGTTGCGGCAGCCGCCGTACTGCGGGTGCGGCGGTGGGGCCGTCCACGGGGGCGGCGGGTACGCGGGGCGCAGACGGCCCGTTGCCTGGGCCGCGTAGGCCAGGGCGGGGGAGGCCACCTCTCTGCGTTGCCAGAGGTGGTGCAGCAGCTCCAGCTCGCGGTCGGCGAAGTCCGGGCCGGCCGTACCGCGGCGGGCCTGCAGACGCAACGAGGCCAGTGAGGTTGCGAACGACTCGTACTCGGCGACGGCCTGCGCGGCCGCCTTCCCGTAGGCCTTCGCCGCGGCCTTCGCCTGGGCGGAGGGAGCGGGGGTGGGGCCGTACGGGCTCTGCCAGGTTCCCCGGGCCTCGACGGCGTAGCGTCGGCGGGCCGCGTCGCGGGCCAGGCTGCGGGCCCGCATCGAGGAGAGGGCGAGCGGCTCCGCCGGGGTCAGCCAGCCGGCCGCCGCGTAAGCGGGCAGCTCGGCGGAGAGCGTACGCAGCTCCCGCACGCGCGACCAGATCGCCAGCCAGGTCACCAGGCCGAAGACCGGGACCATGAACACCCCGTACACGGCGTAGAAGCCGTAGGGGCTGAAGACCGCCGAACCGTTCCACAGCGAATGCATGCCCATGGCGAGGACCAGCCCGAGCAGCGGCAGTGCGATCCGGCGGATGCGCCGGCGTCGTGGAGCGGCCGCGGCGAGCCCGAATGCTATGCCGGTCAGCACCGTGAAGAGCGGGTGCGCGAACGGCGACATCACCGCCCGTACGAAGAACGTCGCGGCCGTCACCGACACGACGCCCGAGGTGCCGATCTGCTGATCCTCGCCGAAGGCGTTGCCGAGGTAGAGGATGTTCTCGGTGAAGGCGAAGCCGCTCGCGGTGATCCCGGCGATCACGACGCCGTCGACGATCCCGGTGAACTCCCGTCTTCGGAAAAGGAAGATCAGCAGGACCGCGGCGGCCTTGGCGCTCTCCTCGACGACCGGCGCTATGACCGTGGCACCGAGGGTGTCGGCGTTCGACGGGTCGGCGGTGGCCGTGGCTATCCAGCGGGTGGCGAACGAATTCGCGAGGATCGCGACCAGGGCGGCGGCGAACGCACCCCAGGCGAAGGCGAACAGCACATTCCGCCAGGGGCCCGGATCGACCCGGTCCAGCCAGCGGAACGCCGCCATCAGGAGCGGCACGGGCAGTACGGCGAGACCGAGGCCCACGAGGAAGCCCTGCGTGCCCGTCTGGTCACGGACCAGGGCCAGGATCGCCAGACCGCAGAGCGCGAGCACCGTGAACACGGCCGCGACGCGGAACGTCCGGCTGCGCCACACCATGCCGACGCGGCGCGGCCGGTAGCGCCAGTGCCTGCGCTCCGGCACGGCAGCCAGAATCTCGCCGACCCGCTGCTCCTCGAGAAGCGGGACGGCCGGCTGCGACTGCCGCTGCTGGACAGACCCGTCGGACACCACGCAATGACCCTAACCAGCGGCACTGACACCTGACCATGGGGCGCCCGCGCCCGGCCACGGTCACCCGGGCCGCGCCCGCGTCTCAGCTGCGGGCGAAGAGCAGGTCGTGCACGACATGGCCCTTGTCCAGGCCCTGCCCCTCGAACCGGGTCAGCGGCCGGAACGCGGGACGGGGCGCGTAGCCGCCGTCCGCCACGGTGTTCTCGAAGAGGGGGTGCGCGCTCAGCACCTCCAGCATCTGCTCGGCGTACGGCTCCCAGTCGGTCGCGCAGTGGATCACCGCGCCCGGCTTCAGCCGCTGTGCCACCAGGTCGAGGAACTCCGGCTGGATCAGCCGCCGCTTGTGATGGCGCTTCTTGGGCCACGGGTCGGGGAAGTACACCCGCAGCCCGTCCAGCGAGTCCGGCTTCAGCATCTCGCGCAGCAGGATGATCGCGTCGCCGTTGGCCACCCGGACGTTGGACAGGCCGTTGCGGTCGGCGAGGCCGAGCAGATTGCCCTGGCCGGGGGTGTGCACATCGACGGCGAGGATGCCCGTGCCCGGGTCGGCGGCGGCCATCTGCGCGGTGGCCTCGCCCATCCCGAAGCCGATCTCCAGCACGACCGGGAGCCCGTCGAACAGCTCGGGCAGATCGAGGACGCGCTGTCCGTCGATGTCCAGGCCCCACTTCGGCCAGAGCCGCAGCAGGGCGTCCTCCTGGCCGGGCGTGACACGGCTGCGGCGCGGCTGGAAGCTGCGGATGCGGCGCTCGTGGTGCGAACCGGCCGGGTCGATGGCGGGCCCGCCCGGGAAGCGCGGCTCCTGGCGCAGCCGGCGCTGCCGCTCGAAGGAGGCGGCGCGCAGATCGTCCGGAATCCCGGCGGCGGACGGATTCCCGGCAGCGGGCGAGGAGAGGTTCTCGGAGGACTTCCCGGAGAGACTCTCGGAGGGGTTCATGGGCTCAGACACAATGCCCCGATTCTACGGCGGGCGGCCTCCACCCCGTCTCCCGTGCCCGGAGCAGCGCCCTGCGTGCCACCTCCCGCCCGATGGGCAGCGAGGCCGTGGCGGCGGGCGACGGCGCGTTCAGTACATGGACGGTGTGCGGGGCCTCGCGGATCAGGAAGTCGTCCACCAGGGTGCCGTCCCGCAGCACGGCCTGGGCCCTCACCCCGGCCGGGGCCGGTCCCAGATCGGCCTCCGTCACCTCGGGCAGCAGCCGCTGCACGGCCTGGGTGAACGCGTGCTTCGACAGCGAGCGGCGCACCTCGCCCGCCCCGTACCGCCAGTGTCTGCGCGCGATCTGCCAGGAGCCGGGCCAGGCCAGGGTGTCCGCCAGCTCGCGCGGGCGCACGACCGGCCAGCCGTATCCCTCACGGGCCAGGGCCGGCACCGCGTTCGGCCCGACGTGGACGCTGCCGTCGTGGCCCCGGGTCAGATGGACCCCCAGGAACGGGAACGCCGGATCGGGCACCGGATAGACCAGGCCGCGCACCAGCTCCGGCCGCGCCAGCTCGTAGTACTCCCCGCGGAACGGCACGATCCGCATCCCCGGGTCGTCGCCCGCGAGCCGCGCCACCCGGTCGCAGTGCAGCCCCGCGCAGTTGACCAGCGCCCGGGCCCGCACCACCACGCCGTCCGCCGTGCGCACCGCCACGCCCCAGGGGCGCCGGTCGATCGCGGTGACCTCCGCCCCGTAACGGATCACTCCGCCGGCGCCGCTCACCTCGGTGGCGAAGCGGGCCGCGACCGCCGCGAAGTCGCACACCCCGGTCGACCCGACCCGGATCGCGGCGAGGCCGCTGACCTGGGGTTCGTACGCGGTGATCTGGGCGGGGCCCAGCTCGCGCACCGGCAGCCCGTGCTGCCGGCCGCGCTGGACCAGGGCGTGCAGCCGGGGCAGCTCGGACCGCTCGGTCGCGACGATCAGCTTGCCGGTCACCGCGTGCGCGATGCCGTGCTCGGCGCAGAAGTCGACCATCTCGGCGGCACCGCGCACCGCGTAGCGGGCCTTGAGCGAGCCGGGGCGGTAGTAGACGCCGCTGTGGATCACTCCGCTGTTGCGTCCGGTCTGGTGCCGGGCCGGGCCCGGCTCCTTCTCCAGGACCGTCACCCGGGTGCCCGGAGCGGTGCGCGTGATCGCATACGCCGTCGACAGACCGACGATCCCGCCGCCGATCACCAGCACGTCGCAGTCGTACGCCGCGTGCGTCATCATCACGCCACCTCCCACCCCGATAGTGCACTGACCCACTGACAACGCACTCAAACCAGCGTGGCCCAGCGTGGCGCCGAATCTTTACGGCCCGGCTCCCGGCACGTCGGATTCCGTCTACGCGGGCGCCACCAGGAGCGGCCTGGCCCGCTCACGCAGCTCGGCGACGCGCGGCTCGTGCCCGTACGGTTCGAGCCGGTGCAGCAGATCCCGTACGTACTCCGTGGTCCGCGCCGAGGAGATGCGGCCCGCCACCTCCACCGCCCGGGTGCCCGCGGCGCAGGCGGCGTCCAGATTGCCCGACTCCAGCTCGGCCACCGCCGAGACCACGAGCCGCAGCCCGTGCGAGCGGACGAACTCCTCGGTGGGCCTGGACAGCGCCTGCTCGGTGAAGCGCCGCACCTGCCGGGGCGCCTTGAGATCGAGATGGCACTCCGCCGCGTCGGCCGCGAACCTGTCGTACGAGTAGAAGCCCAGCCAGGACGGGTCCCTGTCGCCGTCCCTGGAGCGCTCCAGCCAGCCCTCGGCGGCCTTCAGCGCGGAGCCGGCGGCGGCCGCGTCGTTCGCCTTGGCGTGGGCACGGGCCTCCACCAGGCGGAAGAAGCTCATGGTGCGGGCCGTGGCGAGGCCCCGGTTGCGTTCGACGGCGGCCTGCGCGAGGTCGACCCCCTCGTCGGCGAAGCCGCGGTAGGTGGCCTGCAGCGACATCGACGCGAGGACATAGCCGCCGAGGGGCACGTCGGCCGCGGCCCGCGCGAGTCTCAGCGCCTGGATGTAGTAGCGCTGCGCGGCCTCCTGCTGGCCGGTGTCGAAGGCCATCCACCCGGCGAGCCTGGTCAGCTCGGCGGCCGCGCCGAAGAGCGCCCGGCCGACCTCGTCGCTGTACGAGCCGAGCAGCAGCGGCGCCGCGTCGACCCGTAAACACTCCGGAACCATGGAGGACCGCCAGTCCCCGCCGCCGTACTTGGAGTCCCAGCGCCGGGCGTCCTGGGCCGCCTCCCGCAGCTTGGAGACATCGCTGTGGCCCACTCGCAGCGGGGAGATGTCGCTGGGGGCGGTGACGGGGGCGGGCGGGGCCGCGGACGTGGATTCGGGGCGCGGCTGGGCGGGGATGGAGGGCGCCTGCCGCGTGCCCAGTGCTCCCAGGGTGCCGAGTGCCGTCCGGGCCGCCTGTGCGGTCAGCGTGGCCCGGTCGCCGGGTGTCGGCTGCGCCCCGGATGCCGGCGGAGCGACGGGCACCGGCTCCGTGACCTCCGCCGCCCTGCCCGACGGGCCCTGCGCCCCTGCACCGCCCTGTGCGCCCCGCGCGCCCTGGGTGTCGAGGGCGGTCGCCCCGATCGCTGTCGCGTCCCGTGCCACGGTCGCATCGGCGGGGGATATCAGCCAGCGGGACGCGGGGGTCGCGTACGCGCTCACCGAGAACGAGCCCGCGAGCGACTGCCAGATCCCGCCGCCGCCCGCCCGCCGCCCGGCCAGATCCAGCCGGTACAGCTCGGTCGCCGAGCGGACCGCCTCGCCCACGTCGCGCGGGAAGGCCAGCCCGACCTCCGGCGCCGGATCGGCGTCCGCGAGCCCGATCTCGTGCAGCGGGACCGGCCGGCCGAGCTTGGCGCCGATCGCCGCGGCGATGAGATGGGGCGCGGCGCCCTGCGGCACCATGCCCTTGGAGACCCACCGGGCCACCGAGGTCTTGTCGTACCGAAGTGTCAGACCGCGCTGCGCCCCGAGGTCATTGACCCGCCGGGCGAGCCCGGCATTGCTGATTCCCGCGAGGGCGAGAACGGTTCCGAGCTTCTCGTTCGGTCCGCGTTGCTCCCTGGACATGCGCCACCCCTCGACACACAGACAGCCGCCGCGTCACCGTTGCGGCGCGCGGCATTCGTACCGTGTCCTCCCCAGCGACGAACCCCGGCACTCCGGCCGCACACGCATATGGCCGAGCCCCGAGGAATATGCCTCCTGCAGAGAACCTCAGTAAACCCAGCGTAGTTCGCCGCATCCCTACCGTTAAGGGGCAGACGTCCGTATGGCGGGATTGTTGTCCGTGCGGATGCGGACGGCGGCCGGGGCGCGGACCGGGCGCGGATCGGAAGTGGATCGGAGGCGGTCCGCGCGCGGTCCGGACGCCGGGTGGACCGGGCCCGCGAAACTGCCCGACGGCGCACGGGAACGGCACGTGGGAGCCCTGTTCGTACGTGGTGCCGGCGCCGCGCGCGGAGCCCCGTACGTGCTCCTGGTGTGTGGCCGTGCGCCCGGCCGTGCGCTCTCGTCCGGCCGTTTCGGAAGCGTTTCCATGGGTGCTGCGTGGGTCGGCCCACTGCACAGAACTCAGTGGGCTGGGGGACACTGCCGCCTCATTCCCCGCAGGCGGCGGACCGGTCCGGGAGGTGGACGACGCCTCCCGGACTGTGCGTCGGCGGTCCCGGTGGAGATCGGTCGCGGCTGCCCGGGGTTCCAGGAGGCATTCGGGAAGGTTCAGGGAATCAAGTGGGGCGAAAGCGGACTTCTGATGCGGTGAGTTGACCGGCGCGAGGTTGCAACCTGCTCTGAAAATGGCCGAATGTCGTCGGTCGTCCGAGGTTGGGCCGTCCGTTTCGCGGACATCTCGCCGACCGTCCGGCAGTCGCCCCTCGGCGGCTCGCGGACGACGCGCGGGCGATTCCCGGGTGGCCGGATTTCGGCCGGTTGATCCGGCTCGTACGGGGAAACCAACGCGCCCGTCTCGTACGTCAGTTGACGGGCGAGGTGCCCGGTGCGGGCCGTGCGCGACCCCCTTCCCCTCAAGAGCCGCCCGATGTGCGCCCGCCCGCACCCGGTCCGGCCTTCCGTCCCGCCCGGCCTTTGCCAGGGGCGCATGCCCTTCCGACGTGCGCCCTACGTAGCCCCTCCTGTGCGCCGTTGTCGTGGCAGCATGTTCGCAACGGCGCCGCGCGTTACCGGAGTTCTCCCGCTACTGCCCTGCTGCGCCGTTTTGTCCACAGCCTGTGGAGGCGGCGATGCGTTGGTTGGTGGGGTGGAGCAGTATCGCCGCGAGCTTCGGTACGGCCGGTGCGGTCGGCCCCAGCGACGAGGGGCGCACGATGCACCCCGTGGGATCCCAACTCCTGTGGGGCGACCCGGATCCGCTCTGGGCCGTGGGCGACTGGCGCCCCGACGAGATCCGGATCACCACGGTCGAGACCACCGAGGGCGCGCCCACCGCCCGGATGGCCGTCCTCGGCTGCTGCAGCGCCACCGACGAACAGCTGCGCTCCGGCCTCCTCGCCGCCCGCGGCGGCGCCCTGCGCCACCTCACCTCCTGGCCCGGCAGCTACACGACCGTCGTCCAGATCGGCCGCCGGATCACCGTCATCGGGGATCTCGCCGGTGCCCGCCCCGTCTTCTACACGCCCTGGGCGGGCGGCACGGCGTACGCCACCGCCGCGCTCCCGCTCGCCGACCTCATCGAGGCCCAGCTGGACATCGGCCACCTGGCCGCCCTGCTCGCCTGCCCCGAGACCCCGGAGGCGCTGCGCGACGGCACCCCGTACGCCGGGGTGAAGCGCATCCCGCCGGGCCACGCGCTCATCCTCCGTGAGGGCTCGCGCGAGATCACCGGTTACGAGGCGGTGGCCTCCCTCGCCGTCGCCGCACCCCAGCTCGACCCGGTCAGCGCCGTCGACGGCGTACGCGACGCACTGGTCGAAGCGGTACGCGCCAGACTCCTGGCCCCGCGCCACGCGCCCGAGACCCTGCCGCCCGACCCCGGCCCGGTCCCCGGCATGGGCCCGGCCGAACGGCGCGCCGCCCGCGGCGCACCGGTCCCCGGCATCGGCGCCGACCTGTCCGGAGGGAGCGCCTCCGCCACCCTCGCCCTGCTCGCCGCCGGGCTTCCGGGCCTGCCCGGCACCCTCCTCGGCCACGGCACGGAAGCGGGGGAGCGGCTGCTCGCCGTCACCCTCAACGACCTCACCGCGCACGGACACGAGGACGAACTCGAACGCGCCCGCGTCATCGCCGCCAACCCGCGCCTGCACCATGTGGTCGTCGCGGCCGGTGAGGAGGCCCTGCCCTACGCCGGCCTGGGCGGCGGCCCGCTCACCGACGAACCCGCCCCCTCGCTCGTCGTCGCCGAGCGCCACCGCCGGCGCCTCGCGTCGGGCAGCGCCGACCACTTCGTCGGCGGTGGCGCCCGGCAGGTCCTGGACGCCCACCCGGCCCGCCTCGCCGACCTGCTGATGGACCGTCGCCGACGCCATCTGCTGCGCCCGGTCGCCGCGCTCGCCAAGGCGGAGGGCCCGAGCGCGCACTCCCTGTTCGTGCCGCTGACCGTCTACCGCGCGGCCCGCCGCCTGTCCCGTACGTCGTACCGCACCGGCCTGGAAGCGGCGGCCGACCGGCTGCCGGACGCCAACCGGAACTCCCCCGACCTCGACACCCCCGCCGATGCCTCGCTGGCCGCCCTCGCCTGGTCACGGCCCGGCCCCGCCGCCCGCTGGCTCACCGGGGAGGCGCTCGCCGAGGTGTCGGTCCGGCTCCAGGAGGCGGCCATCCGCCCCGTCTCCGTCCAGCGCCCCGGCGAGGCCCGCGCCAGGGCGGCCCTGGCCCGGTACGCCGCCGACCACCGGATCCTGGAGCAGGCCGCCGAGAACCGCAGCCAGCGGCTGCACGCCCCGTACCTCGACAACCAGGTCGTACGCGCCGCCCGTGCGCTCCCCGAATCGCTCCGGGTGCAGCCGGGCGCCCGCGCCGCGATCCTGCGCCGGGTGCTCGCCGGCGCGGGCGTCCACGAACTGCCGCCCGGCTGGGGCACGCCCTCCCTCGCCACCTCGAACGCGACCGCCCGCACCGGTCTGCGCGCCGCCCTCCCGGAGTTGATCGCCCTCTTCGACGCCCCGCTGCTCGCCGACGCGGGCCTGGTCGAGGCCCGCGTCGTACGCAAGGCCCTGCGCGCGGCCTCCGAGGGTGAACCGCTCCCGCTGGACGGCCTCGCGCACCTGGCGTCCACGGAGCTCTGGCTCCGCCGCCTCGTGTCGCGGCGCGGCACCTGCTGGACGGGCACGGCGGCGCCCCGCCAGCGCGCGGTCGCGGGCGGAGTCGTCCCGGCCAGGCGGACGCTGCAACGGTAGGCGCGGGGGCGGAACGGCCGCTGCGGCGCGCGCCGAGGAGTAGGGAGCTCGCCGCGGTCGCGGGACACAATGGCCCGGTGCGGTATCTGATCCTGGGCGTCACCGAGGCGCGAGACGAGAACGGCGCTGCCCTGCCCGTGAGCGGTACGCGGCTGCGCGCGCTCCTCGCCGCCCTCGCGCTGCGCGCCGGACGCCCCGTCCCCGTCGCCGATCTGGTCGACGACGTATGGGCCGCCGACCCCCCGCACGACGCCCCCGCCGCGCTCCAGGCCCTGGTGGGCCGGCTGCGCCGGGTGCTGGGCAAGGGCGCGATCGCGAGTACCCACGGGGGCTACCGCCTGGCGGCCGGGCCCGACGAGGTCGACCTGTACGTGTTCGAGCGGCTCTCCCGCCAGGGGGCCGAGGAGCTCGACGCGGGCGACCCCGCGACTGCCGCGCGCACGCTCCGTACCGCGCTCGCCCTGTGGCGCGGCCCCGCGCTGGCCGATCTGCCGGACCGGGACCACGGCCACGGCCTGCGCCCCGAGGGCCACCGCCTGGCCGCGCTGGAACGCCGTATCGAGGCCGACCTGCGGTGCGCGGCGACGGGCCCGGACGCGGGGAGGCGGACCCTGGTGCCCGAACTCATGGAGCTGACGGCCGCCCACCCGTACGACGAACGCTTCCGCGCCCAGCTGATCCGTGCCCTGCGCGCCGAGGGCCGTCAGGCCGACGCGCTGGCCGCCTACGAGGACGCCCGCCGCGCCCTCGCCGACGGTCTCGGGGCCGATCCCGGACCGGAACTGATCGCGCTGCACCGGGAGTTGCTCTCCCTGTCGCAGGCGCCGTCCGGGTCGGCGGCGCGGCCGGCGATGATGCGCCCGCAGTATCCGCTCGACGCGTCCGGCCCCGCCGTCGGGCACGGCAATCTGCGGCCCCGGCTGACCTCGTTCGTCGGGCGCGAGCCGGAACTGCGTTCCATACGCGCCGATCTGACCCGTTCCCGCCTGGTCACCCTCACCGGCCCCGGCGGCTCCGGCAAGACCCGGCTGGCCGAGGAGGCCGCCGCCGCGCACGGCGGGCAGCCGGCGCCCGCGGCCGACCAGGCCAACCCGGCCGAAACATCCGACGCGGACGCCTGGATAGCCGAACTCGCCTCCGTGGACGACCCCGTCGACGTACCCGGAGCCGTGCTCTCCGCCCTCGGGCTGCGCGAGACCGCCCTCCTCCGTGACAGCAACCGCGACGGACAGCTGCCGCGCACCGACCCGACCGACCTCCTCGTCGAGCACCTGGCGCACTGCTCCCGCATCCGCCCCTTCCTGCTCATCCTGGACAACTGCGAGCACGTCATCGAGGCGGCCGCCACCCTCGCCGAGACCCTGCTCACGCACTGCCCGCAGCTGCGCATCCTCGCCACCAGCCGTGAACCCCTCGGCGTACCCGGCGAATCCGTACGCCCGGTCGGTCCGCTCCCGGCCGACCCCGCCCACCGGCTGTTCGCCGAGCGTGCCCGCACCGTACGCCCCGACTTCGACCCCGGGCAGGAGGCCGGGCGCGATGCGGAGGCCGTGGCCGAGATCTGCCGACGGCTCGACGGGCAGCCGCTCGCCATCGAGCTCGCCGCCGCCCGGCTGCGGATGCTCAGCCCGCGCCAGATCGCGGACCGGCTCGACGACCGCTTTCTCCTGCTGACCGGCGGGAGCCGGACCGTACTGCCGCGCCAGCAGACGCTGCGTGCCGTCGTCGACTGGTCCTGGGACCTCCTGGACGAGGACGAACGCACGGCGCTGCGGCAGGTCTCCGTCTTCGCGGGCGGCTGGGACCTGCGGGCCGCGGAAGCCGTCGTCACACCCGGAGTCGTCACACCTGGAGCGGGCCCTGCCGGAGCCGTGTCCTCCGGAGCCGTGTCCTCCGGGCCCGTCCCCGCCGGGCTCTCGACCGCCGACCTGATCGGCGCCCTCGTCGACAAGTCTCTCGTCGTCGCGACCCCGACCGCCACCGGCGAGATGCGTTACCGCCTCCTGGAGACCATCCACGAGTACGCCACCGAACGCGCCGCCGAGGTCCCGGAGATACGTGCCGCCGCCGCGAGCGCGCACACCGCGTACTTCCTCGCCCTCGTCGAGCGGGCCGAGCCGCGCATCCGTTCCGGCGACCAGCTGCCCTGGATCGAACGCCTGGAGACGGACCTCGACAACATCCGGGCCGCCCTCCACCGGACCGTCGTCACCGGCCCGTCCGAAGCGGAAGCCGTACGGCTGGTTCTCGGCATGGGGTGGTTCTGGTGGCTGCGAAACTTCCGCTCCGAGGGCCTCACCTGGGCCGAGCGCGCCGTGGCGCTGGGGCCGGAGCCGGTGAACGCCGACGACCCCCGCTACTGGCCGCGCATGCATCTGGAGATGCTGCGGTACTTCCTCGCCGTGGAGTCCGGGCCTGCCGAGGCCGTCCACGGTGACGACCGCTTCCGGGCCGTGATGGACCGGGTGACCGAGGCGTTCAGGTCCTCGGGACCGCAGTCCGCACGCTTCCCGGGCATGCTCTGGCCGATGGCCCTGTTCGCGGCCCGGACGACCACCGAGACCCACGCGCTGATCGATTCGGTGGTCGACAACGCCCGGACCCATGGCGGCGCCTGGGAGTACTGCCTCGCCCTGATGTTCCGTACCCACATGGTCGTCGACATGCCGGGCGGCATGCCCGGGGTCGACGCCGATCTCGCGGAACTGCGCGAGCTGAGCCGCCGCGTCGGCGACCGCTGGATTCGTGCGCAGGTGGCGAGCGCGGCCGCGGAGGCGGGCGTGATGCGCGGACGGTTCCCGCAGGCCCGGGCGGCGTACGAGGAGGCGCTGCTGCTGTCCCGTGAGGTCGGCGCGCATGCCGAGGCGCCGTTCCTCCTCGCCCGCCTCGCGGAACTCGCCTACCGGACCGGGGACATGGCGGACTTCGAGCGGAACCTGACCGTGGCGGAGCGCGAGGCGGACCGCTACCAGGTGCACGACGCCCACGCCTACATCCATTTCCTGCGCGCCACGGCGGCCCTGGAGCGGGGGGAGACCGCCCGGGCGCGGCAGCTGGTCACCGAGGCGGCGCATGCGATCGGGCGGGGCAGCCCGCCGTCGCACTTCAGCGCCGTGGTCGAGGGTCTGGCCGCCCGGATCACGGTGCACGAGCCGGGACCCGACCGTGGTCCGGCGGCGGGCGTGCGAGGCCTGACGGCGGCACTCCGCGGGGCGCGGGACGCCCAGTGCGCCGAACTCGTCACCGGGCATCTGGCGGACTGCGTGGCGGCCGTGCTGCCGAAGGTGGGCCACCACCGGGCCGCGGTACGGATCCTGGCGGCGGCGGACGGCTGGCGCTTGTTCGGCCCCAGGACCGAGGCTCAACAGGCCGAGGTGGACGGGGCCGAGCGGCAGGCGCGCGAGGAGCTGGGACCTCAGCTGTACGAGGCCGAGCGCACCGCGGGCCGCGCACTGACCCTCGACGACGTCATCGAGCTCCTGACCCGCATCACCGAGGAGCTCCCGGAGGCGCCGGGGTGCGTGGAGGTCCTGGAGCGCGGGGACGCTCCGGTCCACGCGGAAGCGCCGGGGTTCACCTCCGGCCTCACCCCGGACCGGCTCACCGGCAACTGATCGTCGAATTCGCCCAGTCGGCGAGCGCCATGACGCCACCGGGCCGGGCGCGCTCGACCACCAGCCGGATGCGCTCCTGACCGGCGATACCGACGCCCACCGGCACGGCCGGGGCGTTGCCGTTCATCACCGGGGACTGCCACAGCCGTGCCCCGTCGCCGTTGAAGACGGAGAAGCGCACCGAGCCGAGTCCCATCGTCATGTCGTCGATCCCGACCATCGCCTGGTACCGCGTGCACTCCTTGTTCAGCCGGATGGTGACCGAGGAATTGCTGTTGACGGTGACCCCGTGCGCGTACGTCGTGCCGCCGATCGACACATCGGAACGCTGCCAGACCCAGCTGCTCTCACCGAGCACCACCTCCGGTTCGGTGTGGTCGCCCAGGAGCGAGTAGCTGAGTTCGCTGATCTGGTAGACGGTCGGCGCGGGAGGCGGCGGGGTCGGTGTCGGCGTCGGAGTGGGCGTCGGGGGGAGCGTCGGTTCCGGCTTGGGCTTCGGCGCGGGCGGCGTCGGCTCGGGAGCGGGCTTCGGGGGCGGTTTAGGGGTGGGCGTCGGCTTGGGCTCGGGCCTGGGCGGCGGTGTGGGCGCCGAGGGCGCGGGCGGCACCGGCGGAGCGGGCTTCGGTGCGGACGGCTTCGGTGCGGGCGGCTTCGGTGCGGGCGGCGGTGTCGGGGCCGGGGGCGCCACGACGGCCGGCTTCGCCACATGCTTGGCCTCGGGCTTCGGCTGGTCGTCGCCGACCAGCGCCCAGACGAGTCCGGCCGCCGCGGCCACGACGACCGCGGCCGCGATACCGGCCTTCGCCGGGGCACCGAGCCCCTCCGAGGCCGCGGCACCACCGGCCGAACCTCCGGTGGAGCCGCCCCCGGACGCCGCCGCGGCGGCACCCGCACCCGCGGCTCCCGCCGCGCCACCGGCGACGACTCCGGCTGCCTTGAGCGCGTACCCGGCGGCGAACCAGCCGATGACCGCGACCGGCAGCAGCGCGGGAATCCCGGCGTTGACATGGGCCAGCTCGCCCGCGGCGAGCCGGCACTTCGAGCATTCCTCCAGATGTCCGCGCAGGCCGCGCTCGGCCCGCATGCGGAGCCCGCCACGGGCGTAAGCGCCGAGCCGGTCGGCGTAGCGCGCGCAGTCGCCGCCCGCGGTGAGCGCCTGGCTCACATGCGCCTGCAGATAGGCCTGCTTGAGACCCTCACGGGCCCGGCTGGCCAGCACCGCCGTGGCATTGGCGGTCAGTCCGAAGAGCGGGGCGATCTCGCTGGGCGACTCCTCCTCGACGGTGGTGTGCCACAGCACGGCCTGCCAGCGCTCCGGCAGGCTGCGGAACGCCTGCATCGCCATCGACTGCTCGGCCTCGTGCATCGCCAGCACATCGGCGCCGAGGTCGAGCGTGTCCGCGTCCGACACCTGGGAGGTCTGGGCCGCCTGCGCGGCGAACACCGCGAAGTCGTCGACCAGTTGCTCCCGCTTCGCGGTCTTGGTCCAGGCGGCGCCGACGTGGCGGACGGCCGTCATGAGATAGGCCCGTACGGCCTCCTCGGGCCCCTTGCCCCGGCGTACCGCCTGCAGGGTGCGGGCGAAGACCTCGGCCGTCAGGTCGTCGGCCGTGTGGGCGTCCCGGCAGCAGCTGCGCGCGTAGCGCCGCACGGCGTCGGAGTGGCGCCGGAAGAGCTCCTCGTACGCGAGATCGTCGCCGTCCCGCATCTGCCGGATCAGATCGGCGTCGGAGGGCGCGCCGCCCGAGGCATCGGTGGCGCCGGTGCTGCCGCCCTCCCGCTGCATCGGCACCGCGGCGTCGGCCCCGGGGCCGGCATCGACCGGCGCCGACCACGGACCCGGCAGTACGGTGCCGCCCTCGGCGTCACCGCTCGACCGGCCCGGCCCGGCCTGACTCGGCACCTGCCGGGCGGAAAGCCCACCGGCCTCCGCGACACCACCCACTGCGGAGACGTCGTCGAACGACTCTTCCTGCTGCCCGTCACCGCTCATCGCGGTAGCCCCCGTATGCGCTGTCGGACCCGAACTTCGGGCAAGAGTGCCACATGGCGCAATCACGACGGACCCTCAGCCCCCGCAACCACTCATCCGGGGCGTTTTTCCGAATGTGAGTACTAACGGCCATTCATTCGGGGAAAGCTCGACAATCTCTTTTGCGAGGCCGAGTTGGAGCCGCAGTACGCGATTCGGGAGCGACAGGCGTGCTACTGGAGGGCGATGCGGGTTTCGGCAGCAGTAACGGCGGTCGTGGACGCCGGACTCGAAGGCCGGACGGATGATGACGGGCTGTCGATCGAGACCCCATCAAAACGGGCCACATCGACCAAACGCGCACGGAAGTGGAGTCAGCGGTTCGACAACACGCCCGCGAGTCGGCAACGCGCGGGCGCAGCGGCAGCACACGCCACTGCGCCCGCGCATCCCGAAGATCCTGCGCATTCCGGGGATCCTCAGGTCCCTCAGGTCCCTCAGATCCCCAGACTCCGCTCAGGCGGCCGGCCGGGAGCGCAGTCCCTCCAGCAGGATGTCCAGGAGCCGGCTCGAAGCGGCGGCCTGCTGGGCGGCGTCCGGCAGCGAAGGTGCTGCTGTCGCTATCACCAGCAGTACATCCGCGACCGTCACGTCGCGGCGCAGTTCACCGGCTGCCCGTGCCCGGTCCACCAGACGGCCGACCACCTCCAGCAGCTCGCCGGCTCCCGCGTCGTCGTCCTCGACACCGGTCTCCGCAGCGGGCCGCTCGTCGGCCGGCCGGGGGTCGGCCTGGCCGGCGCCCTGGCGCTGCTGAGGCACCCGGGCCTCGTCCCGACCACTGCCCGGAACCGATGCGGAGCCCGACGCCGAGCCCGACGCCGAGCCCGATACGGCCGCCGCCGAACCATCGCCACTGCCGTCGCCGTTGCCGTCACCGATGCCATCGACATCGACATCGACGCCGACCCGCAGCACCTGAGGCGGCAGCAGCCGCCCCGCGCCCGAGGCCACGGACGTCCGCAGGAAGCGCGACAGCGCCGACCACGGCTCGTCCTCCTGACCGAGCGCGGTCCGGGCCTGGTCCGTCAGCCGGGAGGTCTCCTCCGCGGCTATCCGCCGGACCAGCACGTCCTTGCTCGGGAACCGCCGGTACACCGTGCCGACCCCGACCCGGGCGCGACGTGCCACGTCCTCCATCGGAGCCCCGTACCCCAGCTCCCCGAACACCTCGCGCGCGGCCCGCAGGACATGCTCCAGATTGCGCTGGGCGTCCACGCGGAGCGGAGCCGTACGGCCATGCGCGTCGGCCGTCCCGGCTGCTCCGGTCGCGCCGTTCGTCCCGTTCACCCCGACCGTGGCGACCGGGCTCGTCGACGACGCCGCTCCGACCGCGCCGACCGCGCCGACCGTTCCGACCGCTCCGTTTCGTCCCGTTCCGTCGGACGAATGGGACGAAACCGCGGCAGCGGTCGGCCAATGAGAATCCTGAATGTGCATAACTGTTCCCCCGGTTATGACGTCTCCCCCCGGAGACTTCCCGCCGTTTGAGCCAGGGAGCGGATCACGGTCCCCACCCGACACCCCGACGACATACGAACATAGTTGAGCCCGGCTCAATTCAGAAGGGGGTAGTTCCGCATGGAGCGCCCCCCGATCGGAGCAAGACCGGTTGGTCACTGATTCGACCCCCGCCCACGGCCCCCCACCCCGACCCCTGACCTGCACGGCTTGCGTACCACCGCCGGGCCCCGCGGCAACCGCCCGCCCAAAACCTCCGGTCACACAATTTGCCGAGCCTGTGGACAAACCCTTGAGCACGTTGCGTCATGGGGTGGTGATGGCTTCAGAATCCGGGGGAACACCCCCAGGACCCCCGCCGGGCGTGCGCATTCTCGTCATCGGTGGTGGCTACGTCGGGATGTACACAGCACTGCGTCTCCAGCGGAAGCTGAAGCAGAGACTCAGAAGCGGCGAGGCCGAGATCGTGGTCGTCACCCCCGAGCCCTATATGACGTATCAGCCGTTCCTGCCCGAAGCGGCCGCCGGTTCGATCTCGCCGCGCCATGTCGTCGTCCCGCTCCGCCGCGTCCTCGCGCACTGCAAGATCGTGATCGGCGAGGCGCAGCACATCGACCACGCCAAGCGCACCGCGACCGTCACCACCCTCGCCACGGGGGAGGACGGCACCGGCGCGGTCGAGATCCGGTACGACGAACTCGTCCTCGCCCCCGGCTCCGTCTCGCGCACCCTCCCGGTCCCCGGCCTCGCCGACCACGGCATCGGCTTCAGGACCGTCGAGGAGGCCATCGGCCTGCGCAACCACGTCATCGAGCAGATGGACATCGCCTCCGCCACCCGCGACCCCGCCATCCGCGACGCCGCGCTCACCTTCGTCGTGGTCGGCGGCGGATACGCGGGCGTCGAAGCCCTCGCCGAGCTGGAGGACATGGCCCGCTACACCTCGCGGTACTACCACAACATCAAGGCCGAGGACCTGAAATGGATCCTCGTCGAGGCCTCCGGCCGCATCCTTCCCGAGGTCGGCGAGGAGATGGGCACCTACGCCATCCGTGAGCTGCGCGGCCGCAACATCGACGTACGCCTCGACACCCGGCTGGAGTCCTGCGAGGACCGGATCGCCGTCCTGAGCGACGGTTCCAGGTTCCCGACCCGCACCCTCGTGTGGACCGCGGGCGTCAAACCCGCGCCGGTCCTCGCCGCGACCGACCTGCCGCTCGACGAACGCGGCAGGCTCAGATGCACGGCAGAGCTCACCGTCGAGGGCGTCGAGCACGCCTGGGCCGCCGGGGACGCCGCGGCCGTACCCGACCTCACCGCCGCCGAGGCGGGCAGGGCGACCGCGCCCAACGCCCAGCACGCGGTGCGCCAGGCCAAGGTCCTCGCCGAGAACATCCTCGCCTCGATCGCCGGAGAGCCCCTGGAGGAGTACCGGCACAGCTACGCGGGCTCCGTCGCCTCGCTGGGCCTCCACAAGGGCGTCGCCCATGTCTACGGCCGTAAGCTCAAGGGATATCCGGCCTGGCTGATGCACCGTACGTACCACCTCAGCCGTGTCCCGACGTTCAACCGGAAGGCCCGCGTCCTTGCCGAATGGACCCTCGCCGGGCTCTTCAAGCGCGAGATCGTCTCCCTCGGTTCGCTGGAACACCCGCGCGCCGAGTTCGAGCTCGCCGCAGGCGGCAGACGCCCCGGGCCGAACGGCCCGCCGGACCCGGACTCCCCGCCGGGCCCAGGCAACTCGCCGGGGCCGGACATTCCTTCCGGGACCGACGGCTCGCCGCCGAACGGCGGCTGACGGGCCGTCGACCCGCCCGTGCATCCGCCGGGGGGAGGACCGTACCGACAACAGTCAGTACGGTCCGCCACACTGGACGTGTGACCATAGGTGGGCCCACATCTGCACAGAGTGACCCGGCCGGCAGTGACCGACAGTGAGCAGCCCGCAAGAGCGGACCAGACCGACACACGAGGCCAGAAATTCCGTGAACTTCACGCGCTGGAGCGCCCGCCTACCCGGAACGCAGCGCCGCGCCGCCGCACGGGACGACCGCAGTTCCGTGCCCCCGGCCCGCGCCGAGTACGCACAGCCCGAGGCCGGGCCCCGCCCGCCGGGCGGCGACACCCGCGGCGGGACGAGCCACGATCCCCGGGACGACTCGCGCGGCGAGGCCCGGCCGGGCGGCCCCACCCCGGAGGATCTCTCCGCCCGGGACATCCTCGGTCAGCTGCCCGCCCTGGTGGCCCTGGTGTACGGCCCCGACCACCGGATCGCGTACGTCAACGACGCCTACACCGCCGCCTTCGGGCCCCGCCCGGCCGGCGCCACCGCCGCCGAGGCCATGCCGGAGCTCCACGAACTCAGCCTGCTGCCCCTCATGGACCAGGTCCTGCGCAGCGGCACCCCTCGCACGGTCAAGTCCCGCAAGGTCCGCGGCGGCAACTCGTACACCGTCACCTGCACTCCCGTACACCGGGACAGCGACGACGAAGGCGCAGGTGAGGGCGGCAAGGGCGGCCTCAAGAAGCAGAGCAGGAACAACAAGGGCAGCGGGAGAGACCGAGGGAGCGAAGGCGGCGTGCTCGTGTACGCCGCCGATGTCACCGACCACGCCGAAGCGGCCGAACGGCTCCGGGCCAGCGAGCGCCGCCACCGCGAAACGGCCGTCACCCTCCAGCGCTCCCTGCTCCCGCAGGAGCTGGAGCAGCCCGACGACCTCCGGATCGCCGCCACCTACCAGCCCGGCGGCACCGACGCAGCGGTCGGCGGCGACTGGTACGACGTCATCACCCTCGGCGCGGGCCGCACCGCCCTGGTCATCGGGGACGTGATGGGACGCGGAGTGCGGGCCGCCGCCGTCATGGGCCAGCTCCGTACGGCCGTACGCGCCTACGCCCGCCTCGACCTCCCGCCGCACGAGGTGCTTCAGCTCCTGGACGGTCTCGCCGCCGAGATCGACGCCAGCCAGATCGCCACCTGCGCCTACGCGGTCCACGACCCCAACGAGGGCCGGCTCGTCTACTCCTCCGCCGGCCACCTCCCGATCCTGGTGTGCGACGAGGACGGCACGGTCCACCGCGCCGAGGACCCGACGGGACCCCCGCTCGGCACCGGCGGCTGGATCCACACCTCGGGCACGATCCCGCTGCCGCCCGGCTCCACCGCGGTCCTCTACACGGACGGCCTGGTGGAGCGGCGCAGCGAGGACATCGACGAGGGCGTCGCCGCACTGGAACGCGCCCTGTCCGGTGCCAAGGGTTCACCGCAGGTGGTCTGCGACCGGCTGATCCGCTCCCTCGGCGTCACCGCGGAACACGACGACGACGTGGCCGTACTGGTGGTCCAGCACCCCGCCCGCACGGGGGCGGACGCGGAGCTGTTCCACAACGCCTCGCTCGATCTCCTCGGCGGCATCGAGGCGGCCCCGCGCGCCCGCGCCTTCGCGACCGGGGTCCTGACCTCGTGGCGATTCCCGGTCGATCTCTGTGACCTGGGCGTCCTGGCCGCCGGCGAACTCGTCGCGAACTCCCTCAAGCACGGCACCCCGCCGATGCGCCTGGGGCTGCGCCGTACAGACCGGCGGCTGATCATCGAGGTGACCGACGGCGACGACCACCTGCCGCGCCGCCGCCGGGCCGACCCGGCGGACGAAGCGGGCCGCGGCATCTCCATCGTCGCGACGATCGCCTCGTCCTGGGGCAGTCGTCGCACACCGGGCGGCGGCAAGGCGGTCTGGTGCGAATTCGCCCTGCCGCGGTGAGGGCCCTGCCGAGGGCAGGGCCCGGCCGCTCAGCGAGCAGCGGCAGCCGTGGAGGCGGAGGCGGAGCCGGCCTCGGCATCCGGCAGTGACACGGCCACCACCCTGGAAGGCACCGTCTCCAGCGAAGGCCGGTCCTGTGCGGGGGTGAGCCGCCGGCCGAGCCGCAGAGCCAGCGCCGTGATGCCCAGCGAGAACAGCACGAACGTCACGATGTACGGCCCGTGCAGCGTCGCCCCCATGGGCCCGCCCACGGCCGGACCGACCGCCAGCGCGAGCTGCTTGCACAGGGCGAACGCAGAGTTGTACTGCCCGACCATCGACTCCGGCGCCAGATCGGCCACCAGCGGGGCCACGGTCGGCGACAGCATCGACTCGCCGAGCCCGAACAGTGCGTACGTGGAGATCATCGCGGCCGTCGCCATGGTCTGGCTGCCGTGCCCGAGCCCCGCGTATCCGGCCACGATCCAGGCGAAGGCCCAGATCAGACCCACCGAGGCGATGACCCGGCTGCGCCTGCGGCGCTCGACGAACCGCAGCACGACGAACTGCGCGACGACGATGACGGCGGTGTTGGCGGCCAGGGCGATCCCGAGCGTCGAGGGCTGCATCCCGGCGGCCTCGGTGCCGTACGCCGCGAGCCCGGACTCGAACTGTCCGTAACAGGCGAAGAACAGCACGAAGCCCAGCACGCACAGCTGCACCATGGCCCGGTGCGAGAGCAGCGCCCGCAGCCCGCCCGGCGCCTTGGTCCCGTCGGTGGGCCTGGCGTCCGAGAAGGACGGCGTACGGGTCAGCCGCACCGTGGAGGCGATGACACCGAGCACGACGAACATCGCGGCCTCGATGAGGAACAGCAGGGTGAAGGTCTCCGGCCGGTTCGTGTCGACGATCTGTCCGCCGACGAGCCCGCCGATGCCCAGCCCGAGGTTCTGCAGGAAGAACTGCATGGCGAAGGCGCGCGTACGGGTGGCGGTGCTGGAGCACCACACGAGCATGGTGGCGAGCGCCGGCTGCATGACCGCCGTACCCGCGCCGAGGACCGCGGCCGACAGCACGGAGGCGGTCACGCCCGACGACAGGCCGAGGGCGGCAGCGCCCAGGGTGGCGACGGCCGAGGCGACGACGAGCACGGGCAGCGGCCCGCGCCGGTCGATGGCCCGTCCGGTGAAGGGCAGAACGGCCAGCGCGGCCATGGCGAAGACCGCCAGTACGACTCCCGCGGTGCCAGCACCCAGATCACGTACCTGTGCCACATAGACGTACAGATACGGAACGGTGAACCCCAGCCCGAACGCGCTCAGCGCGCTCCCCAGCTGGATCCGCCGCAGTGCTGCACCCATCTCCCTGGTCACACTCACCTACCTCAAAGTCTCGAAGCGACATGCCGAGCCATCCGAACGACTCGAACCCGAAGACTTTAGCACTAAAGTTAGAACCTCAACAATACAGCTCGAAGGACTTCGACGGCTTTGGAGGGCGTGCCATACTGCCCGCCATGCCTGACACCACCGAGCAGCCCGGACCACAGGAGCCGAGCCTCGACGAGCAGATCGCCGCCTACCAGCGCGAATTCCGCGACCTGGATCCCCAGGTCGAGCAGGTCGTCTCGGCCCTGGGCCGGCTGAACCGCCGGATGAACGTGGCGTACGGACGCCAGCTCGCCGCCCTCGGCATCAGCAACGCCGAGTGGGAGGTCCTCAAGACCCTGGTCCTGGCCGGCTCCCCGTACCGCCTGGGCCCGGGAGAGCTGGCCAAGCGCCTGGGACTCACCCCGGCGGCGATGACCCACCGCATCGACCGCATGGCGGGCGAGGGCCTGGTCACCCGCGACCGGGACGAGAACAACCGGGTGCGCGTGATCGTCGAGCTGACCGACGAGGGCCGTACGAAGTGGCTGGAGGCCATGCGGATGGCCACCGACTTCGAGGAGGACCTGCTCCAGGACCTCACGGGCGATGAGCGCGGGGGCCTCGGCGACATGCTGATCCGCCTCCTGCGCCGCGTGGAGCACGCCCAGCCGGACGCCGGCGGCCGCCTCACCGACCTGGACTGAACCCGTGTCCGGCACGTGGGAAAAGGGCTTGACCTGGCGGGGTTGACACACCCCTCCTCGCTCCGTAAGGTTCTTCGAGTTGTCACGGAGCCGGAACGGTTCTGCGACAGCCGATCCCGCCGCGAATGCGGCAACCAAAACTCAGCACGATCTCCCACTCGGGATAATTTCGGCATGCCGAAATTGATTTCGAAGACTCGATTATGAGTTGCCGGGAAAATCCGCTAGAGTTTGGACGTCGGAACGGCCCAACGGTCGGGAAGACGAGCCCCGCTGACTGGGAATCAGGCCCGAAAGGATCTGATAGAGTCGGACTCGCCGGAAAGGGAAACGCGAAAGCGAAGAACTGGAAAGCAGAGCAGGACCCGCTTCGACCGGGAATCGGACACGAAAGAGTCTGATAGAGTCAGAAACGCAAGACCGAAGGGAAAAGCCCGGAGGAAAGCCCGAGAGGGTGAGTACAAAGGAAGCGTCCGTTCCTTGAGAACTCAACAGCGTGCCAAAAGTCAACGCCAGATATGTTGATACCCCGGCCTGCTTCGGCAGGTTGGAGGTTCCTTTGAAAGTCCCACGGGGTCACTGACCCGGTGGGCAATTACACAGCGAGGACGCTGTGAACGACCGGTCTTATTCCGTCCGGTCGTTCCGCTCTCGTGTTGTGTTGTCCCGATCACGGGAAAACATTCACGGAGAGTTTGATCCTGGCTCAGGAC
>NZ_FPJO01000091.1 GCF_900119365.1 Streptomyces atratus
TGCGTGGTCTGATCCGTACGACGCATCGTCGTGCGGCACGGGCCGGCAGCGGTCAGTCCTCCGCGTTCGTGCAACGCCTGCTGGCCCTCGGCACCGACGAGCGCACCCAGCTGATCCTGGAGACCGTACGCGGCGAGGTCGCCGCCGTCCTCGGACACGCGTCCGGAGACTCGGTCCCCGCCGAGCGGGCCTTCACCGAGCTGGGCTTCGACTCCCTCACCGCCGTCGAACTCCGCAACCGCCTCAACACGGTCACCGGCCTGCGCCTGCCCGCCACCCTCGTCTTCGACTACCCCTCCGCCGGACAACTCGCCGACCACCTCGCCGACGAACTCTCCGGCGAAACCACCACAACCACCACGACCACGGCCACCACCACCTCCGGCGACGACGAACCCATCGCCATCGTCGGCATGGCCTGCCGCTACCCCGGCAACATCAACTCCCCCGAAGACCTCTGGAACCTCGTCGCCACCGGCGCCGACGGCATCTCCGCCTTCCCCACCGACCGCGGCTGGGACCTGGAGAGCCTTTACGGCAACGGCCCCCGGCACGACGAGGACGGCAGGTCACTGACGCTGGAGGGCGGCTTCCTCTACGGCGCCCCCGGCTTCGACGCGGACTTCTTCGGGATCTCGCCGCGTGAGGCCCTGGCGATGGACCCGCAGCAGCGGCTGCTCCTGGAGGCCTCCTGGGAGGCGCTGGAGCGGGCCGGGATCGACCCGGCGACCGTACGCGGCAGCCGTACCGGCGTCTTCGCCGGACTGATGTACCACGACTACGTCACCCGTCTGTCGGGTGCCGACGACACCGAGGGGTACCTCGGCACCGGCAATGCGGGCAGCGTGGTCTCGGGCCGCGTCGCGTACGCGCTGGGGCTCGAAGGCCCGGCCGTCACCGTGGACACCGCTTGCTCGTCCTCGTTGGTCGCGCTGCACTGGGCGATCCAGGCGCTGCGTACGGGCGAGTGTGAGATGGCGCTGGCCGGCGGTGTGACCGTCATGTCGACGCCGACGACGTTCGCCGAGTTCAGCCGCCAGGGCGGCCTCGCCTTCAACGGCCGTTGCAAGTCCTTCTCGGACGATGCGGACGGCACCGGCTGGGGCGAGGGCGTGGGTGTTCTGCTGGTCGAGCGGCTTTCCGAGGCGCGGCGCAAGGGCCATCAGGTGTTGGCGGTGGTGTCGGGCTCGGCAGTGAACCAGGACGGTGCGTCCAACGGCCTGACGGCCCCGAACGGGCCGTCGCAGCAGCGCGTCATCCGCCAGGCCCTGGCAAACGCCAAGGTCTCGGCCGACCAGGTCGACATCGTCGAGGCGCACGGTACGGGTACGACCCTGGGCGACCCGATCGAGGCCCAGGCACTGCTGGCCACCTACGGCCAGGAACGCGCCGAGGACCGGCCCCTGTGGCTCGGCTCGGTGAAGTCCAACCTCGGTCATACGCAGGCCGCCGCAGGTGTCGCGGGCATCATCAAGATGGTCATGGCCATGCGCCACGGCGTCATGCCGCCCACTCTGCACGTCGCCGAGCCGTCCACGCACGTCGACTGGTCGGCGGGTGCGGTGGAGTTGCTGGCGGAGGCGCGGGTGTGGCCGGGGGTGGGTGGTCGTCCGCGTCGGGCGGGTGTGTCGTCGTTCGGTATCAGTGGGACGAATGCGCACGTGATCCTGGAGCAGGTCCAGGAGGAGCCGGTCGGGCCTTCGGTTGTCGAGTC
>NZ_FPJO01000036.1 GCF_900119365.1 Streptomyces atratus
TCGGACGCGAGCTGGAGCGAGTTCCGCTCCATGCTGGAGTACAAGGCCGCCTGGTACGGGCGCGAGGTGATCGCCGTCGACCGGTGGTTCCCCTCGTCCAAGCTGTGCTCCGCCTGCGGCACCCTCGTCGGGAAGATGCCGCTGAACGTCCGTACCTGGACGTGCGACTGCGGAACGACCCACGACCGGGACGTGAACGCAGCGAAGAACCTTCTGGCCGCCGGGCTGGCGGTAACAGTCTGTGGAGCTGGTGTAAGACCCCAACGGAGTTCTCCGGGCGGGCAGTCGGCGACGAAGCAGAAACCCCCACGGCGCGAGCCGTAGGAATCCCCCTCGTTCGCGAGGGGGAGGAAGTCAAGGACGGACTCTGCCGTGCGGTGCGGCGGGCTGTCGAACGGATTCCCCGGTCGGCCGCACCGCGTACCCCGATGCGCCGCGGTCATGCGAGTCGGGCACGGACCCTGTGCCGCGAACGGTCAGGGGCGCGGCCAGGGGCGGCCGCCCAGGCGCTCGATGTCGGTGTTGAAGCGCCTCAGGTAGGCGGCGAACCCGGAAATGTCCTCGTCCGACCAGTTGGCCATGACCCGCTCCAGGGAGCGGACGAGGCCCTCGCGTTCCGCGTCGAGCATGCGGGCGCCCTCGTCGGTGATCCGGAACTTGCGGGCCATGCCGCCTTCGGGGTCCGGGATGCGTTCCACGAGTCCGGCGCGCATGGCCGCCGCGGTCTGCCGGTTGAGGGTGGAGGCGTCGAGCCCGAAGGCGTCGCTGAGCTCACCGATCGACATCGGCCCCTGGATGCGGACGCGGCTGAGCAGGATGTAGGCGCTGTGGTCCATCAGGCCGTCCTTGCGACGGCCGCCCTTGTTCTGCAGGAGGCCGTGGCGGCTGAGGAGCATCTGCTCGTACTCGACCTCGTGGGTGGGCCTGGTCATGCGCCTGCCGCCTCCTGCTGTCTCCGGGAGTCCCGGCGTGTTTCCGAATGTCGGCTTCCATTCTCCCATAAGCCTATGCAAGGTGCATGTAGTGTGCTCGATGCATGAAATGTGTACGATGCATAATCTTCTTCCGATACACACCCGAGGAGTCCCGGATGGGTGCCCCCCAGCCATCAACCCGCACCGGCGGCGTCGTCGCCACGCTGGCCATCGCCGGTGTCACGGCGGCGATCATGCAGACCCTGGTCACCCCGCTCATCGCGGAGCTGCCGCAGATCCTGAGCACCACCCCCTCGAACGCGGCGTGGGTGATCACCGTCACTCTGCTGGTGTCCGCCGTCTGTGTGCCGGTCTCCGGACGTCTGGGCGACATGGTCGGCAAGCGCCGGATGCTTCTCGTGTGCTCCGTGCCGCTGATGGTCGGCTCGGTGGTGTGCGCGCTCTCCTCGTCCGTCGTCCCCATGATCGTCGGCCGCGGTCTGCAGGGCATGGGGATGGGTGTGCTGCCGCTCGGCATCGCCCTGCTGCGTGACGTGGTCCCGGCGGAGAAGCTCAGCTCCTCCATCGCGCTGGTCAGTGCCTCCATGGGCATCGGCGGCGCGCTCGGTCTGCCGATCGCCGCGGCGGTCGCCCAGTACACGAACTGGCGGGTGCTGTTCTGGGGCTCGGCCGGCCTCGCCACCGTGGTCGCGGTGCTGATCTGGTTCCTGATCCCCGACGTGCCGGCCGGAGCCAAGGGCCAGCGGTTCGACGTGCTCGGTGCGCTCGGTCTCGGGGCGGGCCTGGTCTGCCTGCTGCTCGCGGTCTCCAAGGGCGCCGACTGGGGCTGGGGCTCGGCGACCACGCTCGGCCTGTTCGCCGCCGCCGCCGTGGTGCTGCTCGCCTGGGGCCTGTGGGAGCTGCGTACCCGGGACCCGCTGGTGGACCTGCGCACCACCGCGCGTCCCCGGGTACTGATGACCAACCTCGCCTCCGTCTTCGTCGGCTTCGGCATGTACGCCAGCATGCTGATCGCGCCGCAGCTTCTTCAGCTCCCCTCCGCCACCGGCTACGGCCTGGGCCAGTCGATGCTCGCGGCGGGCCTGTGGCTGGCGCCCGGCGGGATCATGATGATGATCGTCTCCCCGCTCGGCGGAAAGCTCATCGACGCCCGGGGTCCGAAGTTCACCCTGGTCTGCGGCATCCTGGTCATCGCGGTCGGCTACGGCCTGGCGCTGGTGCTCATGGGCTCCGCGTGGGGCCTGATGGTGGTCGGCATGGTGACCAGCAGCGGTGTCGGCCTGGCGTACGGTGCGATGCCCGCACTGATCATGGGCTCGGTCCCGCTGTCCGAGACCGCCGCCGCCAACGGCTTCAACACGCTCATGCGCTCCCTCGGCACGTCGATCGGCGCCGCGGTGATCGGCGTGGTCCTCTCGCAGATGACCGTCACCATGGGCGGCTACACCCTCACCTCCGAGAACGGCTTCCGTACCGGACTCCTGGTCGGCTGCGGCGTCGCCCTGGTCGCGGCGGTGATCGCCGCCGCCATCCCGGCCGCGCGCCGTGTCGAGTCCGGCGCCGACGCCGCTCAGGAACAGGCCACGGTCAAGGCCTGACCTGCGGCTCGCACGACGCCGTCCCGTACCCGTGCCTGCGGGGAACGGGCGGATCCCCGGCCCGGGTGCCATGCGGGCCGACGGCGTCGCGGGCAGCCCGGCCCCGTCAACCGGCATGGCCCTGCCGCTGGTTGACGGGGCCGGTCCGGTTCGTCATGCCGGCTCCTCGGCCTCACCGGCCCCGACCGCTGGGAGGACCCGCACTGGCCCGGCCACCGCTACTGACGCACCGGCCCCGCCCGGGGGACTCAGACGGTGACCCGGGGCTGTGCCGGGCCGAGGTGGTGCACCGCGGTCTGTTCGGCGTGCGGGGCGAGCAGACCCTGCAACTCCCCGGCCGCGGCGGTGAGGTGATGGCCGTCGCGGGCGGCGTGGAGGGTTTCGAGGACGAAGGCGACGCGGGTGGAGTCCTCGGTGACGCGGGTGCGGTGGGCGTCGCGGTGGTTCCAGTGGCGGGTCAGGACGTCGGTGGTGTCCGCGTAGATGATCTCGCCGGGCTTCGGGTTCTCGGTGGTGTCCGGTTCGCCGAGCGGGGTGAAGGACTCGGTGCCGTCCGCCCGGCGGATGACGACCTCGCCGGTGACCCGGTCCAGGTCGAAGGCCCCGGCGGGCAGGCCGTGCCGGACGGAGACGGCGTTGTAGGAGTCGACGGCCGGGTTGATGCGCGGCAGGGCGCCCTTCTTGGCGAGGCGGCGGCCGAGCGCGTCGACGCTGGGGCGGATGCGGCGCGGGTTGGTGCCGAAGGAGCGGTAGGCGGTGTGCCAGGCCTCGATCCGGGGGTCGGTCTCGTCGGCGGGCTGCCAGCTTCCGTCGGCGAGCCGCTGCTCCAGGTCCGTCAGGGCGGTGGCGGTGTCGGGCCAGGGCTCGTGGCCGCGCAGGCCGGTGGCGGTGACCAGGGCGATGAGGGTGTCGGGGAAGGCGTCGGCGACGGCGGCGGTGAGGTGGAAGGCGGGCATGGCGGTTTCCTTGGTGCGGTGCGGTGCGGTGCGGTGCGGTGCGGTGCGGTGCGGTGCAATGCGATGCGATGCGGTGGTGGGCCCGGGTCAGGTCAGGGCGAGGAGGCCGACGGCGACGGCGGCGGTGCCCAGGCCGACGAGCTGGCCGCGGTGGATGCGTTCGGCGAGTACGCCCCGGGCGAGCAGGACCGTGCCCGCGGGGTAGAGGGCGGTGATCACGGCGACGACGGTGAGGTCCCCGCTGCGAACGGCGAGCAGGAACATCAGGTTCGCCAGGGAGTCCAGCACGCCCGCGGTCGCCGACATCGCGTACGCGGGCCGCTCGGAGCCCAGCCTGCGGCGCAGCAGCCCCGCCGCGGCCAGGGTGATGGCCGAGGAGACCGCCCGGCCCACGATCAGCGGGGCCACACCGCTGTCGGACGGCGCCTGGTGCAGGAAGACCAGCTGGAGCGCGATGGCGGCGCCCGCGCCGAAGGCCAGCAGCAGCGCGGTACGGGAGGGGCGTGCCACCCCGGCGCCGTGTCCGGCGCTGACCAGCACCACCGCCGCCAGCGCGAGCGGCAGGCCCACCAGCCCGGCGGCGCCCAGGTGCTCGCCCTGCATCAGCCCCACCCCGACCGGCAACGCGGCGGAGACCAGCGCGGTGACGGGCGAGAGCACGTTCATGGGGCCGATCGCCAGGGTCCGGTAGAGCATGGCGAACGCGGCGGCCGAGGCGACCCCCGACGCGGCACCCCAGCCGAGGGCGCCGGCACTGAACGAGGCGCCGAGGAGCGGCCACAGCAGCAGCTCGACCGCGAGGCTGGCCGGCGCCGCGATCATCACGGTGCGCAGCACGTGTGCCTTGCGGGCGCCGAGGCCGCCGAGGAAGTCGGCGCACCCGTAGGCGAGTGAGCTGCCCAGGGCGAGCAGCAGAGCGAGCACAGCACATCCCTTACTATTCAATGGAACGACCGCACCGTACAACGGACCGACCGGGTCATGTCAACCAAACGACCGTACGGTGCATTGAAGTGTTCCACTTGCAAGGATGGTGATCAGGTGGCCGAGACGGCCGCAGCCCTGCGGACGGTTGCGCACAATGTCCGGGCGGCCCGCACCCGCGCCGGCCTGTCGCTGGAGGAGCTCAGCCGGCGCGCCCAGGTGAGCAAGGGCGCTCTGGTGGGACTGGAGAAGGCCCAGGGCAACCCCAATCTGGCCACCCTGGTCCGGCTGGCCGACACCCTCGGCATCTCGGTCTCCGCCCTGATGCAGGGACCGCCCGAGGGCCGGGTCCGTGTCGTGGCCGCCGACGCCGTGGCGCCGCTGTGGACCGGAGCGAAGGGCAGCGAGGCCCGGCTCGTACTGACGACCTCCGGCCCGGCCCCCGTCGAGCTCTGGCGCTGGCAGCTGCAACCGGGCGAGGAGTACCCCAGCCACCCCCACCAGGCCGGGGTCGTGGAGACCGTCAGCGTCACCTCCGGCCGGATGGCCCTGGTCGTCGACGGCACCGAGCATCCCCTCGAAGCCGGCCAGACCGCCACGTTCGACGGCGACACCCCGCACGCCTACCGCGGCGCGGGCACCGAAGCCTGCACCCTGATCATGACGGTCCACCTGCCGGCCGGTCCCGCTCCCACGGGCTGACCGGCCGGACGGATCGCCGGGCGGTTCCGGGCCGACCGGCCGTCCGCCCGCCCGCCCGTCCGGCCGTCCGCCCGGCCCGTGCCGTCATCCGGTCAGGCCGGGAGGCCCAGTTCGCGGGCGATCAGCATGCGCTGGACCTCGCTCGTGCCCTCGCCGATCTCCAGGATCTTGGAGTCGCGCCACATCCTGGCGACCGGGTACTCGTTCATGAAGCCGTAGCCGCCGTGGATCTGGGTCGCGTCGCGGGCGTTGTCCACCGCGACCGTCGACGAGTACAGCTTCGCGATCGCCGCCTCCTTCTTGAACGGTTCGCCCGCCACCATGCGCGAGGCCGCGTCGCGCCAGCCGACGCGGGCCATGTGGGCGCGCGTCTCCATGTCCGCGATCTTGAACTGGATGGCCTGGTTGGCGCCGATCGGACGGCCGAACGCGTGGCGCTCGGCGGCGTACTTCACCGACTCGTCGACGCAGCCCTGCGCCAGGCCCGTGGACAGGGCGGAGATGGCGATCCGGCCCTCGTCCAGGATGCGCAGGAACTGGGCGTAGCCGCGGCCCTCCTCGCCCAGCAGGTTCTCCAGCGGGACGCGGACGTCGGTGAAGGACAGCTCGCGGGTGTCCGAGGCGTTCCAGCCGACCTTGGAGTACGGGGCGGCGACGGTGAAACCGGGGGTGCCGGACGGCACGATGATCGAGGAGATGCGCGGGGCGCCGTTCTCCTTGCGGCCGGTCACCGCCGTCACCGTGACCAACTCCGTGATGTCCGTACCGGAGTTGGTGATGAAGCACTTGGAGCCGTTGATCACCCACTCGCCGGTGGCCTCGTCGCGCACCGCCGTCGTCCGGGTGCCGCCCGCGTCCGATCCGCCGTCCGGCTCGGTCAGGCCGAACGCGCCGAGCGCCTCGCCGGAGCAGAGCTTCGGCAGCCACCGCTGCTTCTGCTCCTCGGTGCCGAAGCGGTAGACGGGCATGGCGCCGAGCGAGACCCCGGCCTCCAGCGTGATCGCCACGGAGGAGTCGACCCGGGCCAGCTCCTCCAGCGCGATCCCGAGGGCGAGATAGTCGCCGCCCATGCCGCCGTACTCCTCCGGGAACGGCAGCCCGAACAGGCCCATCCGCCCCATCTCCCGCACGATCTCGTACGGGAACTCGTGCCGTTCGTAGAAGTCGCCGATCTTCGGCGCGACGACATCGTGCGCGAACTCCTCGACGGTGCGCCGCAGTTCCTCGTGTTCGGCGGTCAGCCGGTGGTCCAGGGACATGGCAGGGGTCACTCCTTGTGGGACGGGTGTCTATCGCACCGAGAGCGCGCGGACGGTACGGGACGGGCTGGGTCGGCCCAGTTGATCGGCGAGCCACACGCTGGTGGCGGTGAGCGCGTCGAGATCGACCCCGGTTTCGATGCCGAGGCCCTGGAGCATCCACACGAGGTCCTCGGTGGCGAGGTTTCCGGTCGCGCTCTTCGCGTACGGGCAGCCGCCGAGGCCGCCCGCGGAGGCGTCCACCGTGGTCACCCCGTGCTGGAGCGCGGCGAGGGTGTTGGAGAGGGCCTGGCCGTACGTGTCGTGGAAGTGCACGCCGATGGTGTCGGTGGGCACGCCCTCCTCGTTCAGCTCGGCGAGCAGGGTCTGCACATGGCCGGGCGTGGCGACGCCGATGGTGTCGCCGAGGGAGAGCTCGTCGCAGCCGAGGTCCATCAGGGCCTTGGCCACCCGCACGACCTGGTGGACGGGGACGGGCCCCTCCCACGGGTCGCCGAAGCACATCGACAGATAGCCGCGGACATGCACCTTGTCGGCCTTGGCGCGGGCCACGACCGGCTCGAACATGGCGAGCGACTCGTCGACGGTGCGGTTGAGATTGCGGGCGGCGAACGTCTCGGTCGCGGAACCGAACACGGCGATCCGGCGGGCACCGAGCGCCAGCGCCCGGTCCAGGCCGCGTTCGTTCGGTACGAGGACCGGCAGGGCGACGCCGTCGATGTCGGCGAGGCGGGGGAACAGGTCCTCGGCGTCGGCCAGTTGGGGCACCCACTTGGGGTGTACGAAGCTGGTCGCCTCGACGGTGGTCAGGCCCGAGGCGGCCAGCCGGTGGATGAACTCCGCCTTCACCCCGGTCGGTACGACGGTCTTCTCGTTCTGCAGCCCGTCGCGGGCACCGACCTCGTGGATGCGGACCCGGGCGGGCAGATCCTGGGCCGGCACGGTCATGGGCAGGGTGCGGGACGTCGTCATGCTTCCTCCCCGGGAGCCTCGACGGGGGCCACCACGGCCAGGATCTGGTCCATGGCGACCGTGGCACCGGCGCCGACGTCCAGTTCGGTCACGGTCCCGGCGTGCGGGGCGGAGATGACGTGCTCCATCTTCATCGCCTCCACCACCAGCAGGCTCTGCCCGGCCACGACCTCGTCCCCGACCGCCACCTTCACCACGGTGACCGTCCCGGGCATGGGCGCGGCGAGCGTGTCCGCCCCGGAACGGCCCGCGCCGGCGAGGGACGCCGCCACCGGGTCGTGATCCTGTACGTGCCAGCTGTCGCCGTCCCGGCCCAGCCACACGCCGTCCGGGGAGGGGGCGTGGGTGAACGCGTGGGTGACACCGGCGAGTTCGAGGGAGAGACGGGGGCCGGAGACCTCGACCAGCCTGGCCGTCTCCCTGCCGCCCGGCAGCGGGGCCAGCGGACCGCACGCCCCCGTCACGGGCTCCGGCGGCTGCGCGCCCTCCCCGACATGGCCGAACGCCAGCTCCGTGCCGGCCGGGCAGGAGCGCAGCGAGACCTGCACCGGGTCGTGGCCCGGCAGCCGGAAGTCGAGCACCGTGCGGGCCGGGGTGCCGCCGAGCCGCCAGCCGCTCGCCACCGAGAACGGGTCGACCCAGCCGGAGGCGTCGGCGAGGGAGGCAGCGGGGGCCGTGGACCGCCGCAGCAGCGCCGCCGCCGCGTACACCTCCTCGGGCACGCCCTCCGGTACCAGGCCGGCCGCCTCGCGCTCCACCAGACCGGTGTCCAGATCACCCGCCACCACCGCCGGGTGGGCGAGCAGCCGGCGCAGGAAACCGGCGTTGGTCGGGACGCCGAGGATCACCGTGTCCGCGAGCGCCGCCCGCAGCCGGCGCAGGGCCGTGGCGCGGTCGGGGCCGTACGCGATGACCTTCGACAGCATCGGGTCGTACAGGCTGCCGACCTCGCCGCCCTCGCCGAGCCCGGAGTCCGTCCGCACCCCGTTGCCCTGTGGCTCGTGCAGTGCGAGGACCGTGCCGCCCGAGGGCAGGAAGCCGCGTGCCGGGTCCTCCGCGCAGATCCGGGCCTCGATCGCATGGCCGGTGAGCGTGATGTCCCGCTGCTCGTACGGGAGCCGCTCGCCCGCCGCGACCCTGAGCTGCCACTCCACCAGGTCCAGGCCGGTGATCAGCTCGGTGACCGGGTGCTCGACCTGGAGGCGGGTGTTCATCTCCATGAAGAAGTACGAGGCGGGGTCGTTGCCCGGGACGATGAACTCCACCGTGCCCGCGCCCACATAGCCGCAGGAGCGGGCTGCCTGGACGGCCGCCTCGCCCATCGCCGCCCGGGTCTCCTCGTCGAGCAGGACCGAGGGCGCCTCCTCGATGATCTTCTGGTGGCGGCGCTGGAGCGAGCACTCGCGCTCGCCGAGGTGGACCACGTTGCCATGGGTGTCCGCCAGCACCTGGATCTCGATGTGCCGGGGGCGGTCGATCCACCGCTCCACCAGCAGGGTGTCGTCGCCGAACGAGGACCGCGCCTCACGCCGGGCGGCCGCGATCTCGTCCCCGAGCAGCGCCTCGTCGCGCACCAGCCGCATGCCCTTGCCGCCGCCGCCCGCCGAGGGCTTCAGCAGCACCGGCATCCCGATCTCGCGGGCAGCGTCGACCAGCCGGTCGTCGGTGAGCCCGCTCCCCGAGGAGCCGGGCACCACCGGAACCCCGGCCGCCGCGACCGTCTCCTTGGCCCGGATCTTGTCGCCCATCAGGGTGATGGCGGAGGCGGGCGGGCCGATGAAGACCAGCCCCGCCTCGGCGCACGCCCGCGCGAAGCCCGCGTTCTCGGCGAGGAACCCGTATCCCGGGTGGACCGCCTGCGCGCCGGTGCGGCGGGCCGCGTCCAGCAGCGCGGGCACGCTCAGATAGCTCATGGCGGCCGGGGCGGGCCCGATCCGTACCGCCGTGTCGGCCTCCCGGACGTGCCGGGCGTCCGCGTCCGCGTCGCTGAAGACGGCGACCGAGCGGACGCCCAGCTCCCGCAGCGTGCGGATGACACGTACCGCGATCTCGCCGCGGTTGGCGACCAGAACCGTGTCGAACATCGTCATCTGTTCCTCACATCCGGAAGACGCCGAAGCCGGGCTCACCCAGCGGGGCATTGGCACACGCGGTCAGGGCGAGTCCCAGCACCTGCCGGGTCTCCAGCGGGTCGATCACCCCGTCGTCCCAGAGCCGGGCCGTGGCGTAGTACGCGTTGCCCTGCGTCTCGTACTGCTCGCGGATCGGGGCCTTGAAGGCCTCCTCGTCCGCCGCGCTCCAGTCGTCGCCGAGCTGGTCGCGCTTGACCGTCGCGAGGACGGACGCGGCCTGCTCGCCGCCCATGACGGAGATCTTCGCGTTGGGCCACATCCACAGGAAGCGGGGGGAGTAGGCCCGGCCGCACATGGAGTAGTTGCCCGCGCCGTACGAACCGCCGACCACCACGGTCAGCTTCGGGACACGGGTGCAGGCGACCGCCGTCACCATCTTGGCGCCGTGCTTGGCGATGCCGCCGGCCTCGTAGTCCCGGCCCACCATGAAGCCGGAGATGTTCTGCAGGAAGACCAGTGGGATGCCGCGCTGGTCGCACAGCTCGATGAAGTGGGCGCCCTTCTGGGCCGACTCGGAGAACAGGATGCCGTTGTTGGCGACGATGCCGACCGGGTGGCCGTGGATGTGGGCGAAGCCGGTGATCAGAGTCGTCCCGTACTCGGCCTTGAACTCGGCGAACCGCGAGCCGTCGACGACCCGGGCGATCACCTCCCGTACGTCGTACGGGGTGCGGGAGTCGACCGGGACGGCGCCGTACAGACCCGCGGGATCGACCTTCGGCTCGTCGACCGGGCGCACGGACCACGGCAGCGCGCCCCGGTCCGGCAGGGTGGCCACGATGTTCCGCACGATCCGCAGCGCGTGCGCGTCGTCCTCGGCGAGATGGTCGGTCACCCCCGACGTACGGGAGTGCACCTCGCCGCCGCCCAGCTCCTCGGCCGTCACGACCTCGCCGGTCGCGGCCTTCACCAGCGGCGGGCCGCCCAGGAAGATCGTGCCCTGGTTGCGGACGATCACGGCCTCGTCGCTCATCGCGGGGACGTACGCCCCGCCCGCCGTGCACGAGCCCAGCACCGCCGCGATCTGCGGAATGCCGGCGCCCGACATCCGGGCCTGGTTGTAGAAGATCCGCCCGAAGTGCTCCCGGTCGGGGAAGACCTCGTCCTGCATCGGCAGGAACGCACCGCCCGAGTCGACGAGATAGAGGCAGGGGAGACGATTCTCCAGCGCCACTTCCTGGGCGCGGAGGTGCTTCTTCACCGTCATCGGGTAGTACGTGCCGCCCTTGACGGTCGCGTCATTGGCGACGATCACGCACTCCCGGCCGCTGACCCGGCCGATCCCGGCGATCACCCCGGCCGCCGGGGCGGCGCCCCCGTACAGCCCCTCGGCCGCCAGCGGGGCCAGCTCCAGGAACGGGGAACCCGGATCGAGCAGGGTGTCCACCCGGTCCCTGGGCAGCAGCTTGCCGCGCGCCACATGCCGGGCGCGGGCCCTCTCACCCCCGCCGAGCCTGGCCGTGGCGAGCCGCTCACGCAGCTCGTCGGCGAGCGCGTGATGCGCCGCCTCGTTGGCCTTCCAGGCCTCGGAGGCGGGATCGGCCGCGCTCGCCAGCACCGGTGCCTGCTGCATCGTGTCGAGCCCCCTTGCCCGTACCGCAGTAGTTAGTGACCGTTAACGTCCGACTTCAGGTTAACGAGCGCTAACAGCCTTGTCCAGGGCGGAATGCCGGGGCGGAATAATGGCCCGCGCCGCTCCCTGACCCGGGGCGGCGACGGTCGCGGACCGACGATGGCCTTCGGGGTGGGGGAAAAGCGGATGACGCAGCAGTCGCAGTCGCAGTCGCAGTCGCAGACGGTGCGGGGCGTGGGCGCGGGGGAGGGAGCGGCCGTTGGAGTGACCGGGAGGCCGCGCGTCCTCGAAGTGGACGCCCTGCGCGGGTTCGCGCTCGCCGGGATCCTGGTCGTGAATCTCCTGACGACCGCCGGACCTCCCGGCGCCAGGGGCGGGCTCGCGGCCGTGCACGCGGCGGACGGGGCGGTGGAATGGCTGGTCGTTCTCCTCGCGCAGTCGAAGTTCTACCTGCTCTTCTCGTTCCTCTTCGGATACAGCTTCACCCTCCAGATGGACTCGGCCGAGCGCGCCGGCGCGCGCTTCGTGCCCCGGATGTCGCGGCGGCTGGCCGGACTGTTCGTCCTCGGAATCGCGCACGCGGTGCTGCTGTACACCGGCGACATCCTCATGATCTACGCCCTGCTCGGACTGGTCCTGCTGGCCGCCCGGAACGCCGGACCCGCCAAGGTCCGGCGGGCGGCGCTGTGGGTGTTCGGCGTCGCGGGCGGGTTCCTGCTGCTGATCGGGCTGGGCGCGGCCCTGCTCGACCCGGGCGACCTGGGCGAGTCCGCCACCGTGAAGGCCGAGCTGACCGCCGCGTACCGGGGCGGCTTCACCGAGGTCGTCGGCGCCAACATCCGGGCACTGCCCGAGATCCTGGCGGCCGTTCCGCTGATGGGCGGATTCGTGGTCGCCGCCTTCCTCGTGGGGTTCGTGGCCGGACGGCGGCAGTGGCTCGGGGCGCCCGCGCTCGCCGACCGGGCGCGGCTGCGCCGCATCTGCCTGACGGGTCTCGCCATCGGGGTCCCCGGGGCGGTCTTCTCCGCCGCGGCGCTCATGGGGCCGCTGCCGGAACGCTGGACGCTGCTGGGCCTGGCGGTCGGTATGGTGGCGGCCCCGGCGCTCTCGGCCGCGTACGCCACCGGGCTGCTGCTGTGGTTCGCCACACCGGGTGGCGCCGCGACGGCCCGGGTCCTCGCGCCCGCCGGGCGGATGGCGCTGACCAACTACCTGACCCAGTCCCTGGTCATGGCCCTCGTCTTCTCCGGGTACGGGCTCGGGCTGTACGGCCGTACGGGTGCCGCGGCGGCGGTCGGCGGGGGGATCGCGCTGTACGCCTGCCAGCTCGCCCTGAGCGGGTGGCTGATGCGCCGGTACCGGCTCGGGCCGGTGGAGTGGCTGCTGCGCACGGTGACGCTGTGGGCGCGACCCACATCAGTTAACGTTCGCTAACCCGACTGTCTAGAATCGAATCCATGACCACGAGGACGGACGCCCCCACCCGCCGCGAGCAGATCCTCAAGGAGGCCGCCCGCCTCTTTGCCGAGCGCGGCTTCCACGGCGTCGGTGTCGACGAGATAGGTGCCGCCGTCGGCATCAGTGGCCCCGGGCTCTACCGCCACTTCCCCGGCAAGGACGCGATGCTCGCCGAGTTGCTGGTCGGGATCAGCGAGCGGCTGCTGGCGGGCGGGCAGCTGCGCGTCTCGGAGGACGCCGCCTGCGCCGACGGCTCCCCGCAGGCGCTGCTCGACGCGCTCATCGAGGGGCACATCGACTTCGCCCTCGACGACCGTCCCCTGATCACCCTCCACGACCGCGAGCTGGACCGGCTCCGGGACGCCGACCGCAAGCGGGTCCGCCAGCTTCAGCGGCAGTACGTCGAGGTGTGGGTGGAGGTGGTCCGCGAGATGTACCCGGAGCTGCCAGAGCACGAGGCCCGCGCCGCCGTCCACGCCGTCTTCGGTCTGCTGAACTCGACCCCGCACCTGGGCCGGCCCGGTGCGCAGCCGGACCGCGCGGGCACGGCGGCACTGCTGCACCGGCTGGCGCGCGGGGCCTTCGAGGCGGCGGCCCGCGCGTAGGCCGTGGCGTATGCGTGAATTCCTCCCGCGCTTCGAATATATGAATTGATGCGCAAGGGGAGGAGAGGTGTCCAAATTCTCCCCCATTTCTCCGCCGCGGCTCCGTACGTCGGAGTGTCGCGGTGATCCACAGGCATATGGTTTGAGTCGTCTCGCCCACGCCTGATGGGGAATTTAAATGAAAACATGTCAGGTTTCGATCATTGTCCCCTGTTTCAATGAGGACGAGGTCGTCGAGGTATTCCACCGTGCGTTGATCTCCGCCCTCGAACCGACTCGGCGGACCTTCGAGATCTGTTATGTCGACGACGGCAGCAGCGACCGGACCAGGCTTCGGATCGGTTCGCTCGCCACTGCGGACCGACGGGTCCGCTACACCTCCTTCAGCCGCAATTTCGGCAAGGAGGCCGCCATGCTCGCGGGACTGCGCATGTCCCGCGGTGACGCCGTCGTCCTCATGGACGCCGACCTCCAGCACCCGCCCGAACTGCTGCCCCGCATGCTGGAGCTGCGGCAGCGCGGCTACGACCAGGTCGTCGCGCGGCGCGACCGCACAGGAGAAGGCGCCCTTCGTACCTTTCTCAGCGCCCTCTGCTACCGGGCCATGGGCCGGTGCATGGACGTCGAAGTCGTCGACGGCGAGGGCGACTTCAGGCTGCTGTCGCGCACCGCCGTGGACGCCGTGCTCGCGCTGCCCGAGACCAACCGGTTCTCCAAGGGGATCTTCTCCTGGATCGGCTTCGACACCGTCGGCTTCACCTACCGGAACACCCGGCGCGCGGCGGGACGTTCGAAGTGGGGCGGCAGACGCCTGCTCAACTACGGGATCGACGGGCTGATCTCCTTCAACAGCCGTCCGCTGCGCCTGGCCATCCACATGGGTCTCGTGCTCGCGCTGGCGGCACTGGGATACGCCCTGTGGATCATCGCCGACGTCGTGCTCCACGGTGTCGTCGTACCCGGCTACACCACCCTGCTGACCGCCGTCGTGGCGCTCGGCGGAATCCAGCTCGCCACGCTCGGCGTCATCGGCGAATACGTGGGACGGATCTACTCGGAGTCGAAGCGCCGCCCGCACTACGTGGTGCGGGAAACGGACGAATCTCCGCACGTCCTCCCGGTCGATATTCCGGCAGAGGCGCGTTCGGGGCCGTCCGCCCCCGGGGGCGGGAGACCATCGGCGGGGCGCACCGGGGCGACCGCGCTCGGGGCATCGAGGGGGCGCACCGTACGCCAGTTCATCGAATTCGGGTTGATCGGGATCATCAATACGGCGGTATATCTGGCGGTATACGCCTCGCTGAATTCCTGGATTCCCTATCTGGCCGCGCACGTCATCGGATACGCGGTCAGCGTCGTGGGATCATTCCTGCTCAACTCCTGCATCACCTGCCGCACGGAGCCGACCTGGCACGCCTTCGTCCGGTATCCCCTGTCGAGCGTCGTCAATCTCGTACTCACCGGAATTCTGCTCTACCTCGGCGTGAGCAGGCTGGGCATGGACAAGAACATCGCCGCCGTGGCCGCGGGGATCCTCGCCGCCCCCTTCTCGTTCCTGCTCGCCCGCTGGGCCATCGACTCCGGTGCCGCCCTCGCCCGGCAGGGCGGCGGCCCGGCCGGGAGCAGTACCGGACACACCGCACCGTGAACCCACACCGCCTGAACTTCTTGGGGCGCAAGACGTGAGCAACGTACGAAGGGCACCAATGCACATGACCACGGACACGTCGGAATTCGCCGGCACACAGGCGGAGGGCGAGGAATCCCCCGGGCCGGAACCCGGTCCGGGCCCCGCGCGGCGGTGGGCGACGATCGGGACGTCGGGCCTTGCCCTGCTGCCGCTCGCCCTGCTCGGCGCGGCCTTCTGGATCGGCCGGCTGGTCCGCCCGGGAGGGGACGACTGGTGCTTCCTCCCGGTCGTACGGGACGAGGGCGCCTCCGGGATGATCGGGAAGTTCTTCCTCGACGACAACGGACGCATCGCCAACGCGCTGCTCGTCATCGCGTACGGATTCTTCGGCGTCCCGGGCCAACAATGGTTCGCCCTGGTCAGCGGAGTGCTCATGCTGGGCATCCTCTGGGCGCTGATCGCCTCGGCGCTCAAGAGGGCCGGACTGACCGCGCCACGCGGGCTGGCGCTGCTGGTGGGCGCGACGGCGGCGGCGCTCTTCTTCCTCGCGACGCCCAACCCGTACAAGGCGTTCTACTGGCCCGCCTCCTCCGTCTCGCACACCGTCGCACCGGTGCTGGCCTGCGCCGCCGTGATCCCGCTGCTGCGCGCACGGACGCGGCGGGGACGCGACTTCGCGCTGGGCGTCGCGTACCTGGCGGGGATCTTCATCGGCACCCTGTCGGAGGAGACGGCGATCGTCGCGTTCGTCGTGCTCGCCACCGTCCTGCTGATGAGCCGGTGGGCCCTTCCCGGGGCCGGCCGGACCCGTACGCGCGTCTGGTGCGTGGTCGCCTTCGCCGGGGTCGCCGTCGGGACGGCCATCCTGTACATGTCGCCCGGCGCACGCACCCGGCGTGAACGGTTCGGCGCCGACAGCGCCTCCATGTTCGGCCCGGAGGCACTGACCACGGCGCTGCGGGCGTTCGGACACGTCCTGGGGACGGTCTTCACGACCTGGCAGTACCTGGGAGCGGTCGCCGTCGGCGTGCTGCTGGGCCTGCTGGTGCGCGGAGGCGAGCGGGGAACGGACGTGCCGGACGGGTCCCTGTGCCGCAGGCCCCTCCTCCTGGTTCTCGTCGGATTCCTCGCCTTCCTGGTCTCCGGCTACCTCTGCGTCGTCGTCGCCTACCCCGCCTTCGGGACGAGCGTGGTGACCGCGTCGCGCATCTGGGGCGACTTCCTCCTGTTGTACGTGCTGCTCCTGGTCGGCGCCGGCGCCCTGCTGGGGCGGTGGCTGCGGGCCCGCCGGTGGGGGATCCGTACGGCGACGGCGGGCGTCGCCGCCGCCATGTGCGCCGCGACCTGCGTCGGCCTCGCCGTCCCGCTGTTCCGGCTGGAACGGCAGATGGAGGTGCGTGCCCAGCGCTGGGACCGGCAGGACCGCGCGCTGCGGGAGGGGGCGGCGCGCGGCGCCCGGGTGCTCCCGTACACGCCGGTGCCGGTCAGCGGGATGCTGGAGCCCTTCGGCAACCACGGCCGGCGGGCGTGGCCGGCGAAGTGCGTCGCCCAGTACTACCACCTGGAGAAGATCACGCACTCGACCCGGCTGCCCTGAGCGGCGGCCGGGTTCGGTCCGCCCGTCGTGCAGGACACCCGGCACACTGCGCACACCTGACGGCACAATGGGTTCATGCCGATACCCAGCCGTGCCGCCCTCGTCGAACACCTCGTCCGTACGCGTATAGCCGGAGACGTCGCCACACCGCGCGACAACAACCTCTCCCACTACCGCAAGCTCGCCAACGGCGACCGCCACTACTGGCTGGGGCTGGAGCTCGGGGACCGGTGGCGCGACGAGCAGGACGTGCTGGCGGTGATGGCCGAGCGCTGCGGGGTCAGCGACGACCCGGAGCACCGGTTCGGCCAGGACACCATCGACCCGGAGCTGACGGTCGACGCGCTGGAGCGGATGGCGGCGCGGCTGCGGAAGGCCGTGGCGGGGTCGCAGCGGGTGCTGTTCGCGACCGGGCACCCGGGCGGGCTCCTCGACGTGCACCGGCAGACCGCGGCCGCGCTGCGGGCCGCGGGATGCGAGATCGTGACGATTCCCTCGGGGCTGATCGCCGACGAGGGCATGGTGTTCCAGTTCGCGGACGTCGCGGTGCAGGAGCGCGGCGCGACGCTCTGGCACACGCACTCGCCCGCCCCGATGGCCGCGATCCTGGACGGCCTGGAGCGCGAGGGCCGCCCGCTGCCGGACCTGGTGGTCGCCGACCACGGCTGGGCGGGGTGCGCGGCGCAGCGCGGGCTGGACGCGGTGGGGTACGCGGACTGCAACGACCCGGCGCTCTTCCTCGGCGAGGCGGAGGGGACGCTCCAGGTCGCCGTCCCGCTGGACGACCATGTGCTGGACCCGCGGTTCTACGACCCGATGACGGAGTATCTGCTGGACGCGGCGGGGCTGACGCAGAGCTGACCCGGGGCCGGTCCGGGCCGACGCGGAGCTGCCGTCGGCCGTTCGGCCCGGTCAGACCGGACCGGTACCGCCGCCGGTGCCGGGCCCGCCCGGCCCGCGCAGCCGCTGCCTCAGGCCCGGGGTCGGGTCCAGGTACACCCGGCGGACCGACGGATAGCGCTCGCGCAGCTGCTCCTCGGCCTCCTCGCACGCCCACTCGATCTGGTCGGCGGTCGAGGCGTCCCGGAAGTCGACCTTCGCGGCGATCAGGATCTCGGCCGGGCCCTGGACGAGCGTGGTGAGTTCCAGTACGTCGATGATGTGCGGGACGGAGAGCAGTTCCTCGCGGATGCCGGCCCGCATCGTCTTCGGCACCGGGCGGCCGATCAGCAGCTGCGCGTTGGACCGGCCCAGCACCCAGGCGACGTACACCAGCAGCAGACCGATCAGGATCGACGCGATGCCGTCCCAGACCCCGGAACCGGTCAGCCGGCCGCCGAGCAGTCCGCCCGCGGCGAGCAGCAGACCCGCCAGCGCCGCCGAGTCCTCCATCACCACGGCCTTGACCGCGGTGTCGGGGGTGTGGCGGAAGTAGTGCCCGACGGGCGCCCGCAGCCGCGCGGCCTCGCCGCGGACCTGGCGGAGCCCGGTGCGCAGCGAGTAGCCCTCCAGCAGGAAGGCCACCGCGAGCACGATGTACGAGACCAGCGGATCGCCGAGTTCCTCGCCTGCCGCGAGGGTGTGGATGCCGTCGTACACGGAGAAGACCGCGCCGCCGACGAACGTGGCCACGGAGGCGAGCAGCGCCCAGATGTAGCGCTCGGGGCCGTAGCCCAGCGGGTGTTCCTCGTCCGCGGGCTTCCCGCTGCGCCTCAGCGCGGTCAGCAGCATCAGTTCGGTGACCGTGTCGGCGACCGAGTGCGCTGCCTCGGAGAGCATCGCGCTCGACCCGCTGATCAGTCCGGCGACCGCCTTCGCCACGGCGATGCCGAGATTGGCGGCCGCCGCGACGACGACCGTGAACGCGGACTCCCCACCGCCGGACTTCGCGTCGCCCACGGTCTCGTCCACGGTCTTGTCGCTCATGGTGGGGAGTATGTCCGAACCGGCGGCCGGCGGCCGGCGGCCCGCCGGCGCGGGGCGCGTCAGTCCCGGGGGACGCGGACCACGCCCTCCTGGATGACGGTGATCGCCAGCCGGCCGTCCTGGGTGTGGATCCGGGCCTGGCCGAGCCCGCGCCCGCCGGAGGCGGACGGCGACTCCTGGTCGTACAGCAGCCATTCGTCGGCCCGGAACGGCCGGTGGAACCACATCGCGTGGTCCAGGCTCGCGCCGACCACGTCGCCGACCGCCCAGCCACCGCGCCCATGGGCCAGGAGCACCGAGTCGAGCAGCGTCATGTCGGAGACGTACGTCGCCATGCAGACATGGAGCAGCGGATCGTCCGCGAGCTTGCCGTTGGTGCGGAACCACACCTGGGAGCGGGGCTCGCGCGGTTCGCCGACGCTGCCGAAGGGCGGGGCGTCCACATACCGCAGGTCGACCGCGGCCCGCGCCTCGATCAGCCGGTCCACGACGCCCGGTCCGCTGAAGCGGTCCGCGTACCGGGGCAGCATCTGCGCCGCCGTGGGCAGCGTCTCCGGGTCCGGGGCGGGCGGCATGGCCGCCTGGTGCTCCAGGCCCTCCTCGTACGTCTGGAACGAGGCCGAGAGATGGAAGATCGGCTGGCCGTGCTGGACGGCGACGACCCGGCGGGTGGTGAAGGAGCGGCCGTCGCGGATGCGGTCGACGCTGTAGACGATCGGCGCGCCCGGGTCGCCCATCCGCAGGAAGTAGGAGTGCAGGGAGTGGGCGGCCCGGTCGGCGGGGACGGTGCGGCCCGCGGCGACCAGGGCCTGGGCCGCGACCTGGCCGCCGAAGACCCGGGGCACTACCGCCGAACGGCTCGTACCCCGGAAGATGTCCCGCTCGATCTGCTCCAGGTCGAGCAGATCGAGCAGGGAGTCGAGTGCTGCGCTCATGGAACGAACGTAGCCGCTCTCACAGGCCCATGGACTTGGCGATGATCGACTTCATGACCTCGCTGGTGCCGCCGTAGATGCGGTTGACCCGGTTGTCCGCGTACAGGCGGGCGATCGGGTACTCGTTCATGTAGCCGTAGCCGCCGTGCAGTTGGAGGCAGCGGTCGATGACGCGGTGCGCGACCTCGGTGCAGAACAGCTTCGCGGAGGCGGCCTCGGCGGCGGTCAGCTCACCGGCGTCGTGGGCCTCGATGGCGCGGTCGCAGACGGCCTCGGCGGCGTCGACCTCGGCCTGGCAGGCGGCCAGCTCGAACTTGGTGTTCTGGAAGGACGCGACGGTCTTGCCGAAGACGGTGCGATCGGAGACGTACTGCTGGGCGAACCGGACGGCGGCCTTGGCTTGGGCGTACGCGCCGACGGCGATGCCGAGGCGCTCCTGAGGCAGGTTCTGGCCGAGGTAGGAGAAGCCCTTGTTCTCCTCGCCGAGGAGGTCCTCGACCGGCACCTTGACGTCCACGAAGGCCAGCTCGGCGGTGTCGGAGGTGCGCAGGCCCAGCTTGTCGAGCTTGCGGCCGACCGAGTAGCCCTCGGCCTTGGTGTCGACGACGAGCAGCGAGATGCCGTGCCGGCGGTCGTCGGCCCTGGGCGCGTCGGTGCGGGCGCAGACGATGACCCGGTCGGCGTGGACGCCGCCGGTGATGAACGTCTTGGCGCCGTTGAGGATGTAGTGGGTGCCGTCCTCGGAGAGCTTGGCGGTGGTCTTCATGCCGGCCAGGTCGGAACCGGTGCCCGGCTCGGTCATGGCGATGGCGTACATCGTCTTGCCGGTGACGAAGTCCGGCAGCCAGCGCTTCTTCTGCTCCTCGGTGGCGTACGCCTTGATGTACGGCAGGCAGAGCAGCACATGCACGCCGGAGCCGCCGAAGTTGACGGCCGCGCGGGCGCACTCCTCGGAGATGATCGCCTCGAACTTGAAGGACTCGATCCCGGCGCCGCCGAACTCCTCCGGCACCTCGATGCCGAATATGCCCAGCTCGGCGAGCTTGTAGTAGAAGTCGCGAGGCACCTGGCCGGCCGCGAACCACTCGTCGTAGACGGGGGCGACCTCGGCCTCGATGAAGGCGCGGATGGTCTCCCGGAACGCCTCGTGGTCCTCGTTGAATACCGTACGGCGCACGGGGGTGCCTCCTTGGTCAGCTTCGGGCGAGCTTCGGCCAGCCTGGCTAAGCGCTTGCTCAGATACGTTTAGAAGTTACCCGGGGGTCACCGAGACTGTCCAGGGTGATGCGCAGCACGCCCGCGCGGACACGGAGGAGCCCTCCCCGGCCGGGTGGGCCGGGGAGGGCTCCTCCGTGTGGTCCTTGTCGCCTACTGGGGCTTGAAGGAGCGGATCTGGTAGTTCCCCTGGAGGTTGCCGCCCTGTCCGGCGGGGGTGGAGCCGACCCGGGAGTTGTAGTTGGTCTGGGTGTAGTACTGCACCTTGTGCCCGGTCGCGTTCCATACGGAGCGGACGTTCTGGCCGCGCTGGATGAAGGAGCAGTCGTCGGCGGTATTCGCCCGCCGCTCGTCGGACCACTGGCAGCGGGTGCCACCTCCGTTCCAGTCGCTGTAGATACAGAAATAGCCGGGGCTGCAGTTGTAGGAAGCCCTGGCGCTCCCGACGGCGGCGTTCTCCGCCGCCGCGACCGCGACGGGTCCGGCGCCGAGTCCCAGGGCCAAGGCGATCGAGGTGATGGTGAGCGCGCTGATGCGATGCATGACGAAACCCCTTCTCCTGACGGTGATCAGGGTTCCGTGCCCTGATCAACAGCAGCGTGGCACGGCTGCGACCTGCGCAGACAGGCGGAAACGGGGGCGCTCGAAGCCCGCTTCGAAGATCGCGGCACTCCTGTGCGCACCGGCGCGAACCCCCACCCGGCACGAGCGGCGGCGGGCGCCCCGTGTCCTCCCTGCTCGAAGGCGCCCCGGGCGCGCTCAGCGCCCTGCTCACCGCCACCCACGACACCTCGCGCGACTGGCTGCACTGCCTCGGCCTGCGGTAGCTAGGAGCGGGTGGCGGTCGCGCAGCTGTTGCCCGTGGCCGTCGTGCCGTTGCTCGTGTCGATCGGCTTGCTGCGGTCGTACGGATCGACCTGGTGGGCCTCGTCGGCGGGCTGCTCGTCGGCCGTGCCGAAGGGTGGCACGAAGTAGCCGGTCGGGGCGGAGCAGCCGCCGTTGGTCATGTCGAGCGCGTACGAGACGAGGGACATCGTGCCCGGTTCGGTGATGACCTCGGCCGGGTCGTCCCAGCTCATCACCACCTGGCGCCGCACGATCGTACGGACGACCTCGGCGTCCCGCCCGCCGTCGCCGCGATGTCCGCCGGCACGGGCGTGGGCGTGACATTTGACGACAGAACCTGGCTGAGGGCTCCGCTCCGTGCCGGGCGCCGTTCACCGCTGCCGCAGCGCGAACCACAGCTCCGTCCGTACGTCCATGTCGTCCAGGTCCGCGTCCAGCAGGGCCGCGCAGCGGGCGATGCGCTGGCGGACCGTGTTGCGGTGGATCCGCAGGGCCGTGGCCGTGCGGTCCCAGCTGCCGTGCAGGCTCAGCCAGCAGCGCAGGGTCTCGGTCAGCGGCTCGGTGAGCGGGGCGAGCAGGGCGCGGGCGTGCGCCTCGGCGCGGTCGGCGGGGACCAGGGCGGCCAGACCGGCCGCGGCGTCGGTGAGGTGGTGGGTCAGCGGGGTGCGGGTGGCGACGGCGCGGCCCAGGGCGCGGGAGGCCTGACCGTCGGCGAGGTCGAGGGCGGTGATGGGGGCGGGGGCGGACGTGCCGAGGGTCCAGCCCGGCTGCGGGGTGATCCGGTCGGCGCCGGGGATCAGTACCCGTACGGCGTCGCCGCCCCGGCCCGCGTCGACCAGGGCCGAACCGAGGGCGGCGCCCAGCGCCCCGGTGGTCAGCGGATCGACCGGGCCGTCGCCGCTGCGGCGCGCGTGCACCACCGTCCACAGCTCGGCGTCGCCGAGCAGCGGCGCGACGTCCTGCGGGTCCGCGCCCAGCAGCATCCGCACCAGGGCGGCGGACCGGCCGGCGGCGTCGGCACCCTGGTGCGGGGCGGCCAGCAGGGAGAGCAGGACGACCGCGACCCCGGCGATGGTGTGGTCGCCGGCCACGCGCCGGTCCGTCGCCAGCGCCAGGACGAGCCCCTGCCCGCCGCCCAGCGCGTACGCGGACAGATGGCTGTCCCGCAGCGCGTCGGTGGCGGACGTCGGGCCGGGGCGGGCCCCGGCGGCGACCACCCGGGTGAGCCTGGCCAGCGCCGCCGCGACGTCGGGGGCGGGGCGGCGGCCCGAGGCGTGCAGCTCCTCGCCGTCGGCGGCGAGCAGCGCCGCCCGGCCCTCCAGCTGAGCCGCCAGCTGGTGCAGCACCGCCGGGACCGGGTCCGGCCGGGCCGCCGCCGTGGCCAGGGCCTGCTGGGCGCGGGTCACCCGGCGCAGCTCCCGGTGCCGGGCCTCGGCCATCAGCCGCCACACCGCACGGGCGATCGCCGTGAACGGGGTCTCGGGCGGCACCTCCAGCAGCGGCAGGCCATGCCGGTCGCACGCCTCGATCAGCTCCCGCGGCACCGTGTCGAACACCGGCGTCACCCCGAAACCGAGCGCCGCCGCCCCCGCCTCCACCAGCCGGGCCACGAACGTGTCCGGGTCCGTCAGCTGCACCCCGGCGCTCAGCAGCAGCTCACCGCCGAGCAGATACGGGTACGGGTCGGCCATCTCCGAGGTGTGCACCCACAGCAGATCCGCCTCGGCCGGACCCGCGATCCGGCGCAGCCCGAGCTCCTCGTGGGCGAGCAGTTCGCCGAGCGGGATCGGGGGAGTGGGCGGCGGGGTCGGCCCGCCCGCGGCTTCCGGCATGGACGATCCATCCATCAGAGACTTCGATAATGGATGAAACGTACTCTTCAGCGCCGCCTGTGGGCCACCTACCGTCTTCACCACGTACGACGTGCGCGCACGTGACACACAGCGCGCACCGCCCCGGCGCCACCACGCATCGCAACAAGAAGGGCACTTCACATGAGCAGCAACGAAACGCCGCGCGGTCCCGTCGACTCCTCCCGCGTCCCGCGGTACGCCGGACCCGCGACCTTCGCCCGGCTGCCCCGCCTCGACGAGGTCCCCGCGGCCGATGTCGCCGTCGTCGGCGTGCCCTTCGACACCGGTGTCTCCTATCGCCCCGGCGCCCGCTTCGGCGGCAACGCGATCCGCGAGGCCTCGCGCCTGCTGCGCCCGTACAACCCGGCGCAGGACGCCTCGCCGTTCGCACTCGCACAGGTCGCCGACGCCGGTGACATCGCCGCGAACCCGTTCGACATCAACGAGGCCGTCGAGACGATCGAGGCCGCCGCCGACGACCTCCTCGCCACCGGCGCCCGCCTGATGACGCTCGGCGGCGACCACACCATCGCGCTGCCGCTGCTGCGCTCCGTCGCCAAGAAGCACGGCCCGGTCGCCCTGCTCCACTTCGACGCGCACCTCGACACCTGGGACACCTACTTCGGCGCCGAGTACACCCACGGCACCCCGTTCCGCCGCGCCGTCGAGGAGGGCATCCTCGACACCTCCGCGCTCTCCCACGTCGGCACCCGCGGCCCGCTCTACGGCAAGCAGGACCTGGACGACGACGCGAAGATGGGCTTCGGCATCGTCACCTCCGCCGACGTCATGCGGCGCGGCGTCGACGAGGTCGCCGACCAGCTGCGCCAGCGCATCGGCGACCGGCCGCTCTACATCTCCATCGACATCGACGTCCTGGACCCGGCCCACGCCCCCGGCACCGGAACCCCCGAGGCCGGCGGTCTGACCTCCCGCGAGCTCCTCGAAATCGTCCGCGGCCTGTCCTCCTGCAACCTCGTCTCCGCCGACCTGGTCGAGGTCGCCCCCGCGTACGACCACGCCGAGATCACCTCCGTCGCCGCCTCCCACACGGCGTACGAGCTGACGACGATCATGTCCCGCCAGATCGCAGGGGCCCGTACGAAGTGAGCCACGACCACCACGACGAGCGGCCGCGGCTCACCCCGAGCAGATCGCGGCCGCTCTGAACCCCCCGGCCGGGCGCAACGGCGGCGACCTCGTCGTCGAGACCCTCCAGGGCCTCGGCGCGACCACCGTCTTCGGCCTGCCCGGCCAGCACGCGCTCGGCATGTTCGACGCGCTGCGCCGCTCCTCGCTGACCTGCATCGGCCCGCGCGTCGAGAACAACGCGGGTTTCGCCGCCGACGCGTACGGCCGCATCACCGGCGAGGTCGCCCCGCTGCTGCTCTCCACCGCCCGAGTCCTTCGGCGTCCCGGCGGTCCGCACCACCCCCGAGACGCTCACCGCCGACCTGACGAAGTCCTTCGCCCGGCCGGGCCCTTCGGTGGTCGTGCTCCCGGCCCTGCTGAGGATGTTCGAGCCCACGCATCTGTAGCCGGCCGGCTCCACGGACAACCGGAACCCGCGCCCCCGCCCGGCAGTCCGTCTGCGCAGCGTCGGCAGCGTCCCCGGCGTCACAGCCCCGTCACATGACCCGTGCCTCGTACAACTTTTCGTACGCCAGGGAGTCATTCCTTTCGGGCGTGCAGGGGGCGCGCCCGTACAGATGACTCAGGGGACGGGGAAAGCCTCATGTCTGGATCCCACGTATCGCGCCGTGCGCGCGGCGCGCTGTCCGTCGCGCTCGCCGCGGGCGTGCTCGCACCGGTGGCGCTCGGCGCCGCGCCCGCCGCCGCGGCGGCGACGCCGACGGTGAGCTGCACGTCCGGGAAGGCGGGGCTCGCCGCCAAGCTGTCGAAGGACATCACCGCCGCGCTCAAGGGCCGGAAGTCGACGACGGCCGTGGCGCTCTACGACCGCAGGACCAAGACCAACTGCTCCCTGCGGGCGACCAGCACGTACGACTCCGCCAGCGTCGTGAAGGCGACCGTGCTGGCGACGCTGCTCTGGGACAACAAGAAGCACAACCGCTATCTCACCCAGCGCGAGATCAACCTCGCCACCGCCATGATCACCAAGTCCGACAACAACGCGACCACCAGCCTGTGGAAGCAGCTCGGAGTGACCAAGGTCAAGGCGTTCCTCAAGGCGGCCGGGATGACGCACACGGTGCCCGGCTCCGGTGGCTACTGGGGGCTGACCCGGATCACCGCCCAGGACGAGCTGCGGCTGCTGACGCTGCTGACCGCCAAGAACTCCGTGCTGAGCGACAACTCGCGCTCCTACGAGCTGGGCCTGATGCGCAAGGTCGTCTCCTCGCAGCGCTGGGGCACGCCCGCCGGAGCCCCGTCCGGGGTGACCGTCCAGGTCAAGAACGGCTGGCTGCCGCGCGCCACCCACGGCTGGCGGGTGCACAGCATCGGCGCCTTCACCGGCACGGGGCACGACTACGGGATCACCGTGCTCACGCAGGACAACAAGACGATGAACGACGGCATCAACACCATTCAGGCCGTCGCCCGCGCCGTGCACAAGGACCTCAACCCGGCCGTCGCCGCGAAGACGACCTCCACCATCGCCCCGCCCGCCGCCCCGCAGGAAGCGGTGCCCGCGGTACCGGAAGCCCCGGCGGTACGGATGCTCACCGCGACGCCGCGTTCGTAGCCGGGCAGCGGACGGCGTACGCAGGCCGTAGGCAGGACGTCGCACCGGCCTACGACCAGGGTCCCGTCTTTTGTAACGGCGGGATGAAATCCGCTGCCCACCGCGTTGGTGCCTTCCGGTAGAGCAGGTCTGACGGGAGGCACCGGTGACGGACGCAGGGGACGTACAGAGCGTGACGCAGGCCCCGGGATGGGCCCGGCGGCTGTGCGGCTACGCATGGCGCTACCGGCGCAACGTGCTGCTGGCGCTCGGCTCGTCGCTCGCGGGCATGGCGGTGATGGCCCTCGTCCCGCTGATCACCAAGGTGATCATCGATGACGTCGTCGTCGACCGCACGCGGTCCCTCGCCGTCTGGACCGGGCTCCTCATAGTCGCCGCCGCGCTGGTGTACGTGTCCACGTACATCCGCCGGTACTACGGCGGCCGGCTCGCCCTCGACGTGCAGCACGATCTCCGTACCGAGATGTACGGAACGATCACCCGCCTCGACGGGAAGCGGCAGGACGAGCTGTCCACCGGCCAGGTCGTCGGGCGCGCCACCAGCGACCTTCAGCTGATCCAGGGGCTTCTGTTCATGCTCCCGATGACGATCGGGAACGTACTGCTCTTCATCATCTCCCTGGTGATCATGGCGTGGCTCTCGCCGCTGCTCACCCTGGTCGCGATCGCCGTGGCCCCCGCCCTCTGGTTCATCGCCCGCCGCTCCCGCTCCCGGCTCTTCCCCGCCACCTGGTACGCCCAGGGGCAGGCCGCCGCCGTCGCCGGAGTCGTCGACGGGGCCGTCTCCGGAGTCCGGGTCGTCAAGGGGTTCGGACAGGAGGAGCAGGAGACCGGCAAGCTGCGCGAGGTCGGGCGGAAGCTGTTCGCCGGGCGGCTGCGGACCATCCGGCTGAACTCCCGCTACACCCCCGCCCTCCAGGCCGTCCCCGCGCTCGGCCAGGTCGCGATGCTGGCCCTCGGCGGCTGGCTCGCCACCCGGGGCGAGATCACCCTCGGTACCTTCGTCGCGTTCTCCACCTATCTCGCCCAGCTCGTCGGCCCGGTCCGGATGCTCGCCATGGTCCTCACCGTCGGACAGCAGGCCAGGGCCGGCGTCGAGCGCGTACTGGAACTCATCGACACCGAGCCGACCATGAAGGACGGCACCAAGGAACTCCCGGCCGACGCCCCCGCCAGCGTCGAGTTCGACGACGTACGGTTCGGCTACGACGCCGAGCGCCCCGTCCTCGACGGGTTCTCGCTGACCATCGAGCCCGGCGAGACCGTCGCCGTCGTCGGCGCGTCCGGCAGCGGGAAGTCCACCGTCTCGCTGCTGCTGCCCCGCTTCTACGACGTGACGCACGGCGCCGTCCTGGTCGGCGGCCACGACGTCCGCGAGCTGACCCACGAGTCCCTGCGCGCCGCCATCGGCCTCGTACCGGAGGACAGCTTCCTGTTCTCCGACACCGTCCGCGCCAACATCGCCTACGGATTCCCCGACGCCACCCGGGAACAGATCGAGGAGGCCGCCCGCGCCGCCCAGGCCGACCGGTTCATCGCGGACCTGCCCGAGGGTTACGACACCAAGGTCGGCGAGCACGGACTCACCCTCTCCGGCGGCCAGCGCCAGCGCGTCGCGCTCGCCCGCGCCATCCTGACCGACCCCAGGCTGCTCCTCCTCGACGACGCCACCTCCGCCGTCGACGCCCGCGTCGAGCACGAGATCCACGAGGCGCTGCGCCAGGTGATGGCCGGGCGGACCACCCTGCTGATCGCCCACCGCCGCTCCACCCTCGGCCTCGCCGACCGGATCGCCGTCCTGGAGAACGGCCGGCTCGCCGACATCGGCACCCACGAGGAGCTGGAGCGCCGCTCCCCGCTCTACCGGCGGCTGCTCACCGACCCCGACGAGCTGGGCGGCACCTCGCCCGGTCACCACCGGCCGACCCCCGCCGTCGGCACCACCCCCGAGGACGAGCGCGCGCTCCAGGAGGAGCTGGACGCCGAGTTCGACGCCGAGCGCGGCATCAGCCCCCACCTGTGGGTCCGCAAGGAGGAGCCGCGCGACACCGGCGCGGCCGGCATGCCCGCCACCCCCGAACTGCTCGCCCAGGTCGAGGCGCTGCCGCCCGCCACCGACACCCCTGACATCGACGAGGCACGGGCCGTCGGCGCCGAGGACTCCTACGGGCTGCGCAGGCTGCTGCGCGGCTTCGGACTGCCGCTGCTGGTGAGCCTGGTACTGGTCGCGGTCGACGCGGGCGCCGGTCTGCTGCTGCCGGTGCTGATCCGGCACGGCATCGACCAGGGCGTCTCGCAGCTGGCGCTCGGCGCCGTCTGGGCGGCCTCCGCGCTGGCCCTCGTGGTCGTCCTCGTGCAGTGGGCCGCCCAGATCGGCGAGACCCGGATGACGGGCCGCACCGGCGAACGGGTGCTGTACTCACTGCGGCTGAAGATCTTCGCGCAGCTGCAGCGGCTCGGCCTGGACTACTACGAGCGCGAGCTGACCGGCCGGATCATGACCCGGATGACGACGGACGTGGACGCGCTGTCGACGTTCCTGCAGACCGGACTGGTCACGGCCTTCGTCTCCGTCGTCACCTTCTTCGGCATCATGGTCGCGCTGCTGGTCCTCGACGTACAGCTGGCCCTCGTCGTCTTCACGACGCTGCCGCTGCTGGTCATCGGAACGTTCTTCTTCCGCCGCAAGAGCGTGAAGGCGTACGAGCTGGCCCGCGAACGCATCAGCGTGGTCAACGCCGACCTCCAGGAGTCCGTCTCCGGGCTGCGGATCGTGCAGGCCTTCGGCCGCGAGGCCGACGGCGCCGGCCGGTTCGCGGAGCGCAGCGACCACTACCGCGAGGCCAGGGTCCGCGGCCAGTGGCTGATCTCGGTCTACTTCCCGTTCGTGCAGCTGCTGTCCTCGGTGGCTGCGGCCGCCGTCCTGATCGTCGGCGCGGGCCGGGTCGACAACGGCACGCTCACCACCGGTGCGCTGGTCGCCTACCTCCTCTACATCGACCTGTTCTTCGCCCCGGTGCAGCAGCTCTCCCAGGTCTTCGACGGCTACCAGCAGGCCACCGTCTCCCTCGGCCGCATCCAGGAGCTGCTGCGCGAGCCGACCTCCACCGACGCCGCTGACGAACCGCTGGACGTGCTGTCGCTGCGCGGCGAGATCGCCTTCGAGGACGTGTCCTTCGCGTACGGCTCCGGTGACGATGCCGAGGAGGCCCTCAGCGGCGTCGACCTGCGGATACCGGCCGGCCAGACGGTCGCGTTCGTCGGCGAGACCGGCGCGGGGAAGTCCACCCTCGTCAAGCTCGTCGCCCGGTTCTACGACCCGACGGGCGGCCGGGTCACGGCGGACGGCACCGATCTGCGCCGCCTGGACCTCACCGCGTACCGGCACCGGCTCGGAGTCGTGCCGCAGGAGGCGTACCTCTTCGCGGGCACGGTCCGCGACGCCATCGCCTACGGGCGGCCCGAGGCCACCGACGCCGAGGTGGAGGCGGCGGCGAGGGCGGTCGGCGCCCATGACATGATCGCCACCCTGGACGGCGGCTATCTGCACGAGGTCGCCGAGCGGGGCCGCAACCTCTCGGCCGGTCAGCGCCAGCTGATCGCGCTGGCCCGCGCCGAACTCGTCGACCCGGACGTCCTGCTGCTCGACGAGGCGACCGCCTCCCTGGACCTGGCCTCCGAGGCCCTGGTCAACCAGGCGACCGACCGGCTCACGGGCCGCCGCACCACCCTGGTCGTCGCCCACCGGCTGACCACGGCCGCCCGTGCCGACCGGGTCGTGGTGATGGACCACGGCCGGGTCGTCGAGGACGGCACGCACGACGAACTCCTGGCCAGGGACGGGCATTACGCCGTGCTGTGGCGCACCTTCATCGGGGAGGACGAGCCCGCCGGGGTGTGAGCCGGCGGGCCCGCCCGCCGGCTCACCGGCCGATGCCGGAGATCTTCCCGTTCCGCAGGTCCGAACGCACGGTCAGGTACGAGTACGTGGGGTGCTCGCCACCGCTCCAGGTGAGCCGCACCGTCGACCAGGTGTGGCCGGCGGCGCTGTCGCCCGGGGTGACCCGGAAGGCGAGCGGGGTGTTCTGGGCGCGGAGCACCCCGTCCGCGTGGTTGCGCTGCTCCCAGGTGTTCAGCTCGGAGCGCAGGCGAGGGGTCAGATAGAAGGTTCTCAGGGCGGTGGCGAGCCGGCCGCCGTCCCCGGCGGAGACGGCATCGATGTAGGCGCCGTAGAAGTGGGCGACCTGTTGGTAGGCGGGGGCGCCGAGGTCGCTGCGTACCGGCGCCGCGGCCGCCGGGGTCCGCGGTGCCTGCGGGGCCGCCGCGACCGCCGGGACCGCGGCGACGGCGGTGAGGAGAGCGGAGGCGAGCAGCGTCCGGCCGATGAGGTGTCGGCTGCGGGGGTCCTGTGCGTTGCGGAGTTGAAGCATGACAGTTCCTGCCTTTCGTGTGGCTCTGTCCGGTTGGAGTCATGCTGTGGCGATTCGGTTGCGCCGGGGACGGAGCGCGCCGAATGCAACCTCCGGATGGTCTCCTGCGTCGTACGCATGTATGCGTATACGCCGATCAAGGGTGTAAGCGTTCGACTGGTGATGGGGTTGCTGGTGATAAGAGGGACGGAAAAGTCCGGAAAGGCAGAATTGCCCGATGGGGGTGGCGACAGAAGGGGAAACGGCAACGGCCGCCGGATGCTGATGTGCTCGGTCGTCCTGCCGCTGGTGGCCGCCCTCGGCCTGGTGCTCGGCGGCCCCGCGGCCGGCCGCGCCGACGCCGCGACGGTCTGCGCCGGGCGCCCCGCGAAGACGGTCCCGTTCAAGACCGGCGAGCTGCGCGTCTACAAGAACCGTTCCTACGCCTGCGCGATAGCGGTCGCCAAGAAGCCGGGCCCGCGCCGGCCGATGTCCGTGACGATCCAGGCGCGTGGCGGCAGCCCCGTCGTCGACAGCGGCAAATACACCAAGCAGGCCGGCCCGGTGACGGTCCATGCGCTCAACCGGTGCGTCAGGGCCTCGGCCAGGATCTCGGGGAAGCCGGGCTCCACGGGCTGGATTCTCTGCTGACCCGCGGGCCCGGACACGCGGTTCCGCCGCGTCGACCGGGTCTGGCGGCACAGGTGCCGCCGCTAGGTTCACGACGACTGTTGTGACTCCTGGGGAGGGCGTATGCGCAAGGCGTTCATCGCCCCGGCCGCCGTGCGGGACGACCCGGCGAGGGCGAAGCCGCTCGCGAAGTTCGACGCACGGCTCGACGAGCGGGACGTGATGAACGAGCGCGGGCTGCGGCCGTAACGGTCCCGCGAGCAGGGGGAGGGGCTGTGCGCGCGGCGCACAGCCCCTCCGTGCTTCCGGCTAGTACGTCAGCCCGTAACCGACCGGGTGCAGCACCCGGGCCGGATCGTCCGCGCGCTGCACCGGGACCGGCAGGGTGCCCCGCGGTTCGGCGCGGCCCGCGATCACCCGGGCGGCGGCCCGCAGTTCGACATCGGTCCAGGAGTACGTGGCCAGGTTCGCCGCGAACCCGGTTCCGGTCAGCTGGGCGACGTCGTACGGATTGCGGATCGCCACCGTGATCACCGGGATGCCGGTGGCCGCCAGCGCGCTCACCAGGGTGCGCTGCGAGCTGGTCGCCGAGACGTTGTACGTCGCCACGACCACCGCGTCCTTGCCCTGTGCGGCCGCCACCGCCTCGTCGATCTTCGCCTTGGCGGGGGCGGTGCCGGTGGACAGCGCGGTCGCCGCGTACCCCAGTTCGCCGAAGGTGGTGGCCAGCGTGGTGGTCGGCGGTCCGGTGGTGCCGGAGGGGGAGGCGGGATCGGCGCCGACCACGAGCAGGTTCCGGTGGGAGCGGCGGGAGAGCGGCAGCACCGCGCCCTCGTTGGCGAGCAGGGTGGTGGTGCGCTCGGCGATCCGGTCGGCGGCGGCGAGATGTGCCCGGGTGCCGACGGTGCGGTCCACCCCCGAGTGGCTGACGAACGGGTCGTCGAACAGCCCGAGCTTCGTCTTCAGCCGCAGGATGCGCAGGATCGATTCATCAATCCGGGCCTCGCTGATCTCACCGTTCTTCACGGCCTCCAGGACGGCGTTCCAGGAGACTTCCAGGCTCGGCGGGTTGAGCAGCTGGTCGACGCCGGCCTTGAGGGCGAGGACCGGCACGCGGTCGTCGCCGTACTTCGTCCGCACCCCCTCCATGCCGAGCGAGTCGGTCACCACGACACCGTCGTAGCCGAGCTCCTCGCGCAGGATGCCGGTGAGGATCGGGTGGGACAGCGTCGCCGGATCCTCGGCGGGATCCAGCGCCGGGACCACGATGTGCGCGGTCATGATCGAGTCGATGCCCGCGGCGATCGCGGCCCGGAACGGCGGCTCGTCCAGCTCGGCCCACTGCTCACGGGTGTGGTTGATGACGGGCAGTCCGGTGTGGCTGTCGGTGCTGGTGTCGCCGTGGCCCGGGAAGTGCTTGGCCGTCGAGGCGATGTTGCTGCTCTGGTACCCCTTCACCTGCGCGGCGACCATGCCGGCCACGGACTGCGGGTCGGAGCCGAAGGAACGTACACCGATCACCGGGTTGGCAGGGTTGACGTTGACGTCGGCGTCCGGGGCGTAGTTCTGGTTGATGCCGATCGCGGCCAGTTCGGCGCCCGCGATCTGCCCGGCCCGGCGGGCGTCGGAGCGCGAACCGCCCGCGCCCAGCGCCATCGCGCCCGGCATCAGGGTGGCGGGCTCGCCGACCCGGCAGACGATGCCGTGCTCCTGGTCGGTGGAGACGAGGAGCGGCAGCGGGGTGGAGCCGGCGAGCCCCGCGCGCTGGATGCCGTTGGAGAGGTCGGCGATCTGGTGCGGGTCGCGGGTGTTGTGCGCCCAGGCGAAGTAGATGATCCCGCCGACGTGGTACTTGGCGATCATCTCGGCGGCCGTGCGGACCCCGATCTCGGCCAGGTTGGCGTCGATGTCGGCCTGGTCGGGGTCGGTGGCGGAGTGCCCGTACACCCGCATCACGAAGAGCTGCCCGACCTTCTCCTCCAGGGTCATCCCGGAGATGATCCGCTTGAGGCGCTTGGTGGTGGCGGCTGAGTTGTGCTGTCCGCTGCTCGCGGACCGCTGGGCGGCGACCGCGCCGGGCGCGAGGCCCGCGCCCGTGACGGCGGCGACTGCCGTCGCGGCGGTGGCGGTGAGCAGGGTGCGTCTGGAGGTGCGGTGGTGCACGTGAGCTCCTTCGGCCGTACTCGGGGACGAGGGGTGGTGAAAGAAACTTCCAAGGAGCACGGATATCCAGAAAATAACTTCCGGTCAAGGGTCTGGACCGTTTTGAGCACGTCCGGCGTGGCAGAGGTGTCCCGGCGCCCGCCCCGACCCGCCTCAGTCCTGCCCCAGCCCCACCGCGGCGCCGTGCGCCCGCAGCGCGGAGACCGCCGCCGTGATCGCGGGCCGCCGGGCCGCCTCCGTACGCCACAGCGCGTACAGCCGTCGCACCGGTACGGGATCGAGCGGCACCGCCACCACTCCCGGCGGCAGCTGCCCCCGCCCCAGGCACGGGATCAACGCGACCCCGAGACCGGCGGCCAGCAGCGCCAGCTGGGTGTGGTTCTCCTCCGCCTGGTGCCGGATGTCCGGCTCGTATCCGGCCGCCCGCAACGTCCGTACGAGCCAGTCGTGGCAGACCGTCCCCGGTGGCTGGCAGATCCACCGCTCGCCCGCCAGCTCCTCGCGCCGCACCGCCTCCCGCCCGGCCAGGCGATGCCCCTCGGGCACCAGCAGATCGCAGCGGTCGTCACCGATCACCGCCTGCGCCACGCCCTCGGGGGCGGGCAGCGGGGCGATGTCCCAGTCGTGTGCGACCGCCAGATCGATCACGCCCTTGGCCACCAGATCGACCGAGAGATGCGGATCGACCTCGGTCATCCGGACGTCCAGGGCCGGGTGGTCCCGGACCAGCTCCGCCAGCACGCCGGGCAGCAGCCCGCGTGCCGCGGAGGCGAACGCGCCGATCGACAGCCGCCCGGTCGGCAGCCCCCTGCGCTCCTCCAGCGAGGTCTCGGCGCGCTCCACGATCGCCAGCAACTGCTGGGCCGTCGCCGCCAGGTGGAGCGCCTCCTCGGTCAGCGCGACCCCGCGCCCGCGGCGCTCCAGCAGTGTGGTGCGGGTCTCCCGCTCCAGCTTGGTGATCTGCTGCGAGACCGCCGACGGGGTGTAGCCGAGGGCGGCGGCGGCCCCCGCGACGGAGCCGTGGACGAAGACGGCGTGCAGGGCGCGCAGCCGGGCCAGATCGAGCACCGGACCTCCCGTGCCATTCATGGGTGATTCATTAGCGACACTCAATTCCACCATGAAGAAATCCGCGCTGGTGCTACATGGTCGGCGCGGGTGATCCTCGGTCCATGCGTCCCCTCCACATAGCCCTGGCCGCCCTGGTGGCCGCCGTCTGGGGTGTCAATTTCGTGGTCATCGAGGTCGGCCTCGGGCACTTCCCGCCGCTGCTCTTCTCCGCCCTGCGCTTCCTGGTCGCCGCGCTGCCCGCGGTCTTCCTCGTCGGCCGGCCCAAGGTCGCGTGGAAGTGGATCGTGGGCGTCGGGCTGGTCCTCGGGGTGGCGAAGTTCGGCCTGCTCTTCATCGGCATGGACCGCGGCATGCCCGCCGGCCTCTCGTCCCTCGTGCTCCAGGTCCAGGCGGTCTTCACGGCCCTCTTCGCCGCCGTCGCCCTCGGTGAACGCCCCGGAAAGGTGAGGCTGCTGGGGATGGGAGTGGCCCTCGCGGGCATCGGGGTCGCGGCGGTCGACGAGGGCGCGGGCGGCCCCGTGCTCGCCTTCGTCCTGGTGATCGCGGCGGCGGCCTGCTGGGGCGTGTCCAACGTACTGACCCGCAAGGCCGCCCCGCCCGACTCGCTCAACTTCATGGTGTGGGTCTCGACCGTGCCCGTCCTCCCGCTGCTCGGCCTCTCCCTCCTCTTCGAGGGCTGGGACCGCGACAAGGAGGCGCTGGCCGCGCTGGACTGGAGCGGCGCCGGGATCATCGTCTACGTCGCCTGGATCACCACCGTCTTCGGCTTCGGAGCCTGGGGCTTCCTGCTGCGCCACCACCCGGCCTCCTCGGTGGCCCCGTTCACCCTGCTCGTCCCGGTCTTCGGGATGTCCTCGGCCGCGCTGCTGCTGGACGAGTCGGTGAGCCCGCTGCGGTGGTGCGCGGCGGCGCTGCTGGTCGGCGGGGTTGCCCTCACCTCACTGGCGGGGGCGCGGCGCCCGCGCACCCCGGCACCGAAGACGCCGGAGCCGGAGCCGGAGGTGGCGCGGGCCGCCTGAGCCGGCCGCGTGCCGCCCCCGGCCCCGGCGCTGGGGCTCGGGCGCCGCCTACTGCTTGGGCGCGCCCAGCCGCAGCAGGTACTCCCGCCCGGCGTCCAGCAGCCCGGGCAGCTCCGCCGCGTCCGGGTGCCAGCGCTTCTCGTACTCCCAGCAGACCCAGCTGTCCGGGTCCAGCGTGTCCAGACAGGCCCCCAGCGGCAGCACCCCGGCCCCCAGCGCCAACGGCTCGGTGTCGTCGGCCGACGCGATGTCCTTCACCTGTACGTAGCCCAGGTGCGGGGCCAGCACCGCATGGCTCGCGGCCGGCTCCTCGCCCGCCAGCCAGGTGTGCATGATGTCCCACAGCGCGCCGATCTGCCCGTGCCCGACCGTCCCGACGACCCGGGCCACATCGACACCGGCCCGGTGCGAGTCATGGGTTTCCAGCAGGATGCGTACGCCCTTGTCGGCGGCGTGCGGAGCGGCGGCGGCCAGCCGCCGGGCGGCGGTCGCGTCGGCCACGGCGGGGTCCTGGCCACCGCCGCCCGGGAAGACCCGGACGTTCTGCGCGCCCAGGTCGTGCGCCAGGTCCACCAGCCCGGCCAGCTCCTCCAGCACGGGCGCGTCCTCGCCCTCGGCGGCGGCCCGGACATACCCGGCGACGGTCAGGATCTCGACGCCGCCCTTCCCGAACTCCTCGACGACGGCGGCCCGTTCGGCCGAGGTCAGGCCCGGGTGCACCGGCTCCTCGGGGTGGGCGCGCAGCTCCACCCCCTGATAGCCGTGTCCGGCGGCGAGCCGGACGACATCGGCGACCGGCATCCCCGGGACTCCGAGAGTCGAGAAAGCGAGCTTCACGTGCGTGGTCCTTCCGTCGTCGTCCGGCCACCCTTCCGGCCCGGCCTCAGCAGGGCTCCCGGAGCAGCTGCTCCAGACTATCCAGCAGCCTCAGCGCGTCCGCCCGCTGCCGGGGCCCCAGCCGCCCGCCCGGCTCCGGCGCACCCGCGCCGGCCGGGGCGTACGCCGCCATCCGCAACGCCGCGGCGGCCTGCCGGGCGAACATGGCGAGCAGGTCGAGCTCCCTGATGTCCGTGCGGGCGCGGGGGGACGGGTCGAGCACCTCCAGCACACCGAGCACCCGGCCGTCGCCGATCAGCGGGGCCGCCATCAGAGCACCCGGCACGAACTCGGTGGACTCGGCGAGCGCACGGTCGAACGAGGAGTCCGTGGTGAGGCCGTCCTCCGGGGGAGCCCCCCGGGCCGGCCCTCAACCGCCGCCCCCGGCCCCGGGTCAGTCGCGTTCGGCCGCGCACTCGGCGGAGAACTCGCAGAGTGCCGCGCGGTCCGCGCGCCCCGTCTTGCTCAGCAGACTCGCCATGTGCTTCTCCACCGTGCGCGGCGAGATGGACAGCCGCCGGGCGATCTGCTGGTTGCCCGGCCGCTCCGCCAGCAGTACGAAGACCTCGTACTCGCGCGGCGTCACCCCGCTCGTCCGCAGCGGGGCCGGGATGCGTTCCCAGCCGCCCCGGTGCTGCCCGACGCTGGCCCCCGCCTGCCGCAGCGCCGCCCGGCACGCGGCGGCGACCGGCTGGATGCCCGCCCCGTAGAAGTACTCCTCCGATGCTCGCAGCCAGCCCACCGGCTCGCCCCACTTCTCGGCGAGGGCCGCGCCGGCGACCAGCCGCAGCCCCAGATGGCGGGCGAGCGGAAAGGCGGCGGCGTCACCGACGGCTGCTTCGACCGACCGGGCGGCCCGGTCCGTGTCGCCCGCCCGGCCGTGCAGTACGCCATCGGCCAGGCGCAGGAACAGCTGGTTCCAGGCCAGGTCCGCGCCGGGGCTCTCCAGGATCGCGTCGAGCTCCGCCCGGCCGCCCCGGCCGTCGAGTATCCGCAGCAGCGGACGCAGACCGTAACGCCCGCTCAGATAGAAGAAACTGGGGTGCTCCAGCTCCCAGGCCAGCGAGGCGTCCAGGTCGGCCAGCGCACCCTCGCGGTCCTCCTCCAGCAGCGCCGCGAACGCACGGCAGAGCCCCAGTTGCAGCGGGACGAGTAAGGACTCCTCGCCGCCCGCCCGGCGGAACCGGGCCATGGCCCGGTCCAGGTCCCGTCTTCGGCCCCGGTGCGCGGCGAGTGCCGCCGAGGCCAGCAGCAGATAGCGGTGCGCCCCCAGATTGCGGACCCGCGCGCTGGCGGCCACCGACCGCTCGATGATCTCGTGCGCCCCGTCCCACTCGCCCCGCATCACCGCGTTCATCGCGAGCAGTCCGTCCACGGTCTGCATCGGCACCAGCGCGCCCAGCGACTGGGCGGCGGTCCGGGCCGTCTCCAGCCGGGCCGGGTCACCGGTGCGCATGAACGTGTTGGCGCCGAGCCGGACCAGCGCCTCCACCCGCCACACCGGCAGGGCGTGCTGCTCGGAGACCGCGAGCATCCGCTCCAGGCACGCGTCGGCCTCGTCGAAGCCGCGCTCCCGGGAGAGCAGCGCCAGCAACTGCCAGGCCTGGCAGGCGACCACGGGAAGGCTGCGCTCCTCCGCGACGGCGGCGGCCCGGCGCGCGGCGTCCTGCGCGCGCTCCTGCTGCCCGTGGCCCGCATGACCGGGCAGCAGGGCCAGATGACCGTCCACCACGTCGAGCGCCGCCTCCAGCTCGGGGCGGACGGCCGTGCCGAGCATGCCCCGCGCGGCCCGGATCTGCCCGGCCGCCTCGTCCACCCGCTCCGCCATCACGGCCGCCCAGGCGATCCGGATGTGGGTCTCGCCACGCTGCTCGGAGGCGTCGGAGCGCGGCGGCACCGGAGGGAGCTCCGCGGTCAGCGCCAGGGCCGTGTCGAGTTCACCGGCCTCGGCGTGGGCGACGGAAAGGGACTCCGTGATGCCCCGCAGATCGCTCTCGTGGGCGAGCGAGCGGGCCCGTTCCAGCAGGATGACGGCGGAACCGGACGCGCCCGCGGCCAGCATCCGGCGGCCGACGCCGGCGAACTGGCGGGCGGCGCCGTGCCGGTCGCCCCCGGCCAGCTGCAGCGTTGCCATCAACTGCCGCTGCTCGTCACCGAGTTCGTGCTCGATCGCGGCGAGGGACAGTGCCGCGCGGCGGGCCGTCGCGGCCCGCTCCGCCGGTGCCAGTGAGGCCACCAGGGCCTCGGAGGTCAGCGCGTGCCGGAAGGTGTAGCGGTCGGGGTCCGCCCCGTCGGGGGCGATGATGTTCGCCTCCACTGCGGAGCGCAGATGGCTGAAGAGCGTGCGGTCGTCGAAGCCGGTGACGGTCTGGAGCACGGTGACCGAGAACCGGCTGCCCAGGGTGGCCGAGCACAGGAGCAGCTCGCGCACCGGTTCGTCGAACCGGTCCAGCCGCCGCGACCAACTGCGCACCACGCCGGTCGGCACCGACGCGTCCGGGTTGGTGTGCTCCTCCCACCGGTCGTCGGCCCGGCGCAGCTGGCCGGAGTCGAGCAGATCGGCGAGCAGCACCTCGACCAGGTACGGATTGCCGCCCGCCCGGCCGGCCAGCCGTTCGTGGGTGGCCTGCGGCACCTCGTCCGGGGAGGCCTCCAGACACGAGGCGGTCATCTCCCGCACGTCCGCGTCACCGAGCGGTGCCAGCTCGCGCACGGTGGCGACCTGCCGCCGTTCCGCCGAGCGCACCAGGTCGAGTGCGACACCGGGCTCCGGGCGCAACGTCCCCAGCAGCAGCACCGGCAGGTCCGCCACGTTGTCGACGACGTACTCCACCACCGCGATCGTCTCGGTGTCGGAGTCGTGCAGGTCCTCCAGCAGGATCACGCAGCCGTGCTCCTGGCCGAGCACCGACAGCAGCCGCAGCAGCGCCTCGGCCAGCTCGACCACCGTCTCCGGATAGCCGGGGGAGGAGCCCTGGCGCCACTCCGGCACCAGCCGGGCCAGCGCCGGACGGTACGGGTCCAGCTCCGGGTCGGTGGGTGTCCCGACCGCCCGGAACCGTGAGGACAGCGCCTCGATCAGCGGGCGGAACGGCACCACGAGCCCGGTCGACGTGGCCCTGCCGCGCAGCACCGGCATGCCCCGCTCGTACGCCCGGTAGGCGCACTCGCCGGCCAGCCGGGATTTGCCGATGCCCGCGTCCCCGACGAAGAAGACCGCGCGCCCCGAACACCGCGAGGCGGTGTCCAGGGCGTTGCTCAGCAGGCCGGTCTCAGCGACACGCCCGACAATCACCGACGAAGTGGTACGCATGGACGCAGGCTACTTGAGCCACTACCCACCGGTCATGGCGTCAAATCGCTTGATACGAGATGGAATTGGCTCAGTTCCAGGTCATGGTGGTCCACGGCAGGTCCGAGGTGTCGGGGTTGCTGTCCACGGCGCCGAGGATTCTGCTGCGCAAACCGAGTCTGCCGCCCGCACCCAGGGCGATCCGGCCGACGGGGTGCTCGTCGGCGACGTCGTCGAACTCGTGGGCGCGGAAGGCGGAAGCTTCGGTGGTCTGCATGGTCTGCCTCTTCTCGTGGGAGGTTGTCGTTGCGTGAGCGGTGCGATGAGACGTGTACGAAGCGGTGGTACGTGAGCGGTGCGGCGGTACGGGCTGTGGTGCGGGTGGTACGTGCGAGGCGCTGGCGCGCAGGGGGAGGCGGGCTCAGCCGGGCGCGACCGGCAGGGTGGGTCCGGCGAGCAGCAGCACCGACGGCACCCGGTCGGGGAATCCGGCCCGCAGCAGCCCGTGCCCGATGCCCGCGAGTCCGGTCAGCAGCCCCGGATGCGGTACCTGGCCGGGTGTTCCGCAGCGCGGCTTCGCCCGGTCGGCCGCCGCGAGCAGCGCCCCGGCCCGCTCCACCCAGCGGGCGCGAGCACTCGACAGCTCGCCGCGGCGCAGCAGTTCGAGGACGCCGAGCTCGCCGTGGCACAGGCTGTCGTCCGGCGGCGGTTCGGCCCCCGCGATCTCCGCCGCCGCCTCGCGCGCCCAGGCGGACAGCAGCGGGTCGGCCCGCGCCGCCGGGCTGTCCAGCACGGCCAGCGCCACGCCCGTCCGGCCCCGGCACCAGGAGATGTCGCAGTCCACGCCGTCGGTCGCGGCCCGCAGCGCGGCGAGCCCCGAGGCGCGGTACGGTTCGCCGCCGCCCGCCTCGGCGAAGCGCAGCAGCGCCCAGCCGATCCCGGCGGACCCGTCGGCGAACCCCGGTGTGCCCGGCAGCGGTGCCGCGCGCAGCAGCCCTGCGCAGCGTTCCGCCGCCCGCCACACGTCGGCCCGTCCGGTGGCCCGGTACCCGGCGAGCAGAGCGACCAGCCCGCCGGCCGTGCCCCCGCGCACCCCGTACTCGCTCTCGGCGACGGCCGCCGCACCGGTCAACCGCAGTGCGGGCGCGACCAGTCGGCCGAGGCGCGGGTCGTCCAGCGTGTCCGCGACCTGAGTCAGTGCGTACGCGATCCCGCCGAGCCCGGCGAACGCACCCGAGCCCACCGGGCCCAGATCGTCCGGGCGCGCGTGCAGCGCGTCCAGCAGCCCGGCGAGCGGCGCCAGCGCGTCCCGGGCGGCTGTGGCGTACCGGTCCGCACCGGTGAGCGCGGCGAGCTGGGCGAGGAAGCACGCCGCACCGGTGTAGCCGCCCGCCAGGTCGGCGGCCATCGGTCCCAGCCGCCAGTAGCGCTCGTCGAGCAGCTCCAGGCCGATCCAGTTCAGCCGGGTGGGCCCGGAGTAGGCCTGGGACACCAGCTCGTCGCCGACCGACCGGGCCGCCGCGAGCAGTTGCTCCGGCTCCGGTGCGGTCGCGGCCGTACGGACCCGGCGCGGGCCGGGCCGGGACTCGTGGGCGGGCTCGCGCGAGGTGGTCACCATCGCGGCGCGGATGATCCGTTCCTGGTCCTGGCGGTCCACCGTGTCCATGGCCGCCAGCTTCGCCCGGACCAGGGACAGTCCCGTCCGGGCGAGCGTGCCGGGCAGCAGCCGGCCGGTCCCGCTCCACAGGTCGGTGCGTTCGGGAAGGGCGGTGAACACGGGCACGTCGCCCGACCAGAGCTGGTCGATCTCCTCGTCCAGGAGGCCGGGCAGCGCGGCGGATCCCAGGGTGTCGGTGCCCAGCAGCGCGAGCACCTCGTGCCGTTCGGCGGCGTCCTTCATCAGGTCCGGGTGCGTGGACTCGTCCAGGAGCGAGGCGTAGATCCAGGTGGGCCGCGCCACCACCCGCACCTCGTCGTGCGCGAACCGGTCCAGCAGCCCGCCGGTGCGAAGGAGTTCGGCGCGGGCCTCCTTGATCGCGGTGTATCCGGCGCGGAATCCGGCGCACAGCGCACGGGTGAAGGCGGACGGGTCGGCGGGCGTTTTGGTCAGCCGGGGCCGGTTCGCCGACCCGCCGATCCGGGCCGTGCGGCGCACCAGCCGCATCCGGTCGGTCCCCGCGTCGGCCCAGTCGACGCTGCGCACCGGGGAGTCGGCCGCCTGCCCACCGCCGATCCCGGACATGTCGAGCGCGGTCTCGTCCCCGACGAGCAGCTGCGGCAGCAGTCCCACCCGGTGCACCGAGCCGTGCAGGGCGCGGGCGGCCGGATCGTCCGAATCCGCGGTGGGCAGCGGCGGGTGGAACAGCGTCTCGACGTCGACGAGTACGGGGTACTCCCCGTCCGCGATCAGGTTCTCGTGGTGCAGGTCGGTGCCGTCCAGCGTGTGCAGCAGGGCCAGTAGCGCGCCCTGGCGCCGGTAGAAGGCCTCGACCTGGCGGGCCGAGCGGCAGGGCCGTTCCGCGACGAACTCCACCCAGCCGTACGGACCCCGGTCCAGCAGGGCGAGCGTACGGAGTCCGGGGGCGCCGGGCAGCGCGTTGAACCACTGGACCAGTTCGTTGAAGTGCCGGTGCGCGGCGAGCGGACGCGGCTTGTAGACCAGCCGGGCACCGTCCTCGAACCGGAGCAGCATCACGGTCCGCCCGCCCCGGTGGCCGTCCCCGGCACCGGGCTCGACCGCCATCAGCCGGCCGTTCCCGGCCTCTTCGCCCCGGGACGCGCGGACGCCCGGCAGCACCGGCCGGTCGGCGGCGAACCGGACCAGCATCTCGGCCAGCGCGGCGGCGGCGTCGAGCGCGGCACGTGCCAGGATCCGGGCCAGTACGGGGTACGTGGTGCAGAGCGCGGTCAGTCCGGACCGGGCGCCGGTCCTGCGCAGGAAGTCGGTGAACCGGTCCTCGGGACCGTGCCCGGCCAGCCGCCCGTCCCGCCGCGCCGTGTGCAGCTCCAGGACCAGGGTCCGGGCGGCGAGCCGCGCGAGCCGCCGGGACAGGTGGCGCTCGAAGTCCTCGCGTACGGCGTCCAGATCGACGCACTGGTTCAGCCGCCGCGGCAGACCGTCCTGCATCCGCCGCGCCGCGCAGGCGGTGAACGGGGCGAGGACGCGTTCGAATCCACGCAGCCCCGGCAGGTGTTCCCGGTCGCCGATCACCGCCCGCTCGGGCGCGGCAGACATCGCGTCCTGGACGAACACCGCCCAGTCCGGGGCGTGTTCGGGCAGCGCGTCACCGGTCAGCGCCGGCCGCCACCACGAACCGTCGGACCAGGAGGACCCGTCCGCCGCCGGCCGCTCGGCCTCCAGCAGGCCGACCGCATCGGCGGAGGAACCCGCTGCCGCGGCCGGACGTGACGCGGAAGAGACGCCCAGCCGTTCGCCGCCGCCCGCATGAATCTCCGCCATCGCACCTCCTCGGTCCGGCGCCGGCACCGCCGGTCCGCCAGACCCCATACTTCCGGCGACGCGTTCGCAGGACATGGGGGCAACGCCCCCATCTTTCTGCCCGTGACCCGAACGGGAACCGGAACGGGCCCCGGCACGCCCCCGGCCGAAGGCCGGAGCGGGGCCGGAAACCGGAGCGGGGCCGGAAACCGGGCCGGAGCGGGGCCGGGGCACGGGCCGCGGCTCACACCCGCGGCGGTGCCGTCGACCCCCGCACCATCAGCTCCGCCGCGATCGTCGCGATGCCCCCGGGCGGTGGCGTCTCCTTGCCCATCGCGAGACGGCCCGCCCGCGCCCCCGCCTCGAAGAGCGGCAGCCGTACGGTCGTCAGCGCCGGGACCGCGTCCACCGAGAACGGCAGATCGTCGAAGCCCGCCACCGAGATGTCCTCGGGGATGCGCAGACCGCGGTCCCGGACCGCCGCGCTCGCGCCCAGCGCCACCGTGTCGTTGGCGGCGACGACCGCCGTCACCTCCGGTTCGCGGCGCAGGAGTTCGAGCGTGGCGTCGTAGCCGGAGCGGCGGTCGTACGGGCCGTGGACGGTGAGGCGCTCCTCGTCGCCGACGAGCCCCGCCGCCCGCATCGCCTCGCGGTGTCCCTCCAGCCGGTGGCGGGTCGTCGTCCGCTCCAGCGGGCCCGCGACATAGCCGATCCGCCGGTGGCCGAGCGAGAGCAGGTGCTCGGTGAGACGGCGCCCGCCGCCCCGGTTGTCGAAGGCGAGCGCGGCCACCACCGCCTCGCCGTCCGGCAGCGGGGGCCGCCCGCACAGCACCACCCGGGTGCCCGCGTCCGCGAGCTTGGCCAGTTTGGCGGAGACCGCGGCCTGGTGCGCCGGGTCCTCCACGGCGCCGCCGGTCAGCACGACGGCCGCGGCGCGCTGGCGCTGGAGCAGGGTGAGATAGGTGAGTTCGCGCTCGGGGGAGCCGCCGGTGTTGCAGACGACGGCCAGCTTCTCGCCGCCCGCCCGGCCCGAGCCGTCCCCGGGCCCGCCGATCTCGGTCTGCGCCGCGCCCGCCATGATCCCGAAGAACGGGTCCGCGATGTCGTTGACCAGGATGCCGACCAGGTCGGACGTGGCCGCCGCGAGCGAACTCGCCGGCCCGTTGAGCACATAGTCCAGGTCGTCCACCGCGCGCAGCACCCGTTCGCGGGTGGACGCGGCCACCGGGTAGTTGCCGTTCAGTACGCGGGAGACGGTGGCCGGCGACACCCGGGCGCGAGCCGCCACATCCGCCAGGGTGACTGTCATCGCTCTCCTCCGAGGGTTTTGGGCCGGGCCCTCTTGTCCGGGCCGCTGTCGGCAGGCTAGCGTCATCCCGGATAGAAAGCGCTTGCTACGGCTGTATGGAGGAAGTTTCGTGACACGCAGGACAGTGCGCATCGCCATGAACGGCGTCACGGGTCGCATGGGGTACCGGCAGCACCTGGTGCGCTCGATCCTCGCGATCCGCGAGCAGGGCGGCCTCGACCTCGGCGACGGGGACGTGCTGTGGCCCGAGCCCGTGCTGGTCGGCCGCCGCGCCCACGCGCTGGAGGAGCTGGCCGCGAAGCACGGTCTGACCGAATGGTCGACCGACCTCGACGCGGTCCTCGCCGACGACACCATCGACATCTACTTCGACGCCCAGGTCACCTCGGCCCGCGTCGAGGCGATCAAGAAGGCGATCGCCGCGGGCAAGCACATCTACACCGAGAAGCCCACCGCCACGGACGTCGAGGGCGCCCTGGAGCTGGCCCGGCTGGCCGGCGAGGCCGGGATCAAGCACGGCGTCGTCCAGGACAAGATCTTCCTGCCGGGCCTGCTGAAGCTGAAGCGCCTCATCGACGGCGGCTTCTTCGGCGAGATCCTCTCCGTGCGCGGCGAGTTCGGCTACTGGGTCTTCGAGGGCGACTGGCAGGAGGCCCAGCGCCCGTCGTGGAACTACCGCGCACAGGACGGCGGCGGCATCGTCGTCGACATGTTCCCGCACTGGGAGTACGTGCTCCACGAGCTGTTCGGCCGGGTCTCCACCGTCCAGGCGCACGTCCAGACGCACATCCCGCAGCGCTGGGACGAGCAGGGCGAGCCGTACGCCGCCACCGCCGACGACTCCGCGTACGGCATCTTCCAGCTGGAGAGCGGCGCGGTCGCGCAGATCAACTCCTCCTGGACGGTCCGCGTCAACCGCGACGAACTCGTCGAGTTCCAGGTCGACGGAACCCACGGCTCCGCCGTCGCGGGCCTCCGCAACTGCCGTGTCCAGCACCGCTCGGCCACCCCCAAGCCGGTCTGGAACCCGGACCTCCCGGTCACCGAGCCGTTCCGCGACCAGTGGCAGGAAGTCCCCGACAACGCGGTCTTCGACAACGGCTTCAAGGCCCAGTGGGAGCTCTTCCTGCGCCACATCGTCCTCGACGAGCCCTACACCTGGGACCTGATGGCCGGCGCCCGCGGCGTGCAGCTCGCCGAGCTGGGCCTGAAGTCCCACGCCGAGGGCCGCCGTCTCGACGTCCCGGAGCTGTCGCTGTGAAGAACCGTCCCGAGCACGGCACACCGGAGCTGATCTGAGTGACCATCCACCTCCCGCAGGGTCCGTACGAACCCCGCACCACCCCGCTCGACCTGGCCCCCGGCACCGGCCCGCTCGCCTCGCGCACGGTCTTCTCCGCCGCCCATGTCGTCGCCGACCCGTACGCCGACATCAGCCCCGACTCGCCGGCCGCCGTCGACTGGGACGCCACCCTCGCCTTCCGCCGCCACCTCTGGTCGCACGGCCTGGGCGTCGCCGAGGCGATGGACACCGCCCAGCGCGGCATGGGCCTGGACTGGGCCGGCGCGGCCGAACTGATCCGCCGCTCCGCCGCCGAGGCCAAGGCGGTCGGCGGCCGCATCGCCTGCGGCGTCGGCACCGACCAGCTCACCGGCCCGGCCACCCTCGCCGGGGTGCGCTCCGCGTACGAGGAGCAGCTCGCCCTCGTCGAGGAGAGCGGCGCCCAGGCCATCCTGATGGCCTCCCGCGCGCTCGCCGCGGCGGCGCAGGGGCCCGAGGACTACCTGGAGACCTACGCCCACCTGCTGCGCCAGGCGTCCGAGCCGGTCGTCCTGCACTGGCTGGGCCCGATGTTCGACCCCGCGCTGGACGGCTACTGGGGCTCCTCGGACCTCGACACCGCCACCGACACGTTCCTGAAGGTCATCGCGGAACACCCGGACAAGGTCGACGGCATCAAGATCTCGCTCCTGGACGCCGAGCGCGAGATCGACGTCCGCCGCCGCCTCCCGAGCGGGGTCCGCTGCTACACCGGCGACGACTTCAACTACCCCGAGCTGATCGCGGGCGACGACCGGGGCTTCAGCCACGCCCTGCTCGGCATCTTCGACCCGCTGGGCCCGCTGGCCGCCCATGCGGTACGGGTCCTCGACACGGGTGACACCCAGGGCTTCCGTGACCTCCTCGACCCCACGGTCGAGCTGTCCCGGCACCTCTTCCAGGCGCCCACCCGCTTCTACAAGACGGGCGTGGTGTTCCTGGCCTGGCTGGCCGGCCACCAGGACCACTTCACCATGGTCGGCGGCCTGCAGTCCGCCCGCTCGCTGCCGCATCTGGCGAAGGCGTACGAACTCGCCGACCGCCTGGGCCTGTTCCCCGACCCGGAACTGGCCGAATCCCGGATGCGCGCCCTGCTCGCGGTCAACGGCGGTAACGGAGGCACCCGATGAGCGACGGCCGTCTCTCCGTCAACCAGGAGACCATCAAGCAGTGGTCGCTGCCCGAACTGGCCGAGGGCTGCGTCAAGGCGGGCATCGACAAGGTCGGCCTGTGGCGGGCCCCCGTCCAGTCGTACGGCGTCGAGCGCACCGCCCGGCTCCTGTCCGACTCCGGCCTCTCCGTCACCAGCCTCTGCCGCGGCGGCTTCTTCACCGCCCCGGACCCGGCGGAACGGGCCCGCGCCCTGGACGACAACCGCGCCGCGATCGACGAGGCGGCGGCCCTGTCCACCGACACCCTGGTCCTGGTCTCCGGCGGCCTCCCCGAGGGCAGCAAGGACCTGCACGGCGCCCGTGAACGCATCGCGGACGCCCTGGGCCAACTGGCCCCGTACGCGGCCGAACGCGGCGTACGCCTCGCCATCGAACCGCTGCACCCGATGTTCGCCTCGGACCGCTGCGTCGTCTCCACGCTCTCCCAGGCCCTGGACATCGCGGAGCGCTTCCCCGCCGACCAGGTCGGGGTGGTCGTCGACACGTACCACATCTGGTGGGACGACCAGGCGCCCGCACAGATCGCCCGCGCGGGCGCGGGCGGCCGCATCCACTCCTTCCAGCTGGCCGACTGGATCACCCCGCTCCCGGCCGGCGTCCTGGTCGGCCGCGGCCAACTCGGCGACGGATCGGTGGACTTCCGCGCCTTCCGCACCCTGGTCGAGGCCGCCGGCTTCGACGGCCCGGTCGAGGTGGAGATCTTCAACGAGGGCCTCTGGGCCCGCGACGGCGCCGAAGTCCTCGCGGAAGTGGCGTCCCGGTACGCCGAACACGCCTGCTGACAGGGCGCTTTGCCACCAAGGCAAAGAGATCGTCAAGACGTGCAACCGTTCGGCACCCAGCCGAGTCGTATCTGGCGTCGGGTGCTTCCGGGGAGGGATCTGGGGGGATCGGGAAGCCCTGACGGTGGGGGAAAGCGAGGGGGGTCCGGTCATTCGACCGGGCCCCGTTTCGTCTTTCCGGCTCCTCGGACCCGCATGTCCGGCTCCTCGGACCCGCACCGACCACGGACGGCCCAAACGAAAACGGCCCACACGAAAGATGAACGCCGCGAAGTCCTGGAGCCCGACCACCCCACCCCTCGTAGAATCGATCACCTGACGATACGCACCAGTGGGGTGGGAACAGCGTGGCCGACCGGCTTCGGGACCTGACCAAGGCAGCTCCGAATCCCGGCGTGCTCCGTCGGCGCCGGCCGTTTCCCGCCCTGTACGGTGCCCAGGCCGAACTCGGCGAGTTTGCCGCGATCGCCGAGGCGCTCGGCGGCGAGGTCCCGGCCGACGCGGAACCGGAGTAGCACCTCCCCCTTCCCATACCGGACGGAACCGCCATCCATGTATGTCTCCCGCGTGTACATCGAGAACATCAAGTCATTCCATGGCCTGCGCGCTGTCGACCTGACGCTCACTCGCCCGGACGGCTCGCACGCAGGCTGGACGGTCCTGGCAGGCCGCAACGGGGCCGGGAAGACGACGCTGCTGCGAGCTCTCGCCCTGACGCTGAGTGGCCCGGCGTCGGCCCGTGGTCTGGTCCAGAACTTTGAGAACTGGGTCACCTGGGAGTGGGAGGGGTTCGGCACTGCGCAGGCGGAGGTCGTCACAGATCCGGCCTTCGATGAGTTCACGACGTCGGGATACACCCAGGACAGATTCTGGACAAGACTGAAGTGGACAGAGCACGCAGAGAGCGCCGGAGGGCGAAGAAGTCCTCAGCCGGCGCTGACCGAGATCAGGGACGACGCGAGGCCGGAAGGCGACAGCCCTGCTTGGCAGGGCCCCTGGGCCGACAACCCGGTGGGCTGGTTCTGTGCCGCGTACGGGCCGTTCCGGCGTATGGCTGGGGGCTCGGGCGAGGTGCAGCGTCTGATGCTGGCCTCCGGGCCGGTGGCCCGGCAGGTGAGCCTGTTCCACGGGGATGCCTCGCTGGCTGAAGGGGTGGCTTGGCTCATCGAGCAGCATCTGCGTGCGCTGGAAGGCAGGGAGGGCGCCGCAGAACTGAAGGCGGCGGCGCTCTCGGTTCTGGGCGACGGGCTTCTCCCAGACGGCTACCGCGTCGAAGAGGTGGACTCCGAGGGGCTGTGGGTTACACGGGACGGGCATCGCTACCCCTTGCGCGAGATGAGCGACGGGTTCCGCACGGTGGCCGCGCTCGTCGTCGACCTCCTGAAGCAGATCCACGACACCTTCGGTGACGAGGTGTTCGGCGGAAGCGGGGACGGACCCAGCCGTCTCAAGGTCCCCGGTGTCGTGATCATCGATGAGATCGACGCCCACCTCCACGTCTCCTGGCAGCGCCGCATCGGCCCATGGCTCACCTCGCACTTCCCGAACATCCAGTTCATCGTGACGACCCACAGCCCGTACATCTGCCAGGCGGCCGACCCTGGCGGTCTGATCCGCCTGCCGGGTGTGGACGAGGACACCGCGCCCGAGGTCGTACCGGAGGAACTGTATGAGCGGGTGGTCTACGGCAGCGGTGACGACGCGGTCCTCTCCGAACTCTTCGGCCTGGACACCCCGTACTCCGTACGCGCCGAGCACGCCCGCGCGGAGTTCGGCGCCCTGGAATCCAAGGTGTACGACGGCGATACCTCGCCGGACACCGTCGCCCGCTACAAGGCGTTGAAGGGGCTGCTCGCCAGTTCTCCCGCAGCGCGCGTAGTCGAAACGTCCGCTCGGCTTCACCGCATCGCCGAGGAGATCCGGAACGGAGAGGAGGGTGAGGCGGAATGATCCGGCTGCGACGCACCGACCTGCCCCCAGCCGTGGCGGCGCACCTGAAGACGTACACCCGGGAGATCGAGAAGGCCGCAGCGTCGAAACGCAAGGTAAAAGCGGCAAATCTGTGGGCTCATTCGACCGTACGGAGACATGTACGAGAAGGTCTCCTCGCTACCCTCGCGGAGATGGCGCCCGGCCACCAGCGCTGCATGTACTGCGGTGACAGCCAGGGCACGGACATCGACCACTTCGAGCCGAAGAGCCTCGCCCCGGCGCGTACCTTCGAGTGGCTCAACCACTTGCTGGCCTGTGCGTACTGCAACAGCAACCAGAAGCGGAACGCCTTTCCCCGATCCGGGGAGGACGGCAGCCCGCTCCTTGTCGACCCCACGCTCCAGGACCCACTGAGTCACCTGCGGCTGGTGCTGCCGCTGTGCACGTACAAAGGACTGACGCCTCAAGGCGAGGCGTGCATAGATGTGTTCGGACTCAACTCACGCGGTGTCCTCGTCAACGGGCGACGAACGGCCTACGGGACCGCCAAGCAGTCGATCGAGCTGTGGCGCATCGCCACGGACCGAGGGCAGCACGACAAGGCAGCGGAAGTCGTCCGGGTGGCCTGGAACCGACCGCTCGCGGATGTCCTGGCCGCGATGTTCCACCAGTCGGACCACCCGGCCGCGGATCTGCTCTTCGACGGCGAGGAGGAGACCCTTGGGCTCCTCCGGGACCAGGAATTGCGGGAGGCGTTTCTGTCCCGCACGTGACATCGCCCCGGCGAACCTGGCTGTGGTGAGGACGAGTTCGCCGGGCACGGCGTGGGTCAGGCGCTGAGTCGGCCGTCCTTGATCGCCTCGACGAACGACGACCAGCCGACGGGGGAGAAGACGACGGCGGGGCCGGAGGGGGCCTTGCTGTCGCGGACGGGAACGGTGGTGTAGCCGCGGGCGGCCTCCAGACAATCGCCGTTGGAGCCCCCGCTGTAACTGGACTTGAACCAACCGGTCAGCGCCCTGGCATCAGTGACGGTGTGGTTGATGCTGCGCATGTTCGTGCTCCTCTGCGATGGCCCTGACGAGGCCCACCGAATTCTGTTGGGAGGCCGCCTCGCTCAGGGCGAGAGTGTAGGACGCTTGACAGGCAGCCACCAACGTCGGATCGTCCATCAGATTCCCTGTGCGAAGCCCCTCGACGTATGCAAGCGGAGCGGCGTCGGCGAAGTCCAGCAGATAGAGCGCACTCTCCAGAAGGGCGTGCGCTCCTGCCGCGAAAGGCAGCACGTGCAGACGCAAGCGCCCGGATTCCGCCATGTCTGCGACTTTACGCAGTTGCTCCGCCATGACCTGCGGGCCGCCGATGCGCCGTCGAAGCGACGCCTCGTCAAGAAGGGCCCAGGCGATGGGGGTCATTGACTTGCTCAGCACCCGGCCGCGTTCCATCCGGTTGACAATGAGTTTGTCAAGCTCATCCGCCCGGTAGTTGGGGCGATACGCCTGGAACACGGCACGAGCGTATGCGTCGGTCTGGAGAAGGCCGGGGATGAGGGACAGGCCGTATAGGCGTACCTCCGTGGCTTCACATTCCAACTCGGCCACCGCTGTGAAGAACTGGGCGAACTTCGAATCCAGGTCCTCCAGCCACCGGGCGAAGAAGCCGTCGGTGCCCAGTGCGACATCAATGCGCCGAGCGTCATCCGGCTTCGGTAGCCGTCGCCCCGCCTCCCAATGACTGATCAGTGTGGGCGAGCAGACCACCATCTCGCCCAGCGCCTCCTGCGTCAGCCCCGCCGCGATACGCCGCAGCTTCAGCTCCTCGCCGTACTTCTCCCGAGGCGTACGCGGCCTTCGCACTGTTCCCACGTGGTCCAACTCCCCGTCTTGACGGACGCGCTGTCATCCCCGCCCCCCTGGCAGCGTAGCGACCCATGACCCCACCCTGTGATGAGTTCGCTACAGAAAGCAGCGGATATGCGCCGCGCAAGACCCTCGCGACCGCCGTAAACGGCCCGGGGGCGTGGCCACCCTGAGAAAGCAGGCTGACGTGAAGCACGCTATCGCCCGACTCTTCGAGCCGCTGCTGCGGTTCCTGAACACTGGTTCCAGGACGCGACATCGACAGGAGTGGGGCACCGCCCCGTACGCGTACCCGTACTCCTGCGACTACGCAGGCGGACCCACCGCCTACCGCACCGGCGAGCGGCCACCGCGCGGCGAGGACAGCCCCCTCGTCCGGCCGTACCTGATCGCGCACGAACGGCAGTTGGCCGAGAAAGCGGCTTGGGCAGCCGCCGAGGAGAGGCGTCAGCGCGCCCGCCGCCGCACGCTCTGGCTCGCCGTGCACGGGGTGGACGTAGGGCCCTGCCGCATCCATGGAGTCGAGGTCGCCGCGTGAATGGCAAGGAGCACAGGCCCGACGTGATCAGGCTGCTGCCGTGGACCGGGCCGGAGAACAAGCCGTGTTACGTCCTCGGGGACGGAAGCGGCTACGTGTCGCGGATGGCGGACGACATCGAGAGCATCCAACTCGGCATGGCGGGCGACCTGCTCGGCCACGCCGTCGGCCTCCTGAGGGACCGGAAGGTCACCGGGGCGGAACTCCACTTCCTGGCCAGCCGGTTGACCGAGTCGTTGCGGGAGGTCAAGCGGGTCGCGGAGAGCCGGGGTGCGCGGCTGGGCGGGACGAAGGTCGATCCGGACAGGAATCGGCCGCAGCGCCGAGAACCAGACATCGGCAACCGCTGAGTCGGCCAAGCGCTAGACGAGCCCCCTGACTGTCACGAAACCTGTTCACGCAGCTCAGCTCGGCGAACATGTGACAGTGCGGGGGCTTACCGGACGGCCATTCCCAGGCCGAACACCAGCCGGTTCGAGGCGTTCACCACGAACCTCGCCTACGCCCGCAAGATGGTGGACGCGGGGCGGTATCTGGCCCCGTTCCAGCCGGGGACGGTCGATGTCGACGACTTCTACCGTGCCGCCTGGGTACAGGCCGTGGCGGCCATCGACCACTGGTTCCTCGTCCGGCCGAGGGTGGTGAGTCCGTGGTCGGCTGACCGTTCCCGGCACGGGCCGTTGCAGCCACGGGCACCGTCACGGCCAAGTGGACTCGCCCGTCAGATGGCCACGGCCGAGACATCGGCTCCGGGCAGTGTGGTGGCGTACGCCTCGATGTCGTCGGTGTCGGAGGTCAGCACGGCGCCTCCGCCGTGGGCGGCTGCGACGAAGACAGCCAGCGCATCCACCGGGTCGGGACGTTTCTTGGGCGGTAGCGCGGCCGTGCCGATCATGTCGCCGATCGTTTTCCAGTTCTCGATGGTCATGCCCCCCGCACAGGGAAGACAACTGGGCACCCGGTCCACGGGGAAGCGGGCCCTGGTTCCGGGGTGCACGACCACGTCGGCGAGGATTCGCTTCCACTCGTAGGCGGTCTTCGGGCTTGTCCGCCAGGCCTGCGAGAGGGCGGGACCAGGGACGATCGGCCGGTGTCCGCCGGCTGCGACGAAACCCTTGTGCAGGACGTGTGCCCGGCGGTCCTGGCTCACCAGCGCCATCAACATGCCGGTGTCGTAGACGACTACGTTCACGCGGCGGCCTCATCGCGGGAGGGGGCGGCCGAGGATCGCGGCAACCTCCGCCCGTTCATCCCTGGTCAACTCGATCTCGTCGCCGGCCCAGGTGCCGGTGCCAGCATTCTCCTCGGCCTCCGCGCGGGCCTCCTCGAACGGCTTGAAGATCCTCCTGACGCGGTCCTGCTGGTCCATCTGGGCCTGTGCGGCGATCGTGAGGAACGTGGAGACATCGAGCCCGGCGTCTGCGGCGTGCTCTCTGATCCGGTTGCGGACCTCGGACGGCATGCTGATCGAAAAGCGCTCGGTAGCCATACGACCACGATGACACCGAGTGTTACGGGGTGCCGCGGGCTCGGTGCATGGTGGCCGGCTTCCGGCGCGGCCCACCCGCTGTCAGCCCCGCCCGGTACCGTCGCACCCATGTCCACCACGTCCGCCACGCACCCCAAGCCGAACATGGCCGTCCTCGAAGGGGTCCTGGAGAGGATCACGTACGCCAACGAGGAGAACGGGTACACGGTCGCGCGCGTCGACACCGGTCGCGGTGCGGGCGATCTGCTGACCGTGGTCGGTTCGCTGCTCGGTGCGCAGCCCGGTGAGTCGCTGCGGATGGAAGGGCGCTGGAGCTCGCACTCGCAGTACGGCAAGCAGTTCACCGTCGAGAACTACACGACGATCCTGCCCGCCACCATTCAAGGCATCCGCCGCTACCTCGGCTCCGGGCTGATCAAGGGCATCGGCCCCGTGATGGCCGACCGGATCACCACCCACTTCGGCGTCGACACCCTCGACATCATCGAGAACGAACCGAAGCGGCTCGTCGAGGTCCCCGGCCTCGGCCCCAAGCGGACGAAGATGATCGCGGCCGCCTGGGAGGAGCAGAAGGCGATCAAGGAGGTGATGGTCTTCCTCCAGGGCGTCGGCGTCTCCACCTCCATCGCCGTCCGTATCTACAAGAAGTACGAGGACGCCTCGATCTCCGTCGTGAAGAACCAGCCCTACCGGCTGGCCGCCGACGTCTGGGGCATCGGCTTCCTCACCGCCGACAAGATCGCCCAGGCGGTGGGCATTCCGCACGACAGCCCGGAAAGGGTCAAGGCCGGGCTGCAGTACGCGCTGTCGCAGTCCACCGACCAGGGGCACTGCTTCCTCCCCGAGGAGCGGCTGATCGCGGACGGCGTGAAGCTGCTCCAGGTCGACACGGGGCTCGTCATCGAGTGCCTCGCCGAACTGGCCGAGGACCCGGAGGGGGTCGTACGGGAGAAGGTGCCCTCGCCCGAGGGCGGCGAGCTCGTCACCGCCATCTACCTGGTGCCCTTCCACCGCGCCGAGGTCGCCCTCGCCGCCCAGGTGCAGCGGCTGCTGCGGACGCCCGAGGAGCGGATGCCGGCCTTCGCGGACGTGGACTGGGACAAGGCGCTGGCCTGGCTCGGCACGCGTACGGGGGCGGATCTGGCGCCCGAGCAGGAGGCGGCGGTCCGGCTCGCGCTCAGCCGGAAGGTCGCGGTGCTGACCGGTGGGCCCGGCTGCGGGAAGTCGTTCACCGTCCGGTCGATCGTGGAGCTGGCGCGGGCGAAGAAGGCCAAGGTGGTGCTGGCCGCGCCGACCGGACGGGCGGCCAAGCGGCTCTCCGAGCTGACCGGGGCCGAGGCGTCCACCGTGCACCGGCTGCTCGAACTGAAGCCGGGCGGCGACGCCGCGTACGACCGGGACCGCCCGCTGGACGCCGATCTGGTCGTCGTCGACGAGGCGTCGATGCTGGATCTGCTGCTCGCCAACAAGCTGCTGAAGGCGGTGGCACCCGGTGCCCATCTGCTGCTCGTCGGGGACGTCGACCAGCTGCCGTCGGTCGGTGCGGGGGAGGTGCTGCGCGATCTGCTCGCCGACGGCAGCCCCGTTCCCGCGGTCCGGCTCACCACGATCTTCCGCCAGGCCCAGCAGTCCGGTGTCGTCACCAACGCCCACCGGATCAACTCCGGCGTACCGCCCCTCACTCAGGGCCTCAAGGACTTCTTCCTCTTCGTGGCGGACGAGACGGAGGACGCCGGCGTGCTCGCGGTGGACGTCGCGGCCCGTCGTATTCCCGCCAAGTTCGGCCTCGACGCGCGGCGCGACGTACAGGTCCTCGCCCCGATGCACCGGGGCCCGGCCGGTGCGGGCACGCTCAACGGACTCCTCCAGCAGGCCATCACCCCGGGCCGGCCGAACCTCCCCGAGAAGCGGTTCGGCGGCCGGGTCTTCCGGGTCGGCGACAAGGTGACCCAGATCCGCAACAACTACGACAAGGGGGAGAACGGCGTCTTCAACGGCACGGTCGGCGTCGTCACCGCCCTCGACCTGGACGAACAGAGGCTGACGGTCCTCACCGACGAGGACGAGGAGATCGGCTACGACTTCGACGAGCTGGACGAGCTGTCCCACGCGTACGCCATGACGATCCACCGCTCCCAGGGCAGCGAGTACCCGGCCGTCGTCATCCCCGTCACCAAGAGCGCCTGGATGATGCTCCAGCGGAACCTGCTGTACACCGCCGTGACCAGGGCCAAGAAGCTCGTCGTGCTGGTCGGCTCACGGCAGGCGATCGGCCAGGCGGTCCGCACGGTTTCCGCGGGCAGACGCTGTACGGCGCTGGATTACCGGCTGTCGGGGGGCTCGGGCGGAGGATCGGCGGAAAAAATGATCGATCAAATCGGTGGGAAACATCACGCAGCCCTTCCGGAACCGGAACCGAGGGGGCAGGATGAGTAAGCTCGCGGCACTCAGTGCCGCGAGTAGGTCCAATGGACGACCCCGAGTGCACTCTCCTGAGCCAAATGGGGGAGGGTGGAGACAGTCAGGGAACCTCGAAGAAGAGGCACTACGTCGGTGAGGGATGACGTGAGCGACAACTCTGTAGTACTGCGGTACGGCGACGGCGAGTACACCTACCCGGTGATCGACAGCACCGTCGGCGACAAGGGCTTCGACATCGGGAAGCTCCGGGCCAATACCGGTCTCGTGACGCTGGACAGCGGATATGGCAACACCGCAGCCTATAAATCCGCCATCACCTACCTCGACGGTGAGCAGGGCATCCTGCGCTACCGCGGCTACCCCATCGAGCAGCTCGCCGAGCGCTCGACGTTCCTCGAAGTCGCGTACACGCTCATCAACGGCGAGCTTCCCAAGGTCGACGAGCTGTCGACCTTCAAGAACGAGATCACCCAGCACACGCTGCTGCACGAGGACGTCAAGCGCTTCTTCGACGGTTTCCCGCGCGACGCCCACCCGATGGCCATGCTGTCCTCGGTCGTCAGTGCGCTGTCCACGTTCTACCAGGACAGCCACAACCCGTTCGACGAGGAGCAGCGCCACCTCTCGACGATCCGGCTGCTCGCCAAGCTGCCGACGATCGCGGCATACGCCTACAAGAAGTCGATCGGTCACCCCTTCGTCTACCCGCGCAACGACCTCGGGTACGTCGAGAACTTCCTGCGCATGACCTTCTCGGTCCCCGCCCAGGAGTACGACCTGGACCCGGTCGTCGTCTCCGCGCTCGACAAGCTGCTCATCCTGCACGCGGACCACGAGCAGAACTGTTCGACCTCCACCGTGCGTCTGGTCGGCTCCTCGCAGGCGAACATGTTCGCCTCGATCTCCGCCGGCATCTCGGCGCTGTGGGGCCCGCTGCACGGTGGCGCCAACCAGTCGGTGCTGGAGATGCTCGAAGGCATCCAGGCCAACGGCGGCGATGTCGACTCCTTCATCCGCAAGGTGAAGAACAAGGAGGACGGCGTCCGGCTGATGGGCTTCGGCCACCGCGTCTACAAGTCCTTCGACCCGCGCGCCAAGATCATCAAGGCCGCCGCCCACGACGTGCTGTCCGCGCTCGGTAAGTCCGACGAGCTGCTCGACATCGCGCTGAAGCTGGAGGAGCACGCGCTCTCCGACGAGTACTTCGTCTCGCGCAACCTCTACCCGAACGTGGACTTCTACACGGGTCTGATCTACCGGGCCATGGGCTTCCCGACCGAGATGTTCACCGTGCTCTTCGCGCTCGGCCGCCTCCCGGGCTGGATCGCCCAGTGGCACGAGATGATCAAGGAGCCGGGTTCCCGCATCGGCCGCCCGCGCCAGATCTACACCGGCGAGGTCCTGCGCGACTTCGTCCCGGTCGAGGCCCGCTGAGCCCCGTAACAACCCCCGCACGACCCCGGCCGCCGAGGCCGGTCGACTTCGCCCCGCGTACCGCGCTTTCGCACAGAGCGCGGTGTCCGGGGCGATTTGCGTGCCCGGCGGCGTGTCCACCGTCGAGCGACAGGGAGAAGCGCCCCGCCATCGATCCCCCCACGGGCCGACAGCGAGGCGCTTCCCATGTCCCGGAGCGGATTCCCCCCACGGGATCCGGCCGGGCGTCTGTGGGAGCCGGAGCTCCTGCGTTCCTCGACTAGCTGTGAACTGCGCTCTTCACTTGTCCTGCTCGTGCGATCTGCCGGGGTACGTACGCACGGGAGGGCCGCTCAAAGCTCCCCGGTGCACGTGCCCCGGCCAACGCTTGCCCGGAGCGTCCCCCAAGACCCTCCGACGGACATCCCCCAAGACATCCTTGGCATCGCACTCTTAGACTCACGAACCCGCCGGATGGTTACCCTGAAATCCATGTGATCTGGATCTCCTTGTGGAAATTACGTGAAGGCGCGCAGCCGCAGGCTGTTCGTCACGACGAAGACTGAGGAGAACGCCATCGCCGCTCCCGCAATCATAGGGTTGAGCAGGCCAAATGCCGCAAGGGGCAAGGCGGCCACGTTATAGCCGAACGCCCAGAACAGGTTGCCCCTGATGATGGTCAGGGTGCGCCGGGACAGCCGGATCGCGTCGGCGGCCACCTTGAGATCTCCACGAACCAGGGTGAGGTCGCTCGCCTCGATCGCGGCGTCCGTGCCGGTCCCCATCGCCAGACCGAGGTCGGCGGTGGCGAGGGCGGCGGCGTCGTTGACCCCGTCGCCGACCATGGCGACCGAGCGGCCCTCGGCCCGCAACCGCTCGATGACGTGCGCCTTCTCCTCGGGCAGGACCTCGGCATGGACCTCGTCGATCCCCACGGCACGGGCCACGGCGTCGGCCACGGCGCGGTTGTCGCCGGTCAGCAGAACGGGATGGAGACCGAGGGCGCGGAGCCCGGCGACGGCCTCCGCGCTGGTGTCCTTGACCGCGTCGGCGACTTCGAGCACCGCCCGTGCCTCGCCGTCCCAGGCCACCGCGATGGCCGTCCGGCCCGCGGCCTCCGCCTCGGCCTTGCGCCGGGCCAGCTCCACGGGGAGGTGGATCTCCCACTCGGCGAGCAGCTGCTCACGGCCGACGAGGACGGCGTGGCCCTCGACGATGCCCTGGACGCCGAGTCCGGCGATGTTGGCGAAGTCCTCGGGGGTGGGGAGGGTGGTGCCGGTGCGTTCGGCGGCTCCGGCGGCGACGGCCTGGGCGATGGGGTGTTCGGAGGCGTGCTCCAGGGCGCCGGCGAGGCGGAGTACGTCGGTCTCGTCGGTGTTGTCGGCGGTGTGGACGTCGAGGAGGGTCATGCGGCCGGTGGTGACGGTGCCGGTCTTGTCGAGGACGATCGTGTCGACGCGGCGGGTGGTCTCCAGGACCTCGGGGCCCTTGATCAGGATGCCGAGCTGGGCGCCGCGTCCGGTGCCGACCATGAGGGCGGTGGGGGTGGCGAGGCCCAGGGCGCAGGGGCAGGCGATGATCAGTACGGCCACGGCGGCGGTGAACGCGGCGGTCA
>NZ_FPJO01000010.1:0-213805 GCF_900119365.1 Streptomyces atratus
TCATGCGGGAGTGACTCCTGGGGGTGTGGTGGTGCCGTCCGGTGTCGGCGGCGGCGGGGCGGGGCGGGGGCCCCTGTGTGGTGCGGGACGGGGGTGAGCGGGTCCGGTGGTGTGTCCGGGCCGGTCGTGGTTCCCCGTGATGACAGCCATGGTTAGCGGCGGCCGTGGCGGGGGTCAATGATGTGACGTACTACCCCAATACGGAGTAATGTCCGAAATGAGACGCTCTGGACTGGTTCTGCACCGTTCGGGCGGGGGTCGTGTCTACTACCCGCCCTAGGATGTGACGTGGCCCCTATGGGTGGCATCACACCCACGGGGTCATTTCGGCGCCCTTCCGAGCCCTTTGCGGGGCCGCCGCCGGGGGTCCGCGTGCGGCGATCCGCGGGCCGGGACCTGTGTACTGGGCACCGGTGGCCTTCTCTTGCCGGTGCTAGCACGCGCGCGCTAGCGTGTTGCTGTGCCCAAGACACAGCTGAACGTGAGAGTGGACGAGTCCACCGCCGAGGCCGCGCGGCAGCGCGCGCTGCAAAGGGGGATGAGCGTGAACCGGTACATAGAAGAGCTCGTGCGGCAGGATGCGGGCGAGGTCGGACACACCTTCGTCGAGGCCGCGGCCGACTTCATGAAGCAGTACGAGGCGGTGTTCGCCGAAGAGTTCGGCCCGGAGTGCAAAGGCACGCGTTGAACCTGCAGATCGACCTTTCCTGGCTGCTCATGGTGGCCGAGCACAAGACCCCCGGCGATCCGCAGGTCGTCGACTGGGGCGCGCTCGTGGCCGCGGTGGCCCGTCATGAGGCCGAGATCTTCGGCAGCCCCGTCTACAGCGACCCCCACTCCCGGGCCGCTGCCCTCCTGCAGTTGCTGCTCCACGTCCCCGCGCTCGAACACTCCAACGCGATGTTCTCCTCGGCCGTCGCGTACGGATATCTCGTCGCCTCCGGGCTCAAGGTCATCACCTCGCCCGAGCAGGTGCGTGACCTCGCCAGGATGGTGAAGGAAGGCAAGGCGGACGTGCGGGCCATCGCCGACGAACTCCGCCAGTGGAGCCTGTGACGGCCCCGGCGCGCGACGGCGGGCCGATGCCTCAGTCCAGCACGGCCGGGCGGCGCGCCACCCCCAGCACGCAGGCCGAGGTGGGCAGCCGGATTCCCCACTCCGGCATCCGTACCCTGCGGTAGGTCTCCACCACCAACCCGGCCCGCTCGATGGCGGCCAGGGTGTCGCGCGACGTATGACACCCGCCCGTCACCAGCGGCCAGACCGTACGGTCCAGCGCCCGCTGCGTCGCCGCCATGGCCCGGTCGTCGGCCCGTACATGCTCGAAGAAGCGCAGCTCACCGCCGGGCCGAAGCACCCGCACGAGCTCCGCGAGCGAACGCTCCACATTCCGTACGGTGCACAGCACCAGTGAGGCGACGGCCCCGTCGAACGCCTCGCTCTTCACCGGCAGCGCCTCTGCCGCGCCCGGCACCACATCCACCGGGATTCCCGCCCGCAGCGCCGACCGCACCGCCAACTGCCGAAGGCTGCGTTCGGGTTCGATGGCCACCACCTCCGACACCGCGGGCGGGTAGTGCGCGAAATTCAGGCCATTGCCCGCACCGATCTCGATGACCCGGCCGGACAGGCCGGCCAGCAGCTCCGAGCGCACCGCGCCCAGCCCCGCCTTGGTCTCCGCGGCCACGCTCATCCGGGCGTAGAACCGGGCGAAGACGGGGTGGTGCACGGCATCCTCGGGGATTCTCGTGCTGCGCAGACGCATGACGGACCTCCTCGACCGGGCGCTCGGGCAGAAAGCACGCTACTTGGATTCTCCCCCGTCCCGAGCGGCTCAGACGCTCAGCCGGCGGGCCGATTCCCGCCCAGCTCCTCCGCTAGCCAACTCCGGGAACGCGCACGGAAGTCGGCGGGCTCCAAGGCCCCCGCACCGGCCGGCACCGCCCCCAGCAGCGGGGCGCCCGCCACCACGGGAAGGTCCGCCAGATTGCAGCGCACCGCGAGGTCCGGTTCGCCGGGCATGCTGCCCACCACCACACCGAGGCACTCCAGCCCCCGGTTCCGCAGCGCCTCAGAGGTCAGCGCGGTGGTGTTGAGCGTGCCCAGACCGGCGGGCGTCACCACCAGCACCGGGGCGGCCAGCAGCCGGGCGGCGTCGGCAAGGGTCGAGCCCTCGTCGTCGAACCTGACGAGCAGCCCGCCCGCACCCTCGACCAGCACCAGATCGTGCTCGGTCGCCAGCTTCTGGGCCGCTTCGGCGATCTCGTACGGCCGCACCGGCGGGAGACCGGACCTGCGGGCCGCGGTGGCGGGTGCCAACGGTTCGGGGAACCGCGCCAGTTCGACCGCGGTGACATGGCCGCCCGCCAGCCGTGCCACTTCGGCGGCATCACCCGGTTCGCCGGGGGCCAGCCCCGTCTGCGCGGGCTTCAGCACCGCGACACGGCGGTCCGGGCACGCCGCCGCCACCGCCGCCGTCACGACGGTCTTGCCGATCTCCGTGCCCGTCCCCGTCACTACCAGAACCGTCATCTCATCCCTCTCGCGCAGCCGCGCACACGGCGCGGCAGATCCGTGCCACGTCCTCGTCACCCGTCACATAGGGCGGCATCGTGTAGACGAGATCGCGGAACGGCCGCAGCCACACCCCTTCCCGTACCGCGGCCCGGGTCGCGGCCGCCATGTCCACCTCGTGATCGAGCTGTACGACGCCGATCGCACCCAGTACCCGTACATCCCGCACCCCGGGCAGCTCCGACGCCGGGGCGAGCCCTTCCCGCAGTCCGGTGCCGATCCGCTTCACCTCCTGCTCCCAGTCCTGGCCGAGCAGCAGATCGACGGAGGCGCACGCCACCGCGGCGGCGAGCGGATTGCCCATGAACGTCGGCCCGTGCGCGAGCACCGGCACCTCGCCGCGCGAGATGCCCTCCGCCACCCGGGAGGTGCACAGCGTCGCCGCCATCGTCAGGTAGCCGCCGGTCAGTGCCTTGCCCACGCACATGACATCGGGCGAGACCCCGGCGTGCCCGGCGGCGAACAGCTTCCCCGTACGGCCGAAACCTGTGGCGATCTCGTCGAAGACCAGCAGCACGTCGTGCTCGTCGCACGCCTCGCGCAGCACCCGCAGGTATGCGGGGGAGTGGAACCGCATCCCGCCCGCGCCCTGTACCACCGGCTCCACGATCACCGCGGCCAGCCGGTCGGCGTGCTCCGCGATCAGTTCCCGCAGGTGCCGGACATACGCGGCATCCGGTTCGGCGTCGAAACCGGCCGGGGGCTCGTCCGCGAAGACCTGGCGGGGCAGGACACCCGACCAGAGCTCATGCATGCCGCCCTCGGGGTCGCACACCGACATCGGCTGCCAGGTGTCGCCGTGGTAGCCGCCGCGCCAGGTCAGCAGCCGCTGCTTGGCGGGCCGCCCGGCCGAGCGCCAGTACTGCAGACACATCTTCACGGCGACCTCGACGGAGACCGACCCCGAGTCGGAGAGGAAGACATGCCGCAGCGGCTCGGGGGTGATCTCGACCAGCCGGGCGGCCAGCCGCACGGCGGGCTCATGGGTGAGCCCGCCGAACATCACATGGCTCATCCGGCCCAGCTGACCACGGGCCGCCTCGTTGAGCACCGGATGGTTGTAGCCGTGCACCGCCGACCACCAGGACGACATGCCGTCGACCAACTCCAGCTGCCCATGGGCCGGTTCCGCCAGCCTCAGCCGCACCCCGGACGCGGACTCCACGATCAGCGGCTCCTGACGCCCCGGCATCGGGCCGTACGGATGCCAGACGTGGGCCCGGTCCAGGGACCGCAGCTCGGCGGGGGAGAGGGCCTCAGGCATTGGGGGCGAGATCCGTTCCCGCGCCGCGACGGCGGACCGCCACCAGATCCGTACGGGCCGCCGGGACCCCGGAGGCGGTCGCCTCCTCGGACGCCTCGGAAGCCGTCGCCTCCCCGGCTTCCCCATGCGCGTCACCACAGGGGGCGCATCCGCCGTCGTGCGAACCGCATCCGCCGCCCGGCTGCGCCCGGTGCGCGGGCAGCGTCGCCGTTCCCGCCCCCTCCACCTCGAAACCGGCGTCCGCGATCATGTCCAGGTCCGCCTGGCCCGCCTGCCCCTCACTGGTGAGGTAGTCGCCCAGGAAGATTGAGTTGACCAGGTGCAGGGCCAGCGGCTGCAGCGAGCGCAGATGGACCTCGCGCCCGCCCGCGAGCCGCACCTCCACGTCCGGGCAGACGAACCGGACCATCGCCAGAATGCGCAGACAGCGCTGCGGGGTGAGGTTCCACTCCTTGGCCAGCGGGGTTCCCTCGAACGGGATCAGGAAGTTCACCGGCACCGAGTCCGGGTCCAGTTCGCGCAGCGAGAAGACGACATCGACCAGGTCGGCTTCACTCTCGCCCATCCCGGCGATCAGCCCCGAACACGCCGAGAGCCCGGCGGCCTGCGCCTGCTGCACGGTCTCCACCCGGTCCGCATAGGTGTGGGTGGTGGTGATGTCCCCGTACGTCCCCTCGGACGTGTTGAGGTTGTGGTTGTACGCGTCGGCACCCGCCGAGCGCAGCCGGTCGGCCTGCCCGTCGGAGAGCAGACCGAGGCAGGCGCACACCTCGACGCCCTCGTGTCGCTCCTTGATCGCCTCGATGGTCTCCGACACCCGGTCGACGTCGCGGTCCGTCGGACCGCGGCCGCTCGCCACCAGACAGACCCGCTTGGCACCGCCCGCCACCCCGGCGGCGGCGGCCTTCGACGCCTCGTCCGGTTTCAGCCAGGTGTACTTGAGGATCCCGGCCTTGGAACCGAGCCGCTGCGAGCAGTACGAGCAGTCCTCGGGGCAGAGACCGGACTTGAGATTGACCAGATAGTTCAGTTTCACGCGCCGTCCGAACCACTGACGGCGCACCTTTCCGGCCGCGGCCACCACTTCGAGCAGATCGTCGTCGGAGGTCGCCAGTACGGCGAGGGCTTCTTCGCGGGTCGGCAGCTCGCGCCGCAGCCCCTTGTCCACCAGCGTGTTCAGGAGGTCCATGGCGAAGATCCTGGCCTACGGCACCGCCCACAGCCAAGGAGGAACCGGACAACAGAGCCCGGCAAGGGTGTGTGTATTGCCACACCATGACCTGCTGCGCCCACGGTTAGGGTCTGTGAGCTGCCTACAAAAGGGACCGCTCATGTCCTTGGACCCGTTCGACTGGATCGACGAGGAGGCGCGCCGCCGCGCCGACGCCGGACTCGTCCGTACTCTGCGCCCCCGGCCCGCCGCCCCCGTACTTCTGGACCTCGCGAGCAACGACTATCTGGGGCTGACCCGGCACCCCGACATCACCGCCGCCGCGGCCGGGGCCGCACGCGAATGGGGTGCGGGCGCTACCGGATCGCGACTTGTCACCGGCTCCACCGCGCTGCATGCCGAACTTGAGAACGAGCTGGCCGAATTCTGCGGTTTCGAAGCGGCGCTGGTGCTGTCGTCCGGCTACGCGGCCAACCTTGCGGCGGTCACGGCGCTCACCGGCCGTGGCTCGCTGATCGTCTCCGACGCGGGCAACCACGCCTCGATCGTGGACGGTTGCCGGCTCTCGCACGCCTCGACCGCCGTCGTCCCGCATGCCGATCCCGACGCCGTACGCAAGGCTCTGCGGTCGCACGAGGGGCGGGCGCTGGCCGTCACCGACTCGGTCTTCTCGGTCGACGGCGACGCGGCACCGCTGCCCCGGCTGGCCGAGGTGTGCCGTACGGAGGGCGCCGCGCTGCTCGTCGACGACGCGCACGGCCTGGGCGTGCTGGGGGAGGGCGGCCGGGGCGCGCTCGCCGCCGCCGGTCTCGCGGGCGGAGGGGGAATCGTCACCACGCTCACCCTCTCCAAGTCCCTGGGCAGCCAGGGCGGAGCGGTCCTCGGACCGGCCCGGGTCATCGAACACCTCGTCAACACGGCCCGTACGTTCATCTTCGACACGGGTCTGGCGCCGGCCGCGGTGGGTGCCGCACTGGCGAGCCTGCGGCTGCTGCGCCGCGAGCCGGAGCGGGCCGGCCGGGCCCGCGCGGTCGCCGCCGCGCTGTACGAGCGGCTGACCGCGGCCGGTCTGACCGCCGTGCGGCCCGACGCGGCCGTGGTCTCGGTGCGTGCCCCCTCGGCCGACGCCGCGGTGCGCTGGGCGGCCGACTGCCGCACGGCCGGAATCGCGGTCGGGTGCTTCCGGCCCCCGTCGGTGCCCGACGGGGTGTCCCGGCTGAGGCTGACGGCGCGAGCCGATCTGACCGAGGAACAGATCGCCACCGCGGTGTCGGTCGTGCGGCGGACCGCTCCCGTCAGCTGACCGGAACCCGGTGCAGACCGGCGACGAATGAGGTCCAGGCCGCCGCGGAGAACCACAGCGGTGGCCTGGACACATCCTTGGAGTCCCGTACGGCCAGCCGCCCGTCACCGAACGGTGCGGCCTCCACACAGTTGTTCATGCCCGTGCTGCGGCTGCTGCGCCGCCACCGTAAGCCGTGCTGTGCGAGGCAATCCGACATGAGGCCTCCCTCGGGCGCTCCGGGGTTCACTGACCGTCGCGGTCGATCGTGGCGATGAGGTCCAACGAGTGCTCCGGCGACAGCGCGTGTGCCTGCATCGTGCGGAAGGCCGAGCTGTACGCCTCAAGGTCTTCTTTCCGCTCCAGATAGAGGCTACTCGTCAAATGGTCGAGAACGACCACATCTAGATCAGAAGTGCTCGGAAATGAGAAGATAACGAAAGGTCCGGTGAGGCCGGCATGGCCGCCCACCGAGAATGGCAGCAACTGAAGTTGCACATGGGGAAGTTGAGCCACCCGGGTCAGATGGCGCAGTTGCTCCCGCATCACCCGGCGCCCGCCGACCTCGCGCCGCAGCACCGCCTCGTCGAGCACCGCGCTCAGCCGCAGCGGCGGATCGGTCCGCAGCACCCCCTGCCGGGCCAGCCGCACCTCCACCAGCGAGTCCAACTGGCCGGCGGGCAGCCCGTCCAGCGATGCCCGGGTCACCGCACGCGCGTAGTCGGCCGTCTGCAGTAGCCCCGGCACCACCGAGGTCTCCAGCGTGCGCGCCGTCCGCGCCTGGGACTCCAGACTGATGAAGTCGCGGTACTGGGGCGGGATCAGACCGCGATAGGCGTGCCACCATCCGGTGCCGCCACCGCCCGCCGAGCCCGCCAACGTGGCCAGGAGGTCCCGCAACTGGGTGTCGTCCACGCCGTACGTGTCCAGCAGCCGGGTCACGTCGGCCGGCCGCACCCCGCTCACCCCGGTCTCGATCCGGCTCACCTTCGACTGGTGCCAGCCGAGTATCCGCGCCGCGTCCCGACTGGTCAGTCCCGACGCGTGGCGCAGACTCCGGAGCTCCTCCCCGAGCTTGCGGCGTCGAACCGCAGGGCCGTGCTGCATCCGCGGCCTCCCTCCCTCTTTAGCCGAGCGGACAGTGTGCCGCCCGCATACGGTCTCGTGTGGCAGGGTTCACCGCATTGAGCGACAGATATATGCATATCTTGGTGGATCGCCGTCCCAGGGGGCAGCATCAATGGCAATCTGGCGCGAAGCACAACCCGGACCGATCGCGGGTCTGTCCGGGTGGGAAAGGGACGGCTCGCCATGGCAGACCATCAGGAAGCAAGCGTCACTCTGCCGAGCGAGCCGGTCGCGGTCTCGGCGGCCCGCAGGTACGTGGACCGGGTGCTCGGCGAATGGGGCATGGTCGCCGACACCGACTTCGCCGACAGCATTCGGCTCATCGTCTCGGAGCTCGCGACCAACGCCGTCCAGCACACCTTCGGGCAGTCGCCCACCTTCACCGTGGACCTCCGGCTGGAGCGGGAGGAGCAGCTGCGTCTGGGAGTGACCGACAGCCACCCCCGCTGGCCCAGGCGGCTGCCAGCCGCCGTTCAGCAGGACAACGGGCGCGGCATGGTGATCATCCGCACCCTGACCAAGGAGTGCGGGGGACGGCTCATCGTCACGCCCACCGCCGACGGCGGCAAGACGGTGTGGATCGCGCTTCCGTGGAGCGTCCCCGTGCAGAGCTGACCGGCGCGTTCCGGCTGACCGCCCGCCCGCGCGGTCACCCGGCTTCCGCGTCGGCCCCGCCCCCCCCGAACCCGCCGAGCCCAGGTCCCGCCCGGCGGAGCACGGCCGGGGGCGCGGCCCTGATCCGCCGGGTACGACCCGCCTCAGCGGACCCGGCCGTAGTAGACGCTCTTGGTCCAGATCTTCTCCAGCCGGACCACCGCGCCGGTCCTCGGCGAATGCCAGATCTTGCCCTTGCCGGCGTAGATGCCCACGTGGTAGATGCTGCGGCCGGAATGGAAGAAGACCAGGTCGCCGCGTTGCCTGTGCGAGGCCGAGATGTGGCGGGTCCTGTTGTACTGCTGCTGGGCCGTGCGGGGGAGCTTCTTGCCCGCCTTCTTGAACGAGTAGAGCGTCAGCCCCGAGCAGTCGAAGCGGTTGGGGCCGGTGGCCCCCCACCTGTACGGCGATCCCTTCTTCGATGCCGCGATGTTGAGCGCCTTCATCGACAGAGTCGCCGCCTGGGCGTCCGTCGCGGCGCCCGGGGCGAACATGGTGGTGCCGACAGCGGCGAGAGTCAGAACCGAGGCCGTACCGGCCCGGACGAGCAGAGACGGGACATGAACCTGCGCAGTCATGCGCAACCCTTCGTCAGCCGCCTGTGAAGGATGACCTGTCGGGTTCGGGCTGGCGAAGTTGCCCGGCCGCTTGCGGCGGCTTCACCCCGAGGGTCGACCGATGTTCAGGCCGACCCGTTGTGCTCGGGTCCTCCACTCCTGCCGATCCACTTCTGTCGACCAGTCATCCGCGCGGCGGCAGGACTCGGCGTCCGCCCGGACCGCCCCGCCGCGGTGGCGGGGGCTTGTCGTCCCAGGGATCTTGACTCACAGACTGCCGGATTTCCGAGCTGAAACAGGGATTTGTGAGGCTCCTCACGACTGATCCATTCGGGTGGACATGGTGCTTTCCGAGGCTCCGGCGGTGAATCCGACCGGTGTCGTACCAGGGGTGGAAGGGGGGATTCCGATCACAGTCCACTCAGAGAACGCAAGTTGAGCAGTCCCTCGTGAGAGGGGCTTCCTACGCCGAACGAGCGAGGATTTTCGATCGGACCGCCGGGCGTGTCGGGTACGGGAGTTGGGTGACGGCCACCGGCCGTCGGACGCCGGGGCAGGGGAAGTTGGCCCGGCCCCGCCGTACGCGCGGAGCGCGGAAGCCGATCAACTCGTGGGAGCGGGGGGTACGGTGACGCGCCCGGCCCGCCGTTCCCCGTCCAGTATGCGCAGTGCCCGGGCGAGCGTCGTGGCGTGGATCTGCGCCTCCCCGCGCTCGTGCATCGATGCGAGCGCGTCCCGCAGCGCGCCCGCGTGCGATACCAGCGCCTGTGCGGCGCGCAGGGCGCCGTAGGTGTCGCTGCCGCGGGCCGGGTTGATCCGGCCGAGCTGGTCGAGGACTTCGAGGTAGCGGTCGATGAACTCCCCCTCGGCGCACGTCAGTGCGGGAAGGGGCGGGAACTCCGGTGGTCGCATAGGGGGTTCACCTCGCGCCGTGCGGGCGGAGCGAGGACTTCCGGTTCTCCAGGACATGGTCCACCAGCCCGTACGCCTTGGCGCCCGCCGCGTCGAGAATGAGGTCGCGCTCGATGTCGTCGGTGATCTGCCCGGCGTCGCGGCCCGTGTGACGGGCCAACAGCGTGATGAGCATCGTGCGGACCCGTTCGAGTTCCTTGGCCTCGATCTCCAGGTCGGACGGCTGACCCTGCATCGGTTCGGTGAGCTCGGGCTGTCGTACGACGACCCTCGCGCCGGGCAGTGCGTGCCGTCGGCCGGGGGCGCCGGCGGCGAGCAGCGCGGAGGCGCAGGAACCGGCCTGGCCGAGGCAGTAGGTCTCCACTTCGCAGGTGAGGTACTGCATCGTGTCGTAGATCGCGGACATGGCCCCGAACGAGCCGCCCGGGGAGTTGATGTAGAGCGAGACGGGGCGGTCCGGGGCGTCGTGCTCCAGGTACATCAACTGCGCGATCAGATCGCCGGCCGCGGCGTCGTCGACCGGGGTGCCGAGGAAGATGATCCGTTCGGACAGCAGCTTGGAGTACGGGTCGAGGGTGCGGGTCCCGTTGGTCGTGCGCTCGGTGAACTCGGGCAGTACATGACGGGCGGTGGGACGGAACAGCATGGCGATGCCTCTCCTCCGGGGTCTGCACGGGTCTGCGCGGTCTCTTTACGGGGCCGCACCGACTTTGTAAAAAATGTACAGGACGTACAGAAGGTTATGATGGGAGCAGATCCTGGTGATCCACTGAAAGTCCCAGGTCAGAGGCTGTTTTGGCTGTTCGCTGAGAGTGGATATCTCACATTCTCTCTAGGTGTCTTGATCAACAGGCGCCTCGACCGGGTGCCCCGCAGCACTGCATGGCTCAGCGGCACGTACTGGTACGCGGCGGAACGCGCAGCGGTCGCTTCGTGCAGCTGCCTGTGACACGACTCGACGCGGCCTGCTCGTCGAGGAATCCGAGCAGCGGGCGCTGCCGCACCCACACCGCGCGCACCGAGGCACCCCGCGAGGCGGCGGCTGCCAGGGCATGGTCCAGGGCGGCGCGGGCCGACGGGCTTGGCGACGAGATCGCTGTCGAAGTGGTCGAGCGAGCGATGCGCTGGCCGGCCGCGTGGTCGAGCGTGTCGCACAGAATCCTCATGTCCGGGAGACCTTCAATCGCGCGCAGGCCGAGAGGATTTGTGAGGCCCGGGGAGAGACGGCCGCCGGGTGCCTCGGTTCCGTGCTTTCGGTCGTGCGGTGCATGCTCCTCCGGGGTCGGCGAGTCGGCCCCCGCTTCCTTGTGCGCCGCCGTGCGTGCCGTTCATCGTGTTCCGAGCCATCGTCGACCTCCATCGCTCCGGTTGGATGCCGCACCTGCTCCGCCTGAGCCCCACTGGATGACTACGCGTTGTTCATCGCCGGGACCGTCGCTGGGTCCTCTGCGAGGGGCTCCGCGGATTCCACGGCTATCGCCCCGAGTGCCGGTGCGGGCATGGAAACCTCCATGTCGGGCACCGCGTTCAGTCGTGGGCGACGACGGCGACGGGTGCCGGGGAGTGGTGGATCACCGCGTGGGCGATCGGGCCGATGCGGGTTCCCAGGGGGACCTGCGGATACAGCGGCCGACGACCACGAGATCCGCGTCGGCGAGCAATGCTCAGTACCTGTGGATCACTCCTGACGGAAGGAGGCGTACCTTCCCGATGGATCGATCGATAGGTCATCGAGCAAGGCCGACGTTGCCGCGTCGGCCGGGAAGGCACGCTCGTGCTCACGGTAGTCAACGAGAACGGCGCCAGGCCAAGTGGCAGTTCGCTGTTGGATGAGGTTGTTCGGGCGTCATCTCCTGGCTGAACTGGGTGATCCGGCTCCGTGACCAGTCCTGCCTGACCGGCACAGTCCAGGCGACGGTCAGCCCCTCTGGCCACGGCCCCATCGCCGAGGTCGCGTGGGTGGTGGGCACCCCGTGGCAAGGAAGCGGCATCGCCACCGAGGCAGCCCGAGGACTCGTCGATTGGCTCAGCCGGCAGCCGGTGCACAGCGTCATCGCCCACATCCACCCTGAACATCGGGCATCCGCTGCCGCCGGCCTCGCACCCACCGACGAATGGCGCGACGGCGAGATCCGATGGCACCGGATTATCAGGCGATCTTCAACGATCCACAGGTATTGACTATTACTCGCGTCGGCGGCGCAGTGGACCAACTGCTCTCCGGGAGAGCCCACAAGTGCCTGCTCGACGACGTCCACCGACGGGCACTTCTGCCGCCAGGGCATCAGCAGTCAGGCAAGCGCGCGGTCGATTTTCGCGTCCGTCTCCTGGCGGACCCCTGATCGAGCAGGGGATCCTGGGCCACTACCAAGGGAAGTGACCAACCGTGCGCGATCCACGGCACGCAGTCACGCCGTGCGGCTTCGTCGAAGGCGAAAGCCAGCAGCGCGTCGCAGGGCTGATGGACGTCGACATCGACGACCAGGTCACGATAGGGGCCGGTACGGGGGCGGTGGCTCGTCGTCCTGCCGCTTGGTCGCCCGCACGAGGATGACCGGCCGCTCGATGCTACTGATCGTGGCCATGTCAAACGAGCGGATGAAGAACACCGTGATGCGGCTGAGCCCACGCGAGCCGAGCACCAGTAGGTCCGCCTCGCTCGCCTCGGCGGACAGGGCCGCTGGGGGTCGTGCGGAGAGCCGCCCGGTGGTCATGTCGAGCCCGGGATGGCGCTCCCGCAGGTCGTTTGCGACCTCGGTGAGCATGCGGTCGGACCCACGTTCCTGCGTCTCGAAGCTGCTCACCGGCATGGCGACGGATACGGGCCGGTCCTCGGCGTAGATGAGGCGCAGCGGCAGGCTGCGCAACGCGGCCTCATCTGCTGCCCATGACGCTGCCCAGCGGCTTTCGGGCGAGCCATCCACGCCGACGGTCAGATGACGGGTCATGGTGCGGACCTTGGGGGTTGTCGTCCAAGAACGACTGCACGAGCCAGGCCAGCACGGGATCCAGCGGGCCAGGGTCAGGCGCGCGGCTTCCGGCCCTGAAGACGCACAGGCGCCGGATACGGACGATCCGGATGCGGAGCCTCTTCGGCTGATGTCCCAGGCCCGTGGCCGGCCTGCGCTACGGAACAAGGCCGCAAGGGGCACACCACCGGGACCTCTCGGCCCAAGTGCGCAACCTGCCGCTGACGCAGCCTGGGGGTGTGGACACGGTCGGCACCGTGCGGAGCAACCGCGGCGGCCGGAACCTGGGAGGACACCGATGAACAGCACCTTTCTCCACGGACTGCCGGCGGAGGGCCAGGACCATTTGATGGCCTGCTCGCACGAGGTCTCGTTCCCCGCAGGGACACGGATCTTCAACGAGGGCGACCCCGCCGACCGGTTCTGGATCATCCGCACCGGCGCCGTCACGCTCGATGTCCAGGCACACGGCCGCCGCGCCGCCACGGTGGAGACGCTGGGCCACGGCGATCTGCTCGGCTGGTCCTGGCTGGTCCCCCCGTATGCCTGGCGACTGGGGGCTGAGGCCTACAGCCTGGTACGGGCCCACGAGTTCGACGCGAAGGCCGTACGCGGGCTGTGCGAAGTGGATCCCGCATTCGGCCTCGCACTGACCCGCCGCGTCCTGGAAGTGGTCACACACCGGCTACAAGCCACCCGGATCCGGCTCGTCGATCTCTACACACCCCATGGCAGCGGAGTGACGCAGGTCCCACAGTGAATCTCCTGCGGCATCCGGACGGAGGGACGCACAGCCGAGTGGAAGAGCCGGATCTCTCTTTGAGGAGGTCAGGACGACGATGGCCCGCGTCGTGCCGACAGTGTTGCGTATTCGCGGCTGAAGCCCGCAGCTCGATGACGCTGAGGAAGCAGTCAGGGGGGCGACCTGATCATCCCCACGCAAGGGCCTGGCGCTCAGCGTTGCTGGCATCCAACGCAACGCGCACTCGGCCGCACTCCTGGCCGTGGGACCGCCGGCCCTCCCCGCCGGGCCGAACGTCACTGGTCGGCGGAGCGGCGCGGTGCTGTCATGGGTAGGGGAGACGGCGTGGACGAGTCGGCAGGCCCCAGAGGCCGGTACGGCCGCGCGTCGTCCGCCCGGGCGGTCCGATCTCGGCTGCCCGTCGCAAAGCGGAGGAGGTCGGTGCCATGCTGCACCGCCGTACGGTCGGCGACGTGATGACCGAGGAGGTCCTCACCCTCCGCCCCAACACACCGCTCCAGGAGGTCACCGCCCTGCTGGACGCGAATGACATCGTCGCGGCCCCGGTCGTCGACGACGACGGCGCCCCCATCGGCGTCGTGTCCGCGTCCGACGTGCTGCGGCACGAGACCGGCATGCCCGATCCGCAGGGGCAGGACGGGAACGACGAGCGCGCCTGGGGCAAGGCCCGGGCCCGGACCGCGGGCGCGCTCATGAGCAGCCCCGTCTTCACCGCCCGCGCCGACTGGACGATCCCCCGGGCCGCGCGGGAACTCCGCAGGCGGCACGTCAAGCAGCTGCCCGTGGTCGGCGACGACGGGCTCCTCACCGGCATCGTCAGCCGCAGCGACCTGCTCGACGCCTTCATCCGCTCCGACGTAGAGATCCGCGGCGAGGTCGAGCAGGACGTCCTGGGACGCATCCTCGGCCTGGACGAAGGCACCGTCGCGGTCGAGGTCCACGACGGGGTTGTCGCCCTGCGGGGCCACGTCCCGGAACCACGTCTCGTCCCGGTGGTCGTGGGCCTGTGCCAGGGCGTCGACGGCGTCGTCGCCGTGGACGCACACCTCGCCGCCGCCCGGGAGGGCTAGCCAGCCCTGCCGTTAAAACTCCCGCCCTCGGGAGGCTGGTGGGTCTTGCACGGTCGCGTGTCGCCTAACAGCTTCGAAAACAGATAACGTCGAGTGATGACAGCGGGACGTGTTCGACGTGTCCGCGGCCGTGGTGAGTGCCCACGCAGCAGTCGTATTTGGCGTTGTGAACGTCGCACTGGCTGCACACCTGAGTGACAGGCAGGCGTGGCAGCGCATGCCTGAATTCATCAAGGCGTTCGCCGACGCCAGTTTCCTTCATAAGGGAAGTTTGTCGGCGTGCTTTGAACCGTGACCCCCTATCGGTCGATGAAAAGTGACCCCTTCCGTGATCAAGTGATCAGTCTGGCTCCATGGGAGTCAGGTGGAAGAGGTGATCGGTGTGGAGGACTGGGCTGAGATCCGGCGGCTCCACCGTGCGGAGGGTATGTCGAACAAGGGGATCGCGCGGCATCTGGGGATCGCCCGGAGAACTGTGCGGCGGGCCGTGGCCAGCGACGATCCGCCGAAGTACCGGCGGGCGCCGAAGGGCTCGATCGTGGACGCGATCGTCCTCGTCTGGGAGAACCTAAATGTCCACAAAGCCGAAGGACTTCGGAAGTTCGCCGCCACCCGGGACTGGCTGGCCATCTACTACCTGCCGCCCTATGCACCCGACCTCAGCCCCGTCGAAGGTACCTGGTCCCTGCTGCGGCGCGGTTGGCTCTCCAATGTCGCCTTCACCACGCCGGAACACCTCATGCAACGAATCCGAAGTGGCCTGCGGCACATCCAATACCGCAGCAACCTCATAGACGGCTGCCTCACCGAAACTGGACTGACGGTCAACCCCTGACCGTCGCAGAAGACATCACGATTTCAACCGCAGTAATTGCCTGTCAGCGATTCCGAAGCAATGGGGTGATAGGAGGTGCGCTGCCTCACTCGTGACGCGATTCCGGCATCCAGAGCCGCTTAAATACACACAGAAGAAATCAAAAAGGCTCACCAAGGCCTGTATCCCGGGGTCTGGTACACGCAGGTCCGGGGCCCGGTACCCCGTATGTGTTCACGCGCTGATCGCCAGATACGTCCGTGGAACACCACCGGCAGCGCGCGGATCTGCAAGCTGCGACACCTGATGGTGCCCGCAATTGATGGAGGACCTACGTGGTCACGAGACGGCGTGTCGTGCAGGCGGCGGTCGGCGGAATGTGTGCGCTCCTTCCAGCGGCCTCCGAGACTCCGCGCCTCCTCGAGCCCAGCGGCAAGGGCATTCTGGATCCGGAAGAAGTGGACAAGTACGTCACGCCGCTCGTCGTCCCGCCCGTCATGCCGCAGGCCCGGGGCAGCCTCGCTGATCACATCGACCACTACGCGATCGGCGTGCGACAGTTCCAGCAGCAGGTGCTGCCCTCCGGCCTGCCGGCGACGACCGTGTGGGGGTACGGATCGACTCTGCATACGCGCAGCTTCCACTACCCCGCGTTCACCATCGAGGCCCGTGCTGGAACACCTGTGCGGGTGAGGTGGAAGAACCAGCTGATTGATCGCAAAGGCCGATACTTGCCGCACCTGCTGCCGGTCGATCCCACACTGCACTGGGCAAACCCTCCGGGCGGAGCTTCGGCCCGGGACTCACGTCCCGGATTCCGCTCGACACCCGGACCGTACTCGGGCCCGGTGCCGATCGTGACGCACCTGCATGGCGGGCGGAACTCGGAGGAGAGCGATGGCTACACCGAAGCCTGGTACCTTCCCGGCGCGCTTGACCTTCCTGCGGGATACGCTGAAGTCGGCTCGTTCTACGAGGAGTTCAAGGGAAAGTTCGAAGACCGGTTCGGCGACGCCTGGGGCCAGGGGGACGCCGTGTTCCAGTACGCCAACGCGGAGAGGGCCTCGACCTTCTGGTTCCACGATCACGCCCTGGGCGTCACGCGGCTGAACGTCTACGCCGGACTGGCAGGGTTCTACCTTCTGCGAGGCGGACCTGCGGACCTTCCAGTCGGGGTATTGCCCGGTCCCGCGCCCCGGGCCGGTGATCCGCCCGGCCGGAAGTACTACGAGATCCCTCTCGCCATCCAGGACCGCTCGTTCCACGTCGACGGCAGCCTGTTCTACCCGGCCGGACGCACTGCCTTCGACGGATTCAGGGGCCCCTACATCCCGGACAGCGACATCCCCCCGATCTGGAACCCCGAGTTCTTCGGCAACACGATGGTGACCAACGGGAGAACCTGGCCGGTCCTTCAAGTCGAACCGCGCCGCTACCGGTTCCGGCTTCTCAACGGATGCAACTCGCGGTACCTGATCCTCAAGATCGTCACCCGCCCACTCGCCCACCGCCCCGCGGCCGCCGCCCTCCCCTTCTGCCAGATCGGCAGCGAGGGAGGCTTCCTCCCCACGCCCGTACGGCGCGACCAGGTGCTCATCGCTCCCGCCGAGCGCGCCGACGTGATCGTCGACTTCGCATCCGTACCGGTCGGGACCGAGTTGTATCTCATCAACGAGGGCCCCGACAGAGCATTCCAGGGCGGGAAGGCAGGTACGGACTACTCCCCGGCAGACCCTGCTACCACCGGGCAAATCATGAAGTTCGTCATCGAAACACTCACCACACCGGACACGACCGTGCCACCCTCCCAGCTGTCGCTTCCGCCGTTCGAACCGTTGGGAAAGGCGAGCCGTATCCGACGACTTTCCCTCAGTGAGCAGAAGTCCGCTTCGCTGCCGCACGTCGGCCCCCGGCAAATGCTGCTCGGCACCCTGGACCGGAACGGGGCTCCCGTGCCGATGCGCTGGGACGACCCCGTTACGGAGAGTCCGGCCCTGGGCGCGACCGAGATCTGGGAGATTCACAACCTCACGAAGGACGCACACCCGATCCATATCCACGAAGTCCAGTTCCAAGTCCTCGACCGGCAACAGGCCGGCCGTGCCGCCCGGCCCCCCGAGCCGTGGGAGAACGGGTTCAAGGACACAGCAGTCGCCTACCCGAGTGCCGTGACGAGGCTGAAAGCGACGTTCGACCGGGCAGGCCGGTTCGTCTGGCACTGTCACATGCTCGAACACGAGGACAACGAAATAATGCGCCCTTACACCGTCGGATGACGGAGGTTCTGCCCCTCTCCTGTGTCTCGGAGTGCTCCCCTCAAGTGAGATCAGCCAGAGCCGGAATCGTGGGCAGGTGGGCTGTCGGGTGCATCCTGCGCACAGCGGTAGCCCCGCACCGCGGCAACGCCCCGCCGATGCCCGGCCGCAGCCGGAGTCCGGGGCCGGGAACGACAGGGCAGCACCGGGCACCTTCGCGAGGCCCGCGCCGACGATGGGCTGTCCCGCAGCCGCGGAACCGTGGACGGCTGATCACTCGCTGGCACCTCACTCACACGGAGACCAGTCAGCCGTACACCGACGACTGGCATGGCGATCTCATGGGAGGAGTCGGATGGAACGGAACCGTTGCGCGGACCTGCTGCGTGTGTGTGCGATCGGTGGGGTGGTACTGGGCCACTGGCTGCTGGTCAGCATCATGTACCGGAGGGGGCATCTGTCTGGCCTTGACGCTCTTCAGCACGTCGGCTGGGGCCGCTGGTTGACCTTGCTGCTGCAGGTCATGCCGGTGTTCTTCGTGGTCGGCGGGTATGTCAACGCCGTCTCCTGGACGGCTCACCAGCAGCGGGGGGAAGGCTGGACCAACTGGATGCGCGGCCGGATGCTGCGGCTGCTGTGGCCGACGACGGTGTACGTCGTGGCGGGCGCGCTCGCCGTCGCCGTGGCCCGGATCGCCGACGTGGACAAGGCTGCTCTGGCCCGCGCCGGGTGGCTTGCCGCCCTGCATCTGTGGTTCCTGCCCGTCTACCTGCTGCTGATCGCGCTTACCCCGCTCCTGCTCGCCGCGCACCGGCGGTGGGGACTGGCGGTACCTGCGGTGATGGCCGTCGCAGCCGTGGGGGTGGACGCCCTGGTGCTCGGCCCTCACCTGCCACTGATCGGCTTCGCGAACTATCTGCTGGTGTGGGGGACGATGCACCAGTGGGGGTTCGCGTGGCAGGACGGCACGCTCACGCGTCCCCGGTGGCGCTGCGGGATGCTGGCCGCCGGAGGAGCCGTGCTCCTCACCGCTCTGGTGGTCTGGGGTCCCTTCCCCATCGACATGATCGGGACGGGGGCGCGGGTGGGCAACACAACCCCGCCGTCGATTGCCCTGCTGGCGTTCGCCGCTACCCAGACGGGACTGCTGCTCGCGGTCGAACCGGCCGTTGAGCGCCTGCTCGCCCGCCCGTGGCGATGGCGGCTGGTCTCCCGCCTCAACCGCACGGTCATGACGGTCTACTTGTGGCACATGACGCCGGTCATCATCGTGGCCGTCACGCTCTACCCCACCGGCGTCATGCCCCAGCCGAGCATCGGATCGGCTCAGTGGTGGGCCCTGCGCCCGGCGTGGATCACCCTCCTGACAGCTCTGCTGGTACTCCTCACCGTGGGTGTGATGCGGGCCCAGCGGCCGCTGCGTCTGCTGCCCGCGGGACTGGGAGCGGCCGGGTGGTGGTCGCCGGTGCTGGTGCTGTGCGCTCTGGGAGCCATCGTGCCGGCGTTGGTCAGGCTGGCCGTCTGCGGATTCGCCCCAGGCGGGCACGTGCCTGTGTTGTTGCTGGCAACCTACGCCTGCGGCTTCTTGGCAGTTTTGTGTTCGGGCCGCCCACCGGCAGGGCGAAGGGGCTGAGTACCGGCGACGATCAGCACGGCGGCCGCGAGGACCTGCTCCGCACCCCGGTGCGACTTCCGCGAGCGCGCGGGCAGCCGAGAAGGCCGCGTCTCGGGCAGCGCACCGGGGTGCGGCGGCACACGGCGCATGACGGCGGTCGCAGTGACGGCCGCATGGCCACAAGAGCAGTGCCGATCAGACGTGGTGGCATGGGACGGGGGAAGTGAGGGTGACGAAGCGGCCAACGTGGCGGCGGATGCGACGGTGCCCAGGATGCAGCCGCGGGGCCGGCTGCGGGGCGGGGCCGACCCCGTAGAATCGGTGTCGTGCACAGGAGTGCGCTGCTCAACGCGCCGATCCGAGACGATGCCGGGATTCGTGAGGAGATTGAGTCGAGGATCCTCGCTGAGCACTTCCCGTCTGCGCGGAACGCCATCGAGGTCACCGTGCGCAACGGGGTGGTGAACGTGAGTGGCCGGATTGCGGAAGCCGATGTCCCTCGGCTCCTTGCGGCAGTCGAGGCCATCGATGACGTGACGGAAGTGGTCGATCACCTGAACACCGTCACTGGGTGAGGCCGGAGTCTCGACTCCTGTCGACGTCACCCTGCCCGACGGGGTCTGTGCAAGATCTGCCAAAGCGGTGCGCTGCTCGCCGCGAACGTAGGGAACCCTGAGAGTGAACTGTTTTCGACAAGGTGAATGAGAGCCGCCAAGGCAACAGGAATGGGCGCGGGAGTCATGGTTTCGGCCATCCACGCTGATCACGTGCGAATCTCCGCGAAAGGGTGGGCACAGATGGAGCACGCAGCCAGTTCGCGCCTACCTGCTGCCGGTAGAACCCGCATGCAGCGAGATTTCTGTCGCGATCCATTCGGTAAGCGGCTCCACGATGGCTGCGACGGGTGCTGACAGGCCGGTGCCCAGGCTGCTGTCGGCTCCCTCGACGGCGTAGACGACCAGTTGACCGGGCAGGCGGTCCAGCTGGCGGGCGAGTTCGACGGCATTGCCGAGCCCGAGCCCGTGGGAACTCGTCGCAGTGCCTGTCTGCGACAGCTGCCCATCATCCACTTTCAGGCGATGCAGCCGACCGGGACGCTCTGGGTGTGCGTGTGCGGCGTCCACCACGATGGCGAGGTCGGCGTCTTCCCACAAGGTGATCAGACGGGCGGGGTCGCCGTCGCATACCAGAAGGGCGGTTCCACTCGGCAGTGGCCGTTCCTCGGCCCATTCTGCCAGCTGGGCCACGACGGCCCAGCCCACACCGTCGTCGTGGCGGAACTCGTTCCCGACGCCGATGACGGCGATCCGCGTAGTGAGGTTCACTCGTTTACCCCTTCCCGCCGCACAGGCCCGCCAGTTGTACCGGGTCCGCTCGGGGTCCGTACGGGGTGACGTAGACAGCCACCTGGACCACGCAGGGGCCGGGCGGCCCATGCCGGACAGCAGGTCCGTGCACATACTGGCCGGGCAAGCATCATCGGCGGCGTCGGAAGGTTGGCGATGGCGGACGACGGCGGCATGGCCGCGGTGATCGGCAAGGACGGTCTGGAGGCGCTGATCACGGTCCTGGCCGGGCGTGGCCGTACGGTTGTGGGACCGACCGTACGCGACGGGGCGATCGTCCTGTCCGAGATCTCCAGCGGTGCGGAACTCCCCTACGGCTGGGGAGTCGAGCTGGAGGCAGGCATCTATCGGCTTCGTGCCCGCGAGGACGGTGCCGTGTTCGCGCACAGCGCGGGCCCTCAGTCCTGGAAGACGTTTCTGCACCCGCCGCGGGAACGGCAGTGGACAGCCGATCGCGGTGCCGACGGCGAACTGATGGTGACCGAGGACCGGACGTCACCGCCATCGTACGCGTTCCTCGGTGTGCGCCCCTGCGACCTGCGGGCCATTGCGATCCAGGACCGGGTTCTGACCGGCGGGATGTACAGCGACCCGGCGTATCGCGGGCGTCGTGAGCGGGCCTTCCTGGTGGCGGCGGAGTGCACCGAGCCGGGTGCGACCTGCTTCTGCGTGTCCATGGGCACCGGGCCGGCCGTGGGGCCCGGCTACGACCTGGCGCTGACCGAGGTGCTCGATTCCGACGGCCACCGCTTCTTGGTGCGGATCGGGAGCGAGGAGGGAGAGTCGGTCCTGGCCGAGCTGCCCCGCCGTCCCGCCGACGCCGCGACTCGGACCGCGGCGAGTGAGCGTGTCGCCGACGCGGCGGATCGCATGGGTCGCAGCATGCCCCTGGTGGACCTGCGGGTGCTGATGCGCGAGACACTCACGGCCGAGCGCTGGGACGACGTCGCGGCTCGCTGCCTGACCTGCGGAAACTGCACCATGGTCTGCCCAACGTGCTTCTGCACCACCACCGAGGACGTCACGGACCTCACCGGTGACCACGCCGAGCGGTGGCGGCGCTGGGAGTCCTGCTTCGACCTGGACTTCTCCCACCTGCAGGCAGGTCCGGTCCGCAACTCCTCGCGCAGTCGCTACCGTCAGTGGGCCACCCACAAACTCGGGACCTGGTATGACCAGTTCGACAGTTCCGGGTGCGTCGGCTGCGGGCGCTGCATCGTGTGGTGCCCGGTCGGTATCGACATCACCGAGGAGGCCCATGCGCTGAACCTGGAACGGGAGGCCCCTCAGCAGGAGCCGGGGCAGGGCCCGTCATGACCGTTGTTCGCCACGGGTTTCTCGGTGCTCTCTCGCCCGGCCACCGCAAGCGGCTGGCCACGTTCGGCCACGACGTCTCCTTCCCCGGTGGCACCCGCATTTTCGACGAGGACGGTGTCGCCGACCGGTTCTGGATCATCCGTTCCGGGCTCGTCGCGCTGGACGTGCACGTTCCGGGCCGACGCGAGGCAGTCCTGGAGACCCTTGGTGAAGGCGATCTGCTGGGCTGGTCCTGGTTGTTCGAGCCGTACCGCTGGCACCTCGGCGCGCAGGCCCGCAGCACCGTGTCGGCGTTCGAGTTCGACGCGGAGCGGGTCCGAGCCGCGTGTGAGGAGGATCCGTCGTTCGGCCTGGCGTTGACCAACTGTGTTGCGCAAGTGATCGCACGGCGACTGAAGTCCACCCGTATCCGCCTGCTCGACCTGTACGGGCCTTCCGACGCCGGTGAGTCGTGATGACGGCAGCCGCACCATTGACTGCCCGGCCGGGAGCTGCCCCTGTTCCGTACCGGGTGGCGGAACGCGAGGCGGAGACGCCCGACACCGCCACGATCGTCCTGGAACCGGTCCGCTCGGCCCTGCAGCCCTTCGCTCCTGGGCAGTTCGCGATGGTGTACGCCTTCGGCGTCGGCGACATCCCGTTGTCGGTCTCCGGGATCGACGGACGCCGGCTGACGCACACCGTCCGCACGGTCGGAGCGGTCTCCGGGGCGCTGAACGGGCTGCGGCGTGGCGACACGGTCGGAGTGCGCGGTCCGTTCGGCACCGACTGGGAACTACCCGCCGCAGCCGGGAAGGACCTGCTCGTCGTGGCTGGAGGTATCGGTCTGGCACCGCTGCGCCCGCTCGTACGCGACGCGCTCGCCGCACCAGAGCGTTACGGACGGCTCAACGTTCTCATCGGAGCGCGCACACCCCACGAACTGCTGTACACCGGGGACGTTCGAGGCTGGCAGTCGGCTGCCAGGATCTTGACCACGGTGGACCGCGCGGACCCGCCGTGGCAGGGCGAGGTCGGCGTCGTCACGACCCTGCTCGACCGGGCCGCCTTCAGCCCCGGGGCGTCGGCCGCGTTCATCTGCGGCCCCGAGCCGATGATTCGGGCCGCCGCCGGCGAACTGGTACACCGCGGCGTCGATCCGGAGCAGATCCGGGTCTCGCTGGAACGCAACGTGCACTGTGCCACCGGCCACTGCGGACACTGCCAGCTCGGCCCCCTCCTGCTCTGCCGCGACGGCCCCGTCATCAGCTGGACCAAGGCCCAACCCCTTCTCATGGTCAGGGAGTTGTGACATGCCGCCGAGCGACCGCCCGAAACTCGCCGTCTGGAAGTTCGCCTCCTGCGACGGATGCCAGCTCACGCTGTTGGACTGCGAGGACGAACTCCTCGGCATCGCCGAGAGGGTGGAGATCTCACACTTCCTGGAGGCTTCCAGTGCCGACGCACCGGGCCCGTACGACCTGTCGCTGGTCGAGGGATCGGTGACCACCCAGCAGGACATCGACCGGATCCGGCACATCCGGACCGTCTCCAAGCGGTTGGTGACCATCGGGGCGTGCGCAACCGCAGGTGGAATCCAGGCGCTGCGCAACTACGCGGACGTCGCCGACTTCCAAGCTGCCGTCTATGCCAGACCGGACTACATCGAGACACTGGCCACCTCCACACCCATCAGCGCCCATGTCCCGGTGGACTTCGAGCTGCGCGGCTGTCCCATCGACCGCGGCCAACTGGTGGAGGTCATCACCGCCTACCTGGCCGAACGCAAACCCGACGTACCCGCGCACAGCGTCTGCTTCGAGTGCAAGCAGCGCGGCACGGTATGCGTGACGGTGGCCCACGGCACGCCCTGCCTGGGTCCGGTCACCCACGCCGGATGCGGTGCGCTCTGCCCCGCGTACGGGCGCGGCTGCTACGGCTGCTTCGGCCCGTCCAACTCGACCAACTTCCCCTCGTTCATCCCCCTCCTGCGCCGTGACGGCATGAACACCCTCGACGTGGTGCGGGTGCTGCGCACCTTCAATACCGCCGCTCCCGAGTTCGACGCGGCCTCCCGGAAGGAACTGGAAGGGTGACCCCCCGCGGCTCAAAGGTGTTGAAAGTCGGATCGCTCGCCCGCGTCGAGGGAGAGGGCGCACTGTACTTGCGCGTGGATGGCGGCGAGGTTGCAGAGGCCCGGCTGGCGATCTACGAACCGCCGCGCTTCTTCGAGGCGTTCCTGCGCGGACGTTCCTACACCGAGCCGCCCGACATCACCTCCCGGGTGTGCGGGATCTGCCCGGTCGCGTACCAGATGAGCGCCTGCCGAGCGATCGAGGACGCCTGCGGCGTTGTCGTGGGCGGGCAGTTGGCGGCGCTGCGCCGACTGCTCTACTGCGGTGAATGGATCGAGAGCCAGACACTGCACATCTACCTCCTCCACGCGCCCGACTTCTTCGGCTGCGACAGCGCCATCGACCTCGCACGCACCCGGCGCGCCGACATCGAACGCGGCCTTCGGCTCAAACAAGCCGGCAACGCGATCGTTGAACTGCTGGGCGGCCGGGCGATTCATCCGATCAATGTCCGCCTCGGTGGCTTCCATCGCGTCCCGGCCACGGCCGAACTGCGCCCGTTGGCCGAGCGGTTGCGCCGGGCCCGGGAGGATGCGGCCCAAACCGTACGATGGGTGGCCGGCTTCGAGTTCCCCGACGCAGGGTGCGACAACGACCTGTTCGCCCTGTCCGAGCCCGGCACCTACGCCATCGAATCCGGCACCCCGACCGTCATGGCCGCGCCACACACCGCCGGCCTTTCCCCCGAATCCGACCGTGCGCTGCCCACCCGCACCTTCGGGGCCCACGACTTCGGCGCCCACGTCACCGAGAGCCAGGTACCCCACTCCACCGCCCTCCACTCCCTGCTGGACAACCGCCGCCATCTCACCGGCTCACTCGCCCGGTACGCCATCAGCGGCCGCTGGCTGTCCCCGATTGCCCTCCAGGCCGCCCACGACGCCGGACTCGGCGACCCCCGGCAGGGCACCGTCTGTCGAAACCCCTTCCGCAGCATCATCGTCCGAGCCGTTGAGGTGCTCTACGCGGTCGACGAGGCACTGCGGATCATCGACGCCTACGAACCCCCGCCGCACCCCTACGTCGACGTGCCCTCACAAGCCGGCACCGGGCACGGGGCGACTGAAGCGCCGCGCGGTCTCCTGTACCACCGCTACACCCTCGACTCCGAAGGGAACGTCACCGACGCCATCCTTGTCCCGCCGACCGCGCAGAACCTGGGTGCGATCGAGGAGGACCTCCGCCGCCTCGTGCAGGAACGCCTGGGAGACGGAGACCTCACCGACGCGGAGCTGACCGCTCTGTGCGAACGGGCGGTCCGTAATTACGACCCGTGCATCTCATGTTCGGCCCACTTTCTCAACCTCGGCGTCGAGCGAACCTGAAGGCCGACGAAGGAGGTGTGTGTGAATCGATGAGCCACCTCACCGATCACGCGTCGGCCGCCGCGCCGACGTAGTTCGTTGCGGCTGTACTGCAACAGCAATGGCGGATCTCTTCCTGCCCACCAGCAGGGGTGGTGCTCTTGACGCTCGTTCAACCGGGCGCGGCCGAGTCACCCGACGCGGAGTCGATTCCTCCGGCGCGGAGCAACTGGTTACCGAGGCCGACCAGGGCCCGGCCGACGGCGAACTCGTCGCCGATCTCGGGAACGGGTGTGTCGTGAGGGTTACGCTGAGCGGAGGTCCGACTCTGCAGGGTGGTATCGCCGGTGTCGAGGACGGCGTGAACCTTGGTGAGGTCACCTTCCTCGAAGATGTCCAGACGTACGCTCCACTGCTTGCTGTGTGGCTTCTCGGTGCTGGTGTGCCGGCCCATGGCCAAGACGTCCTTCCGTTGAATCGGCAGGCTGCTGGGAACACGGTCGCCATTAACCGCTGTCGGCCGACTGCACGACGGTGAAGCGCTCCCGGCTCCCAGATCCGGCGCGACAACGATCCTTCTCGAATTGCTCTGACCTCCATACTGCGCCGTGTGAGCTGTTCCGGACTTGGGCCTACTGGCCCACAGAGTGTGCTGGACAGGTCCGTCCGGCACATCCTTGCGGGCCTGTCCCGCGAGCACGCCTTGCGGAGCCCGTCCCAAGACAGGGGACTCACGCGGCCTCCCGTGCCTGCTACGGACGGCGTGTCATCGGGAGTGCGGTCTTTTGTCGGCGTGCTTTGAACCGTGACCCCCTATCGGTCGATGAAAAGTGACCCCTTCCGTGATCAAGTGATCAGTCTGGCTCCATGGGAGTCAGGTGGAAGAGGTGATCGGTGGGGAGGACTGGGCTGAGATCCGGCGGCTCCACCGTGCGGAGGGTATGTCGATCAAGGGGATCGCGCGGCATCTGGGGATCGCCCGGAACACTGTGCGGCGGGCCGTGGCCAGCGACGATCCGCCGAAGTACCGGCGGGCGCCGAAGGGCTCGATCGTGGACGCGGTGGAGCCGGCGATCCGCGAGTTGCTGGCGGAGTACCCGCGGATGCCCGCCACGGTGATCGCCGAGCGGATCGGATGGGAACGGTCGTTGTCAGTGCTGAAGCGGCGGGTTCGGGAACTGCGGCCGGTCTACCTTCCGGCGGACCCGGTCTCGCGGACGGCGTATCAGCCCGGCGAGCTGGCCCGGTGCGATCTGTGGTTCCCGCCAGTGACGGTCAGGGTGGCACCGGACATTTCGCTGCGACGTTCTTCGCGCCTCCGGGCCCGGGGCGGTTTTCGCGGTGTGCGAACCAGCGCGGTGGCGAGGTCCGGAGCGACATCCGCGGCGCCTGTCCGGGCCGGTCGCCGTCCCCGGATGCTTCTCGGCGTGGGGCTACTACCGTGAAGGTGTGACCCCGGCGCGCCGCGCGCGGGTCACGACGGAGGCACCGTGGGCGACAACGGCGACAAGGGATCTGGTGACTGCGGAGAGGCGCACCGTCGGCTGGGTGCGCTGCCGGGCGATCTTCAGGAGCGGCTGGACGCGGTGAGGAGGGGGCCGGCGGAGGCGGCTCTGCTGCTGGATGCCGTGATGTCGGTGGGCAGAGGGCTCGATCTGCCCCAGGTGCTGCGGCGGATCGTCGAGGCCGCGGTTGTCGTGGCCGATGCCGAGTACGGGGCGCTGGGAGTGGTCGGTGAGGGGACCCGGCTCACGCAGTTCCTGCCGGTGGGCGTCACGGGGGAGCAGTGCGAGGCCATCGGCCCCCTGCCCGAGGGGCACGGCATCCTCGGTGAGCTGATTTGTCACCCCGAGCCGTTGCGGCTGGTGGAACTCTCCGAACATCCGTCGTCCTACGGTTTTCCGCCGAACCATCCCCCGATGCACTCGTTCCTGGGGGTTCCCGTCCGGGTTCGCGACAAGGTGTTCGGCAATCTGTACCTGACGGAGAAGCGGGGCGGCCGGGGCTTCGACGCCGAGGACGAAACCGTCCTGTCGACGCTCGCGGTGGCGGCGGGAGTGGCCATCGAGAACGCCCGTCTGTACGCGGAGACGCGGGACCGTCAACGCTGGCAGGAAGCCAACAGCGAGATCGTCGCGGCTCTGCTGAGCGGGGCGGACGAAGCACACGTCCTGCGGATGATCGTTGATCACTCCTCACGCATCCTCGCCGCGGATCTCGGTGTGCTGGCACTGCCTGCGGCCGTGCAGGGGAAGTACCTCCGGGTGGCACAGGCGTCCGGGCTGGATGCCGGGACACATCGCGGTCTGGTCCTGCCGCGGGCGGGTTCGTTCGCCGGTGCCGCCCTGGACGCGGGCGAGCCGATCACCAGCCTCGATGTCGAACACGATCCGAGGATCACCGGGGGCCCGCCACGGTGGACGGGGCTCGGCCCCGCTGTCGCGGTTCCGATGGTCACGGGGGAGCGGACCCGTGGGGTGCTGCTGCTGGCCCGGGTACGGGGGCGTCCCGCCTTCACCGATGCGGAGACCGCGCCGCTGCTGGTGTTCGCCGGACAGGCGGCTCTGGCGTTGGAGCTCACCGAACGGCGCGAGTCCGCCGAGCAGATCGCCCTGCTGGAGGAACGCGACCGTATTGCCAGGGATCTGCACGACCTGGCCATTCAACGGCTGTTCGCCACCGGGATGACGCTGCAGAGCGTGGTGCGGCTCGTGGAACAGCCACAGGCGAGCGAGCGGCTGCTGCGCGCGGTGGACGATCTGGACGAGACGATCAAGATCATCCGGTCCACCATCTTCGGACTCCGCGCCAGTGACTCGGGCCGGGTCGGCCAGGGGCTGCGTGCCCGGACGGCGGCCACGGTCGAACGGGCCGCCCGGACCCTGGGCTTCCAGCCGTCGCTGCGGATGGGAGGGCTGATCGACACGGACGTGCCGACCGGGACCGCCGAACAGGTGATCGCGGTGCTCGGCGAGGCGCTGAGCAACGTCGCCCGCCATGCACGGGCGACGGCGGTGGACATCTCGCTGGTGGTGGGAGAGGGCGAGGTGAACCTGGTCGTGTCCGACAACGGTGTGGGCATGCCCGGGCACATCGGTTCCCGCAGCGGGCTCGACAACCTCGCACGGCGTGCGGGAAAACTCGGCGGTCACATGGATGTGGGGGAGTCCGCACAGGGCGGCACCAGGCTGAGCTGGCGGGTGCCGTTGCGACTCTCCTGATGCCGTGCGGGGTGCCTCGAGGAGCCGTACGGCCAGATCCGGTGGTGCCCGGCACCGGGCGCGGAGGTATCCGTGGCGTGCGCGGCTCCATCGTGTGCCGCCCGGGGCGCACGATGCTTGGGCCGACCGGCCTGGTTCCGCGACCCGCTCAGCCCATGCTGCGGGCCGCACGGGATGGCCAGGATGGTGGTATCCGCTCCTGCTGCGGGCTTCGCGATGCGCTACGGGCAAGCGGCGGTGCAGCAGGGGAATGAGGCCGGATCATGACTGAAGAAGAGCCCCCTGGAGCAGGCCGAGAACCCGGCGGGTCCAGTACCCGTGGGCTGCCGGTCCGTGCCTCGGATCGGATCCAGCGCTGGGGCAGGGTGCTCCTGGTTGTGGTCTTCCTGCTGGCGGCACCCTTCGCATCGGTTGCCACAGGCCGTGCGGTGCACAATGCCGAGATCCGCCGTGCTGCCACACTCTCCGACACGACGAGAGTCGAGGCTCGGCTCGTCTCCGATGCCGGCGGCCCCGCGGCGGATGCCAGAGCGCAGTCACTGGTGCGCGCCTCCGTCCGGTGGACACAGCCCGACGGTCACGTGCGCACGGCGGTGGTCAGTGTCTGGGCGGGCAGCCGGGCCGGAACCGCGGTCCCGATCTGGACCACTGCTCAAGGTGCGGCCACCAGCAGGGCACCCGCGACACCCGGCGAAGCCGTTGCGTCCGCATGGATGACGGCAACAGTGACGTTCGCGCTGGCGACGGGACTGCTCGCCGCAGTGTGGAAGGCCTTCACGAAGTTGGTGGACACCATCAGGTGCAGGGGGTGGGAGAAGGAGTGGGACGAGGTGGAAGCCGAGCTGTCCGAACAGTTCCGAAATCGCTAGCGGACCGGCATACGTGACTCCGAGGAGAGACCAGTCCACGTCGGCGCCCGAGAACGGCTCCGGAGGCAGCAGCAGCGGATGGCCGGGGCGGCCGAGGTCGCCGCTCGCGGCGAGGGTGTGGCCGTCTTCGAGGGTCAGGTGGGCCCAGGCGGAGCCGAGGATGTGCCCACCGTGATGCAGGACGAGCCGGGCGCCGGCCATGATCTCGATCTCGCTGCCGACCTCGACGGGGTCGAAGAAACTGACGGTGGTGTCGACATCGGACTCGTCGTAGAGCGGTTTCGCGGGCCGGTGCTTGGACCAGCCGTGTTCGTTGGCGTGCTGGGCCGCCTCCATCTGCAGGCGCGCGCTGTCACGGAGCACGATCTCCGCGAGCCTGGAGGTGTGGGCGGTGGTCAGGATCGGTCCTCGGAAGTCGTGCCGGACCAGTCGGGGCAGATAGCCGCAGTGGTCCAGGTGGGCATGGGTGATGACCACGGCGTGGATGGACGATGCGTCGCACGGCAGCTTCGCCCAGTTGCGGCGGCGCAGGTCCGCGAAACCCTGGAAGAGGCCGCAGTCGAGGAGGATCCGGGCGTGATCGCTCTCGATGAGGAACTTGCTGCCGGTGACGGTCCGGACGCCGCCGAGGAAGCGCAGCAGCGCGGGTCTCGTCCTGGGCGCGGCCAGGTGTGCTTCTGCCTCGGACATCGCCGCCCCCTTCTTCGGTGGGCGGCAGCGTCTTCACCATCACATTCCCGAATCCGGGGCGGGAGGGGCCCGAAAGGCCCCCGGGGGGACCGACCGGCCCATGTGGAGCGGGCCCGCGCCGGGTCAGCCTGAGGGAGAACCTCACCGGGGGACACAGGAAGAGGTGCGTCATCGTGAAGGCACTTGTTTTTCAGGGCCCGGGACAGATTGCGTGGCAGGACGTTCCGGACCCTGTGGTCAAGGGCGCCGACGACGTGGTGATCCGCGTCGATGTCGTCACCATCTGCGGGACCGACCTGCACGTCATCAAGGGCGACGTGCCCGAGGTGACCCCTGGTCGGGTGCTGGGGCACGAAGCTGTCGGCACGGTGGTCGAGGCCGGGGCCGGCGTCCGTACGGTCCGGCCCGGTGACCGTGTCCTGATCTCGTGCATATCCGCGTGCGGCCGGTGCCGCTTCTGCCGTGAGGGCCACTACGGGCAGTGCCGCGGTGGCGGCGGCTGGGTGCTCGGCCACACCGTCGACGGCACCCAGGCCGAATACGTACGGGTGCCGTTCGCCGACCTGTCCGTGCACCCTTTGCCGGCCTCGGTCGACAGCCATGACGGCGTGCTGCTCGCCGATATTTTTCCGACCGCCTACGAGGTCGGGGTGCTGAATGGCGGCGTACGGCCCGGCGACACCGTCGTCGTGGTCGGCGCAGGCCCCATCGGACTCGCCGCCATCATCGGCGCCGGCCTCTACAGTCCCGGGAGGATCATCGCCGTCGACCTTGCCGAGTCCCGGCTGGCCGCCGCACGCTCCCTGGGCGCGGATGCGACGGCGGGCGCGGCCGAAGAGCCCGGACAACTCGTCGACGACCTCACCGAGGGTCTCGGCGCCGACGTCGTCATCGAAGCCGTCGGCGTCCCCGAAGCCTTCGAGATGTGCACCCGCATGGTCCGGCCCGGAGGCCGTGTCGCGAACATCGGCGTCCACGGCAGGCCGGCGACGCTCCACCTCGAAGATCTGTGGAGCAAGGACATCACCATCACCACGGGGCTGGTCGACACGTACTCCACGCCCATGCTGCTGGGCATGCTGGCCGCCGACCGGCTGCCGTCGTCATCACTGATCACCCACCGCTTCGAGCTCGGGCAGATGGAAGAGGCCTATGACGTGTTCTCCCGTGCCGCGGACACCGGTGCGCTCAAGGTGGTGCTGGGAGGACCGCAGCACAACGAGATCATCGCCCCGGCTCAGCCATGAGCACGGAATGGACTTGGGACTTCAACGGATACGACCCCAAGAAGGAGCGTACTGTCGAGGCTCTGTGCACGCTCGGCAACGGCAGGTCCGCCACCCGCGGGGCCGCGCCTGAGTCAACCGCAGGCACCGCTCACTACCCAGGGACTTACGCTGCCGGGTGTTCCAACCGGCTTTCCTCGAACGTCGCAGGAGAAAAAGTCTGCAACGAGGACATGGTCAACCTGCCCGACTGGTCGCGCATGCGTTACCGCTGCTTGCCGGACGACGGGCCGGCAGGGGAGTGGCTCACGCCTGACGACCCGAGCGTGCGGTGTTGCAGTGCCTCGCTCGACCTGCGAGGCGGCATCCTCACACGCCACTTGTTCTTCCAGGACGGTCACGGCCGCCGACTCGGCGTCACCCACACCAGACTCGTTCACATGGGCGACCCGTATCTCGCCATCCAGAGGACCGCTTTCCACGGGTACGGCTGGAGCGGGGTGATCGAGGTCGAGTCATGATTGACGGCGACGTCATCAACGGCGGCGTCGAGCGCTACCGCGGCCTGGACAGCCGCCACCTCACCGGGCACCGCGCCGGGGTGGAAACGGACGGGTGGCCTGGCTGTCCTGCCGGACCCGTTCGTCCCGGATCCGGATCGCAATCGCCGTCAGGACATCATCGCGGCCACTCGTCGCCGTGGGGGCGAGCTGCACGGAGACCCAAACGGCCCAGAGACTCAGGCTGCCGCTCTCCCGCGTGCACTGCGCGGCCGTCGTGAAGCGCGCCGCCCTGCACACTTCGCTGGATCGACCTCCGGGGGACCCCCTCTCACCAGCCGTCGAGCACGTGTCACATGCGCCGACGTTCGCTGCATTGCTCACATCCCACCGTGCCGTTCGGGAACGTCTGTGGAGCCAGGGCGAACTGAAGATGCCCGGCGAAGCGGGTCGCATCCTCCGGCTTCATCTCCTCCACGTCCTGCAGACCCTCTCCCCGCACACGGCCGAACTGGACGTCGGAGTGCCCGCCAAGGGCCTGCACGGCGAGGCCTACAGAGGGCCTGTCTTCTGGGATGAGCTGTTCGTGCTGCCGTACATCACCCTGCACTTTCCGGAGGTGGCGAGGGACCTTCTCATGTACCGGCACCGCCGGCTGCCGGCGGCACGCTCCGCAGCCCTGAAGGCGGGCTTTCGAGGAGCGATGTTCCCCTGGCAGAGCGGTAGTTCGGGTGTGGAGGAGAGCCGATCGCGACCGCTACCGCATCCGCGGTGTGGTCGGCCCCGACAAGTACCACGACGCCTACCCCGAGGCCGCTGCTCCCGGGATCGACGACAACGCCTGCACCAACGTGACCGCGGCCTGGGTGCTCGCATGCGCACTTGAGGTGTTCGACTGGCTGCCTGCGGCCCGTCGGCGGGAGCTGGCTGAACGACTCGGCCTGGACGACGGGACGCTGAACCGCTGGGAGGACATCTCCCGCCGTGTGTATGTGCCGTTCCACGGCGGTGTGATCAGCCAGTTCGAGGGCTATGGCGAACTGGCCGAACTGGACTGGGACGCCTACCGCTCCCGCTACGGCGGCATCCGCCGCCCCGACCGGATCCTGGAGTCCGAGGGAGACACGGTCAACCGCTACCAGGCATCCAAGCAGGCCGACACACTCATGCTCGGCTATCTCTTCCGCCCCGCCGAGCTGCGGGCCCTCTTCGACCGTCTCGGATACCGCCTCAATGACGAGGTATGGCGCAGGACCGTCAGCTACTACCTGACGCACACCAGTCACGGCTCGACCCTCAGCAGCCTGGTGCACGGCTGGGTGCTCGCTCGCGAGAGAGGCCCGGATGCCTGGCGATACTGCGAGGAAGCCCTGCTCAGCGACGTGGCGAACACTCAGGGTGGCACCACCGGCGAAGGCATCCACCTCGGTGCCGTGGCTGGCACCCTCGATCTCGTCGAACGGAGCCTCGCGGGTCTGGAGGCAGGCCCGGACGGCCTCCGCATCGACCCAACCCCGCTCCGCGAGATGCCACGCTGCACGTTCACATTTTGTTACCACGGACACCGGGACATCCGTGTCCGCCTCCTTCCGGTCCGGTTGGGGATTCGTGTTCCGCGCTCCCGGCTCACTCCCCCTCTGCGCGTATGTCTGCCCGGTGAGCGGCTGGTGACCGTGGCCGCGGGCGAGCAACGTCGGTTCCGTCTGCCCGTGCGCTGACCTCTTGCGGATTCCGTGTGGCCCGCTGCGACAACGAGGGCCGGCACAGCGCGCGCCCGACGGCCACGAGCCCGAGAATGAAATTAGCCCTCAGCTGGTTCCGGAGGTGCATGGTGTGAACGCCGTACATGGACAGCGACGGACCTCGGTCGTGGGTTCCGAGCGGTGGGTCAAGCCCGATCGCCTCTTCGACAGGGATGACGAATGGGTAGCCCTGATGTCCTTTTCGAGCGATCCGCATCCGGGAACGGGCCTGGGCGTCGTCATGGGGCGCCCTCACCAGGGCAAGACGCTCCTGCTGGAATCTGTGGCACGAGCCACAGGAGGGTTCTATTTCTGTGGCCAACAAGCCACCGAAGCCGAGTCCTTGCGCAGGGTGGGCGAGGAGTACGCGCGATACCGTCGGGTCGCACAGCCCAGCCACTGGCGTGATTGGAAGGAAGGCCTCGACGCCATGCTGGCGTTGGGTGACACCAGGCCACTGCCCGTCATCATCGACTCGTTCCCCGACCTCGTGGCGGCGAGCCCAGCCTTGCCGTCCGTCATCCACGGTGCCCTCCGGCACCTCGACAGACCGCCGCTGGAAAACCGTGCGCGGCTGCTGCTCGGTGGTGAGACCGCACCGGTCATGACCCGGCTGTTCGCCTCATCCTCGCCATTGCTCGCCCTTGCCGCCCTGAAGCTCGACATCCAGCCCATGGACTTCCGCGGGGCAGCGCGATTGTGGGGCATCGACGACCCGAGGCTCGCCTTTCTCGTCTACACGGTCGTCGGCGGTACACCCGCCTACCGACACGACTACGTCGGCGACGACGTTCCCGTCGATCGTGACGACTTCGATGCCTGGGTCTGCCGCACCGTCCTGAATCCCCGCACGCCGCTGTTCCACGAGGCCCGCCATCTCCTCGACGAGGAGACCGGGCCCTGGAGCTGCGGGGCTTGCCACTCCGTACTCACCGCCCTGGCCAGAGGTTGCACGACCCACGGCGAGATCGCCACCTTCCTGGGACAGCAGCTCGCCGACGCCTCACGCGCCCTGGCCGTCCTCCGCGACCACGGTCTGCTCCAATCGCAGACGGACGGACTGCAGCCGGGGATCACACATCACCACATCACGGACCCGCTCCTCGCGTTCGAACACGCCGTGGCACGCCCGCGCAGGGCCGCTCTGGAACAGAGTGACGCCGAGACGGTGTGGGAGGACGCGCGAACCGATTTCAACACTCTCGTCGCGGGGCCCCGGTTTGCTCAGGTCTGCCGGGACTGGGCGGCCCGCTTCGCCAACCCGGCCACCTTCGGTGCCGAACGTGGCACGGCGTCGTACGGCTCCCTCAGCAACCCATCGACAACTGCCGGGCTCGATGCCGAGGTCGTGGTCCGCCGACGGAACGGCCACATGAGAGGCCCTCTTCTCTCGGTGGGGCTCGCACGATGGCATACGGGCATGGACATCCACCATCTGCAACGCCTGAGGCGGATACTGGACGCGCTCGACTCCCGTGAAGATCTCAGCCGCGTCCGCCTGGCCCTCTACGGTGCTTCGGGATTCAGCCCCGAACTCCACGCGGCGCACGCTCGCGGTGAGGTTCTGCTCGTTGATCTCGAAGACCTGTACCGAAGTGTTTAGGTACGCCTCTTCGCGAAGTCGTCGTGGTCTGAAAGCCACCAGATCCGAGCCGACCCCCGGCCATGGGCCGTTCGGTCCCTCTCAGCTATGGCCCACTCGGCACTGCGACGATGACGTTTCCAGGGCGATCGTGGAAGTCGGATGCTTTTCCGGGCTCCGCCTCCCGAAGAGGTGACAGCGATGCAGCGCATCCGGACCCAGATCGGGCCGAGAAAGCCCCGCAAGCCCGCGCAGCTGGATTGGCGAACCCCGTCCGGTCGGCCGATGCCCTACTGAAGCCCGCGGACATCGCACATACGGCGGAGGACATTATGGCAATGACTCGACGCGTCGTACCCTTCGCGGAGTTCGGCCGACAGGATGTCGGCCGTGTCGGTGGCAAGAATGCCTCGCTGGGGGAGATGACCGCGCACCTGGCCGCTGCGGGGGTGCGGGTGCCTCCTGGCTTTGCGACGACGGCGGACGCGTACGCGGAGTTGCTCGACAGCCACGGGCTGCGTGCAGGGATCGCCGCGCAGATTGAACGTCTGCACACAGGGGCCGTGCTGGACGAGGTGGGGGCGGCGATCCGGTCGATGATCATGGCCGAGCCGCTACCGGCCGGGTTGCGGGCCGAACTTGTCTCCACGTACGAGCAACTCGCGCGCGACCAGGGCCGTGACGATCCTGAGGTCGCCGTGCGAAGCAGCGCCACCGCTGAGGACCTGCCCCAGGCGAGTTTCGCAGGCCAGCAGGAGACCTACCTGAACGTGCGCGGGCCCGCCCAGCTGCTCCAGTCCTGCCACCGCTGCTATGCCTCCCTTTTCACCGACCGTGCGATCGACTACCGGGAGCGGATGGGATTCGACCACCTCTCGGTCGCTCTCTCCGTCGGCGTCCAGATCATGGTCCGCTCCGACCTCGCGGGCGCCGGCGTGATCTTCACCCTCGACCCTGAGAGCGGCTTCCCCGAGGTCATCGTGGTCAGCGCGGCGTGGGGCCTGGGCGAGACTGTCGTCAGTGGCCAGGTCGACCCCGACGAGTACACCGTTTTCAAGCCGAGCCTGAAGGACCCGGCACTGGATCCTGTGATCGATGTACGGATCGGAGCGAAGCGAAAGAAGGCGGTCTATGGACAGCACGGACTGACCCGGACCGCCGACACGACCTGCGAGGAGCGCTCGCGACGTGTCCTGGCAGATGCGGAAGTCCGACTGCTGGCCGAATGGGCGATGACTGTAGAAGAACACTACGGATGCCCCATGGACCTGGAATGGGCCAAGGACGGCCTGACTGGAGAACTGGCGATCGTCCAGGCCCGCCCCGAAACAGTGCAGTCCCGCCGCCGTACGACGACGCTACGCCGATGCCGCCTGACCGCCACCCCGCGGCAGAGCCTCATTGAGGGCATAGCGGTCGGCGAGGCCATCGGCTCAGGCCCGGTCGTTGTCCTCGACTCGCCTGTGGATCTCGACCGCTTCCCGACCGGCGGGGTGCTTGTCACGGGCATCACTGACCCCGACTGGGAACCCGTCATGAAGCAGGCTTCCGCGATCGTTACCGACCATGGGGGCCGGACCTCGCACGCTGCCATCGTCAGCCGCGAACTCGGCGTCCCCGCCGTCGTCGGCACCGGCAGGGCCACCGAGGTACTGCGCGACGGCCGGAACGCGACCGTCTCCTGCGCCGAGGGGACCCGTGGCCGGGTCTACGCGGGACTGCTGGCCTACGAGGAGCGCGAGACCGATCTCACCGAGCTTCCTGCCACCCGGACCCGTGTGATGCTCAACCTCGCCGACCCGTCCGCCGCCTTCCGATGGTGGCGCCTGCCCGCCGACGGTGTCGGACTCGCGCGCCTGGAGTTCATCGTCGCCCACCAGGTCAAGGCTCACCCCATGGCACTGCTGCACCCAGAGCGAGTGGATCGGCACGACCGCTGCGCCATCGAACAGCTCACCGAGGGCCACCTAGACCGCGGCCAGTACTTCATCGACCGGCTGGCCCACGGAGTGGCACGCATCGCCGCGTCCCGCTGGCCCGACCCGGTCGTCGTACGGACCAGCGACTTCAAAACCAACGAGTACGCGCGGCTGCTGGGCGGCCGGTCCTTCGAACCGGTCGAGGCGAATCCCATGATCGGCTGGCGCGGCGCGAGCCGCTACTACAGCGACGGCTACCGCGAAGGATTCGCCCTGGAATGCCGGGCACTGCGCCGGGTTCGCGACGAGATGGGACTGACGAACGTCGTCGTCATGATCCCCTTCTGCCGCACCCTCGAAGAGGCCGACCGGGTTCTGGACGTCATGGCGGAGCAGGGCCTGCGCCGGGGCGAGCACGGCCTCAAGGTGTACGTCATGGCGGAGATCCCCTCCAACGTCATCCTGGCCGAGGACTTCGCCGAGCGCTTTGACGGTTTCTCCGTCGGAAGCAACGACCTGACCCAGCTCACCCTGGGCGTCGACCGCGACTCCGAAGCCCTCGCCCATGTCTTCGATGAGACCGACCCCGCAGTCACGCAGAGCATCCAGTTGCTTGTCCCGCGCGCCCACCTCGTCGGCCGCACAGTAGGCCTCTGCGGGCAGCGGCCCAGCGACGACCCCGCCTTCACCGAATTCCTGGTGAAGGCCGGCATCGACTCGATATCAGTGGCACCGGACAGCTTTGCCGCAGTGAAGCAGCACGTGGCTGCTGCCGAACTGGACCCGCAAAGGGGGGACCGAACGGTCCCATCCGGGACCCGGCAGCCCCAAGCGGGCATGTCGCCCGGCGACGGCAAATGAAAACAGACACCACACAGAGGCGCCGTTGAGGCGCCGGAAACGGAGGACACCGTGTCCGGAAGCCAGATGGAGCGCAGGCGCAGTATTTTCCCGGACCTCATCGACTGGTTCGGAAGCGACTTTCCCCGCTTCCCGACGTGGCGGCCCATGCCTCACGTGAAGTCCCAGCGGCGGGGGCTCACTTCACCTCCCGAGCGAAACAGGCGGCTGCCCGGCGCAGGATCTCGCGCTCCAGCTGCCACTCCTGCTCGGCCTTGAGCAGCCGGGCGTTCTCCACCCGCAGCCGAGCCAGCACCTCGGCCGCGCTCACGCTGCCGTCGCGGCCCTCGGGCGCGGCCTGAATCCTGTCCTTGCGCACCCACGTCCGCAGCGATTCCGCGGTGATGCCGAGATCTGCGGCCACCGCCCGTATCTGCTTGTTCGTCAGCTCGGCGAACCATCGCTCCACCAGGTTGAGCCAGGACGATCCGATGGGTGCGAAGTGCAGGTGGAAGCGTGGGTGTGCCAGCAGCCAGGTACAGCTCGCCGCCGACGACGTTGACGTTCTCTGGCTTCGTGTCGGCGGTCGTAGTGGGCTCTGGCGCCGAGTGGGGAGAGGGCGGAGAAGGCCAAGAGGTAGCCAGCCGCGGCGAGACGCTGGTTCTTGACCCGGCGGGCCATGGCAGAGAGGCTTGTGCGTGCCGGGCGCACGGTGCTCTGCCACAGGCCATGGGCACGTCGCATGCGTCGCGCACGTGCTGAGTGGTCTCGCTTGAGGTCCTCATGCGTGCTGCCCGGCGTGCAGGGGCCGCAGCGTGAGCGTGCCGTCGGGCCCGCCGTCGACGCGGGTGCCGAACTCCCGGCTGTGTCGGTCGAGGACGGCGCGCAGCCACTCGGTGTCCTCGGGTGAGGCGTGTTCCAGTCGCATCCTGCGTGCCTGCAAGGGCACCATCCGCGCGTCAATCAGGCGGCCGGTGTCCGCCTCCACCGAGACCAGGTACAGCACCCGCAGGTCGTCCCGGTAGCTCTCGTAGCCGCCGATGCCTTCATAGTCGTCGACGAGGTCGCCGCAGCCGTACAGGATGAACTTGTCCCGGTACACCTCCAGCGGGCGCGGGTGGTGCGAGGAATGTCCGTGCACGACGTCCACGCCTGCGTCGAGGAGCGCGTGGGCGAAGCGGACCTCGGAGCGGGAGACGTCGTAGCCCCAGTTGGGGCCCCAGTGGACCGAGGCGACTGTGATGTCTCCCTGTTGTCTGACCTGCCGAAGACGGTCGGCGAACGCGAACGCGGCGGCCGCCGAAGGCTCCGCGAGCACGTTGACACCGGCCCGCTGCCCGGTGGCAGCCCAGTTCTTCGGGATCCCGCTGGACGGCATCCCGAAGGAGAAGACCAGCACCCGCCCGCCGGCGCCCAGGGGTACGATCGCCGGCTGTCTCGCGCGCACCTCGTCCCGGCCTGCCCCCGCCGTCCGCAGTCCCGCATCCGCCAGGGCGTCGAGCGTCTCGTGGAGGCCGCGTGGGCCGAAGTCGAGCGCATGGTTGTTGGCCAGCGCGCAGACGTCCGGCCGGGCCGCGGCCAGGCACGGCAGGTTGGCCGGGCTCATCCGGTAGTGGACGTCCTTGTCGGGCGCGAAGTCCCCGTCACTGGTGACGGCGGTCTCCAGATTGACCACCCGTACGTCCGGCGCGGCGTCATCCAGGACCTGCAGGGCCACGCCCCACGGCCAGCGGAAGCCGACCGGCCGGGGGATCGGCCCGTTCGCCACCTCCGCCAGGTCGACGTAGGCACGGGCGTCGCGGATGTATGCCTCCCGCAGCGCCGGGTCACCGGGGTGCGGGAGGATCTGATCGACGCCCCGTCCGAGCATCACGTCCCCGCCGAGGAACAGGGTGACCACACCCTCATACACCCTCCCACGCTAAAGCCGTCGCGGGCGATGCGCGAAGGATCCGCGCGACGGGGGCGCCACGCGGCTGTGCGTGCGCGGTGCGCAGGAGCCCTGCGGCCGGCGAACCGGCTCCTGATGGAGGGCGTGGTGAGCGCGGGCAGCATGGTTGCCTCAGGTGCCGCGGCAGGTCGTCGAGGCGGCGGTCGCACTGGAGGACGCCGAGTACAGGACGCTCGGAGTGATCGGCGAGGACCACGAGCCGACGGAGTTCGTACCGGCATGTTCGAACCCGTCGAGCACATCGGCGGGAAGGTCGCCTGATCGCAGGGTCTTGACCTCACGCTCACCACGCTCCTGTCCTGCAAGTCCACGAACATCGGGATGGAGTCGGTCATCAAGCCCGGCGAAGGCACTGACCCGCTCGCGCCTGGCTGCCATGGAGCGGAACTGTTGGAAATGCCCGGGATGAGCGCCGCCTCTGTTCTGCTGGTTGCCCGGCAGGGTGATGTCGACCTCGCCTCCGACTGGGCGGCGGGCATGTTGCCTCCGGTTACGGCGAATGTGCACCTCAACCGCGCCAAAGTTCTGCGCGGTCGGCGGTACCAGGTCGGCGTCAGCGACGGTCCCCCCAGCAACAAGGGTGCAGCGATGATGGAGCAGGCGGCGCTGTTCAGGGTCCGTGGCCGGATCCCCGGACCACGACGACAGGGCACGGGGCATGCTGCACGCAGTGCTGGCCGACCGACCCCAGAAGTGCCTCGTTGAATCCACCGTGCCCCCGGTTGCCTACAACCAGCAGGCGTGCTCCTGCAGCGGCATCGAGCAGGACGGCAGCCGGGTGCCCGTGGGCCGAGATGGGGCGGAGGTCGACCGGCCGTGCCGGGCCCGGGCCGAGGGCCTCGTCGATCGCCTGATCCAGGATCTTGCGCGCCTGCTTCTGGTAGTCAGCCGGATCCTTGTCCGTGGGCGGCGCCAAGCCATACCAGGCTGTCGGAAAGTCCCAGGCAATAGTCGCGTCGACCACGCCACCCATCAGCTTCGCCTGGCCGACCGCCCACCGCAGGGCTGCCTTCGACGGTTCGGAGCCGTCGACGCCCACCACAATCCGCGGAACTGATGTTGCTTCGTCGCTCATCACGCACCTGCCCGGTCGCGCTTGGTGTCCCGTTCTCACCATCCCTGCGGCAGCCTCGTGCCGCCACCGCAACAGGGCGTCGATGATGTATGCGGACGGCGGTCGACCGTGCCCCGCAGCTCTCACACTGGCCCAGCAGCGCCTGTCCACACGACACCAGGCCATGCTCGGGTCACCGACCTCGAAGACCTGAGCGTCGATGACCCGCGGTTCAACGACACGATCGCGAAGCTGAAGTTCGAGGTCGCCTCCCACGGGCGCGAGGAAGAACACGAACTGTTCCCGAAACTCGCAGCCGTCCTCCCGCCCAAGACGCTGGACGAACTCGGCCGGCTGGTGCGCCGGGCCAGGAAGACCGCTCCCACCCGTCCCCATCCCTCGCTCCTGAACTGTTGGGGAGAGGCTGCCGGTTGCGGCGCGCCGCTGCCGCCAGAGCAGCCAACTCTCACCTCCGGATGCAGTGAGGGTGCCGTGCCATCGAGCCTGCACCGTGCCGGTCGGTGCACGCAGTCAGCTAAGGATACGGGTACGTACCCGTATCTTTAGGGTACGACGATGTCTGATGCCAATGTCCGTATCCCCGAGGCGGCCAGGGACCGGCTCGCCGCGATCGCGGCTGCTGAGGGGTTGTCGCTGCGTGCGTATCTGGCGCGGCTGGCCGAGACCATGCTCACTCCGGCTGAGCGGGCTGAGCGGGCTGAGAAGGCCAGGGCCGCACTGAAGGCGTGGAATGGCTACGCGCCCACTGGTCCGAGCCTGGACAGTGAGCTGGACCGGCGCCTGGCCCGGGTGACGGCCCGGTGAGCGATGCCGTGCACATCGTCCTGGACGACACGGCGATGGCCGGCGGGAATGCGCCTAGTCCCGCCGGCCCCCGGAGGGTCGGACCTACCGTTAGCCGGTGAGGCCGTCCGCCAGCTCCTCCTCGTCACCGTCGCGCTGTGCGTAGAGGGCCTGTTGGAGGGCGAAGGTGCCGCGGATCGCGCTGATCCGCCCGGCCGTCGAATCGTCGGCCCAGCCGCCGAGCGCCAGCACCCGGCCCAGCAGCTCCTCCCCGTAGCTGGCCCCGACGGCCGCCAGGTCCTCGGCGGGGTCGCCCAAGGTGACCTCGTCCCAGTCGATGACACCGCTCAGGCGCGGCACACCGTCCGAGATCTCCCACAGGACGTTCTCACCGCCGAGGTCGCCGTGGACCACGGCGGAAGTGAGCGGGGGAAGGCCGTCGAGCGCGGCGAGTTCGCGCGCGGCACGCTCCCGGCCGCCGTCGGACATCAGCGGGAACAGTTCGGCGCGCACTCCCGCAGCGAACTCCTGCCACTGGCCCTCGGGGGCCGCTGGAAGCGCGGCGCGCACCCTCTCGTCCTTGCCCGCGGCGGTGAGCCCGGAGAGGAGCTCGGCGTATTGCTCGGCCGCCGCCTCGGCGACCTCGGGGCGCTCGAGCGCGTCGTCCTCCAACGGCGCTCCGGGAATCCGGCTCAGCACCAGGTAGGGCGGTTCGTCCGTGCCCTGGATGCCGCCCTGGGCGAGCGGGCGCGGGGTGCGGAAGCCGAGGTCGAGCCCGGCGAGGGCGCGCAGTACGGCTGCCCGCGCGGGCAGCCGCGCCGCGGCAGCCTCGGTGCGGGCGAAGCACACCACGCGCTCCGAGCCGACCACTACGTGGTGGAACTGCCCCTGATGGACGGAGAGTTCATCCTCCTTGTCGTCGGGCAGCAGGCGGATCAACAGGTCGCGGTGCGTCTCAATGATTTCCATGGTGGGTGAACTCTCCACTTCTCAGGCCTTCGCGAGCTCTCGATGTATGTGCGTTGACGTGCTGAATCAGCTAAAGCAGGGATATGACGATGGACCCGGTTGCATACGAGATGCTGCGGCACATGTGGTTCCCGGTCGCCCGGGTCGCCGACCTCGGGAACGGCGTCACGAGCGGCAACATTCTCGGTGAGGAACTCGTGGTGTACGGCGACGGACGTTCCGTCACTGTGGCCGAGGGCTTCTGCCCGCACCGCGGTGTGGCACTGCGGCTGGGACAGTTGAGCGAGGGCGCCCTGGAATGCCCGTACCACGGCTGGCTCTTCGAGGCGGGAAGCGGGCGGTGCACGCGCGTTCCCTCGTTGCCGTCGGGCCGGGACAGGCCGCACGCGGCGCTGCGCACCTACCCAGCCGAGATTGCCTACGGCCTGGTGTGGAGCTGCCTCGACGCCCCCTGCCTTCCCTTGCCGCGGCTGCCCGAGTACGTCGACGAGACCTGGCAGCTCGGCGCGGGCGAGCCGTACACCCTGAACTGCGGCATGCGGCAGCTGACCGAGAACTTCCGGGACAAGGCCCACTTCCCCTTCGTGCACGCGGACACGATGGGGGATGTGGCTAAGCCTCAATACCGTTCAGTTAGTGGATGTGGATGGTGGTGTGTGGGGTGTGTTCGGGTTGGGGCCAGTGTGTGTGGTGGGAGCTTTTCGCGGCCCATTTCAGGACCTTGCGTTTGACGACTCGGGGGTGTGAGCGTTTTCGGCGTGGTGGGTTGAGGTGTTGGGTGAGCCATCGGATGGCGTGAGACCAGATCGCGTCGGCCGTGTCAGCGCCCGGAGGGGGAAATGCGCTCTGCGCGACTGAACGGCGGGCGATGCGGAGGGCCTTGACGAAGGAGACTCTGTCGGGGTCCTGGCCGGTGTGCGCGGCGGTGTCAGCCATCAGAGTACGGATGGCGTAGTGGCAGCACAGGTGTCCCCAGATTTCTTGCTGGACAAGGTCGGGGGCTTTCGAGCGCAGTACCGCGCGGGGCCCGCGTTGATGGGTCTTCAGTTCGTCGAAGGTGGTCTCGATCTCCCACCGCCTGGCGTAGGCGGCTGCGAGGTCCTCGGCGCCGGCCTCGGCCGGGTCGAGGATCGTGGTCAGCAGCCGGTATTCGTCGGGGTTGTCCCGGCCGTCATCGACCGTGTAGTCGATCACTCGGACCGTGAGGGGCTCCGTCGTGGCCCGGTTCGTGCCCGACATCGGGACGATCCGGGCCAGCCAGGACCCATCGGCCAGGGTTTCCAGATACCGGGGCCGCAGGTTCACTGCACGAGCCGGTGACAGCGTCGAAGACCACATGGGTGCCGCATTCAGCCAACGCCACCAGGCGGGCCTGCGGAAACGCGGACCGCTCCCCCGGCAGGAAGCCGGCCGCCCGAAGACCTCTGCGTTGGCTGCCGTGTCCGCCACATCCAGGCACGTCCCGTCGATCGCCACCAGACGACGCCCGGCCAGCCACGACCCCGGCGTGTCCGGCCCCGCCAGCGGACGCGCAACCCGAGCGAAGAGATCCCGCACCGGCTCGAACCGCGCCGGCGGCTGGGCCTCGGCCGTGATGGTGGATGAGGTCTACGGACACGTCGATGTCCACGACCCGGTCTTCGACGCCGCCCTGCGCACGGTCTGGGGTGAGACGAAGTGACGGCGCCGTCGCCGCTGCCACAGCAGGATGCCCGCATGCGACGGGACCGGCTGGAGATGCTCACCGCGCTGATCAACGGGCCCGAGTTCGACCCGGCGCTGCGCGGCGGGGTGCTGAAGATCCCGCCGACGCACCCGGTATATCCGTGGAACTGCACGGTCGTCGACTGTGCGCGGCCCCGCTGGCGGCGCTACGCAATGTGCTCGGTGCATGCCGAGCAGTGGCAGGAGGCGGAGGCGCGCGGCATGAGCCGGGCGCAGTTCTTGCGGACCGCGCCTCGGTCTCACACATCTCTCACAATCGAGAGCGCACGGGAGCACGCGAGAGCCTCTGACCTGGAAAATCGCTGTCACCACGGACCACAGCGGACCAGGTGGACATTACATAGGCTAGGAGCATGGCCTACGAGATTCCGGTGACGCAAGCCCGGGCTGAGCTCGCCGATTTGATCAACCGCGTCGTCTACGGCGGCGAGCGCGTCGTCGTGACACGGCACGGCAAGCCGCTGGTGGCGCTCGTCTCGGCCGCTGACCTGGAGCGACTGGAGAAGGACGAGGCGGCCGCGGAGGAGCAGGTGATCAGCTCGGTCTCCTCGATCGGCTCCTCGGTGTCCGCTCCCGGCGAACGGCGCCGCTTCGGCATCGCGGCGGAGCACAGGGGGCACCACGAGCCGGGCAGCTGAGCGCCGCGCCGACGGCCCATGACGCGGGCATGCCGGGTACCTCCGTCCGCTGCGACGGGGGTACCCGGCATGCCCGGGCGGAGGCGCTGGAGAACGGCTTGCGTGGCCTGATGCCCATGCATCTTCCGGAGACCGGTTAACGCGCCGGAAAAACTTCGGCTCTAATGTGCACCACCTCGCCGCGAGTCGGCGGCTCGCTGTTCGACGACCGCGTCGAACACCGCTGTTGCCTTGCCGCGCCCAGGGCCGGTACTGGGCACAGGACTGTGAGGTGGACGCATGCGACTGACCCCGCACGAGCAGGAACGCCTGCTCGTCCACGTTGCCGCCGATGTGGCCCGGCAGCGCAGGGCGCGCGGGCTTCGGCTCAACCACCCCGAGGCGATCGCGCTGATCACCGTGCATCTGCTGGAGGGCGCCCGCGACGGCCGTACGGTCTCCGAGCTGATGGCGTCGGGCCGCGAGGTGCTCACCCGGGACGACGTGATGGACGGGGTGCCCGAGATGATCCACGACGTCCAGGTCGAAGCCACCTTCCCGGACGGCACCAAGCTCGTCACCGTCCACGAGCCGATCGTCTGACGGGAGGCGCCACCGATGATCCCCGGAGAGATCCTGTACGCGGGCGGGCCCGTGCCCTTCGACGAGGGCCGCCCCGTGACCCGCCCCACCGTGCTCAACGCCGCCGACCGGCCCGTCCAGGTCGGCTCGCACTACCACTTCGCCGAGGCCAACCCCGGCCTGGACTTCGACCGTTCGGCCGCCCGCGGCCTGCGGCTGAACATCGTCGCCGGAACCGCCGTGCGCTTCGAACCCGGCGTACCGGTCGGCATCGAACTCGTACCGCTCGCCGGGCGGCGCATCGTCCCCGGGCTGCGCGGCGGGACCGGAGGTGCCCTCGATGGCTGAACTCGACCGCGCCGTATACGCCGACCTGTTCGGCCCCACGACCGGCGACCGCATCCGGCTCGCCGACACCGATCTGCTCGTCGAGATCGAGGAGGACCGCTCGGGCGGACCCGGACTCGCCGGTGACGAGGCGGTGTTCGGTGGCGGCAAGGTCATCCGTGAATCGATGGGGCAGGCTCGCACCACCCGCGCCGAAGGGGCCCCGGACACCGTCGCCACCGGCGCCGTGATCATCGACCACTGGGGCGTGGGCAAGGCGGACATCGGCATCCGCGACGGCCGGATCACCGGGATCGGCAAGGCCGGCAACCCCGACACCATGGACGGCGTCCACCCCGATCTGGTCATCGGCCCCGAGACCGAGATCATTGCGGGCAATGGCAAGTTCGTCACCGCGGGGGCGATCGACGCCCATGTCCACTTCATCTCGCCGACCCTGATCGACCAGGCGCTCTCCTCCGGCATCACCACCCTGGTCGGCGGCGGCACCGGACCCGCCGAAGGCACCAAGGCCACCACCGTCACCCCCGGCCCATGGCACCTCGCCCGGATGTTCGGGGCCCTGGACGCCTACCCCGTCAACATCGGTCTGCTCGGCAAGGGCAACACCATGTCGCGCGAGGCCATGCACACCGCCGCGCCCTGCGCATCGGACTCGGCGGACCGGTCGGCTCCGGCAAGACCGCGACCGTCGCCGCCCTCTGCCGGGCCCTGCGCGAGCAGCTCTCCATCGCGGTGGTCACCAACGACGTCTACACCCGCGAGGACGCCGCCTTCCTCCTGCGCCACGCCGTCCTGCCGCCCGAGCGCATCCAGGCCGTGGAGACCGGCGCCTGCCCGCACACCGCGATCCGCGACGACATCTCCGCCAACCTCGAAGCCGTCGAGGACCTGGAGGACACCGTCGGGCCGCTCGATCTGATCCTGGTCGAATCCGGCGGCGACAACCTCACCGCCACCTTCTCCAGGGGGCTGGCCGACGCCCAGATCTTCGTCATCGATGTGGCGGGCGGCGACGACGTCCCGCGCAAGGGCGGCCCCGGCGTCACCACCTCCGACCTGCTCGTCATCAACAAGACCGACCTCGCCCCGTACGTCGGCTCCGATCTCGGCCGGATGGCCCACGACGCCGCGCAGCAGCGTGGACCGCTCCCCGTGGCCTTCACCTCGCTCACCTCCGAGGAGGGCGTGGGGCCCGTCGCGGACTGGGTGCGTGCGCGGCTCGCCGCCTGGACCGCATGAGCGTCCGGGCCACCGCCAGGATCACCGCGGCACTCGACGGCCGGGGCGTCACCTCGCTCCCCGTGCTGCGGGGCGACGGACCGCTCGCCCTGCGCCGGACCCGGGCGACCACCGGGTCCGGCACCCGGGGCACCGTCGTCGGCGCCATGAGCGCACCGCTCGGCGGCGACCGGCTCGCCATCGAGACCCGGGTCGGCGACCGCGCCCGGCTCACCGTCGACTGCGCCGCGGCGACCGTGGCCCTGCCCGGGTTGGGCGGTGAACCCGCCACGTACGGGATCGAGTTGAGTGCGGGGGAGCGGGCCGAGCTGCGCTGGCTGCCCGAACAGCTCGTCTCGGCGCACGGCAGCGTGCTGCACATGACCACCCGGGTGCAACTCGCCGCCACCGCACGGCTGGTGCTGCGGGAGGAACAGATCCTCGGCCGCCACGGCGAAGGCACCGGCACCCTCGTCAGCCACCTCACCGTGCACCTCACCGTGCACCGCGCCGGACGCCCGCTGATCGACCAGCAGCTGGCGTACGGGCCGGGAGCCCCCGGCGGCTGGGGCGGTGCGGCGGTCCTGGGCGGCCACCGGGCCGTCGGTCAACTCCTCGTCGTGGAACCGGCATTCGACGAGAAGCGCCCCGACGCACGCCTGCTGGGGGAGACCGCCGTCCTCACCCCGCTCGCCGGACCGGCCGTGCTGGTCACGGCCGTCGCCCCCGACGCACGCCTGCTGCGCGGTGTCCTGGACCAGGCCCTGGACGAATTGCTCGGCGCCCAGGAGGAGTGAACACCGCCCGGCCGTGCCTCACGCCTTACGGTCGTACGCCTCCAGCCAGGCGTCCTCCGCCGCGTAGTCGAAGAGCTCCTTCCCGTACGCCCGCAGCATGGCGGGGAAGGCCGCCGTCCAGTCCCTCCCCTCCAACTGCGCCGCGATCCACTCGACCGTCCCGGGAAGCGACTGCGCGTAGTCCGTGACCGGCCGGTACCCGAGCTCGCGCTCGGCGGCCGTCATGTCGTACACGATGGGGTGGGCGCCGCCCCATGGCGTGTCACCGACGCCGTCCTCCCCGGGCGCGCCCGCCATCAGCACGGTCTGCGTCGTGCGGCCGAGCGCCGCGTCGACGGCCTCGCCGATCTCCGCGACCGTCGGCGCCTGCGGATCCCCGGCGTTGAGCACCCGCGAACCGGGCCGCAGGGCGGCCAGCCGGATCAGCTCGGCCAGATTGGAGACATGGACCGGGTGGAAACGGGACTCCCCGCCGAACGCGAGCACCCGCCGGGCGCGGCCGTCCAGGAGCCGCTTCACGAAGAACAACTCACGCGGCGAGCGGCAGTACTTCCCGTGAATCGCACCGGCCCGCAGCAGTGTCACCGGCAGCGCGTCCCCGGCCGCCAGCAGATCCTGCTCAAGCCGTATCTTCCGTGTCCCGTACGTCGTGTCGCCGGCCGGCAGGGTGCGCTGCGACTCCGGGATCGGCAGCGGGTAGTGCGGAGCACCGTCGGGTTCGCCCTGCGTGTCGAAGCTGCGGCCCCGGTCGTCCTCGTACACCGCACCGCTGGAGATGACCACCGCCGAACCGATCCGGTCCGTGAGAGCGGTCAGCTGACGGGCGTGACCCGCGTCGTACGCCACCATGTCGACCAGTACGTCACAGCCGTCGCCCAGCGCCGCAGCGAGCGCCCCGTCGGCGTCCCGGTCCAGGCCCGTCGTGCGCACCGCCCCGTCCCACCGGTCGTCCCGGCCGCCGCCGCGGGAGGCGGCCGTCACCTCCCAGCCGTCCTCGACGAGCGCCTGCACGGCCGCCCGCCCGATCTGTCCCGTCGCCCCCAGTACCCATGCGTTTCCCTTGCTCATGCGGTCCACGCTAGGGCCGGGCGGTCACCCGGGACGGCGGCGTTCACCGAGCGCGGATCCGCCGTGAGCGTCGCAGTTTCGGGAACTTCTTCGGCTGACCGCTCTGTTCGGCCTGCGCGGCCTTCACCTTGACCGCGTACTCGTCGACGTACTCCTGACCCGAGAGCCCCAGGATCGCGTACATGATCTCGTCGGTGACGGCCCGGATCGCGGCCTTCTGGTTCTCCATACCGGCGTAACGGGAGAAGTCCAGTGGCTCACCGAAGCGGATGGTGACGCGCCTGATGCTCGGGACGACCTGTCCCGGCGGCTGGATCTCGAATGTGCCGACCATCGCGCACGGCACCACGGGCACCTGCGCCTTGATCGCCATGACGGCCACGCCCACCTTGCCCTTGTAGAGCCGACCGTCGTGCGAACGGGTGCCCTCCGGGTAGATGCCCAGCAACTCGCCCTTGCTCAGCACCCCGAGCCCCTCCCGGATCGCCGCCTGCCCGGCCTCTTTGCCGGAACGGTCCACCGGGATCTGCCCGATGCTGCGGAAGAAGGCGGCGGTCAGCCGCCCCTTCACCCCCGGACCGGTGAAGTACTCGGCCTTGGCGAGGAACGTGATCCGCCGTTTGAGGATCGCGGGCATCAGGAAGTGGTCGGAGAAGGACAGATGGTTTCCGGCGACGATCGCCGCGCCGTCCTCCGGGATGTGCTCCAGGCCCTCGATCCGGGGGCGGAAGAGCAAGCGCAGAAGCGGCCCGATGAAGACGTATTTGAGTACGTGATAGAACACGGGGCGGCTCCTGGGGCCTCTCGTCTGGATCATGTCCGGCTGGCCGGCGCGCATCTCCGGGAGGGCAGCCTATGTGCAGGTGTCGTCCGCCGCAGCCGTCTTCCTGACGTAGTCCTCGACCGCCGCGTCGAGTCCGATGTCGTGCTGGGCCCGTTCGGACAGGTACCAGCGGTGTTCGAGGAGTTCGTGGTAGAGCTCGGCCGCGTCCATCCGGGCGGGCACGTGGTCGCGCGCGGCGCGCACCGTGGGCCGGAAGATCTCGCGGACCCAGCGGTGGGCCAGTACCTCGGTGCGGGCGCCGTGCCGGTCGCCGGGGGCGTGGTCGTCCTGGGTGGCCATCCAGCTCTCCAGGTCGCCCAGGAGCCGCCGTGCCTGGTCGACCGGTAGGGGAGCGAACCGCCCAGATGGCGGGTGATCAGCACGGGTTCGAGGGGCGATCCGTCGGCCTCGGTCCGGCCGGTGACCACGGCGAGCGGGTCGACGGCCGGTATCCCGAGACGGTCGAGCGTACGCAGGAGCTCGTACTCGCGCAGCGCCGGCCGCTCGGCGAGCTCCTTCACGGCCACGGTCTCCTCGCCCGCTCGCGCGTAGCGCACGACGTGCCGCGAGATGCCGCGGGGCAGCGGCACGAGGTACTCCTCGGGCCACTCCTCCAGGGGAATGTGCCAGGGCAGTTCGAGCAGGAGGGCCGGGTGTTCGGGGTTGGTGGCGCTGATCTGCAGAGTCATGCGGTCACAGTCCCTGGGTCGGGCGGCGGGTCCACCGTGAACGGAACCCGAGGGGGCGGTGCGGGGCAAGACCGGTGCCGGGCCCGCACCGCCGCCACGCGGCCTCAGTCCTTCAGATGCTCCAGGATCCGGTGCATCCCGCTGTTCCAGTTCTCCTTGAGCGCCGCGACGGCCGCGTCCAGGTCGCCGCGCTGCAGGCACTCGGCGATCCGTTCGTGCTCCTGCGCCGAACGCTCCAGGATGTCCTGGTCGCCCAGGGCCACCCGCTCGTAGCGGTGCATCGTCACCTTCAGGGAGGTGATCAGCTTCATCAGGCGGTCGTTGGTGCAGCCGGACAGCAGCAGGTCGTGCCAGGCGTCGTCGTAACGCTCTATGACGTCGTGCGGCGCCTGTGGGGCCGAGAACGCGCGCGCCTCCGCCAGCAGACGGGGGGCCGTCGCCGCCAGGTGCTCGGGATCGCTGGACTCCAGGGCGAGCGCCTCCAGCGTCGCGACGATCGCGGACAGGTCGCGGAACTCCTGCGCGCTGAGCGGCGTGAAGCGGAAGCCCTTGCCGCGTTCGCTGGTGATGACGCCCTCGCGCTCCAGCGTGATCAGTGCCTCGCGCAGCGGCGTACGGCTGACGCCGAGTTCGGTGGCGAGCTGCCCCTCGTTGATCGGCTCACTGGTCGCGATCGTGCCGCGCCCGAGGCGCTTGATCAGTTCCTCCTTGACCTGTTCGCGCAACGGGCGGTTTTCGATTGGCATGTGAGGCTGCCCTCCCCTTCGGTCCGGTCGATTATCCGCTACCGGCGGGTCACGCGGTACCGGCGCCGTCGACCGGGATGACCGCTCCGCTCAGGAACGCCGAGGCGTCGGAGGCCAGGAACGCCACGGTCTGGGCGATGTCACGGGGCTGCCCGATCCGGCCGAGCGGCCGGTCGGCGGCGTCGGCGTAGAACGCGTCGGAGCTCTCGCCGAGCTGGCGGGCCTCCTCGGCGAGCATCCCGGTCGCCGTGTCACCGGGGCAGACGCAGTTGACGCGGATGTTGTCGGGGCCGTGGTCGATGGCCATGGCGCGGGTCATGTTGACCACGGCGCCCTTCGACGCGCAGTACGAGACGGCCCGGCCGCCGCCGCGGATGCCCCACCCGGAGCCGGTGTTGACGATGGAGCCGCCGCCCCGGGCCGCCATCCCGGGGATCACGAGACGGCTCATCAGCATCACCGACCGGATGTTCACGGCCATCACCAGGTCCCAGTCGTCCTCGGTGATCTCGCAGACCGTGGAGCGGCGGATGATGCCCGCGTTGTTGAAGAGGACGTCCACACCGCCGAACCGCTTCTGCGCCGTGTGCACGACGGCCTCGCAGTCCTCGCGCCGTGACACGTCGCAGCGTACGAAGGTTCCGCCGGTGTCCTTCGCGGTACGTTCGCCGCCGTCCGTGTCGATGTCGGCGATCACCACGCGGGCGCCGAGCTCGGCGAGGACCTGGGCGGTGGCACGGCCGATGCCGGCTCCGCCGCCGGTCACGATCGCACGCTTGCCGTCGAGGGAGATCATCTTGGGCTCCTTGTGTCCGGTGTCGGGGGTACGTGGGGTCACATGGCCAGGCGGTACAACGAGGTGCGCCGCCTGCCGGTGATGACGGGGAGATGGCCGGACAGCTCCGCGTCGAGTGCGTCGTCGCCGGTGTCCAGGAGAAGGGGGCGGCCGCCGAGCGCCGCCAGTTTCGTTTCGGTGCACAGCACGAGCAGGCGCTCGCGGCCGCCCGCCGCGCGCAGGACGCGCGGCGAGATCTGCTGGTTGCCGCGGCCCAGGAGGAAGCCCTGGCCGCCGATGGGGGAGAGGGCGATCCAGGCGGGGCCCAGGGCGAGGAGGGCGTCCTCGCCCGCGTCGCGGGCCACGACCCGGGGCGGGTGGCCCGGCCGCAGGGCGAGCACGTCGACCCCGGTGAGCGACACGTCCGCGCCGAGCGCTGCCGCCACCGCCCGGGTGGTGCTCCCGGGGCCGAGCACGAGCAGCCCGGCTCCGACCCGCTCGGCGGCCTCGGCCGCGATCCCGCCGACCGCCTCCGGCAACGCGGCGCTGCTGCCGGTCTTGCGCTGCTGCACGCGGACCGGCACGTCCGGGACGGGCAGCCACCCGAACAGCCGGGAGGTGACGCGCCCTTCGCCCAGGGCGTCCTCGTCGCGGTCCATCACCTCGGCGTCCCGCACCCGGACCCTGCCCGTGCGGGCGAGCCACGCCGCCGCGACCTCACCCGCGGCGCGCGGGCTGACGGCGAAGACGGCCGAGTGCATCTTCACGCCGGTCGGCACCCCGAGGACCGGGCAGGGCACGTCGCCGAGGGCGCCGAGCACGTCCCGCGCGGTGCCGTCGCCGCCGGCGAAGAGCAGGAGGCCGACGCCCTCGGCGACCACGGCCCGCACCGCGGCGGCCGTGTCCGCGGCCGAGGTGTCCCGGCCGGTCCCGGCGGCGTACACGATCCGTTCCGTGAGTCCCGCGGCGGCGGCGGACTCGGCGCCCAGGGGGCCGGCGGCGGTGACGACGAGGAGCTCGTCCCGGGCCGGCTCGCCCGCACGCGCCGCCAGTTCGCCCAGGGCCGCGGCCGCACGCGCCCCCGCCAGCGGGCGTGCGCCCAGCGACAGCGCCGTGCGGGCCCGGTCCGGGCCGTCGGTGCCGCCCAGGCCCACCCTGCCGCCGAGCCCGGCGACCGGGTTGACCACCAGGCCGACCCTCGTCACCGGCGGCCCGCCTCGCCCAGCACCTTGCGGCGGTAGGCGCGCCAGGAGACCGCCCAGACCGCGGGGTCGTCCAGGGCCTGAGGGCGTACCCGGTGGATGGTCGAACGGTGCGGCGCCGTGCGCACGGTCTCCGGGTCCTCGTACGCCTCGCGGGCGATCTCCGCGAGGATCGCCGCGTACTCGTCGAGGTCGGCGCGCGTGTAGGACTCGGTCGGCTCCAGCGTCATGGGTTCCGGCACCACATAGGGGTGGTGGCTGGTCCAGTAGTGGGTACCGAAGTCCGCGGCGCGCAGGCCGATGTCCTCGGAGTGCAGGCCGGTGTCCTCGTGGAGCTTCTGCCAGCTGTACCGGACCTGCTCGACGCGCGGGCGCCCGGCCGCGTACGGCACGGAGACGCCCGGGATCTGCCGGACCTTGTGGAGCAGGTAGTTGTTGTTGAGGACGGCCGTCTCGGCGGCGGCCCGCAGACCCTCCGCACCGAGCGACATGATCCAGGCGTAGGCGCGGACCAGGTTCGGCACGACGCCGTAGAACGGCCGCATCTTGCCGACCGACTCGGGCCGGTCGTCGTCCAGCCGGTAGGTGCCCGACTCCGGATCGAACTCCACGGTCGGGCGCGGGAGATACGGGGCGAGCTCCTCGGTGACGGCACAGGCGCCCGCCGCCGGGCCGCCGCACGCGTGCGGCGTCGAGAACGTCTTGTGCAGGTTGAAGTGGCACAGGTCGAAGCCCGCGTCCCGGGCCCGGGTGATGCCGAGGATGCCGTTCGCGTTGGCCTGGTCGTACGAGCACAGGCCGCCCGCCTCGTGCACGATCCGGACGAACTCCTCGATGCGCGGGTTGTAGATCCCGGTGTCCTCGGGGTTGGTGATGAGGAGCGCCGCCGTGCGCGGGCCGACCGCCGCCCTGAGCGCCTCGATGTCCGGGTAGCCGTCAGGGTCCGGGTGGAGGGTGATGACCTTGAACCCCGCCGTCTTCGCGCAGGCCGCGTTGGACGGGTGTGAGAAGATGGTCGTGATGATCTCGTCGCGCTGCTCCAGTTCGCCGCGCGCCGCGAAGTGGGCGCGGATCATCGCCACGTTGGTGTAGATCGCGGCGGAGCCCGCACCCGGCTGGAGCGAGACCCGGTCCATGCCGGAGATCTCCTTCAGGAGCTGCTCCAGGCTGTGGATGATCCCGAGGACGCCCTGGACCGTGTCCTCGTCCTGGAGCGGGTGCAGCGAAGCGATCCGCGGGTCGCGGACGAACTGGTCGTTGACCTTGGGGCTGTACTTCATGGTGCAGGTCCCCTGGCCGACGTCGATGTTGAGGTCGGCGCCCAGAGTCTCCTGGGAGAGACGCAAGTAGTGGCGCAGGACCTGCTGTTGGGACATCTCAGGCAGGGCGGGCGGTTCGGCGCGGCGCAGGGCGGCGGGGATCGCGGGCCTTTCGAGGGACGGGTCCGCGGACGGTACGAGAACGCCGCGCTCGCCCGGCGAACCGAGCTCGAAGATCAGCTTCTCGTCCCAGGAGGCCTGCTGGAACCGGCGCAGGCGCGGCTTGCCGACGATGCGCGCTTCCTCGGGGGCGACGGACACGGGCGCGTGGGCGGTCACTTGACGATCTCCTCAAGGGTCGCGGCGAGCCGGTCGATGTCGGCCTTGGTGTGGACTTCGGTGACGCAGTACGCGGCCTCGTGCTCGCCGGTCGGCACGCCACCGAAGATGCCCCGCTCCTTCAGGCCGGCGCGGATCTCGTCGGCGGTCCCGCCACCCGTGTACCGGACGGTGAAGTCGGCGAAGTGCAGGGCGTCGCCGTACGGGACCTCGACGCCGGGCACCTCCGCGAGGCGCCTGCGGGCGTACGCGGTGAGCGTGAGGACGGTGTCGCCGATCTCCCGCATGCCCTGCGGTCCCATCAGCGCGAGGTACACCCCGGCCCCGATGCCGTGCAGCGCGGCGGCCGTACCGACCCACTCCTTGCCCTCCTCGCGCAGTGCGAACGAGGTCCGTTCGTAGGCGACGTCGCCGAAGCCGTACTCGCCCTCGATGCTCGTCGGCACCAGGCCGAACAGGCGCGACGGGTACTCGGCGACCAGCCGTTCCTCGTCGCGGGTGGCGATGAAGCCCGCGTTGCCGCCGCCGAAGCTCTGGTGGAGGCCGAGCGGCTGGATGTCGCCGCAGGTGATGTCGGCGCCGTACGCGGAGGGCGGAGCGAGCACGCCGAGGGTGAGCGGATTGCAGCCCACGACATACAACGAGCCGGCATCGTGGGCGAGTTCGGCGAGGCGGGGGAGCGCCTCGTCGACGATGCCGAGCGCGGAGGGCGAGTCCGCGTACACCGCGGCCGTGTCCCCGGCGGCGAGCGCCTCGCGCACCGCGTCGAGGTCGGCGCAGCCGGTGTCCGGATCGACCGGGATCACCGTCACGTCGTGGTCGGGGCGTACGTAGTCGCGTACCCGGGAGAGCTTGTCGGCGTCGATCGCGGTGGCGACGAGCACGCGGCGGCGGCCGGTGATCCGGCCGGCCATGCGCAGGGCGGTGCCGGCGGCCTGGAAGCCGTCGTACACCGGGACGTTGACGACCTCGACGTCCAGCAGCTCGGCCATCATCGACTGGTACTCCCACAGCGCCTGGAAGCGGCCGTGGTCCTCGTACGGTTCGCCCGCGTACGCCGTGAGGAACTCGCTGCGGTTGACCACCTCGTCCACCACTGCCGGGACGTGGTGTTGGTAGCAGCCGGAGCCGAGGAAGCTGAGCGCCTGCCGGGTCGAGGTGTTGCGGACGAGCAACTCCTCCATGTGGCGGGTGAGTTCGGCCTCCGAACGCAGCGGGGCCGGCAGATCGAGGGGGCGGTGCAGCCGGATGCCGTCCGGGATGTCGGCGTAGAAGTCCTCGACGCTCCTGGCGCCGATCTCCTCCAGCATCGCCTGCCGCACGGCCGGGACCGCGTTCGGGATGTAGGGATGGGTGTAGGTGTGTGCGGAGTCCTGGGGTGACGTCATGCCGCGCCTTTCGCGTGCGCCGGCTCGGGGGCCGGCCATGGACCACAGCAGCAAAAGTCTTTGGGTGTACACCTCTTGACGGCAGCCTCCGTCATTCAGTGTTCTGAATACAGCATTAGGCATTCAGGCTCCAGGAGGCAAGAGTGTCAACAGGACCCACCCGACGGGCCGTTCTGGCCACCGGCTTCGCGACCGCGGCATCGTCCCTGGTCAGTGCATGTGCCATGGGCGGCGCGGGCGGCGGACAGGCCCGCGACATCGGCGGCAGGAAGGACGACGAAGGGGGCAAGGTCAGCGGCGGGATCACCGTCTGGTCATGGGACGTGGCCGCCAAGGCCATGAAGCGCCTGGCCCGCACCTTCGAGGAGCGCCACCCCGGGACCACCGTCGACATCGTCGACATCGGCTACGACAACGCCTACGACAAGATCATTGTGGGCCTGCGCGGCGGCTCGGGTCTTGCCGACGTCCTCACGGTCTCGGGCAGTCACATGCCGCGCTTCACCGGCAACTTTCCCAGCGGCTTCTACGACCTGACGAGCCTCGGCGGCCGCTACGGAGGCGACTTCGACCGCGCCGCCTGGCACACCGTCACCGGCAAGGACAGCGCGGTCTTCGCCCTGCCCTGGGATATCGGCCCCTGCGCGCTCTACTACCGGAGGGACCACTTCCGTGCCGCGGGAGTGGACCCCGCGTCGCTGGTGACGTGGGACGACTACGTGACGGCAGGCGTCCGCATCAAGAAGGCCACCGGCCGCAAGCTGCTCATCATGGACTCCACGGACGCCGGGATCCTGCCGATGCTGCTCCAGCAGCAGGGCCAGTACTACTTCAAGGGCGGCCGGGTCGCGCTCGACACCCCGGAGGCCGTGCGGGCCCTCACCCTGATGAAGTCCTTGCAGGACGAGGGTCTCGTCGACTACGAGAAGGGCTGGGACGGACTCGTCACCGGCACCAAGGAGGGCAAGGCCACCACCACACCCACCGCTGCCTGGTGGACGGGCACGCTCACCGACGAGATGCCGGAGCTGAAGGGCAGGTTCGGGGTGGTGCCGCTGCCCGGCTTCACCGCCGACGGCATCCGCACCTCCAACATGGGCGGCTCCACGCTCTGCGTCCCCGCGCAGAGCAAGAATCCCCGCCTCGCCTGGGCGTTCATGGAATTCCTGCTCACCGGCAAGGCCAACCAGGTCTCCATGCTCAAGCGCGAGGGCCTATTCCCCGCCTATCTGCCCGCGCTCGACGACCCGTACCTGAGCACGAAGCAGGAGTACTTCGGCGGGCAGGCGGCCCTCGACGTGTTCGCCCGGCTCGCCCGCAACATCCCGCCGGTCGAGTACAACAAGGACGACGCGAAGGCCACCGACATCATGGTCTCCGCCGTCACCGGCGTGATGCTGCGCGGCAAGGACCCGCGCGCCGCCCTCGACTCGGCCGCGCGGCAGCTCGCCGCGGCCACCGGCCGCGAAAGGGTGAAGTAGCCCGATGGCAGTCCCCACCACCTACGACCGGCCCGTCGCCCCCGCCCGTGCCCCGGCCCCGGCACGCCGCAGACGCCGGCGCCCCACCGCCTGGATCTTCGCCGGACCCGCGGCCGTCCTCTTCGCGCTCTTCTTCGCCTATCCGCTGGGCGCGAGCCTCCTGCAGAGCTTCACCACCGAGGACGCCGGCGCCACCCACTGGGTCGGACTCGACCAGTACCGGCGCATGATCCACGACCCCGCGTTCCTGGAGTCCCTGTTCAACACCGGGATCATCCTCGTCGTCCAGGTCCCCGTGATGATCGGCCTGGCACTCGTCCTCGCCGTCCTGCTCAACCAGTCCTGGCTGCGCTTCCGCGGCACCTGGCGAGCGGTCTACTTCCTGCCCGCCGTCACCACACTCGTCGCGTACGCCGTCGTCTTCCAGGTCCTCCTCAAGACCGACGGCGGTCTCGTCAACCAGATCCTCGGCGCCGTCGGCATCGGCCAGGTCGACTGGCTCAACAGCCCCACCTGGGCCCGCGTCTCCCTGATCGCCTCCCTGACCTGGCGCTGGACCGGCTACAACGCCGTCATCCTGCTCGCCGGACTCCAGTCCATCGGCAAGGAGCAGTACGAGGCCGCGGCGATCGACGGCTCCGGCACCCTGTCCACGTACACGCGCGTGATCCTGCCGCAGCTGCGCCCGGTCGTCCTGTTCTGCGTGATCACGTCCACCATCGGGACGCTCCAGCTCTTCGACGAGAACTACGTCCTCACCCGCGGCGGCCCCGACGACGCCACCCTCACCCCGGTCGTCTACCTCTACAAGGCCGGCTTCCAGCAGCTCGACTTCGGCTACGCCGCCGCCATCGCCTGGGTCGTCGTCGCCCTCATCGCCGCGGTCTCCGCCCTCCAGTACGTCGCCTTCGGAAGGGAGCGCCGCCAGTGACCGCCCTCCAGCAGGCCTCCGTACGCATCCACCCGGCCCGGCGCGCCGGCCGGTACCTCATCCGCCTCCTCCTCGTGGCCGGCGCCGTCGTCAGCCTGGTGCCGTTCCTCTGGATGGCGATCGCCGCGACACACTCCACGTCGGATCTGTTCCACTCACCGCCGCCGTTCCTGCCCGGCGGCCGTCTCCTCGACAACCTCGTCCGGCTCCAGGACACCATCGGCTTCGGGCGGGTCCTCCTCAACAGCGTCGGCATCGCCGTCGTCCACACCGCGCTCAGCTCGCTGATCTCCGCCATGTGCGGCTACGGACTCGCCAAGTACCGCTTCCGCGGCCGGGGTCTGCTGCTCGGCGCCGTGCTCGCCACGATGATGATCCCGTTCCAGGTGCTGCTCGTGCCGCTGTTCCAGATGATGGCGAGCGTCGGCTGGATCGACTCGTACCAGGCGGTGATCCTGCCGTTCCTGGCGAACTCCTTCGGCATCCTCCTGATGCGGCAGAGCTTCGTCGACTTCCCCGACGAACTCCTCGAATCGGCCCGGATCGACGGTTCCGGCGAGCTGCGCACCTTCTACCAGGTCGTGCTGCCGTGCGTACGCCCGCAACTCGGCGCCCTGGTCATCTTCACGTTCATGGCGCAGTGGAACAGCTTCATCTGGCCGCTGCTCATGCTGAACTCCGAGGACAAATACACCGTGCCCGTAGCACTCAACACCCTCACCGGGCTCTCCCATGTCGACTACTCGGGCCTGATGCTCGGCTCGCTCCTCGCCACGCTTCCGCTGATGCTCCTCTTCCTGGTCTTCCAGCGGCAGTTCGTCGCCGGACTCCTCGGCGGGGCGGTGAAGGGATGAGCCGCCTGACCCGCGTCCCGGGCGTCCTGTACGGCGGTGACTACAACCCCGAGCAGTGGCCCGAGGAAGTCTGGGCCGAGGACGCCGAGCTGATGCGCGAGGCCGGCGTCACGATGGTGACCGTCGGCGTCTTCTCCTGGGCCCGGCTCCAACCCGGCCCGGACGCCTGGGATTTCGCCTGGTTCGACCGGCTCCTCGACCTCCTGCACGCCCACGGCATCGCCGTCGACCTGGCCACCGCGACCGCGTCACCGCCGGCCTGGCTGGTACGCGCCCACCCGGAGATCCTGCCGGTCACGGCCGACGGCGTTCGCCTCGAATTCGGCTCGCGCCAGCACTACTGCCCGTCCTCGCCCGAATACCGGGCCGCCGCGCTCCGGCTCACCCGCACCCTCGCCGAACGCTACGCACACCATCCGGCCCTCGCCCTGTGGCACATCCACAACGAGTACGGCGACCATGTCACCGAGTGCTTCTGCGTTCGCTCCGCTGCACACTTCCGGGCCTGGCTCACCGACCGCTACGGCACCGTCGACTCCCTCAACCACGCCTGGGGCACGGCCTTCTGGTCGCAGCGCTACAGCACGTACGACGAGATCGAACCACCGCGCACCGCCCCGGGACCGGTCAACCCGACGCAGCTGCTGGACTGGCGGCGCTTCTGCTCCGACGCCCTTCTCGAATGCCACCGCGCCGAGCGCGAGGCACTCGGGCAACTCAGCCCCGGCATCCCGGCCACCACCAACTTCATGTCGATGTTCAAGGCACTCGACTACTGGAAGTGGGCCGAGCACGAGGACCTCGTCTCCGACGACGCCTACCCGGACCCCGCCGACCCCCACGCCCATGTCAACGCCGCCCTCAACTACGACCTGATGCGCTCCCTCAAGGGCGGCAGGCCCTGGCTGCTCCTCGAACAGGCGCCGTCCGCCGTCAGCTGGCGGCCGGTCAACGTCCCCAAGAAGCCCGGCCTGCAACGCCTCTGGTCCCTCCAGGCACTGGCCCGCGGCGCCGACGGCATCATGTACTTCCAGTGGCGTGCCTCTCGCGCCGGAGCCGAGAAGTACCACAGCGCCCTGCTCCCGCACCGGGGCACCGCGTCCCGGGGCTGGCGCGAGACCGTCCGCTTCGGCGCCGAACTCGCCCGGCTCGGCGAGGTCACCGGCACCACCGCCCCGGCGGGCGTGGCGATCATCCTCGACTGGGACTCCTGGTGGGCCCTGGAGGCCGACGACCACCCCTCGGCCCGGATGCGCTGGCGCGAGCTGCTGCGCCCCTGGTACGCGGCGCTCCACGCCCGCGCCGTCACCGTCGACTTCGTGCCCCCGCACGCCCGCCTCGACGGCTACCGGGCCGTCCTCGCCCCCAACCTCCATCTGCTGCGGCCCGAGAACGCCGCACGCCTCGCCGCCTACGTACGCGGCGGCGGCCTCCTCGTGTGCGGGCCCTTCTCCGGCGTCGTCGACGGCCACGACCACATCCACGACGGCGGCGCACCCGGGCCGCTGAGGGACGTACTCGGCGTATCCGTCGACGAGTTCTGGCCGATCCCCGACGGCGCGGCGGTGCCCCTGGCCTCCGGCGCGGAGGCCACCCTGTGGAGCGAGTGGATCGAGCGCCAGGGCCCGGACACGGAGGTCGTCGACGCGTACGCGGCCGGCGAGCTCACCGGCCGCCCCGCGATCACCCGCCACTTCTACGGCACCGGCACCGCGTGGTACATCAGCGCCCACCTCGGCGACGGCATCGCGGCCGTGCTCGACGAGGCGCTGAAGGCAGCGGGCGTTCGGCCCGTGCTCGACGGCCCCGAGGGCGTCGAGGCAACCGTGCGCTCCGGCGCGCAGGGCACGTACCTCTTCGTCCTCAACCACAACGACCACGCCACCCGGACCCCGCTGACGGGCCCGTACGCCGTCGGCGGCACCGATCTGCTCACCGGAACCGCCGTCCGCGACCACATCGACCTCGGCCCACTCGGCGCCGCCGTCCTGCGCATCGTCACCGACTCCCTTGGAGAGACCGGGAAATGACCCGCTGGAGAGACCGACACCCGACCGGACGCCGCTCCCTGAGCGCCCTGACCGCGCTCCTCCTCGCCGGCGGCACCCTCGCGGTACCGCAGACGGCGACCGCCCACGGGCACCCGAAGCCCCCGCCTTCGTACGCCGACGTCCTCGACCTGCACGGCACCCCTGCCGCAGCCCAGCCCGGCGACGACGAGGACAACAACCCCGTCAACGTCTTCGCCGACCAGGGGGCCTGGCACGCCTACGCCCTGCCGGAGGCCGGTGACAAGGACGCGTACGGCGGCTTCTCCGGGCCCCTCTACATCGCCCAGGAATACCCCTGGTGGCTCAGCAAGTCCTTCAGCCGCATCCGCCTCACCGAACACGGCCGCACCCTGGACCTGGCCGGTGGCGGGGCACCCCGGCTCACTTCGCTCCCGGGCCGCCTCCTCCAGTCCTACGACCTCGGCCGCGGGCTGCGCCTCACCCTCGAACTCCGCTTCGCCACCGACCGCAGCGCCCTGGTCAGGGCCGAGGTCCGCAACACCGGCCCGGCGCCCCGCACCCTGGGCGCCGACTGGACGGGCAGCCTGCTGCGGCCCGCCGACAAGCCGATGCGCGACGCGCCGTCGCTGACCGCCACCGGCTCCGGCGTCGGCGTCGACTTCGCGAAGGTCCGCGAGACCTGGGACTACCTCACCGACGGCACGGAGCGCTTCGAGGTCACCCACAAGGACCGCGTCCGCACGGCGGTGGACGGCGACAGCTACCGCACCGAGGCGGACCCGGTGACCCTCGCCCCCGGCCGCTCGCACAGTTTCGACTGGACCGAGTCCTACACCTTCACCGCCACCGAGCGCGGGAAGGAGCAGGCGAAGGTACGCGAGGTGCTGGCCCGCCCCGCATCCGTCGTGTCCGCGTCCGACGCGCGCTGGCGGGGCTATGTCGCCGGGGTGACCCGTGGCGTGCCCGCCGACCGGCGGCGTACGGCCGTGAAATCCCTGGAGACCCTGGTCACCAACTGGCGGAGCGCGGCGGGGCGGATCAAGCACGACGGGATCACACCGTCGATCTCCTACAAGTGGTTCGCCGGCGGCATCTGGGCCTGGGACACCTGGAAGCAGGCCGTGGGCACCGCACGCTTCGCGCCCGAACTGGCCGAGTCGCAGATCCGCTCCATGTTCGACTGGCAGATCCGGCCCGACTCCACGACCCGCCCCCAGGACGCCGGGATGATCCCCGACGTCATCTTCTACAACGACCCCGCACGCGGCGGCGGCAACTGGAACGAACGCAACTCCAAGCCCCCGCTGGCCGCCTGGGCGGTGTGGGAGGTGTACAAGAAGACCGGGGACAGGGCCTTCCTGCGCGAGATGTACCCGAAGCTCGCCGCGTACCAGGCGTGGTGGTACCGCAACCGGGACCACGACCACAACGGTCTCGCCGAGTACGGTGCCACCGTGGACCCGGCCAACGACTCCCCCGAGGAGCGGCGCCTCGCCGCCGCCTGGGAGAGCGGCATGGACAACGCGCCCCGCTTCGATGCCGCTCTCGGCACCGGCATCGTCGCCAACAGGGCCGCCTACGGAACGCTCCTCGGCTACTCCGTCGACCAGGAGTCCGTCGACCTGAACTCCTATCTCGCCGCCGACCAGGGCTACTTGGCGCGCATCGCGGGCGCGCTGGGCCGCGGCGCCGACGCCCGGCACTGGCAGCGGCGCTCCGACGCCACCGCCACCGCCGTCCGCACGACGATGTACGACGCCACCGACGGCTGGTTCCACGACACCGCGCTCGGCACCGGCGCACCGCTCACCTCCCGGGGCCGCGGCATCGAGGGCGCCGTTGCGCTGTGGACCGGCACGGCGTCCGCCGGACAGGCACGCTCCGTGCGCGACAGGCTGACGGACCCGGCGGAGTTCGCCACCACCGTGCCCTTCCCGACCGTGGCGAAAAGCTCCCCCTACTTCTCGCCGACCGCGTACTGGCGCGGCCCCGTCTGGTTCGACCAGGCCTACTTCGCCCTCGGCGGCCTGCGCCGCTACGGCTACGGCAAGGACGCGGACGCCCTGACGGACCGCCTCCTCACCCACGCGTCGGGCCTCGCCGGCAACGGGCCGATCATGGAGAACTACGACCCGACCACCGGGGCGCCGCTCAACTCGCCCAACTTCAGCTGGTCCGCGGCGCTGCTGCTGCCGATGCTGACGGGAGACAGGTAGGGGACGGGCGGCAACCGTCCCCGGATCGGGCGCGGGCAGGGCAGCTGTGCTCGCGCCCCGTCGATGCGGTGGGCCCTGGACCTCCCGGGTCCGGACCGGCAGGGCCGAACCGCGGCGCGTGGCCGCCGCCAGGACCAGGACGATCGCCTCGGGACCGTAGGCCACCGAGGCCATCGCGTCGAGCGAGAGCGCGGCGAGGCCGGTGAGGGAGGTGAGCTTGTGGCGGGCCCCGGGATCGGGGGGTTCCTCGGCGCTCGGCGCCGCGCCGGGGTCTGAGGTCGGAACGGACATGTGATGCGCGGTCCTTCGATCGGGTCCGCCCAGCGTGGGCCCGGTCCCGGCCGCCGGAGACGGGCACTTGCGCGATCTTGGCGCGGAGCGCCGGACTCTTCGCGCATTCCTGACGCGCGGGGCCGGGGCACGACGGTCCCTGCCCCGTCACACCCGCCCGGTGCGCAGCCGTACCGGACCCAGCAGGCCGCTGACCCGCTGCCCGGGAAAGACGAAATGGGTCGGACTCGTCGCATCCAGGCGGGGTGCCAGCGTCCCGAACACGGTGACCTCCACGGCATTGGCCCCCGGCACGACCAGCCCCGTCAGATCGAAGACGTACGGGGAACACACGCGCACCCCCGCTCCGGTGCCCCCGACCCGTACCTCCGCCGTGCCCCGGACCCGCCCGAGGTCCAGCCACACCGGACCCGCTGCGGCATCGGCGGGCACGGTCACCACACGGCCGTACCGCACCCCGCCGCTGTACTCGGCCAGGCCCCGGCTCTCCCAGTCGCCGAGCCGGATCCGCCCGGGGCCGACCGTGCACCGCAGCGGACCCGCCAGCGCGGCACCACCCTCGTACCCGGGGCGTGTCCGGACCCGCAGCGCCGCGGTCCGCGGCCCGCCGCGACCGGCGGGCGGCAGCTCGACCGTCACGGTGCGCACCCCCCGGGCGTCGACGGCGGTCGCGGCGACGGGGCAGTCGGAGCCGTCCACATGGACCGTGACCTCACCGTGCACCGCGGCCGTCAACCGGTGTGTTCCGGGAGGGAGTTCGCACCACAGCCACTCCACACCGCCCCGGTGCCCCGGAACCGCGAATCGTACCGGCACCACCGTGCCGTCGTCGGCCTCAGGGTCCAGCCACGCGGCACCCGGCAGCGGATGGGGGCGGCGGCGCAGGAACAGGGCGGCGGGATCACCCACCGGCTCGCGACGCACCCGGACCGGCCCGCGCCCCCGCGCGTCCTCGGCCCACCAGCGGGAGTCGCTGTGCAGCGTCGCGACATGCCCGCCGTGCCCGTCGTCGAGGACCGCGTCCACCAGCACCGCGCGCTCGCCGTCGCCGGACGTCTCGACCGTGATGGCGTTGTCGCCGAGGCACAGGGCGGCCGCCACGTCGTACCGCCGCACACGTGGCACCGCGTGCTCGGCGTACGGGTCGAAACCGCCCTGTCTGCCGATGAGATGTCCGTTCACCCGCAGTGCGCAGGGCACCCGGGAAGCCACCTGGACGACGGCCCGGTCGGGGAGTGCCGGCAGGTTCAGCGTGGTGCCCATGGTTCCGGGCGCGTGGATCCACTCCGGTCGCCGGTAGCGCCCGGGATCACGCACGAGCGCGAAGTGCACACGCAGCTCGCAGTCTTGATCGGGTGTCAGTTCAAGTTCGAGCAGATGGACTCCGGCCGTTGCCCGCACCGGGCCCATCGCGAGGTGGCCCCCGTCGTCGAGAGCCACCGGCGCGCCGTCGATCCGTACCCGCTTGGCCGCCGCGGCGCCGATCGCGAGATGACCGTCGAACGCCTCGTCCAGACCCAACGCCACCCGCAGCCGCACCACCTCTTCGGCGACCGCGCGGCCGATGTGCGCGAACTCCTCGGGCACATGCCCCTTCGGCCCCAGAACCGCGCGATGCACCGGATCCTTGTACACGCCCAGGGTCTCGGACCATTCGAGCACCGAGGGGCCGCCGTCCCGGCCGGGCCCCTCGCGCAGGACGACCGCGCGCGGGCCGAACGTCGCGTGGACCGTGGCCCCTGCCGCGCGACCGGGGCCGGAGGGCGCGGCCCATCCGTCCCGGACGCCGTCCTCACCGGCCGCCTCCACCCGGTGCCGGAAGGTCCGGCACTCCGTGACGGCCGGACCCGTGGGCGGACCGGTCGCGGGGCGGGCGAAATCGCCCCAGGTGTTGTCGAGCGTCGGAACGAGCACCATGTCCCACTCCGCGTCCGGAGGGATCTCCACGACGGTGGCACCCGGTCCGGAACAGTGCGCCACGGGCGCGGACGGCTCCCGGTCGTGCGCCGGAAGGACCAGCACGGCCGCGGGTCCCGTATCGAAGGGGACCTCGACCTCGACGGCCCGCGCGTCGCCCTCGGCGGGCAGCGCCGGCAGCGTCCGCGGAGCACCGCCGAACGGGTCCACCAGCACGGCCGGGCCCGAAACGTCCCGCACCCGCACCCGGGCCCGCCGCGCGTAGCGGCCGGGGTCGAAGTCGTAGCGGGCGTCGAGCCAGCCCAGCGCGGCGCCCCGCTCGTCGGGGGCGGCGACGGACGCACGGGTCGCCCGAGGCGCGGCCGCGGTCAGGAACACCACCGTGGCGCCGTCCACCCGACGCGCGAGCGCGGGGACCGGGGCCCGGACGACCGGGTGCGTACCGCCGAGAGCGGCGGCGAGCGGATCGGCCGGGTCGTCCGTCATGGGGATGTGCACGGCCCGGCCGTCCGCGAAGCACTCCCGCAGCCCGGCCGGGGTGTCCGTGCCGGGGCCGACGAGCTGCTCGGGGAGGTCGCCCAGCGCGATCAACCGTCCACCGGCGGAGGCGAATTCGACGAGCCGCTGCGCCGTCTCCCGTTCCAGGACGGTGCACGAGGGCAGCACGATCGTGGCGTACGCCTCGTCCGCGACCCGTAGCCGCACCCCGTCGTCGAGCCGGGAGATCCGGGCACGGGCCAGCGAGGCATCGTCGACGACATCGGCATCGAGGCCGAGGCGGTCCATGACGCCGGGCCGGGTGCGGAACCAGGCCATGTCCCCGACGAGTTCGAGGTACACCGACTGGGCGCGCCTGGCCGCGTCGGTGACCCCGTCCAGGGCGGTGCCCGCCTGGGCGGTCGTGGTGGGCAGCAGGATCGCGATGTCGCACAGATGGTGACCGAGGCTCAGGATCGCGCACAGCCGGGTCACGGCGTCGGCGAAGACACGGTGGTGGCGCCAGTACGGCTGGCGCCAGTCGGTCGCGGGCGGCGCCCATTCCCACCAGCCGCCCTTGGTCGTGTAGTAGACGGCATGCGGGTTGTAGAGCGTGGCGCCGGCCCGCAGCCACGGCAGCAGCCAGTCGAAGGTCTCCTCCAGGGTGCCGCCCCAGCCGGTGGAGTGGAAGGCCTCGACCCAGGTGCGGGGGCGGCCGTAGAGGTGGGCGAGCGAGGAGTGGACGCGGGCGTCCCCGTGGTGGTCGGAGCCGGGCGCCGAGAACCAGCGGTGTGTCCGCGCGTAGTCGGCGTACAGCTCCACGCCCGCCACCGGGTGCCCGGCGCGGGCGGGGTCCTGCTGGTCGCAGCCGATGAGCAGTCCATGACGCTCGTGCCAGGCGGCCAGCGGGCGGAAGAAAGCCTCCTCGGCCAGTTCGGCCCGGGTCAGGTGGTAGTCGCGGCGGACCCGGTGGACGTCCGGATCCGCGCAGTCGTCGTACAGGGCGTCGAGCCGATCGCCGATGTCGTACCCGCGAAGGCGCCGGAAGGCGTCGGCGAAACCGGTGGACCAGGTGGGCAGGGAGGGCAGTTCGTCCTGGAACGAGCCGACGACGACGGACCCGAGCCGGTCGCCGAGCCGGCGCTCGAACTCCCCGTGCACCCGGTCCAGCAGCGCCGCACAGGCCTCGGCGCCCAGATAGTCGAAACCCAGCGCCACATGGTGGTGGAGCGTCAGGCGCCAGCGGCCGGGGCCCGGCGCCCGTACGCCCCCGTCGGCAACCGCCACCGGGACCGTCGGACCGGTGCTCCGGCCGTCGGCGTCCAGCGGTTCGGCGCTGCCTGCGAGCGGCCGGCCGCCCGGCGGACAGCGCAGCTCGCCGGCCCGGTCCGCCGCGCACTCCACCACGGCTCGTACCCGGTCGAGCCGGCGGCCCGCGTGGGCGGGCCGCTCGTCGACGAGGCGTGCCTGCAGATCGGCGCCGGAGAAGCCGAGCTGGTCGTAGAACCAGAGAGCGACCCCCAGTACCCGGGCGTCCTCGCACACCCCGTCGAGCAGCGCCCACCACGCGTCGGACAGGAACGGCGGATCGTCGGCGTCGGCGCCGAACAGCGGCCCCGACGGCGCCAGGTTGAGGAGCACGAGATTGTGCACCCCGCCCTGCGCGAAGCGCTGCAGTTGTGCCCGCAGCCGCGCCCGGTCGAGCCGCTCCCCGCTCCACCACCAGATCGCGACGGGCGAGAAGGCGCGCGGCGGCCCGGCGAGTACCGCCGAGATGCCCGGCGGGAGGAGAGGGCCGTCCTCCGGGTGTGTCATGGGAGCTCCTCAGCCCTTGAGGCCGCCCGCGAAACCCTTGATCACATAGCGCTGGAGGAGCACGAAGACGATCAGGATCGGCAGCGCGGCGAGGACCAGCCCGGCGAAGACGAGCCCGTAGTCCGAGACGTACTGGCCGACGAACGCGAAGATGCCCACCGGCACGGTCTCCTTGTCGGAACCGCCCAGGTACAGCAGCGGAGTGAAGAAGTCGTTCCAGATGAACACCGCGTTCAGGATGATCACGGTGCCGGTGATGGGACGCAGCAGCGGGAACACGACCCGGGTGAACGCCTGCCGGTGGTTGCAGCCGTCGATCAGCGCGGCCTGCGCGTAGTCCGGCGGCAGCGCACGGATGAACCCGGTGTACAGGAAGACGGTGAACGGCAGCTGGATGCCGGTGTAGAAGAGCACCATGCCCTGGTACGTGCCGAGCCAGCCGAGGTCGTCGACGAGTTTGTAGAGCGGGATCATGCCGAGCTGGAACGGCAGCACGATGCCCAGCAGGAACAGGATGTACAGCCCGTAGCCGAGGCCGCGGGCGCACCGTGCGAGGTAGTAGGCCCCCGTGGATCCGAGGACGATCAGCAGCAGCAGACTGACCGCGGTGATGACCGTGCTGTTGACCAGGGCGGGCCCCAGCGACGCGGAGGACCAGGCGTCGCCGAAGTTGCCGAAGGTGGGCGGCGAGGGCAGCGAGAGGGGTGATTCGGAGATCTGCCGGGGGTCCTTCATCGCCAGGGTGATCAGGGCGTACACCGGGAACAGGAAGACCACCGCGACGGCGATCATGACCAGTTCGAGGACGTACTGCCCGTACCGAGGCCTGCGGCGCCCGCGCCCGGGTGCTGCCGTTCCGAGGGTCATTGAGGTGCTCACGCGGTGACCTCCCTCGCACGCAGATAGCGGAGCTGGACCAGGGAGACCGCGGCGACGAACAGCGCGAGGACCAGGGCCACGGCGGTGCTGTAGCCGAACTTCCCGTAGACGAAGGCCTCCTTGTACAGGACGGTCGACAGCGTCTCGCTGGAGGTGCCGGGTCCGCCGTTGGTGGCGGCGTAGACCTGGTCGAAGAGTTTGAGTCCGCCGATGGTCGACAGCATCAGGTTGATCGTCAGCGCCGGGGCCAGCAGCGGCCAGGTGACATAGCGGAAGCGCTGCAAGGAACCCGCCCCGTCGATCCGGGCGGCCTCGTGGAGTTCGACGGGCACGCCCTGGAGCCCGGCCAGGAAGACGACCATCGAGTAGCCCGCGTACTGCCACACGACCATCGCCGCGACGGACCACAGGGCGAGCGAGGGATCGCCGAGCCAGTCCTGACGCAGTCCGCCGAGCCCGACCGCGCCGAGGAGACTGTTCAGGCCGGCGCCGTTCTCCGGGTTGTAGACGTACTTCCAGAGGATCGCGATCATGACCGGGCTGACCACGGCCGGTGCGAAGAAGATCAGCCGCAGTACCGCGCGGGACTTGATGTTGGTGTGGACACCGAGCGCGAGCAGCAGGCCGATGCCGTTCTGGACGACGACCACGGCAATGGTGAGGAGCAGGGTGTTGCCGACGGACTCCAGGGCCCGGCCGTCGTCGAGCAGGGTGCGGAAGTTCTCCGTACCGGTGAAGGAGAAGCCGCCGATCCCGGACCAGTCGGTGAAGGCGTACACCACCCCGGCAAGGCTCGGATAGAGCACGACGATGCCGTAGACGACGAGCGCCGGGACGACGAAGAGCCAGGGCGGGACGGTGTGGTCGCGGTGCCGGACCGGGCGGCCACGACCGGCCTTCGGACCGTCCCCGGCCGTGTCGGCCGCACCGGGGACCGTCTTCTCGGAGGTGCTCGTCACGACTTCTTCCCGTAGGCCTCGTCCATCTGCCTCAGGGCGCCGTCCACGTCCTTCTTGCCCGCGAGGAGGTTCTGCACGGCGGCGAAGTGGGCGGGCTGCACCTCGGCGTTGGGCCAGCTCTGATCCATGAAGGGGACGGCCCGGTTGTCGTCGATGAGGGGCAGGAAGCCGTCGAGGACCGGGTCGGTCTTCGTCGAGGCGCCGCGCTTGAACGGGATCGCGGCCACGGACTGCGCCCAGCGGTCGACGTTCTCCTGCTTCCCGAGGAACTCGATGAACTCCTTCGCCGCGGCCGATTTCCTGGACCGCGCGGAGACCCCGAGCCCGACGACGATGCCCGCCGGGATCCACAGGTTCGCGGCGTCGTCACCGCCGGGGAAGGGGAACATGCCGAGGTCGTCCGGATTCCGGGCGGCCTGGCGGAAGTTGGCGAGCACGGCGGAGACCTGGACGGCCATCGCCGCCTTGCCGCTCGCGACCATCGAGGTCTGCTGCTCGTACGTCGTACCGTTGGGGTTTTCGTTGAAGAAGCCCCGGCGTTGCAGCTCCTGGTACTTGCCCATCGCGTCGGCCCACCCGGAGCCGCGGAAGTGCGCCTTGCCGGAGGCCATCTCGGCGTCGAAGCCGGGGTTCTTCGCATAGACGGCGTTGGGGACCAGCGCGTAGGTGATCAGCTGGGTGACCCAGGGCGTCTGCGTGCCGAGCGCGATCGGGATGATGCCCTTGGCCTTCAGCTTCGCGCAGACATCGAGGAGTTCGCTCCAGGTCTTCGGCGGTTCGACCCCGGCCTCGGCGAAGGCCTTCTTGTTGTGGATGGCGCCGATGACACTGCTTCCCGCCGAGTACAGATACGTTTTTCCATCGCGCCGGTATGCGGGGTGGAAGTTGGCCGGGACTTCCTTGGTCCACGGCTGGGCGCTGAGGTCGGCGAGCAGCCCGGCCTTGGTCAGCTCGACCATGGACATGGCGCTGCCGCTGCCGGGATAGAGCACATGGACATCGGGGGCGTTGCCCCCGGCGAGCTGGGTGCGTACCACCGTCTGCACCTGGTCCGTGGGCGCGAAGGAGGTGGCGAACTCGTCGTCGGGCCGGGACTTGCGGTAGAGGGCGACGAGCTCCTCTATCGGTCTTTGCTGGTCGGCGACGCCGACGACGCGCAGCTTGCCGGAACCGCCGCCGGAATCCGAGCAGGCCGTCAGAGCGGGCGGAAGGGCGGCGAGCGCCGCGACCCCGCCGCCGATCCGCAGAAATCCCCGGCGGCCGACCGTGCTGCGGTCCGGCCGGATGCGAGAACCCGTCGTCATGGTGTGTCCTCCTCGTACGAACGGGCGAACGAAGGTTTCGCCGCCGGTCCTGATGTGCGTCGGCTCGGGGTGAGTGACGGCCGCGGCCGGTCCGCCCCGGGCGGGCCGCCGATCGGGGAATGGGCCGCGGTGAAGCGGTAGGCGCCCGAGGACACCCGGTAGAGCACGTGGTCGGCGGCGGTCGAGACCGCCGTGATGTGGCGGTCGTCGGCGTCCGGGACCAGGCCCGATTCGCGGACCGAACCCGGGTCCGTCGTGGGCACGTACACCTCGGCGGTGGAGCCGGGAGGCACCAGGACGCGCAGGGCGATCCGGCCGCCCTGTCGCTCCCAGGTCACCGAGACGGTGCCGCGGACCGACTCGTAGCGGGCGCTCGCGTGGCGGAGCCCGCCGGGGCGCGGCCGGATCAGCAGCGTCCGGTACCCCGTGGAGTCCGGCGCCTGGTCCAGGCCGGCGACACCGCGGTAGAGCCACTCGCCGACCGAGCCGAGCGCGTAGTGGTTGAAGGAGTTCATCGACGGCGCCCGGAATCCGGTGCCGGGGGTCCACCCGTCCCAGCGCTCCCAGATCGTGGTGGCACCGTGCCGCAGCGGAAACCGCCACGACGGCACCTCGTCGCGGAGCAGCAGTGCGTGGGCGAGGTCGGCCCGTCCGTGGGCGTCGAGTACGGGCGCGGCGAGCGCCACTCCGAGGAAACCGGTCAGCAGGGCCGGGCCCGCCGACTCGACGAGTTCGGCGAGACGGCGGGCTCCGGCTCCGGCGAGCCCGGCGGGCAGCAGCTCGAAGGCGAGCGCGAGGAGATACCCGGTCTGGGTGTCGCCCGCGACGCGCACGCGGAGGCCGTCCGCGGCCTCCTCGGAGGTGACGAAGTGCTCGGTGAACGCGCGGCGGATGTCGTCCGCCAGCCGGTGGTAGCGCTCCCCGACGTCCTTCTGCCCCAGGGCCTCCGCGGCCCGTGCGGTGAGCCGCGCACTGTGCGCGAAGTACGCGGTGGCGACCACGTCACGCGGCGTGGGCGTGCCGGGGGCGAGCCAGTCGGAGAAGTGCGGGCCCACCCGGTGGCGCCAGACCAGCCCGGGGTTGTGACGGTGGATCAGGTCGACCCACGCGCACATGCCCTCCAGGGACCGGGAGAGGAACCGGGGATCGTCGTAGACCCGGTAGAGGTGCCACGGGACGATCACCCCCGCGTCCGCCCAGCCGGGCGCGCCCTCGTCGGCGACTCCCACGAGGCGCGGGGCGACATTGGTGAAGCCGCCGTCGGGGGTGCGGGCGTCGTCGATGTCGCGCAGCCACTTGGTGAAGAATGCGGCGACGTCCGCGTTCAGCGCGGCCGTCGGCAGGAAGACCTGCGCGTCGGCCAGCCAGCCGAGCCTCTCGTCGCGCTGCGGACAGTCCGTGGGGACACTGACGAAGTTCGAGCGCTGTCCCCAGGCCACACAGTCGTGGAGCCGCCTCAGCTCGGCGTCCGAACAGTCGAACTCCCCGGCCCACGGCGTGTCGCTGTGCAGTGCCACGGCGACGACATCGGAGTCGGCCAGCTCCGGGACACCGCTGATCTCCGCGTACCGGAACCCGTGATACGTGAAGCGCGGCTCGAACACGATGTGCTCGCGGCCGTCCCCGACGAGCACATCGGTCGCGGCGGCGGTGCGCAGATTGGCGGTGTACAGCCGCCGCGACCCGTCCAGCACCTCGGCGTGACGGATCACCACCCGCGCCCCGGCCGCCAGCCGACGGACGGTCAGCCGTACGCGTCCGGCGAGGTTCTGGCCGAAGTCGACGACGTGGGTGCCGGGGGAGACGCGTTCGACCGAGCACGGGCGCAGCTCGGTCATCGCCCGGACGGGCTCGTCGGCGGACGCCACCAGCAGGCGGTGATCGGTCTCCGTGACCAGGGCCGGGGACCAGCCGGAGTCGTCGAAGCCGGGGAGTTCCCAGCCGTCATTGTCGTGCCGCAGGTCATGGCACTCGCCCATCAGCAGATCCGCGTGGCGCACCACGCCCGTGGCGGTGCGCCAGGTCCCGTCGGTGACGACCGAGGAGCTCCGGCCGTCCGGCCCGGTCAGACGGAGTTCCGCCAGGAACTGGGGGGCCGAGCCGTAGTGGGCTCCGGCCCTGCGTGGTTCGAAGCCGACGAATCCGCTCCACCAGCCGTCGGCGACGGTGGCCGCGAGGACGTTCTCGCCCTCGCGCAGCGCCGCGGTGACGTCGTACGTCTGGTACTGGACGCGGCGGTGGTAATCGGTCCAGCCGGGCGCGAGTTCGGCGTCGCCGACCCGTACGCCGTTGAGCCGGACCTCGTACAGGCCGCGCGCGGTGACATGGAGCCGGGCAAGGGTGCCGGCCGATGCTGTGAAGGTGCGGCGCAGGACGGGGCACGGGGCGAGCCCGTGGTCGTCCAGGGCGAACCCGCCCTCGGTGGGCGCGTCCATGACGTCGACCGGACGCGGGTCGTGGGTGATCCACGAGGCCCGCCACTTGCCCACGTGGGTGATGCCGGTCTCGAACCACGAAGTGGCCTCGGCGGGCGTGTCCGACCCGGCCGGCCACACGGAGACCCGCCAGTGGAAGCGGGTACGGCCCGGGAGCGCCGGCCCCGCGTAGCCGACGGCCGTCGCACCGGGATCGGACACCCGGCCCGAGTCCCAGAGGAGTTGACCGCACCCGTCCAGATCCTCGGCCCGCCCCGCGACGCGGACCCGGTACGCCACCGGGTCGTCGCCACGAAGGTCGGAGGCCAGCCGCCAGGAGAGCCGGGGCGCCGGTTCGTCGATCCCCAGCGGGGTGGTGCGGTGCTCGCACCGCAGGGCGTACGGCCGCAGCCCCCGGGCCCCGGGACGGCCGGTCGCCGCCGCTTCGGCGGGGCGGCGGGCGGGTACATCCGCTACCGGGGAACCGGACACGAGCACGTCCTTCCGTCGCACCGAATTTCCCGATGTGAAATCTAACGTTAATTCTGTGGCGTGGAGACTATGAGCCGCCCTGAGGGGTGTCAAGGGTGTTGCCGGGCCTGTCGTCGGTCGCCTGGAAAAATGGTTGATGTCTCCTCAACTAACCGCCTGTGAACGGCGATGTGACCGCGCGCAGGTGGCCTTGTGGCGCCTGATTCCCCTGTGATATCCACGCTGTGATTACCACATGGACGGGCGTGAAATCACGTGCCGATCCCACCTCGTACCGGGCGGAATTCCGTTCGACGAAGGGACGAGTTTCATGCAAATGAACAGTGGGTCAGGTGGTACCGGAGGGTTCGGAAGACGGGCGATGCTCGGCGGGACAGTCGGTATGGCCCTCGCCGCGGCCGGCCTGTCGGCGGGCAGGGCCTGGGGTGACGCGCCCTTCCACGAGGATCCGTTCACCCTGGGCGTGGCGTCCGGCGACCCGTGGCCGGACGGGGTCGTCCTGTGGACCCGCCTCGCTCCCCAGCCCCTCGCGCCCGACGGAAGCGGCGGCATGCCGCCGTACGCCTTCGACGTGCAGTGGGAGGTCGCCCGCGACGACCGCTTCCGGTCCGTCGTACGCCGGGGACGGACCCGTGCGGTGCCCGAACTCGCCCACTCCGTCCACGTCGAGGTCTCCGGACTCCAGCCCGGCCGGCACTACTACTACCGCTTCCGCGCCGGCGGCATGCTCAGCCCCGTCGGGCGCACCCGCACCGCGCCCCCGCCGCACAGCCGGCCCCGGGAGCTGGACTTCGCCTTCGTCTCCTGCCAGGCGTGGTTCGAGGGCTTCTACACCGCCTACCGGCACCTCGCCGAGGAGGACGTCGATCTGGTCCTGCACCTCGGCGACTACATCTACGAGAACGCCATCGACGCCATGGGCGGCGTACGCAACGTCCCCGTCGCCGCCGAGCTGCGCCCCGAGCCGATGAACCTCGTCCAGTACCGCAACCGCCACGCCCTCCACCACTTCGACCCCGACCTCATCGCCGCCCACCAGGCCCACCCGTTCGCCCTCGTCTGGGACGACCACGAGGTCGAGGACAACTGGGCACGCGACAAGTCCAAGGCCGACAACGAACCCGACCAGGACCCGGCGGTCTTCCGCGAGCGTGCGGCCGCCGCGTTCCAGGCGTACTACGAGCACCTGCCGCTGCGGCTGCCGAACAAGCCGAACGGCTTCGAGGCCCGGATGTACCGCCGTCTGCGCTACGGGCGGATGGCCACCTTCCACATCCTCGACACCCGGCTCTTCCGAGACGACCAGCCCTGCGGCGACGGCATCAAGAGCGGCTGCGACGAACGGCTGACGCCCGGCCGCACCATCCTCGGCCCCGAGCAGGAGCAGTGGCTGTACAGCGGCCTCGGACGCTCCGACACGACATGGAACATGATCTCCCAGCAGATCCCCGTGACCCAGGTCGACACCGACCCCGGCCCCGGCCAGGCATTCGTGATGGACTTCTGGGACGGCTACGTGGACGCCCGCCAACGGCTGTTCAAGGAGATAACCGACCGCAACGTGAGCAACCCCGTCGTCCTCACCGGTGACATGCACCGCCACCTCGCCGCCGATCTCAAGCAGAACTTCGACGACCCGGGGTCGCCCACGCTCGGTGTCGAGTTCGTCGGCTCGTCCATCTCCACCACCAAGGACGGGATGGACCTGGACCCCTCAGGTGCCAAGCTGCTCGCCGCCAACGAGCACATCAAGTTCACCAACTTCCAGCGCGGCTACGTACGCTGCGAGCTGACCCGGGACAGCTGCCGCGCCGATTTCCGGGTCCTGCCGTACGTGACCACCCCCGGCGCACCCGTCTCGACCCGGACCTCCTACGTGACCGAGGCCGGCCGGCCGGGTCTGCAGCAGGCCTGAACGCAGCAGGGAGGCGGTGCCCCGGAAATGGGGCGCCGCCCACGTGGTTCACCGGACGGTGAGCGTCCCCTTCATGTACGGGTGAAAGGTGCAGATGAACGGGTACGAGCCCGCCTTGTCCGGGGCCGTGAAGGTGACCGTCTGCCCGGACGCCACCTTGCCGGTGTCGAAGGCCTTGCCGCCGGTGGCGGTCAGGGTGTGGGTCTCTGGGTCCTTGTTGACCACCGTGATCGGAGTCCCCGGCGCGACCGCGGGGCGGGCCGGCTCGAACGTGAAGTCCTTGATCGTGATCAGCGCCTTGCCGACCGGGGAGGAGACGGCCGACGGGGCCGCCGGTCCGACGGCACTGTGGCCCGAACGTCAGGAGCCCCGCGACCGGGAAAGGGGCAGGCGCTCTGAGTGACCCGCAGCCCGAATCCGTCCGGCGTACCGCGGTAGGCGGCCGGTGCGCCGGACGGCCCGACGGCAGCTCCCCGCACTCAGGATTCGCGCGTCGCCGCCATCCCCAGGGTGATCAGGCCGAGCACCACCCAGCCGAACCAGAGCCAGCCACTGCTCCCCAGCGCCACCGTGTAGGCGGTGACCACGACCAGGGCGGTCAGCGTGAGCACTCCCATGGCCTTCGTGGATCCGGACATGCCCGCACCCTCCTCATCGGCCGTGCGGCCGTGGATGCCATCGTCACCCCTGAGGCATGCCCACCGCTACTGCCCGCGTGCCTGCAATGAGGCGAGATAGGCGTTGTACGCCTTCAGCTCCTGGTCACCGTCCCGGTCGGCCCGACGGTCCGAGCGCTTCGCCGTCCGCTGCTCGGAGCGGTACCACTGGAAGACCAGCGCGATCAGCACCAGCACCGACGGGATCTCGCTGAAGGCCCAGGCGATCCCGCCCGCCCAGCCCTGATCGCTCAGCGCGTCGATGCCCAGCGAGGCCGGCGGATGCTTGTACGTTCCCACCATCGGAGTCGTCGCCATCATCAGCGCGATACCGAAGAACGCGTGGAACGGCATCCCGGCGAACAGCTCCAGCATCCGCATCACATAGCCGGGCCGGTGCGGCCCCGGGTCGACACCCATGATCGGCCAGAAGAACACCAGGCCGACCGCGAGGAAGTGCACCATCATCGCGATGTGACCGGTCTTCGAGCCCATCAGGAAGTCGAAGAGCGGGGTGAAGTACAGCCCGTACAAACTGGCGATGAAGATCGGGATCGTGAAGGCCGGATGCGTGATGATCCTCATGTACCGGCTGTGCAGCAGCTTGAGCAGCAGCTCGCGCGGACCTGTGCGGCCACGGCCCGCGACCGGCAGCGCACGCAGAGCCAACGTCACCGGGGCGCCCAGCAGCAGCAGGATCGGCGACAGCATGCTGATCACCATGTGCTGCACCATGTGCACGCTGAACATGACCATGCCGTAGTCGTTGAGCTTGGTGCACATCATCAGGGCGATGCTCAGCACGCCGACGACGAAGAACACGATCCGGCCGACCGGCCAGTCGTCACCGCGTCTGCGCAGCCGCAGCACGGCGTACCCGTACAGGCCGATGCCGAGAACACAGCCGATGAGGAAGAAGGGGTCCGCGGAGAATTGGAGTCCACGTCCCAGCGTGAACGGCGGCATATCCATGTTCATGCCGTGCCCGCTGTGATCCATCTGTTCACTCCTGCTGGGGGCGTCCCCGTTTCGTGCCGGTTGTCCCGACCAGAGTAGAACTGCCCCCGGCCGCAGCCGCGGCCGGGGGCAGTTCATGGGACAGGGTGTCGCTCAGAGCACGCATTCCGCCTCGGCGTACCGCTCGCCCGGGACGGTCTTCAGCGTCTCCACTGCCTCGCCCAGCGGCACCATCACGATGTCCGTGCCGCGCAGCGCCGTCATCATGCCGAATTCACCGCGGTGCGCGGCCTCCACCGCGTGCCAGCCGAAACGGGTGGCGAGCACCCGGTCGTACGCGGTCGGCGTGCCGCCGCGCTGCACATGGCCGAGGATCACCGGACGGGCCTCCTTACCGAGGCGCTGCTCCAGCTCGGTGGAGAGCTGCGTGGCCATCCCGGCGAACCGCTCGTGCCCGTAGATGTCCTTGGTGCCCTGCTCGATCTCCATGGACGTGCCCTCGCGGGGCTTGGCGCCCTCGGCGACGACGACGATCGCGAACTTCTTGCCGGCCGAGAACCGCTTGCCGACCACCTCGGTCAGCTCGTCGATGTCGAACGGGCGCTCCGGCACGACGATGGCGTGCGCACCGGCCGCCATGCCCGAGTGCAGCGCGATCCAGCCGGTGTGGCGGCCCATGACCTCGACGATCAGCACCCGCTGGTGCGATTCGGCGGTCGTCTTCAGCCGGTCGAGCGCCTCGGTCGCGACACCGACGGCCGTGTCGAAGCCGAAGGTCACATCCGTGGAGGCGATGTCGTTGTCGATGGTCTTCGGTACGCCGACGATCGGCAGCCCCGCCTCGGAGAGCAGGTTGGCCGCCTTCAGCGTGCCCTCGCCACCGATCGGGATGATCGCGTCGAGGCCGAGATCGGAGACATGGCCCCTGGCCTGTTCCACGCCGCCCCGCAGATGGGCGGGCTGGACCCGGGAGGAGCCGAGGATCGTGCCGCCCCGGGCGAGGATGCCGCCGACCGCGTCGAGGTCGAGCTTGCGGTAGTCGCCGTCGAGGAGGCCCTTCCACCCGTCGTGGAAGCCGATGACCTCGTCGCCGTGGTCGACCACCGCACGGTGCACGACGGAACGGATGACGGCGTTGAGGCCGGGGCAGTCGCCGCCGGAGGTGAGCACACCAATTCGCATTGCCCGGGAAACCTTTGCAACGTGGGCCGACGACCGGACCACGTCGTCCGGTTGGATCCCCGCCACCCTACCGGCGCAGGGTGGCGGGACCGAACCGGGCGTCCGCCTGCTGGACTCCGCTCAGACGAGCGAAATACGCCTCATCAGGCGGGCTGTGTGGCCGAGGCGATGCGCTCGGCGCGCAGCGCCTCGTACCAGCGTTCGTCCGTCGGCGGCAGCGCGTTCACATCGAGGGCCAGCTTCAGCAGCAGGTCCGCGATCTGCGGGTTGCGCGCCATCACGGGGCCGTGCATGTACGTACCGAAGACGGTGTCGTTGTACGCGCCCTCGGTGCCGTCACCGGTGCCGTTGCCCCGGCCGAACTGCACCCGGGCGAACGGCCGTGCCGTCGGGCCGAGATGGGTGACGCCCTGGTGGTTCTCGAAACCGGTCAGCGGCGGCAGGCCGAGCCGCGGGTCGATGTCGGCCAGTACGTCACCGACGCACCGGGCACCCTCGCCACGGGTGGAGACCACGTCGAGCAGCCCGAGGCCGGGCTCGCGGTCGCCGAGGTCATTGATGAACTCGTGGCCGAGGATCTGGTAGCCGGCGCAGACCGAGAAGATGATCGCGCCGTTCGACGCGGCCCGGCTGAGCCCGCCGTCACGGCGCAGCCGCTCCGCAGCGAGACGCTGCGGCCGGTCCTCACCGCCGCCGATCAGATAGATGTCGCCGGACGTCGGAACCGGCTGGTCGCTGCGCACGTCGACGCGCTGCACGTCGAGACCGCGCTGCCGGGCCCGGCGCTCCACCACCAGCGCGTTGCCCTGGTCGCCGTAGGTGCTGAGGAGGTCGGGGTAGACCCAGACCAGACGCAGACCGTTGTTGCTCATGCTTCGTCCTCTCCGGAGGTGGCCGGGGCCGGGGTCAGTTGCCGACACGACGGCGCAGATCCTGGAAGGCGGTGTAGTTGGCGATGACCTCGATACGGCCGGGCGGGGCCTGCTGCACGGCCTCGTCGAGGTTCTCGCAGACCCGGAAGTCGAGACCGGCCACTTCGAGGCGGACCGCCAGGTCCAGCTTGCGATCGCCGAGCACGAAGATCGGGTGACCGGCGAGCTGGGTGTAGTCCACGTCCCACAGCCAGGAGGTGTCCGTGCCGTCCGCGCCGCGGGCGTTGACGGAGAGGATCACCGGCGTGGGCGGCGGGTCGATCAGGGAGAACGTTTCGAGCCAGCCCGCCGGGTTCTTCGCCAGCAGCAGCCGCAGCTCACGGCCGAGGAAGGACACCACGTCGTAGCGGCCCGCGACGGCCTGCACCTGGTACATCCGCTCCAGCGCGACCTGCGGCGGCACACCGAAGACGGCGGCCACGGCGGCGGAGCTGGTGGCGTTGGCCTTGTTGGCGCGGCCGGGCAGCTGGAGGTGGATCGGCCAGGCCGAACCGTGCGGGTCCAGGACGTAGTCGCCGTGCAGGACCCAGCTGGGCGCGGGCCTGCGGAATCCGCACTCACCGCAGAACCAGTCGTCGCCGGGGCGCTGCATCACACCGCCGCAGGCGGGGCAGGACCAGGCGTCGTCCTTCCACGCCTGTCCCGCCGCGACCCACACCACATTGGGGGAGGAGGAAGCGGCCCAGACGATCAGCGGGTCGTCCGCGTTCGCGACGATCACGGCCTTCGAGCCGGACAGCCCCTCACGCCACTTCTCCGCCAGCATCCGGGTCTCCGCCGCGCGGTCCAGCTGGTCGCGGGAGAGGTTGAGCAGTGCGATCACCTTCGGCGTCGTGTCGCGCGCGACTCCGGCGAGATACTTCTCGTCGACCTCGATCACGCCGTACTGCGCGTCAGAGCCCCCCGCCAGCGCCGAGGTGATGCCCGCCGGCATGTTGGCGCCGAGCGCGTTCGACACGACCGGGCCCGCGGCCCGCAGTGCCTCGGCGATCAGCCGGGTGGTCGTCGTCTTGCCGTTCGTCGCCGACACGAGGATCACGTCCAGGTGCTGCGCCAGCCGCCCCAGCAGGTCGGGGTCGAGCTTGAGCGCCACCCGGCCGCCGATCACCGATCCGCTGCCGCGCCCGGCGGCGCGTGACACCGCCGCCGCGGCCTTTCCCGCCGTCACGGCCAGCTTGGCCCGCGGCGACAGCGGCTCCGTGTTGCCTGCCATCGTCCTAGATCCTCCTTGCATCGGTCCGCGCCCAGCCTATCGATGTCCGGCGCGGCGACCGCACCCTGGCACCGCCGGGAAGGTGGAGGTCACGTGGAACGTACGATTGCGGCCATGCGAAACCGCCCGATCCCCGGCAGTTCCGGACTGATTCGTGCCATGAGCCTGCTCGGTGATCCGGTGCTGCACGCGACCTGCGAACCCGTCACGGACTTCGGCCCCTCCCTCGCCCGCCTCGTCGAGGACATGTACGCCACGATGTACGCGGCCGAGGGCGTCGGCCTCGCGGCCAACCAGATCGGCGTTCCGCTGCGGGTGTTCGTCTACGACTGCCCGGACGACGACGATGTCCGGTACCTCGGGCATCTCGTCAACCCGCGGCTCGTCGAGGCCGACGGCATCACCGTACGCGGCCCGGAGGGCTGTCTCTCGCTGCCCGGTCTCGAAGCGGCCACCCCGCGGTTCGACCGGGCCGTCGTCGAGGGCTTCACCGTCGACGGCGAGCCGGTCCGGGTCACCGGAACCGGCTTCTTCGCGCGTTGCCTCCAGCACGAGTGCGACCACCTCGAAGGCGAGGTCTACACCGACCGGTTGACCGGGCTGCGCCGCAGGAGGGCGCTGCGCGCGGCCCGCCGGGCGCCCTGGGCGCGCACCGGCTGACCGCGTCCGCGGCCTCAGAATCCGGGGCCGCCCGGCCGGTCGTCCGCGGCGGACAGCCTGCCCCACAGCAGATCGGCCAGGCTGCTCACCAACTGCTCGCGGGAGCAGGGGCGTTCGCCCAGCCACCAGTCGCCCGCCGCGTGCATCATGCCGACGATGCCGTGGCCCCAGATGCGCGCCATGGCCTCGCTGTCCGGGCCCAGGTCCACCCGCTCGGCGATCACCAGGGCGAGTTCCTCGCCGAGCCGGCGCAGCAGCGGCGCCGAGTGCCGTCCGACGTCGAAGCCCTGCTCCGTGGCGGGCGCCGCGTCGTCGGCCGGGTGCATCAGGAAGCGGTAGACCTGCGGGCGGGCCTCGATCGCCGCGAGATAGGTGTCGAGCGTCGACTCGACGCGCCGGCGGCGCTCGGCGGGCGCGTCGAGCGCCGCCCGCAGGGCGATCAGCAGGGCGTCGGTGTGACGCTTGGCGAGGGCGCGGTAGAGCCCGCCCTTGTCACCGAAGTGCCGGTAGAGAATGGGTTTGGTGATGCCGGCCTCCGCCGCGATGGCGTTCATCGAGGCCCCCGGCCCGTCTCTGAGCACCACGCGGTCGGCGGCTTCGAGCAGCTCGCGGCGGCGGCTCTCGGCCGCTGTCCGCTGGCGCTCTGCCTGTCGTGTGCTCTCCATGTCGCCTCTCCCCGCCCCTGGCCGTGCAAATGCGTCCTGCCTGCGCAACGTAACACCCTGCCCAGCGCGGTGCGGATGGCAGCCGGGGCGGTTGACAGGGGCTACTTGCCGGTAACAGACTGCGGTTACCGCAAGTAACGAGTGGTTTTTTCACGGCAGTACGTGGAGGGGAACATGGCGGAGTTCACGCTCGAACTCAACGATGACCAGAAGCAGGTCCGTGACTGGCTTCACGGCTTCGCCGCGGATGTGATCCGTCCGGCGGCTTCGGAGTGGGACGAGCGTGAGGAAACGCCCTGGCCCGTCATCCAGGAGGCGGCCAAGGCAGGCATCTACTCCCTCGACTTCTACGCCCAGCAGTTCTTCGACCCGACGGGGCTCGGCATCCCGATGGCGATGGAGGAGCTCTTCTGGGGGGACGCGGGCATCGCCCTGTCCATCGTCGGTACGGGCCTGGCGGCCGTGGGCGTCCTCGCCAACGGCACCGAGGAGCAGATCGGCACCTGGATCCCGCAGATGTACGGCGACGCCGATGACGTGAAGGTCGCGGCCTTCTGCTCCTCCGAGCCGGACGCGGGTTCCGACGTCGCCTCGATGCGCACCCGCGCGGTGTACGACCAGGCCAAGGACGAGTGGGTGCTGAACGGCACCAAGACCTGGGCGACCAACGGCGGCATCGCGGGCGTCCATGTCGTCGTCGCCGTGGTCGACCCCGAGCTGGGTTCCAAGGGGCACGCCTCGTTCATCGTGCCGCCGAACACCCCCGGCCTCTCCCAGGGCCAGAAGTTCAAGAAGCACGGCATCCGCGCCTCGCACACCGCCGAGGTCGTCCTGGAGGACGTCCGGGTTCCCGGTCACTGCCTGCTCGGGGGCAAGGAGAAGCTCGACCAGCGCCTGGCCCGGGCCCGCGAGCGCGCCGCCTCCGGTGGCGAGCGGGTGAAGAACGCCGCGATGGCCACCTTCGAGGCGTCCCGCCCCGCGGTCGGCGCGATGGCGGTCGGTACCGCCCGCGCGGCGTACGAGGTGGCGCTGGACTACGCGAAGACCCGCACCCAGTTCGGCCGCCCGATCATCGACAACCAGGGCATCGCCTTCCAGCTCGCCGACATGCGTACGCAGATCGACGCGGCCCGGCTGCTGGTCTGGCGCGCCTCGTGGATGGCGACCACCGGCAAGCCGTTCACCTCGGCCGAGGGCTCCATGTCCAAGCTGTACGCGAGCGAGACGGCGAAGAAGGTCACCGCCCAGGCCGTCCAGATCCTCGGCGGCAACGGCTTCACCCGTGAGTACCCGGTGGAGCGGATGCACCGGGACGCGGCGATCTACACGATCTTCGAGGGCACGAGCGAGATCCAGCGACTGGTCATCGCCCGCACCCTCTCGGGCATGCCGATCCGCTGAGACCGTCCCGCCGGGGCTGCCCCCGGTCGCCGGACGGTCCTGGATTCCGGCCCGTCCGGCGACCGGGGGCGCGGTACGTCAGGCCGGCAGGAGGGACTCGATGGCCGTGACGAGCTCGGGCGACTCCGGCTCGACGCGCGGGCGCAGACGCGCGACCGGCTCGCCCGCCGGGGAGATGAGGAACTTCTCGAAGTTCCACTGGATGTCACCGGCCTCGCCGTCCGCGTCCGCCAGCTGGGTCAGCCCGGCGTAGAGCGGGTGGCGCCCGTCGCCGTTCACATCGGTCTTCTCCAGCAGCGGGAAGCTGACCCCGTACGTCGTCGAGCAGAAGGTCTGGATCTCCTCCGGGCTCCCCGGCTCCTGGCCTGCGAACTGGTTGCACGGCACGCCGAGTACGGTGAAGCCGCGGTCCGCGTACTCGTTCTGGAGCTTCACCAGGCCCGCGTACTGCGGGGTGAGCCCGCACTTGGACGCGACATTCACCAACAGGACCACCTTGCCGCTGTAGTCGGCCAGGGAGGTGGGCTCGCCGGTGAGGGTGCGCAGCGGGATGTCGTGCAGCGTCATGAGGGTCTCCTCGTAGATGTGACTTCCGCAGTCATTGTCACGCCCCGAGCCGGTCCGTAGGAAGCCGGTCGTCGGCGCCCGGAGCCCGCGCACGCCGCCGACCTGCGGGAGTCCCGCCGCCGCGTCGAACGCGGCATGACCCCGATGAGCGACCCGCGTACGATGTGAGCCGGGCGTCGAACTCCTGTGCCCCGCCCAGGAGATCGGCACGAGGACCGGCGCTCGCCCCGTCACCGGGAAGGCGCTGGGTGCGCGGAGCCGATCGCCTTGTAGTAGAGCGTCGTCGGCTTCAGGACCCCGGCCGGGTCTCCGGCGTAGTCCGGGACCGAACCGCACTCCGTCCAGCCCGCCGAACGGTAGAGCCGCTCGGCCGGACTTCCGCTCTCGGTGTCCAGGACCAGCAGTGTGACGCCCGTTCCGGCGGCCGAGCGCTCGACGGCGTCGAGCAGCGACCGGCCGAGGCCCCGGCCGCGGGCCGACGGACGCACCATCAGCTTGGCCACCTCCGCACGGTGGCGGGCGTTGGGCAGTTGGGTCCGGACCAGGCCGATGGTTCCCGCGACCCGCTCCGCGTCGCGGGCGATCCAGACCTGAAGCAGGCCGGCCTCGACGGCCCCGGCCCTCTCCCGCCACCAGGCGGCGGCCGTGTCACGGTCCAGCGGCGCGAGGAAGCCCACCGACGACCCGCCGTTCACGGTGTCCACCAGGAGAGCCGCCAACTCATCGGCGTAGGTGACCAGTTCGGGGGCGCACACGGGGGTGATCCCGGTCATGTGCGGAGTCCTTTCGCAGCCTTCACGGTCTTCGCGGCCTGCCTGGCCGTCATGGCAGAACGATCATCAGGGCATAGCGGACCTGCTCCGGACCCGGGCAGTGGAAGTGTGAGGGGCCGCGCAGCCGGAACCGGAGACAGTCGCCGCTGCGCACCGTGTGCACCGTGCCGTCGACGGTGATCTCGACCATTCCCTCCAGGACCCAGACGTGCTGCTCCACGCCGGACACCGGTGCGTTCTCGTACGCGATGGCGGCCCCCGGGGCGAGGGTGCCCTCGATGACCTCCGCGCGCAGGCCGGTGTGCGGTGGCGACACCGAGCGGCGTACGAACCCCGACGCCTCGTCCCGCCAGACCGGTTGCCGTGCGGCCGGGACGAGTTGCGGGGGATCCGCCTCCACCTCCAGCAGCAGCCGGGACATCGTCCGTCCGTAGACCGTGCACAACTTGCCGAGCAGGGCGGCGGTCGGGCTCAACTCGCCGCGCTCCAGCCGGGACAGCGTGGAGCGGCTCACCCCGCTGCGCCGCGAGAGCTCGTCCAGGGACCAGCCGCGTTCGGCGCGCAGTTCGCCCAGCCGCGCGGCGAGCCGGGCATCGACGGAGCCGGGCTCCGTCTCATCGGTCTCTCTCATCATGGAGACAATATCCCTGTCTGGAGACGTGTCGTGTCATGGCGGCGGCCCCGGAAACGGTCGTACTGCCGACCGGGCGCCGACGTGACACCCTTGTTCGGGGGGCCCCGGTGGCCATTCGGCCCACCGGGTTGCTCCGCTACCCGAGGAGGTCGCGATGGCAAGTACCGCCAACGGACCGAGCATGGCGCCCCACGCCGCCCCGAGCTTGAACCACCCCTTCCGGATCGGCTGGACCGCCTTCGCGGCGGTGCTGATGATCTTCGGCGGCGCGATGGCGATCTTCGAGGGAATCGCGGCCATCGCCAGGAGCAACGTGTTCATCGCCACGCGCGACTATGTGTTCCGCTTCAACCTCACCGGCTGGGGCTGGATCCATCTCGCTCTCGGCGTCGTCATCGTTCTCGCCGGTTGCGCGCTGTTCACCGGAGCCGCCTGGGCCCGTGTGGCGGGCATCGTGCTCGCGGGCCTGGGCGCACTCGCCAACTTCCTCTGGCTGCCCTACTACCCGCTCTGGTCCATCGTGCTCATCGCCATCAACGTCTTCATCATCTGGGCGCTGTGCGCGAATCCGCAGGAGGAGGAGAAGAGCGTCTGAGGTCACGGCAGGGGACCGTCATCCTCGATCCGGCCGGGCGGCGGCGGGGCACGGCGCGAGCCGGAGCGTGACGACGTAGGAGACCACCACCGAGACGATCACGAGCGGCATGACGGTGAGGCCCTCGGACCCCAGCAGCAGTGTCGCCAGCAGCACCGACGTCATCGGGAGCCTCAGCATCGCCACACACATGGCGCCGATGCCCATCGCGAAGCCCGACGTGAGGCTCAGCCCCGGGAGATGGGACAGGGCGACGCCGCCCGCCGCACCCACGAACATCGCCGGGAAGACGGGGCCTCCTCGGAAGCTGCTCAGGGACGCGCAGTACGCCAGCGCCTTGCAGACGACCAGCAGCGCGAGCGCGCCCACCGAGTACCCCGCGCTCCGGGCCAGCAGCGGATCGAGGGCGTCCTGCCCCGAGTACAGCACGCCGGACGCCTCCCTCCCGGTGCCTTCCGCGTACACGAGGGCGGCCGCACCGACGACCAGGCCCATGACGGCGGTGGCCACCACGGTCCGCCGCTCCACCCGCTCCTGGAGGAACACGGCGAGCCGCTGGATGCCCGTACCGGCCAGGGCCGCCGCCAGGCCCAGGACGAGCGCCCAGCCGAACTGCGCGAGGTCGGGTCCCTCGGCCCGGGGCACATGACGCAGTGCCAGGGAGTACGTCCCGAGCCCGGTCCACGAGCCGAGTCCGGTGAAGATGAGCGCCCCGACACCGGACGCCAGCAGACCGGGCACCAGCACCATGCCGAGCATCATCCCGGCCAGCCCCGAGGTCTCCATCAGGAGAAAGGCCCCCAGGAGCGGCGACCCCAGCAGCGCGCTGATGGCGGCGAAGCTTCCTGCGGCTCCCATCACGGCACGCGCGCCGGGCTCGATGCCGGGCCTGACCAGCCGCGCCGCGCACACGGCCAGTCCACCGCCGAGCGCGATGAGCGGTGCCTCGGGACCGAGCACCGCACCGAGCCCCAGCGAGGCGAGCGCCGCCAGTGCGATGCCGGGCAGTTGCGGCGCCGGGGGCGCCCCCGTGCTCTCCATGCCGTCGGCGGGCGGGTGACCGCCCTGCCCGGGAAGGTGGCGGACGGTCAGCCCGACCAGCAGGCCCGCCACGGCGAGCAGCGGCATCGGCCACCAGGACGGCGTACCGGTGAAGCCGAGCGCCCGGGGCAGCTCGTGGTAGGTCAGTGACTGGAGTTCGTGGACGAGCGCGAGGAAACCGAAGGCCACTGCCGAGACCGGGACTCCGATACCCGCCGCCATCACCAGGAGCACGGCGTAACCACGGGTGCGGATCAGCGCGGAGGGGTCCGTCGCCGTGGCCGGTGCTGCGGCGGGCTCGGTCGACATGGTCGTTGTCTCCTCGGCGTCGCAACCCGTCCGGAACGCGCTGTCCCGCAAGCGTCCACAAGGAGATAACACAGTGCGCGGTTTCCGCCGTGGCACACCCGCTGTGTGCCCGCGCTGATTCCGGTACTGCCATTCGCCTGGACCAGCGGGCGGGCGGCTCCTGGGAGGCTCAGACGTCCTCGGCCGCGGGAAGCCGCCCGGCCCGCACCGCGTCGACGAGGGCCCGGTGGTCGCGCTCGTTCCGGTCGGCGTACTTCTCGGCGAAACGCGTCAGCGCCCGGTCGAACGAGCGGCCGCGCCCCAGATACGCAGCGATGGCGATCCGGTCGCCGGAACGCGCGTGGGCGCGGGCCAGTGTGGTGCCGCACGCCTCGCCGAACACCCGCATGTCGGACGGCACCATGTCCTCCGGCTCGACGGTCCCCTTCCAGTCGCGCAACTGGCGTACGTAGAAGTCGCGGCGCCTGCCGTCGATCCCTTCCACCCGCTCCCAGCCGAGGAAGATGTCGCCCGCCGCCTGCATCAGCCGCTGGCCCGCGACCACGCGCTCGCCCTGATTCCGGTACGGGCCGGGGCCGGCGTGGGGCGCGAGCACCGAGGTGCAGGCCTCCTTGGCCTGGAGGAGGAGCGGATCCCCGCCGTCCCGGCCGAGCATCAGGACGACCCAGCAACGCTTGCCGACACTGCCGACGCCGACCACCTTGCGCGCCATGTCCACGAAGCGGAAATCGGAGAGCAGGGTCCGCCGGTCCGACGGCAGGCTCCGTCCGTAGCGCCTGATCAGTTCGCGGAACTGCTCCTGCGTCGCGTCGCGCTCGCCCTCCGGGAGCAGATCGGCGACCGGTACGAGCAGCGGCGGGTCCGCCGCGATGCGCGGCCGGCCGTCCACGGTCTCGGTGAGTCTGTCGAAGGCCTGCAGACTGTCCCGTGTGCGGGCCTTCGCCGCGGCCCGTGCCAGCCTCTTGCGGCCGCGCTTCGCCAACTGCCCGGATGCCAGCGTTTCGAGCCCGCGGATGTCGATCCGTGAGTACCACACGTCGAGATTGCGCATGCCGGCGAACCGGATCATCGACTCCCGGTACGACCTCACCGTGGTCAGCACGATGTCCGCGCGTTCCCTGTCGGTGAAGCCGTTCGCCCGGCCCGCGATGACGAAGCCGGCCGCCAGACGTTTGACGTCCCACTCCCAGGGGCCGGGCGACGTCTCGTCGAAGTCGTTGATGTCGAACAGCAGATTCCGCTCCGGCGAGGCGAACAGCCCGAAGTTCATCAGGTGGGCGTCCCCGCACAGTTGGGCCCGGATCCCGGAATCCCCGGTCGTGGCCAGATCGGAGGCCATGATCGCGGCGGCGCCCCGGTAGAAGCGGAAGGGGGACTCGGCCATCCGTCCGTAGCGGATCGGTACGAGCTCGGGCAGCCCGGTCGCGGACTGGGCTTCGAGGACGGCCAGCGGGCCGGGGCGGCCGGGCGGCGGCTCGAACTCGGCATGGCTCGACCGCGGCGTTCGGCGCCGGGCCGCCCTGCCGCGGGCCGCTCGCTCCTCAGGGGTCGCATCCGGTGCCGTTCTGAGCGTCGAGACCGCGTCCGGGGGCATCGGGTCCGGGTCCTGGGGCATCGGAGCCCTCCTGACTGCTTCACGGGCGTGGACCGCTCCCGCCGCACCACACCGGTCGGCACAGCTGCGCCCTGAGTCCGATCATCGCGGGTCGCCCTGGTTCCGGCATCATCTGGACGCCGCCCGTCACGTCCCACGCCCGGACCGCTACCGCCGGTCCGGGCGGCCGTGGCGGAGGCCCACCCGTCGCCAGATCGCCCGCTGACACTTGAGCGCGGCCGTGCCCACCACGATCAGCACCGCGATGTTGACCAGCAGTTGGATCAGCGAACCCCGGGCATCGGACCAGCTGGTGAACGCGATGGAGACGCTGAGGTCCGCGGCGGCCGGGATGGTCGTGACCGAGATGAAGACGCCCAGCAGGGCGCTCGTCCGGGCCTCGGTGAGGGACACGATGCCTACGATGCCGGCCAGTGTCGCCACCGCGACCGAGAAGAAGTTGGGGGTGTTGATCAGGTTGGAGACCGGCCGGAGCCCCGCTTCGAACGCCGCCGACTGGAGACCGAAGCCGCGGATCAGGAGACTGAAGAGGAAGGTGACGAGGACCGTCAGCGAAAGGCCCGTGAACAGAGCCGTCAGCCCCTGCCGGATCCTTTGCCGGTCGCCCCGGTCGATGCCCAGGGCGACGCTGACGATGGCACCGTACTCGGGGCCGACGACCATCGCCGCGACAATCAGGATCTGGGAGTTGGTGACGATCCCGACCGAACCGATGAGGCCGGCGATGACCAGGTACAGATAGAAACTCGGCGGGTACCTCCCCTCGGCGCGGATGCGGGCCTCCACCTGCTCCCACACGGGTGCGCGGGCCAGTGGCCCGAGCCGCTCGGTTCCGGCCTCGGCCGCCCGGCCGGAGAAGACCATGTCCACCGGCTCGATGACGATGGAGCCGCGCCGGTCCAGGTGCAGTGTGCGCAGGCTGCGCAGCACGTCATTGGCCGCTCCCGTCAGCACGTCGCACGCGATGCCGTCGCCGTCCGGATTGCGTGCCGCACCCGGCTGCACCATCAGATTCAGCACACAGGGATCACCGGCCAGCCGGTCCACCACCTGGTCGGTCACGTCCGGCGGGCTCACCGCGCGGACATGGATCATGTCCATCCTGAACCTCCACGAATCCCGCCCCGGCGCCGCCGGTCACGGCCGGCCCGTGTGCGCGGGCAGTCCCTCCTCCCTCCAGTAACGCCGCAAGCGCGACGGCGGGCAATCCGGGCCGCCCGGTGGCCGGGCGGCCCGAGCGGGTGATCACGACGGGTCAGGGATGCCGTTCTCGAACAGGTCATGGAACGGGGCTGGAGCGAGTCCGAGCAGGCCTTCGTCCAGTACTACGACGGCGGAGTGCTGGACGCCTCGCTGCTGCGGGAACGTGGCTGACGGCGCTCAGGGCGACGGAGGCCGCGACGGGGGACCGAGAAGGACGGCGGTGTCGCCCGGCCGGACATCCGGGGTGTGCGCGTGGGTGACCGGGGCGAGCCGCCCGTCGGCGCGTACGACGAACAGCACGTCGTGCCCGGCCGGGACGGCTCCGTCGGCCCGCCGCGTCAGCACCCGGGCCCCGGCCTCGTACCGGCGGGCCAGCTCCGGCCCGGTCAGACCGGTACGGAAGAGGGGCTCGCCGCCGGTGTACGGCGCCACCACGCCCTGGCTGTCGGCGCCCGGTGAGAGACGGTGGACCGGGCCCTCGACGCTCTCCCGCAGCGTCATGGCGGCCAGTGCGTTGAAGTCGTCCTCCTCGGTGAGCAGCAGCACACCGGTGATGCCCTCCAGCTCCGCCCCGGCACCGGAGGCCGCCGCGAGCAGTTCGCCCGGCGCCAGCGGCAGCCCGGCCTCCTCGATCCGGGCCCGCTGACGCTCGGCGCCCGCCCACATCAGCACGTCCAGCCCCGCCGAGTTCAGCGCGCGCCCCAGGTCGACCGCCCAGGGCGAACCGCCCACCAGCAGCGGCCGGGACCGGGACGGGCGCAGCACCCCGAGCCGCCGGGCGACCGGAAACGCCGTCAGGCCGTACAGCGTGACGGTGGCGACGATCACCACGAAGGTCGCGGGCAGAATCCGTTCGGCACCGTCGACGCCCCGCGCCACCAGAGTCGCCGAGAACGTGGAGGCGGTCGCCGCGGCGACGATGCCGCGCGGGGCCATCCACCCGATGAACCAACGCTCGCCGCCGCGGACATCGGTCCCGGCCGTCGACACCAGCGCCACGAGCGGGCGCACCACCAGGACCAGCAGGGCGACCAGCGCCAGCGAGGGCAGCACCACATGCCGCAGCGAGGCCGGGGTGACCGTGGCCGAGATGGAGATGAACAGCAGACCGATGATCAGCGAGACCAGTGTGTCCAGGAACGGCCGCCGGGCCGGAAGGTCCAGGCCCGGCAGATTCGCCATGGCCATTCCCATCACGACCGCGGAGATGAGCCCGGTGTCCTCGCGGAGCGCGTCGCAGGCGGCCGCGATCCCGATCACCGCGGCGATCTGCGCGGATGTGGCCAGCTCCTCGCTCAGCCGGGCACGGCGCAGCAGCAGCCACAGCACACCCGCCCCGACCACGCCGCCCACCGCACCCACCGCGGCGCTGGCCGAGAACTGCTCCACCTGGCTCCCGAACCCCTTGAGTTCACCGGCGACGACGGCGTGGAAGACCAGCGCCCCCAGGATGCCGCCGACCGGGTCGATCAGGGAGCCCTCCCAGATCAGGACGCGTTGCAGCCGCTCGGAGGGCCGTACGAAATTGAGCAGCGGTCCGACGACCGTCGGCCCGGACACGACGAGGATCGCGCCCAGCATCACCGCCGCGCCCTTGGACATGCTCAACACCGGCATGGCGAACAGCGCGGCGGACAGCCAGGTGATGAGCGCCCCCAGCCAGATCAGCCTGACCACGATGCGACGCATATGGCCCCGCAGCCGCCCGATCTTCAGGCCGAGCCCGGCCTCGTAGAGAATCACCGCCACCGCGAGGGAGACCAGCGGGGAGAACGCCTCGCCCAGCAGCTTCTCGGGGTTGACGTCGTCCGTCAGCGCCCCGGCGGTGAAGCCGACCGGCAGCAGGATCAGCAGCGCGGGCACTCGCAGCCTGCTCGCCACCAGCTGGGAGCCGACCGCCAGAACCACGATGAGGCCCACGCCCACCATCACTTCGTCGGCCGTCATCTCCGTGCCTCCTCGGACGCCGTGCTGCCCGGCAACCATGGGCGGCGGTGGCGGGGAGGCGGGTCGGGGCTCGCGCCACTGGGCCGTCGGAGTGACCCCCTGTCCCTCCGACGGCCCAACGGGTCCGCGCCCCCCCGTGGACCCGACCGAGATGCGCACCGGCCCGCCCACTGCTCCAATGACGGAGGCACAGGCCCCGGCCGGACGTGGGGCAGTCGAGATTCTGAGGAGCCGGTGTGAGCAGCGAGACCGACGAGACGGGGCCGATCGACTACCTGGTGATCGAGTTCCCGGGAAGCCGGATGACGGGCGAGGGACTGCCCCTGCTGGTCGACCTGGTCGACCGGGGAATCATCCGGATCCTGGATCTGGTCTTCGTCAGGAAGAACCAGGACGGAACGGTGGACGGCGTGGAACTCTCCGAGCTGACCGCGAACGGCCAGGAAGACCTCGCCGTCTTCGAAGGGGTGTCCTCCGGCCTGCTCGGCCGGGACGACATCGACGAGGTGAGCGCGGTCCTCGAACCCGGCAGCGCCGCCGGGATCGTCATCTACGAGAACGTGTGGGCCGGACCGCTCGCGGCCGCCCTGCGCCGCTCCGGGGGACGCCTCGTCGCCAACGGGCGCATCCCGGTCCAGGACATCCTGGCGTCGCTCGACGCGGCCGAGGCCGGGTCCAGGGCCTGAGCCGCCGTTCCGGGCCGGCCGTACCGCGCAGCGGACCGCGAGCCGTCCCCGCAGAGCCAGTCAAAGGAGATGCACCATGCCAGGCCTTCTTCGTGGCGTCGCCCGTACAGCGGTGATCGCCGGAACCGCCACCTCGGTCTCCAACCGGGTCTCCCGGCGGCAGGCGGGCCGCTGGGCGCGCCAGGACGCCGAGCAGGCGCAGGCCCAGCAGGCCGCCGCGGCGCCCCCGCCCCCCGCGCCCGCCTCCCTCCCGCCGGAGGACGAGATGAGCAACAAGATCGCCCAGCTCAAGGATCTCGGCGACCTCAAGAGCCAGGGAGTGCTGAGCGAGAGCGAGTTCGAGGCCCAGAAGGCCAGGATCCTCACCTCCTGACCGGTCAGGCCGGCGCGGCGCGGCCCCGTGCACCCGGCTCAGGTGCGCTTGTCGTCCCAGGGCGTGCCCATCCAGCTGTCGAAGGTGCGGATCAGCGCGCTCAGCGCGGCTGCGAGCCGCCGGTCGACCCACGGCGCGTGGACATGGATCTCGTCGTCGTCCGAGAAGAACTCCAGCGGAACCTCCCGGCCGGCCCGCCAGATGATGCGCCGAGGCCCGCGTGCCGCATCGCCCCCGCCGCTCAGGAGGCTGCCCACGCCGATCGCCACCTGGATGGGGAGCAGCAGCCACCACACGTACCACCAGAAGATCCGGCCCTTGAAGCCGACCGCCTCCGGGCAGCCGGCCTGGGCGACCGTCCAGCGGGTCCGCAGACCCTTGCCGTGCAGGGCCTTCTCACGGACGAGTGTCCCGATCAGCTCGCCCTGCGCGTCCAGCACCCGGTACGTGGCGACGCCGTCGGCCGCGGACGCGGTGACCAGGGTGGCCAGCCGGGCCCGGCGCTCGGGGTCGGCCCACAGGACGAAGGAGCGCACCCCCGTCTTGCGGGCCGCGAGATACGCCGGTATCCCGCCCTCCGGCAGTTCGCGCTCCACATGGGCGACCACCCGGGACCCGCCGCCGGGCGCGTCGGCGAACTCGACGACACGGCCGACGGGCGAGACCTCCACCCCGACCCGCTTCAATGTCAGCACGCTGCTCACCAGTGAACTCCTCCGTTGTGCGCTGCTCGGACGTCGCACAGTAGACGGGCGTCCTGAGAAGATCGATCCGTGGAATCCGCCGAGATCTTCCCCGAGCCCTTCCCAGGCACCGGCACCGAGCCCTCGCCCGAGGACGACCCGGCCGGCCGTACCGCCCGGCGAGAAGTGGTGCGCTGCCGCATGTGCGGCCGCCCGCTCACCGGTACGGAGTCACGCCGCACCGGCCTCGGCCCCGCCTGCGACGCTAAACTCCACCCCGCGCCGCCGGACATCCGCACCCGCCGCCACGAGGTCGAGCAGGACCCGCTGCCCGGCATCTGAGCCAGACGGAAGGCCCTATTCGCCGAGACGGCGGAACAGCCCCTCCTGCACCACGGACACCAGCAGATTGCCGCCGCGGTCGTAGATCCGGCCACGAGCCAGTCCCCGCCCGCCGGTGGCGACCGGCGACTCCTGGTCGTACAGGAACCACTCGTCGGCCCGGAACGGGCGGTGGAACCACATCGCGTGGTCCAGCGACGCCATGTCGAAGCCGCGCGGCCCCCACAACGGCTCCACCGGGATACGGACCGCGTCGAGGAGCGTCATGTCGCTGGCGTACGTCAGCGCGCAGGTGTGCACCAGGGGGTCGTCGCCCAGCGGGCCGACCGCGCGCATCCACACCGCGCTGCGCGGGTCGGCGCCCTTGACCTCCTCCTTCGTCCAGCGCAGCCGGTCGACGTACCGGATGTCGAAGGGCTGCCCCTAGGCACTGGACTACAGATCTGGGAGGATCTACGCGTGTACCCGCTATCGCAGATTACGGCCCCGGCCTCACATCTCAGAGGCGTGCAGGTCATTCGGTTGTCCGTGCTCACGGATGAGACAACGTCACCCGCACGGCAGCGCGCTGCAACAGACCGGGTCGCCGCAGAAATGTCGATCGTCTTCGACGGCAGGATGGCCGAAGACCTCGACGTGAGTGCGAGCAAGACCGCACCGTTCGACCGGCCCGCGCTAGGCAAGTGGCTTCGACGGCCCGACGAGTTCGACGCGCTTGTGTGGTGGCGCTTCGACCGTGCCATCCGATCCATGGGGGACATGTACGAACTCGCCAAGTGGGCCCGTGAGCACCGGAAGATGCTGGTTTTCTCCGAGGGGGTCGGAGGAGGGTCGAAGCTGGTCTTCGACTTCCGCAACCCGATGGACCCCATTGCCGAACTCATGATGGTCATGTTCGCCTTCGCCGCGCAGGTGGAGTCAATGAGCATCAGTGACCGGGTCACCGGAGCACAGGCAGCCATGCGGCTGATGCCGCTCCGGTTCAGGGGCGGGCAGTTGCCGTACGGCTACATGACCGCACCGCTGGCCAGCGGGGGCTTTACCCTCGTCCCCGACCCGGAGGCCGTCAAGGTCATCGAGCGCATCATCCGGGAACTGATGGAGATGGAGGCGCAGGGGGACAGCCGTGCCGCAATCGCCTCACGGCTCAACGTCGAAGGCATCCCGTCCCCCCGTGACTACCGGCAGATCAAGCAGGGCCGTGCGACGGGCGGGAAGGTGGGCAAGTACAAGCGTCAGCACGAGCGCTACGCGTGGCAGGCAGGGACTATCACCCGCATGCTCCGGTCCCCGACGCTGATCGGCTGGAAGATGCACGACGGGAACCCCGTCCGTGACCCGGAGGGCCGTCCCGTCATGCTCACCGAGAACCCGATTCTGACGAGGTCGGAGTTCGACACCATCGGTGCGCTGCTGGACCGCCTCGGGAACGGTGGGGGGCCAACGGCTCGTTCCGACACGCATTCGATGCTTCTGCACGTCATCCACTGTCCGTCGTGCAGCGGCTTCATGTACCAGTCCCGACCCGGGGGTGGCCGCCCGAGAGGGCCCGGTGAGAGTTATACCTGTCGTACCAGGGCCAATGGCGGGGTGTGTGAGGAACCGTCAACGGTGAAATCGGTGTGGGCTGACGACTACGTCGAGCGGGAGTTCCTGAAGGCTGTCGGGGACCTCCCGGTAACGGAGGTGCGGGAAACCGCTGGCTATGACCCCGAGCCCGAAATCGAGGCCACGATGCGGGAGTTCGAGGCGCACCAGGAGCAACAGGGACAGCAGCGCTCGAAGGCTGCTGCTGCTGCATGGCAGCGTCGGGCGGACGCTCTCGATGCCCGTCTGGAGGAACTCGAAAGCACTCCGCGCATCGAGCCGAAGCGGGAGATCGTCGCCACGGGGAAGACCTACCGCGATTCATGGCCAGCGATGCCCGAAGACATCTCGGACGTGCCGGATGAGGAGATCTTCGCAATCAACGACGAGCGTCGGCGCATGCTTCTTGCGGCGGGCGCCAAGCTGACCGTCAAGAAGGGCCCTCGTGGCGGGTGGCGCAAGCTCGACGAGTCCCGGTGTGGCTTCGCCGTCAGCACTGCCAACCAGATTGATCCCGCAGCGTCCCGTTTGGCAGAGATTGAGGCGGAAGAGTCCATTGAGTGACCCTTCGTCGGGCGACCTCCCCGCCCCGCGTGACGTGTAGCGGAGAGTGACGAGTCTCTGACCTGCGCTCATGACGTGAATGACACCTCATGACGTCTATTTAGGTTTCTCTCTAACGCGTATAAGAAGAACCTGAAATGACGTCGGGTTGTGTCACGTGAAGACGCCGCAGGACGACGAAGGCGCAGGTCAGAGGCCGTTTTTCGGGTGTGGCAGGGTCGTCAGGGGGATGTCACCCGAGCCCCATGGGTAACGGATAGGTAAAGGAATTTGACCCCTGGAAGAGCCGAAACGTTCTGACCTGGGGTTTTCCATTTTGACCCCCAAACGCCCCGACGCATAACCCTAGTAGGCCGGGAGAAGCGTGCGAGCGCGTGCGATTGGCGACGCGTCCCCCTTCCGGTCGGCCGGTGCGCTCCTGCGACGCCTCGTCCTCTCCTCCGGGGCTGACGCGGTCGAAGCGCGCCGGCCGTGAAGCTTCCCGCTGACGGTCACACTGCCCGGTTACTAGACCGGTGCCGGTCCCTGTATCGGCGGGAGACGAGTGCGAGGCTGACGGGAGGTCACCGGTCCTGGTAAGGGACCGGTACAGCCGGGGGTTCAACTCCTCCGCACTCACTTGCTGAACGCAGACGGACGATTCGTCATCGACCACTGTCCCGCGTCCAGAGGGCATGGCGGGGCGACACCCGACAACGCGCGATGCCCATCGACGTCACGCACTCCGGGACCTCTCGGAGTCAGCCTCTGACGTCCCTTGCTTCCGTAGCTCAGTGGTCAGAGCGTCCGCCTGTCGAGCGGAGGGGCGCCGGTTCGAGTCCGGTCGGGAGCGCGGTGGGATTCGTCAGGGCCATGCGTGGTGCCCTGACTGACCGTGGGTTGGCGGGGACGTCACGGCAAACCCGGGCCTCACGGCTCGGAAGGACGGACGGCCGTAGGCGGGGCGAAATCTCCGCGCCCGGAGAAAACCCGGTGACACTCCGACCGACGTCAGGGTTTCATAGTCCCGTTCGAACAGTGCTTTCCCTGTTGGTGCAATTGGCAGCACGCCTGGCCCTGGACCAGGAAGTCGGGGTTCGAGTCCTTGGCAGGGAGCTGGAAGGTCGGGCATTGGCGTGCCACGCGCTCTCGAAAAGCGTCACGGGGAGACCCGTTGGAGGTTCGACTCCTCCACCTTCCGCCAAGCGTTGAGCCCTGGGAGGCAAGCGGGCCTGTAAAGCCTGCGCCGGTAACGGCTAGCGTGGTTCGATTCCACGGCAACGCACTGGGGCGGGGCGCCGGATGTGCGGAGGGGCGGCCCACTACAGGCCGCCCCATCACGCTAGTTCCCGTTGCTGAGGTGCTCAAAGACCTTCATGCCGATGCCGAACGCGACGCCGAACGTTGCGCCTCCAGCGCCGACGATGGCCAGCGCCTGAGCATGGCAGAGCGCGGCCACGATACCGGCGGTGAGAGCTGCGGTCGTGGCCGCGAAGAACACGGTGGTGACCTCCAGCCCCTTCCGCGTTGCGGTGGGCTGAGCTGAAGTGGTCGTCACGGGTGGAGCCCCCAAAGTGTCGTCGCGTCAGTTTCTGAAAGCGGGCATGCCTCACCGAGGCACGTGCTTTCAGGTGACGGCGGGGGCGGCTGCCCCTACCGTTTCCGACGACGCCGCACTTGGGTTCCTCTCGGATGCAGAAGTAACCAAAGTAGCTTAGACGTTGGACCTGTTGAGGCGCAAGAGGATCCAGTTTCACGGGATATGGCGCAGCTTGGTCAGCGCATCCGCTTTGGGAGCGGAGGGCCGCAGGTTCGAATCCTGCTATCCCGACCACAACACCTACTCGACGAACGGAGCCGACGCATGCGCCTTACGATCACTGACGGAGAGCGCCAGGTGAGTATCCGTGCCCTGCGCGGGAAGCGTGCTGCTGACCTGTCAGCGGCCCTTCTCGCGGCCATGAAGGGCGACGTTGAGGACGAGGCGGAGACGAAGAGCTTCGGCTTCACGGCCGGCTCGGACGAGGGCTGACCCGTGGCATGGTCGACGAGCACCCGACGCACCACGCTGCCCGCCAACTGGCCGACGATCCGACTGCGCATCCTGGCCAGGGATAAGGGCAAGTGCACGTGGGTGCACGAGGGCAAGCGGTGCGGGTGGAAGGCCACTGATGTGGATCACGTCATCCCTCACCACCTTGGCGGGTCGGACGACGACAGCAATCTGACGAGCTTGTGCAGTTGGCATCACCGACGCAAGAGCGCGGCCGAAGGCCAGGCAGCACGCCGGCCAGTGGTCAGCCGGCAGCGCCGGAGGAAGCGCCACCCGGCAGAGCTGTGACCATGCATGGCTATGTAGCGTCGTGCATGACTACCCTGGGGGGAGGCCCCCTTTGAGTGTCCGTTTTGACCGCAAGCGCATAGCAGGTCACATCCTGTACGGGTTCCAGGGTCGCCGACCACCCTTGGTGACGAGGTCGACCGCATATCCATTCAGCCCCTGACTAGCCCCGATGTGGTCCGGCGGGGACGTTTCCATGATCATTTCGCCCCTCATTCGGGCCCGAAAACGCTCGAAAACGAGGGAGGACGACATGCCCGGTCCCGTACCGAAGCGCTCCGACCAGCGACGACGCAGGAACACCGACGCCGGCCCCGCCCTTGTGAAGGCGAAAACGGCCTCGAAGCGGCCAACTGTCCCGCGCGGGGACGACGATTGGCACCCCATCGCGAAACGCTGGTACGCCGACCTGAGGAAGAGCGGCCAAGCCGACTTCTACGAGGCGTCTGACTGGGCCACGGCGGTCTACGTCGCCGAAGCGATGTCCCGGAACCTGTCGCAGGCCCGGTTCAGCGCCCAACTCTTCCAGTCGGTCATGTCCGCGATGACGGACCTCCTGACGACCGAAGGATCCCGCCGGCGCGCACGCGTCGAGCTGGAGCGCGAGACCGGTGAGGTCGACGAGCACGAGACCGCTCGCCTGACGGTCCTTGATGGGTACCGCCAGGCAGCCGCAGGGGGCGCGGATGCTGGTACTTGAGCCCGTCCGCACCTGGACTGACTCGGTACCGCCTCCGCATCGCACCCTCGGTTGGCACGTCCTCGAATGGACGTCGCACTACCTCTTGCAGCCCGACGGCCCCGACGCGGGCGGTCCCTGGCGCTTCACTCCCGAGCAAGTCCGCATCGTCCTTCGCTGGTACGAGATTGACGACGCGGGCGTGTTCACGAGGAAGCAGGGAACCGTTCGCCGGCTCAAGGGCTGGGGGAAGGACCCGTTTTTGGCTGCTCTCGCTCTAACGGAATTCGTCGGCCCCTGCCGATTCGGCGGATGGGACCGCGACGGGATGCCGAAGGCGATTCCCCATCCCGCTCCGTGGGTTCAGGTGTGCGCGGTATCGAAAGACCAGACGAAGAACACGATGCGGCTCTTCCCGGGCATGATGTCGAAGCGCCTCGTCGAGGAATACGGAATCGACCCCGGAAAGGAAATCATCTACTCCGCGCGCGGAGGGGTGATTGAGGCCGTCACGTCGTCCCCGAGGACGATCGAGGGTGGACGAGCAACCTTCGTAATCCTCAACGAGACTCATCACTGGGTTTCGTCCAACGGCGGACACGACATGGCGGAAGTCATCGCCGGTAACGTCGGAAAGTCCCGTGGCGGTGGCGCCCGGACGATGGAGATCACGAACGCCCCGCTCCCCGGGGAAGACTCGGTTGCTGAGCGAACGTGGTACGCCTACTCAAAGATCGTCGAAGGCAAGAACCGCGACAGCGGGATGTATTACGACTCCGTCGAGTCGCCCCCGGTCGACCTCTCCGACGAGGACGAGCTTCGAGCCGGCATCATCGCCGCTCGCGGTGACGCTGACTGGCTTGACGTCGACTGGATCGTCTCCACGATCTACGCCGGCACGATGCCCCGGGAACGCAGTCAGCGAATGTTCCTGAATCAGCTCGTGACGGCCTCCGATCAGCTCATCTGGCGACGTACCGTGGACGCGACGCGGGAAGTGGTGGCGGAAGAACTGGAACAGATGGACGGCACCAACTTGGGCATAAGCCTGTCTCGCAACCAAGCCGTCAACGTTGCACGACGTGGAATCCGGCCGGAGGACTGCCGGAACCGGCCCTAACTCCCGCATAGCGCACATAGACTGCCCCCCTCACATTCTTCACGAGGGGGGCCTTGTGTATCAGCAGCCGAACCAACCGCAGCAGTACCGGCACGTCGAGAAGCGCGGGGCGAATCACGGCCTCCACATCGTCCTCACCATCTTGACGTGCGGTCTGTGGGCCATCACCGGGTGGCCGATCGCGGCAGCCATGGGGCGCAAGACGACGTCGACGACGTACGCGCCGGCGCCTCCGGTGTACCCACAGCAGCCGCAGGGGTACGCGCCGCCTCCGCAGCAGCCGTACCAGCAGCCCTATGGCTACCCTCCGCAGCAACAGCAGCCCCCGCGGGGCGGGTACCACGGGCCGCAGGGGTAGCAGTGGACAAGCCCCCGTATCTCATGGACGAGATACGGGGGCTTTCTGCTTTGTGGTCTGCGCCTCACCAGTCGGCGTACCGTCTGAGCTGTGAGCGAGCATCTTGGGGACAAGCTGAGCCGACTTCGTCGGTTGTCGGGCCTGACACAGGAAGAACTGGCGGAGAAGTCGGGCGTGTCCGTCGACGTCATCCGCAAGCTGGAACAGAAGCGCAAGGGGTCCGCACGCCTGCCGACCCTGCATGCGCTGGCCGGCGGACTCGGTGTTGAGCTGACGACGCTGCTGGGTGACCCTCCGGGCGTCCCGTCAACGGGGGAGTCTGACCCGCCACAGTTGGTGGCCGTTCGTCGAGCCGTTCACCCGCTCATGTTCGCCCCTCCACAGGAGCCTGACGGGGCGGAAGTCCTCACGTCCGAACTGCTGCGCGCTGAGATTGCTGACGCGTGGTCCATGTACCACTCGGCAGAGTTCCCGCAGCTTCTGAATCTGCTTCCGGGGATCCTTGCTGACGCCCGTCTCACGGCGTCGCAGGGGGCTGACGGAGGACAAGCGGCACTCGGCAAGGCGTTCCAGTTGGCCGGACACCTGAGCATCCGTCTGGGCAAGCTCGATCTTGCCCTTGCCGCCCTTGAGCGCGCCATAGCTGCCGCGGAGGCGTCGGAGGACCCGCTCCTAGTCCCGATGATCTGCAATTCCTTGGCGTGGGCCTACCAGCGCTCCAACCGGCTGGACGACGCTACGAGCATCGCCCTGTTCGCCGCTGAGGGACTGGAGCGGGACGGGCTCACCGACAACGCATCGGGGCTCCGTGTGTGGGGCGGACTGACGATGTCCGCGGCTACGTCGTACGCCAGGCTTGATGACTACGAGCAGGCAGACGAGATGATGCGCGCTGCGGAGGAGGCTGCCGGCCGTCTGGCGAGGATGCCGCCCACGGAGGGGGACGGACGTCTCTTGTCCGTCTTCAGTAAGTCGTCTGTCCGCATCGAGCGCGTACGCCTGGCCGTACAGCATGACCGACCGGAGGAAGCGCTACGTCTGGCCAAGGGAATGCGGCTGAGCAAGGATACGCCGCCCTCATGGCGTACGTGGCTGCTCCTGGATGTCGCCCGCGCGCACACGGACGTCGGCAATGCGGAAGGCGCTGTAAAGGCACTGGAGTCCCTGAAGCGGGTTGCACCGACGTGGATGCGGCATCACACGCTCGCGGTCGCCATTGTGAGCGACCTGTGGGAACTGCCGTCCCACCCACCGGGGCTCCGGAAACTGGCGGAATTCCTCGGGGTCGACAAATAGCGTCGCGGGAGTAGGACGTTCCATCCCTGTCACACCGTCTGGGGAGACGCGACTATCAACATCCCCCAGACGACAAGGCGGAGGCGTGAGATGAGACTCACCGGGATGTCCGGCCCCGTGTTCCTGTCAACCAGCGTGCCGAGGACACCGGTACCCGTCGACGGCTGCGCGGTGTGCGCGGCCCTGTGGCAGCAGTACAGAGACGCCACCGACCCGCGGCGGGCGGAGTTCTGCCGGTCCCGGGCAACGGATATCGCCGTCGAGATCAGCCGGCACCCGCACCCGAAGAGGACGAACCGGTGAGCCCCCGCACGCTGATTCGCAACGTTACGCACCGCATCACGCAGCACCCCGACATCGGGCTGACGTACGAGGCTGCGTGCCTGTCGTGCGGATGGTCCGCGGAGCCGTCCCCCGACGGGGGAGAGGTTGACGTCGAGTGCTTGCGGCACGCCGGCCGAAGCAATCACCGGGGTTTCCGGCGGACAGCCCACAGCTACGCCCACGTCGTCCGGGACGGAGAAGACCCCGTTACTGCCTCCACGGTGCCCCCGCACCCGTCGGCGAGGCAGTAGCGGTCCGTGTGCGCCGACGCACACGGTGGAGAAGGCAGAGGCATCCCACCCGGCGCCTCTGCCTTCTCGGCGTTTCCGAACGGCCCGGCTCGAAGCCCGCCTCCTCCGGCCGGTGGAAGGACGCCGTCAGATTGAAGATCGTCCGGCCCTGCTGGACGGCCGTGACCCGGCGCGTGGTGAACGACCGGCCGTCCCGGACGCGCTCCACCTCGTACACGATCGGCACACCCGGACGCCCCGGCCGCAGAAAGTACGCGTGCAGCGAGTGCACCGGCCGGTCCCCGTCGGTGGTCCGGCCGGCCGCGACCAGCGCCTGCCCGGCGACCTGCCCGCCGAAGACCCGCTGCAGGGACTCCTGCGGGCTGCGCCCACGGAAGATGTTGACCTCGATCCGCTCCAGGTCGAGCAGATCGACCAGGCGCTCGGCGGGATTCGTCATGCCGTTCGTCTCCACTCTCGCAGCGGCGCCGCCCCAGGGCGTACGCCCTCACAGCTGACCGACGGAGGTCACGCGGACCACGGCCCGGCCCTCCTCGTCGGAAGCGGCCAGATCGATCTCCGCGCTGATGCCCCAGTCGTGGTCGCCGTTCGGGTCGGCGAAGGTCTGCCGGACCCGCCACAGCCCGTGCGCCGCATCCTCGTCGATCCTCAGCAGCTTCGGGCCGCGGGCGTCCGGACCGGTGCCCAGGTCGTCGTACTCGTCCCAGTAGGCGTCCATCGCCTCGCCCCACGCGTCCTCGTCCCAGCCCGAGCCGCCATCCAGCTCACCGAGCTCACCGACCTTGTCCAGCGCGGCCAGCTCCACCCGGCGGAACATCGCGTTGCGCACCAGTACCCGGAAGGCACGGGCGTTGGCCGTGACCGGCTTCACCTCGTCGGCCCGCTCCTGCGCCTGCTCGGCGGTCTCCACCTCCGGGTTGGCCAGCTGCTCCCACTCGTCCAGCAGACTGGAGTCCACCTGGCGGACCATCTCACCCAGCCAGGCGATCAGGTCCTCCAGGTCCTCGGACTTGAGGTCGTCCGGGATGGTGTGCTCCAGCGCCTTGTACGCACTGGCGAGATAGCGCAGCACAATGCCCTCGGTACGGGCCAGCTCGTAGTTGGAGGTGAACTCCGTGAACGTCATGGCGCGTTCGTACATGTCACGGATCACGGACTTCGGCGAGACGGGGTGGTCGCCCACCCACGGGTGGCTCTTGCGGTAGACGTCGTACGCGTGCCACAGCAGCTCGCTCAGCGGCTTCGGGTACGTGACCTCCTGGAGCAGCTCCATCCGCTCCTCGTACTCGACGCCGTCCGCCTTCATCTGCCCGACCGCCTCGCCGCGCGCCTTGTTCTGCTGCGCGGCGAGGATCTGCCGGGGGTCGTCGAGCGTCGACTCGACGACGGAGACCATGTCCAGCGCGTACGAGGGGGAGTCCTGGTCCAGCAGGTCGAACGCGGCCAGCGCGAAGGTGGACAGCGGCTGGTTGAGCGCGAAGTCCTGCTGGAGATCGACGGTGAGCCGGACGATCCGGCCCTCCGCGTCCGGCTCGTCGAGCTGCTCCACGACACCGCCGTCCAGCAGCGAGCGGTAGATCGCGATGGCCCGGCGGATGTGCCGCAGCTGCGCCCGGCGCGGCTCGTGGTTGTCCTCCAGCAGACGCCGCATCGCCTCGAAGGCATTGCCGGGGCGCGCGATCACGGACAGCAGCATGGTGTGCGTGACCCGGAAACGGGAGGTCAGGGGCTCCGGGTCGGACTGGATCAGCTTGTCGAAGGTGGTCTCCGACCAGGCGACGAAGCCCTCGGGGGCCTTCTTGCGGACCACCTTGCGCTTCTTCTTCGGGTCGTCGCCCGCCTTCTTGACGGCCTTCTCGTTCTCGATGACGTGCTCGGGCGCCTGCGCCACGACGAAGCCCGCCGTGTCGAAGCCGGCCCGGCCCGCACGGCCGGCGATCTGGTGGAACTCCCGGGCGCGCAGCGTACGGACGCGGGTGCCGTCGTACTTGGTGAGCGCCGTGAACAGCACGGTGCGGATGGGGACGTTGACGCCGACGCCGAGGGTGTCCGTACCGCAGATCACCTTCAGCAGACCGGCCTGGGCGAGCTTCTCCACCAGGCGCCGGTACTTCGGCAGCATGCCCGCGTGATGCACCCCGATGCCGTGCCGCACATAACGGGAGAGGTTCTGGCCGAACTTGGTGGTGAAGCGGAAGTTGCCGATCAGATCGGCGATCTTCTCCTTCTCCTCCTTGGTGCACATGTTGATGCTCATCAGCGACTGCGCCCGCTCGACGGCCGCGGCCTGGGTGAAGTGCACGATGTAGACGGGCGACTGCCTGGTGTCCAGGAGTTCGGTGAGGGTCTCGGTGATCGGGGTCAGCCGGTACTCGTAGCTGAGCGGGACCGGCCGGGTCGCGGAGCGCACCACGGAGGTGGGGCGGCCGGTGCGGCGGGTCAGGTCCTCCTCGAACATCCGGACGTCACCGAGCGTGGCCGACATCAGGACGAACTGCGCCTGCGGCAGCTCCAGCAGCGGGATCTGCCAGGCCCAGCCGCGGTCCGGCTCGGCGTAGAAGTGGAACTCGTCCATCACGACCTGGCCGATGTCGGCGTACTTGCCGTCACGCAGCGCGATGGAGGCCAGCACCTCGGCCGTGCAGCAGATCACCGGGGCGTCGGCGTTGACCGAGGCGTCGCCGGTGAGCATGCCGACGTTCTCCGTACCGAACAGCTTGCACAGGTCGAAGAACTTCTCCGAGACCAGTGCCTTGATCGGCGCGGTGTAGAAGGTGACCTTGTCCTGGGCCAGCGCGGTGAAGTGCGCACCCGCCGCGACCAGGCTCTTTCCGGAGCCGGTCGGGGTGGAGAGGATCACATTCGCGCCGGAGACCACCTCGATCAGCGCCTCCTCCTGGGCCGGATAGAGGGTGATGCCCCGCGTCTCGGTCCATGACGAGAAAGCCTCGAAGAGGGCGTCGGGGTCGTCGGTCGGGGGCAGCTGATCGATAAGGGTCACGCCCCCATCTTGCCTGCCTTCCGCCCGGATGAGGGAACCGGACGACCGTATGAAGATCACGGGCGATACGCTTCCCACTCAACTCGGCCGTGCCGTAACGGCAATGGCAGCGATACGACTCTGGGGGCGGGAAGAACCATGATGGGACCGGCACACTCTCTGTCAGGGGCGGCGGCCTGGCTGGGGGTGGGCGCGGCGGCGGCGGCCGCCGGCCACGCGATGCCGTGGCCCGTCCTCGTCGTCGGCGCGCTGATCACCGCCGGAGCCGCGCTGGCCCCGGACCTCGACCACAAGTCCGCGACCATCTCGCGTGCTTTCGGGCCGGTGTCCCGGTGGCTCTGCGAGATCGTCGACAAGCTCTCGCACGCCGTCTACAAGGCGACCAGGATGCGCGGCGACTCGCACCGCAACGGCGGCCACCGGACCCTGACGCACACCTGGCTCTGGGCCGTCCTGATCGGTGCCGGGGCCTCCGCCGCGGCGATCACCGGCGGCCGGTGGGCGGTCCTGGCGATCCTCTTCGTCCATCTGGTGCTCGCCGTCGAAGGGCTGCTGTGGCGGGCCGCCCGGATGTCCAGCGACGTCCTGGTCTGGCTGCTCGGCGCGACCAGTGCCTGGATACTGGCCGGCGTCCTGGACAAGCCGGGCAATGGCTCGGACTGGCTGTTCACCGCCCCCGGCCAGGAGTACCTCTGGCTCGGGCTGCCGATCGTGCTCGGTGCCCTCGTCCACGACATCGGTGACGCGCTGACCGTCTCCGGCTGCCCGATCCTGTGGCCCATCCCGATCGGCCGCAAGCGCTGGTACCCGATCGGCCCGCCGAAGGCCATGCGGTTCCGGGCCGGGAGCTGGGTGGAGCTGAAGGTACTGATGCCGGTGTTCATGGTGCTCGGAGGAGTGGGCGGGGCGGCCGCCCTGAACTTCATCTGACGGCGCACCGCCCTGGGCCGCCGGGCGGCCCAGGGCGGTGCGCTCAGCCGTGCCAGGACCGCCACAGCGCCGCATACGCGCCGTCCGCCGCCACCAGCTCGTCATGACCGCCCAGTTCGCTGATCCGGCCGCCCTCCACCACCGCGATCACATCCGCGTCGTGCGCGGTGTGCAGCCGGTGTGCGATCGCCACGACCGTACGGCCGTCCAGCACCCGGGCCAGGGATCGCTCCAGATGGCGGGCGGCCCGCGGGTCCAGCAGCGAGGTCGCCTCGTCCAGCACCAGGGTGTGCGGATCGGCCAGGACCAGCCGGGCCAGGGCGATCTGCTGGGCCTGGGCCGGAGTCAGCGCCAGACCGCCGGAGCCGACCTCGGTGTCCAGCCCCTCCTCCAGGTTCCTCGCCCAGCCGTCCGCGTCGACGGCCGCCAGCGATGCCCACAGCTCGGCGTCCTCGGCGCCCGTACGGGCCAGCAGGAGGTTGTCCCGCAGCGAGCCGACGAACACATGGTGCTCCTGGTTGACCAGCGCCACATGCGTACGTACGTCCTCCGCCCTCATCCGTGACAACTCGGCGCCACCGAGAGTCACTTCGCCCGACCGCGGGGCGTAGATCCCGGCCAGCAGCCGGCCCAGCGTGGACTTGCCGGCGCCGGACGGGCCGACCAGCGCGAGGCGCGTACCCGGTGCGACGTCCAACGACACCCGGTGCAGTACGTCGAGGCCGGCGCGGTACCCGAAGCGCACCTCGTCGGCCCGCACGTCCCGGCCCTCCGGGACGACCTCCGCGTCGCCCGCGTCCGGTTCGATGTCCCGTACGCCGACCAGCCGGGCCAGCGACACCTGGGCGACCTGGAGCTCGTCGTACCAGCGCAGGATCAGACCGATCGGGTCGACCATCATCTGCGCCAGCAGCGCGCCCGTCGTCAGCTGGCCCACGGTCAGCCAGCCCTCGATGACGAACCAGCCGCCGAGCATCAGCACCGCGCCCAGAATCGTCACATAAGTGACGTTGATGACCGGGAAGAGCGCGGAGCGCAGGAAGAGCGTGTAGCGCTCCCAGGCGGTCCACTGCGCGATGCGCCTGTCCGACAGCGCCACCCGGCGCGCTCCGAGACGGTGCGCCTCCACGGTCCGTCCGGCGTCCACGGTCTCCGCGAGCATCGCGGCGACCGCGGCGTATCCCGCGGCCTCCGAACGGTACGCGGACGGCGCCCGCTTGAAGTACCAGCGGCAGCCGATGATCAGCACCGGCAGCGCGATCAGCACCGAGAGCGCCAGCGGCGGAGCCGTCACGGTGAGAGCGGCGAGCAGCAGCCCCGCCCACACCACGCCGATCGCCAGCTGCGGCACGGCCTCGCGCATCGCATTGGCCAGCCGGTCGATGTCCGTGGTGATCCTGGAGAGCAGATCTCCGGTACCGGCCCGCTCCAGCACCCCCGGCGGCAGCCCGACCGACCGTACGAGGAAGTCCTCGCGCAGATCGGCCAGCATCTCCTCGCCGAGCATCGCGCTGCGCAGGCGCATCAACCGGGTGAACACGGTCTGCACGACCAGCGCGAGCGCGAACACCCCGGCGGTGCGCTCCAGATGGAGGTCCCGCACGCCCCCGGAGAGATCCTCGACCAGCCCGCCGAGCAGATACGGGCCGGTGATCGACGCGATCACCGCGACGGCGTTGAACGCGACGAGCACGGCGAACCGCCCGCGATGGCGCCGCAGCAGCTCCCGTACGTAGCTCCGTACGGTGGTGGGGGTGCCGACCGGCAGGGTCGTCGCCGACTCCGGCGCGGCCGGGTCGTACGCCGGTACTGCGACGCCGATCATGCCCGTTCCTCGACTTCCTCGATCGTTGCGGTCGCGCCCCGGGAGGCCAGGGCCGCGATCTCCTCGTCCGTCTCGCGTGTCACGACGGCCCGGTAGCGGGGTTCCGTGCGCAGCAGGTCGCGGTGCTCCCCGACCGCGACGACGGTGCCTCGGTGCACCAGCACCACCCGGTCCGCGAGGTCGAGCAGCAGCGGCGAGGAGGCGAACGCCACGGTGGTACGGCCCTGGCGCAGTGCCTTGATTCCGGCGGCGACCCGGGCCTCCGTGTGCGAGTCGACGGCGGAGGTCGGCTCGTCGAGCACCAGGGCCTCCGGGTCGGTCACCAAGGAGCGGGCCAGCGCGAGCCGCTGGCGCTGGCCGCCCGAGAGCGAGCGGCCGCGCTCGGTGATCCGGGTCGTCATGGGGTCGCCGTCCGTGGCGAGCGAGGCCTGCGCCAAGGAGTCCAGCACATCGCCGCACTGCGCGGCGGTCAGCGCCTCCTCGGCGGTCACCCGGCCGGACGACGGAACGTCCAGCAGTTCGCGCAGGGTGCCGGAGAGCAGAACGGGGTCCTTGTCCTGGACCAGCACGGCGGTCCGGGCGGAGTCCAGCGGGAGCTCGTCCAGCGGTACGCCACCGAGCAGCACGGACAGGACCTCGCGCTCCGCGGCGTCCTCGTCCGGGTCGGTGCCCGCCTGTGCGTGTCCGCCGAGCCGCTCGGCCAGCCGGCCCGCCTCGTCCGGATCACCGCAGACCACCGCGGTGAACAGGCCGGCCGGAGCCATCAGACCGGTGACCGGGTCGTACAGATCGCCGGTCGGCGCGGCGTCGAGGGTCGACGGCCGGGCCGCGCGGTGCAACGACAGCACCCGGACCGCGCGCTGGGCGGACGGCCGCGAGAAGGAGTACGCCATCGCGATCTCCTCGAAGTGGCGCAGCGGGAAGAGCAGCAGCGTCGCCGCGCTGTACACCGTGACCAGCTGGCCGACCCCGATCCGGCCGTCCCGCGCCAGCATTGCCCCGTACACGACCAGCGAGATGAGCAGCACACCCGGCAGCAGCACCTGGATCGCCGAGATCAGCGACCACATCCGCGCGCTGTGCACCGCCGCCTCGCGGACCTCCTGGGAGGCGCGCCGATAGCGGCCGAGGAACAGCTCCTCGCCGCCGATCCCGCGCAGCACCCGCAGCCCGGCCACGGTGTCCGAGGCAAGCTCCGTGGCCTTGCCCGCCTTCTCGCGCTGGAGGTCCGCGCGCCGGGTGGCCCGGGGGAGCAGCGGCAGCACGGCGAGGGCCAGCAACGGCACGGCGACCGTCACCAGGATGCCCAGCGACGGCAGGTAGAGGAGGAGCCCCGCACAGATCAGAACAAGGGCGGCGGCGGCCGCGGCGAAGCGCGAAAGGGCCTCGACGAACCATCCGATCTTTTCGACGTCACCGGTGGAAACCGCGACCACTTCGCCCGCCGCGACCCGACGGGTCAGCGCCGAGCCGAGCTCCGCGGTCTTACGGGCCAGCAGCTGCTGGACCCGGGCGGCAGCGGTGATCCAGTTGGTGATGGCCGTCCGGTGAAGCATGGTGTCGCCGAGCGCGATCAGCACGCCCAGCACCGTGATCAGCCCGCCCGACCAGGCGAGCCGGCTGCCGGAGCGGTCGACGACCGCCTGGACGGCCAGACCGATGGCGGGCGGCAGCCCGGCGATGGAGCACTGGTGCAGCAGCCCCCAGGCCATGGACTTGAGCTGGCCCCTGAGCTGATTGCGGCCGAGCCAGAGCAGGAAGCGTGGCCCTGACCGGACATCGGGATCGCCGGGATCCGGGTAGGGAAGATCGCGAATCTGCATGACGTCCCATGGTTCGGTGTGACTGGGCGTTCGGTGCCTGGATCAAGGCGAATGATCCAAACCGTGTCAGGTTCGCCCCGGGACGTCGGTTCGAGCAATTGGTTTTCTCCGGAAACGTCTGTATCGCGTTACGGCCGCGACGCGCACGGGCGGGCCGGGCACGGGCCCTGCGGGCCCGTGCCCGGCCCGGCCGGCCGCTCAGGCCTTCTCGGGGTTCTCCGAGTCCATGCCGGAGCGGGCCTTCTTCCACTCACCGCGGGTGAAGTCCGGGATCTGTTGCGGCGCGCCCTTCGCCCGGATGGACAGGTGGCTGAGCGGCACGGGGGACGTCCAGGTCGCCGCGTCGTACACGTCGAAGTCGGGGACGAGGCCGAGCCGCATGCACTGCATCAGCCGGAACACCAGCATGTAGTCCATGCCGCCGTGGCCGCCCGGCGGATTGGCGTGTTCCTTCCACAGCCAGTGGTCCCAATCCTGGTATTCGGAGAAGTCGCCCCAGTTGTCGTTGGTGTGGTCGGGCTCGATGTAGATCCGGGCGGGGTAGTCCTCGAAGACGCCCTTCGTACCGCCGAGGCTGTTGATCCGCGAGTACGGATGCGGGGTGGACACATCGTGCTCCAGCCGGATGACCCGCCCCTTGGCGGTCTGGACGAGACTGATCGTCCGGTCGGACTCGATGTAGGTCTCCTTCCAGCTCGGGTCGCCGGCCGGCATGTTCTTCTCGCGGTACTCGGCGAGCCCGAGGGACGGGGAACCGACACTGGTGATGCTCACCGCACGGTCGCCGCGGTTGATGTCCATGTAGTTGGCGACCGGACCGAACCCGTGGTTGGGGTAGAGATCGCCCCGCAGCCTGGTGTGCCAGAGCCTGCGCCAGGGGCCTTCGTAGTAGTCCGGGTCGAACATCAGGCCACGCAGATCGTGGTTGTACGCGCCCGCGCCGTGCAGCAGGTCACCGAAGAGACCGGCATGCGCCATGCGCAGCACCCGCATCTCGTTCTGCCCGTAGCAGCAGTTCTCCAGCTGCATGCAGTGGCGTCTGGTGCGCTCGGACAGATCGACCAGTTCCCAGAGCTGGTCGAGCTGGAGAGCGATCGGACACTCCACACCGACATGCTTGCCGTTCAGCATGGCGGTCTTCGCCATCTGGAAGTGGAAGTCCCACGGCGTCGCCACATAGACGAAGTCGATGTCTCCGCGCTTGCAGAGGTTCTCGTAGTCGTCCTCACCGTTGGTGTAGACGGCGGGAGCCGGCTGACCCGCAGCGGTCACCTTCGCGGCGGCCCGTTGGGCCTTCGCCTTGACCGGGTCGCAGACGGCGACGACCTGTACGCCGCTGACGGCGAGGAAGAGATCGATCATGCTGCCACCGCGGTTGCCGAGGCCGACGATGCCGACCCGGACGGTGGAGCGCCGGTCGAAGGGGACCCCCACCATGGTCCGGCCCTGGCGCTTCGGAGCCTCCGCCAGGTCCGCGGCGGCCTCCGGGCCCCGTCCGATGGCGGCGGCCGCGGTGGAGCTGCCGAGGGCGCCGAGCCCGAGCCCGGCGCCGGCCACCGAGGCGGTCGTCCAGAGCACCGAGCGGCGGCTCATGGAGCCCTCGTCGCCGCCCTGCGTACCGTCGTTCTGCTGTGCTGCGTCGTTCATCGATCCTCCGTGAAGGGGGTCTGACGTGCGCGGCTGGTGAATGAACCTCGATAAGGACCTTGGTAGTTGGGGCTGTTGTTGCGCAAGGGGAGCGATTGGACTCCCGTTCCGAAACCATGGACTTTCGTGCCTGCGTGAAAACGCCGGGCGGGCTCGAAGGTGTCGAGCCCGCCCGGCGCTACAGGGCGGCTACGGGGGCCGTCCGGCCCCCGTTATCAGCGCACCACAGCCCCTGGCCGGGTGGCCCGTTCCAGTTCCATCAGCACCGAGTGGTACGAGTGGCCCGTGGCCCGGTCCATACCGATCTCGCACATCCGGTTGGCCGAGAGATAGGCGTCGTACTCGCGCCCGTTCACCTCGGCGGCCTCCTTCGCCGTCGCCGAGGCCGTCAACTCCTTGTGCAGCATGCCCCGGTCGCCCGCGAAGGCGCAGCAGCCGGCGTCGTCGGGGATCACGACCTCCTCGGCGCAGGCCTCCGCGACCGTACGAAGCTGCTGCACATCGTCCAGATGCTGCATGGAGCACGTCGGGTGCAGGACCGCCGAACCGGTCTTCCGGAGGACCGTCAGCTTCGGAAGCAGCTCGTCGGCCGCCCAGACCAGGGAGTCGACGATGGTCAGCTCCCGGTGCAACTCCCGGTTGTCGTCGGTGAGATACGGCACCACCTCATGGGCGATGCCCAGGGTGCACGACGAGGCGTCGACGACCAGTGGGAGCTTTCCGCCGGCCGTCCAGCCCCAGGCCGCCTCCACGATGCGGTTGGCCATCACCGCGTTGCCCTCGTCGTACCCCTTGGAGTGCCAGATCGTCGCGCAGCAGGTCCCTGCGACATCGTCCGGAATCCATACCGGCTTTCCGGCGCGGGCGGAGACGGCGACGACGGCCTGCGGCAGCGACGGACCGCGATGGCCCTCGGGGCCGCCGAAGATGCGGTTCACACACGCCGGGTAGTAGACCGCACTCGCCCCGACACGGGAGGTGCGGGGCAGCTTACGGGCGGCGGCGCCAGGAATCTCCGGCAGCCACTCGGGTACCAGATCGGGGCGCACGGCCCTGCGGGCGAGAGCGGTGACGGTCTCCAGCGGTCCGTCGCCGAGCCGGTCGCCGATCCGGTCGGCCGCGGCCACCGCGAGCCGCGCCGCCGCCTCCACCGCTTTGAAGTTCTTCGCCGTGAGCGCCGCGATCCGCTCCTCGCGCGGCGAGTGCCGCCGGTGACGGAAGTCCTTCATCATGGCGCCGGTGTCGATGCCCACCGGGCAGGCGAGCTTGCATGTCGAGTCGCCGGCACAGGTGTCGACGGCGTCATAGCCGTAGGCGTCGAGCAGCTGCGTCTCCACCGGGGAGCCGCCGGGCTGCCGCATCATCTCCCGGCGCAGCACGATCCGCTGGCGCGGGGACGTGGTCAGGTCGTGGCTGGGACAGGTGGGCTCGCAGAAACCGCACTCGATGCAGGGGTCGGCGATCGCCTCGACCTCGGGAATGGTCTTCAGCCCGCGCAGATGGGCCTTCGGGTCGCGGTCGAGGACGATCCGGGGGGCCAGGACGCCGTCGGGGTCGATGATCTGCTTGGTGCGCCACATCAGCTCGGTCGCCCTGGGGCCCCATTCCAGCTCCAGGAAGGGGGCGATATTGCGGCCGGTGGCGTGCTCGGCCTTCAGGGAGCCGTCGAAACGCTCCACCGTCAGCCGGCAGAAGTCGTCCATGAACGCGGCGTAGCGGTCGACGTCGGACGGCTCGGCCGCGTCGAAGGCGAGCAGGAAGTGGAGGTTGCCGTGCGCCGCGTGGCCCGCCACGGCGGCGTCGAAGCCGTGTTCCGCCTGGAGCGAGAGCAGGGCCTCGCAGGCCTCGGCCAGCCGGGCGGGCGGCACTGCGAAGTCCTCCGTGATCAGCGTCGTACCCGAGGGGCGGGAGCCGCCGACCGCGGTGACGAATGCCTTGCGGGCCTTCCAGTAGCCGGAGATGACCTTGGTGTCACGGGTGAACCCATTGGTCACCGAGGGGACGGGCGCGACCAGGTCGAGCTCCTCGACGACGGCCGCCGCCGCCCGCTCGTACGCCTCCTGGCCGCGCTCGTCCGGGGCCCGGAACTCCACCAGCAGCGCCGCGGTCTCCTTGGGCAGCTCGGCCCAGTCCGCGGGCACGCCCTGGACACTCACCGACGCGCGCAGCGTATTGCCGTCCATCAGCTCGACGGCGATCGCCCCTGCCTCGCTGAACCGGGGCACGGCGGCCGCCGCCGCGGTCAGGGACGGGAAGAACAGCAGGGCCGTGGAGATCCGGCGGTCCAGCGGCAGCGTGTCGAAGACGACCTCGGAGATGAAGCCGAAGGTGCCCTCGGAGCCGACCATCAGACCGCGCAGGATCTGGACCGGTGTCGAGCCGTCCAGGAAGGCGTCGAGGCGGTAGCCGTTGGTGTTCTTGATCTCGTACTTGGCGCGGATCCGGGCGGTGAGCGCGGCATCCGCCTCGATCTCCGCCTTCAGGGCCAGCAGCCCCTCGCACAGCCGCGGCTCGGCGCGGGCGAGGTCCTCGTCCGCGGCCGGATCGGCCGTGTCGACGACGGTGCCGCTCGGCAGCACGAAGATGAGGGAGGAGACCGTGCGGTAGGAATTGCGGGTCGTGCCCGCCGTCATCCCCGAGGCGTTGTTGGCGACGACTCCGCCGATCGTGCAGGCGATGGCGCTGGCCGGGTCGGGGCCCAGCAGCCGGCCGTGGCGGGCGAGGGCGGCATTGGCCCGCACGACCGTCGTACCCGGCCGGATACGGGCCTGCGCGCCGTCGTCCAGGACCTCGATGCCCGCCCAGTGGTGGCGGACGTCGACCAGGATGTCCTCGCCCTGGGCCTGGCCGTTCAGACTGGTGCCGGCCGCCCGGAAGACGACCTCACGGCCCCTTCCGTGCGCGTACGACAGGACCGCCGAGATGTCGTCGATGTCCTCCGGGACCACGACGACCTGCGGGACGAAGCGGTACGGGCTGGCGTCGGAGGCGTACTTCACCAGGTCGGAGACATTCCACAGCACCTTCTCCGGACCGAGCAGGGCGATCAGATCGCCGCGCAGCGGCTCGGGCGTGCCCGGAGCCTGCCGGTCGGGGACCCGGTCCACGGACGGCGTCCGCACCGCTTCGGGGCGGAGTGCTTCCGGCTTCGGCTCCAGCAGTGGCATGTCGAGGTCTCCTCGGCGGTTCGGTTCGGTTCCACGGCGGCGGACGCGCGTCACCCGGCGGGCGCATGCGTGTCCGTGCGGTGTTCTAACAGCGGCGCTCCGGCATTCCGTTGACCAGAGCGGACAGCAGCCCGCCGAACACCGTGCGCTGATCGGCGGTCAGTGGGGCCAGGATCTCCTCTGCGGCGGCGCGGCGCGCTTCGCGCAGCGACCGGAGGGTGGCGAGGCCCTCCTCGGTGATCTCGATGCGGACCACCCGGCGGCTGTCCGGATCGGGGGCGCGACGCACCCGTCCGCTCGCCTCCAGGCCGTCGACCAGGGTGGTCACGGCGCGCGGGACGACGTCCAGGCGCTGCGCGAGATCGGCCATCCGGGGCGGGCCGTCGTAATGCGCGACGGTGCGGAGCAGCCGGAACTGCGCGGGAGTGATGCCCATCGGCTCCAGCTGGCGGCTCTGGATCCGCTGGAGCCTGCGGGTCACCCGCAGCAACTGCTCGGCGAGCACGCCGTCGGCGTCGGAGGAGTCCATGAAGGGAACAATATCAGGACTCCATTCATTGTGAGCATAGGTAACAATGAGCTAAGCTCTCAAAAGTCCGCTCGCTCGAGCCCCTGCTCGAAGCCCTGCCCGACCCCCCGCTCGAGTCGCAGCCGCCGCACGCCCGACGAAGGAGCCCATGAAACCCGACGCGATCAACTGGACACCCCCGCCGAAGGACGCGAACCGTCCGCCCGCCGAGGTGCGCCGCATCCTGCGCCTCTTCCGTCCCTACCGAGGCCGGCTCGCGCTGGTCGGGCTGCTCGTCGGCGCCTCGTCGCTGGTGTCGGTCGCCTCGCCCTTCCTGCTGCGCGAGATCCTGGACACCGCCATCCCCCAGGGGCGTACGGGGCTGTTGTCGCTGCTCGCCCTCGGCATGATCCTCACCGCCGTGATGAACAGCGTCTTCGGTGTCCTGCAGACCCTGATCTCCACCACGGTCGGCCAGCGGGTCATGCACGACCTGCGCACCGCCGTCTACGCCCAGCTGCAGCGGATGCCGCTCGCCTTCTTCACCCGGACCCGCACCGGCGAGGTCCAGTCCCGCATCGCCAACGACATTGGCGGCATGCAGGCGACCGTCACCTCCACCGCGACGTCGCTGGTCTCCAATCTCACCGCGGTCATCGCCACGGTCGTCGCCATGCTGGCGCTCGACTGGCGGCTCACCCTGGTCTCGCTCCTGCTGCTGCCGGTCTTCGTCTGGATCAGCCGCAGGGTCGGCCGCGAGCGCAAGAAGATCACCACCCGGCGCCAGAAGCAGATGGCCGCCATGGCGGCCACGGTCACCGAGTCGCTCTCCGTCAGCGGCATCCTGCTCGGCCGGACGATGGGCCGTGCGGACTCCCTCACCAAGGGCTTCGCCGAGGAGTCCGAGAAGCTCGTCGACCTCGAAGTGCGTTCCAGCATGGCCGGGCGGTGGCGGATGTCCACGATCGGCATCGTCATGGCCGCCATGCCCGCCGTCATCTACTGGGCGGCCGGCCTCGCCCTGCAGTCCGGCGGACCCGCCGTCTCCATCGGCACCCTCGTCGCCTTCGTCTCGCTCCAGCAGGGCCTCTTCCGGCCCGCCGTGAGCCTGCTCTCCACCGGGGTGGACATGCAGACGTCCCTCGCGCTCTTCCAGCGGATCTTCGAGTACCTCGACCTCGACGTGGACATCACCGAGCCCGAGAACCCGGTCCGGCTGGAGACGATCCGCGGCGAGATCCGCTTCGAGGACGTCGACTTCAGCTACGACGAGAAGAGTGGTCCGACCCTCAGCGGCATCGATGTGACCGTCCCGGCCGGCGGCAGCCTGGCGGTCGTCGGGCCGACCGGATCCGGCAAGTCCACGCTCAGCCATCTGGTGCCCCGGCTCTACGACGTCACCGGCGGCCGGGTCACGCTCGACGGAGTCGACGTACGCGATCTGGATTTCGACACCCTGGCGAGAGCCGTGGGCGTGGTCTCCCAGGAGACCTACCTCTTCCACGCCTCGGTCGCCGACAACCTGCGCTTCGCCAAGCCGGACGCGACCGACGCCGAGATCGAGGCGGCGGCCCGCGCGGCACAGATCCACGACCACATCGCCTCACTGCCCGACGGCTACGACACCCTCGTCGGCGAGCGCGGCTACCGCTTCTCCGGCGGCGAGAAGCAGCGCCTCGCGATCGCCCGCACGATTCTGCGCGACCCGCCCGTCCTGGTGCTCGACGAGGCGACGAGCGCCCTCGACACCCGTACGGAATTCGCCGTGCAGGAAGCGATCGACGCGCTCTCCGAGGGGCGTACGACCATCACCATCGCGCACCGGCTCTCCACCGTCCGCGACGCCGACCAGATCGTCGTCCTGGACGGCGGCCGGACCGCCGAGCGCGGCAGCCACGAGGAACTGCTCCGACGAGACGGCCGCTATGCCGCGCTGGTCCGACGCGACACCCAACTGGCCCCCGCGACAAGCTGATCGACGAGACCGGGCGGACCGTCGGGCCGCACACGCGGCGACGCCGCCGCTCCCGTGGGACGGGGAGCGACGGCGCCGGGCGGAGCGATGGTCAGATGAGCCAACCCACGAAGTGGACGATGCCGGCGAGCAGGTTGGTGATGACGTTCATTCGGTGTTTCTCCTTGTACGTGGTGCATATGTGGGACAGCGCAGTCGCGGTCTGCAGCCCGTCGCTTGCGCCCTGTAATCATCCTGCGCCGCAGGGGAGTTGAGCAACGAATTGCGGAACGATCACGCGTTCCAGCGAACATCCGATCCCTTGTTCGTGTGTTCCATTCCGGGAATGCCGGGCCCGTGTCGTCCGGGCCTCGCGGTCGAGCCCGGGACCACCGAGAAGGCCGCCGGTACGGCGGACCTGCCGCTCCCGGCCGCGGCGAAGGGCAATCCCGAGGGCTACCTCTTCCCGGCGACGTACCCCGTCACCTCTGGCACGACCCCGCAGAGCCTGCTCAGGTACATGGTCGACACCGCGGTTCGGCGATTCGGCGCGGGCCACATCACCGAGGGCGCACGGCGCAACGGCGTCCCGGTGTACCGGACGGTGACGATCGCGAGCATCGTGCAGGCGGAGGCGGACAGCGTGGCCGACATGGGCAAGGTCGCCAGAGTCGTCTACAACCGGCTGGACCGGAGCATGCCGCTCCAGATGGACTCCACGCTCAACTACGCGCTGAACCGCAGCACCCTGCACACCACCGAGGGCGACACGAAGATCGACAGCCCGTACAACAGCTATGAGCGCAAGGGGCTGCCGCCCACCCCCCATCGGGAACCCGGGGGAGCAGGCGATGACGGCGGCGATCAACCCCACTCCCGGAGCGTGGCTGTACTTCGTCACGGTCGGGCCGGGGGACACCCGTTTCACCGGCAGCTACACGGAACACCAGAAGAACGTGGCGGAGTTCAACCGCAACCACCGCGGCGCGTCCGCCGGCTGAGCACCCGCGCCGTCACACCACGGCGGGGGCGAGTGCCGCATCGGCCTCCGCCACCGCGTCCTGCCCGTCCAGCAGCCGGCCGATCGCGCGCACCGCAGCCCGCCCCGCCCGGTTGGCGCCGATCGTGCTGGCGGACGGCCCGTACCCGACGAGATGGATGCGCGCGTCCCGTACCGCCCGAGTGCCCTCGACCCGGATGCCGCCGCCCGGCTCGCGCAGCTTCAGGGGTGCGAGGTGATCGATGGCGGCCCGGAATCCGGTGGCCCAGAGGATGACGTCCGCCTCGACCGTCCGGCCGTCGTCCCAGGCGACCCCGTCGGGCGTGATCCGGTCGAACATCGGCAGCCGGTCCAGCACCCCCGTCTCGCGGGCACGCCGCACCGCGTCCGTGAGCGGCAGCCCGGTCACGCTCACCACACTCTCCGGGGGCAGCCCGCGCCGCACCCGCTCCTCCACCAGTGCCACCGCGGCCCGTCCCCGGTCCGCGTCGAAGGGGCCGTCCCGGAAGACCGGTGGCCGTCGCGTCACCCAGTACGTCTCGGCCGCCACCTCGGCGATCTCCATCAGATGCTGCGTACCGGAGGCGCCGCCGCCGACCACCACCACGCGCTGTCCGGTGAATTCGGCCGGACCCGGGTAATTCGCGGTGTGCAGTTGCCGCCCCCGGAAGCTCTCCTGCCCCGGGTAGCGCGGCCAGAACGGCCGGTCCCAGGTGCCGGTGGCGTTGATCAGGGCACGGGTGGCGTACGTACCCTCGGAGGTCTCGACGAGCAGCCGCCCGTCGGCACCCTCACGTACCGTGCTCACCTCGACGGGGCGGTGGACCCGCAGGTCGAAGGCACGCTCGTACGCGGTGAAGTACTCACCGATCACCTCGGAGGAGGGCCGGTCGTCGTCCGCGCCGGTGAGCTCCATGCCGGGCAGGGCGTGCATGCCGTGGACCTTGCCGTACGTCAGCGAGGGCCAGCGGAACTGCCAGGCGCCGCCGGGGTGCGGGGCATGGTCCAGCACGACGAAGTCGCGATCGGGCTCCAGGCCGGTGCGGCGCAGATGGTAGGCGCCGGACAGTCCGGCCTGTCCGGCGCCTACCACGACAACATCGATCTCGCGTACTGCGGCCACCCCAAAGTTGTTCACGTTTCTACCAACTGTGACGGGGGCGAGGATCTTCCCCGACCGATTGCGGCTCCTCCCCACCGGCCCGCGGCGGGCCGGTGCGAAGACCCACCGGCCCGCTGTGCTCCACCCCCAGCGCGTGGTACTTCTCGATCCGGTCGGACCGGACACGCGGGCGCGGTTCGAGCACTGCCTGTCCGAGAGCACGCAACAGGACCTGCCCCTCCCCTCAGGGCCTACCTCGACGTGCTCTTCCTCCATCCGTTCGAGGACGTCGCGTATGCCACTCGGTACCTCACTCGGCCTCGGGGAGCTTCCTGTTCTCTCCCGTTCTGCGGCGGCTCGGGCGCCGTCATGATCTCAACCCGAGGAAACCGCCCCGCGACCGAGGAGATTGCGTGCCGTGAATCCGAGCAGCCTGCGCGCGGCCGAGGTGTCGACCGGCGCCGCGCGACCCGGCAGCGGGCGCCGCAGCACGGTGGTGGGGTGGTAGCGGCGCAGAAGTTCCTCCGTCGGGTACGGCACGATGATCTCGGGGGCGCAGAGGTGTACCGCGTGCGCCGCACGGCCGGGTACGTCCAAGGCCAGCAGCGCGGCCCTCGCCGCGTCATGGACCTCGAGGTACGTCCACAGGTCCCTTGCCCCCGCGGCCGGGTCGGCCGTGAGCCGGGCGGCGTGCGCGTGCAGCCGTTCCTCGAATCCGCCCACGTACGGATAGCGCAGGCACACCACGCTCATCCCGTGCCGCCGCGCCATCATCTGCGCTGTCAGCTCGTCGACCTGTTTGGACAGGCCGTAGGGGTCGGCCACCTGGGAGGCCATCGACTCATCGACCGGTGCATACGGTGGATGCGGATCCTCGGCGTCTGTCCAGGGCAGGCCCGTGACTCCCCAGGAGCTCGCCACCGCCGCATGCCGGATCCCGGCCCGGCCGGCCTCCTCCAGGACGGTGAAGGTCGAGAGGCTGTTGCCCGCGAAGACCTCGAATGCGGTGTTGCGCGCGGGAGTCGGGATCGCCGCCAGGTGGATGACCGCGTCGGCGCCCTCCAGAGCCGCCCGCACGGTCTTCGCATCGGCGGCGTCACCGGTCACGACCAGGCGCGCCGCGAGGTCACCGGGATCATCGAGGACCAAGGCGTTCGCCTCGATCCCGCGCTCGGCGAGCAGCGCGAGGACCGCTCGCCCGATCCGCCCGGCGGCCCCGGTGACCATCGCTCTTCCGACCATCCAGTCACTCTCCTGCGTCGTGCTTCTACTCGTAGGCGCGCACGGCGACGACGTGCGCCGACGCCGCCCCGTTGGTGGCTTCGACGACGACCCGGATCGCCGATGTGGTGACCGGCTCCGCCGGCGTGTGCGTCTCGCGTCGCCGCCGATTCTGCGCCGTACGGGCGATGACGCGCCAGGTGCCGTCAGTATCCAGTGCCTCGACGCGGTAGTCGCGAAGGAGGGTGGGGAGGGTGTCGAAGGGCGTGCGGTGGTGGTGGAGGTTGATCAGGTCCTCGTTGACGTCGTCGTCGGCGATGACCTCGATCCGGCCCAGAGCGACGGGTTCGGGCCAGGCCAACTCGAGCCAGGGGGAAGGGGCGTCCGCCAGTGGTGCGGAGACCCACATGTGCGGTCCCGCGTACGGGCGGGCATAGCCGTCGGTGGCCTTGGCGGGGGAGTAGGCCGCGGTCTCTCCCGTGCGGAAGCAGAATGTGCGGCGCAGCAGGCCCGTGTCCGTCCACTCGCGCAGCAGCTGCGGCGATTCGTCCGACGGGCGCAGCGGGACGCGCGTGAAGGACAGGACGCCGGGGGTCGGGCGGTCGGAGCGGTGCAGGGCGAGGGCGTCGTTGGCGCGCACGACCAGGAAGGCGTTGCGCGGGGTTTCGGGAGACCAGTCCAGGCCCGTTCTGAGCCATTGCCGGGCACCGGCGGCGACGGGCAGGGTGATGGAGGTGACGAGGCGGCGCGGGACGTAGTTCTGGCCGAGTTCGGGGTCGTACAGATCGATCACGATCTCGGTGTCGCGGTCGGCGTCGACGAGCAATTCCACCCCGGAGAGGCCCGGGTCCGCGGGGAGGACGAGTCCGGCGTCCGCCGCGAGCGGCCATGGCTCGTCGGAGTCCTCGACTGCCAGGCTGCTCAAGGTGGACGATGCCGTGGCCGTCGCCCGCAGGGCCAGGTCCTCCGGGTCCGTCGAGGCGAGGCCGATGAGCGAGGCATCCTGGCACAGCAGCGCCCGGTGCAGCTCGGGTACGGGGAGTTCGCGCGGGGTGACATCCCCGGTGGCGCAGAGCGCCGCCGCCGTGCCGGCCGCCTGGCCGATCGTGGCGCAGGTCGCCATGACGCGGGTCGAGCCGAAGGCGACATGGCTGGCGGAGATGTTGCGCCCGGCGAAGAGCAGGTTCTCGGTGTTCACCGAGTAGATGCTGCGGTACGGAATGTGGTAAATGCCGTCCGCGTAGAGCTGTCTGGCACCTGCCTCGGTGGCGTACATGCCCTGCGGCGGATGCAGGTCGATCGACCAGCCGCCGAAAGCGACCCGGTCGGCGAACTCGGTCTGGCCGAGGATGTCGCCCTGGTGCAGGACGTAGTCGCCGAGGAAGCGCCGGTACTCCCGTTTGCCGGGGACCGAGCCCACCCACTCCAGGGTCATGTTCGCCGCGTCGAACTCGCCGGAGTTCTTGATGTGGTCCCAGATGCCGTGGATCACCGACCACAGCTCGTCGCGGATGCGTTCGTTGTCGTGGACGGTGTCGAGTTCGCCGCCGAACTCGATCCACCAGTAGGCGCAGCCGTTGTCGCCCGCCTTGATGATGCGGCGCTGCGGGATGGAGGTCCGGGTGATGTCCTTGGCGAAGTTCGGCGGCACGAACTTGACCGGGTGACCGGCATCCTTCGTATAGAAGAGGAGAGTGGAGCCCAGGGTGATGTCGTCGGCCGTCTCCGGAGCCCATGCCTCGTCGTACTCGGTGCGCGATTCCCGGCCGATGCGGTGATGGGCGCCCGCCAGGTGGCCGATCAGGCCGTCTCCCGTGCAGTCGAGGAAGAGCGAGCTCTCGAAACGTATCCGCCGCTCCGAGCCCATCATCCAGCCGGTGACCGAGGTGATCCGCCGGGCCTCGTCCGGACCTTCGGCGTCGACCTCGCGCACGTCGGTGTTGAGGTAGAGCGTGATGCCGGGCTCGGCGCGTACAGCGTCCAGGACCACGGCATCCCAGTAGTAGGGGTTCCCGTCCGGGTTGCGGAACTGGTTCTCCACGAGCAACTCGCCCATGATGCCGCCCTCACGGGCATGGTGATTCTTGCCGTGGCCGGTCGCGCCGCACACCCAGACCCTGACCTCGCTGCTCGCGTTGCCGCCGAGCACCGGCCTGTTGTTGATCAGCGCGACGCTCCGGCCGAGCCGGGCCGCGGCGATCGCCGCGCAGACCCCGGCCAGGCCGCCGCCGACGACGGTGATGTCGTGCCGTGCGGTTTCATTCCTCATGTCGTACGTCACTTACTTCCAGTCGGGATTGGCGGCGAGACCGTAGTAGATGCGCGGGGCACCGTCGAGGGTGAGGGTGACCTTGCCGCCGGAGGCTTTCAGGGTGCGCTCCTGGCCGATGCAGTTCAGCTCCCGCACCGTGCCCTTGACCGTCCCCGAGTGGGCGACGACCGCGGTCCTGGTGGTCCAGGTGTCGACCCAGGGCTCCGGCGACGCGTACCAGGGATCTTCTCCGTGCTCGGTGTTGAGGATGTACCCGTCCTTGCGGCTCCAGATGATCGACACCGGTCCGCCGGGAGTGGTGAAGAGGAGCCCCTTGATGTCCTGGTCCGCGAAGGCGAGATGCCGGACGAACTCGGCCTCGTCCAGCACCCGGGCGGCGGTCGCGAAGGCGAGGAGCGAGGGCTTGGCGCTGGTGTCGCGGTTCATCAGGCCGTAGTGGTACTCGGGGTTGGCCGGGTCGGCCTCCTGCGGGTGGTGGATCGTCGAGTCGTGCAGCTGGTACCAGTTGACGGCGCGCACCTTCTCGGACTTGGCGAGAGCGAGCGTGAGCAGCGTGTTCTCGGCGGCGTGCCGGTAGGTGTCGCTCCACCACGCGTTGGGCCGGGTCGGTGCGTACGCCTCGGTGAGCCACAGCTCCTTGTCGCCGCCGTACTCGTCCAGGACCTGGTTCGCCTTGCGCAGTGCGCCGAGGAAGTTCCAGTACGAGCCGGACGAACCCTGCGTCCACTCCTCGGGCGGCGGCGCGAAGTCGGGCGTGAAGTTGCCGCGACCGGGGTGGAAGGCGAAGGCGTCGATGAGGTCCCAGCCGCCCGCGTCATGGAAGTTCTTGGTCCATACGTAGTCCATGCCGCCGAGGCCGGCGTTCATGACCTTCATCCGCGAGCCCGCCGCGTCGAGGCGCGTGGTGACCTGGCGCAGGCCGTCCCGGACGTAGGCGTCGGCGCCGCGGCCCGACATCCAGGGCTGGTTGACCTCGTTGCTCACCTCGAAGTACGCGGCCTCGGCGTCCAGGGCCTTGGCGACATTCGTGTCGGCCCAGGCCGCGATCTGCTCCGGACTTCCGCCCACGGGGATGCCGCTCAGCTCCACGTTGTGCCCGATGCCGTTCGCGTCCAGAGTCGCGATGTCGATGCCCGGGGCACCCGCGTAGGCGATGCGGATCCACTTGATGCCCAGCGTCTTGACCAGCCCGAGTACGTCGTCCTTGCCGGGCTTGAGCAACCAGGGGTAGTTGGCGAGGCCGAACATCGACTCCTTGCCCGCCTTGTACGCGAACTCCGGGAGCACGCTCAGATTCGTGCGGGCCAGCGCCCTGTCACTGCCGCTGACCGCCTCCACCTCGGTGAACACGATGTTCTGCGAGGGCGAGGTCAGGGGAAAGGAGGCGTTCCAGGCGGCGCCCGCCGCGAGGCTCTTGCAGAGCGTTCCACCGGCGATCTTCTTGCCGCCGAAGTCCCGCGCCCACCACGTCAGGGTCACCTTCCTGGCCGCGGCGGAGCCGTTGACGACCTGCGCCTTGAGCGTCATCGTCTGCCCGGCCGCCTTGTAGAGGTTGAACGGCTGGTCGGTCCACACCTCCACGCCGAGGGGCCTCTTGGCAGCGATCGCTCCCGCCCCGCGCGGCCGCAGATCGCCGAGGACCAGATCGGCCTCGGTGACCGCGGTGCTCGCGCCGGTCGAGGTACCGGGGGAATGGATCCATGTGGCGTTCGTGCTCGCGGGGTTGGTCGACGAGAGGCAGAAGAAGCCCTTCGACCCCGCCCACGTCTCCACGTACGCGCCGCCCGCGTTCACCTCGTACGGAATGCCGCCTCGGGCGTCCCGCTCCCAGACGGTCAGCGCTTCGTACGACTCCGCCGCGCTCGCTTCGTACACCGTGCGGGAGAACATGAAGCCGGCCGGGGTGAGCGTGCTGGAGCCGCCGACCTCCCACTTCATGTGTGCCTTGCGAGGGGTGACGTCGAAGGTGCCGCGCACCGTGACTCCGGACGTGCCGCTCGCCATCGTGTACGTGACCTGAATCGCGGGCCGCCCGTCGGGGAGCGTGATCCGGGCGGGCGTACCGCCGAAGGTGCGCTGCTGGCCGAGCGCGGTGTCCTTGATCATGAAGTGGCTGAGCAGGATGCGGTCGGCGCCCGCACCGTCCTGCACGAGGACGCTGCCGTCGCTGCGGCCGACCAGGGTGATGCCGTCGGCCTCGATGGTGACCGGATCCGCGGCGTACGCGGGAACGGTCGGCAGCAGCGCGGCGCCGGTGGCGACAGCCGTGCCCTGGATGAATCTGCGGCGGGCGACTGACATGGAGGTGCCCTTCTCTTGGTCGGGGTGTTCCGGATGCTCCGAATGTTCCGGAGCGGAAGGTGTGGTGAGAGATTGAGGGTTCGGCCGCTGGCTCCGGTGGAACTCAGCCCTTGACTCCGGTGAAGCCGAGCCCGGCGACGATGTACTTCTGGCAGACGACGAAGACGAGCACCGGCGGGGCGACGGCGAGCACCATCGTGGCGATCAGCTGGTCCTGCGGAGCCTGCGTGGCGAGCTGGGAGAGCGCGACGCTGATCGGCTGCTTCTCGGGATCGGTGATGGCCACCAGCGGCCAGATGAAGTCCTTCCAGGAGTGCATCACCGCGAGCAGACTGATCACGGCGAGCACTGGCCTGCTCATGGGCAGCACGATCTTGGTGAGCAGTTGCCAGGTACTCGCCCCGTCGACCCGCGCCGCGTCGAACAGCTCCTTCGGCAGGGCGTCGAAGAACTGCTTGGCGAGCAGCACCGTGAAGGCGTTCGTGCCGGCCGGCAGCCAGATCGCCCAGTAGGTGTCGCCCAGGTTGAGGTGGAGGAACGGCACATCGATCACGGTCATGAAGAGGCTGACCATGTTCACCGTGTACGGCACGAACATCGTGGCGAGGATCGCCCCGTAGACGACCTTGCCGAACTTCGGCCTGAGTACCGAGAGGGCGAAGCCCGCCGTGGCCGAGACGAAGAGCTGCACGAACCACGATCCGCCGACCACCAGGAAGGTGTTCATCAGATAGCGGCCGACACTCAGATCGGTGTACGCCGTCGAGAAGTTGCCCAGGGCCGGCCGGTCCGGCCAGAGAGCCAGGGGCTGAGTGGTGAGCTCGGTGGGCGGTGAGACCGCGCCCTTGACCATCCAGTACAGCGGTCCGATGCCGATGAGCAGCAGCAGGATCAGGGTGAACACCTGGATGGAGCGCACTGCGGCGCGCACACCGGGCCGCTGGCGATCGCTGGTGGAGACGAAGGTGGTGAGCGTGGTCATGACGTGCTCCAGCTGCGGGTGGCCCGCAGATACACCGCGGAGAGCAGGGCGAGGGTGAGCACCATCAGGAAGGAGAGCGCGGCGGCCTGGCCGTACTCGCCGTCCTGGAAGGCGTACCGGAAGATCAGCAGCAGGACCGTGAGGGTGGAGTTCTCGGGTCCGCCGCCGGTGAAGACGTACGGCTCGGTGAAGACCTGGACCGTGTTGATCAGCTGGACGAGCAGCAACAGACCTATGACAGACCTGAGTTGGGGCAGCATCACATGCCAGATCCGCCGCCAGATCCCGGCGCCGTCCACCTCGGCGGCCTCATAGAGTTCGCCGGGGATGCCGACCATCGCCGCGAGGTAGATGAGGACGGCACCGCCCATGCCCGCCCAGGTGGCCTCCAGGACCAGCGAGAGCATGGCGCTGTCGGAGGACTCCAGCCACGAGTACGGACCGAGCCCGACCTTGCCGAGAACGTTGTTGAAGAGCCCGCTCCCGGGATCGTAGAACCACTTCCAGAGCAGGATCGCCACCACCGGCGGGATGACCACCGGAAGATACACCAGGAAGCGGTAGACGCCCGCGCCGCGCCGTACCGTCGACATGATCGCGGCCAGGACCAGCGGCGCCGGGAAGCCGATCAGCAGGCCGAGGCCCACGAAGAACAGGGTGTTCCCGACGGCGGTGCCGAGCAGCGGATCGTCGAACAGCGTACGGAAGTTGTCCAGGCCGACCCAGACCGCGGGCTCGACCAGGTTGGTCTTCTGGAAGCTGATCAGCAGGCTGCGCACGATCGGCCACCAGGCGAAGAGCCCGAAGACCAGCAGCGCGGGAACGAGGAACAGCCAGGCCGTGAGCTGTTTGCGGGCGCCGGTGCCACGCCGCCGCTGCGGCAGAGTCGGCGGCACGGGCTCCTTGGACACAGCGGCCGGGCGCCGGGACGGAGTGAGCAGGGCCATGGGCCGGCTACTTCTGGTCCGCGGCGAGCTTGGCATTGACGTCCTTCTCGGCCGAGGCCAGCAGGGAGTCGATGTCGGCGTCGCGCTTGGTGAGCACAGCCTGGACCACCGGGTCGAGCGCGGTGTACAGCTTCTGCGCCTGGAACGGCGGCTCCGGCTTCAGTTTCAGCGTGGAGAGGCCGTCGATGTACGGCTTGAAGTTCCGCAGTTTCACATTGACGTACGGCTTGATCGCGGCGTCGATCTCGGTCTGCCGCTTCTTGTCGAAGACCGGCAGCGTCGGCACGCCCACCGCGGACTTCGGGTCGGCAGAGAGCGCCTTGGCCTGCTCGGCGGCCATGTCGGTGCTGTACTGCGGCTTGGCGTAGGCGAAGGTCAGCCACTCGACGGCGGCCGCCGCATGCTTCTTGTCGGCGGACTTCGGGACCATGTAGATGTCGCCGCCGGTGAGTGTCGCGTCGCCGCCGGACTGCGGCATCGGGGCCACTCCGAAGGCGTCGGTGTTCTCCATGCCGAACTGCATCTTCGCCAGTCGGTACGTCCCCGGGCTGCCCATGAACATGCCGACCTGCCCGGCCGCGAACTGCTTGATCACGTCGTTCTGATTGTTGAGCAGGGTCTTGCCGAGCGAATCGTCCTTCCAGCGCATGTCCTTGAGCAGCCGCAACCCCTTCTTCGTCGGCTCCCCGGTGAGCGTGGCGGTGTACTTGCCACCCTGCTCCTTCTCCAGCTCGCCACCGAAGGCGTACGACAGCATCGTCAGCTGCCAGCCGCCCTGGTTGTCCTTGGACTCGTGGACGAATCCCGCCTTGCCGGTACTGTCGCTGATCCTCTTGGCGGCGGTACGGACCTCCTCCCAGGTGGTCGGCGGTCTGTCGGGGTCCAGGCCGGCCTTCTCGAAGAGCTCGCGGTTGTAGACCAGGCCCTGGGCGTACGGATTCTGCGGTACGCCGTACACGTCGCCGGCGCTGTCGGTCAGCGGCTGGAGGACCTGAGGGTTGAACTCCTTGAAGTGCTCCCACTCCTTGAGCTGCCCGGTGATCGGCTGAACCTGCTTCTGCTGGATGAGCCGCTGAGGCTCGGTCAGCGGCACCTTGATGACGTCCTCGACATTGCCGCCGGACAGCTTCGCGGAGAACGTCAGCGGGTCGAAGACCGTGGTCGAACCCTTGACCTTGATGCCCGGGTTGGCCTTCTCGAAGTCGGCCACCTGCTTCTTGAACAGGGCGACCCCCGGCTTGTCGGTGGCCGGCGGCATGCCCTGCACCCGCAGCACGAGATCGCCGTCCCCGCCGGCGCTGCTCGGGGTGAGGGAGGAACAGCCCGCGAGGGTCGCGGTCAGCGCCATGCAGCCAAGTATGGCCGCACAGCGGGAGTTTCTGGGCATAACGGCTCCAAGAAGGGCAGGAGTGGGCTCGGTGCGGTGTGGTGCTTTGCTCGTTGTGGTGGTGTGCGCCGTGGATCAGTGGGCGGGTGCGGGGCCCGTCGAGGCGCGGGGGATCAGGCGGGAGCCGATCTCCACGAAGGGGGAAGTGACTTCAAGTCCTTGTCCAGTACGTCCTGTTGTGCTCGCGATCGTCTCGATCAGGAGGTCCCCGGCCCGCGTGGCGATCTCTTCGGGGTCGATCCTGATCGTGGTGAGGCTGGGGGTGGAGACGGAGGCGAGCAGCGTGTCGTCGATGCCGATGACGCTGACGTCGCGCGGCACGCTCATGCCGAGGTTGGCCATCTGGTGCAGCACGCCGAGGGCGACCAGGTCGTTGTGGGCGATCACGGCCGTCGCATCGTGGGCGGCGACGAGGGTGGCGGCGTGCACGCCCGTCTCGAACCGCGGCTCGTACGGGCCGAGCTCGGACAGGGAGAGGTCGAGCGCTTCGAAGGACTCCTGGATGGATTTCCCGCGGCTCAGCTCGGCGCGGGACGCGTTGATGAAGACGCAGCGCCGATGACCGTACGCCTTCAACTGCTCGGCGGCCTGAGCGATGCCGGCGGACAGTGAGATCCGGACCTCGGGGATGCCCGGCACGTGACGGTTCACCACCACCAGCGGCATCCGGCCCGCGAGTTCATGGAGCCGGTCCTCGGTGAGGGTGGAGGCCCACAGGATCAGGCCGTCGACCCGCTTCGATACGGCCGCGATGGCGGCCAGCTCGTCCGCCTCGCGCTCGTCGCTGTCGGCGACCAGGACCGTGTAGCCCAGGTGCCGGGCGCGGGCCTGCATCGCCTTGATGATCGGCGGGAAGAACGGGTTGGCGATGTCCGGGACGATCAGGCCGAGCGTTCCGGTGCCGCCGCCGCGCAGTGAACGGGCCGCCGGGTTGGGGGAGTAGCCGAGCTTGGCCGCGGCGTCGAGGATGCGCTGCCGTGTCGTCGGCTGCACCTGGTCGGGTGCGGTGAACGCACGGGACACCGTCGACACCGAGACACCCGCGGCGCTCGCCACCTCCCGGATCGTGACTGCCACGGACGGCCTCCTCGTCGTCTTGAGCCGGGGACCCCCGGTCGTCTCGCAGCTGGATCCTGCGAATGCGGTTGATGTTTGCGAACGTTCCCAGGGCGTGTCAAGACGTGTGTCAGGACTATTTCATCGAGGAAAACCTTCTGGATGCACGGGTCTTGCGCTTCCGCTCGACTGCCGCTGATGATGTGCTCGCAAGAACGGCACTGAAATCGCGGGAACGTTTTCATAGAGGAGTGGAATGAAGATCACCGGCCTGGAAGTGCTGACTCTCCCCGACCACGGCGACAGCATGATGCTGGTCGTGGTCGACACCGACGAGGGCATCCACGGCCTGGGCGAGGTCGGCATCAGGTCGCGCCAACGGGCGGTCGCGGGCGGTCTCGAGCACCTCGCGGAGCTGATCGTCGGCGAGGACCCGCGACGGATCGAGCACCTCTGGCAGGTGATGTTCCGGCGCGGGTTCTTCCCCGCCGACCGCATACTCGGCGCCGCCATCGCCGCGGTGGACGTGGCCCTCTGGGACATCCGCGGCAAGGCGCTCGGCGTACCGGTGCATGAGCTCCTCGGCGGCCGGGTGCGTGATCACGTATCCGCCTATGTGCATGTCGGCGACGGCTACGACGACCGCGCGTGGTTCCTGGACCGCTGCCGCGACCTCGTCGCGCAGGGCTGGCGTCATCTGCGGTTCGCCTCGCCGCACGACGCCGACGGCACGCTCGACGCGCGCCGCTGCCTGCGCGGCTCGGTCGACCTCTTCCACCAGGTGCGGGACGCGGTCGGCGACGAGGTGGAGCTGATCCTCGACGTCCACACGCGCCTGGATCCCCCGGAGGCGCTGACCCTGTGCCGGGAGATCGAGGCGGCCCGCCCGTTCTTCGTCGAGGACCCACTGCGCTGTGAGAACCCGGACAGCTACCGCATGCTGCGGGCCCGCACCGGCGTACCGCTGGCCGCAGGTGAGCAGTACGGCTCCAAATGGGAGTTCAGGACACTCATCGAGGACGACCTCATCGATTACGCGCGCGTGGACGTCGGGGTTGCCGCGGGCCTGACCGAGGCGAAGAAGATCGCGGCGATGGCGGAGACCCACCACATCAAGCTCGCCACCCACAACCCGCTCGGCCCGGTCACCGCCGCCTCCTCGCTCCAACTCAACCTGGCCTGCCCCAATGTGGCGATCCAGGAGCACCAGACCGACCCCGAGCCTGCCATCGCCGCACTCTTCACCGCGCGGCCGACGATCCTGCCGGGGCGGGTGGAGCTGAGCGAACTGCCCGGCATCGGCGTCGACATCGACCGGGAGGCGGCGCGCCGGTACCAGGCCGCGGCCGCCGAGCGCCCACACCTGCGCACGGTGGACGGGGCGTTCACCAACTGGTAGCCGGGCAGGGCCGGTCGGCCGCGCGGGCCCGCCCCCGCGGAATCGACGGCGTACAACCCCTGTGTCCCATCCGGTACCGAACAGGACGCCGGACAGGGAGCGGGCCTCTTCCGGGCCACTGGCCGGGAAGCCGCACACCAGGACAACGGGACATTCGCATCACCGTCCCGGCGGGCCCACGGCCCGCGTCCGCACCCTGAGCACGAATTTCCGATTCCAGGAAGTGAGGCGAGTTCCGTCGTGTCGTTCAGAGGAGCCGCGAGGCCGGTCCGACTGGGCCTTGTCGGCATAGCGTTCATGGGCGTGCTGGTCGGCGCGTCGGCGACGCCGGCCGGTAGCCAGGAACGCGAGAAGCTGCAGGTGACAGCCGTGTCGTCGCGGCCCGGCGTGGTGTCGGGAGACGACGCCCTGATACGTGTCGAGGTGCCCGCCTCCATAGCGGCCGACAAGGTCCGGGTCGAGGTGGACGGCCGGGACGTGACCTCGAGCTTCCGGCCCTCCGGCGACAACGCGCTGATGGGCGTGGTGAAGGAGCTGGCCAAGGGCGACAACAGGCTCACGGCCAGGGCTCAGGGCGCGGACACCGGACAGCTGACCCTGAAGAACCACCCCATCACGGGGCCGGTGTTCTCCGGGCCGCACGAGCAGCCGTTCGTCTGTGACACCGCCGAGTTCAAGACGGTCACCGGCGGCACTCTCGGGCAGCCGATCGACAAGGACTGCTCGGTCAAGACCCGGGTCGATTACATGTATCGCACCACGGCCGGCAAGTTCGTTCCGTTGCCCGACGAGAACGTCCGTCCCGCCGACCTGGCGACCGCCACGACGAGCGCGGGCACGAAGGTGCCGTACATCGTCCGCGTCGAGACCGGCACCATCAACCGCGGCATCTACGAGACGGCTGTCCTGCACGACCCGATGTCCGGCACCCCCGACCCGCTGCAGCGTGGGCCGGGCTGGAACGGGCGCCTCGTGTACGGCTTCGGTGGGGGCTGCAACGGCGGCTGGTACGTCCAGGGCCGCAACACCGTCGGGATCATGAACGACACGTATCTGAGCAAGGGATACGGCGTCGCATCGTCCACGCTGAACGTCTTCGGAAACAACTGCAACGACCTGCTGGCCGCCGAGACCATGAGCATGGTCAAGGAACGCTTCGTGGAGACGTACGGCGACCCGGCCTTCACCATCGGAAACGGCTGCTCCGGCGGCTCGTACCAGACCCACCAGATCGCCGACAACTACCCGGGTCTGCTGGACGGCATCCTCTCCGGCTGCAGCTTCCCCGACGTCGGCTTCGGGACGATTCAGACGCTCAGCGACGCCCAGCTCCTGAACCACTACTTCAAGGATGTCGCGCCGGACGCGTTCACCAAGGAGCAGCAGAGGGCGGTCTCCGGTTTCGGCAAGTGGGAGAGCATCGGCAGCCTGGCCCGCGCAGGCGGCCGTATCGACCCTACGGTGTTCTGCCCGTCCCAGCTGCCCGAGGGACAGCGCTACGACCCCGACACCAACCCGGACGGTGCCCGCTGTGACGTCTACAGCCACACCGTGAACGTCTACGGCGAGGTACCGGAGACCGGAAAGGCGCGCAGGCCGCTCGACAACACGGGGATCCAGTACGGACTTGAGGCCCTGAACAAGGGGACCATCGGCATGGACCAGTTCATCGACCTGAACCGGCGCATCGGTGGCCTCGACGACGACGCCAAGCCCGCCGCGGAGCGCACCGTCGCCGACCTCAAGGCGGTACGGACGGCCTACCGCACGGGCCGCATGCTGAACGGCGGTGCCGGCCTCGCCGACGTTCCGATCATCGACTACCGTGACTACACGGACGACGCGTCGGCCGGTGATATGCACATGCGGTTCCACTCCTTCTCCACCCGGGCGCGCTTGGACAAGGCCAACGGCACCCATGCCAACCAGGTCATGCTCACCCGTTCCAACGGGCACGGATTCACTCTCGCCGGGATGCTGTCCGACATGGACCAGTGGCTCACCGGCATCAAGGGAGACTCCGGCAACGACGCCCCCATCGAGAAGATCGTCCGCCACCGGCCGCAGGGTCTCACGGACGCCTGCTGGACCCGTGGCATCGGTGCGAAGAAGATCGCGGAGCCCCAGGTCGAGGGCATCGGCAACACCGAGTGCAACACCCTCTACCCGGTGTGGACATCGCCGCGGATGGTCGCCGGAGCCGATGTGGCCAACGACATCGTCAAGTGCCGCAAGCGTCCCGTTGTCCGCTCCGACTACCGAGTGCCGGTGACCGACGGTCAGTTCGAGGATCTGCAGGCGATCTTCCGGACCGGTGTCTGCGACTGGTCCAGGCCCGGGGCGGGTCAGCAGGACCTCGCCGGTACATGGCTCTCCTTCGACCGGAAGTGACAGGAGCGCGGCACGGGAGCAGCCCTGGGCTCCCTGCTCGTCCCCCGCTTTGCTCTGGTGTACTGCCCTGCGGCTAGTTTGTGTGCAGGACAGGTACGCAGGCCCGTGGTGGCAGAGGTGCACGGGGGACGGGAGGTCGGGAAGAGTGTCGCTGCGCGGAGGTGATCCAGCCGAGATCGGCGGTTATGCGCTTGAGGCGCGGCTCGGCTCGGGTGGCATGGGTACGGTCTTTCTGGCCCGTACGAGCTCGGGGCGACCTGTCGCGATCAAACTGATCCACCAGCAGTTCGCGGGGGACGACGAGTTCCGCATCCGTTTCCGGCAGGAGGTGGCGGCGGCGAGGCGGGTGAGCGGCGCGTTCACCGCCGCCGTGGTCGACGCTGCCCCTGAGGCCGAGCAGCCGTGGATGGCGACGACCTATATCGAGGGGCACACGCTCGCCCAGCACATCGCGGCGAAAGGCCCGCTGAACGGAGCGGAGCTGAGGAGGCTCGCCATCGGGCTGGCGGAGGCGCTGCGCGACATCCACCGGGTGGGGGTCGTCCACCGTGACCTGAAGCCCTCGAACGTCGTGCTCTCGCCCGAGGGCCCGCGCGTCATCGACTTCGGCATTTCGCGCGCCGTGGACCAGCAGACGCTGACGATGACGGGGCGGGTCATCGGTACGCCGCCCTTCATGTCGCCGGAGCAGTTGCAGGCGCCGCGTGGTGTGGGGCCGCGGTCCGATGTCTTCTCGCTGGGGACGCTGCTGGTGTACGCGTCGACGGGCCACGGGCCCTTCGACGCGGACAGCCCATACCTGACGGCATATCAGGTGGTGCACGAGGAGCCGTCGCTGGGAGCCGTGCCGGTGGCATTGCGCACGGTCGTCGAGTCGTGCCTGGACAAGGAGCCCAAGGGGCGCCCCTCGGCGGACGAACTCCTCGTGCTGCTGCGGGACCTGCCGGCCGACCTCGGCGGGACCGACGCGAACGGGGTTGGCGCGGGCCGCACCCGCGACATGATCACCCAGCATCACTTCGCGACGCCGGCCGCCCCGGCGCCGGCTGCCCCGACCACCGCCCCGGCCGGTCCCGGTACAGGGAGCACCGGCACCCCCATCGGCCGCCGTCTGCGTCGCCGATGGCGTCCCGTGCTCGCGGCCGCGGTCGCGGTGGCAGCGATCGGCGGGGGAGTCGCCGCGCTGAAGGCGGGCGGCTTCGGGGGGAACAGCGGCGGCGACAGGGGCAACAGCGTTGCGGCGCCGGGTGCCGCACTTCCGGTCGGCTTCGGGCCGTGGCGCAAGATTGTGCAGGGCGGTCGCGAAGACATCCCCGACGAGCTGCGTTGCGTCGCGCGCGGCGACGCGCTGTTCTGCGGGGGCGGCAGTGTTGTCGCCACCCGTATCAGGGCCTCGGACGGCTCGCGGGTGTGGACGGCGAAGAGTCCGGGCGTCCCCGTGCAGGGCATGCACCTGGTGGGCGCCACCGACGAAACGGTGCTCGGTTACCGCTTCGCCGCCCAGGACGCCCCGCAGGACCCTCCCAGTGAGGTGGTGGCCATCGATGCGAACAATGGCCGGGAGCTGTGGTCCGTGCCGTCCGGCGCCCAGTCGAAGGCCGTCACGGGTCGGACTCAGGATGCCCTTGTGGTCGGCTCCGCCGTTGTGACGGTCGACGCTTCCAACTCCCGCTTCGAGGCCCGGGACGCGCACAGCGGTACGGTTGCCTGGAAGACGCCGTTCCCCGCGGGCACACAGTGCGCTCCCGTCCCGGTGGGCCCGCAGCTCTTCGCGATGTGCGCGACGGATGCGGAGGTGGACGCCTCAGAGGTGCGCCACCCCACCCTGTACACGGTCGACCGCGCCTCGGGGACACTGGGCAGGCCCATCGCGGTTGACGGCCCCGCCGTGCCGATGGGCGTCGCCAACGGCAGGCTCGTACTCCTTCAGGGACACACGGAGGGAACGGCGCTGGCCGGCTACGACGGGGTGGCGCGGGTCTACCCGGCCTCGCGGAAGGTCACGTACTCCCGGCTGGCCAAGACATACTCGGGGACGCCCGGTATGGCGGACGGCACCCTCTACGTGAGCACGCAGACCGGTCTCGTCACGGCGCTCGACCCCGCGACCGGCCGGAAGACGTGGTCCCGGCAGACGAGCGTGGAGGGCGCGTCGGGCCCCGTGGCGGGAGCCGACGCGCTGTATTTCAGCTCGGCCACCGGCCGGGTGGTCGCGCTGTCGCCGTACGACGGCAAACCCCTGTGGACAACAGATCCGCAGGCCGATGGTTTGACGGGCGAGCAGGGCGCAAGCCCGCGCGTGACCGTCGCGGGGCGTGCAGTGATCGTGGCCGCGGCCAAGAACACTCTCTTCGCCTTCGACGCGCAGAAGCCGCCGAAGTCGGGCTGACCCCGGCGGAACCGGCCGCCGGCCACCTTCAACCGCGTCCGCCGAGGCAGCCACGGCGGACGTCCGCCAGCCTTCGACGCACAGCCATTCGACGTGTCGTCCCGATGCCGGGTCAGGCACCCTGCCCGGCCTGCGCGAGCGTCGGTTCGATCACCGTTGGGAATCCGGTGTCTCGCGGTGCGGTTCGATTTCCGGGGCGGGGGAGCTGTCGAGGGGGTGGCTTCGGTGGGTGAGGGTCTGGTTGAGACGTTTTGCCAGTTGGGGGACGGTTGCCGGGGGCAGGTATGCCTCGGCGCCTGCGTCGAGCAGGCGTCGGACGGGGCCCTGGTAGCTGACTCCGAGTTCGTCGTCCTCGATTTCGGCGACGACGACCCGGGCCCTGGGGAACGCCGACCGCAGGCTCCCGATCAGCTGCGGGCTGACCGGCGGCACCAGCAGGACGTCGGCCGATACGGGAGCCACGTGCATGTCGAGCACGATGTAGTCCGCGCCGAGTCGGTCGGAGAGCGAGGTGCGGGCCGAATCCGACAGCTTCATCGCCGTCACGACGACCGTGACGCCCTTGTCGGTGGCCGACGGCTCCTCATCGGCCGCGCTCGGCGTGACCGGATCGATGACGGTGCCGATGACGACGCTGCCGGGGACGCCGGAGATCCTCGCGACCGGTTCGCCGTCCCGGGTGATCACCAGGTCCTCTCCGGGGTCGAGGGCGTCGATGCGTGCCATGACGTCCTCGGGCAGTCGCGTCGCGTCGATCGCACGCGCGGCGCGTTCGTCAGTCATCGGGTGCGGAACGGGGGCGGGTCGGAGCCCGGTGTGCGGCCGGGGCGTGCGTGTGGTGGTGGGCTGTCCGGGGGGTGAGCGGTACCGGCCGGCCTGGTCCGATGGGTGCGGTGGACTGAAGGGGAAACGTCCTCACAGCGGCTGATCCTCCCATATCGGACAGGTGATCGTCGGGTACTCAGCCGGGGCGATACGGCTCAGGTGAGCCAGTCGTGTGTCTCATCCGTTCACTTCGGTGAGAATCCGTTCGGCCAGCTGCCGGGGACCGGCATCGTCCGTCAGCAGGACGACGGTGTCCGCCCCCAGTCGCCCCTCGCAGGCCATCGCGCTGTCGATCTGCGCGAGCCGCCACGTCTTCACCTCGGCGTCCCTCACCGGATCGTCCGGGTGTACGACCTGGTCGGTGATGCGTTGCGCGTGGAGCTCCCCGCCGACCGACAGCCGGAAGTGCAGGACGTCATCGGTGTCCTTCCGGATGATGTCGGAGATCTCCCGACGATAGGCGTCGTTCACCACGGTCATCGGGACGACGAGAAGATGATCCGGATAGTGCCGTACGAACGCCGCGCACGACTGCGCCACGACATCGCGCCAACACGCCAGCTCCTGGAAGTTCCCCGACTCCGGCATCGGCACCCATGCGCGGAGATGGAAGCCGGCCTCTTCCGGGTCGAAGAAGATGATCTTGCCGACGATCCGCGTCAGCCGGTCGGTGACGCTCGACTTGCCGGCCCGAAAGGGCCGTTGATCCACACCGGCAAGTTTCTCTCCTGGACGGTTCGGCTCGCCCCGCAGGGCGAGCACGCAGGTCAGGTTCGGGGACGGGGGCGGTGTCCGGGACAGCACCAGTCGATGAACTCGTACTGGTGCAGGGTCATGCCGACGCGTCCCGGCCACCGCGTGTCGAGGTCCCCCAGCGAGGCCGCGCCCGCCAACTCCGCACAGACCGACAACGCCGTCCGCTCGTCGATGCCCGAGAAGGACGGATAGCTCGCGTTCACCAGACCCTGCAACCAGTCGCGCAGCGTCCGGGTCTCGTCCCATCGCGCGAGCTCGATCCTGCGGTGCACGAAGCCCCGCCACAACAGCCACCCGTGCAGACGCTGCCGCTGTCCTTTGGTCCAGTACGGGAAGACCCCGCCGGACATGTCCGCCAGCCGTGCGGTGATCCCCTCCTGCAGTCGGCCGATCCCGGCGGCGGGCGCGGTCTCCAGCTCGACGCGGTAGAACCGACCGCCCAGAGCCAGTACGCGTTCGACCTCGGTGGCCGCCAGCAACGGCTCCGTGCAGAAGTCGATGCTCTCGTGCTCGACGACCGCATCGAACGAGCCCGTGGCGAACGGCATCGCCATCATGTCGCCGTGCCGCACGTCCAGGCCGTCCCGGCGTCCCGCGTCGATCATCGCGCGCGATGCCTCGATCCCGGTGTAGGAGCCCGCGAAGGGCGCGACGTTGCGTGCGAGCCTGCCGGTGCCCGTGCCCAGTTCCAGGACGCGGCGCGAGCAGAGGAAGTCCTTGGCGAAACCGCGCAGCACGTCGTTGAACCGCTCGGTCACCTGCCGCGCCGGGGCATACCGCCGTGCCAGTTCCGGCCCGTAGAGCGCGCCGTCAAAAGGCCTTGTCCCGGCGGGCCCGTCCGGTGCGATGTGTACGCCGGTGAGGAAACGCTGGTTGGCGTCGAACCAGCCGACGCACTCCAGCGCCGCCCGCACCGTCATCCGCTCGGACCGGGCGTGTCCCGCCAGCTCCGGGGGCAGGCCACCGAAAGCGAGGGTGCAGCCGTCGCCCCCGCCCCGCAGCCGTACGTACGCGCACGCGGCGATCAGCGTCGCCGTCTCGGCGGCGGTGATCGGTTCGTCCGGCCGGGCGGCGGCCGCGCACCGTGCCGCCACGTCGGCGACCGGGGGCAGGACCCGCTCCGCCAGCGCTCCCAACGTCGCGGCCCGCCATGGCGGAACGTAGTGGAACCGGCTGTCGCACGGTGGGACGGCGGCGCTGTCGCCCGCCTCGCGCACGACATCGATCGCGGCGCTCACCGGCCGGTCCGCTCGCCGGTGAACGCCTTCGGCCCGCCTGCCGGTCCGGCGTCACCCGGCCAGGTGAGGACGAGGTTGCCGCGCACGTCGCCGTCCGCGAGCCGTTTGAGCGCCGCGCGTGCCTCCTGGGCCGGCAGCACATCGTCCACCAGCGGTCTGATGCCGGTGGTGCCCATCAACGTCAGCATGCGCCCGTACTCCTCCCTCGTTCCGCTGAAGGAGCCGACGACGTTGATCTGGTGGAAGTAGATCCGGTGCAGCCGGGCAGGCGGCACATCACCCGTCGTCGCGCCCGCGACCACCACCGTGCCGCCGTGCCGGACGCTGCGCAGCGTGTGCGTCCACGTCTCCCTGCCCACACTGTCGATCACCGCGTCGACCGGTTCGGGCAGTTCGGCCCCCGGTTCGTACACGGCGCTCGCCCCCAGCCGACGGGCCAGGGCCCGCTTGTCGGCGGACCGGCCGGTGACCCAGGTGCGCACGCCGCTCGCCGAGGCCAGGCTGATCAGCGCGGTGGAGAGCCCGCCCGCGGCGCCCTGGACGAGCACGGTGTCCCCGGGACGCAGCGCCGCTTTCGTGAACAGCATCCGGTACGCGGGAAGCCAGGTGCACACCAGGCACGCCGCCTCCTCCCAGGACAGGTGGTCCGGGACCGGCAGCAGGCTCTCCGGGGGAGCGGTGACGTACTCGGCGAGAGTGCCCGGCCGGGCACCGACGAGCTGCGCCGCGGGCATCGCCAGCGTCTCGTCGCTCATGCCCGGCGGGGAATCGAGAAGCGGATACAGCACCACTCTCGTCCCGTCCGGCCGTTCCCCCGCCGCTTCGCAGCCAAGGATGCGCGGGTACTGGTCACGGTTGATCCCGACGCCGCGCAGGGTCCAGAGATCCTTGTGGTTCAGGGAAGCCGCCCGGACCTCCACCCGCACCCAGCCCAAAGGCACCTCGGGATCGGGGCGGTGCCCGACGACAACAGTGGACAACGGGTCGTCGGGATCGGGGGCGGTTGCGAACACGGCCTTCATGAGTCCTCGTCCTTGGACTGTCCGACAGCGTTACCACGCATATGACTTCCTTCACGTCAGTGGGACGGAGAGCCGAGCAGCTCGGCCGACGGCACGGTCGCGCGCGCGAACCACATCGCGAATCCGGACACCACCAGCGCCCGCACCCGCAGCGAGGGCCCGGAGCCGCCCGTATCGCAGCGCACGCGCACCTCGTCACCTGCCGCGATGCTGTGCACGCTCCTGGTGTGCAGGCCCCCGCCGTCGTCGACGTCGACGACCACCCGCGCGGACGGGGCCGGGCGCGCGCCGCCGGAGAGCCGCGTACCGCCGAAGAACCGCACGCCGACCATCCCCGGCTCCTCCACGTCGATCAGTGGAAACCGCTCTCCGTCCGACGACCTCGCCAGGTGTCCGCAGACGTCGCACCGCGCCCAGAAGCACTCCCGGTCGTCCGCCGCACCCCGGGCCGTGCCCACGCGGACCGGGAGCCCGCACAACCGACAGGCGCACAGCACCTGTGACCCCGTGGGCCCGAAGAGCAGCCCGGTCTTCATGGCGCGCTCGACGGCCCGGGCGCCGATCGCGGGCACGCTCGCCACGAAGGAGACCAACTCCCGCTCGAACCGTCCGGCGAGGCCCTCCACCCTGGCGACGCAGCGGGTGAAATCGGCCCGGACGGTCTCGCCGTACAGTGTCCGTTCGTTCGCCACCGACAGCACCGCGGCGGCCCGTACCGCCCAGCCCGAGGCACTGTCGATCCCGCGCGCGCAGGCGGCCAGCGCCTCGTGCGCGGCAGGGCCTCCCGCCAGACGCAGGGAGACGACGCTGCCACGCGCGTCGTCGACCGTCCGCGTCAGCGCCAGCAGCCGCTCCCTGTCCTCGGACAGACACGCCAACCCCGTCTCGATTTCCTTGAGTTCGTCGCCCAGGGACACGACGGTCGCCTTCCGGTCCGGAATACCGCGGCTGTGCCGCAGCAGGACCGGGTCGCCCAGACACAGGGTCCCCGCCGACCGGCCGGATCCGTCCGGCGCGGCCCCGCCGAGCTGAGCCAGCTCGTGGCCCACGATCGCCCGGCGCGACGTCGGCATGCGGTGGAGCGATCCGCACAGCGTCGCCGCATAGGAACTCGCGAAGGAGTCCACGAAGTTGGTCGCGGGCAGACTGCGTCGCCAGTCCGGGATCAGTGCTCCGCACGATCCCAGATGGATCCATGCGCAGCGGATGTCGTCGAGCCTGCACAGTCTGAGACCGTGCTGCGCGCACTCGCAGTCCTGCGCGGGGAAGCCGCTCGCACTGTGCGCGCAGACGAACCTGTCGCCGATCTTGACGTGTGATTCGTTGCCGTGGCCGTACACGGAGACGCTGTGCACACCCTCCGCACCGGGATCGGCGAATTCCGCCGCATCGCCCACGACGGACGACGAGTCGGCGGCGTCGACGAAGACGTGCTTCCCGGACCGTATCCGTCTGGCCAGCGCCATGCGCCGGAGCATGAAGGCCAGTTCCCCGGTGGAGCGTGCCGGCAACGTGCCCACCGGGAGGCCGATCCGGCGCCCGAAGTCCACGATGTCCCCGGCGAGCCGGAGATCGAACCCCTGCCGGGCGACGACCACCAGGACGTACTTCGCCGACGCCGGGACCGACCGCTCGGCGGAACCCCGCCGCCAGTCGTCGAGCGAGGTCTGCGCGACCACACGGCATCCGATGGCGGCCAGGTCGGCATCGTGCGGAAGAAGATCACGGCCCATGACGACCACCGCGCCCTCGGGCCACGCCTGCTCGGTTCCACGCCCGGCCGGCCGGGACGCGTACCAGTCCAGCACTTCCTGCTGCCGCTTGTCGGCCAGGCCGGTGGCGGCCCGGTCGGCGGCTCGGTGCGAAGGCCCCACAACACTCCTCTCCGATCACTGGATCCCCGGGTACGGGGCCAGTTCGTCCAGCGAGAGCACCGACCCGACGTTCTCGTCCGGTACGTCGTCGAACCAGTCGGGGTCGTCCTCGGCAGCGGCGCCCGTGGGTTTGGCCGGCCCGGTCGGCCCGTCCGGCCGGACCGGGGCGTGCCGCTCGTCGTCGCGTGCCTGCTCGGCATCCTGCACAGCGTTCCTCCTCATCGGGCGAATGCCGCCCGTCGTCCGATTTCGTTCCTGTTTGCCCTGCTTGCCCGTCACGGGATCGACGAGTGCTACCCCACGCGTGCGCGGATCTGCTCCGCCAGGTACTTCCCGTACCGGCGGTGTGCGCTCGATGCCAGGTGGATGCCGTCGGCGAGGAAATCGGACTCGTCGACGTCCGACCACTGGCGGACGTGGTGGACCCTGTTGTCGCCCCACTCCATGACCGACTCCACGGTGGCTTCGTGCACCTCCACCCACTCCGCGGCGGTCAGCCCGCCCGGGCCCTTGCGGTCGCGGTACCGAGGACTCGCCGGTGGCATGAGTACGACCACCTCGCAGTCGGGCACGGCGTCGATGACGCGTTTCACGAACCCGAGCATGTTCGTGAGGTACGTGTACTGATTCAGCGATCCGGTGAGATAGACCATGCCGCCGACCGCCATGGTCAGGTAGCGCGGCCGCAACTCGGCGATCAGATCCGCGAACACCGGTTCCAGGTGCGTGCCCTTGCCCCGGGCCACCGACACCAGGTCGAGATCGTCGCGCCACCGGCTCGACTGGACGTAGCTGGTCAGAGGCGAGTCCGCACCCATCCCCTGCGACAGCGAACCGCCGTAGTGCACCCACCGCTTCGGGTTCGGGGCCGGCACGGACGCCGTCGCGTCCTCGTCGACCCGCAGGCCGATCAGGCGGAACTGGGCGTAGAGCGGCAGCCAGAGCTCGACCGGCCGGTCGCCACCGCTCTCGTTCCCGAGGTCGAGTCGCAGGGTCTCCTCGCTCTTGGAGGCCGACAACGCACGCCGGCCGAGGCGGCGCCCGTCCACCACCACATCGACGGACTCCAGCTGTTCGATGTCCTCGGCGAGATCGACGATGTTGTCCGGGCACCGCGAGCACAGGTAGTCCAGCTCGATGTGCTCCGTGTCCGTCATCAGCACGACGGCCACCCCGGACGGCATCCCCGCCCGTCCGATGCCGCCTTCCGGGAAGTACAAGCGGGCCCGGTCGAAGGGCACCCGCCACGGTGCCACCCAGTTCTCGCCCCGCTGCAACGACACCGCCCCGTTGAACCGGAACCCCTCACCACAGGTCAGTGACTTCACGCCCTACCTCCTCGTCCTCGGTCGATCGTTGCTCCGTCGTGTCCGGAGGCGGCCCACAGCTGGGCGTACAGCCCGCCCGATCCCAGCAGGGACTCGTGCCCGCCGACCTCCAGCAGGCGGCCCCGCTCGACCACGGCGATGACGTCCGCCTGCGCGGCGGTGGCCAGCCGATGGGCGACCAGGACGGTCTTCCGCCCGCTCCGGTCACCGCGCAGGGCGTTGACGACGCTGCGCTCCGACTCCAGGTCCAGTGCTCCGGTGGCCTCGTCCAGCAGCAGGAGTTCGGGGCACGACACGAGTGCCCGCAGTACGGCGACCACCTGCCGCTGTCCGGCGGACAGGGCGGATCCCCGAGGGCCGATGTCGTAGTCCAGTCCGCCGGGCAGGGAGTCGATCAGTTCGGACACGCCGAACGACCGGACGATCTCCATGATCTCCGCGGGGGACGCGCCGGGACGTCCGAACGCGATGTTCTCGCCGACGGAACCGCTGAACAGATGCGCCTCCTGCGGCACGATCGCGGTCCGCAGCCGGTAGTCGCGCAGCGGGATCGTGTCGACGTCCACACCGCCGACGCGGATCGCCCCCCGCTGCGGGCGGTAGAACCGTGCCAGCAGCTTGATGATGGTCGACTTGCCCGCGCCCGTCGGGCCGACGACGGCGAGCGACGCCCCCGGCGGAATGTCGAGGACGACATCCAGGAGCGAATACGGGGCGTCCTCCCGGTACTTGAAGCCGACCCGGTCGAAGCGGATGTCCGCACCGACGCGCGAAGCGCCGGCCGGTGCGCCGCCGACCGCCTCCCCGACCGCCTTGTCGGCCGCCTCCCCGACCGGCTCCTCGGCCGGCTCCGACAGCAGCCCGTTGACGCGCCGGACTCCCACCCTGGCCTGCTGGGCGCTGTCGTAGACCGTCGCGATCTGCTGGATCGGGTAATACAACATGGAGAGGTACAGGATGAGAGCGGTGACGGTCCCACTGTCAGTGGCGGTCCCGCTGTCGGAGACGCCCGCCCGGGGCAGCCCGTCCGCCGTGGCCGGCAGCAGCACGCAGATCAGCGCCATGTCGATGGTCAGCGCCACCAGGGGAAAGAACCACGCCACAGCACGCTGCCCGACCTGGCGCTCGTCGCGGTATGCCGCCGACTTCTCCGCGAACTGCGCGACGATCCGCCCGGTGCAGCGGAAGATCTGCGCCGTACGGATGCCGTGTGCCTTTTCGTGCAGGTCGGCGTTGACGGCCGCGAGCAGCTCCCGCGCCCTGGGATACGACCGGGAGACGACGCGCTGGAACACGGCCGCCCCGGCCAGCACCACACCCCCCGCCCCCGCCAGGACGAGCCAGTAGCCCGGCGCGATCCAGACCACGACCAGGCCGACCCCGAGCACCAGCAACAGGTTGACGACCAGGGACAGCAGACCCGTCTGCACGAACGCGGACAGCGAGTCGATGTCCGCCGTCATCCGGGTCAGCAGCCCTCCCGACCGCACCCGGTCCACGTAGGGCAGCGGGAGGCGCTGGATGTGACGGAAGCAGCGCAGGCGTACGGCGAACAGCACGCGGTCGCACACCTGCGTGGTCGTACGGATGGTTCCCCACCCCGCGGCCCAGCTCACCGCGGTGACCGCGAGTCCCAGTGCGAACAGCGCCCCGACCGCCGTCGCGTCACCCTCCGCCGAACGCCCGAGGACGGCCCGGGCCACCGCCGGAAGCGTCACGGCCGTGACGACCTCGACGCCGATGCACACGACCGCAGCGAGAGCCGGCAGGCGGACCGGCCGCAGTGCCTCCCCGAAGCCGAACGGGCCGTCCCGCCGCCCGCTCCTGAGATCCGATTCCGCAGGCTTGTCCACGACCGCGGGCAGACGGGCGGCGTACGCCCCGAGTGCCGCGGCCGAATCCTTCTGGTTCCCGGCCCGCGCCCTGCCCTGCCCGCCGTTCGCCGACGGCACCTCGCACGCGCCCCGCCCGCTGCCCGCGATCTCGTCGGCGCCGAGCGTCGGTGTCCCTGTTTCCTCTCCCATCAGGGCCTTCAACCGCACGGAATGCTCCATGAGATCCGCGGCGCCACCGTGCTCTACCACGCGACCGCCCTCGACGACCGCGATCCGGTCGGCGAGCGACAGCACCACCCGCCGTCGGCCGGTCACGACGACGGTGCACCCGCCCCGGAGCCGCCGTCGCAGGGCATCGAGCACCCGCGCCTCCGTCAGGGTGTCCAGGGCGGACGTCGCGTCGTCGAGCACCAACAGGCCCGGTGAGTTGTACAGCGCCCTGGCAAGGGCGATCCGCTGCCGCTCGCCCCCGGAGAGCCGGGCCCCGCCCTCGCCGGCGTGGGTCCGGTCCCCGTCCGGCATGCGGTCGAGCATCGTGTCCACAGCCGCGTCGGCGACCGCCGACGCGTACCGGTCGCCGCGGAACTCCCGGCCCAGAAGGATGTTGTCCCTGATGGTGCCGGAGAACAGGAACGGCTCCTGTGTCACCAGTACGGCATCGGGGTCGCCCGGAGCCGCCGCCCTGGAGCCGCCCGCACGGTCGACGAGTTCGACCTGCCCCGAGCTGTGCCGGTACTGCCCCTGGAGCAGCAGCCCGAGGACCGACTTCCCGGAGCCGGCCCGGCCCGCGACACCGAGGCACTCCCCGGGCGCGACCGTGAGGCTCATCCCCCGCAGTACGTCCCGCGCTTTTGGCCCGAGCCTCAGCCCGACGTCGGACAGCACCACCCCGAGACCTCCACCGAGACCGCCGCCCCGACCGGTCCGGGAGCCGTCGCCGACCGTGTCCGGCTCGTGGCCGCCGCTGTCGATGATCGCGTGGATACGGTCGGCGGACGACCGGGCGAGCGCGATCGCGGAGACCACCCCTGCCAGCAGCCGGACCAGCCCGGTCATGGTGAGCAGGTACGTGGCGAACACGACGAAGGTGCCGACGCCGATATCGCCCCGCAGGGTCATCGTCCCGCCTACTCCGATGACCAGGACGAGCGCGAACTGCGGCAGGGTGATCAGGACGGGGGTGAACACGGAGTTCAGCCGGGCGACGCGCCGGCGCCGCCCGAACAGCGCGGAGGCCAGGGACCGGAAGCGGTTCTCGATCAGCTCCTCCCGCTGGAAGACCTTGGTGACGGGCAGTCCGGCGATGGCCTCGCCGGTGAACGAGGTCAGGTCGGCGGCGGCCTGCTGGGACAGCCAGGTGGCCGCGTGGATCCGTCGCCGGGAACGGACCACCAGCACACCCGCGAGCGGAACGGTGACGAGCGTCGCCAGCGCGAGCACCGGGGAGAGCACGAACATGATCACGATCTGGACCGTGACGTGGCACACCGCCGCGGCCGCCTGCGGGGCCAGGGCCAGCAGCGACTGGATCACCTGCAGATCGGTGATCGACCGCGACACGACCTCGCCCCGCCGCAACGCGTCCTGCTGCTCACCGGAGTAGCGGCACAAGGACGACAGCAGAGCCACCCGCAGCTCGTGCTGCACCCGCGTCGCCAAGCGGCTCGCGGTCGCGCGCTGGCCGAACTGGACGACGAACCTGAGGACGGCGGCGACCATGAGCAGGACGAGTGCACAGCGGGCGACCGCCCGGCCGGTGGCCAGCCCGTCGACCACGGATCCGACCACCAGCGGCGTGGCGAGATCGATTCCGGCGCCGACCAGCGCGAGCACCACGGCGCAGAGCGCCGCCCGCCGCTCGGCAGCCCACGACACGATCAGCCGCGTCGTCCACGACGGCGACGCCCGCAGTTCTGTACGCACTCCCCGTCGCCCCCGCTCCTCTACCGGCCGGCTGCCGCGTGGTCGTCGTCCAGCGGCCACTCGGCGGTTTCCACCCGCGGTTCCCGGCAGATGCGGACGAGCTTCTCCGCGGCGCCGTCGTACACGGGCCAGGGGACACCGCCGGTCGACGGGCACCTCCCGCGGGCGAAGTCCACGAGCGCCCCCTGGACGTGGCGGGCCACCGTGACGTCCGCCTCCGACGCGGCGCCGGGGGCGGAGAGGTCGAGCAGCAGCGATGCGAGATCCATGCCGTGCAACGCGCGGTCGGCATCGGCGAAGCTGTGGTTCGAGGGGACGTGGTCGTACACCTGGTACCAGCACCGGCCGCTGCCCGACGCGGCCTTCGTCCGCAGCAGGTCATGCGACGGGCGCAGGAACAACTCCGCGTTGATGAACCGCTCGTGGTCGGTTCCGTACCGCGCCGTCCGTGCCGCCCCGGCCCCGGCGCCTCGCGCCATGACGCGCGCCCCGCCCGGCATCAGGCGGTCCCACAGACCGGCCTCGTTCGCCGTGTTGGACACCAGGAGGTCGACCCTGCCGGCCGCCCCCGCCCCGATGGCCTCGATCGGGGGGCGGGACAGGTGCACGCCGTCCACGACATCCCGGTAGTGCACGATCTCGTGCCGCCTGAGCAGGCGTTCGTGCGCCACCTTCAGGTGCACGTTCGGGACGGAGAAGACGCGCGCGGGGTCGTCGACGAGGCCCGCGCATTCCAGGAACTCGCGGGCGAACCCGGTCGCCGCGTCCCGTGACACCACGTTCTCGCACCCGCCGCTGTACAGCGCTGCCCGCTCGAACAGCCCGTCGGCGGCGCGGCACCCCAGGAGGGAGCCGATGTTGTGCGCCCCCGCGGACTCCCCGAACAGGGTGACGTCGGTGTCATCGCCGCCGAAGGCCGCGATGTTCTCCTTCACCCAGGCCAGGGCGAGGAGTTGGTCCCGCAGTCTGAGGTTCGCCGTGTCCCGCCCGACCAGGTCGTCCAGGAAGAGATGACCCCAGCACCCCAGACGGAAATTCATCGTCACCACGACGACGCCGTGGTTGCGACTGAGCACCTCCGGATGTCTGCCGGGCATGCTTCCCGACCCCGCGACCTGCATGCCCGGGTGGAACCAGACGAGAACGGGAAGACGCGCGCGCCCGGGGTCCGGCGTGTACACACTCAGGTTCAGGCAGTCCTCGTGCTCCGGGACGGCGGCGTGCGCGAAACCGAAATCCCGCAGGGTGCCGGATGCCCGGTCGTGGACGGGCGGGAGCTGCCAGGACATGCTGCCGTGACGCAGCGCCGGCCGTACCCGGTCCCAGGGTTCCGGCCGCACCGGGCCGGCGAACCGGCCGCCGTCGGGCGGGACCGTGCCGTAGGGGATGCCCCGCCACAGGGCGAAGCCGGACGGCCGGTGCTGCACCCCGCCGACCTTGCCGGCGGCGGTCGTTCGTACAACGGGGACCTTCTGCCCCTCCAGGCCGTTCCCCATCAGTAGATCCCCTCGACTACCCGGCTTCCCTCGAACTCCGCCATCGGGACGACATCCGCGACCGAGTCGCCCCGCCACTCCTCGCCCCGGGACACGCGCACGGCCAGATCCCGTTCCAGGTTGTTCGGCAGGAACATGTCCCGTGTGACCGTGTGCATCAGCACCTGGCCGCGGGCCCCGTACGGCACCGGCCCGCGCGTGCCCGGGTCGACGACGCGGAGGAACAGTTCGGGACCGACCGGGTCGAACACCGGAAGGTCGTCGTATGCCGTCGAGCGCCTGAGCAGCGCCCGGGTACCCGTGATCGAACTCGCGTAGGTGGCGACGAAGACGGCGTCCGGGAAAACCAGTTGCGCGTACTCGTACAGCTCTTCGCGCGTCATGCGCGCCCCGCCCCAGGTGATGACCCGCACCGTGGCACGCACACGTTCCGCCAGTTCCGCCGACCGCGCCAGCGCGCGCAGCAGCGGAGGGGTCACCAGCAGATGTCCGACGTGCTGTGTCCGGAGCACATCCCGGGCCTGGGCCAGCACGTGCTCCACGTACCGCTGCCGTACTTCCGCCCCGATCCCGGACTTCACCCACCGCGGATCGATGTCCACCTGGAGGTAGGGCACGCGCAGCCGCCGCGCCCACCGCCGCTGCCAGTTCCCCGCGAGATGGGGGCCGGTCGGGAACAGCGACAGCATGGTGTGCCCCGCGGCCTCCGGCACGTACGCGCAGTACATGTCGACCAACTGCTCGATCCGGGGCCGCGACAGGACGGCGCGCTTCGGCCTGCCGGTCGTGCCGCCGGACTCCACCACGTAGGGCGGGGGTTCCTCCGCCAGCCCCCGGGGGACCAGGTCCTCGACCCGGACCTCGCGCAGCTTGTTCACCCGGGACGGGAACCGGCGCAGGTCGTCGAAGGTGTGGATGTCGGCGACCGGGTCGAAGGGCAGCGCGTTCCGGTAGCCGACCCAGAACCGTGACCCCGTCTCCTCGCCGAAGTGCCAGCGCAGCATCTGAGACAGGTACTCCCGCAGCTCCTGCTCGGACGCGGGCGCGGCGATCGCGCTAGACATGGACCACCCCCGTCCCGTCCGTGTGGACGTCCGCCTCGGACACCGGCTCCGGCTCACGCGGTACCCGGCAGTTCTCCCGGGGGCCGACCCGGACGGCCCCGGCCACCAGCTCCACCGCCTCGCCGCTGTCGAGCCCGTCGCGGTGGAACACCTCGGCGAGGACGTCCCCCTCGGCCACGCGCTCTCCCAGGTGCCTGGTGAGCCGGATTCCGGCGTGCGGGTCGATGACGTCGTCCGCGAACACCTTGCCCGCCCCCAGCTTCAGCGCGGCCCGGCCGATGCCCAGTGCCGAGACGTCGGTGACCCACCCGGCCCCCCGCGCGAGCACCGCCGTCCGCGCCCCCGGCCGGCAGTACCCGCCCCCGTCGAGCACCGGCCCGGTGTCGCCGCCCTGCGCCGTCAGCATCCGGACGAACATCGACAGCGCGGCCCCGGAGTCGACCGCCGACCGCAGCCGCTCCCGGATCCTGCCCTCGGGTTCGTCCGGTTCGGCCACGCGGACCATCTGTACGGCAAGGGCCTCGCACTCCGCCGCCAGCCCGCGGTCACCGCTTCCGCGCAGGAACTCGACCGCTTCGTCGACCTCCGCCGCATTGCCGACGGCCCTGCCCAGGGGGACGGAGCCGTCGCTGAGCACCGCCCGGCAGCGCAGGCCGAACTCGCCGCCGAGCCGGACCAGAAGCCCCGCCAGCCGACGCGCCGTCCCATGGTCGGGAACCAGCGACCCGGCTCCGTACCTGACGTCGAAGACGACCGCGTCGGCGTCGACCGCCACCTTCTTGCTGACGATGCTCGCGGCGATCAGCGGCGCCGACCGGACACAGCCGCTCACCGACCGCAGGTCGTACGTCGCGGTGTCACCGGGCACGAGTTCACCGGAGAAGGACCCGATGACGACGTCGTCCGCGGCGAGCCGCGCGGCCAGCTCCGCCTCGGTGAACTCGAGCCGGAGCCCCGGCACACTCTCCAGCTTGTCGATCGTGCCCCCGGCGATGCCGAGCCCACGTCCGCTCAGCTTGCAGACCCGGACTCCGAGCGCGGCCACCAGCGGCACGACCACCAACGTCGTCTTGTCGCCGATGCCACCCGTGCTGTGCTTGTCCACGACGGTCCGCCCGCTGCGGCGGATCCTCGCCCCCCGTCGGGCCGGGCCGAGATATGCCCTGGTCAGGGCCACAGTCTCGGTGAACCGCAGCCCTCTCGCCGCGATGGTCGCCAGCCAGGAGGACAGCTGGTAGTCGGCGAGCCGGCCCGTCCGGTGGAGGCCGAGAACGGCCGACGCCCGCTCCGTGGTGAGCGTCTCGCCGTGGCGAAGCCGTTCGATGTGCTCCAGGGCGTCGTCGACGCCGAACGTGTCTGTCATCGTCGACTCCTCATCGTGCTGCGACCACTTTGCGGACCCCGGTGACCAGGTGGTCGACGAGCCGGTCCTCCTCCGCGCCGCTCAGGCACGCGGGCGGTGCGAGCAGGACCGTGCTGCCCTGCTGCCGCGTATAGGCGCCGAGGTCGTAGACCACCTGCTGGACATTCCCGGCGCAGTCGACACCGTCGAGCTCAACGCTCAGCGCGAGACCGTGTCCGCGCACGTCGACCACACCGTCGGTACCGCGCAGCTCCCGCTCCAGCGCGCTGAGCAGCCTGGCGCCGATCGCGCGGGCCGCGGCGACGGCCCCGGTCCGGCGCATGTGCTCCAGCGTCGCGTTCGCCGCCGCGCAGGCGGCGGCCGAGGCCGACATGGTGTGGCCGTACGGCACGATGCTCCCGGCGGGAAGCCGATCGAGCACACGGTGGTCGGCCGCGACCGCGGACAACGCGCACACACCGTTGGTCAAGCCCTTGCTGAAAGCCGTGAGATCGGGGCGTACGCCCGTGTGCTCGTGCGCGAACCACGCCCCGGTCCGGCCGACGCCGGTGAACACCTCGTCCAGCACCAGCAGCGCCCCGTACTCGTCGCAGGCACGGCGGATGTCACCGAGCAGTCCCTCGGGCAGCCGGATGCCGCCACCGACGTTCAGGAACGGCTCGACGAGCACCGTGCCCGCCGCCGAACCGGCCAGGACCGTCCGCAGCTGCGCGGTGATGTGCTCACGCGCCGCTCCCGACCGCTGCTCGGCGCCGGTGAACTCGCCGAACGTCAGATGATGGACGCGCACCCCGAACCTGTCCGGTGCGCTGCTGGTCTGCGGCAGGCCGGACAGCGACTGGCACAGCGCGGTCGAGCCGTGGTAGCCGCGCTCGAAGGTGACGATGCCCGTCCGCCGGCTGTCGACCGCGGCCCAGTACCGCGAGGAGAGCCCGACGGCGAGTTCGATCGCCTCCGAACCGCTGTTGGCGAAGAAGAATCGGTCGCCGCCGTGTCCCCGGATGTCCCGGAGCCCGTCCGCGAGCCGGTGCGCGGGCCCGGTGAGCCCCTGGGCCATGTCGACGTGGGCGAGTGTCCTCAGCTGCGACAGGTAGGCGTCCACGATCGGCTCGACACCGTGTCCGCAGAACACGTTCAGGGCGCCCGACGTCGCGTCGATCACCCGGTGTCCGCCACGGTCGACCAGCCAGGCGCCCTGCCCGGCGACGAACGTCGGCCCGGAGTGGTCGTGGGGAGCCCGCCAGGGACGCCCAAGGGCCGATGCCGTCTCTTCCCCGGAACTCATCGTTCCCCCTTCCCCTTCTCGATCCATGCGCACAGGTCGCGCGCGGTACGGCGGTACGCGTACGAGTCGAGGGGCGCGCGGTCCCCGCGCTGCCGGTGGATCGCCGCCAGGGCGTCGGCGCCCTCCTCGGGGTCGTCCGCGCCGTGGGCCAGGCCGTCCCTGGTCAACTCGTCGAACGTCGGGCCGTGCCGGTCGAGCACGGTGGGGAGGCCGAACAGCCTCGAGTCCCTGGCCCGCAGCCGCACGCAGGTGTCGTTCTCGACGCCGCGGCGGCCGACGCAGATCAGCGCAGACGCGCCGGCCAGCACCCGGAAGTACTCCGCCCGACCGAGCGGGGCCCGGCGCACGGTAACGAAGTCGCCGCACCCGTGCTCCTCGACGGCGTCGAGGAGCACGGACAGCACCACCGCGTTGTCGGCGTTCTCGCGCCCGTACAGGAACACGAGCTCCACGGGCACGCCGCGGCTCCGGGCCATCCGTACGGCGTCCAGCGCGAATACCGGGTCGAGGTACGTCCACAGGCCGCCCGACCAGACCACCCGGAACGTCCGCTCCGGGTCCGCCCCGGACAGTTCGCGCCGCGCCGCCGCGGCGGCGGACTCCGAGAACCCGATGGGGATCGTGGAGATCAGCCTGTCGAGTGCCCCCGACGCCCGCATCGCCTCCACCGTGACCCGCCCGGTGACACAGAGGTTCGCCACGAGCGTCGCCCGCTCCACGGCCGACCGGCAGGTGAAGAACGTCCCGCTCGCCAACTGGCGGCGGTACGCCTCCACCGTGTCCCGGTAGACGTCCTCGCGGTCCGCGCTCCGTACCAGCGACGGGTACAGCGCGTGTTCGAGGGGCGGGGCGTTCTCCACGATCACCGGCTTGCCGCTGTCGACCACGGCTGACAGCCGCTCGGGGGACGGCGAGTCGAAGGAATAGACCATGTCGCTCCGCCGCAGTTCGTCGGCCCACGCCGCCTCCCGGGTCACCAGCCGGACCCCGGCACCGAGCTGCTCGGGCAGAGATCCCGGTGAGAAGACCGTGACGTCGGCGACCCGCGCGATCTCCGCAGCGAGTTCCCGCGCGCGCAGCCCGATTCCGCCCAGCGACGTCCAGTCGACGCGGTGTCCGGTGCAGTCCATCAGTACGTCGGGCATCGCAGGCCCCACACATCGGACGGCCGCGTCACGTTGACGTAGCTCTCGACCTCGACGTAGGCCGCGCCGCACAGGACGCGCGCCGGGTCGCTCGCCACCGCCGGCAGCAGCTCCCGGTGGCCGGGGGAGACCATCGGGACCACCCACAGCCCGTCGAACCGGTCGAGGCCCCGCTGCGGTTTCTCCTCGCACGCCGTGATGACACCGGTCCTCCGGTCGAGCGCCACCGCGCCGTCGGCGCGCAGGACCTCGGGGTCCGTGGTCGGGTGGACCAGTGCCGACCGGCCGTGCCGCCGCGCCATGTCCATCGCCTCCGCGAAGTCGTCCTCTCCGGTGGTGAAGATCTGGTCGGGGAGCACCACGGCGGTCACCCCTTCGCAGTAGGGGAGACCGGCGCGGACGGCACCGCCCAGACCCGGTCCGTGCCGCCGCGGGTTCTGCACGGTGAAGACCACCTCCGCGCCGCGTCCGCCCAGTTCCTCCCCGATCACGTCCATGGACCGGGCCCGGCCCGCGCCGACGACGCCGACGATCCGCACCTGGGTCAGGTCGAGCGCGGCCAGCGGTTCGAGGCAGCAGTGCAGCACGGTGCGGTGCGGGCTCACGGCGTGGAGTTCCTTCGGGTACGGAGCCCCGAAGCGCGTCCCCTTCCCGGCCATCGGGACGATGACGGAGGCCCTCATGACGTGCGCCCCGGGGCGTCGGTGTGCAGGCTGCGCAGGAGCAGACGCGGGCACCGCGGGTCGTCGGTGAAGTTCTCCCTGCCGTGGGCCAGCACGTCGTTGCGGAAGATCAGGCACTGACCGGCCTGGAGAAGCAGGTCGATCCGGACGTCCGGGTCGTCCCGCCGGGCCCTGAAGTAGCCCAGCGCACGTGCGAGGGACTTCTGTTCCACGGCGTCCTTCGGGTACCAGCGCTCGACCTGTCCTTCGCCGTACCGGGTGGCGTAGTGGCCGTCTCCGAGCTCGGCGAACACGGGCCCGACGGCCTCGCGGACCGCGCCGGGGATCGTCGACCGCCTGCCGAGGATCGTGCCCCGCAACAGGACCTCGGCCGCCTCGGGATCCTCCGTCCGCAACTCGTCGAACACCCGCCCCGCGTTGAGCAGGAACGTCCTGCCGCCTCCGTGCGCCGGGCGTACGCAGTACAACAGGGTCGTCCGGATGGTCCCGATGTCCTCCAGGAGCCCGTCGGTGTGCCAGCCCTGTGCCGCGCCGGTGTGGAAGGCCGGGTGGTCCGAGCCCGCCTTCCGCGTCACCTCGGTGACGAGCGGCGCGTCCCGGTCGCGGTACAGGAGCGGGGCGTAGGGTTCCCTCAGCCCGAAGTCGGCGCGTATCGCCGCCATCTCCCGGTGTGCGTCCTCCGTCGACACGGTCCCGGCCGGGCTCCGCGTCACTGCGAAGCCGTAGGCCTCCAGCATGTCGTGCGTCCTGTCGGGCTTCAGCAGATCGGTCACGTATCCGCGGCCGTGTGCGGTCAGCTCCGTGTAGTCCGACCTCATCAGTTGCATGCCACGCGTCCCCGCACGTCGAAGACGGTCCGATCGGCCACGTCCCCCGCCCCGGCACCGCAGGGCCTTCCGGTCAGCACGTACACAGCCCGGCCTCCACTCTCAGCTTCTCGGGATCGGTGTAGAAGGGCGGACCGAACCGGGCACGGATCCCGCTCACCGTCCGCGGTCCGAGCGGTCGCTCCCGCGCCGTGACCAGGGCGGCGGCAAGTTCCTCCACCGCCTGCGGACCGGCGCCCTCGAAGGTGATCTCGTTCGAACCGAGGCGCAGGTGCACGCCCGGCATCCCCGGCATCGACGACTGCAGATTGACCCGGATACCCGCCTCGGCCAGCCTGTTCGACAGGGCGTACGCGGCTGCCGGGCCCTCCAGTGCCACCCACACCTGGTGTGTGTCGGTGTAGCCGGTGCCGCTGTCGCCGTGGACCCGGAACCCCGCGTCGGCCAGTGCGGCGGCGAGCCGTCGCGCGTTGTCGTTGGTCGTCCGGGCGTAGTCCCCGATCCGGTGCTCGACCTCCAGCGCGGCCAGCGACAGTGCCAGGGTCTCCGCGAAGTGGTGACTGCTGACCAGGTCGAACTGGGCGGAGCGCAGGCTCTCGTCGATGTCCTCGGCGTCGGTGAAGACCACGCCCTTGTGCGGTCCGGGGAACGACTTGTGGGTCGAGCCGCCGAAGGCGTCGGCCCCGCAAGCCAGCGGGTTCTCCACGAGACCGCCGAGGACGAGGCCGAGGTAGTGGCTGGCGTCCACGTACAGCCGCGTGGCCGGGCTCACCCTCCGCACCACGTCCGACATCGTTCCGAAGTCCGGCACCCTGACGCAGTTCTGCACGTCCACGTACACCAGGTCCACGTCGCCGGGGGCGAGCGCGTCCGCCAGTTCCGAGGTGTCGACCCGGCCGTTCTCGCAGCCGAGCAGACGGGACCGCCGGCCCAGCCTGGTGAGCAGCGCCGGGGTGGCGTAGTGGCCGCCGGATTCCTGGTCGACGCTCACCACGGTCGAGCCCGGAGCGGACAGGGCGGCGACGGTGAGAATCATCGCGCTCATCCCCGATATCGGCCGCACGTTGCAGTACCGCGCCGAGGCCATCCGCCGGAGCGCCCCGGCCCCGAGCGCCTCGATGTGCGCGATGTCCTCCCCGCCGCGGAACTCCCAGAACATGGGGTCGCCCGCGGTGTTGAAGAAATACCGGTTGGAGAAGTCGGAACCCAGTGGCACCGAGGCCAGGGGCGAGATCCGGTTCTCGCTGGGCACGAGGTTGAGGGCGTGCGCGGCCCGCCGGTCGGCGTCGGCTATCGCCCTGCCCAGCATCAGCGGGTCGACGCCCGCCGATGTCTTTCCGCCAGTTCGCTCCGTCACCTCATCACCTCAACGCCGTTTCGAGGATGCTCACGGTGCCGACGGCATCCGGCTCCGCGACCGAACAGTTGAACCGCACCCAGGGGCGGGTGCAGTCGTACAGGACCGCCCACGGCTCGTCGCTGCCCCCGAAAATCGCCGCCGGGTTGAGTTTGAGCCCCGCCTCCCGGCCGATCCGGTTGCACCACACGACCGCGCCTTCCGGCCCGTCGACCCGGACCGGTAGCGGCAGGAACAGGGAGTAGCCGGTCTCCGGGTACCGGGAGTCGAGATCGATGCCCAGCGGCACGAGCCGGTTGCGGTAGACCGTGAGGACCGCCGCGTAGTGCCGCGCCATGCCGCGCAGGTACCGGTCGAGGATGTCGACGACCGGTGATTCCCACAGCATCGTCGCGAGGGGATCGTCGGCGGCCGGCCGGCTCGACGCGACCTCGGGGGGAAACAGCGGAGGCCGTGGTGCCGTGGTGCCCTTCCGCTGTGCCGCCCGTGCGCACATCAGCGCGACGTACAGCGCGACGACGCCGGTGGACAACGGGTTCAGCGCGTAGCAGCGCTCGAACCGGTCCGCCTCCAGATACCGTCTGAGGCCGGGATCCCGGGTGATCAGCAGGCCCGCGCGCAGTCCGGGGACCGACAGGTCCTTGCTCGCGGTGAGCATGACGCAGCCCCGGCCGAGATCGAAGTCCCGGACGGCCTCGCGCAGATGCCGGTCGTCCACCGCGGACCCCTTGCCGGCCGCCGCGGACACCTGGAAGACCGAATCGAGGATGCGGAAGTCGTCGCCGGCCCCGTCGGGCAACCGGAAACGCCGACCGGTCACCCCGTTGGGCACGATGTCGACCAGGGCCTTGGGCGCGCCCGACCGGGTGCCGTGCAGCAGACCGTCGCCGTTGTAGTGGGCGCCGACCGGCATGCCCCACCGGCGGGCGGACTGTTCGAAGGCGTAGTAGCAGGGCAGCGGCAGCACGTACTCGTACCCCCGCCCGGCGAGATACCCGGTGACCACACTGATCGCCTCCGTCGACCCGGACATGACGAACACATCGCCGGGCCCGATGTCGAAACGGCCCAGCCATTCCGCTGCGAGCGCACTGATCAGGTGCCGGTCGGAGCCGTCGAACCCGGTCGAGTAGTCCGTCATGCGCTGCTGTTCGAACAACACCGTGATCAGGGCACGAATCTGCGCCACGAGCTCCGGAGCGGCCGGGTACATGTTGCGGCCGTATCCGATCTGGCGCGATGTGGACACCCCGTGCCGGAGGCGCCGGTACGCGACCACGCACGCCGCGTCCCGTGTCTCCGTCACGACTTCCTCCGGAAAGATCGTCATGAGCACCACTCAGCGCTTCGCCAGCAGCGGCGTCATCGCTTGGGCGATCGGCGAGACCACCCATTCCGACGACGCGTCGGGCAGCAGGTCGATCCAGTGGTCGACCGGCGCCCGCGGGTGCTCGACGAACTCCAGGTACTCGCCCAGTCGTGCCAACTGCCAGTTTCGTACACGGTGGTAGTCCGCCGAATCCCGCTCGAAGAACGAGAAGGTGTCCGCCAGGCGCTCGCAGTACTCCCGGGGCGCCCGGAGGCCGACGACATGGACCGTTTCTCCCCGGCGCGCGATGTCGGCCCGCAGGAGGGACAGTCGCTCGCTCGAATGGACGTTCATCGGTGCCAGGACGCAGCCGCTGCCGTGCCGGGCGGTGTGGACGCACAGCGACGTGAACAGCGCCTGCCAGACGGGGTCCTCCTGGAAGTTCTCCGGCAGGCCGGTACGGAACTCCATCAGGGCGAACCCCAGCTGCTCCCCGTCGACGACCTCGACACCACCGAGCCGACCGGCGACTGCCCGCGCGATCTCCATCCTCGGCAGCGCCCAGGGGCCCGTGACGACTATGATCATCGGCTTACCCGGAACAGTACGTGGAGGTCCTTGTCCGCGGTTGCCAGCTCCGGCCGGTTGGAGATGCTCGACCAGGTGGTGCGGGCGAATCCGTGCCGCGCGAACACGTCGCGGAGGACGTTGGGGTGCCAGCCGCCGAACCCCGGCAGCGCCTTCCCCGCCTTCCGGAAGTCGCCGTTCGGGCGGCCGTCCCACATCGTCTCGACGGCGACCCACACGGCGGACTCCGTCGTGTGGGTCGCCACGACTCCGGCCAGCCGGCCGGGGTCCGTCACGGTCCACAGCACGTTCCGGGAGAACACCGCGTCGTACCGGCCGTCGATGTCCTGCGCGTCGAGCATCGAGAGCGTGACGGCGGGACCGCCGTCCGGTCCTCGCCGCCCGAGCGCCTTCTCCCGCGCCCGCGCGATCATCCGCTCGGAGGTGTCCACACCGTGGACATCGAAACCCAGCTCCGCGCACAACAACGCGTAGGTGCCCGTACCGCAGCCGATGTCGAGGAGCCTTCCCGGGCGAGTGGGAAAAACCTCCGCGAGCATCGACTTCCACGCCTCCGCCTGTTCGGGCGTCAGTGAATTACCCGGTGTTTCGTCGTAATTCTCGGCGCGGTGGTCCCAATGCGCCACCAAGTTCGTCACGCCCCGACTCCTCCGGCCGCTATTTCTGCTCGTTGTCCGTCCCGAAAACGATGTGGATCCGTATGTCGTCGCCCCCGTTGAACGCACTGTGCAGATGCCGGGTGTCGACGTAGTAAAGGTTTCCGTCAGCCGGGACGTTCACGACCTTGCCGTGCTCGACGAAAACGAATCGCGCGTGCTCGCTCGTGGTGACCGCGAGGTGATATCGCGGGGTCATGTCCCGGTGCACCGAATAGCAGTGCTTCGGGTCCAGTGCCATGATCCTGGTACGGATGGGCTTGAACGGGAGCCGGTCGAACACCTCGCCCAGGTAGCTGCCCCGGAGTTCGGCGTGCACCTCGGTGAAGTCGGAGTCCGAGGAAATCAACGACTGCCGCAGACAGCCCTCGTACCACGGGTCCGTTGCCGCCGGCCGGTGCTGGAGAGCGAGCTGCCGTGTCCCCTCGAAGGCCAGCGGATGCCTTTCCAACAGGCTTGCCACCGACTCGCGGAGCTTGTCGGGGTCGATGTCGAGATCAGTCCTGGACGTCAGCACGGTCACGGCGTGACTCCTCCTGCGGAACGGATCAGCCAAGTCCGCCAACGGCGAACCGGTTTCTCGCTTTCCTGCCTCTACTTGATTTTTCTGACCACCGCAGGATCTGTCATTGCCGTGACGCGACCACCTGATTGGCCGATCGCGTCCCGCCGGAACCAGTCGTCGCGAAACCTGCCCGGTGGTACGCCGTACTTGGCACGGAATACCCGGCTGAAGTCGGAGGGTTGGGTAAAACCGTTGCGCAGGCCGATCTCGCAGACCGAAACCGATCGCAGCCGCGCGTCGCAGAGTTCACGTCGGCTGTTCTCCAGCCTTCGCTGCCGAATCCAGTCCGATGGTGTGCTGCCCGCTGTCTTGAACAGCCGTTGCAGATAGCGAATGGAGATGTGATGCGCCGAGGCGACCAGGCTCGGCGTGAGGCCGCAGTCGCCGAGATTGCGGTCGATGAATCCGCGGATGCGCGTTATCAACTCGTACTGCTGGGTCCGCGGGCACACTTCGCCGGCGTCGACGAAGTGCCGTTCCAGCACCGCCGCGGCCAGGTGCAGGGCGGCATCACCGAACCGGGCCACCTCGGGCGCACCCAGCCCGGTCGCCCGGCCTGCCGCCTCGACCAGGAACGAACGGAGCAGCGGCCCGGAACCGGCCGCGTCGCGGACCTTGTGCTGCGGCGCGCAGACGTCCGGTGGAACCGTCGGCATCGCGGAGCCCGGGAAGACCATCACGACCGCCTCGGCCGTCCGGTTCCCCGGCGTCGGGCTGATGCCCAGGGGAAGTCGGGTGTCGCACAGCGCCACCGCTGCGTCCCGAACGATGAGTTCGCGCCCGGCTCGCGCCACTTTGATCTCGCCGAGCGAACTGAGAACGAGGGCATGCCGCCCGGGATCGGACTCCAGCACATGGGGAGCGGAACCGGCCGTTCGGAATGTGATCCGGTGTGCCGTGACACTGCCCAGTTCAGTGGTCTGCAGCATCGGACGAACGCCACGGAGAGTCGGGTCCTGGTGTCTGAGTTCACCGGCGCTCCCCGCCGCCGGCCCGCGCACAGTCCCTTCGGCCGTCCATCGGTCTCCCCGCCGGACGGAACCACCCAACGGCACCATCTCACCGCTGCGCCGCATTTCCAAACTCCCGTTCTAGCGAATACTCGGTTCGTGGTCCCGCCGCGGTGCTCCACTCAGGCTTTCGGCCGTCACCGTGACCGGTCTCATGGCGCGTGCGGGCATTCCTTCTCCAAGAGCAGTCCGTCACATACTGTCGCTGGTGAAATATCACTGTCATTGATAGAGCGCGACCAATCAATTGACCGCGCGCGCCGAGCTGTTCACGGCAACCGGAAGGCACACGGCCGCCCGCCGCGCCATTGATTCACGCGAAACCACCGGATCGGATCAGCCAGGGTGTTGCCCGGTTTCCGGGCCGGGGCAATAGTTTCGGAGAATGACGCGGGAATGGCTCAATATCGGCCAACCGGAAGAGGGGGCGAGCCCGAGCGTGGGTAAGGTCCTGCCCGCCACAGCGGCATGGCGTCGGCTTCGGTGGACGCCATGCACACACGACGAAAAGTACGAAGAAAGGCGCCGAGTTGACTTCTCCATGCGTGATCGATCCCGACCAGGAACCGTGGATTCTCGCACGGCGTTTCACGAATCGACTGGCCGACGCCCTGGGAGACACTCTCCGTGATGTCGTGGTGGTGGGATCCGCGTCGCTCGGCGACTGGCGGGCGAACAGCGACATCGACCTCGTCTGCGTGGTGGCGAGGGGACTGGATTCACGGGCACGCGACGCCGTCTCGCCGCTGCATGAGAACTCCAAGCACGAATACGGTCACACGATCGATGCGATGTACGTGACAAGAGACGGTCTGGCCAAGGGCCCTGACACCCTCCGGTCCGTCGTGGCGTCGGTCGCCGGAACCCTGCATCCCGAGTCGACGGACGGACCGATGAACTGGGCGACCTGGCTCAACATCGTCCAGTCCGGTGTCCGTGTCCCCCTCGCCGAGGACGGGGCGATGACGGCGGTGGATCCGAGGAGCGCCGGGATGCCGATCGAGGAGGAGACCGCGCGCGACGGGGCGATCAGGTTCTCCCGCGCCAATCTCGACCAGTACTGGCGCAACAGGATCACCCTGTCCGAACAGATCTACCTGCACAACGAAGCGGCCCACCCGGTGTCCACGTTCGAGGTCGAGTGGATGTCCCTGGGGCCGGCTCGCCTGCTGGCGACGGTCCTCACCGGGCGCATCGTCTCGAAGTCGGAGGGCGGCGAGCTGGCCGCCGACAGGTTTCCGGAGTTCCGGCCGCACCTCACGCAGGTGCTCGACGCCCGCAGGGGAGCGGACGTCACAAGGACGTGGAGCCGCGGGGACCTGGAGCGTTCGCTCGACCTCGCCCGCATCTGCGTGCGACTCGGCGCGGGCGGCTGACTTGACTCTGAAGCTCCTATGGATCGTCAAGCTGCCGGAGATGCCGATAGCGTGCCGCTGGATGCGCTCGTGAGGTGGCGGTATACCTCTCGCGCGACGAAGCGCTTGAGGCATCTGAAGATGCCCTTCGTCTTGAGTCCTTCGTGGGTGCGTCGTGCGACGTAGTCGTGGGTGCGCGGGTCGTGACGCACGCGGACCAGCGCAATTGTGTGCAGTGCGCGGTTGGCCTGGCGGTCACCGCCACGGTTGAGTCGGTGGCGATCCGGAACCTGCCGTTCTGCGGCATGGGCCTCCCGGTGCCCACCTCGGCCGTCCCGGCGCACGCACTGTCACGTGTGTCCGGTGACGTCACCTCGGTGGACACACCGACGGCCCCGGTGTCGTGGATCGCGTCCACCTGCTGCTGGAGCGGATCGGGCTGCTGCGGCTTCGCCGCCGTCGGGCATCAGCCCGGAGTGCCGTGGATGCCGGTGTCCGGTCCGCAGGACGAGAGGCCCAAGTCGGTGCGTCGGCGCTCCTCGAGGAATTCGATGCGCCGGGCCTGTTCGTCGCTGATCACATCGCACACCCAGTCCCAGTGCAGCGCCACCCGGTCGCCGGCGGAAAGCCCGTCGAGCAGTGTCAGTCCACCGGCCGAGCAGCGTACGGTCTCCTCCCGCCACGCGCCGTCGGCCAGCCCCGCGCCGTCCCAGCACAGCGGGCGTGACCGAACGGTCGCGATGTCTCTGTCGGCGGCCACGACCACTCCGGTACGGACGCGGCACTGGTCGAGCACGGACAGGGCGGTCGGACGGCCCATCGACCGCAGCATCGGGGCCCAGGGATACACCTCGAACACCTGGAAGCTGTGATGGGCCAGGGCGCGCCGCCCGGCGTCGCGCCAGGTGCCACCGCGCTGACCCCGGAACCGGTCGGTCATGCGCTCCACCAGAGCGGCGGGATCGGCCCGGTCCAGCAGTTCGTTGCCGATCCAGTACGCCTCGACCACCCGCACGTCGAGCGGGTCCGCCAGCCCGGCCGTCTCCGCGAGGAACTGGAGATAGCACCAGGCCCCCTCGAACTGCCGGGCGCGCCGCTCGATCTCGGCGGTCGCGTCACGGCGCAGGAGGGCCGCCGCGTCGGCGGGGCCGCAGTAGCCGAGCTCGTTGGGCGGGTAGGCGTATCGCGCGAACAGCAGGGCGCCCTCGGCACTCACTCAGCAGATCCTCGGTAGTTGTTCGCCGATCGGCAGCCCGATCACCCGGCTCCCGCCCAGCCCCGTTTTCGCCACGACCATCCCGGCGTGTTCCGGAACGCAGCTGCCGATCCGGCAGGCGGACCGGCCCAGGGGATGGGCCTGCATGGCGGCCAGCACCCGGTCCGCGTCCTCGGCCGGGACGATCGCGATCAGTTTTCCTTCGTTGGCCACTTGGAGCGGGTCGAGCCCGAGCAGGCTGCACGCGTCGCGCACCGCGGGCGGTACGGGAAGCAGCCGCTCGACCAGTTCGATGCCCACGTCCGAGGCGCGGGCGATCTCGTTCAGCGAGGCCGAGACGCCCCCGCGCGTGGGGTCCCGGAGCACATGGAGGCCGGTACCGGTGGCCAGCATGGCGGCGACCAGTCCGTGCAGCGCGGCGGTGTCGCTCTCCACCGTCGTTCCGAACTCGAGGCCCTCCCGGCAGCTCATCACGGCCACACCGTGCACGCCGATGTCGCCGCTGACGAGCACGGCGTCGCCGGGGAGCGCCCGGCGCGCGTGGATGTCGACACCCGGAGGGATCACGCCGATGCCCGAGGTGTTGAGGTAGACGCCGTCACCACTGCCGTGCTCCACGACCTTCGTGTCGCCGGTGACCAGGCGTACGCCGGCGTCCTCGGCGGCTCGGCCCACGGCCTGTGCGATCCGGCCGAGGTCGCTCAGCGCGGTGCCCTCCGCGAGGATGAAGGCGGTGGACAGGAACAGGGGTGTCGCACCCGACATGGCCAGGTCGTTGACCGTGCCGTTCACCGCCAGGTCACCGATCGACCCGCCGGGGAAGAACATCGGCTTCACCACGAACGAGTCCGTGGAGAAGGCGAGACGGGTGCCGGAGCCGACCGTCAGGACGGCCGAGTCACCGAGCTCGGCGGCGGCCGCGGCACCGTACGCGGGCAGGAACAGGTGCTCGATCAGCTCACCGGACATCGCACCGCCGCCCCCGTGGCCCATGACGACGGACGGGATGTCCCGCAGCGGTACCGGGCAGGCCCACCCCTCGAAGTCGAGGTCGGACACATCGTTCACCACGGCGGTCACGTCTTGCATCGCGTCAGTCACTTCGCATCGACCAGTTCCAGGCGGCGGTGGGTGTAGTACGCGGCGCACGCGCCCTCGGACGACACCATGGTCGCGCCGAGCGGGTTCCTCGGCGTGCACTCCTTGCCGAACGCCTCGCACAGGTGCGGTTTGATCAGCCCCTGGAGGACCTCGCCCGAGCGGCAGAGCGACGACTCGGCGGTGTGGATGTCCGTCACGTCGAACCGCTGCTCCGCGTCGAACGCCCGGTACTTCTCGGAGAGCCGCCAGCCGCTGCGCGGAATCGCCCCGATGCCGCGCCAGGTCCGGTCGGTCACCTCGAAGACATCGGCGAGCATCTCCATGGCGGGCACATTGCCCTCGTCGTGTACGGCCCTGGGGTAGGCGTTCTCCACCTCGTACCGGCCCGCCTCCAGCTGGACGACGGTCCGGCGGACCCCTTCGAGGATGTCCAGCGGCTCGAAGCCGGTGACCACGATCGGTACCTTGTACTTCTGGGCCAGCGGCGGGTACTCGGCCGTCCCCATCACGCTGCACACATGGCCTGCGGCGAGGAACGCCTGCACCCGGCACGTCGAGGAATCCATGATCGCGGCGATCGCGGGCGGTACCAGCACATGGGACACCAGCAGGGAGAAGTTCCGCACCCCGAGCCGCCGGGCCTGATACACCGTCATGGCGTTGGCGGGGGCGGTGGTCTCGAACCCGATCCCGAAGAAGACGACTTCGCGGTCAGGGTTCTCCCGGGCGAGCTTCAGCGCGTCGAGGGGCGAGTACACCACGCGTACGTCGCCGCCGGCGCTCTTCACGGAGAACAGGTCCTGGCTGCTGCCGGGCACGCGCAGCATGTCGCCGAACGAGCAGAAGATGACGCCGGGGCTTGCGGCGATCGCCAGCGCCCGGTCGATGGTCTCCAGCGGGGTGACGCAGACGGGGCATCCCGGTCCGTGGATCATCTCCACACCGTCCGGCAGCAGTTGGTCGATGCCATGCCGGATGATCGAGTGGGTCTGGCCGCCGCAGACCTCCATCAGCGCCCACTTCTGCGTGGTGGCCGCGTGGATCTGGTCGATCAGCTTCTTCGCGACATCGGGGTCACTGAACTCGTCGAAGTACTTCACCGGCCGACTCCTTCGGGAGACGCACCCTGCTGGGCTGCGCGTTCGAAGCCGTCTCCGAACTCCTCGGCCAGGATGCCGAGCCGTTCGAAGTCGGCAAGGGTGTCCAGGGCCGACCGTTCGTCGAGGCGCTGGATGGCGAATCCGACGTGCACGATGACGTATTCACCGACGGTCACATCGGGGATGTACTGGAGGCACACCTCCTTGTGCACCCCGCCGAAATCGACCTCGGCCATCACGGTGCCGTCGACTTCGGCGGTACTGAGGACACGCCCCGGAACAGCCAGACACATGGTCCCTCTCCTCTGTGGATCCCTCTTGAAGTACGGCGGTACGGCGGTACAGCGGCGTCAGCCCGATGCGGCGATCATGAGCTGGCCGAGGGCGATCCCGCCGTCGTTCGGGGGGAGCAGGCGCGGTCGCAGGACGGTGAAACCCCGCTCGGTCAGGCCGCGTTGCGTCGCTTCGAGCAGTACGGCGTTCTGGAAGACACCGCCGCCCAGCGCCACGGTGGAGAGGCCGGTGCGCGTGCGGGAGAGGTCCGCGAGGCGGGCGGCCAGAGCGGCGACGGCGGCGTGGAAACGCACGGCGATCAGCCCGGCCGGAACGCCGTCCCGTACGTCGGACACCACGGCCCGGACGACCGGGCCCGGATCCGCGACGACGGGTTCCTCCCTCTTTCCGGGCCGGATGCCGAAGCGGTAGCCGTCCTCCGGTGCCGCGAGGCCGGCTGCCGCGGTACGGGCCAGCCCTTCCAGCTCCATGGCCGCCTCCGCCTCGTACGCCACCACGTGCCGGACGCCGGCCAGGGACGCGACCGCGTCGAAGAGCCGCCCCATGCCCGACGTGGGCACGCAGCCGAATCCGGTCGCGAACTGATGGGCCAGCACGTCGCGTTCGGCGGGCGGGCAGGCACGGACCGCGGGCATGTCCTCGTCCCAGGGGATGCCGGCCGCGTGCAGATGTGCGAGGGCCATCCGGTACGGCCGCAGCACACTCGCGTCGCCCCCGGCCAGCGGTACGCAACCCAGGTGCGCGGCCCTGCTGAACGATGCGTAGCCGGCCACCAGGACCTCGCCGCCCCAGGCCGCCCCGTCGGCGCCGTGGCCGGTGCCGTCGAAGGCGATGCCGATCACGCGCTCGTCCGCGCCCAGGCCGTGCTCCGCCATCACGGACGCGATGTGCGCGTGGTGGTGCTGCACGGTGCGGACCGGCCGCCCGGCCGCATGGGCGCGAGCCCATTCGCCGGAGTGGTAGCCGGGGTGGCGGTCGGCCACCAGCCGGGTCGGCGCCACCCCGGTGAGGTCCTCCAGATGCTTCTCGGTCCGGGTCAGGGCGTCGACCGTGGACAGGTCGTCCATGTCGCCGATGTGCTGGCTCAGCCAGGCGTAGCGGCCCTCGGCCAGCGCACAGGTGTTCTTCAGGTCGGCGCCCACGGCGAGCGTCGGGGGCACGTCGAAGGGCAGCGCGATCGGCAGCGGGGCGTAGCCGCGCGAGCGGCGCAGCGGCAGCTCGGCACCGGCGGCCCAGCGGCTGACCGAGTCGTCGCACGGCACATGGATGCGCCGGTCGTGCCGTAGCCAGGCATCGACCAGCGGTGCCAGGACGGTCAGCGCGCCGCCGTCGTCGGTGACGATCGGCTCGCCCGACAGATTGGCCGACGTCATGACGAGCGCGTCCGGGCCCGGCGGGTCGTCACCGATCCCGAAGAGCAGGACGTGCAACGGGGTGTACGGCAGCAGCAGTCCGAGGTGCGGGCTGCCGGGCGCCACGGCGTCGGACACCCCCGCCCCGGGCCGGGCAGCGTGACGGGGGAGGAGGACGATCGGCCGGCGCCCACCGCTCAGGAGCTCCTCCTCGTCCGGCGTGAGAGTAACCAGCTCACGCGCGACGTCGGGGTCCGGCACCATCACCGCGAACGGTTTGCCACCGCGCTGCTTGCGCCGGCGCAGCTCCGCCACGGCCGCGTCGTCGCGGGCGTCGCACACCAGGTGGTAGCCGCCGAGGCCCTTGACCGCGATGATCCCGCCCTCGGCGAGCAGCTTCCGCGCGGTCCGCAGCGCGTCCGCGTCGTGCGAGGGGACCACGCCCTGCTTGCCGACGAGTTCGAGCCGTGGTCCGCAGTCGGGACAGGCGATCGGCTGGGCGTGGAAACGCCGGTCGCGCGGGTCCTCGTACTCCGCCCGGCAGGCCCCGCACATCTCGAAGTCCGCCATCGTGGTGGCGGCGCGGTCGTACGGAAGGCCGGTGACGATCGTGAACCGGGGACCGCAGTGCGTGCACGTGATGAACGGGTGGCGGTAGCGCCGGTTCGATGGATCGCCCAGCTCGTCCAGGCAGTCCCGGCAGGTGGCGATGTCGGGTGAGACCAGCGTCCTGGCCCGGTCGGACGCGCCGGACCGCTCGATGGTGAAGCCCGTGCCGCCGCGGGTCGGCTGTTCGCTCGTACGCACGTCCTCGACGACCGCGAGCGGAGGGGCGTCGGAGCGCAGACGGCGGCCGAACTCCTCCACGGCGCCGGCCGTTCCCTCGACCTCGGCGAGCACCCCGTCGCCGGTGTTCGTCACCGAGCCCGTGAGCAGCAGCTCCGAGGCGGTGACGTAGACGAAGGGGCGGAAGCCCACGCCCTGCACGACGCCGCGCACCTCGAATCTGCGCCGGACCCGCTGCTCCCGGCCGCGGCCCATCATCTCCAGTCCCGACAGGGCCTCCCGGGCCTTCGCCCGGTCGATGAGCTCGACGGCGAAGCCCATGTGGAGAAGTACCCAGTCGTCGCGACCGGGCGTCTCGTCGAGCATGCCGATGTTGACGCGGCGCCTGGCGCCCTCCACGTCCACCAGAGCCAGCTGGCCCGCATACCCGTCCACGATCTCCACGACGCGGCCAGGAATGCCTAGGCACATGATCAGGATCTCCGGGGTTCGGTGCTGTTCACGGACGCGGTCGGTACGGACGGCACGAGCTGACGGACCAGGGTGTGCACTGCCCGCATCGCCTCGGGCACCACTCTGTCGACGGCTTCGCTGAGCCCGATGCCCTCCTCGACTCCGGCTGGTGTGCAGCCGACGAGGTAGGTGAGCGGAAGCGTACCGCCCAGTTGATCCAGATTTGCCAGGACAGCAACCGGATTCATGCCATGTGCGTCGAATTCACCCGAACCGAGGTCCTCCACACCGATGCGGAGCACCGTCACCTCCCCGGGGGCGCCGCCCCCCGGGTACGCGTCGACCAGAACGAGCGCGTCGTACCCGTCGAGCAGGTCGTACGCGAGATGCATGCCGCGGATGCCGTAGTCCACCACCCGGACCCGCGGGGGCATCCCGCCGTCGCGGGCGAGCCGGCGCACCACCTCCGGGCCGAAGCCGTCGTCGCCGAGAAACAGATTGCCGATGCCCGCGACCAGCACCCGTCCGGCCGTGTCGGGTTCCTTCGTCATCCTCGGCTCAGCCGCCCCCCGGCCGGAGGTCGGGCGATTCCCTTCGGGCCCCGTTCCTCCTCCGGCTCCTCCTCCTCGACGCCGCTGTTCTTCTCCGGTGTGTCCGCCATGGGGCGCTCCCTGCTCGCTTCACTCGGATCGGGATTCACATCGAACGGATGCGCAGATAGCGGCGGATGTCGGGGATCGACTTGATCCCGACCGCCACGGCGACGACCGCCACGGCCGCGGCCGCTCCGGCGGTGATGATGCCCAGGGTCTTCACGATCGGTTCTCCTCTCGGTGCTGCGCCGTCTCCTCGACGCTCAGGGGTGTCAGCTCGTCGGGCGCGAAGTAGAAGTAGCGGCCGTACCAGTCGTGCAGGTCCGAAGCGGGGTCGTCGACGAGGACCAGGGCGATGTGCGTACCACCGTCCACGTCCGAGAGGACCGCGGTCACCCGGGCCACCTGGCCGGCGAAGAAAAGATCCTGCGCGTCTGCCCGCCGGGAGGGGTGGACGCGGACCAGGCTGCCCTTGGCCACCCGGACCCCGTCGATCACGACCACGTCGCTCCCGGGCCGTACCGAGGCGTCGGACGCCGGGTCCCACCAGGGGGCGCCCGCGGTGTCGAAGGCGGCGGGCTCCACCTCCCGGACGCCGGCCGCCGGGCCCACGGGAGCCGCGGGCGACGGCGGGTGCGGGTCGCGCAGCAGGCCGTGCAGCCGCTGGAGGTCGGCGGGCGACATGCCGTCGCACCGGTCGATGATCTCCCGGGCCCGGGAGTCGGTGGCCCTGGCCTCCGCCTTCTCCTCCTCCGTCATGGTCATCACGCGGAGCGTCAGGATCTCGTCGATCTCGGTCGAGTCGAACAGGGCGCCGGGGCTCTGCTCGGCGACCTCCGGGTGGTCGTACAGGATGATCGGCGCACCGAGCAGGGTGTCCGTCGTCCCCTTCGGCCCGGCCAGCACGGGCCAGCACCTGCGCTGCCGGCAACGGCCGGCGGCCGCTGCCGCCCCGGCGGGCGGTTCGAGCAGCGAGACGAACCCGGCGTCGTGGGCCCGCAGCAGCAGATGCGCGCCGATCAGCGAGGACCGGATCGCGGCGTCCTTGGTGGCCGCGGGCTCCGGATGCTCGTTGCGCACCGTCACCGAGAGGCGCACATACCCGTCGTCGACGACGGCCCGCACGCGGACCCGGACCGCCAACGGCAGCCGCCGTCGCACGATCCGGCCCACCACCACGCCCCGCGCGTCGGTCACCGGCTCGGTGTCCTCGCCGCCCGGGACCTCGTGGACGGCGTCCGCCACCTCCCCCAACGGAAGGGCGGTCAGGACGACTTCCCGTTCGACGGCCTCGTCCCAGGACATCACCGGCACCCCGTCGACGATGAGCTGCTCGACCGGTACGTCCACCCCGTCCTCGCCCGTGCTGCGCACCTCGCGGACCTGGAGCTGGAGGAAGCGCAGATGCAAGGTGACGGCCGCCGGCCCGTCGTGCGGCGCCAGCAGGCACTGCATCTCCATCTCCGGCTCCTCGCCGAAACTCGCCGCCGTGGCGTGCGGCGGACCGAGGACCCCGAACTGCCAGCGCGACCGGTTCTTGCGCGAGCTCGCCCGGTACGGGTAAAGGAGGTACCCCTCGTACAGGACGGCGTCGGCGATCGAACGCACCTGGTCAAGAGTCACAGGACCACCTCGTCGTGCTCGGCCAGGAGGGCCTGGACCGTCTCGTCCCAGCTGATCAGCCCGCGCCGGGCCCGGAAGTCCGCGAAGCGCGCCAGCACCTCGTGGTCAAGCCGGATCCAGCCGGTGTTCGGGTAGTGCGCCGCCACCATGCGTCGCCACACCTCGACCGGCATCGGGTGCCGGGCCTCGCAGTCCCACGGCACCTGCTCGACCCCGAAGCCCTTGCTGCCGCGAGTGAAGACCGTGCCGGAGAACATCAGGGCGAGGGGCACCGAACCCTCGCCCAGGGCGTGCAGATAGCGGGAACCGATCACGTCGAAGTCGTAGGTGCAGGGCAGGGCGAGATCGACCTCGGTCGCACCGCTGAACCCCTGCACGGTGGTGTCGCAGCTCATCCACTGGAACGGCTTCAGGGTGTCCGTCCAGCGGTCCCGGCCGCCGAACAGCGCCACCAGGCCGCTCTGTTCGGCCTCGTCGTAGTGGCGCCGCTGCGGTTCGATGCGGACCTGACAGTGCAGCGCGATGGCGTGGATCCGCCGGCCCGTCCGCTCCTCGATCCGCAGCCGCGCGGTCAGCTGCGGAGCGGCCGCGTACGGCTCGGCGACGACGTCGAGCACGGAGAACGCGAAGTCGTTCACGGCGCCCCGATCCCCGCGGCGGGCCGGCTGCGCTCCGCCACCCGCGCGAAGAAGCCGTCCAACGCGGCACGGACCTCGGGGCCACCGTCGAACCCGCGCCACAGCGAACGCAGTTGCCCCACCAGCTCGTAACAGGCGTCGATCGGCACCAGATGGCACGAACCATCGCTCTGTGCCGTACGCCGGATCAGCAGCGCCTCCACGTCCGGACGCAGCACGGCGAGCTCCGGGCTCGACTCGACGACGGCCGCCCAGGCGTCCAGCGGCAGCTCCGACTCGGTGGCCCCGGCGGGCCCGGGGTAGAACGCAACCATCCGGTCCTGGACGGAGTTGCGGAACAGGAAGGCGAGCCCCACGGGAATCTGCAACTCGTCCCAGGCGCGCCCGTCCACGGTCAGCCCGGCGAAGTGCAGATAGCGCTCCGGGACCGCCCGGTAGCGCAGTTCCGCCTTCTCGTCGGTGAACAGCAGATAGCAGGCCCGGCAGCCGCACATCAGGGCGCGGCTGTCGAGGTTCACCACATGGGGGTGGCTCTCGCCGATCGGTTCCGCGCACATCTCGCAGCGCTCACCGGCGGGCGGCCTCGGCCGGTCGCGCATGAGCCGCAACAGGGTGGAGGCCGGCGAGGCGGAACGGCCGGCGGCGATCACGGTGCCACCGCCGCGGGGACCGACACCGAGACCGCGGCACCGTCCGACAGCAGGGGCAGCGGGGTCAGGTGCGCGCTGTCCCCGTCGAGGCAGACCCCGGCCCGCCGCACGTCGTAGTGCGCACGGCACCCGGCGCAGCGCAGGACCGCGTCCCCGGACCGACCGCCCAGCCGCCGTGCCAGCGCGGCACCCTCGAACGGCCGCTCGCAACGCGCGCACCGGTCCTCGAAGGCGAAGAGGTCCGTGCCGACCCGGCAGGCCACCACCCGCATCGTGCCGACACCGAACCGGGCCACGGCGCCGGACTCCAGCCCCGACAGCTCCGGCACGACCTCCCACGACGCGCCGTCGCCGGCCGTCCCGGACTCCGCGTGCAGCCGGGCGAACAGCGAGTCCACCGGTACCAGCGGCCCCGCCGCCCCGGCGTCCTCGTCGGCCGCGGTCTCGACCTCGATGGAGGTGATCTCCGGCGCCGCCGCCTCCACAGCACCCTGCACGGCCAGCTTGAGCGTGACCGAGGACGACGGGCAGCCGTCACAACTGCCCAGCAGCCTCAACCGGACGGTGCCCTCGTCGGTGACGGCGAGCAGCTCCACATCACCGCCGTGCGACCCCAGATACGGTCGTACGCTCTCCAGCGCCCGCTCGACCCGGGTCTCCACGCCGTACGGATGCAGCCCGTGCACCAGCAGGACGCCGGCCACCAGCTCGTCGTCGGCCAGGGCGGCCAGGACGTCGTCGTCCAGCCGCCCCCGCTCGTGCACAAGGCCGAGCAGCCGTTCCAGCCCGGCACCGTAGAAGTCGGCGACGAGCCGGACCAGTTCCTCGCTGCGCTCGCGGGCGACCGCGCCGCCCGAGCTGCTGGCGGCGATCAGGGTGTCGATGCGTTCACCGGTCGTCCGCCAGTCGGGCGTGGCCGGGGACTCCTCCCGCGCCATCACTCACTGCCCGCGGACTGGGTGGGGGAGTGCAGGAGTTCCAGCTTCTTGCCCTCGCCGAGATACATGTGCACTCCGCAGGGCAGACAGGGGTCGAAGCTGCGCACCGTGCGCATGATGTCGATGCCCTTGAAGTGCTCCCGGTCGTTCTCCTCGAAGATCGGCTGGCCCTGCACGGCGTCCTCGTAGGGGCCGGGCGTGCCGTAGGTGTCGCGGGGGCTGGCGTTCCACGGAGTCGGCGGGTACGGGTGGTAGTTGGCGATCTTGCCGTCCCGGATCACCATGTGATGGGAGAGGACACCGCGGACCGCCTCGGTGAACCCGCAGCCCACGCCCTCCTCGGGCACCTCGAACTTCTCCCAGGTCTTGGTGTTCCCCGAGCGGATCTCCCCGAGCGCCTTCTCCGCGAAGTGAAGCGCGCAGGCGGCCGCGTAGGCCTGGAAGTAGCTGCGAGCCCGGTTGCGTTCGATGGTGTTGCTCCACTTCGGGACGTGCCACTCCAGCTCCACCGGCCCCTTGAGGGCGGTCTTGGGGAGGTTGATCTTCACGCTGTGGCCGGTGGCCCGGACGTAGCCGATGTCGACCAGACCGGCCAGCGCGGTGGTCCACAGCCGCGCGAGCGGCCCGCCGCCCGTGTCGAGCGCCAGGTAGTCCTTGCCGTCGAACCACCGGGGTGACATGACCCAGCTGTACTTGTCGTCCAGGTCCCGCTTCTGCGGCTGCGGGTTGGTGTGCTGGTTCCACGGGTGGCGCCGGTCGACCGGATTGCCGAGCGGGTCGTGGGAGACGAAGGTCTCCTGCTCGTCCCAGTCGTTGTAGTACGACGAACCGAGCAGGATCCGGATGCCGAGGTTGATCTTCACCAGGTCGGTGGTGACCAGCTTCCCGTCGACGACGACACCGGGGGTGACGTACATCTTCCGACCCCAGTCGGTCATGTCCTTGTACTCGAAGTTGCAGTGCTCCGGGTCCTGGAAGGATCCCCAGCAGCCCAGCAGGATGCGGCGGTTGCCGACCTGCTCGTACCCCGGCAGGGCTTCGTAGAAGAAGTCGAAGAGATCGTCGTGCATCGGCACGACCTTCTTCATGAACTCGATGTACCGCTGGAGGCGGGTGATGTAGTCCGTCATCAGCTGGATGGTCGCCACGGTGCCGACCCCGCCGGGATAGAGCGTGGAGGGGTGGACGTGCCGGCCCTCCATCAGACAGAACATCTCCCGGGTCATCCGGCTGACCTGGAGCGCCTCGCGGTAGAACTCGCCGGTGAACGGGTTCAGCGATCGCATGATGTCGCCGATCGTCCTGTACCCGTGCGCGTCGGCGTGCGGGGAGGGGGTGCGGTTGGCCTGTTCCAGTACCCCGGGGTTGGTCTCCGCGACCATCTTCTCGCAGTAGTCGACCCCGACCAGGTTCTCCTGGAAGATGTTGTGGTCGAACATGTACTCCGCGGCCTCGCCGAGATTCACGATCCATTCGCCGAGGTGCGGCGGCTTCACTCCGTACGCCATGTTCTGCGTGTAACAGGAACATGTGGCGTGGTTGTCACCGCAGATTCCGCAGATGCGACTCGTGATGAAGTGCGCGTCCCGCGGGTCCTTTCCCTTCATGAAGACCGAATAGCCGCGGAAGATGGAGCTGGTGCTGTGGCACTCGGCCACCACCTTCTGTTTGAAGTCGATCTTCGTGTAGATACCCAGGCTGCCGACGATCCGGGTAATGGGATCCCACGCCATTTCGACCAGGTCGTTCTTGCCCTGGCCGCCTCCGGCACCTCTGTGCTGTGTCGCGGTCATTGGCCGCCTCTTCCTTCTGTCCGTTGCGGTGATGTATGTGGTCGCTCACCAGGTGCGTGTGGCGCCGGTCGTGAGTTTCCCGCCGGGCCGACGCCATTTCGGTTCGCGGTCCAGGGTGTGGGTGGTGAGGTGGCGCAGCCGCCGCATCGTCGACCCGTACAGGCCGACCGCGTTGGTCGAGAGCTTTCCGCCGGGGGGCTCGTCCATGAACGGCATGAACTTGTCCGGGAACCCGGGCATGGTGCAGCCGATGCAGATGCCGCCGACATTGGGGCAGCCGCCGATGCCGTTCATCCAGCCGCGCTTGGGCACGTTGCACTTGACCGCAGGGCCCCAGCACCCCAGCTTGACGATGCACTTCGGCGAGCCGTACTCCGTCGCGAAGTCGGCCTGCTCGTAGTACCCGGCACGGTCGCAGCCCTCGTGGACCGTCGACCCGAACAGCCACGTCGGCCGCAGCGCGTCGTCGAGCGGGATCATCGGTGCCTGGTCGGTGGCCATGTAGAGCAGGTAGGTGAGCGTCTCCGAGAGGTTGTCCGGCTGGATCGGGCACCCGGGGACGCACACGATCGGGATGCCGGCCTTGGACTTCCAGTCCCAGCCCAGGTAGTCGGGAACCCCCATTGCGCCGGTCGGGTTGCCCGCCATGGCGTGGATGCCGCCGTACGTCGCGCAGGTGCCGGCCGCGACGACCGCGGTCGCCTTCGGAGCCAGCCGGTCGAGCCACTCGCTGGTCGTCATGGGCTGGCCGGTGGCGGGGTCGTTGCCGAACCCGCACCAGTAGCCCTCGTCGTGCAACCGTTCGTTCGGAATGGATCCCTCGACCACAAGAACAAACGGTTCCAGTTCTCCGCGATCGGCCTTGAAGAACCATTCGAGGAAATCGTCGGCGCCGCCGTTCGGACCGCATTCGAAATCGATGAGCGGCCAGTGGACGGCGATCTGCGGAAGTCCCGGCAGGGCGCCGAGCGCGATCTCCTCGATGCTCGGCTGTGTGGCGGCGGTCAGGGAGACGGAATCGCCGTCACAGCTCAGTCCTGCGTTGATCCACAGCACGTGGATCAGTGTGTCCTCCGCCTTTACCGCTTCCTCTGTCGGCATGGCAGTGCCGCCTTTCAGGATGACGGCCTACCGGCCGTCGGCCCCCACAGGTGGGTATGCGCACATTGCTACCATCACGCCTCGATTCGCGGGCACCGGCAACAGGGGAATTCGCCGCACCGCCCCGTCACCGGGGTCCGAATGACGGCATGCGGTCGGCCGCTCGGGTGATCCGGGCGGGGGACCGGTCCCGTCGGACGGCGCCACGGTCCTCCCGTGGCCCTACGGTCGGAGCCACCCGCGGAAGGACGAGGCACCGGTGCACGAGCTGGCCATCACACAGAGCGTCGTCGACTCGGTGTGCGAACGCGCCGGGGGGCGTCCGGTCCGATCGGTCCGCGTCCGCGTCGGCGTGCTCACGGCCGTGGTGCCCGACTCGATGCGGTTCTGCTTCGGCCTGGTCACGGAGGGAACCGCCGCCGAGGGCGCGCAGCTGGAGATCGACCAGCCGCCCGGCGCCGGCCGCTGCCGCACCTGTGCCGTCGAATTCACCTTGACCGACCTGATTCTGCTGTGTCCCTGCGGCAGCGCGGATGTGGAGATCACATCGGGACAGGAACTGCAGATCGTCTCCATGGAAGTGGGCTGAACCATGTGCGGTACCTGCGGCTGTGCCGAGGAGTCCGGCGGGACCAGGATCGTGATGCTGCGGGAGGACGGTGCACCGGACCACGGACATCCGCATCCGCATCCGGGCGCGCACCCTCATCCGCACGAGCGTCGTCAGCCGAGTGGAGCCGGTGAGACCGTCACCATCGAGCAGAAGGTACTCGCCAAGAACGACCTGCTCGCGGAGCGCAACCGGAGGTGGATGACCGACCGCGGCGTCGTGGCCGTGAACGTGATGAGCTCGCCGGGCGCAGGCAAGACGACCCTGTTGGAACGCGCCGTCACCGACCTCGGCGGCCGTCGGCCGGTGGCCGTCGTCGAGGGCGATCAGGAGACTAGGCTCGACGCCGACCGGATCAGGCGTACGGGCTGCGCCGTGGTGCAGGTGAACACGGGGGCGGGGTGCCACCTGGACGCGGAGATGATGCGGGACGCCCTCACGGCGCTGTCCCCGGCCGAGGGTTCGCTGCTCATGGTGGAGAACGTCGGGAACCTGGTGTGTCCCGCCCTGTTCGACCTGGGGGAGCGCAGCAAGGTCGTGATCATCTCGGTCACCGAGGGCACGGACAAGCCGTTGAAGTACCCGTACATGTTCGCCGCCGCCGACCTGATCCTGATCAACAAGTCCGATCTGCTGCCCTATGTCGACTTCGACGTGGAGCAGTGCGTCCGGCACGCGCGCTCGGTGAACCCGGACGTGCGCGTGCTGACGGTCTCCGCGACCACCGGCGAGGGCCTGGCCCACTGGTACGACTGGCTGGCGGAGCAGCGGTAGCCGCTCCGCCGGCCGCACCGCGGTCAGTCCCGGGGGACCGGGGGTTGCGGGACCCCGGTGCCGGGCGCGGGGCGCTCCTTGCGGACGAAGGCCCGGCGCAGCCCGTGGTACGGGTGGTGCGGGTCCGCGAAGATGCGGTGCATGCGGGCGAGTTCGGCCTCCCGGTACGGGGCCAGGTCGACCCGGTCCCGCTCCTCCTTCTTCGCGTGGATCCGGGACTGCGTCGCGGGCAGGGCCGTCAGGCGGGTCGCCAGGGCGCCGACTTCGGAGTCGAACGACCGAGGGGCGCACGGGATCACCCTGTCGACCAGCCCGAGCCGGTGGGCCGCGGTGGAGCTGACCGGCAGGGCGTCCCGCATGAGCCGGCCGGCCGCCGCCGCACCCACCCGCCGCGGCAGCGTGTACGTCCAGTACTCCGATCCGTACAGCCCCATCAGGCGATAGTGCGGATTGAACACCGCGCCCGCCCTGCACCACACCTCGTCGGCGGCGAGGGCCAGCATCACCCCGCCCGCTGCGGCGTTCCCGGCCAGGGCGGCGACGACGAGCCGGTCCGTGGTGGTCAGCACCGCCTCCACCAGGTCGTCCATGGCATTGATGTTGGCCCAGGACTCGGCGCCGGGATCGGCCGCCGCCTCGATCACGTTGAGGTGGATGCCGTTGGAGAAGAAGTCCCGGCCTCCGCCGACGACCAGCACCGAGGTGGGCCGGGAGCAGGCGAACCGGTAGGCGCGCAGCAGGCGTCGGCACTGCGCCGTGCTCATCGCTCCGCCACGGAACGAGAACGACAGGAAGCCGGTCCCGGCCTCCTCCCGGTAGCCGATCTCGGACCAGGTGTCGTCGTCCCCGGTCCGGTGCACCGGAGCCGGCCGCTCGGGCACGGCGGACAGCCGCCCGGCCAGCGCCGAGGTGGCGGGGAGCTTGAAGGTGGCCGGGCCGCCCGGCGCCCGCCGCGGCCGCAGCTCGGGGATCCACACCGCGCCGTCGGTGGTCGCCCGGCAGATCGCGCCGTCCCGGGTGGCCACCACATCCCCCGGACGCCCGCCCAGCCGGGACTCGGGGTACCCGCCGTGCAGGAACCACTCGCCGCCCAGCAACTCGTCGAGCACACCGGGCTGGGAGTCCGCCGCCCTGAGCTTACGGACCACTGTCGCGGTGGAGTCCGACTGCCAGTCGATGCGACGCAGCGACTGCCGGAACAGGGGGCGGCAGCCTTCGCCGGCGCCGGAGGCCTGCGGCACCGGGGTGTACGTCCCCGACGTGAAACGTCCGACCGCCACGAGCACCGCCTCCACGGCGGCGTCCGAGATCTCGTTGCGGTACAGGTCGCTCTTGCCCGCAGGGGGCAGCGGACAGGTCACGGACGCCCAGACGTCGCCCGCGTCCATCTCCGCGTTCGCCTGAAGTACGGTGACGCCCCAGCGGTCCGCTCCCTCGTGGACGGCCCAGTCCAGGGAAGAGGGCCCGCGGTCGCCGACCGGCCCCGGATGGACGACGAGACAGGTGTGGACCGACCAGACGTCCCTCGGAATCGCGGTCTTCAGGTACGGCGCCACAACAAGGTCCGGACACTCCCGGCGAACGGCTTCCCGGACCGGGCCCTCCTCGTGTGCGAGCTGCACGGCAACGGAGTGCCCGTGGTCCCTCAGCTCCGCCTGGACACGTTGGGTGAGGCTGTTGAAGGCGCTTGCGACAAGCAGGATGTGCACGGCGATCTCCCGGTGGCTGCGGTCCGTCCTGATCGAGCGTGAGCGTGGACGCCTGCTCGGCGGAACTCACTCGGCGGGAACATGCCGGGAATTCACCCGAAGCACACAGCGAACGGTGAGCCGACGCGCGATTTCGCTCGCGAGGCACAGGCCAAGTGCTGTGGCAGGTGAGCTGTGGTCGTCGGCGGTGCCGTCGAGGGTGAAGTGCGTCGTGCTCGCGCCTGCGAACGTACGATCGCTGTGCGGGCGGACCTGGGAGGGCACAATGGAACATTTCGAGGGCTTCGACGTAGCCGGGTTCTGGGACGATTCGGCGTACGCGCTGAAGGAGTACGTGGAGGAGAACCCACCCACGCAGGAGCTGATCGCGTCGGTGGAGGAGGAGCTCGGTGGATACCGGCTGCCCGACTCGTACATCGCGCTGATGACCGCGCACAACGGCGGCGTTCCCAACCGGGACCACTTCCCCATGGCCGAGCCGACCTCCTGGGCCGACGACCACATCGTGATCACCGGCATCAGAGGCATCGGACGGACAAGGCCGCAGTCGCTCGGCGGTGAGTTCGGTAGCCGGTTCTGGACCGACATGTGGGAGTACCCCGACATCGGTGTGTACTTCGCCGACACACCATCGGCCGGCCACGACATGCTCGCCCTCGACTACCGCGCGTGCGGCAGGGACGGCGAGCCGGCCGTGGTCCACGTCGACCAGGAGGGCGACTTCGCCATCACCTCGGTCGCGGAGAACTTCGAGGCTTTCGTCACGGGGCTGGTCGACGAGTCCGTCTACGACACCTCGGAGGAGGACCGGATCGACGCCCTGGCCACGGTGCGTGAGGGCGTATCTCCGAGACCGCCGGCGGCTGTCGCATGACGGATGCCGCTGTCACCGCCCTGCTCGACGAACTCGCCGCTGTGGTCGGCGACCGGTAGCCGCGCTCGTCGGGCGACGTCATCAGTTCCCTTCGAAGACGGATCGGGTGCTGGTGACGACGGCGCACTTGCCGGCCGCCCAGCGCAGTGCCATCGCGTGGTCCTCGGCGGAGAAGTCGGCCACCGCGTCGGCCACCACGAACGCCTGGATGTCCTGCATCCAGGCGTCGCACGCGGTCATGAGGACGCCGATGTGGGCGTAGACGCCGGAGACGACGATCTGGTCGCGGCCCTGCTCGCGCAGCCTCTCCAGGAGATCGGTGCGGACGAAACCGCTGTACTTCCACTTGGTGAGCACCGTGTCACCCTCCTCGGGCGCGACGGCATCCGCGATGGCGGCGGCGTCCGGCTCGGCCGGCAGTCCCGGACCCCAGAAGTCCTGCTGCAGACCGCGCTCGACCGCACTCTGGCCGCCGGGCTGCGCGGTATAGAGCACCGGTACGCCGAGACGCCTCGCCTCCTTCTTCAACTCCGCAACGTGCGAAAGAAGTTCGGGGATCGGCGAAGCCTGACGATCGTAGGCCGAGAGGAAGTAGTTCTGCAGATCGTGGACGAGGAGCACCGCGCGCGCGGGGTCGACGGTCCACTCGACCCGGTTGGCGGGCAGCTCATCCGCGGTCGGCATGGGGTACGGGGTGATGGCGGGCAGGGCCATGGTGCTGGGATTCCGTTCGGAGGCGGGTTGGGGGAGAGGGGGAGGCCGGGCAGGTCCGGTCCTGGGTCAGGTGTTCGGGGAGATGGCGGCGCTGCGAGCCGCGGCGGTCCGCAGGTCCTTCTTGGAGATCTTCCCGACACCGGTCTGCGGGAACACGTCCACGAACTCGACCCGGTCCGGCACCTTGTACGCCGCCAGGCCCCGTTCGCGTACGAACCGCTTGATGTCGGCCGGCTTCGGCGGAGCCGCGCCCGGGCGCAGGATCACATACGCGCGGATGCGTTCGCCCAGGTACGGGTCGGGCTCGGCCACCACATTGGCGTCGTGCACGGACGGGTGGGCGAGGATGTGGTTCTCCACCTCCTCCGCGGCGATCTTCTCGCCGCCCCGGTTGATCTGGTCCTTGGCGCGTCCCTCGACGACGATGTGCCCGCTCGCGGTGACCCGGACGACATCGCCCGTGCGGTAGAAGCCGTCCTCGGTGAATGAGCGGGCGTTGTGTTCCGGTGCTCTCCAGTAGCCGCGGATCGTGTAGGGCCCCCGCGTCAGCAGGTGGCCCGTCTCGCCCGGTGCGACCTCGCGGTCCTCGTCGTCGACGACCAGAATCTCGTCGTCCGGCGAGATGGGCCGCCCCTGGGTGGTGACGATCACCTCGACCGGGTCGTCCAGCCGGGTGTAGTTGACCAGTCCCTCGGCCATCCCGAAGACCTGCTGCAGGGTGCAGCCGAACGCCGGCCCGACCCGCCGCGCCGCCTCCTCGCTGAACTTGGCGCCACCCACCAGCAGGACGTCGAGGCTGCTGAGGCCGTACGCGGTGGTGGTCGCCGCCTGGGTCCACAACAGGGCCAGCGGCGGGACCAGCCCGGTGAGGGTGACCCGCTCCCGGTCGATCAGCGGGAAGGCCACCTCGGGCGAGGGCTGCGGGCACAGCACCACGCGTCCGCCGGCGTAGAGCGTGCCGAGCGAACCGGGTGAGGAGAGCGGGAAGTTGTGGGCCGCGGGCAGCACGCAGAGGTACACGCTGTTCTCGTCGACACCGCAGATGTCGTTGGATCCGCGCAGCGAGTAGATGTAGTCGTCGTGGGTGCGCGGAATGAGTTTCGGTACGCCGGTGCTCCCGCCGGACAACTGGAGGAAGGCCAGGTCGTCCGGGCGCGGAGGGGCGCAGCTCACCGGATCCTCCGCCACGTCGGACAGAGCCTCGAATTCGCCCGGGTCCCCGGCGGCGACGAACACATGCCGCAGTGTTCCCGCTCCGGCGCGGGTCTTGGCCGCCAGTTCACGGTAGTCGTAGCCGCCGTGCTCCGCCGCGATGACGTACGCGACCGCCTCGGTGAACTCGCAGAAGTACGAGATCTCCGTCTCGCGGTGGGCCGGCAGCGCGAAGACGGGCAGCGCGCCGATCCGGAACAGTGCGAAGACGACCTCGAAGAACTCCGCGATATTGGGCAGTTGCACCACGACGCGGTCGCCCTTGGTGATGTTCCGGGTGAGGAAGCCGGCGGCCAGCCGGTCGGCGCGCCGGTCCAGCTCCGCGTAGCTCCACCGGACCTCCGCGACGGGATCGACCACGGCGATCCGGTCCGGGTGCGCCTCGGCGCGCTCCCGGAGCATGGAGCCGAACGTCTCCCCGCGCCACCAGCCCGCGGCCCGGTACCGTTCGGCGAAATCGGGCGGCCAGGTGGGTGCGTCGTCGAGGTTCACAGTTCGGCTCCCAAGGCACTGAGAAACGTACGGAACTTGGCTGCCGTCTCGGCGGTCTCCGCCTCGGGCTCGGACGCCGCCACGATGCCGGCCCCCGCGTAGAGGCGCAGTGTGCGCTGCTCGGCCTCGGCGCAGCGGATCGTGACGACCCACTCGCCGTCACCGAAGGCGTCGCCCCAGCCCACCACCCCGGTGAAGAAACCGCGGTCGAACGGCTCGGTCTCCGCGATGACCCGACGTGCTGTTGCGGTCGGGGTGCCGCATACGGCGGGAGTCGGATGCAGGGCACAGGCGAGCGCCAGGGCCGAGGTGTCGGGGGAGGCGAGCGTGCCGGTCACCGTGGTGGACAGGTGCCACATGGTGGCGGTGCGGATCAGCGTCGGCCGGGCGGGGACGGTCAGCTCCGTGCAGTGCGGGGCCAGGGCCTGGTGGACGGCATCCACGACGACGGCGTGCTCGTGCAGGTCCTTCACGGACTCAAGCAGCGCGGCGGCCCGGCGGACGTCCTCGGCGAGGTCGGTGCTGCGCGGGGTCGACCCGGCGAGCGGATTGGCGACCACCTGTTGCCCCTGCCGGGAGACCAGCAGTTCCGGGCTGGCGCCGATGAGGGTGCGGCCGGCCCCCGTCGGCAGCGCGAAGGTGTAGCCGACGGGGTCGCGGCGGGCCAGGCGCTGGAGCATCGTGGGCAGGTCGAGAGGGGCGGGGGAGGTGAGTTCGAGGGTGCGGGCGAGCACCACCTTGCTGAACTCCCCGCGCCACATGCGCTCCACGGCCGAGGCCACGCCCGCTCCGTAGACCTCGGGGCCGGGAACCGGGCGTATCCGCCAGTCCGCCGAGCCGGACACACCGACGGGCAGGGCGATCAGCGGATCGGAGGCGAGCGGTGGCGCGACGCGCAGTGCCGCCGGCACGCTCAGGGCGGCCGGTGCCCCGTGGCCGAACGGGACGGCGCCGATGACCACGGGCGATTGCTGTCCGGCCGCGCCGGCCTCGGCCAGGGTGGCCTTCACCCGGTCGTCCAAGGGTCTCCCGTCGTGCGGCACAGGGCGTGCCGCACCGTGTGCCAGCAGGGTGCGGCCAGGGGTGGCGAGGAAGCGGTCCCCCGGTGTGTAGGCGTCCAGCAACGAAGTGGCCGCGCCTACGGCCGGGTGGGTCGGATCAGCCGGGGGTACGTGCGTGGCGACCTGGGGTGCCGTCGACACGGGGGCTCCATTCTCGATGGTTCCGTCAGTGGGTGCGGTGGATGCGGGGTACGGATGAACCGATGACCGTTCAGCGCAGGGTGGCGCCGCCGTCGACGTACAGCTCCTGCAGGGTGATGTGGCGGGCGCGGTCCGAGGCGAGGAACGCGACGGCCTCGGCGATGTCCTCGGGGGCGGCGATGCGGCCGAGCGGTATGCCGGTGCGGTAGGTCGCCGGGTCCCCGTCGACGACACGCCGCTCGGCACCGGAGTCGGTCCACAGAGCGCGTTGCATCGCCGTGTCGGTGGAGCCGGGGGCGACCACGTTGCAGCGCACTCCGCTGCGGGCGAGTTCGAGGCCCAGACATTTGGTGAACATGACGGCGGCAGCTTTCGACGCGGCGTAGGCGGCCATACCGGTGCGAGGAATCCCGGCGGCGTTGGAACCGACGGTGATGACGCAGCCGTTGCCGCGGCCGGCCATCAGAGGTGCGAGGGTCTGCGAGACATGGAAGACACCGCTGGTGTTCACCGCGAAGGTGTCCGACCAGTCCTTCGCGGAGAGTTCGGCGGCGGGGCCGGTGCGAAGGATGCCCGCGACGTTCACGAGTACGTCGACGGGGCCGAGTTCGCGCTCGGCACGCGCCACGGTGCGCTCCACCGAGGGCCGGTCGGTGACGTCCATGACGTACGTCTCCAGACGGCCTGCCGCGCAGTCGCCGCCCGGGTTCTTCTCCTGTCGCCGGTTCCACTCCGCGGCCAGGGCCTCGATGCCGTCCGGCGCGCAGTCGGTGGCGGCCACCCGGGCGCCGAGGCCGGCGAACAACTCGGCGACAGCCGCCCCGATGCCTTGTGCGGCACCGGTCACCAGGACAGTGCGGCCGTCGAACTCGCCGCTTCTGCCCGGTATGTGCTCAGGCATGAGCAACCTCCTGTGGGGAAAGTTAGGCAAGGGTAACCTAACTTATTGCTGTCGATGGAGGTGTATCGGTGGGGTGTGCGGCGACATGACGGATGGTCGCGCGGGCGGAGTTGGGGCAGGGGGGTGTGCGACGCCGGATCCCGGGTCACGCGTTCGGCGTCAATAAGTTAGGTTAGCCTTGCCTATGTTCGAGGTGGGGGTGTCGGCGTCCCGTCGAGGCCGCCGTCTTCTCCCGTTCTCCCCCCACGCCACGACCGGGCGCACGTCGCCCCGCGCCCTGGCGTCGTGACCACCACCGCCGACGCGTCGACCGCGCTGTCGGCGCCCATCCCGCAGGAGCAACCCGATGCATCAGACCTTGTCGCCCGAACGCGTCCGAGCAGACGTCGCGGAACTCCTCGACTGCGACCCCGCCGAGATCGCGCCCGAGGAGAATCTGGTCGACCTGGGCCTGGACTCGGTGCGGATCATGACCTTGGTCGGGCGCTGGCGTGCCGCCGGAGCGGTCACCCTGGAGTTTCCCGACTTGGCCGAGCAGCCCGAACTGGCGCACTGGACGGCACTTCTGACGGGCGATGCCGCATGAGCCGGGTCGACCACCGCCACCGGCACTTGGACCGGATCGCGGAGGTCCGGGCGGGTCTCCATGCCGAGAAGGTGGGCTACCCGATCGGAATCCGGGCGACCGAAGTCGTACGCGTGGTCACGGTCGGCGCCGGCCTGCTGCGGGTGACCCTGGGCGGGGCGGACACCGAGGGGTTCGAGGCCCACTCACCGGACGAACACGTGAAACTGATCTTCCCGGATCCGGACGGCACGCTGCGGCTGCCCGAGCCGAACGGGGCGATGCTGCGCTGGCCGCGGCCGGCGCCCACCTCGCGGGAGTACACCGTGCGCCGCCACGACCCGGTGGCGGGCGAGATCGACATCGACATCGCCGCGCATGACGGCGGCCTCGCATCGGACTGGGCGCGTGCGGCCCGGCCCGGCGACATCGTGCACGTCGCGGGGCCGCCCGGTGGACTGATCGTCCCGCACAGCTACGACCGATACCTGCTCGCGGGCGACATCACGGCCCTGCCCGCCATCGCGCGATGGCTGGAGGAACTGCCCAGGAGCGCGAAGGGCTGGGCGTTCGTCGAAGTCGCCGACGCCGCAGAGGAGATCGAGCTGTCCGCGCCCGACGGCGTCGAAGTGCGCTGGCTGCACCGCGGCGATCTGCCGGCGGGCGCCGGCGACGCGCTGGCAACGGCCGTGACCGCCGTGACCGTGCCCGAGGGGGAACGGGTGTACGTGTGGGTCGCGGGTGAGGCGGGACAGATCAAGCCGCTGCGCCGCTGGGTCCGCGACGAACTGCTCCTGGACCGGGCCGATCACGACATCACCGGCTACTGGAAGCGCGGCGTCGCCGACTTCGACGAGGACGACCACTGACCGGCCGGTCGGACAGGGGCAGGCGTGACGCCGCCTCCCCGTCGTACCACCACAAGGCCGTCGAACAGGACGGGCCTCAACCAGCAAGGAGCACCACATGTCCATACGCAGATCGATCGGCCTGGCCGGCGCCGTGTCGCTGGCCCTCGTCCTGACCGGGTGCGGGTCGTCGTCGGAGGGCGGGTCGGACGCCGCCGGCAAGGGGAAGACCCGCGTGTTCGCCGCGGACAACGGCAAGATCACCATCCCCGCCGATCCGACGCGCGTGGTGGCCACCGGCTATGCCGTGCCCGTCATGATCGAGGCCGGCGCGCCTCTCGTCGGGATCTCGTCGTGGAAGCGCGGTGAGCCGATGATGACCAAGGAAGACCTGGCCACGTACAAGAAGCTCACCAAGGTGGCGGGCGAGCAGGCCGCCGAGACCAATTACGAGGCCGTCGCCGAGGCCGATCCCGACCTGATCGTCATCGGTGTGCCCGCACCGGTGCTCGGCGACATCGACATCAAGCGGCTGGAGTCGATCGCCCCGGTCGTGGCGATCGGTCCGACCGTGCCCTCCGCATGGCGCGAGCTGTCCCACAAGCAGGCCGACGCCGCGGGCGCACTCGAGCAGTTCGATGTCGCGAAGAACAAGTACGAGGCCAGGGCCGCAGAGTTGGCCAAGAAGTACAAGGACGTGCTGCCCCAGCTCAAGCTGGGTCACGTCGGCGCGTACGGTGACGCCGCCAAGGGCACTTTCCAGCGCGAGTTCAACGGTTCGTGGGGCACCAACATCGCCGAGGACCTCGGCGCGAAGTACTACGGCAAGGTCAAGAAGCCCGGCCCCGGTTCGCAAGCGGTCAGCGAGTACCCGTCCATCGAGGAGCTCCCGGCCGCCTTCCGCGAGGCCGACGTCATGACGTACTCGGTCAACGCCGACGGCAGCATCCCCAAGTCCGTCCAGTACGTCCTGGACTCGAAGCTCTGGAAGAACCTGCCCGCCGTCAAGGCCGGGAAGGCCTTCCCGTTCCGCTGCACCGAGGCCGCGACCTACGGCGAGGCCATTCGGACCCTGGACGCGATCGACAAGTCGCTCGCTCCGCTGCTGAACCGGTGACCGTCGCGGGCCGCGCCTCCCGGACGGCGAGAACCGGGCGAGCCGGGCCACGGATCGGCCTGCTCGTCGGCGGACTGCTGCTGCTGGCAGCGATCGCCGTGCTCGGCATGGGCATCGGGGCCCGCCACGTTCCGCCCGCCGAGGTCGTGCGGGCACTGTTCGACCACCAGGGCACCGACGACCAGGTGATCGTGCGCGACATCCGGGCGCCGCGCGCGCTGCTGGCCATCGCGGTGGGCGCCGCGCTCGCGGTGGCCGGCGCGCTGATCCAGACGCTGGCCCGCAACCCGCTGGCCGAGCCCGGCATCCTCGGGGTCACCGCGGGCGCCGGGTTCGCCGTCACCGTCGGATCGGCGCTCGGGCTGGCCGGCGGACAGGCGGGCGAACTGGGCTTCGCGATCGCCGGATCCGTGCTCGCGGCCCTGCTGGTCGCCGCGGTCGGGCAGCGCTCACCGTTGCGCCTGGTGCTCACCGGTGTGGCCCTGACCGCGGTGCTGGGCGGCGTCGCGCTGGGCATGCGGCTGATGCTCCCGGACGTCTTCGACGCCTACCGGTTCTGGTCGGTCGGGTCGCTGGCGGGCCGTGAACAGGCACCGCTGGCACTGCCGTTGACCGCGATCGCCGTGTCCCTGCTCGGCGCGCTGCTGCTGAGCCGGGCGCTCAACGCCCTGACACTGGGCGAGAGCGTGGCCCTGACACTGGGCGCGGGTGTGGGCCGGGTACGGGCCGCCGCCCTGGTGCTGATCACCGTGCTCAGCGGGGCGGCGACGGCGGTGGCCGGGCCGATCCTGTTCGTCGGGCTGATCGTGCCGCACCTGGTACGCAGGCCGGCGGCGGGTTCGGTCCCGTGGTTGATCCTCTACACGATGGTGCTGGGCCCGATCCTGCTGCTGGTCGCCGACATCGGGTCGCGGGTGCTGCTGCCCACCGGTGAGGTGCCGGTGGCCATCGTGACCGCGTTCCTCGGCGGCCCCATGCTGATCTGGGCCGTCCGTCGCTACGGGGCGGGATCGCTGTGACCGTACTCGGTTCGAGAGTCGAAAGCCGCACGGTGCTGCTCGTCGCGGTGCTGGTGACCCTGATGCTGGGCCTGGGCCTGCTCGGGCTGTGCTACGGCGCCTCGTGGTCCTCCCCCGGCAGGGTGTTCGCCGTGCTGACCGGGGCGGAACACTCCGTGGTGATCCGGGACTGGCGGTTGCCACGGGTGCTGGCCGGGCTGGTCTTCGGCGCCGCGCTCGGGGTGGCGGGGGCGATCTTCCAGAACCTCACCCGCAACCCGATGGGCAGCCCGGACGTCATCGGCCTCGACGCGGGCGCCTACACCGGCGCCCTGGTCGCCCTCACCGTGCTGTCGGGCACGTCCGCCCAACTGGCCGTCGGCTCGGTGGTCGGCGGGCTGGCCGTCGCGGCGGCGATCTACCTGCTGTCGTTCGAACGGGGCTTCTCCGGGATGCGGTTGGTGGTCATCGGAATCGCGTTCAACGCGATGGTGACCGCGATCAACTCGTGGATCGTGCTGCGCGCGGAGCTGGAGGTGGCGATCGCCGCCGTCGGCTGGAGCGCGGGCTCACTCAACGGCGTGGGCTGGGCCGACCTGGGGATTCCGTTCTCGGTGATCGCCGTGCTGCTGATCCTGATGACCACGAGGGCGCACGCCATGCACCAGGCATCGCTCGGCGACGCGATCGCGGTGACCACCGGGGTCGGGCTCGACCGGCTGCGGCTGCTGATGGTGCTGGTCGGCGTCGGCTGTACGGCCACCGTGACCGCGGTGGCCGGCCCGATCGCGTTCATCGCCCTGGCCGCCCCGCAGATCGGCCGCAGGCTCGCGGGCGCGGCCGGGGTACCACTGCTCCCGGCCGCGCTGACCGGAGCGGTGCTGCTCCAGGGCGCCGACCTGATCGCCCAGATGCTGCTGGCGCCCGTCGCGCTGCCCGTCGGCGTGGTGAGCACCGCGATCGGCGGCTGCTACCTGATCTGGCTGCTGACCAAGGAGGTGAGGCGCGCATGACCGCACGCCTGACGGCGCGGGAGATCACCCTGCGCTACGGAGACCGGATCGTGGCCACACGTCTGAGCCTCGACATCCCCGACGGTGCGTTCACCGCCGTCGTGGGCCCCAACGGCTGTGGCAAGTCGACCATGCTGAGCGCGCTGGTCCGGCTGCTGCGCCCGGATTCCGGGCACGTGGAACTCGACGGCCGCGAGGTCGGCGGCTACGCGACCAAGGCACTGGCCAAGAAGCTCGGCTTCCTGCCGCAGGACCCGCTGGCACCCGACGACATCAAGGTCCGGCAGCTGGTGGGCCGGGGGCGGTTCCCGCACCAGTCGATGCTGGCGCTGTGGTCGCGGGAGGACGAGACGGCCGTCGACGAGGCGATGGTTGCCGCCGGTGTCGAGGACCTGGCCGGCCGGCCGGTGCAGGAGCTGTCCGGCGGACAGCGGCAGCGGGTGTGGATGGCCATGGTGCTCGCCCAGCGGACGCCCTACCTGCTGCTCGACGAACCGACGTCGTTTCTCGACATCACGCACCAGTACCAACTGCTCGGCCTGCTGGCCAGGCTGCGCAACGAGGGCCGCACGGTGGTCGCGGTCCTGCACGACATCAATCAGGCATGCCGGTTCGCCGATCACCTGGTCGCCATGAAGGACGGCCGGGTGATCGCCGAGGGCGACCCCGGGGACATCGTGGACGCCGCGCTGATCAAGGACGTGTTCGACCTGCCGAGCGTCATCGTCCCCGACCCGGTGACCGGCACACCGATGGTCGTTCCCACACTTCAAGGAGAGTAAGTTGAGCCCCGCAAGCGTGCCCTCGGACGGCCTTCTCGCCCTGACCGGCGCCCAGTTGGGCATCTGGAACGCGCAGCGCCTCGAACCCGACTCGCCGTACTACGTGGTCGGCGACGTGGTGGAGATATCCGGCAGCGAGCCGGTCGACGTGGACGCGCTGGCGGAGGCGGTCCGGGCGACCACCGAGGAGGCCGAGACCCTGCGGCTGCGGGTGTACGACACCCCGGACGGGCCGCGGCAGGCGGTGAGCGGGGAACCGGTCGGGCTGCCCGAGGTGATCGACGTCAGCGGTGCGGCCGATCCCGCGGCCGTGGCCCAGGCGTTCGTCGAGGACGAGCGAGGGCGGGCCGCCGAGGCGTGCCGGGGGATGGTCGACCGGGTGCTCTGCTCACGTACCGTCATCAAGCTTTCGGACCACGAGGTCTGGTACACCCAGCTCGGCCACCACCTGGTCTTCGACGGCTACACCGCCTCCATGCTCGCCCGCCGCACCGCCGCCCGCTACACCGCCCTGGTACGCGGGACCGAGGTGCCGCGGTCGACGTTCGGCCGGTTCGCCGACCTCGTCGCCGCCGACCGGGCCTACCGGGACAGCGACCGGTGCGCCGAGGACCGCGCGTACTGGGTCGAGCGGTTCACCCCGCTGCCCGACCTCGGCGATCCCGGTGATCCCGGCGCCGCCGCCGGTCTGCCCGGCCGCACCCTGACCGCCCGCGCCGTCGTCACCCCCGACGAGACGGCCCGGCTGCGCGCCTTCGCCGACCGGGTCGGCGTCACCTGGGGCGAGGCGCTGATCGCCGGCTACGCCGCCTTCCTGCACCGCATGCTGGGCCGCACCGATGTGGTGTTCGCGCTGCCGCTGATGTGCCGGGCCGGCTCGACCGAACTGCGCACCCCCGCCATGGCGGTCAATGTGCTGCCGCTGCGGGTGACCGTGCGCGCCGGGGACGACCTCGTGGAGCTGAGCCGGCGGGTCGCCGCCGCCCTGCGCGAGATGAGCGACCACCAGCGGTACCGGGGCGAGGACCTGCCCCGGGACCTCGCGGCGCCCGGCGCGGGCGCGCTGCTGCACGGGCGCGGGATCAACCTCAAGGCGTTCGACCTGGCGCTCGACTTCGCAGGTGCCGCAGGTGTGATGCGCAACGTCGCGGGCGGTCCGCCGGAGGACATGGGCCTCAGCGTCCTGCCGACCCGTGACGGCGGGCTGCTGCTCGGCTTCGAGGTCGACGCCCGCTCCAAGGACCAGGCCGCGGTCGACGGTCTGCTGTCCGGGCTCCGGGCACTGCTGTCCGGGCTGACCGAGGGCCTGCCCGTCGGACGGATCGCCCTGACCGACGACGTGGACCGGCTGCTGAGCGACTGGTGCCCGCCCGTGCTGCCCGGCACACCGGTGGACGTGCCGACCGCCTTCGACGCGATGGCCGCCGCCGACCCCGGGCGTACCGCCCTGGTCTGCGGGGATGACCGGCTGTCCGCAGCCGGACTGGCGTGCCAGGTACACCAGTTGGCCCGTGCCCTGCGGGCGCGCGGGATCGGGGCCGACGACGTCGTGGCGCTCGCGCTGCCGCGCTCGGCCGACTCGGTGGTCGCCCTGCTGGCGGTGCTGGACGCCGGCGCCGCGTTCCTGCCCCTGGACGCCGCGCACCCGCCCGAGCGGCTGCGCGAGCTGATCGACGACACCCGCCCCGCGCTGGTACTGACCGCCGGTGCGACAGACGGACTGCCGTGGAACACCCTGCTCGCCGAGGCCGCCGGGCTGTCCGGCACTCCCCTGACCGCCGACGAACCGGCCGCGCCCCGGCACCCCGAGCACCTCGCCTACGTCATCCACACCTCCGGGTCGACCGGACGCCCCAAGGGCGTGCTCGGCCGGGTCGGCGGCCTGGCCGCGCTGCTGCACCACCAGCGGTCGACGGTCGTCGCCGAGGCCGAACGGGCCGCGGGCAGACGGCTGCGCGCCGCCCACACCTACTCGTTCGCCTTCGACTCCGCCTTGGACCACCTGGTGTGGCTGCTGTGCGGGCACGAACTGCACGTCTACGACACGGAGACCGCCCGCGACGCCGACGCCCTGCTCGCCGCGTACACCCGCGACGGCATCGACATCGTGGACACCACACCGTCGATGGCCTCGCCACTGGTCGACGCCGGCCTGCTGGACCTGCGGCCGACGCTGCTGGTCCTCGGCGGAGAGGCCACCCCGCCCGCGCTGTGGCGGCGGGTCGCCGAGTCGGGGGTCACCGCGCGCAACATGTACGGGCCGACCGAGGCGACCGTGGACAGCACCAGCGCGCGGATCGACGGCGGCGAACCGACCATCGGCCACCCGCTCGCGGGTACCCGGATCTACGTGCTGGACAGCGCGCTGCAGCCGGTGCCGCACGGCACGGCGGGCGAACTGTACCTGGCCGGGCCGCACCTGGCCCGCGGCTACCTCGGCAGGCCCGGGGCGAGTGCCGAGCGCTTCGTCGCCGACCCGTTCGGCGCGCCGGGCGAGCGGATGTACCGCACCGGCGACCTGGCCCGCTGGGTGCCCGGCCGGGGCCTGGAGTACCGGGGCCGGGGCGACGGACAGGTCGAGATCCGCGGCCACCGGGTGGAGACCGGCGAGGTCGAGGCAGCGCTCGCCGCGGTGCCCGGGGTCACCGCGGCGGCCGCCGCGGTGCGGTCGTCCAGGCTGGTCGGCTACGTCGTGTCCACCTCGGTCACCGGGGACGGGGCGCGTGCCCGCCTGGCCGAGCGGCTGCCCGAGCACATGGTGCCCGGGGCGGTGGTGGTGCTGGACCGGCTGCCGGTCACACCCAACGGCAAGCTCGATCGCGCCGCCCTGCCCGCACCCGCGCTGCCCGGCGGCGGCCGGGAGCCGAGCACCGAGCGGGAGCGGCTGCTGTGCGCGGTCCTCGCCGAGGCGCTCGATGCCGAACGGGTCGGCGTGGACGACGACTTCTACGCCCTCGGCGGGGACAGCATCACCGCGATCACCGTCAGCAGCAGACTGCGGGCGGCGGGCCTCGGACTGCGGCCGCGGGACCTGCTGGCACGCCGCAGCTTCGCCGCTCTGGCAGCCTCCGCCGAGCTGCTGGGGGAGACTCCCGAGCCGGTGGACGACCCGGTCGGGCCCGTGCCCGCCCCGCCGATCGTGCACGATCTGCTCGCCCCGCATCCCGACGTGGACGTCGTCGCCGGATACGCGCAGTGGACCGCCCTGCGGGTCGACGGACTCGACCACGACGACCTGGTCACGGGCGTGCAGGCCGTGCTCGACCACCACGACGCCCTGCGGCTGCGGGCGGCCGACGGCCTGGAGACACTGCCCCGCGGCCTGGTACGGGCCGTTGTCGGCGAGGTCCACGGCGAGGACGTGACGGCCCTGGCCCGGCGGCTGGCGGGAGAACTCGACCCGCGGTCGGGCGACCTGCTGCGGGCAGCCCTGCTCCGTACCGACGACGACACGTCGGACCGGCTGGTCGTCGTCGTGCACCACCTCGCCATGGACGGCGTGTCCTGGCGCATCCTGCTGCCCGACCTGCACACGGCCTGCACGGGCGGCACTCTCGAACCGGTCGGGGCGTCCTGGCGGCGGCACGCCCTGCTCCTCGCCGGCCAGGGGGAATCCGGCGCACGGCGCGGCGAACTCGACCACTGGCGGACCGCGCTCGACTCCGCGTCCAGGCTGGGCGCCCGGCCGCTGGACCGGACGCGCGACACGGTGGCGACCGCCCACCGGTCGGTCACCGTGGCCTCGGCCGAGGCCACCGAGGCGCTGCTGACCACCCTGCCCGCGGCGTACCGCGCCGGTGTCGACGAGGTACTGCTGGCCGCGCTCGTGCTCGCCCTGCGGGGCTGGGGCCTGCGCGGCGACGCGGTGACCGTCTCGATGGAGGGCCACGGCCGCGAACACCTCGACCTGTCCCGCACCGTCGGCTGGTTCACCAGCGAGTACCCGGTGCGCGTCCCCGCCTCCGACGACGTGGGGCAGGCGCTCCGCGCAGCCAAGGAGGCCCGGCGCGCGGTCCCCGACGGCGGTGTCGGCTACGGCGTCCTGCGCCACCTCGACCCGGAGGCCGGCAGCGAGCTCGCGGCCACCCCGCCACCGGACGTGCTGCTCAACTACCTGGGGCGATTCGCCCCGTTGACCGGCACCGGATGGCGCCTCCCGGAGCACGACGCCTTCTCGGTGATCGAGCCCGACGCCAAGGCCCTGGAACAGGTGCTGGCCCTCAACTGCTTCGTCCACGAGGAGGACGAGCCACGGCTCGCCGTCGAATGGACCGCCGCGACCGGGGTGCTCGGCACCGACGCCGTGCAGGCCCTCCAGCAGTCCTGGGCCGCGGCCCTGGACGCGTTGGCCGCGCACGCGCTCCACACCCCGGGCGGGCTCACCCCGTCGGACCTGCCGCTGGTCGACCTCGACCAGACCGCCATCGACGTCCTCGAACGCACCGGCCGCATCGCCGACGTACTGCCCGCCACACCCCTGCAGGTCGGGCTGTCCTTCCACACCCTGGTCCGCGACGACCACGACACCGACGTCTACGTCGTCCAGGCCGTGACGACCCTGGCCGGCGAACTGGCGCCGGCCAGGATGGCCGAGGCCGCGCGCGAACTGCTGCGCCGCCACCCCGCTCTGCGCGTGTACCTGGGCACGGCCGGGGACGACGTGGTGCAGGTGGTCCCCGCCGATGTCGCCCTGGACTGGCGGGAGGACGACCGGTTTCCCGAAGCGGCCCGCGCCGATCTGGAGCGCCCCTTCGACCCGGCCCGGCCGCCACTGATCCGCTTCCTGCTGTCCCGGGTCGGGCCCGCCGAGCACAAGTTGGTGATCACGAACCACCACGCCCTGCTCGACGGCTGGTCGATGCCGCTGGTCGGTCGCACCCTGCTCGCCATCTACGCCGAGCTGAGCGGCGGCCCCGCCGCACCTGCCGCCCCGCCGCTTTCGGAGTACTTCCGGTGGCTGGCGGGCCGGGACCGGGAGGCGTCGCTCGCCGCGTGGCTGGACGCGCTGGCCGGCGTCGACGACGCGACGCGGCTGGCACCCGCGAGCACCGGGACCGGCGTCGAACGCCCCGGCCGCGAGAGCGTCGCGCTGGGCCGCGCGTTCAGTGACCGGCTGCGCGCGTTCGCCCGTGAGCGGGGAGTCACCCTGACGACCGTGCTCCAGACGGCGTGGGGTCTGCTGCTGGGCAGACTCACCGGGCGCCGCGACGTCGTCTTCGGCTGCCCGGTGTCCGGGCGGCCCGCCGAGGTCGACGGCGTCGAGTCGATGATCGGTCAACTCGGCACCACGGTCCCGGTACGCGTCAGGCACACCCAGGACCAGACCGCGCTGGACCTCATGGCACAGGTGCACGCCGAGAGCGTCCTACTGGCCGAGCACCACCATGTCGGCCTGCCCGAGATCCAGCGGGCGGTGGGCATCGGCGAGCTGTTCGACACGATGCTGGTCATGGAGAACTTCCCGCTCTCCAGCCGGAAGCGCACTCCGCTCGCCCCCGGACTCGATCTGGCCGGGGTGGACATCACCGACGCCACGCACTACGCGCTGACCGTCATCGTGATCCCGGACGAGGAGATCACCATCGGCCTCGGCTACCAGCCGCGCGCCTTCGCCGCGGCGACCGTGCGCGACTACGGCCGCTGGCTCCGCAACCTCCTGCGGGAGATCGTCGACGACCCGGCCCGGCCCGCGATCCGGCTGCCCGCGCTCGACGCCGACGAGCGGGCGCGGATGCTGCGTACCGGCACCGATGTCGTCCCCGCCAGGGCCCGCGGCCACTGGCTGGAGGAGTTCGCCGCCTGGGTGCGCCGCAAGCCCGGTGGCGAGGCCCTGGTCTGCCGGGACCGCAGCCTCAGCTACGGCGAGCTGGACCGGCGGGCCAACCGGCTCGCCCGGGCGCTCATCGCGCGAGGGGTACGGCCCCAGGACCCGGTCGCGGTCCTGCTCGGCCGCGACGTCGAGATGACCGTGGCACTGTTCGGCGTGGCCAAGGCGGGCGCCGTGTACGTACCGATGGACGCGAGCTACCCGCGCGAGCGGCTGGCCCACATGTTCGACGACATCGCCCCGGCCGCGGCCGTGACGACCGGCGCCGAACTGCCCGTCGACCGTGAGATCCCGGTCCTGCGGCTGGACGACCCGGCCACCCTCGCGTCCGTACCGGACACCGACCCGGCCGAGGCCCGCGCCGGGCTCACCGAGGACGCGCTCGCCTACGTCATCTACACCTCCGGAACCACGGGGCGGCCCAAGGGCGTCGGCGTGACCCACCGGGGAGTGCCCGACCTGATCGCGCTGCAGGAGGAGGTCGTCGGGGTCACCGAGCACGACCGGTACCTGCACTTCGCGTCGACCGGCTTCGACGTCGCGTTCTGGCAGACCATGGTGCCCCTGCTCTCCGGCGGCACGTCCGTGATCGCGCCCGAGGAGGTGCGCGTCCCCGGCGACGAACTGCTCGACTACATCGTCGAGCACCGGGTGACCGGAGTGAACCTGCTTCCCTCGTTCCTGGCTGCGATGCCCGACGACCGCACCGTCGACCCCGACGTGCTCTTCGTCGTCGGCGCCGAGCGCCTCGACCCGGAGCTGGCGCGACGCTGGGGCCGGGGCCGCCGGGCGCTGTTCAACGCCTACGGCCCGACCGAGGTCACGATCAACTCCACGACCTGGCACTACGACCCGGACGACGCCGGGCCACTGCCGATCGGCCGCCCCGACCCCAACGTCCGCGCGTACGTCCTCGACGGCGGGCTCCAGCCGGTCGGCGTCGGCGTGACGGGCGAGCTGTACCTCGGCGGGCCGAGCCTGGCCCGCGGCTACCTCGGCCGGCCCGCCCTGACCGCCGCCGGTTTCGTGGCCGACCCGTTCGGCCCGCCGGGCGAACGGATGTACCGAACGGGCGACCTGGTGCGGTGGCGGCCGGACGGACAGCTGGTCTTCCTCGGCCGCGCCGACCACCAGGTCAAGGTCCGCGGCTTCCGCGTCGAGCCGGGCGAGATCGAGTCCGCTCTGACCGGCCACCCCGATGTGCGCGCCTGCGCCGTGATCATGCGGGAGGGCAGGCTCGTCGGCTATGTCGTCCCGACCGACGACGCCGACCTGGACCTCGCACGGCTGCGCGCGTACCTGGCCGGGGAGTTGCCCGACCACATGGTGCCGACGGCGTTCGTGCCGATCGACCGGCTGCCGCTGAGCCCCGGCGGCAAGCTCGACTCCGCCGCGCTGCCGGCCCCCGGTACCGCGGTCACCGCGCGGCGCGAACCCGTCACCGAGGCGGAGGCGGTGCTGCTCGGGGTGTTCCGCGACGTCCTGGGCACCGACGACATCGGCCCCGACGACAGCTTCTTCGACATCGGCGGGGACAGCATCGTCTCGCTTCAGCTCGTCTCGCGAGTCCGGCGCCAGGGGCTCGGCCTGACCCCGCGGGACGTCTTCGAGGGAGCGACGGTCGCCGGGATCGCGGCGCGGGCGCGCGCCCTCGACGGCGGTGAGGCACCCGCCGTCGGGGACGCACCGCTGACCCCGGTCATGCGGGACCTGCTGCGCCGGGCGGGGGCCGCCGCGGACGGATTCTGCCAGTGGGTGGAGATCTGCGTCCCGCCGGGCGGCGACGAGACGACCTGGCAGGCCGTGCTCGACGACCTCCTGGCCCGTCACGACGTGCTGCGGGCCCGCCTGGCCGGCGACATGCTGCACATCCCGCCGGTCGGCGCGGTGACCGGTGCCGAGGTGCTGACCCGCGTACGGGCGGCGGACGACCTGCGGGCCACCGTCGACTCCGGGATCGCCGCCGCCCGGGAGTCGATGGACCCGCGCACCGGCCCCGTGCTGCGGGTGATCTGGGTGGACGCGGGACCGGACCGGCCGGGCCGGCTCGTCCTCGTCGCTCACCACCTGGTCGTCGACGGCGTGTCCTGGCGCATCCTGCTGGACGACCTGGAACACGCCCACTCCGGCGGATCACTGACCCGGCACGGCCAGTCGTTCCTCGGCCGGGCGCGTTCGCTGCGCGACGCCGACCGGCGGGCCGAACTGCCGCACTGGCAGCGGATGAGCGCCACACCGGCCCTCACCCGCCCGCTCGACCCGGCCCGGGACACCGTGGCCACCGCGACGCACCACGAGATCGCGCTCGACGCCGAGTCGACCCGTGCCCTGATCACGAACCTGCCGGCCGCCCACCGCACCACCCCGGACGCCGTGCTGCTGACGGCGCTCGCCCAGGCCGTAGGGGCCTGGCGCGGGACGCCGGAGGTGCTGGTCGCGCTGGAGAGCCACGGCCGCCCGCGGGAGGTCGACCTGTCCCAGACCGTCGGCTGGTTCACCGCCGTCCATCCCGTGCGGCTCGACGCGGGCGACGACGTGACGGTGGTCAGGGAGCGGCTGCGCGCGCAGGGCGACGGCCTCGGCCACGGCATCCTCACCGCGGCGGGCCTCCTGGACCCCGTGGAACCCGAGATCGCCTGGAACTACCTCGGCCAGTACCCCGGCGCCCCGGACCGGGAGACGCCGTGGCAGGCGCCCCCGGACGCCGACCCGCTCGGTTCGGGCGGCTCCGACGCGATGCCCCTGCCGTACAGCCTGATGGTCAACGCCCTCGTGCGCGACGACGCGCTCGGGGTCCGGATCACCTGGCCGTCCGCGCTGTTCACCGCCGCCGAGGTCGAGGACCTGGCCGGGCACCTGCGGACCGCTCTGCTGCGGATCGCCGCCGCACCGGAGATCGGGCCGCTCGACCGGGACCGCCCGGTCGCCGGCGTACAGCCGCTCACCCCGCTGCAGGAGGTGATACTGCGGCACTCGCGCACCGAGCGCCCCGACCCGTACACCGTGCAGTCGGCGTTCTCCCTCGCCGGCCGGCTCGACACCGACGCCCTGCGGGCCGCGGGCGACGACCTGCTGGCCCGTCACCCGAACCTGGGCGCCGTGTTCCCCGCCTCCCTGGCGGTGATCCCCACATCGCCCCGGCCGGACTTCCGCGTCTGCGACGGGCCGGCCGACGAGGTGCTGGCGGCCGACCTCGCCGAGCCGTTCGATCTCGCCCGGGGCCCGCTCTTCCGCCTGACCGTGATCCGGCGCGGCCCCGAGCGTGCCGACCTGGTCCTGACCAGCCACCACGCGCTCTTTGACGGCTGGTCGGCCCCGCGCATCCTCACCGAGCTGTTCGCCCTCTACACGGCGAGGGTGCGCGGCGAGGCTCCGGATCTGCCGGCCCCCGTGCCGTTCGCCGACTACCTGAGCTGGTGCGCCGAGCACGAGCCCGACCTCGGCGCCTGGGCGGCCGAACTCGACGGACTGCCCGAGGGCGACTACCTGGGCGGCGGCGAACCCGGTCCGGCGTGGCAGGAACCCGAGGTCATCGAGTTCGACGCGGCGCTGGTGGCCGACCTCACGCGCCTCGCCGCCCGGCGCGGTCTGACCCGGAACACACTGGTGCAGGGCGCGTGGGCGGTGCTGCTCGCGCGGCGGTCCGGCCATGCCGACGTCTGCTTCGGCGCCATGGTCTCCTGCCGGCCCCCGGAGCTGGAGGGCGTCGAGGAGATCATCGGGCTGCTGGCCAACACCGTGCCGGTCCGGGCACGGCTCGACGGCACCCTCGCCGACACCCTCACCGAACTCCAGTGCCGGCAGCGGGCGCTGATCGAGCACCACCACGTGGCCCTGCCCGACCTGGAACGGCTGACCGGGCGGCGCAGGCTGTTCGACAGCCTGGTGGTGTTCGAGAACTACCCGGTCGACCCGGACCGGCTCCGTGAACCCGCCCCCGGGCTCACGGTCGTCGCAACCCGCTTCCGGGAGTCCACGCACCACCCCGTGACCCTGACCGTCATGCCGGACGGGGACGGCTGGACCGGCGTGTTCGCCCACCGGGCCGGCACGGACGCCGACGGGCTCGCCGAGGAACTGCTCGACCTGCTCCGCACCCTGGACAAGCACCTCGACAACGACGTGCGCGACCTGCTGGAGGGCCGATGAGCCGGAACACCGCGCCACCGGCCGAGCGCGTGGACAAGCAGTTGCTGAGGACCGCGTTCATTCTGGTGCTCGGCACCTTCATGGCCACACTGGACGCCACGATCGTCAGCGTCGGCATCGACGGCCTGGCCCACGATTTCGGCGCCTCCGTCGCCGAAATCCAGTGGGTCACCACGGCCTACCTGCTGGCCGTCGTCGCCGCCGTGCCCGCGTCCGGCTGGCTGGCCGACCGGTTCGGCGGCCGGCGGACGTGGCTCGTCGCCGTGGGCGTGTTCCTGCTCGGCTCGGCCCTGTGCGCGTCCGCCCGGTCGGTGACCAGCCTGATCGTGTTCCGGGTGATCCAGGGCCTCGGTGGCGGGCTGCTGCCCGCCACCGGGCAGGCCCTGCTGGCCCGGATCGCGGGCCCCGGCCGCACCGGGCGGGTGATCAGCGTCGTCGCGGTGGTCCCGCTGCTGTCACCGGTGCTCGGCCCGCTGGCCGGCGGCTCCATCCTCGCGGTGGCGCCATGGCCGTGGCTGTTCCTGGTCAACCTGCCGGTCGGCGCCGTCGCGGTCCTGCTCGCCCGCCGCCACGTGCCCGCGGTGCCGCCGTCAACCCGGCGCACGGCATTCGACCTGCGAGGAGCCCTGCTGCTCTCGCCCGGCCTGGCCGTGCTGGTGTTCGGGCTGACCGAGGTGGCCCACGGCCGCACCCTCCCGGCCACGGCCGGCGTGACCGCGGGGCTGGCGATGCTGGCCGGCTTCACCGTGCACGGGCTGCGGACCCGCCGCACACCGCTGGTCGACCCCCGGCTGTTCGCCAGGCCACCCTTCGGGGCCGCCGCCGTCGCGCTGCTCGTCCTGGGCGCCTCGGTGTTCGGCACGATGTTCCTGCTGCCGCTGTACTTCCAGACCGGCCGCGGCATGTCGGCGTGGGGGGCCGGACTCCTCCTGGCCCCCCAGGGGCTCGGCGCGGCGGCCGGGTCGGTGCTGGTCAACCGCACCATCGACAAGGTCGCGCCGCGAACCCTCGTGGTCACCGGCATCGTGCTGATTCTCGCAGGTACGGTTCCGTTCACCCAGCTCGGCCACGAGGTCCCGGACGCTGTGATCGCCCTGGCCCTCGCGGTCCGTGGCGTCGGGATGGCCATGGTCGGCGCGCCCGTGATGAACATCGTCTACAGCCGCATCGAACCCGAATACCTCCCGCGCGCGTCCGGAGCGCTCAACCTGCTCAACACCGTGGGCGGTTCGGTCGGCACCGCTGCCCTCGCCGTGGTCCTGCAGAACCGGCTGTCCGCCCGCGGCCCGGACATCTCCGGGGCGTTCGGCGACACCTTCTGGTGGGTGCTCGGCTTCTGTCTGCTGGCCGCCGCCGGAGCCACGAGGCTGCCCCGGACCCGGGCCGCGAAGTCATGACGTGACCGCCGGACGCCGACCGGTGGTCATGGGAAACCACGGCTCTGATAGGTTCCGGGCCTTGATCCGCCGGATCGGTCGATCCTGGCAGTGGGACTGGGGGAGGGGGCTCCGTGGACCGGGTGCCGTCATGGTTGCGCAAGCCGCTGTTCATAGGGGTGCCGCTCGTGCTGGTGGTCACCGGGGCGGTTTTCCTCTCCGGTGCCGACCGGTCGGACGGCAGTGGTCATTCGGCGGCGAACCGGGCGCAGTTGAAGCGTGCCTGTGCGGGACTGCTGCCGTACGAGGAGCTGCGGGGCCTCGTGCCCGACGACGTGGCGGGCGTGGTGAGCCAGTACGGCACCGTGCTCGATCCAGATGAGGAGAGCCGCTCCCTGGTGAACTGCTCCGTCGCCTGGCCGGGGCATGGGTCGGTGCGGGTCCGGGCCGTCGCGCTCGTCTCCCGGATACCGATGACGGTGCGGGCCGAGGACATCCTGCCCGGCGGTGACGACGAGGGGTACGAGGCGCCCGGAGTCACCGGCCGGGTGGACAAGCGCGGGCGGACATGGGTGGTGGCGGAGTGCCCCGGCGGGCTGGAGGGACGGGTCCGTGAGGTGTCCGGGATGTATGTGACGGCAGATGTCGATCTGCCCGTGCCCGGCAAGGGCGAGCAGGCCGAGTACCTCGCCGACTTCCGTACCGCCGTCCAGGTCGCCAACGGGATCACCGCCGCTCAGAAGTGCGGTGGCTCGCCCCTGAAGATGCCCACCCGGGTCGTCGGGACGTACGAGACCCGTGTCACCACGGACGCGGACGGTGGCGACACGAAGGTCGAGAAGATCGACCCGCCGGGCCTGGGTGTGAAGAAGTGCCGGGGGCTCGGCGAGCGCGCGGGTTTTCCCGGCAGGTGGACCGTCGCGGGCGATCTGCAGGACTCACGGCTGCTGAGCGTCTGTGACGCCACCATTCTGGACCGCAAGGACTCGATGGACACCGATCCGACACCGCCCGACGGCGCGGTCGTCGATGTCTCGGCGGCGAGTTGGGCCGGGCCGCTCGGTGAGTCCGCCAACGGCCAGTACTACCGCACCGGCGACAGCTTCGGCTCCCGCGAAGGGGAGCGCACAAAGGTCATCCGCGACTTGAAGCCGCACGAACTCGCCCTGTGGGCACGGTCGGAGTGCGCCGCGGGCGCGACGTACCACCGGGTCACCGTCCGCACGGAGACCCGCACCATCAGCTCGCGCACGCTCAGCGAGGCGGAGCGGACCAGGTTCTCCAAGGACGCCCGTAAGCTGATGGACAGCTACCTCGCCGACCCCGACGGCTGGCCCGGACAGCAGGGGTGCCACAGCACCCAGATTCTCGGAGAGGTGGAGGGATGGCGGTGAGGCGGATCGTCCTGCGGGCGGTCGCGGCCGTGGTCGCCGCGGCCGTCGCCGTGGCCGGGTATCTCCTGGTGCACGGCGACTTCCAGCGCTGGAGCGACGATGCGGCGCTCGACGGAGCCTGCGACGGCCTGCTCGACCGGAACGTGGTGCGAGACGTCCTCGGTCCGGGAGCCGTCGAGGTCGAGGACGGGACGAGCGGTCCGGGCCTGGTGGGCTGCGAGGTGCACGTCCAGGACGGCGGCACTGCCGAGATCAGCGTCCTGGACACCACCCACGTCGGACGGAACCAGGACTCCCTGCCTCTGGGGTCGTCGAGTGTGCTCGCCGTACCGGTCGGCCACGGATGGACGGGACTCTTCGGAGCGGTCCCCGACCGTTTCGGAGCGAGCGACCCCTTCGAGGCCGACGCGGACGAGAAGGCGATCACGAGCCTGGTCCTCGAATGCGCCGGGGGAAACAGCGCCGACAGCCTGTCCGTCACCGTCGAGACCACCCTCGACAAGTCCGTGGACGACCCGGCTGTACGACCGGAGTTCGCCAGGATCGCCACCTCCACCGCGGCCAGGGTCTCGAAGGCCCGGCACTGCGGGGCCAGGCTCGGGAATCCCGTCAGCAGCCTCGGCCTGTCGGTGCACGAGGACGAGTACGAGCCGCTCGGCACGGCCGACGGAACCTGCGCCGGCATTCCCGCCGCACGCGGCGTGACGATCGCCACCGAGACCGCCCGCGGGGGAGCGCCGCACGAGACGTGCCGGATCGGCGACGCCGACCGCAGGACACGCTACGTACTCGAAGCGGACTACGGCCCCTATGCGCAGGAGCGGTTGCGCGGCTACGAGGAGGGGTTCTACGAGGACGTACCGAACAGCGACACACCCGCGCACCACCGCGACCGCGACGGCCGGACGAGCTGGACGACGGCCAAGTGCGTGGGTGGCCGGGCCCTGTTCACCTTGGACCCTGCGAATGGGAAGGGGGAGAGCCGCAGGCCCCCGAGCAGTGACGCGGACCTTGCGTACGAACGTGCCGTACTGAAGGCTTTCGCCGAGCGCTCGGCGAAAGCCCGTGGGTGCTCCGCCCCGGTCAGCCCGTGAGGCCGTCCCGGGTGTGGGGCCGTCGCCCCGGTCACCGGCCTCAGAGCCCGGTGACCCTGGCGCTCGCCGACAGCTCGTAGACCAGGGTGACGGTGCGGAAACCGCCGGGCGGCAGAGGCACGTCCCAGCGGACGATGCCCTCGGCGTCGACCGCGTCGGGCGCCGGGGAGCACGCGTCCTTGCGCAGCCGTATCTCCACCGCCGAGACCTCGGAGACCGGTATCCGCTCCCGCAGGACGACGACCCGCTCGCCGCGCTCCCCGGGGGCGGAGAACCGGGACAGGTGCAGCCGCACCGTGCGGGTGACCACGGTCCGCTGGGTGAGGGCGGCGGTGTCGCGGGACTCCTCGGCCTGCCGGACCACCCGGTGGTCGTCGCAGCTGCCGAAGGCCAGCTCGACGGGGGCGCCGGGGGCGGTGAAGTCCAGTGTGCCCCGGCCGCTGAATCCGCCGCCCCGGACCAGATCCACGGGACCGGCGAGCAGCGCGTGGCCCGACAGGTTGTCGAACCGCACCACCTGGGTGACCAGCGGCGACAGCTCCGGTGAGCAGGCGTACTCACTGAGCGCGGCCGTGGTGAACGCGGAGAGCCGCACCCGGTGGGCGCGGCCGTCAGCGGGCACCGAGACCGGCGCGGGCGATCTCAGCACCCGTGCCTCGCCGCCGTCGTCCACCCCCGGCAGGCCGAGCACCGGGGCCGGGCCGAGGGCCCCGATCTCCTCCTCGCGCAGCTCGACGTCGACCGTGCGGCGCTCCGCCGCGGAGCGGTCCTTGAGCGTCAGCCGGTCCTCGCCCAGCCGCGGCGGATCGGTGGCCGGCGCCGAGCGGGCCGTCGACAGGGTCAGCCGTACGTCCGACCAGTCCTCGCCGGTGCGCTGCCAGACCATCGCGTCGGTCTCCAGCGTCAGCGAGTCCCCGTCGAGCACGGCCCGGTAGGCGGGCCGCCACAGCGCACACGGGGTGAGGTGGCTCAGGCGCAGCCCGACCGGCCCGGCGGCCGCGGCCTCCACGGTCAGCTCGACATGGCCGACCAGCTCGGCGGGCTCCTCCTCGGCGAGCCGCAGGACCCGCTGGGCTTCCCCGAGTTCGGCGGCGAGGGCGGTCAGCCGGGCCTCCACGGTGCGGAGTTGCTCGCCGTGCGCGTCGCGCTCGGCGTCCACCCGGTCCAGTTCCCGGGCCCAGCGGGGCCGTTCGGTCTCCCCGGAGCCGGCGCCCTCGCCGATCTCCCGCAGCAGATCGGCGGCGAGGCGGCCGAGCAGGCCGAGGCGGGCCCGCAGCCGGTCACGTCGCTGTTCCAGGGCCGGCTGCTCCTCCTCGAGGGCGTGTACGCGCCGGCGCAGGGCGGAGTCGTCGTCGGTGGACCGCTGCGGGGCGCGCGGCGTCCAGCTGCGGACGATCCGCACGTCGAGAACGGTCGCGGGGTGATCGGCGGTCAGCTCGGCACGGAGGGTCCGGTCGACGGCCAGTGCGCTGACCGGCCCGAGACGCAGCCGCTGGACCCCGGCCTCCAGGTCGAGCACGACGGCGCGCTCGACCTGGGCGCGATCCTCGAGACATGTGACGGCGGTGACGGGGAGGGCGATCGGCTTGGGGGCCGTGGACATGGCGTGTGTCAGCTCCTGCGGTTGCCGCCGACCAGGGCCTTGCCGGTCGGGATGCGGATCTCGTAGCCGCCGTCGAGGGCGGCAGTGGCTCCTGCGGGCAGGTCCAGTCGCCAGACACGGGTGCCCGGCGCATGCCGATCGGGCCCGGCGCCCTCCTCCGGCGTCGTCCAGTCGGCCCGTTCCTCGATCCGGACGTCCGGATCGGAGGTGACCGGCACCCGCTCCAGGACCTCCATGGCGACGGGCCTCGCGAGCCCATTGGCCAGCTCCACGTGGACGCGGTGGTCGAGCACGGTGGTGTTGTTGCGCAGGCCCGAGGTCGACTCGTGCAGGTTCGTACGGCGGGTGACCCGGATGCCCTCGGCCGGCCCGAGCCCCATCCGGCGCACACCGCCGGGGGCGAGCGTGGGCAGTGCGGCGGTCAGCAGGTAGTCGTCGTCGACGGTGACCTCCACCGGGCCGGCCAGCAGCGCCTGGCCGGTGGCGTTGGAGAGCACCAGCGTCGCGTAGACGGTCTGCTCCACGGACGGCACACAGAGGTACTCGGTACGCAGTCCGACCGGGATCTCGCCGACGGTGACGGTGTGCCAGGTGCCGTCCGACGGAATGTCGGCGCGGGCGGTGGCATCGAAGCGGTGGTCGAAGGAACCCGCCGACTCGCGGGGACGCACAGCATGTCCGGGCAACGGCAGCGCGGCCACCGCCTCGGCGCGGCGGCGGTACTCGGTCGCCACCGGGTCGAAGGCGGAGCCGGGAAACAGCCGGCCCCTGCGACCGCCCTGCTCGTCGGGGCCGCACAGGACGAGGGCGGCATAGTCGAGCTCGGCGCCGCTCGGCTGCGGCGGACCGGTCACCGGTGCCGGGGGAGGAGGCGGCGCGGCCCGGCCGGGAGCCGCGGGCGCCATGGGAGCGGGGGCACCCGCGAAGGGCATCCCGCCGCCGAAGGCCCCAGGGGGAGCCCCGTATCCGCCGCTGGGCACCGGCTCGGCGGCCGGCGCGGCGCCGTAGCCCCGCGGTGCCGACGGCGGGGGAGGCGGCGGTGGCGGAAGGGGACCGGACGCGGAGCCGGCTCCGACGGCGATGGGCACGGAGGCCGGGGCAGGGCCTGCCGCGTCGTACCCGGAGAACAGGCCGACGAGCCCGGCCGGGGGCTCGCGCCAGCCGGAAGGCGCGGGGGCGGGCTGACTGCGTCCGATCCGGATCGAGCGGAGCCTCGGCAGGTCGGTGCGGCGCCGGAGATCCGCGGTGGCCAGGGAGATGCGCACGCCGGTCCAGTCCTCGCCGGTCCGCTGGGCGACCGAGGCGCGCAGCACCAGACGGCCGCTGTCGTCGCCCTGACGGTGGGTGAGGCGGTAGGCCGGCACCCAGACGGCGCCCGGCACCCCGTATTCCAGCTCCAGCTCCAGCTCCAGCTCTGCATCACCGGCGCCGTCCAGGGACAGGACCGCGCGGACCGTGGCCTCCACGTGCGCCGACGGGGCGTCGGTGGAGGCCCGGTCGAGCCGGTCGGCGGCGACGGTGAGCTCGTGCTCGGCGTTGCGCAGCGCCTCCTCCAGCTCGATGAGGCGCTTGTGCAGTCCCGCCAGCCGTTCCTCGACGAAGTCGGCGAGTTCCAGCCATGCGTCGACGGGGGTGCGGCGGTGCGGGTCGTCGCGCCTGCGGGCGGGCGGGACGGGGTGGAGAGCCCTGATCTCCTCGATCAGGCTCAGCTGCCGGTCCCGGCGTCCCTCCGCCGCCGCGCACTCGTCGCGCAGCCGCTCGAACTCGTGGCGCAACCCGTCGGGCGTGCCCGCGCCGAGTGGCTCGGCCTCGACCTCCACCCGGACCTCGCCGACGCGCACGCCGGGGGCGCCCAGGACACGGGCCCGCAGCGAGTCCGGGTCCAGCGAACGGGGCAGTCCCGTCACCCGCACCCGGCCGTCGGGCGACACCCTGCCCCGGGCCAGGCGCCGGCAGAGCGCGCCCTGCGCGTACACCACGACCGAATCGAGGGTCGATCCCCACCTCTGTACCGGCTCAGCCGTCATGTGCTCCGCCCCCGTCGTGTCCATGCTGAGCGAAGCTTACGCCCGGGGCGGTCTGCGCCTCCGCCTCGCGTCAGGAGGTCCGGGAGGATGGCGTCCGGGCCCGCACGGCCGGTGGCAACGCGGTGCTGCGGTACGGGGGTTGTCGCGCCCGACGGTGTGGTTGGGTACGTCGCATGGGTCTCAGGCTCCTGCTGTGCCCGATGCTCGACGACCGCGGCAGCACCTTCTCCAGCCACCAGATGACGGGCCTGGGCGTATGGGACCTCACCTCCAACACCACCGCCTGGCAGGCACTGCTGGGTGACCGCCACGGCGCCGCGGACCTGCCGCCCTACGCGGCTCCGGCCCGCGCCACGGACCTTTCCGGACTGCCCCCGGCCTATGTCGAGGTCGGGTCGGCCGAGATGTTCCGGGACGAGGACGTGGCCTATGCCGACGCCATCTGGCAGGCGGGCGGCCAGGCCGAACTGCATGTATGGCCCGGCGCCTGCCACGGCTTCGACGGCCTGGCACCCCGGGCGGCCCTCAGCCGGGACGCACGCGAGGCCCGTACCCGCTGGCGCCGGCGCCTCCTCGCGCAGTCCGGCACGGGCAACCGTCCCGGAGCCGGGGCCGATGGACGGCACACGTAGCGGGCCCGCTCCCGCCACGGCGCGACGATGCCCGATTCGTCCGCCGCCCCTACGGTGGAGGGATGGCGGTGATCAACGGTTGGAGGCCCGGAGCGCTGGCCCGGATCCGCGCGGCGGACGGGACGGGCGCTGCCGTGCTGTTCGTGCTGTCGGTCGTGGCCGCCTCGATCGAACCGCACAAGCACCAGTTCCTGCTGCGCTGGCCCGCGGTGCTGGTGGCCGCCGTCGGCTGCGGTGCGCTCGTGCGGCGGCGCCACCACCCGTTCGGCGTACTGGCCGTCACCGTCGCCTGCGGAGTGACCTTCCAACTGATCGGGGTCCGGGACAGCCCGCTGGTGGTGAGCCCGGTCCTGGTGGCCGTCTACAACGTGGCCGTGCGGACCGACCGGCGTACCGCCTGGACCTCGGCAGTTGCCTCGGCCTCCGTCCTGGCGAGCACCGCCGCCATATTCACCCCGCAGACCTGGCTGGAACCGGACACGGTCGCGATGGTGGCCTGGACGGCGTTGCCGGCCGCGATCGGGGACGGGGTGCGCTCACGCCGCGCCTATGTGGTGGCCGTGGAGGAACGGGCGGAGCACGCGGAGCACACCCGCGAGCAGGAGGCACGCCAGCGGGTGGCGGCCGAACGCGTCCGGATCGCACGCGAACTGCACGACATCGTCGCGCACCACATCGCCCTGATCAACGCGCAGGCGGGCGTCGCCGTCCATCTGGTGGACCAGCGGCCGGAACAGATCCTCACCGCGCTGGAGGACATCCGGGACACCAGCCGCTCCGCGCTGGACGAGCTGCGGGTCACCGTGGGCCTGCTCCGGCAGTCCGACGACCCGGTGGCGCCCCGCGACCCGATGCCGGGCCTGGCACAGGTGCCGGACCTGCTGGCATCGTTCGAACGCGCCGGGCTGGCCGTGAGCCACACCCGGTGCGGCGACACCGAACCGCTGGATCCGGCGGTCGATCTGGCCGCGTACCGCATCGTGCAGGAGTCACTGACCAATGTGCGCAAGCACGCCGGCGCCGATCACGCCCGGCTGTGCCTGCACTACCACCGGGAGCGGCTTACGATCACCGTCGAGGACGACGGGTCCGCCGGACCGCACCGTCCTCGCCCCGGGGCCGGTCACGGGCTGATCGGCATGCGTGAGCGGGCTGCCACGATCGGGGGCAGGCTGCACGCGGGACCACGCCCCGAGGGCGGATTCACCGTGACGGCCGAACTTCCGCTGCGCACCGGCCGCCCTGGCCCGGCACGGGATCGGAGAGACGGGCATGACGATTCGTGTACTGCTTGCAGATGACCAGGCCCTGCTGCGGGGCACCTTCAGAATGCTGTTCGACGCCACGGACGACATGGAGACCGTGGCCGAGGCCTCCAACGGTCGCGAGGCGGTCGAGCTGGCCGGCACACAGCACCCGGACATCGTCCTGATGGACATCCGCATGCCGGAGATGGACGGCCTGGAGGCGACCCGGCTCATCAGCGAGTCCGAGGACCTCGCGGGCGTGAAGGTGCTCATCCTGACCACCTTCGAGGACGACGAGCACGTCGCCGAGGCGCTGCGTGCGGGGGCCAGCGGCTTCCTCGGCAAGGGTGCGCGGCCCGAGGAGCTCCTCGACGCCGTCCGCACGGTCGCGGGCGGCGAGGCGCTGCTGTCCCCGACGGCGACGCGAGCGCTGATCACGAGGTTCCTGGCCCAGCCGAACCCGTGCCCGGTGGCCGTGCACGAGCGGCTGGAGTGCCTGACGCCGCGGGAGCGCGACGTCACGATCCTCGCCGCGTTGGGCCTGTCCAACGAGGAGATCGCCGATCGCCTGTTCGTCAGCCCGCTCACCGCGAAGACCCACGTCAACCGGGCGATGACCAAGCTGGCGGCCCGGGACCGCGCCCAGCTCGTGGTCGTCGCCTATCAGTGCGGACTGGTCACCGCGACGGGCGAGCCGAGCACCCCCGAGGTGCCCGCGTGACGGTCGGCGCGGGGGTCCGGAGCCGGTCCCGGCAGTAGTCCGGCGGACCGGATACCGCATCCGTGGTAGTCGGGAATCACTGTGCGGGGACGATGTGCCGGGGGGTGTCGCGGGGCGATGGTGGGACCATGAACGGAGGTTTCGCCATGACCGAAGCCCACTGCCCGACCCAGCCGTCCGGCGAGAAGACTGTTCCCGCACACCTGATCCTGCTGCGCGACGCCCTTGCCCACGGGCAGGGCCGCAACACCCGGGCCTGCGTGGCCGGCCGCAGCCACACGTCCCCCCGTCGCGGGTCGGACCGGACCGCCCCGACTACGCAGATCACCCTGGCCCAGTGGGTCAGCAGGACCACCTCGTGCATCAGGTGAGCCGCGCAACGGGTCGGCGGACCCGGCGGGGCTCTCCACAGGACCGGCACGGCCCGCCCATACAGGTCATGGGCGGGCCGTGCCGGGCTCAGCCGGCGGTGAGGACGCGCCGGTCGCGCGAGCCGATGTCGGCGGGCGTGCCGTCGAGGACCCGGGCGGTGCGCGTCGCCGGTTCGAGAGCGACCGCCGCGAGGCTCGCCCGGCGCCGACCGAGCGGCTTGTCGGGATCGGGCAGGCAGGCCACCGGAGGCTCGCCGTCCCCTGGCCCACGAGCTCGTCGGGCGTGGCCGGCGGCTGTGCCTTCGCGAGACGCGCGCACGAAGTCGTAGCGCTCGCCCGAGTCGGGCTGGTAGAGCCAGCTCTTCTCGTCGGCCGCAGGGACCGGCGTCAGGAAGTGGTTGGTGCGCACCGGCGTGTCGTGTTTGGGCTGCATCGAGAACACTGTTGACGCCGATCTTGCCGAGGATGCCGTCCTCGGTGATGCCGACGAAGTCGTGCCGGCCGCGAGCCAGCAATCTGCCCTACGCACGTAGGGCGCGCGGAGCACGGCCGACCACCTCGAACGCGTCCTTCCAGCTGATCGGGACGTAGTGGTCCGACTCGGGGTCGTAGACCATCGGCTCGGTCAGCCGGCCCTGGTTCTCCAGGTCGTAGTCGCTCCACCCGGACAGCTCCGTCACCGAGTGGAAACGATCCTTTCGGGCAGGCTAGCCGCGCCTGCTCCGGGCTGCACCCCGGTGCGGGCGCGGATAGCGTGGACGTACCCGTCCCGGCCGGGCACGGTGATTCACTGAGCCATCGAGGTGGTCACCCTTGATGTCCAGGAAGCACTGGCCGACGCTCTCCGCGGTGCCCCGGCTCGTCGCTGCGGTGGTCGCCGGCGCGGTGATCGGCGTGGTCACCGCCGTGCCGGCCAACGGGCCGCTGGGCGTCCTCGCCGGAATCGCCGCGGCCGAGACGCTCTTCGTGGCGACGGGGTGGATCGTGCTGTGGCCCATGGACGCGGCCACCACCCATCTCAACGTCCGGCGCGAGGAGTTCCGGCCCGTCGTCGAGGAGCTCGCCGTCGTCGCGGCCTCCCTGTGCGGACTGGTCGGCATCGTGGTGCTGCTCCTGGTCGGCCATTCGGACCTGAGTCACGCGGCGGCCGCGACGGCGCTGTGCGGTGTGTTCATGGCCTGGGCGTCGCTCCACCTGATGTACGCCACCCGTTACGCGTACCTCTACTACGTGCCGTCCGAGGGCGGGATCGACTTCAACTCCCACGACCCGCCGAAGTACATCGACTTCCTCTACTTCAGCTACAACCTCGGGATGACCTACCAGGTCTCCGACACCGGCGTCTCCAGCTCCGCCATCCGCGCGGTCGTCCTGCGGCACTGCCTGCTGTCCTACGTGTTCGGCGTCGGCATCCTGGCCACCACGATCAATCTCGTCGCCGGGATCGTCACGAGCTGATGCCGCGGCACCCACGGCCGGGGCCGCCGGGGGTGCCGCGCCCTGACATCGTCAGCGCAGCGCCTCGGGCAGCTCCTCCCGGTGGACGATGCCCAGGCGTTGCGTGGCACGGGTCAGCGCCACGTACAGGTCGCCGGCCCCGAACCCGGCGGGCTCCACGACCAGCACATGGTCGAATTCGAGCCCCTTGGCCTGCCGCGGGCCGAGCAGTACCACCGGCCGGGTCAGATCCGGCTCGGCACCGGCCGTGATCCCGTCCAGCGGTGCCGCGATCTCCTCGTGGAGCGCCTGCGGCGCGATCACCGCGAGGCGGCCCTCCTCGGGCGTCAGCTCCGCGACCGCCTGCGCCACGGCACCCGCCAGATCCTTCCCGGCCTGCCGCGTCCACGGCACCTCGCCGGTGGACCGCACCGAGCGGGGTGGCTCGAAGGAAGGGTCCTCGGCCCGTACGACCCCGGCGGCCAGCTCCATGATCTCGGCGGGCGTGCGGTAGTTGACCTTGAGTTGGACGTGTTCGAAGCGGTCATCGACGTACGGCTGAAGGATCTTCTCCCACGAGCCGACACCGGCCTCCTCGGAGGTCTGTGCCGGGTCGCCGACGAGGGTCATCGAGCGCGTCGGCGAGCGGCGCATCAGCAGCCGCCACGCCATCGGCGACAGCTCCTGCGCCTCGTCGACGACGATGTGCCCGAACGCCCAGGACCGGTCCGCGGCGGCGCGCTCGGCCGCGGTGCGGTGATCGGCCTCCTCCTGCCGCTCCGCCATCCGTTCGGCATCGACGATGTCGTGGGCGGCCAGGACCTCGGACTCCTCGTCCTCGAACTCGTACGTCTCCGAGCCCCTCGAAAGCTCCAGCACGCCCTGCGCGTACGCGATCCGCTCCTGGCGCTCGGCCTCGGCCGCCGCCCGTTCGGCGCTGTCGTCGACCCCGAGGAGTTCCGCCGCCTCGTCGAGCAGCGGAACGTCCGCGGGGGTCCACGCCCCCTCGCCGGGCGCGCGCCGGATGGCTTCGGCGTCCTCGTCCGGTACGTGCACGGGGTCGGCCAGATAGCCGGTGAGGAACCCCTCCGGGGTGAGGGCCGGCCACAGCTCCTCGATGGCGGAGTGCACCTCCTCGGCGGCCGCGACGCTCTTGCCGAGCTGGGCGATGTCGTCGGGGCCGAGGAGGTTGGGACCGCCGTACGGGTCGGCGCCGATCCGTACGGCGAGCTGCGAGGTGAGGGCGTCGATGATCCGGAAGGCGAAGTACGGGCGGGCGAGATTGTGCGGCAGGCGGGTGTCGCGGGCCGCCTGCCGGGCCTCGTGGGCGATCTCCCGGTCGAGTACGAGTTCCCCGTCGTCGTGCGGGACGACCATCGGTGCGCCGGATTCGGGCAGCCGCTGTCGGTCGCGGACGGCGAGGGCGAGCGCCTCCGCCATCCGCTCACCACCCTTGACGGCGGCGGCGCGGGGCGTGTCGGCGCCGTCGGCGTGGACCCCGGGGAAGAGTTCGGCCTGCGTGGCGAGCAGGGCGCCGGTCTCGCCGAGCGCGGGCAGCACCTCGCCGATGTAGTGCAGGAAGGCGGGGTTGGGGCCCACGATCAGGACGGCGCGCCTGGCGAGCAGCTCACGGTGCTCGTACAGCAGGAAGGCCGCCCGGTGCAGCGCCACCGCTGTCTTGCCGGTACCGGGGCCGCCCTCGACGACGAGGATCCCGCGGTGCGGGGCACGGATGATGCGGTCCTGCTCCGCCTGGACGGTCCGCACGATGTCGCCCATGCGGCCGGTGCGGGCGGAGTTGAGGGCCGCGAGCAGCACGGCGTCGCCGCTCGGGTCCTCGAAGCCGGTGCGCTCCCGGTCCCGGAGGTCGAGGATCTCGTCGTGCAGCTCGGTGACGGCGCGGCCCTCGGTGGTGATGTGTCTGCGCCGGCGCAGCCCCATGGGCGTGTGACCGGTGGCGAGGTAGAAGGGGCGGGCGACCGGTGCACGCCAGTCGATCAGGAGAGGCGTGTGCGCGGTGTCGTCCTCACGGATTCCGATACGCCCGATGTGGTGGGCGGTGCCGTCGGAGAGATCGATGCGGCCGAAACACAGCGAGCCGTCCACCGCGTTCAGGGCGGCCAGCAGACCTGAGCGTTCGGCGACGAGCACATCGCGTTCGAGACGGGCCTGCAGGCCGGTCCCGACCGGTGTCAGCGCGTCCTCGACGCCTCGCGCGGCGACTCCGCGCAGGGCGTCGACACGGTCGTAGAGCCCGTCGATGAATTCTTGCTCCTTCTGCAATTCGGCGCTTTCCCGATTTGACAAAATGGCTCCCTGCCGGATACGGTGTTTCTTAGTGGCCCTGTGTAGGGCCTTTTCTGTGGGCACACAGAAACACTCAATATACCCGGGAAAATCCCCGGCCCACAATTGCGGGCCGGGGATTTTCTGTGCTGTCGGTGCCGCCGTTCCCCGGGTTTCAGTCCCAGCGGTCCTGGTTGATGAAGCGGCTGAAGCCCCGCCAGGAGTTGGGTCCCATGACGCCGTCGATGGGTCCGGTGTAGCCGTGTGTGGCGGCCAGTCGTTGGACCGCGGCCCAGGTTTTGGGTCCGGGTGCACCGTCGGCGGGTCCGGTGTAGCCCCAGTCGCGCATGTTCCGCTGGAGCGCGGCGTAGGTGTTGGGGCCAGGGATCCCGTCGATCGGGCCGGTGTAACCGGACTCGATCCGCAGCCAGTTCTGCGTCC
>NZ_FPJO01000010.1:213815-276164 GCF_900119365.1 Streptomyces atratus
TGCATCGTCATTTCCGGGGCTGCCTTGTTGCACGCAGCATAGGCGCCTGATGGGGCGGATTCCGGTCGGGGCGACCGACGCCCCGACCGGAAATATTACTAGCCAGTACACCCAGTGGTTCACCCATGAGCAAGCGCTCGGAACTGTGATATGCCCAACGTCGGCGCCCATGTGCCGCCTGGGCGGGATCAGTCTCGCAGAGCGTTGAAACGGCCCTGGTGATAGAGCAGCGGACGACCGCCTCCGGCCGGGTCGCCGACCACGGCCTGCGCGATGACGATCCGGTGGTCCCCCGCCGGGACACGGGCGACCACGCGGCAGACCAGCCACGCGAGTACGCCGTCGAGCACCGGCACTCCTTCGGGCCCACTGCGCCAATAGGTGGACGGGCCGAAGCGGTCGGCGCCGCTGCGGGCGAAAGTGGCGGCCAGCTCCTGCTGGTGCTCGCCGAGTATGTGGATGCCGACATGCTCGGCCTCGGCCAGGACCGGCCAGCTGGAGGACGAGGTGCCGACCCCGAAGGAGAGCAGCGGCGGCTCGGCGGCGACGGAGTTGAGCGAGGTGGCGGTGAAGCCGACCGGCCGGTCACCTGCGGCGGTGATCACGGCCACACCGGCGGCGTGCTGCCGGAAGACGGAGCGGAGGAGTTCGGGGGAAGCCTGGCGTGTGGTGCCGAGCTCGGGCGAAGCCGTCATGGAGATGTCCTTCCACGGAAGAGGCGTACGGGGCCGTTGTTGCTCAGGCACCCGGACAGCGCGCACTCGCGTTGCGGGCGAGATCCACGTGGACCCGGCCGTAGAGAAGGGGTTCCGGCGGCATAGCGTCAGACTGACGATGCGTGGTGGGTGCAGTCAAGAGTGTTCCGCCATGTGGGAGATGCGTCACGGTCCGTCACATCGCCTGCCCCAGCGCGGCGACCACGTCGACGGTGCGTGGCTGCCCGACCGCCCGGCGGACGATCCGGCCGGCCGCATCGAGGACCAGCACGGTCGGTGTCCGGCTGATCCCCAGCTCCCGTACGAGAGTGAGATGCGCCTCGGCGTCGATCTCCACATGGGCCACGCCGTCCACCATGCGCGCCACCTCGCCGAGGGTGCGCCGGGTCGCCCGGCAGGGCTGGCAGAACGCGCTGGAGAACTGCACGAGGGTTGCCCGCTCACCCAGTTCGGCGCCGAGCCTGGCCGCATCCAGCGGTCCCCCACGAGTCTGCCCGTCCACCCTCGGCCTCCTGTCAGAGCTCATCGCAAGAGGTCAGCGCCACCGGCCCGCGAGACATTCCCGGAGGTTCCACGTGACGAGAATCTCGCGCCCCGAGCCCTCGGAGACTGGCCACCGCGTCGCGCATGGGGCACGATCGGCGCAATGCCGCAAACCTACGGCTGCGTAACTTCCGCCGGGAGAACCCTCCTCAGGCGCTGAAGAAGGGTCTTCCCCAGATGGCAGAACTCGTCTATCGGCCGGTCATCGGCGCCGCTCGTACGCTTTTCAAGGCGCTTGACCTGAAGATCGACACCCAGGGTTCCGAGCACATCCCGAAGACCGGTGGCGCGGTACTGGTGAGCAACCACATCAGCTATCTGGACTTCATCTTCACCGGGCTCGCGGCCCTGCCGCAGAAGCGGCTCGTCCGCTTCATGGCGAAGGAGTCGGTCTTCCGCCACAAGGTCTCGGGACCGCTGATGCGCGGCATGAAGCACATCCCCGTCGACCGCAAGCAGGGTGAGGAGGCGTACGCGCACGCGCTCGCCTCGTTGCGCTCGGGCGAGATCGTCGGTGTGTTTCCCGAGGCCACCATCTCGGAGTCGTTCACGCTGAAGAGCTTCAAGTCGGGCGCCGCCCGGCTGGCCCAGGAGGCCGGCGTACCGCTGATCCCGATGGCGCTGTGGGGGACGCAGCGGCTGTGGACCAAGGGCCGGCCGAGCAATTTCAAGCGCAACCACGTGCCGGTGACGATCCGGGTCGGCGAGCCGGTGGAGGCGCCCACAGACCAGTACGCGGGCGCGATCACCCGGCGGCTGCGGGAGCGGGTCCAGGAGCTCCTGGAGGCGGCCCAGCGCGCCTATCCCGTGCGCCCGAAGGACGCGAGCGACACCTGGTGGGTGCCCGCGCACCTCGGCGGTACGGCCCCGACCCCCGCCGAGGTGCGGGAGAAGAGCTGACGCGGCCGAAACGTCACTCCGGGGCGCGGACGCCGATCCGCGCCCCGGGGTGCCGTCTCCCCGGCTCGGAGCGCCGCGGGAAGGGTGCGCCACAACTGCGGGCGGTTCTCGGCGGACCGCGATCAGCCCGTGCACGGGGCCCGGGCCCCGTCGTCGTCGGCGAGCGCCTGGTGGCAGTGGGCGGTCGGGATGCCCGCCGCGCGCAGGAGGGCGGCCAGGGCGTGGGACTTGGCATGCCAGATGCCATTGCGTGTCGCGAGGACGTCGGAGGCGCGCCAGGCGACCCGCATGTCACCGGAATCGGCGGAGTGCGCAATGGTGTCGCGTACAAAGACATAGGCGGCATCCGCGTATGCATATGCGTCGGTGGTGTCACCGTGAAGCTCGGCGACCGTCTCCTGCACCAGCGGATGCTCGTGGTCGATGGCCTCGTCGGCGGCGAGACAGGCGGAAATTTCCGGGACCTGCTGGATCAGCTCCATGGCCGCCGAGCGCAGGTATGCGGCCGACCAGCTTCAATGACCTTCCGATCGACCGCATACCTATTCAGCTTGGCTACTTCGCCATCTCTTCCTTCAGCGCGAGGACGAACGCGTCGACGTCGTCCTCCGTCGTGTCGAAGGCGCACATCCAGCGCACATCGCCGGCCGCCTCGTCCCAGAAGTAGAAGCGGAAGCGCTTCTGCAGCCGCTCGCTCACCTCGTGCGGCAGCCGAGCGAAGACAGCGTTGGCCTGGACGGGGTGGAGGATCTCCACACCGTCCACCGCGCGCACGCCCTCGGCGAGCCGCTGAGCCATCGCGTTGGCATGCCGGGCGTTGCGCAGCCAGAGATCTCCGGCCAGCAGCGCCTCCAGCTGTACGGAGACGAAGCGCATCTTCGACGCGAGCTGCATCGACAGCTTGCGCAGATGCTTCATGGCGCGGACGGCATCCGGGTTCAGGACGACGACGGCCTCGCCGAAGATCGCTCCGTTCTTCGTGCCGCCGAAGGACAGGACGTCGATGCCGACGGTGTTGGTGAACGTACGCATCGGTACGTCCAGCGACGCCGCGGCGTTGGCTATCCGGGCCCCGTCCAGATGGACCTTCATGCCGTGTCCGTGGGCGTGGTCGCAGATGGCGCGGATCTCGTCGGGGGTGTAGACCGTGCCCAGCTCGGTGTTCTGGGTGATCGAGACGACCTGCGGCATGGCGCGGTGCTCGTCGTCCCAGCCGTACGCCTGCCGGTCGATGAGCTCGGGGGTGAGCTTGCCGTCCGGAGTGGGCACGGTGAGCAGCTTGAGGCCGCCCACCCGCTCCGGGGCGCCGCCCTCGTCCACATTGATATGGGCGGACTCGGCACAGATCACGGCGCCCCAGCGGTCGGTCATCGCCTGGAGGGAGACGACGTTGGCACCGGTTCCGTTGAACACCGGGAAGGCTTCGGCGGTGGGGCCGAAGTGACTGTGCATGACGCGCTGGAGGTGCTCGGTGTACTCGTCCTCGCCGTAGGCGATCTGGTGACCGCCGTTGGCGAGGGCGAGTGCCGCGAGGATCTCCGGGTGCGTGCCCGCGTAGTTGTCGCTGGCGAAGCCGCGGATCTGCGGATCGTGGTGGCGCCGCGCGTCGGTCCTTACGGTTGTGGGGTCAGCCACAGGCGCTTTCCGTTCACTTCCGGGGCGGGCCGGTCCCAGACGCCGGCGATGGCATCGGCCAGTTCCTTGACGTCGGTGTAGCCCGCGAATTTCGCATTCGGGCGCTCGGCGCGCATCGCGTCGTGCACCAGTGCCTTGATGATCAGGATCGCAGCCGCCGTCCTCGGCCCTTCGTCGCCCCCCGCCTTGCGGAACGCGTCCGCCAGCGCGAGCGTCCAGGCCTCGGCCGCCGCCTTCGACGCGGCATAGGCCGCGTTTCCCGCGGTGGGCTTGCTCGCCCCGGCCGCGCTGATCAGCACATAGCGACCCCGGTCGCTGCGCTGCAGACCTTCCTGAAAGGCCAGCGAGGTGTGCTGGACCGTACGGATCAGCAGCTTCTCCAGCAGGTTCCAGTCGGCGAGGTCGGTCTGGGCGAAGCTCGCGCTGCCGCGCCAGCCGCCGACGAGGTGGACCAGGCCGTCGATCCGGCCGAATTCCTTCTCGGTCCTGTCCGCCCATTCGCGGGTGGCATCGAGGTCCAGCAGATCGACCGTGTCACCGGTGACGGTGGCGCCGCCGTGGGCGTAGCGCGCGGCGTCGACCGCCTCGGCCAGGCGGGCGGCGTCCGCGTCGGAGGCGACGACGGTCGCACCGGCCTCGGCGAGCCTCATCAGTGTGGCCCGGCCGGCCGGGCCCGCGGCCCCGGCCACCGCGACCACGGCACCTTCGAGAGCACCGCTCCCGTTGCCCCTGCCGTTTCCGTTCATGGCCACCGCCTCCTCAGACCCGGCGCTCACGCGGCTGCCTGCTCGGCATCCGCGGCGGTGATCCCCTTGGTCGAGGCGATCACATTCTTCAGCTTCTTGGACAGCGCCTCATAGAACATGCTCAGGGGAAACTCGTCCGGAAGCACATCGTCGACGAGCTTACGCGGCGGCTGAGACAGGTCCAGGGCGTCCGGGCCCTTGGCCCAGCGGGAGCCCGGGTGCGGGGCGAGGTAGGTCGAGACCAGATCGTACGCGGCGAACCAGTGGACGAGCTTGGGGCGGTCGATGCCGTCGCGGTAGAGCTTCTCGATCTCGGCGCAGAGCTGGTTGGTGATCTGCGGGGCCCGGTCCCAGTCGATCTTCAGTGTGTTGTCGGTCCAGCGGACCACGTCGTGCTTGTGGAGGTACGCGAAGAGCAGCTGGCCGCCGAGGCCGTCGTAGTTGCGGACGCGCTCGCCGGTGACGGGGAAGCGGAACATCCGGTCGAACAGCACGGCGTACTGCACGTCACGGCCCTGGGCGAAGCCGTCGGCCTCCAGCTTCACGGCCTCCTTGAAGGCGGTGAGGTCGCAGCGGAGCTCTTCGAGGCCGTACATCCAGAACGGCTGGCGCTGCTTGATCATGAAGGGGTCGAAGGGCAGGTCGCCGTGGCTGTGCGTCCGGTCGTGGACCATGTCCCAGAGCACGAAGGCCTGCTCGCAGCGCTGCTGGTCGGCGACCATGTCGCGGATGTCGTCGGGCAGTTCGACGCCGAGCAGTTCGACCGAGGCCTCGGTGACCCGGCGGAAGCGGGCCGCCTCGCGGTCGCAGAAGATACCGCCCCAGCTGAAGCGCTCGGGGGCTTCGCGCACGGCGATGGTCTCCGGGAAGAGCACGGCGGAGTTGGTGTCGTAACCCGAGGTGAAGTCCTCGAAGGTGATGCCGCAGAACAGCGGGTTGTCGTAGCGGGTCGCTTCGAGCTCGGCCAACCACTCGGGCCAGACCATCCGCAGCACGACCGCTTCGAGGTTGCGGTCCGGATTGCCGTTCTGCGTGTACATCGCGAAGACGACCAGGTGCTGCAGTCCGTCCGTGCGGTCCTTGGCCGGCTGGAAGGCGAGCAGCGAGTCGAGGAAGTCCGGCACACCGAAGCCGTCCGCGGCCCAGCGGCGCAGGTCCGCGGCGAGGGCGCGGTGGTACGCGGCGTCGTGCGGCAGCAGCGGGGAGAGCTCCTCGACCGCGGCGATCACACGGTCGAGCGTCGACCGGGCGGCCTTGGGGGACGGCGCACCCTCGGCCTCGAAGTCGATGGAACCGTCCTTCGACTGCCAGGGGCGGATCTCCTCCACGGCGCTCTTGAGCGCGGGCCAGGCGGGATGATCGACCACCCGCTGATCCGTGGCTATGCCGCTCGCAGTGGCGTCCTGCACAAGAATTTCCGTCATAACACTTCCTCCACAGGAGAACCTCGCGTTAAGCAACCGTATCCATGTGCGGTTCCTTGAGACAAGTGGGCCCCAGAAAATTATCCTGCCGACCCCCATGGTCACCGCGATTCTTCCTGCACGGACCGTTCCCGGCAGCTACTTCCGTCGGCCGGGTGCGCACCGCAGGTGTCCGCCCCTCTCCTCTTCCCCGACGCCGTTAGGCTGCCGAATCGCCGTATGCCGTAGCGCCTCGTGGGTAGGAGCCGCGCGCGGGAAGACGCCGTCGACGGAAGCGGGTTGCCTTGTCTTTTCTCACCATCGGACATCGCGGAGTGATGGGTGTCGAGCCGGAGAACACCCTGCGCTCGTTCGTCCACGCCGAACGGGCCGGAATGGACGCGATCGAACTGGACCTTCATCTGACCGAGGACGGCGCACTGGCCGTCATGCACGACGCCGATGTGGACCGCACGACGGACGGCACGGGGCCGATCAACGAGAAGACCCTGTCCGAACTGCGGGAACTCGATGCCGGACAGGGCGAACGGGTGCCGGTCTTCGAGGAGGTGCTCGACGCCGTACGGTCCCCCGTGCAGGCCGAGATCAAGGACGCGGCCGCGGCCCGCGCCCTGGCCGAAGTGATGCTGCGACGCGGTCTCACCGACCGGGTCGAGGTGTCCTCGTTCCATGACGAGGCGGTGGCCGAGATCGCCCGGCTGGTGCCGGGGGTACGGACCGTGCTCATCGCCAGCCGCTGGCAGGGCGACGTGGTGGACCGGGCGAAGGCGGTGGGTGCGGCGACGCTGGCGCTGAACATCCGTCGCCTCACCCTGGAGGTGACCGAACTGGCGCACGCCGAGGGGCTGAAGGTCATCGGCTGGGTGGTGAACACCCAGGACCATCTGCGGCTGGCACGCGCCCTGCGGTTGGACGGCGCGACCACCGACTACCCGGAGATCCGCCGCGCCGGCCGCTTCACCGCCTGATCGGAGCAGGGTCCCGGAGCCGTCTCTCGGCTCAGACCAGGTCCTTGACCAGCAGTTCGAAGGCGAGGTCGTCGCGCTGCGGAATACCGAAGCGCTCGTCGCCGTACGGGAACGGGCTGAGCTTTCCCGTACGGCGGTAGCCGCGCCGCTCGTACCAGGCGATCAGCTCCTCGCGCACCGAGATCACGGTCATGTGCATCTCACACACGCCCCAGCTCTCCCGGACGGTGCGCTCGGCCTCGGCGATGATCACCTTGCCGAGCCCGGCCCCCTGAAGTCCGGGACGGACCGCGAACATGCCGAAGTAGGCGGCGTCGCCGCGGTGTTCGAGCTGGCAGCAGGCGATGAGCGCACCGTCGCGCTCCACCACGAGCAGCCGGCTGCCGGATGTCTGAAGGACCTGCCGTACACCGTCCGGGTCCGTCCGCTGCCCCTGCAGGATGTCCGCCTCGGTGGTCCATCCGGCCCGGCTGGAGTCCCCGCGGTACGCCGACTCGATCAGCGTCACCAGCGCGGGCACATCGGCGTCGGCGGCGTCGCGGAAGGTCAGCTGTCCCGGATCCTGGGCGGGGGCTGTGTCCATGGCGGTGGCTCTCCGTTTCTGTCCTGTGGCCGTGCCGGAGCAGCGTAACCCGGCTGTCCCGAACTAGATTCGGGCACATGGTTCATGTGCTGAGCAGCCGGATCCTGTTGCGCCCGGCCGACCCCGAGCGATCGCGGATCTTCTACGGGGAGTCCCTCGGACTGCCCGTCTACCGGGAGTTCGGCACCGGCCCCGAGCGGGGCACGGTCTACTTCCTCGGCGGAGGCTTCCTGGAGGTGTCCGGACGCGCCGCCGGACCGCCGGTGCCCGGCCTCGAACTGTGGATGCAGGTGGCGGACGTGCGGGCGGCGCACGAAGAGCTGTCGGCCCGCGGCGTCGAGGTGCTGCGGGAGCCGGTGCGCGAGCCCTGGGGGCTGGTCGAGATGTGGATCCGCGATCCGGACGGGCACCGGATCGTCATGGTGGAAGTACCGGCGGACCATCCGCTGCGGTATCGCCCCTAGATCCACTAACGGCTTCGCCGCGCGCAGTCGACGAGCACGGGCAGGGCCTTCTCCAGGCCGCCGTCCCGGTCGGCGAACGGGAGCCGCACGTGGTGGCGGAAGCCGTCCACGGCGGAGAAGGCCGGGCCGGGGACGATCAGCACGCCGGCGCGACGGGCCAGCTGGGCGGTTGCCTCGGCGTCGGCGCCGGGGATCTCCACCCAGAGCGCGGAGCCCCCGTCGGGCCGTTCCCATCGCCAGCCGGTGTGCTGGTCACGCAGGAGCCGTTCGGTCTCCGCCAGGCGTTCGCGCAGCCGGGAGCGGCGCCGGGCCCGGGCCTCGGGCAGTTGCCGGAGCAGGTTCACGGCCAGCATCTGGTCCACCACCGGGCAGGACAGGTCCACGGACTTCTTGATGTCGGCCAGGCGGCGGATGACGGTGGTGGAGGCGCGGATCCAGCCGAGCCGGAGGCCGCCCCAGAAGAGCTTGGACAGGGTGCCGACGGTGGCCGTGGCGGCGGGCGGCAGCAGGCCGGCCAGGGAGACCGGCGCGGCGTCGTGGTGCAGGGACAGTTCGGCGTAGGCGTTGTCCTCCACCGTGTACAGGCCCTGTTCGGCCAGTACGGCGGCCCAGGCGCGGCGGGTGGGCTCGTCCATGCCGAGGCCGGTGGGGTTGTGGAGGGACGGCTGCAGATAGACGAGGCGCGGGCGGACATGGCCGGCCAGCCGGGCCAGTGCGCGGGCGCCGTGGGCCCCGTCGGCGGGCAGCGGGACCAGCCGGGCGCCGCGGGCGCGCAGCGCTTCGAGGGCGCCCCGGTAGGTCGGGTCCTCCACGATCACCGTGTCACCGGGCTCGACCAGGCCCTGGGTGATCAGCCAGACGGCCTGCTGGGATCCGGCAGTCACCAGGATCTGTTCCGCAGCGGTCGGCAGGCCCGCCGAGCGGTGGTACTCGGCGATCCCCTCGCGAAGCTCGGGCAGCCCGTACGGGAGGTAGCCGTCGCCGGCCAGCGCGGCGGTGAGGTCGTCGGCGGACAGGTCGCCGACCGCCGCCGCGACCGCGGACAGGCCGTCCAGCGCGCCGCTGGACAGGTCGATGCCGCCGTCCCTGGTCCCGAAGCTGGCCAGCCGTCCCTCGGTCGCGGGTTCGCCCATCGAGCCCGAACCCCGCAGCCGGGAGCCGCTGCCCTGCCGGCTCTCCAGCCACCCCTCGGCCTCCAGCAGGCCGTACGCGGCGGTCACCGTACTGCGGCTGACCCCCAGCGCCGTCGCCAGGGCGCGCTGCGAGGGGAGCACCGTGCCCGGTGCCACGTCTCCGCGCTGCGCCAGTTCGCGCAGCGCCTCCGCCAACAGCTGCGGCATCGCGCCCGTGCCTTCCTTGGACCACCCGGTCAGCAGGCGGGACAGCCGGGTGGGAGGAATCCGGTCCATGCCCCCCATCATCGCCCGCCGCAGGCCAATTGCCGTCAAGTGGTCTTTGCCACCCTCCGGCGGCTCGCACATGATCGGGAGAACGCCGTTGCAAAGGAGCAGGAACATGGCGACCGTGGTGCTCGTCGGGACACTGGACACCAAGGGGGCGGAGTACGCGTGGCTCTCGGCGCGGCTTCGTGAATCGGGATGCGACGTGGTGCTCGTGGATGCCGGGGTGATGCCGTCACCCGTCGGCAGCCCCACGGGTGACATCGACGCCGCGGCCGTCGCGCGCCGCGCCGGGCACGGTCTGGAGGCGCTGCGCGCCGCCGGGGACCGCGGTGCGGCAGTGACGGCCATGGCCGAGGGCGTCGAGCGGATCGTCGGTGATCTGCACCGGGAAGGGCAGCTGCACGCGGTGCTGGCCGTGGCCGGGAGCGGTGGGTCCTTCATCGCCGCGCGTGCCATGCAGGCGCTGCCCATCGGCGTTCCGAAGGTGCTGGTGTCCACCATGGCCAGCGGGGACGTGTCGCCGTACGTGGGCAGCAGCGACATCACCATGATGTACAGCGTGGTCGACGTGGCGGGGATCAATTCCGTGTCGTCCCAGATCCTGGGCAACGCGGCGGCCGCGGCGGCCGGCATGGCCATCCACCACGAGCAGAGCCTGAAGCGGTCGGAGCCCCACGGGCGTCCGCTGATCGGCGCCAGCATGTTCGGCGTCACCACGCCCGCGGTCGATGCCGCCCGCCGGCGGCTGGACGAGCTGGGCTACGAGGTCCTGGTCTTCCACGCCACGGGCGCGGGCGGGCGGGCACTGGAGAAGCTCGCCTCGGGCGGGTTCCTCGCCGGTGTCCTTGACCTGACCACCACCGAGCTCGCGGACGAACTGGTCGGCGGCGTGCTGAGCGCCGGCCCCGACCGGCTCACCGCGGCGGGCCGGGCGGGCCTGCCGCAGGTGGTCGCGCCCGGCGCACTGGACATGGTCAACTTCGGCGCCGCCGACACCGTCCCGGAACGCTTCGCGGACCGCCGCCTCCTCGTACACAACCCCACCGTCACCCTGATGCGCACCACGCCCGACGAGATGGCCGAACTCGGCGCCTCCATGGGGCACAAGCTGGCCTCGGCGCACGGTCCGACGGCGGTGCTCTGGCCGCTGGGCGGTGTCTCCGCCGTGGACGCCCCCGGCGGCCCGTTCCACGACCCGGAGGCCGACGCGGCCGGGCTGACTTCCCTGCGCACGGCCCTGCGGGGCAGCGCCGTCGATCTGCGTGAGATCGGCGCCCACCTCAACGACCCGTCGTTCGCCGTCGCCGCCGCCGACCACCTGCACCAGCTGATCACCACCCAGAGCCGTTCGCACCCGGACGTCTGAGCCCTCAGAGCCCGAGCCGCGAGAACACACCCACCGAACAGGAGCCCATCAGTGAACCGCAAGGAAGCCCTGGCCCGCCTGACCGAGCAGGTCCGGACCGGCCGGGCCGTCATCGGCGCGGGCGCAGGCACCGGCCTGTCCGCCAAGTGCGCGGAGGCCGGCGGCGTCGACCTGCTGATCATCTACAACTCGGGCCGGTACCGGATGGCCGGCCGGGGCTCGCTGGCGGGCCTGCTGCCCTACGGCGACGCCAACGCCATCGTGCTCGACATGGCGGGCGAGGTCCTGCCCGTGGTGCGGGACGTCCCCGTGCTCGCCGGGGTGTGCGGCACCGACCCGTTCCGGATCATGGGCAACTTCCTCGACCAGCTGAAGACCATCGGCTTCACCGGCGTACAGAACTTCCCCACCGTCGGGCTGTACGACGGCAAGTTCCGCGAGAACCTCGAAGAGACCGGTATGGGCTTCGGCCTGGAGATCGACATGATCCGCCAGGCCCACGAACGCGATCTACTCACGGCGCCCTACGTGTTCGACCCCGAGCAGGCAGCCGAAATGGCGCGGGCGGGTGCCGATGTGCTCGTCCCGCACGTCGGGCTGACCACCAAGGGGTCCATCGGCGCCTCGACCGCGCTCACGCTCGATCAGGCCGCCACCGCCGTGCAGGAGATGCACGACGCGGCCAAGCGTGTCAATCCCGACATCGTCGTGCTGTGTCACGGCGGGCCGATAGCCGAACCCGAGGACGCCCGCTACATCCTGGACCACACCTCCGGGATCGCCGGGTTCTTCGGCGCCTCGTCCATGGAACGACTGCCCACGGAGCGCGCCATCACCGAGCAGGCACGCGCCTTCAAGTCCCTCACGCTCGGCTGACGAGGGGCGGAAAGCACAGCGCGCGGCGGGAACACTCCCTCCGCGCGCTCCCCTGTACCTCAGTGCGCCGCGTACGACGGCCCCTGCCCGGGCATCGATCTGGAGCGTGCGGCAATTGGGGGTGGTGCGCTGTGCACGGACCGGCGGTGTCGGGCTGGCTGCTGATGGCGTTGTGCGCGATCACGGGTGCGTACTGCCTGCTGCGCACCCGCAGCGATGCCGGGGAGGGGCGCAGAACGGCGCGTGCGGAGGCCCTGATGGGATTCGGCATGGCCGCCATGGCGGTGCCTGCGGCCGTCGTGACACCCCCCGCGTGGGCATGGGCGGTGTACGCGGTGCTGTTCGGCGCGGCTTCGCTCCGTGCGCTGTGGTTCTCCCGGCGCAGCAGGCACCATCTGCACCACCTGGTCGGGTCCGCGGCGATGGTCTACATGGCGCTGACGATGGCACCCGGCGGCGCGGCACACGGCGGGCACACGGGCCACGGGGTCGCGGCGACGGCGGGGGGCGTACCCCTGCTGACCGGGCTGCTGCTGGCCTACTACACGGTGTACGTGCTGCGGTCGGGGGCCCGGTTGATACCCGTGGCCGCCGGGGGTGCCGCGGCGGCCGGCGGCGGTGGCTCTGCCGGGGGCTCCTGGGCTGCGCGGCCCGAGCTGGCGCTCGCCTGCCGGCTGACGATGGGGATGGCCATGTTCGCGATGCTGCTCACTTTGTGAGACAGCCGGCCGGGCAAACCGTGGTGTGCGTCACTTGCCGTGCACAGCCATACCCGTGGGTACCGCGCCCCTCATAGGCTGACGTCATGTTGGTCTCCCTCGCACTGCTGCTGCTCGGTGCACTGGCCGCCGTCCTGACCCCACGGCTGATGGCCAGGGCCCGGTGGCCGGAGCGCGAGCCCGTGGTGGCGCTGTGGGTGTGGCAGTGCGTGGTGGCCGGGGTGCTGCTCTCCTTCGCGCTCTCCATGACGTTCAGCGCTGCCGCCGCCTGGCAGGCGGTGCGCGGCCATGTGTTCGCACCGGCGCCGCGGGCCGTGGTGGAGGCGTACGCGCTGGGCGGGCACGGGCGGTGGTCGGCCGCCATGGCCGTGCTGCTGGCGCTCGGCGGGGTGTGGTCGGCGGTGATGCTGACCAGGGAGATCCACCGGGCCCAGGTGCGTCGCAGGCAGCGGCGCGCCGAACTGCTGGTGCGTGCCCCGTTGCTGCCCGGCGAGGAGCCCGGCAGCGGGCGTCTCGTGGTGCTGGAGGGAGAGCGTCCGGATGCCTGGTGGCTGCCGGGTGCCGCGCCCCAACTGGTCATCACCACCACGGCACTCCGGCGCCTGAAAGGCCGTCAGCTGGACGCGGTGCTGGCCCATGAGCAGGGGCACGCGAACGCGCGGCACGACTGGCTGTTGCACTGTTCCGGCGCGCTGGCGACCGGGTTTCCGCAAGTGCCGGTGTTCGCGGCCTTCCGCGACGAGATGCACCGGCTGGTCGAACTGGCCGCGGACGATGTGGCGTCGAAGCGTTTCGGACGGCTGACGATCGCCCTGGCCCTGGTGGAACTCAACGAGGACCGGGGCGTGTTCGGCCCCTGCCCGGCGCCGGACGCACAGCTGCCGCTGCGGGTGAACCGGCTGCTGACCCCGGCGGACCGGCTCACCGCGGGCCGTCGGCTCCGGCTGACCGCGGCGGCCGCTCTGGTGCCGGTGGTTCCGCTTCTGGTGGCCTTCATTCCGGGACTCAGTGCGCTGCGATAGCCAAGGGCGGCGGCCGTCCGCGAAGATCACCCCATGCCGTCCCCACAACTCTCCCCGCCCGCCCGCACCCGTTCCCGTGTCACACCTTTCGGGGCGGGTGCGGTCTGTGCGGTTCTCGCACTGGTCGTACTGATCCTCGTCGCGGTGCGCTGGTCACCGCTGATGGCGCTGGACCGTGACGTCGCGGACGCCCTGCACCGCAGGGCGGTGACCGAACCCGGCCTGGTGCACGTCAACCGGATCCTGACCGACTGGGCATGGGATCCGTGGACCATGCGCGCCCTGATCACGGTGGCCGTGGTGGTGCTGTGGTGGCGAGGGGCGCGGGTGCCCGCGGTGTGGGTGGCGGCGACGAGTGTGCTGGCCACCGTGGTTCAGCAGGGGCTGAAGTCGGCGGTCGGCCGGGAGCGTCCGCACTGGCCCGACCCGGTGGACTCGGCCCACTACGCGGCGTTCCCCTCCGGTCACGCGATGACGGCGACGGTGAGCTTCGGTCTGCTGCTCTGGCTGCTGCGACGGTACGGCGCCGGGCCCCGGCTGTGGCGGACCGCGCTGGTCGTGGCGTGCGTCTCGGTCGTCGGGGTGGGCCTGACCCGGCTCTATCTGGGTGTGCACTGGTTGAGCGATGTACTGGGCGGCTGGCTGCTGGGGGCGGCCCTGGTCGCCCTCTCGATCGACGGATTCGCCCGGTACGAGCGGCGCGGCGGCCCACGCCGGCCCCGTAGTTCCTGAACCGGCGCGGTACGACCCCGCCCCGCCGCGCCCGTACCGGGACCGGCCCGCCTTGCCGCGGCACCCCCGCACCGGGGAGGATCGCAGCCATGCAGATCAAGGGTGTGCTCTTCGACTTCTCCGGGACCCTCTTCCGCATCGAGCCGGTCCGGTCCTGGTTGCGCGCGGTCCTCGCCGAGCGGGGGGTGACGGTGGGCGAGGCCGACTTCGAGCGGTACGTGAGCGAGCTGGAGGCTGCCGGGGCGCTGCCGGGCGGCCCGTCTCCCCGGCACGTCCCCGCCCGGCTCGCCGCCGCGTACGCCACCCGTGACGAGAGCGCGGAACTGCACCGGGAGGCGTACACCGGCCTGGCCCGGCAGGTGGAGCTGCCGGATCCCGGGCTGTACGACGCGCTGTACGAGCGGCACCGGACACCCGCCGCCTGGCGGCCGTACCCGGACGCGGCGGAGGTGCTCGGCGCGCTGCACGACAGCGGCACCCGGATCGGGGTGGTCAGCAACATCGGCTGGGACCTGCGGCCGGTCTTCCGGGCGCACGGCCTGGATCACCTGATCGAGGCCTATGTGCTGTCGTACGAGCACGGCGTACAGAAGCCGGACTCACGGCTCTTCCACACGGCCTGCACATTTCTCGGGCTGGATCCGGCGGAGGTGGTGATGGTCGGCGACGACCGGCACGCGGACGGCGGGGCCGCCGCACTGGGCTGTGACGTGCGGTTTGTGCAGCATCTGCCGGTGGAGGAGCGGCCCGGCGGACTGCGGACGCTCGGACTGGTGCAGGGCGTTGCCTGACAGACATGTGAGAGATGTCCCTGACGCCCAATGGGTCTGATTGTCACATCGGGGCCTTAGCCTGTAGGTATGTCCCGTTCTCCCTGCTCCTCCGACTCCACGCGCACTGCCGCCGAGGTGAACAAAGAGATCCGCGACCTGTGGCAGCGCTCGGGCGGCCGCCTGTCCCCGGAGGACGAGGAGCAGTACCAGCGCCTGCTGGTGGAGTGGGCCGCGGCGACGGGCGGCACCGCCAGGACGGCCGCCTGACGCGGCGCGGCGCCCCGCACAGCGGGGGAACCGCCCTGCGGGACGCCTTCGGGTGCTCTGTGGAGCCGGCTGTCGCCGGCCGGGTGGAGGATCCGGCCGGTCAGCGGTCGAAGTACTCCGGCTGCGTCTGAACATTGAGCTCGTCCAGCCGCACCCGCTTCGCCGGATCGGTCCGCCGGTCGTCGAGCTTCAGGACGTCGAAGCCCTTGGCTATGTCGTTGGAGTAGATGTAGCCGTTGTAGTAGTACGCCGACCAGGGGCCGGCCGTGGTGACGGCATCGGTGCTGACCGGGCCGCGCTCGAAGTAGCCGATCTCCTTCGGCTTCGACGAGTCGGTGAAGTCCCACACCGACACCCCGCCCTGGTACCAGGCCTGGACCATCAGGTCGCGTCCCTCGACCGGGATGATCGAACCGTTGTGGGCGACGCAGACCTCGGTGTCGGCCTGCGGACGGTCGATCTTGAAGTAGCTGCGGAAGACCAGCTTGCGGTGGTCTCCCCTGCCGGCGATGTCGTAGATGCCGTTGGCACCGCGCTTCGGGCCGATCTCCTCGTTGCAGGTGGCCGCGCCACCGCCGCCGAGCTCATCGGTGAAGACGACCTTGTCCGTCGTCCGGTTGAACGTCGCCGAGTGCCAGAAGGCGAAGTTCACATTGTCCTGCACCCGGTCGATGATCTTCGGGTTCTCCGGGTCCTTGATGGAGAACAGCAGGCCGTCTCCCATGCAGGCACCGGCGGCCAGGTCCTTCGAGGGCAGCACGGTGATGTCGTGGCAGCCGGTGGTCTTGGAGACGCCCGGGTTCTGCGGAGCACCCGGGTTGCCGCCGTCCGGGAAGAGCACCGGGAAGTTCACGACCGCGGCCTTCTCGGGCGCGTTGCGCGGCACCTTGATGACGGAGATCCCGTCGTGCGGCGGCCGGCAGTCGGGGAACGCCTCACTCGGTGAGTACGAGGAGACGTACACGTACACGTTCTTGCGCTCGGGGACCAGGGTGTGGGTGTGCGATCCGCACGCGGTCTCGACGGCGGCGACGTACTTCGGGTTGCGCTTGTCGCTGATGTCGAAGACCTTCATGCCCTCCCAGGAGGACTTCTCCGTGGCGGGCTGGGTGGTGCTGGTGCAGGAGTTGTCGCTGCGCGAGGAGTCGGTGGACAGGAAGAGCAGGTCGCCCGAGACCGAGATGTCGTTCTGCGAGCCGGGGCACAGGACCTGCGCGACGGTCTTCGGGGACCTGGGGTTGCCGATGTCGAAGATCCGGAAGCCGTCGTAGTTTCCGGCGAAGGCGTACTTCCCCTGGAAGGCCAGGTCCGTGTTGAGGCCCTTGAGCGCGTCCTTCGGAACGTTGGCCAGGTGGGTGATGTTGTCGCTCTGGACGATCTCGTCCACGCCGGGCACCTCGCCGCTCCTGATGGCGGCCGTGGCTTCGGCCCGCTGGGCGGCGGAGACCTCGGTCCGGGCCGCGGCGGTGTCACCGGGGTCGGGCGTCGCGGCCGCGGGTCCGGCCATCAGCAAAGTGGCCAGCAGGCCGGCGGCGGCCGTCGCCACACCCAGGCGTCTGCGCCGCACCGGGCTCGTGTGCAACGAATTCACTGCGTCCTCCCATGGATCCGAACGTAGTTGAACGGTTCACGGACCTCGGCAGTATCGTCCTTCCCATGGTGATCCCGACAGATGGCAACAGAGACGTGATGAGAGTTTCCGATCACCGCAGTGCGGAAGCGTGTCAGGACGATTGACAATCGCCCATATGGCCATGGAGGTCCACTTGTTGATCCGCCGTCAGACCATGTGTGTACGCAGATCCGTTCTCATCGCGGCGGCCGTGTCCGCCACCCTCGCCCTCACCGCGTGCGATGCGGGGGACGGTGGGAGCCGCACGAAGGCGCAGGCCGGCGGCGGTCCTTCGGTGGTGGCGCCGGGAAAGCCGGGCGAGCCCGCACGGACTCTCTCCGCCGAGGAGGCCGCGGAGGCCGCCGGGGACGACACCCCCAACTCGGCCGACCACCGCTATGCGCAGATGATGATCCAACACCACGCCCAGGCACTGGAGTTGACCGCACTCGTCCCGTCCCGCTCCGACTCGTCCTCGGTCAAGCGGCTCGCCGAGCGCATCACGGCCGGCCAGAAGCCGGAGATCGGCGCCATGGAGGGGTGGCTCACACACAACGGCGGCGACCGGCGGAAGTCCGCCCATGACCACTCGGCGATGCCCGGCATGGCGACCCCGGCACAGCTGAAGGAGTTGCGCGAGGCGGACGGAGCGGCCTTCGACAGGCTCTTCCTCAAGTTGATGATCACCCACCACCGGGGAGCGATCACGATGGCGACCGAGGTGCTCGCGGAGGGAAACAACGTACAGATCGAGGAGATGGCCGGGGACGTCGTCGCCCAGCAGACGGTGGAGATCGACAGAATGCGCACGATGTCGTCCTGACGCGGCCCGGGCGCGCCTCTCCCCCGCTCCGCCCGCCGGTGCCATGCTGGAGGGGATCCTCCGGGAAGAGGTGCGCCGTGCTCCGTGTCGCCGTCGTCGGCTCCGGCCCCAGCGGGGTCTACACCGCCCAGGCCCTGGTCACACAGGACCGGGTTCCCGATGTCCGGGTCCATGTGCTGGACCGGCTCCCCTGCCCGTACGGCCTGGTGCGCTACGGAGTCGCCCCGGACCACGAGAAGATCAAGTCGCTGCAGAACAGCCTGCGGACCGTACTGGAGCACGAGCGGATCACCTTCCTCGGAAACGTCGAGGTGGGCGGCGGCGGGATCCCGCCCGAGCGGCTTGGCGAGCTCTACGACGCGGTGGTCTACTGCGTCGGGGCCGCGACCGACCGCGCGCTCGCCGTCCCCGGCGAGGATCTGCCCGGCAGCTGCTCCGCCACCGAGTTCGTCTCCTGGTACAGCGCGCACCCCGACGCGGCCGCCGACGGCTTCGCGCTCCGGGCGCGTTCGGTCGTGGTGATCGGGGTCGGCAATGTGGCGGTGGACGTGGCGCGGATTCTCGCGCGCAGCGCGCAGGAGCTGCGTCCCACCGACGTACCGCACGGTGCGCTCGGCGCGCTGGCCGGCAGCAGCGTGCACGAGATCCACATGGCGGGCAGGCGCGGGCCGTCACAGGCCAGGTTCACCACCAAGGAGCTGCGCGAGCTGAGCGGGCTGCCACAGGCCCGGGTCGTGGTGGACGAGGCCGAGCTCGCCCGCGATCCGGCGTACGCCGATCCGTCCGCCCGGGTCCCGGCTCCGTCCTCGCCTCCGAACGCGCCGCCTCCGACGGCGGCGGCGCGGCGCAATGTGGAGGTCCTGCGCGGGTGGGCCGCAGCCGGCGACGCGGGGGCGGGCACCGGCGGGCATCCGGTGCGCACCATCCACCTGCGGTTCTTTCTGCGTCCCGTCGAGCTGCTGGAACGGCACGGCCGGGTGGCCGGGGTGCGCTTCGCCCGTACGGTGCCGGACGGCAGCGGGGGCGTGCGCGACGCCGGTACGTACGAGGACATCCCCGCTCAGCTCGTGCTGCGGGCGATCGGCTACCGCGGGATTCCGCTGCCCGGCCTGCCCTTCGACCCGGTGCGCGGGACGGTGCCGCATCTGGCGGGGGGGGTGCTGCGGGACGGGGTGCCGTCGCCCGGGGAGTACGTCGCCGGGTGGATCAAGCGGGGGCCGACCGGGGTCATCGGCTCGAACCGGTCGTGCGCGAAGGAGACGGTGGCTTCGCTGCTCGACGACGCCCCACTGCTCGCCGGGCGCGCCTCGGCGCCCGATCCGGTGGCGGCGCTACGGGCGTGGGGGCTGCGTCCGGTGGAGTGGGACGGCTGGCTGTCCATCGAGCGGGCGGAGACGGCGCTGGGCAGGTCGCTGGGCCGGGAGCGGGTGAAGATCCCGGACTGGGCGGGGCTGCTGAGTGCCGCGCGGAGTGGCGGCCGGGGCGGTGGGTGAGGCTATCGGTCCTCGCCTATGCGCTGGACCTGGCGGTTCGCCGCGTCGAGGACACGGCTGAGGAGCCCGGGGAACAGCGCCTCCAGATCGTCGCGCCGCAGGCCGTTCATCTTGGCCGTGCCTCGGTAGATCTGCTGGACGATCCCGCTCTCGCGCAGCACCCGGAAGTGGTGCGTGGACGTCGACTTGGACACCGGGAGATCGAAACAGGAGCAGGTGAGTTCGGACTCGGCTGCGGCCAGCTCGCGGACGATGCGCAGCCGCATCGGGTCGGAGAGCGCGTGGAGCACCCCTTCGATACGGATCTCGTCCCGCGTGGGGTGGTCGAGCACACGGCCGCCGGCCTCGGTGGCGCTGGCGGCAGGGGCGCTGGCGGGGGTCACGACGGCTCCACTTCCTGGGACTGTTCCAGTCTTCCATGATACGAGACCCCTCGTAGTTCGACATTCGCCGGACGGTGAGCCCGTCGCGCCTCAGCCCGTGCGGCCCGTACACGCTGCCGCCTCGCGAGCGTCGATGAGCCCGATGCCCCTCGCCACCACCGCACGCACATCGGGATCGCGAGGTCCTGAAGAATCGACCGGGCCTCCCGTCACCCGCGGAGCAGGTCCGGGTTCTCGGCGAGCGAGGCGAGATGGGCGGCCGGGTCGGCGACCAGCTTGCGGGCCGTCAGGTCGAGCATCCCCGCCACGCCCGTGACCTCCGCCGCGACGGTGCCGTCCTCCTTGAGGATCTGCTGCGCGACCGTGAACGTCTTCCCCTCGCCGTATTCGAACCGGCAGGTCACCCGTACCCGGTCGCCGCCGCGGAGCTCCCGCAGGAACTTCACCGTCGTCTCCAGTGCGACCGGGCCGACGCCGCTGGCCAGCAGCTTGTCCTGCGGCAGGCCGGCGGCGCGCAGGAGCTCCCAGCGGGCGTGCTCGGCGTACTGGAGATAGACGGCCTGGTTCAGATGTCCCTGTGTGTCGAGCTCGTAGCCCCGGACGGTCACGTCAACAAAGAAGGTCATGAACGCCCCAACTCCGTTGGGCCTTCCGTCATTCCCCGTGTCCGCGCCGCCCGCGCCGCACCTCATTGGGTCGCCGCACCCGGCAAGGGCGATCTGCGCGTGTACGTCTCTCCTCGACGTTGTCGAAACCGACGACGGCGACGTCCTCGGGGAGTTCAGCGAGCCGATCTGGTTGATGAGGTTCTGGATGACGGCCGGCAGCAGTACGCCCCAGAGGGGACCGCTGATCGACCCGGCGCCGCCGGCGAGGAGGGTGCCGCCGATGACGACGGCCCTCGACTCGCTGGCCGCCCTGCTCCTGCTCCGCGGGAGGCGGGCCGGGGTGGACCTCATGTGCGCGATCACGGCGACCGATCTGGCGGCCAACTGGTATGCGGCGTACGGAATCCAGCACATCGGCGTGTCCGCGCAGCCGGGTTTGCTGCGCCTCGCCGCGTTCACCCTGTTCGTTCTCGTGACGGGCCCTTTCGTCCGCGCCCGCCTCGCGCCCGCCCCCGGGTGAAACACGGCGCGGACATACCGCACCTGACATACCGCACCGGCCCGGGGCCCGTGACGCTGCGCGTCGTGCGGGGCCGGCCGGGCCGGTGCGGCAGGAGTGGTGGTCCGAGTGGTCAGACCGCGCGGAGATACTGTTCCGGCTTGCGGAGTTCACCACCCAGCTCGCGGGCCGCCTCCTGCGCCCACGACGGGCTGCGCAGCAGCTCGCGCCCGAGGAGGACGGCGTCCGCCTGCCCCTCGGCGAGGATCTTCTCGGCCTGCTGCGGCTCGGTGATCAGGCCTACCGCCGCCACGGGCAGCGAGGTCTCGGCCCGGACCCGCTCGGCGAAGGGGACCTGATACCCCGGCCCGGTCTCGACGCGGGCGCGCGGGGCGTTTCCGCCGCTGGAGACGTCCAGCAGATCGACCCCGTGGGCCCGGAGCAGCGCGGCCAGCCGCACGGTCTCGTCGACGGTCCAGCCCTCGCGCTCGTCCTCGTCGTTCTCCGTGAGCCAGTCCGTCGCGGAGATCCGGAAGAAGACCGGCAGCTCCTGCGGCCAGACCTCGCGCACCGCGTCGACGACCTGCAGGGCGAGGCGGACGCGATTCTCGAAGCTGCCGCCGTACTCGTCGGTGCGCCGGTTGCTGTGCGGGGAGAGGAACTGTCCGATGAGGTAGCCGTGGGCGCCGTGCACCTCGACCACCTCGAAGCCCGCGTCGAGTGCTCGGCGCGCGGCCTCGCGGAACCGGTCGACGACGCCCTGGATCTCGTCCGCGGTCAGCTCGTGCGGCACGGGGTGACCGTCGTCGAACGGCAGCGCACTGGGGGCGACGGGCGTCCAGCCGTGCGCCTCCGGCCCGACCGGATGGCCGCCCAGCCAGGGGGCCGCCGTGGAGGCCTTGCGCCCGGCGTGCCCGAGCTGGATGCCGGGGACGGACCCCTGCCCCTTGATGAACTGCGTGATCCTGCGGAGCGCGGCGACCTGGGTGTCGTTCCAGATACCGAGGTCACCGGGGCTGATCCGGCCCTCGGGGCTGACGGCCGTCGCCTCGGTGAGGATGAGCCCGGTTCCGCCTATGGCCCGCGCCGCGAGGTGGGCGAAGTGCCAGTCGGTCGCGACACCCGCGTCCGGCCCGTTCGGTGCGGCGCTGTACTGGCACATGGGCGCCATCCAGATCCGGTTGGGAATGACGAGCGACCGCAGGGTGTAGGGCTCGAAGAGGGCACTCACGTCGGACTCCGTTTCGACGGGTACGGAAGAATCGCTAGTACGATACATCCCGTACTACGACACCCGTCAAATTACGACGTCTCCCGTACAAGGCTCGGGCCGGGACGGTTTCGGCGGGGCAAGTGGGGTCGGTCAGTGGCTCCCGCCGCGCCGCCGGAGTGTGATCTCGGCTTCCGCGTCATAGCCCTGGGTCCAGCTGCGGCCGGCACCCGACTTCCAGGTGACGTGGGCGGTCGCCCCGTCGACCCTGATGTCGTCCACCGTCATGGCCCGGTCACCGTCCCGCACGTCCCCTCGACGCAGCTCGCGCGCCCGGACCGTGACGGGCTGCGCCGACGCCGCACTGTCGGCCTCGTCCGCCGCGAGGGCGAGCGCCGCCGCCAGCTCGCGGGCGCGGGCGGGGGTGCAGATCAGCGACAGCTCGCCCGAGGGCGCCGTGGCCCTGATCCCGACCCGCGCTCCGACGGGGTTCACCTCCAGGCCCGCTCCGCACCCCTGGGCGTCCTCGATCCCGCTCGTCATCGCTCCATCGTCCCTTCGCCCGGTTCGTCCGCCCGGCACACTCGCGGCCGGCGTCGTGCCGACTCCTCGGTGAAGTATCCGGTGCCGACGGCGCGGCGCGCGGAGCGCTTCGGGCGGGATCGTCGACGTGCCGGAGGACCCGGTCGAGGTGGGCGAACGCCTCGGGCGTGGCAGTCTCGAACACCGAGGAAGTCATGGGCGCCAGCCGTTCGAAGGTGGCCGCCACCTGGGCACGGGTATTGCGTTGCGGGCCGGCCGAGGCGCTGCGTAACGTCGTCGGCCATGACGACCCTTGCCCTGCGCACCGCACGACTGCGCCTGGTGCCGTACACGCCCGCCGACGAGGAGGACTTCGTCGCGCTGTTCCAGGACACCCGGGTCTCCCGCTGGATGGGGGAGGGACCGCAGACCGAGGCCGAGGACCGCGCGCTGTTCGGACGGATCTTCAGCAAGGTGTACGCACAGGACCTGTTCGACGTCTGGGCGGTCCGGCACGAGGACCGGTTCGTGGGCCATGCGGAGATCAAGCCGTCCCCGGAAGCGGGCGGCCACGAGATCGTCTACGCACTGGCCGCCACCGCGTGGGGGCAGGGGTTCGGCACCGAGATCGCGCAGGCACTGACCGGGTACGGGTTCGACAGGCTCGGGCTCACCGAGGTGCATGCCACGGTGGCCGCCGAGAACGCCGCGTCCCTGGTGCTGCTGGAGCGGATCGGTTTCCGGCACGTCCGGGACATCGCGGAGGACGACGGCGGCACGACCCGGGTCCTGATCCGCTCCCTCGCGTCCGAAGCCGCCGGAGCCGGTCAGCCCCGGTAGACGTCCAGGCGGCCGCACATGCCGAACTTCCCGTACGCGGAAGGCTGTTCGGAGTGGACACAGGCGTCGGCGAGATAACCGCCGTCGCCGCGTGCCACGGCGTCCAGCTGCTCGCCGGTCACCTCCGACGCTGCGGCGGCCCCCCGCCGCCAGCGCTCGCGCCAGTCCTCGGCCCTCGGGCGTACGAGTGCGGCCGCGGCCCGGTGGAAGGCGGCGAGCGGCTCGGGGTCGCCCGCCTCGGTGGCCCGGCGCAGGGCGAGAAAGCCCTCCACGGCGAGATCGCGGCGGGCGCGGGCGGCCCGTTCCTGCTCCGCCTCCGAGCCGTCGGCGGGCAGGGCCACCGCCGCCCGATAGGCATCGGGGTCCGCCAGGCGGTCCGGCGGCAGGGTGAGCACGGCGTCGCCCGCCTCCGGCAGCCCGCTGTTCTCCATGAGGACGACGATGCGCAGCCCGCCCCCGTTGACGAGCCGGTGGATCGTGCCCGGCGTGAACCACACCAACGCGCCCGGCTCCAGCGGCGTCTGACGGAATCCCGAGGCGGTGAGGGTCTGCACCGAGCCGGTGCCCCCGACCACCACGTACCCCTCGGAACAGGTGAGGTGGAGATGGGGCGTCCCCCCGCGCAGGCCGTCCGCGGTGGGCCAGTCGTACACCCGCAGGTGGGACACGGCGACGGCGCCGGGCAGCCCTTCGAAGGTCGGCACAGCTGCTCCTCGGTCTCTCTGCCATGAGGCCCACGTGTGGTGCGCATGAGGGACCATCAGTTTCGGCAAGCGCTTTCTACTCCTGCTGAACCGTACCCCCGCCGGCTTCGATGCAACAGGGTCCGGGTGTCAGGCGGCTGCCTTGCGGGCCACTGTCAGTGGTCGGGTGCAGACTGGCCCTTATCCGACACAACGGCGTTTCGGGAGGTCCGGTCATGACCGACGTACTGCTCACCGTGGGCACCCGCAAGGGACTCTTCATCGGCCGCAGGCACGGTGGCGCGTGGGAGTTCGACGGCCCGCATTTCAATGCCCAGGCGATCTATTCCGTCGCCATCGACACCCGCAGGCAGGTCCCACGACTCCTGGTCGGCGGTGACAGCGCGCACTGGGGCCCGTCCGTCTTCCGCTCGGACGACCTGGGCAGGACCTGGGTCGAGCCACGACAACCGGCCGTGAAGTTCCCCCGGTTCACCAAGGCCTCGCTGGAGCGGGTCTGGCAGCTGCATCCGGCCGGCCCCGAGGCGCCCGATGTGGTGTACGCGGGGACCGAGCCCGCCGCACTGTTCCGTTCCGAGGACGGCGGGGAGTCCTTCGAGCTGGTCCGCCCGCTGTGGGAGCACCCGACGCGTTCGAGATGGGAGCCCGGCGGGGGCGGTGAGGGGCTGCACACCATCCTGACGGATCCGCGGGATGCCCGCGCCGTGACCGTCGCGGTCTCCACGGCCGGGGTGTTCCGCACGAAGGACGGAGGTGCGAGCTGGGCCCCGTCGAACAAGGGGGTGTCCGCGGTCTTCCTCCCCGACCCGGATCCGGAGTTCGGTCAGTGCGTCCACAAGGTGGCGAGGGACGCGGTCGATCCCGACCGGCTCTATCTCCAGAACCACTGGGGAGTGTTCCGGAGCGACGACTCCGGGGACAACTGGACCGACATCGGGCAGGGCCTGCCGTCGGACTTCGGTTTCGCCGCGGCCGCGCACCCGCACCGCGCGGACACCGCGTACATCTTCCCGATCAACGCCGACGCCGACCGGGTACCCGCCGAGCACCGCTGCCGGGTGTTCCGCACCGGCGACGCGGGCCGCACCTGGGAGCCGCTGTCGGCGGGCCTGCCCGAGGAGGCGCACTACGGCACGGTGCTGCGCGACGCGCTCTGCACGGACGACGCCGACCCTGCAGGCGTCTACTTCGGCAACCGCAACGGCGAGGTGTACGCAAGCGCGGACGACGGGGACAGCTGGCAGCAGCTCGCCTCACATCTGCCGGACGTCCTGTGTGTGCGGGCGGCGGTGATCGGCACCTGAACCCGATCACCGGCCCGCGGTCCGCCTTGGCGTGTTCCGGTCGGCCATCGGACCAACTCGGCTCCCCGAAGCATCAGTTCCGCGTCATCTGACGCGGCATGAGGCAACCCCTGAGCTTCACTCTCCGTCCTCCGGGAGTGGGGGCCCGGAGATCTCCGGGGAGTTCGAGAAGGCCGATGACCAGGAGGACCACCTTGATCCGTGTCTCGCGCACGGTTACCGCCGCACTGGCGGTACTCACCCTGACCGTGGGATGGCCGGAGCCGGCGCGCGCATCGCCGCAACCGGCTCACACACAGCGTTCCATCGATTCCATATCTTCCGCGGCGCCCTCCGCGCCGCGGCAAGAGCCGGACGGCCGGCTCCCGGCGGGCTGGCGGATCACCGGTACGGGAGCCGGGAAGCAACTCGTCTGGACCTCGCCCGACCCCGTGCCCATGGGTGATGCCCGGGTCGAGTTCTACGCCGGGGACAAGCTCCTGGGCCGGCCGGTGGCCACGCGTGACCGGCGGGCATTCCGACTGAGACTCGACGGCGCGCGCATCGCACCGGCGACGGGTCTCAAGGTGCTGGCGGGCGGTCGCCGTCTCGACGCGTCCGGAGCGCGGCGGGCCCCGGACGCCCGCAGGACCACCGAGGCGGCGCAGCCGGCGGCGCCCCTTCCGGCGAACCCGGTCGACCCCGGCGTACCGGGCAAGTACCGGACGGTCAGCGGTGAGTACGCCCTGAAGTCGGTGCGGATGCCCGGCTTCGCCGCTCCGGTGGAGATGCGCGCCGCGGTGGTGTCACCGGTCGGCGCGCCGGGACGGCGTCCGCTCGCGCTGTTCCTGCACGGCCGGCACTACACGTGTTTCGACGCCGAGGGCGAACAGGGCACCTCCTGGCCCTGCGAGGCGGGCACGCAGCCGGTGCCGAGCCATCGGGGCTATCTGCGCGACCAGAAGCTCCTGGCCTCCCAGGGCTATGTCACGGTGTCCATCTCGGCCAACGGGATAAACGGGCAGGACGACATCGTCGACGACGGCGGCGCCCAGGCCCGCTCGTCCCTGGTGCGGCTGCACCTCGCCCATTGGGCGGACTGGGCCCAGGAGCGGACCGGGGCCCCCGCGGCCGTGCGCGCCGCACCGCCCGCCGACATGTCCAAGGTGCTGCTCATAGGCCACTCCCGGGGCGGAGAGGGCGTCAACCGGGCCGCGCTCGACAGCCTCTACCGGCCGCCCGCGGACCAGGACGGCTACCGGGGCCCGGTGCGCTGGCGGATACGCGGCACCGTGCTGATCGGTCCCACGATCTTCGGGCAGAACCCCGTTCCCGATGTGCCGTCCATGACCATCCTGCCGGGCTGCGACGGCGACGTGTCCGACCTCCAGGGCCAGATCTACGTCGACGGCACCCGCGGCGTCAGCCGGGGCGCCGCACTGCACAGCGCGGTCTACATGGTCGGCGCCAACCACAACTTCTTCAACAGCGAGTGGACGCCGGGGCAGGCGAAGGCGCCCGCCGAAGACGACTTCTGGGCCGGCGACACCCCGGACCCGGTGTGCACGCCGGGCAAGAAGGCCCGGCTCACCGCCGCCCGGCAGCAGGCCGCCGGTGCCACGTACATCGCGGCGGCGGCCCGGCTGTTCGTCGCGGGTGACGACCGCGTACGGCCGCTGCTGGACGGCTCGGACCGGCGCGCGCCCTCGGCCGGCCCGGCGCGCGTGCTCAGCCACGCGGTCGGCGGGAAGCGGACGCCCGCGTTCCTGCCGGACACCTCGATGGCCGTGAGCGGTGGCCGGGTGTGCGCACAGGTGGATCCCGATCCGGGCCGTGCCTGTCTGCCGCCCGAAGGGAGCGCCGTCTCCCCGCACTTCGCCATGTGGGACACCGCGCGGGAGCCCGGCCGTTACGCGGTCGCGATGCGCTGGTCGAAGCCGGGCACCCCGGTGAGGATCAGCCCCGCCCGTCCGGTTTCCGTGGCGGGTTCCGAGTCGCTGGCGCTCCGGGTGATCGTGCCGCCCAACACCGACGGCACCCGCCTGGACGTCGCACTCACCGACACCAGGGGCCGACGGGTGACGCTCGGCGGGACCCGGATCGACGGACTGCCGGGCAGCGACCGGACCGCGTCCCACTGGGGCCGCGAGATCCGGGTGCCGCTCTCCGCCGCCGTGCGGAACAAGGTGGACCTGAAGCACGTGAAGACCCTGGAACTGACTCCGCGCAGCAGGTCGGGGCAGGCCTGGCTGGTCGACGCATGGGGCTGGCGCCCCGGTACGCCCGCGGTCCGGGCGGCCTCGCTGCCACGGGTGGACATCGGCCATCCGACGGTCGAGGAGGGTGACTCCGGGGTCCGTAGCTATCGCATCCCGGTGCGGGTCTCCGGACACAGCAGCGGCCGGGTCCGGCTTTTCGTCGCCGAGCCGGGCCAGGACGGGCCCGACTACCGGACGGTGACGGTGCGTCCGGGCAGCCACGCCCTCGATGTGCCGGTCGAGGTGCGGGGCAACACCCGCTTCGGCTACGACATCACGCACAGCGTGTTCGTCAAGGCGGTTCGCGGCGCGGTCGTCGGCTCCCACCTCGGCGGGCTGACCGTGAAGAACGACGATCCGATGCCCGAGGTCGAGGTGAAGCCGGTCGCGGACCAGGTCACCGAGGGGCAGAGCCTGCGCTGGCGGATCTCGCTCTCCGAAACCGCCGATGTCGACATGGGCTCCGTCGGTTTCGACATCGTGCCGGTCGGACAGGGGGCGGAGCTGTCCACCCTGGATGTCGACGGGTCATGGCTGCGGGACACGTTCGGCGAGTCGCCGAGCCCGGCCCGGCCGCTGTCCAAGGTGGCGGAGATGCCGTATCTGCCGGTCAGCGTGCCCGCCGGTGAGCTGAGTACCGAGTTGACCGTGCCCACGGTCGCCGACGGGCTGAAGGAGCCGGAGGAATCCCTGCGGCTGCGGATGATCACCTACGACGACTCCTGGGAGCCGCAGGAGGGGCCGGTGTTCACCGGCACGGTGCGCGACGCGTCCTGACCCGGGACACACACGGCGCGCCGTCCGTGAACGTGGCACCGGCCCCGTGCAGGAGCCGGTGCCACTCGGGAATCGACGAAAGTGTGTGATGCCCGGACCGCTGACCCTAGGGCAGCCGCCAGTCGACTTCCTGGGCCCCCTGGCGCAGCAGGAGTTCATTGGTGCGGCTGAACGGGCGCGAGCCGAAGAAGCCCCGGTCCGCCGACATGGGCGAGGGGTGCGCGGACTCGATCGCCGGGAAGCCGTCGAGGAACGGCCGCAGGTTGCGGGCGTCGCGCCCCCACAGCACGGACACCAGCGGCTTGCCGCGTGCGGCCAGGGCCCGGATGGCCTGTTCGGTCACTTCCTCCCAGCCCTTGCCGCGGTGCGCGCCGGGTTTGCGGGGCGCTGTGGTGAGTGCCCTGTTCAGCAGCAGTACGCCCTGCCGCGTCCAGGGCGTCAGGTCGCCGTTCGACGGACGCGGAAGCCCCAGGTCCGTGTGCATTTCCCGGAAGATGTTCTCCAGGCTGCCGGGAACCTGAGGCACCTCGGGGGCCACGGAGAAGCTCAGCCCCATCGCCATTCCGGGTGTCGGGTAGGGGTCCTGACCGACGATCAGGACGCGTACCTCGTCGAAGGGCTGCTGGAACGCGCGCAGCACGTTCGCCCCGGCCGGCAGATAGGTGCGTCCCGCCGCCACCTCCGCGCGCAGGAAATCGCCCATCGCTGCGATGCGTCCGGCGACGGGGGCGAGTGCCTCGGCCCAGCCGGGCTCGACTACTTCATTCAACGGTCGTGGTGCCACGGAACGTCACTCTACCGGCGTACACGAACCGCCTCCGACCTCGAACTCGTACTCCCCCGGCCCGGGCTCGCGGTACTGGGGATAGGCTGCCGCCGTCCTTCCCCTTCCTTCCTGGAGTCGGCCCATGAGCGCACCGCGGCGATCACCGGAAAGCCCTGCCGCCGGCGTGCGCGCGGACGGGACGGCGGCCGCATCGGGGCCGTTTGTGCTCGGCGTGGACTCGGGGGGTTCGGGGCTGCGCGTGGCGCTGGGCGCCGTCGGCGCGTCCGGCCCGGTGGCGACGACGGTCTGCGCCCGCCCGGTGCGCACCGGACCGGCCGGGATCGACGCGGGCCACCTGCTGGAACAGCTGCTGCCCGCCGTCCGCCGGCTGCTGGAGCGGTGCGGCGGCCGGGACGGTTCCGTGATCGACGCCGTGGCGATCGGCGCCGCCGGCATGGCGACGCTCGGCGGACAGTTGCGCGCGGAGCTCCCGTCGGCCCTGGAGGACGCGCTCGGGGTGCGGCGGCTGGCGCTGGCCGCCGATGCGGTGACCGCGTACGCCGGGGCGGTCGGTCAGCGCCCGGGGGCGGTCGTCGCGGCGGGCACGGGCATGATCGCGCTGGGTACGGATCTGACGGACTGGCGACGGGCCGACGGCTGGGGTCATCTGCTGGGCGACAGCGGCGGCGGGGCCTGGATCGGCCGGGCCGGTCTGGACGCCGCGATGCGTGCCCATGACGGCCGGCGCGGCGGGTCCGACGCTCTGCTGTCCCGGCTGGAGGCAGTGTTCGGGCCGGCGCCGGAGCTGCCCGGGCTGCTGTATCCGCGTACCGACCGGCCTGCCGTACTGGCCTCGTTCGCACCCGAGGTCGCCGCGTGCGGCGGCCACGATCCGGTCGCCGCGGGGATTCTGCGCGAGGCCGCGGAACACATCGCGGAGGCGGCCGCGGCGGTGTGCCCGGAGGCGGGCGCCGATGGCGAGCCGTGCGAAGTGGCACTGACGGGTGGCCTGTTCCGGATGGGCGAGCCGCTGCTCGCGCCCTTGCGCGAGGAGTTGTCCCGGCAGGTCCCGCAGGCACGGGCGGTCCCCGGTTCGGGTGATCCATTGACCGGTGCACTGTCCATCGCCCAGGCGCTGGCGACCGGGGATCTGCGGCTGCCCCGCCACCCGACGCTGCTCCGGGTCCTTGAGGAAGGGCCTGGGCAGAAGCCCGAGTAGACGCCGACAGAGCAGGACAGTCGACCAGTAAGCCGCCCATCGGATAAAAGCGGACAGATAACGCCTGTCCGGGCCCTCCCCGAACAGAGCCGCACCCAAAACCAGTAGCATGCGGCGCCATGAGCACCCCCACTGGGCCCGCTTCCGGCCTGCCTGTACGAATGCCGCGACCTCGCCAGTCCGGACGGCACCGCCGCCCGGAGCCCGTGGTCGCACCCGAGGGCGCTGCCGCGCTCGTTCTCGCCGTTCCCGGTACCCCCTCTCCGGCCACCCGCAGTCTGGCCGAAGAGGTGATCAGCATCGCCCGTTCCGAGCTGCCCGGCCTCAATGCCCGGATCGGCTACCTCGACGGTGACGACGCCGAGTACCCCACGCTCTCCGCCGTCCTGTCCCACTGCGCCGCCGAGCGCGTCGCGCGCTTCGAGCAGGCGCAGGCCGCGGGCCGTGAGGTCGCCGAGCCCGAGGGGCCGTCCGCCGTCGTCGTGCCGCTGCTCGCGGGGCCGGACAGCGCCCTGATCCGGCGGATACGGCAGGCCGTGATGGACAGCGGTACGCAGGTCGAGCTGACCGATGTGCTCGGCCCGCACCCGCTGCTCGCCGAGGCGCTGCACGTGCGGCTCTCCGAGGCCGGTCTGGCCCGCGCCGACCGGGCCAGGCTCTTCACGGTGGCCACGGCCGCCGACGGCATCGTGCTGGCCACGGTGGGCGGCGACGAGGCGGTGCAGGCGGCCGGGATCACCGGCATGCTGCTGGCCGCCCGGCTCGCGGTTCCGGTGATGGCCGCGGCGCTCGACGTCGAGGGTTCCGTCGCGTCGATCGCCGAGCAGCTCACCGACTCCGGCTCGGCGCAGCTCGCGGTGGCTCCGTACCTCGTCGGCCCGGAGGTGGCCGAGGGGCTGCTGGACGCCGCCGCGAAGGAGGCGGGCTGCGCGACGGCCGAGCCGCTCGGCGCGTACCCGGCGATCGGCAAGCTCGTGCTGTCGATGTACATGACGACGCTCGGCATCACGCCGGTCGCGCCGCAGGGCGCCCAGGCGCACTGACGCGTCGCCGGGTGCGCCCGGCGGACCGCCGGTCCACGAACGCCGGACGAGCCCGGAGAACCGGGCCCGTCCGGCGTTCGTGCTGTGCGCGGCACGACGTCAGGCGAAGATCACGCAGGATGCGGCAGGGGCGTCGAGCGAGCCCGCGCGGCTCGGAATGCCGCTCTCCGGGTCGATGTCGAACCAGGTGACGTCGCCGGACCGCTCGTTGGCCGCGTACAGCCGTCGGCCGGTGGGGTCGAGTGCGAGATCGCGCGGCCAGTGCCCGCCGCAGTCCACGGTCGTGACCAGTGCCGGCTTCTCGCCGGTCGCGTCGAGTGCGAGAACCGAGATGCTGTCGTGCCCCCGGTTGGCGGTCCAGAGGAACCGTCCGTCGTGCGAGACGACGACCTCGGAGGGGTAGGTCGCCGCGTCGTCGTCCTCCGCTCCCGCCGGCAGCACGGACGTCTCCCCGATCGGCTCCAGGACGCCCGCGGCGGCGTTCCACCTGCATGCGGTGACGGTCGGTTCGAGTTCGTTCAGGACGTAGGCGTGGCCGCCGGCGGGGTGGAAGGCCAGATGGCGCGGGCCCGTGCCCGGCCGCAGTGCCGTCTCGCCGTGCAGCCGCAGCATCCCGGTCGTGGTGCCGAGTGCGCAGATCCGTATGGAGTCGGTCCCGAGGTCCACGCTGAGCACCCAGTTCCCCGACGGGTCGGGCAGCACCTGGTGGGCGTGCGGGGCCCGCTGCCGGTCGGCGTTCGGACCGCTGCCCTCGTGCTGGAGCACGGAGGCGACCGGGCCGAGGGAACCGTCCGGCCGTACGGGCAGGACGCTGACGCTGCCCGCGTCGTAGTTGGCGGTGAGCAGATGACCGCCGGCGAGCGCGAGATGGGTGGGGCCGCCGCCGTCCACCGGCCTGATCCCGTCGATGGGCCGCGGCACGTCGCCGGTGATGTCCAGGGCGGCTGCCGCGCCGTGCTCGGTCTCGCTGACCGCGTAGAGAGCGCCGCCACCCGGCCCCGGTCCGTGGCCCAGGGCGAGATACGAGGGGTCGGGGACCGTGTCCGTGGCGCCGAGGACGGTCAGCGCCCCGGTCCCGTCGTCCACGGCGGCGACGGTGATTCCCCGTCCGCCCGCCGAGGTGAACGACCCGATGAATGCCCGTACCGCGCCGTTGTCGCTGCCCACCGCACTGCCGGTCACCGCGTTTCCCCTCTCCGCCGACTGATCACGACGGTCCGTGCCGTCGTGATCTTCCTCGGCGACGGTAGCAGTCACCCGTCAGGTCCAGACCAGTGCCCCGGCTGCCGGCGGCGCCCACGAGAACGTGTCCGAGGGCGATTCACACGCCGATCAGCGGAGCTCGCGGGTCGCTGCGCAGCGGTGCGGCGAGTCCGGCCAGCGCCCGTTCCAGGCCGTGCAGATGGGCGAGCGCGGGCTCGGCCGCGGCCGTGTGCGGCGGGACGTCCGGTACGCCCGCCCGGTGCCGCGGGTCGGGGGCCGTCAGAGCCTCCACGGATGCCTCGACCCGCCAGCAGGCGGCGGCGAGGCGGGCGTCGTGGGATGCCTCCGGGTCCGCCGCGACGGAGGCCAGTCCGCGCACCTCGCGTGCGCAGTCGTCCAGCAGGGCGAGGACCTGACCGGCACGGGCCTTGCGGGCGCGCAGCGGGCTGAGCGGGTGCACCAGCGGGGCCAGCGACATCCGCACCCGGCCGAGCAGTGCCTCCAGCTCGGCGATCCGGGGTGCGGGATCGGCGGTCGGCGATCCCGAGAGCCGGGCGGCGGCTTCCGCGGTGCAGGCGTGCACACAGCGCAGGGCCCGCTGGATCCACGCGTCGGTCGTGGCGTGTGTGGTGACCGGCAGCACGAGCAGCACCGCGAGCATCGCGCCGAGCGCGCCCGCGCCGGTCTCCGTCAGACGCAGCACCAGCAGGGCGGGGTCCAGCACGCCGAGGAGTCCGTAGAGCGCCCCGGCCATCACCGTCACCGAGAACACCATCCAGGTGTAGGAGACCGCGGCGGTGTAGAAGATCCCGAAGACGCCGGCCGCGACCACGACCGCGGTGGGCACGGGCGCACCGTGCAGCGGTACGACGACGGCCAGGCCGATGGGTATGCCGACCAGTGTTCCCAGCACTCTGCGGAAGCCGCGCACCAGCGTCTCGCCGCGCGAGGCGGTGTTCACGAAGACCCACCATGTGGCGCCCACGGCCCAGTACCAGCGTTCCTCGGAGAGGACGAGTCCGGCCATCAGTGCGAAGGCGGCGCCCGCGGTGGCCTGGATCGCCTGGCGCGTGGTCGCCCGGCCCAGCCCCGTGCCGGTCACGGGGGCGGGGACGACGGGGGCGGGCTGCCGCCGCTCGTAGCACCACAGCCCGAAGCGGACGGTCGACGAGACGAGCAGGGAGAGCGCGACCGCCGAGTACAGCTCGGGCAATTGGCCGGGCAGGGTGTGGAGGAACTGCGTGGTGAAGAAGGCCATGAACGCGAACACGCCGAGCGAGTGGCCGCGCGGCCCCCATCGCCGGGCGTACACGCCCGCGCCGATGACCGCGAGGAAGGCCACGTCCCGGGCCACCGGGTAGTCGTGCAGCCCAGCCGCGAGGGCCAGCACGGGAAAGCCGGCGACGGGCAGCAGGGCCGTGGTGACCACCTGCCCCCGCACGGTGGTGTCCAGCACCGTGAACAGGGCCAGCAGCGCGGCGAGGCCGCCGGTGACGGCCGCGACGAGGGAGTGTCCGGCCAGACCGCACACCGCCACGGCCAGTCCGATACCGAGGACGGCCCGGACACTGCTGCGCAGCCTCGTCCGGCCCGGGTCCGGGGCAACGAACATCCTCTTCAGCACCAACTTGCTCCCGCTTCCGCGCACCGGCCCTGTACACCGGCTCCGTACACCGGCATGAAAAAGGCGCCGCGGAGATCCGCAGCGCCATCGACGGGTACATCACAACATCCTTGCGGCCCATGGCTCAACCCGGACAGAGATCACTGAGCCATTGGCACAGCAACCGTCGGGTTTTCTGCGCCATGAGTAGGCCAACGGACCGGCGGCCCACCGGCCGTGGCCGGTGGGCCGCACCGCCCCGCGGCGGCTGCCTACTCCTCTCCCGACAGGGGTACCCCCTGCTGCTCGACGGGGGTAAGAAGCCGGGTCAGATGACGGGCCGAGGCGTCCCAGGACCAGGACTCCCGGACCCACTCACGGCCCGCGGCGCCCATCGCGGCCCGGTCGGGGTCGAGGAGAATCCCGGTCAGCGCCCCGGCGACGGCGGCGGGGTCGGTGCCGTCCACGACCCGGCCGGTCCTGCCGTCGAGGACGGTGTCCGGAGCGCCGCCCGAGTCGCCGACGACCACCGGCAGACCGCTCGCCGCCGCCTCCAGGAACACGATCCCGAGCCCCTCCGCCTCCAGCCCCGCCCGCCGGGTGCGGCACGGCATCGCGAAGACGTCCGCCGCGGCGTAGTAGGGCGGTGTGTCGGTGTGCGAGACGCCGCCCGCGAAGCGGACGGCCCCCTCCCCGTGCCGCGCCGCCAGCTTGCGCAGCCGGGCCTCGTCGGGCCCCTGGCCGACCACCACGAGCACGGCGTCGGGCACCTTGTCCCGGATCAGCGGCAGGGCCCGGATGAGGGTGTCCTGGCCCTTGCGGGGGACGAGCCTGGCCACGCAGAGGATGACGCGCTTGCCGTCCAGCCCGAGTGCGGTGCGCGGATCGGGTCCGGCGTCGGCGCGCGGCCGGTACACCTCCGGGTCGACCCCGGGAACGAGTCGGCTCATGCGCGCCCGCGGGCCCAGTGCGGGCTCGATCCGGGCGCGGGTGTACTGGCCCAGATAGGTGACCACGTCGACACCGCCGCCTATCCGGCGCATGAGCCCGCGCGCGCCGGGCGTTCTCGCCCACCAGATCTCGTGGCCGTGAGTGGTCGCCACGATGCGCCGTACGCCACCGCGGCGCAGGGCCGGCGCCATCAGGGCCAGCGGTGCGGCGGCGCCGAACCAGACCCGGTCGCAGCCGTGGGCCCGGGCGATCTCGACGGCCCTGCGGGTCACCCGGCCGGTCGGCAGCAGCATGCGGCTCGGATCCCGTACGACGGGGAACGGCAGGCCCGCGTCGTAGGCGGTGTCACCGGGTTCGTGCGAGGTGTAGACGACCACGTCGTCGTCCGGTACCCGGGTGGCCATCGCGTGCACAAAGGTCTCGATGCCGCCCTGACGGGGTGGGAAGTCATTGGTGATGACAAGGGTGGAGCCCATGGACTGTTCGGTTCCTTCGGTTGGTCGGAATCGGCCGGACCGCCGGGAGAAGGCAGCCGGATGCCCGGTCGCGGGCATGGCGGCTCGCCGAGCGGGCCTGGGCCGTCCGGTCGGTGTGTCGGTTCTGTACGTGTCGGAGCCGCACCGCTCCCGCCGTTTCCGGTCGTGCGGGAGCCAATGGCGGGTGCGGACGGGGTGTTACGCGGGTGCGGACCCGGTGTCGCGCGGGTGACGGGGCCGGATCAGTAGCCGGTCGGGCGGACCAGGCCCGTCTCGTAGGCGTGGACCGCGGCCTGGGTGCGGTCGCGCAGTCCCAGCTTGGACAGGATCCGCCCCACGTGGGACTTCACGGTCTGTTCGGCGACCACGAGACGCTCGGCGATCTCGGTGTTGGACAGGCCCTGCGCGATCAGGGCCAGCACCTCGGTCTCACGTTCCGTCAGTTCGCCTGTGCGGGCCTTCAGCTGGGCGCGCGGAGCGGCACTCACCCGGGCGAACTCGGCGATCAGCCGCTTGGTGATGTTCGGGGCGAGCAGGGCCTCGCCCTCCGCCACCACCCGTACCGCATGGGCGAGTTCTTCGGCCGAGGCGTCTTTCAGGAGGAACCCGGACGCGCCCGCGCGCAGCGCCTCGTAGACGTACTCGTCGAGATCGAAGGTGGTCAGGACGAGCACCCTGACGGTGGCGCCCTCGGCCCCGGTGACGGTGCGGGTCGCCTCGATGCCGCCGAGCCGGGGCATGCGGATGTCCATCAGGACGACGTCCGGGTCGAGTTCGGCCACCTTCTCCACGGCGTCGGCGCCGTCCACCGCCTGGCCGACGACCTCGATGCCTGTTTCGGCGTTCAGCAGCACCGTGAGGCCCTGCCGGACCATCATCTGGTCGTCGGCGATCAGAACGCGGATGGCCGTCATCGGATGTCCTCGGCAGGCTCGGCGGGACCGGTCGGCTCCGCGGGGGGCAGTGCGGGCAGTATCGCAGTGACTTCGTACCCGCCGTCGGGAGTCGCTCCGGTGGCGAGTTCGCCTCCCAGCATCGTGGTGCGCTCGCGCATGCCGAGCAGGCCGTGGCCCTCGCCCGGGGTGGGCGAAGCGGCCCGGTCCGGCGCGGTGTTGGTGATCCTGGCGGTGACCCCGGACTCCTGGTGACGGATCTCCACCCGCACCCGCGCGCCCGGTGCGTGCCGCATCGCGTTGCTGAGCGCCTCCTGGACGATGCGGAACGCCGACAACTCGACGCCCGGCGACAGCGGACGCGGCTCCCCGGTGGTCTCGGCGGTGACCGTGAGCCCGGCGCCGCGCGCGTTGCCGATCAGCTCGTCCAGCCGTTCGAGGGTGGGCTGCGGGGCGTGCCGCGCGGCCTGCGGCAGGGGGTCCTCGGAGCGCAGTACGCCGAGCACCCGGCGCAGTTCGGTGAGCGCGTCGACCGCGTTCCTGCGGATGCCCTCGACGTTCTCCCTCAGCTCGTCGGACGGGTTCTCGACCAGGTGCGGGACGACCTGCGCCTGGATGGAGATGACCGACATGTGGTGCGCGACCACGTCGTGCAGCTCGCGTGCGATGCGGTTGCGCTCCTCCAGCAGGGTGCGTCTGGCACGCTCCTCGGCGGTGAGCTCCTCCTGCTCGACCAGCCGGGTACGGGCCACCGCGAGCCCGCGCAGCGCGATGCCCATCACCACCGCGATGACGAGGACGCCGATGGCGAGGCGGATGTCGTTGGCGCTGCGCCAGGGGGTGCTCGCTCCGCACAGGAGCCCCGCCAGCACGGTGATGGTCAGGGTCTCGGCGGCGATCCGGGGGCGCAGCCGCAGCGCGAGCAGGAACAGCACCCCGGCCTGCATCGCGATCCCGGCCCCGCTCCAGGGGAACGCGCCGCTCCACGGGACCCGCGTCCCGAGGCCGACGTTGGCGGCGAACGGGGTGAGCAGCACCATGACGAGCATCGACGCCCACCAGGCCTGGAGCGGGCGGTACAGGGCAATGACGATCGCCACCGACTGGACCCCGGCGAACAGGACGCCGAGCTGAATGCCCATCCCGAAGTCGAAGGCGTACTGGTTGCTGCCCGCGACGAGCACCCCCACCACGACCATCACCAGCGGCACCATGATCACCGGCCGCCACTCCAGCCAACGCGGTTTCCCCGACTGCCCGTTCGGGTCGACCGCCGTGGTCGCGAGGTCCTCACGCAGGGTACGGGGCAGTGCCCGCAGTACCCGCGCCGAACGCTTCACCATGTCCCCCCGGTTCACAGCTCGCACCTTAGACACGTCGTGCCGCCATCGATCCGGCGGGGCGCCCCTCGCGGACTACCAGCTTCTTCGTCCGCGTCGGCAGCTGCCGTTCGTAACCGCGGAACGCCAGCCAGCAGATCAGCAGCGCCACGGCGAACACCGGCAGCCAGGCCAGCCGGGCAAGTACCCAGCCGGGTCCGTCGGGCAGGGTGTGCAGGCCCGGCAGCACCCCGCCCGCCGACAGGCCGGTCGCGGTGACCGCGATCATCGCGGTCTGGTGCCACAGGAACACCGTCATCGCCGAGAGGTTCACCGTCGCCACCGCCGCCCACAGAGCGGGGCGCCTCAGCATCCGGCGCAGCGGGCCGAGCAGCAGCAGCGCCGCCCCGCACTGCGCGAGGCCGAAGGTGACCACGGCGAGGGTCGGCGGGTCGAGATTGGAGATCTCCACACCAGGCACTCCTACCATGCTCGCGGGGTAGCCGCCCCACCGGACCAGTGCGGCGGTGGCCGCGGCTCCGCCGAGCAGCAGCGTCCAGCCGGTGCGGCGGCCGAGCAGTTCGCCCCGGGCCCAGGCCGCGCCCAGGCAGTACGGCACGAGCCAGCCGGCCGCCACGTTGACCGAGGCGAATCCGCCGGGCGCGTCCAGGCCGAAGCGGTAGAGGTCGACGACCATGACGACGGCGAACGGCCACAGCGGATGGAGCCTCGCCACCAGCGGGGTCGCCGCCGTCAGCGCAGCGAAGACCACGATGAACCAGAGCGGGGACCACACCAGCTTGCACAGTGCGCGCACGGTGTCCTGGTCCACCCCGGCGAAGAGCATCGCGCACGCCGCCACGGACCATACGACCGGCACCACGGCCATCGGACGCAGCAGCCGGCCCATCCGCGCACGGAGCCACCGGCCGTAGCCCTCGCCCCGGGCGCGGGCGGCGGCATGACTTCTCGCACCGACCAGTCCGCCGACCAGGAAGAAGACCGCGAGGGTCTGGAACAGCCAGGAGACCGGGGTGAGTCCGGGCAGGTACCGGAGCGGGCTCGCGCCGTGCACGGTGCCGCTGTCGACGACCAGCGCGGTCACCAGCCAGTGGCCGAGGACGACGCCGAGGATGGCGATGGCGCGCAGTGCGTCGACGGCACGGTCGCGGTCGGCGGGGGTGGCGGATTCGATCCGCCGGGCGAAGTCACGCATGGCGCTCTCCCGGGGTCTTGGCGGATCCGGCCGCGCCGGCCACGATCCGGGCGATGTTCCTCAGCGGTTCGGAGCCGGTCTTCAGGTAGTCGCTGTGGCCGCCGGAGCCCGCCGCGAAGATTTCGGCTCCGAACCCGGGCGAGACCGGGTCCGTTCCGAACCCGATGTCCACGAAGGGCAGTCGGAGCTCGACGTGCGGTACGTCCGCGATCCAGTCGTCGCCGCCCCGGCCGGCCCAGACGGTGGCCTTGGTGCGCAGGGCGGTGGCGTTTCGGTAACCGGTGCCCGGGCTGCCGTACAGCACGATGTCGGCGACCCGTAATCCGTGCGCGGCGCGTGCGCAGACGACGGAACCGTAGGAGTGACAGAGGACGGTGGTGCGGGCCGCAGGCTTGATCTGCCTCAACTCCCTCATGAATCGCACCAGTTCGGGGGCCGCCTCGGTGGCGCGCCCCGAGGTGAGGGAGGCCGGGCTGACCGTCGCCGGCGTCCGGTATCCGAGCCAGGCGATCACCGCGGACCGCTCCCCCAGTTCCTTGCGCAGGGCGAGAGCACCGTTGCGCAGGCGCCAGTAGTGGTCGATGCCGATGCCCGCGCCGGGGACCAGTACGGCGATCCGTTCCGCGTGGGACAGATCGCCGACGACCTCGACGCCACGGCCGCCGTCGCGGCCGTCGAAGGAGAGGAAACTGCGGGCCGGGCCGGCCATCGTGTGCAGCGCGGCAGCCCGTTTGTGGTCACCGTGACGGGCCGCCGCCCGCTCGGCCGCCCCGATGTCGGCCCGCGTAGCGGCGTACCGCTCGGCGAGTGCCTCCGGTGCGGCGGTACGCAGTGGGCCCCGGACGGCCGGAGCCGGCGCGGGTACGGCCGCGGGGCCCGCCGCGCCCGAGAGCGGAACGGCCACCGAGGCGGCCACCAGCGCGGCGAGCAGGCCGCGGCGCAGGCGGGATCTGCGCGGATGGGACGGCATGGTGGGGTTGTTCCTTCCGTACCTGATGGCTTCGGTGCTTCGGGTACAGAAGGTATGGACGGGGTCCCGTAGTCGGCGTCCCACCGGGGTGCGAACCTTTTTCGTAGCTCTCAAGGACTACGGGTATGACACGCGGCCAGTACCGGGCCGGCTCGCTCCGAACGGGCCTCGGCTGTGCCGTTGGTACAGTCGCAGCCCGGATCGTCGTACCAGGAAGAGGCCAGCGGACCATGGCGGTGGACGCCCTCGACACCCGTATCCTCCGGCTGCTCATCGAGCAGCCGCGTACCAGCGTCCGTGAGTACGCGCGCATCCTCTCCGTCGCCCGGGGCACTCTCCAGGCCCGGATCGACCGGCTGGAGCGGGACGGTGTGATCACCGGGACCGGGCCGGTGCTGTCCCCCGCGGCGCTGGGCCACCCGGTGCTGGCCTTTGTCCATCTGGAGGTCACCCAGGGGCATCTCGACGAGGTCGGCGAGGCGCTCGCCGAGGTGCCGGAGATCGTCGAGGCCTTCTCGACCACGGGCGGCGGGGATCTGCTGGCGCGGGTGGTGGCCCGCGACAACGGGCACCTGGAGGATGTGATCCAGCGGCTGATCCAACTGCCCGGAGTGGTCAGGACACGCACCGAGGTGGCGCTGCGGGAACGGGTGCCGCACCGGCTTTTGCCGCTGGTCGAATCGGTGGGCCGTACGGCGGCGGGCGGCCGGAAGTGATCAGCGGCTTGGCATGCTCGGCGCCATGAGTTCTCCGCATCTCCCCCTGACGGTCGTCGTCTTCGGTCTCGACGCCACGCCGGCGGACGGCGAGCCGCGCATGCGGCGGGCATGCGCTGCGCCGCGATTTCCCAGGTGCCCGCGACGGCCGCCGGCGATCCGCGAGTTCACCACGCAGGCCGCGCAGGACTGGCTGTTCAAGGAAGTGGCGGCGATCGAGGATCCCGGTGAGCGCGAGCGGGTCTTCCAGGAGCGGGTGGCCGAGTTGTACGAGCACGGCAAGGCGGTCAACGCCGCGGCGGCGCTGGAGATCGACGCGGTGATCGACCCGGCGGACTCGTGTGCCTGGATCCTCGCCGCGCCGGACGGCTGGGCACCGGAGGACACCGCACCGCCCGGCGGTCGACGCCCGTTCGTCGACACCTGGTGAGAAGGCCGCGGCCGCACGGGAACCACGCGGTCGGCGGCCGTCCGCCGGAGCCCGGAGCCGCGAGGTCCGGCGGCCCGATATCCTGATCTTGCCGCGCGCCCCCCACCTCGCCCCGATCCCGGTCGGGTCGCCGCCCGTGGCAGCAGAAGCGGCCCACAATTCGAGATTGGTGCACAGGTGCTGGTAGCTGGTCGGTACCGGTTGATATCCCCCATCGGCCGCGGCGGCATGGGTGAGGTGTGGCGTGCCGCGGACGAAGTGCTCGGCAGAGCGGTCGCCGTGAAGCTGCTGCTGGGCGGCCACGCGGACGAGTCGGCCACCGCCCGGTTCCGGCTGGAGGCGCAGACTGCGGCCCGCCTGAGCCACCCTCATCTGGTGGCCGTGTTCGACTTCGGGGCCTGGGAGGACCGCTTCTACCTCGTGATGGAGCTGGTCGAGGGCAGGAGCCTGGGCGCTCTCCTCACCGCCGAGGAGCGGCTCGGCGCCGAACAGGTCGCCCGGATCGCCGGGCAGGCGGCCGCGGGACTCGCCGCCGCCCACCGCCAAGGCATCGTGCACCGTGACATCAAGCCCGGGAACCTGATGCTGGACGCCGAGGGGTCCGTCAAGATCGGCGACTTCGGCATCGCCCAGTTCGTCGACGACCCGTCCGCCGCGCTGACCACCACCGGACAGATCGTCGGCACCAGTCTCTATCTCGCCCCGGAGCGCGCCCTGGGCCGTACCGCCGGTGCGGCCTCCGACATGTACTCCCTCGGCTGCGTCATCTACCAACTCCTGCTGGGAGACCCGCCGTTCCGCTCGGACACGGCGACCGCCACGCTCTATCAACATGTCGATACGGCGCCCGTGCCGCTCAGACAGCGGGGCGTCGACGTGTCCCCGGCCTTCGACTCCTATCTGCTGGGGATGCTCGCGAAGCAGCCCGAGGACCGGCCCGGCGCCCAGCAGGTCGCCGAGTGGTTCCAGAGCGATGCCTGGCGCGGGCAGCCGGAGCCCCTGCCGCTGTACGCCCCGGCTCCACCCCCGGCGAACGGTGCACCGCACGCTCCCGCACCGGCGGGGACGGGCATGCCGCGCACCCCGGCAGCCGCTCCCCCGTACGGCGCCGCCCCGGCGCCCGGCTCCACCGAGCAGAGCGCGGGCGTGACGACGTACCGGCTGCCGCAGTCCGGTGGCCGCAGACGCCGTCCGGCGGACCGGTCCGCCCCCGCCCGGCGGCGTACCGGCGCCCGGGAGGCGATCAGGCGCCGGCCCAGGGTGGCGAGCGCCATCGCCGGTACGGTCGCCTTCATCGCGGCCGTGTACCTGGGGATGACCCTGTTCTCGCCGGATTCCGGCTCTACCGACACCCCGGACTCGGAGCCGACCGCATCCACCGGGCCGCAGTCGGCCGCCCCCTCGGCCGCGCCGGAGCAGCCGGCCCGGCAGGCGCAGGACGAGGAGGGCGACGAGGAGGACTGACCCCGTCAGCCGGCCGGCTGACGGAGATTCTCCTCGACCTGTCCCCGCAGTTGTTCGGGCCGGGACCAGGGCAGCCAGTCCCCGGACGCGTCCCGGCCGGGGCCGACCTTGGTGGCGATGACCAGGTCGTCCGGGTAGGGCCCCAGTGCCCGGTTGATCAGCTCGTTCGCGGAGCGCAGCGACGAGAAGTAGAAGGCCGCCGTGTCGATGTGGTTGACGCCGAGCTCCACAGCGCGGCGCAACACGGCGAGGGCCCGGCCGCGGTCGCTCGGGGCCGCTCCGTCGTCGAACACCGCACCCGTCTGCGTCAGGCGCATGGCGCCGAATCCGAGCGGTTGACGGTGAGGCCGTCGAGCCGCCAGGTGCCCGCCGCCGCTGCCGCAAGGGTCTGCGTGGTCATGATCCGAGCCTTTCCGTCCGTATCGCGCAGTGGGCTCCGTCGGGACGGAAGAGCTCCACCCGCGAAGCAGACTTGCAATCAATCCCTTCTACCGATAAGCTACTTGTGATATCTGTCTTCTCGTCAAACTTTGCCATCCTTGCAGGGTACTGGCAGCCATCTGTCCTGTACAATCCCGCACCGGTCAGCGATCCGCGTGTCAAGCAACCGTCAGGACCCTTCGCCCCGGCGTCAGCGCTTCGTCAACAGACACCGGCGGGACCGGCGGTCACGCATAGTGTCACTGCCATGCGACGCCACATCACCCGCAGCACCCCCGGCCACCGCATCGGCCCGTGTCCGCCTCTTCCCGGCACGACAGCTCACGACCAGGGCTGGACCGCCGATCTGCGGTTCGCGATCCACTGCTCCGTGGCGCTCCTCGGGCTGCTGCTGGCCGTCGACACGGCGGCCGGCCGTCTCGGCTGGCCGCGCGTCCTGCTGTGGACCGGACTGGCCGCCCTGTTGTGTGCGGTCCTGGTGCCGCCACGGGTCCGCGCGGGTGCCGGATGGCTCTCTTCCCGGGGCCTGTTGCGCGAGCGGACCGTGCGCACCGACCGGCTCGTCTCGGTGCGCTGGTCGGACGGCGTGGCCCAGCGCATGGTGCTCCTTGACGCCGACGGCCGCCGGGTCGAGGTCGACCCGGCGGTGTTCCTCGCGAACCCGGCACTGTGGCACCGGCTGAACGAGGATGCCCGCGGCTGCGTGGAGCGCGGGACGCTGCGGTGCGGGGTGACTGCACTGCGGCAGCTGGCCGACCGCATCGACCGCAGGCACGCGCGCACGGTGTTCACGATCTCCGGACTGGAGTAACCACCCCGCACAGTGGCGCCGTTGCGGGGGCATGACCCGGATACGGCTGACGCACCCTGAATGGGCCCGCGCCCTCCCTCACGGCACCGGCGGCTCCGGCGCACGAGGAATCACTACCAGGGAAATACAAGGGGGCCGTGCGCCTGCACGCGACTCGGGCGCCGCCAATTCATCCTCATCGTTTTCGTTTGACACCGTGTCATCGAGCGCAGTGACGACACCACCAACAGGTTGGTCGATGAGGGTTTCTACCTCTACGGGTTCAAGGCGGTCAACTCCTCGACCGGTGGCGACAAGCCGCTGGTCTGGTTCGTCACCGACGACTACGCGACGACTGCGGACATCACTTGGCAAGAGGAGTACCAGGCCTACACCTCACGCAGAGAGATCATCCCCGAAGGCGCGATCAGCGGCATCAACAGCTACGACATCGCCCTCGGACAGACCCTGACGGTCGACAACATGTCCGGTACCGGCACGATGGGGGCAGTCCAGGCTCGTCGCGCCGCATCACGGTCGACAACGAAACGACCCGGCCCCTCACATCCGTTCAGGAGCCCGGGGTCATCCCGTGGCGGGTCTGCGGCGCATCCGGGTCACGCCCCTTGTGCGATCCCACCACCGCGGCTTGACCAAACTTGCCAAGTCCCCGTACATTCCCCGCACTTCGTTGACGAGTCCATTCGACGCGGGCACCGGCAAGGTGCTCGACAGCTACGACGACGTCAAGGCAGGCACCGGCAACAGCCAGTGGAACGGCCCGTCTCCGCTGGCCATCGACACCACCGCCTCGGGCAGCAGCTACTCGCTGCGCGACCCGAACCGGCCTGGCCTGAGCTGCGCCGACTACAGCACGGGCAGTGTCTTCACCAAGTCCAGCGACTCCTGGGGCACCGGCAACGCCTCCAGCAAGGAGACCGGCTGCGTCGACGTCATGTGGGCGGCGCAGCACGAGTGGAACATGCTCAAGGACTGGCTCGGCCGCAACGGACACAACGGCAACGGCGGCAGCTGACCGGTCGAGGTCGGGCTGAACGACGTCAACGCCTACTGGGACGGCTCCTCGGTCTCCATCGGGCACAACAACGCCAACCAGTGGATCGGCGCGATCGACGTGGTGGGCCACGAGTTCGGCCACGGCATCGACCAGTACACGCCCGGCGGCGCCAACAACGAGTCCGGTCTCGGTGAGGCCACCGGCGACATCATGGGCGCCCTGACCGAGGCGTACACCAATGAGCCGGCCCCGTACGACGACCCCGACTACACCGTCGGCGAGAAGATCGACCTGGTCGGCAACGGGCCGATCCGGATCATGTACAACCCGGGGCAGATCGGCGACCCGAACTGCTACAGCTCCTCGATACCCAACACCGAGGAGCACGCGGCGGCCGGTCCGCTCAACCACTGGTTCTATCTGCTGGCCGAAGGCTCGAACCCCGGCGGCTCCAAACCCACCAGCCCCACTTGCAACAGCTCGTCGGTCACCGGTGTCGGCATCCAGAGCGCGGGCAAGGTCTTCTACGGCGGAATGCTGCTGAAGACGAGCGGGATGACGTACAAGCGCTACCGTACGGCCACGCTGACCGCGGCGAAGAACCTTGCTGACCATCCGTCATGTTCCTTTTACCGCACGCGAGATGGGGCGTTCCGGGCGCGTGTGCCTCGGTGACCCGGATGATTCACCCGGGAGCCGCATGAACGGGTCGCCCGCCGGGCATATGACGGATGAGCGACAGGGGGTGGTGGCAGTGGGCCGCATCAGGATCGTCCGACGACCGCAGCTGCCGTCCCGGCCGCCGCCCCTCGACCTGAGGACCCCGTCCGGCCGCCCGCTGCCGTACTGAGCACGGGTCCATCCGCTGTCCGGGGCTACGGATCGCCCGCCCCGCTCGTCGGAATGCCAGGGGCCTCCTTCGGCGTGATGATGGGGCAGGAAGTCGTCGCGGCGGGCGGCAGCAGCCGGAGGCGTCGCGTCGGCCGATGCGGAAGGGACGGCCGCCATGCACGCATCCCCGACGAGGAGACCGGCCTCGGTGCCGACGCTCGCGCTGGCGCTGCTCATCGGGGCAGTGGCCGGCTGCGGGGGCGGCGGGGGCACGGCCTCCTCGCCCAGCAGCGCCGTGCCGCCCACGTCCGCCGGAGCGCGCGCCCATGTGCTCGCCGCGAAGGTCGACAACGTCGGTCCGGCCCGCCCGCAGACCGGGCTCGACAAGGCGGACATCATCTACGTGGAGCAGGTCGAGGCCGGTCTCAGCCGCATACTCGCCGCCTATTCCTCCCGGCTGCCGTCGGTGGTCGGCCCGGTGCGCAGCGCCCGGGAATCGGACCTGGAGCTGCTCCGTCAGTTCGACCGGCCGACGTTCGCCTTCTCCGGGGCCCAGTCCAAGCTTCTCCCGGCCATCGCGGCGGCCCCGCTGGACCCGCTGTCCCCCGCGAAGGACCCCGACGCCTTCTTCCGGGGCAGCGGCCACGCGGCCCCGCACAACCTCTACCTGCGCCCCGGCAGGACATCGCAACCCACCACCGGGGTGAACGCGGCCGAGGACATCGGGCTGCGCTTCGCCACCGCCGCGCCGGGCGGCAGGTCCGTCGCCGCCCGTACGGTCCGCTACCCGGCGGCGAGCTTCGCGTTCACCTGGTCCGCCGAGCGGGGCCGGTGGCTCGTGTCCATGGACGGCGCCCCGGCCCTCACGGCCGAGGGGGCCCGGCTCGGCGCGGCCGATGTGGTGGTGCAGTACGTGACGGTACGCCCCTCGCTGTTCCGGGACCGGTGGGGCAGCACCTCCCCGTACACCGAGACCGTGGGCTCCGGCTCCGCCCTGGTGCTGCGTGACGGCAAGGAGTACGACGTCCGCTGGTCGCGGCCCGCGGCCGAATCCACTACCTCCTTCACCACCCGGGACGGCGAGCGGATGACCTTCGCTCCGGGCCAGGTCTGGATCGTCTTCGCCCAGAAGTGAAACGGCCGGCGGGCCCGGCCGCACCGGAGTTACGGGAAACCGCAGGGTGGCGGGTGCGGAGAACAGCATCCGGTTCGGCGGCAATCCCCGTACCGGCGCCGGTCGCCGATTCCTAGCGTTGCCGGTGGGGCGCGGCGGACTTCCCGCGCCTCATCACAACGGCCGGGAGTCGGTTCATGGAATTCGTCATTCTGGGTCTCCCCCAGGAACCCGCGGGCGGTGTGGCGGGCTGGGCAGCCGGCCTCGTCGACACCATGGGAGGTCCGGGAGCGGGCCTCGCCATCGCCCTGGAGAATCTCTTTCCGCCGCTGCCCAGCGAGGTGATTCTCCCGCTGACCGGGTTCGCGGCGGGGCAGGGTGTCATCGGTCTGGCCTCCGCGCTCTTCTGGACCACACTGGGTTCGGTGGTGGGCGCGGTGGTTCTGTACTGGATCGGAATGCTCTTCGGCCGCGACCGCATACATGCGATCTGGGCGCGGCTTCCGCTGGTGAGGAGTTCCGATCTGGAGCGTACGGAACAGTGGTTCGCCCGGCACGGCACCAAGGCCGTCCTCCTCGGCCGTATGGTGCCGATCTTCCGCAGCCTCATCTCCGTGCCGGCGGGCGTGGAACGCATGTCGCTGCCGCTCTTCGTGGCACTGACCGCCGCGGGCAGCCTGGTGTGGAACTCGGTGCTGGTGATGGCCGGTTACTGGCTCGGGGACCGGTGGGATCTGGTGGAGACCTATGTCGGGGTGCTGTCCAAGGCCGTTCTCGTCCTGGTCCTGGTGGCCTTCGCCGGGTACGTGGCGATGCGGTTGCGGCCCCGCGGCCGGGCACAGCACCGCCGGGTCCCGTGAGCCCGGCGTCCGGGGCCCGCGCTCCGGCGGTCTCCTCCGCCCGGTCGGAACGATCTTGCCGTGATCATGCCGCGCGGTTAGGGTCGGCAGGTGTGGAGGGGGACTTCGCGGACGGTGCGACCGGTCATGTTCCGGGGCTGACCGGCCCGTGGCGCGAGGAGGCGGGGGACGCCGTGGCGCACCCGTATCCATGGCCCCGGAGAGCCGCGGGCGCGCTGCTCGGCTGCTTCACCGCCCTGGCCGGGCTGCTGTACTTCGCCGTACCGGGCGCGCTGTCGCTGCCGTTCGCGCTGTGGCCGCGTACCCGGCCGCGCGCCCTGGCCCTGCTGAGCGCCGGGGCGCGTGGGCTCACCGGTCTGGAACGGGTCCGGCGCAGTGTCTTCTACGGTGACGTGTTCCCCGCGCACCATGCCTGCGACCGGGACGTCCTTCGCTATCTGGCCGCCCGCACCGGCGCGGGAATCCTGTTCGCCGGGGTGGTCGCACTGCTGGGGTACGGGGCCGTACTGGCCGGACTGCTGGCCTCGGGCATCGCCCGCGACCCCGCCGACTGGCTGCGTCTGCTGCCCCAGGCGGCACTCGGCGGTCTCCTGCTCTTCCTCGACCTCCAGGGGCTCTTCTCGCTGAACGCACTCGACGCCCGGCTGGCACGCGATCATTTCGGGCCCTCCGAGCGGGAGTTGCTGAAGCGGCGGATCGCCGAACTGGCGGACAGCCGGGCCGGGGTGCTCCGGGCGGTCGACGCGGAACGCAGGCGCATCGAGCGCGATCTCCACGACGGTGTTCAGCAGCGGCTGGTGGCGCTGGCCATGCTGCTGGGCCGGGCCCGCCGCAACCGGACGCCCGAGCAGGCCGAGGCGCTGCTCCAGCAGGCCCACCAGGCCTCCCAGGAAGTCCTCACCGAACTGCGCGAAGTGGCCTGGCGCGTCTACCCTTCGGCCCTCGACGACCTGGGCCTCGAAGAGGCTCTCGGCGGGGTGGCCCAACGCTGCGGCATACCCCTGCACATGGAGTTCGCGCTGCCTCTGCCACTGCCCCGGCCGGTGGAGACCGCCGCCTACTTCGTGGTCTGCGAGGCCGTGACCAACGCGGCCAAGCACTCCGGGGCCACCCGCATCCGGGTGGCCGTCGAGGGCGACGGGGGCCAAGTGTCCGTGTCCGTGCGGGACAACGGCACCGGTGGCGCGGACCCGCTGGGCGGCGGACTGTCCGGGCTGCGCAGCCGGGTGGACGCGCTGGACGGCCGGCTGCGCATCGACAGCCCCTGCGGGGGCCCCACCACGATCACCGCGGAGTTGCCGTGCGCGTAATGCTCGCCGAGGACTCGACCCTGCTCAGAGAGGGCCTGGCCCTGCTGCTCGCGGAGGAGGGGCATGAGGTCCTCGCCTCGGTGGGTGACGGCACCGCTCTCGTCCGGGCGGTCGAGGCGGACCCGCCGGACCTGGTCGTCGTGGACATCCGGATGCCGCCCACCCACACCGACGAGGGGCTGCGGGCCGCGCTGGAGATCCGCGAGCGCTGGCCCCTGGTCGGTGTGCTGGTGCTCTCCCAGCACGTGGAGCGCAACTACGCGGTCCGGCTGCTGTCGCAGAACGCCGAGCGGGTCGGCTATCTGCTCAAGGACCGGGTCGCGCAGGTCGACGAGTTCCTGGAATCGCTGGAGCGGATCCACGCGGGCGGGGCGTCCATCGACGCTGAGGTCGTACGGCAGTTGGTGGTCCGGACCACGCACGTCGACCCGTTGGCCAGGCTGACTCCTCGGGAGCGCAGCGTCCTGCAGGAACTGGCGCAGGGCCGCAGCAACGCGGCCATCGCCCAGCAGCTGCACATCTCGCTCAGTTCGGTCGAGAAGAACCTCAACGCGGTCTTCGAGAAGCTCGATCTGCCGCGCGCCACCGGCTACAGCAGACGAGTGCTGGCGGTCCTGCGCTATCTGGAGTCGTGACAGCGCCCTCCGGGGGCCGGCGCCGGCGCGCTCAGCTCCGCCGGGCGGCGGCGTACCGGCTCAGGAAGAGGGCCTCGACATGGGCCATGTGCTGGATCTCGGTGGGGTCGACGCTCTCGTTGGGGGGCGTGGATGAGGCACTGCGGTTCCTCCACGCCCATCAGGATGATCTCGGCCCGCGGGTACGCGCCGGCGAAGACGTTGCACAGCGGGATGGAGCCGCCCTGGCCGAGGCCGGCCATCGGGGACGAGGGCGGCGAGGGCGTCCGGGGCCGGCCCGCCGAACATCCCGGAGTGCGCCTCTCCCCGGAGCGTGGACACGGTCACCACCAGACTGGCGAGACCCCGCAGGGAGGTGGTCACGGTCGGCTGTCCCACGGCGGCGTTGCCCGTGTCGCAGATCAGCAGGGCGTCGGCCAGGAACTGCTCGCGGTGCCGCTCGACGTACGCCTCCATACCGCCGGCGCCCTGTTCCTCCGAGCTCTCGGCGACGAAGCGCAGCCCGACGGGCAGGTCGTCCCCGAGGGCCCGCAGTGCGGTGAGGTGCATGACGATGTTGCCCTTGCAGTCCGCGGTGCCGCGTCCGTACCAGCGGCCGTCGCGCTCGGTGAGCGTGAAGGGCGGCGAGGTCCAGGCGGCGTCGTCGAGCGGCGGCTGGACGTCGTAGTGGCAGTAGAGCAGCACGGTCGGCGCTCCGGGCGGCGGCGGGCGGTGGCCGAGCACCGCGGCGCTGCCGTCGGGCGTCTCGGCGAGGTGCACGTCGTGGAGGCCCGCCTCGGTGAAGGCGTCGGCCACCCACTGGGCCGCCTTCCGGCACTCCTCGGGCGGGTACTGGCGGGGGTCGGCGACGGAGGGGATCGAGACCAGTTCGGTGAGATCCGCCTTGGCGCGGGGCATCAGGGCGGCGATCCGGTCGGCCAGTTCGTGCTCGCTCATCATTGTCTCCCGGTCGTCGGGTCCGGACCGGGTGGTCCGGTTCTCGTGGTCCTTCGGGCGTCGTCCTTCGGGGCGTCCGGGTTCAGCGCCGGACGGTGTTGTCGGTCCTGAGCCGGTCCACGGTCCTGTCGAACGCTTAGATCGTCATCGCGAACTGGCACCACACGGCGAGGAATCCGAGCGGCTTCGACAGCCTCTCGCTGACCCATCGGTAGACACCGCCGTTCCACCCCGACGCCAGCTCGGCGGAGACCAGTGCCATCGGCATCAGGAACACGATCGCCGGGACGATGTACGGCACTCCTTGCGGCGGCAGAGCGGTGCTGGCGGGAAGGGGCGACGGAACTCATGCGGCACGCGTGCGGTCGCGTACGCCGCGGAGCCCGGGTGTACGGCCGCCCGGCGGGGCCGGGTGACGCGGCGTCGGCCGGTGCGGCGGCACCGGCGTGCCCTCGGGGAGGCCGGGATCGTGCAAGGGTCTTCGACTCGCCGTACGACGCTCCATCAGACCGTCCCTTTCACCCGAGCGGCTGGCCGGCAAGGGTAAATTGTCATGGTTTCAGCACGTTCGCATCTTGGGCTTCCACCCGGAAGGGGCCGGATTTCCGGACCGGGTTCCGCGTCGGCCGTGCTTGATCGATGATGAAGCGGATGGCTGCCGTCCCCGGTACGGCACCGGTTCCAGGAAGGGGTTCCATATGCGGGAAACGACGCCGGACCGGTCTCCGTCGGACGTCCGGCCCGACCACGGCCCTGACGAGGAGGCCCAGGTGATCGTGGTGGGGGCGGGGCCCGCGGGATCGGCCGCGGCCTTCCACCTCGCCAGGGCGGGTGTCGATGTCCTGCTGCTGGAGAAGTCCCGCTTCCCCCGGGAGAAGGTGTGCGGGGACGGCCTGACTCCGCGTGCGGTGCACCAGCTCATCAGGATGGGCGTCGACATCAAGGCTCCGGGGTGGACCCGTTCGCGCGGCATGCGCTGGGTGGCCGGGGACCATCAGGTGCACATCGACTGGCCCGCGCTCGGCCGCTACCCGGACTTCGGCCTCTCGCGCAGCCGGCACGATTTCGACGACATCCTCGCCCGGCACGCCGTCGCCGCCGGGGCGCGGCTGCGCAGCGGTGTGAAGGTGACCGAGCCCCTGACCGACCGGGCCGGCCGCATCACCGGTGTCACCGCCACGACCGCGGAGAAGGAGCCCCTGGCCTTCCACTCGCCGATCGTGATCGCCGCGGACGGCGCCTCCGCCCGCCTCGCCCTCGCCATGGGTCTCCAGCGGGACAGGAACAGGCAGATCGCGACGGCCGCCCGCCGCTACTACCGCAGCCCCGAGCGCTCCCGGGAGGAGTATCTGGAGCTGTGGGCCGACCTCCGGTTCCCCGGCGGCGATCACTTCCTGCCCGGCTACGGCTGGATCTTCCCGATGGGTGACGGCCGCGTCAACGTCGGTCTGGGTGCACTGCCGCACCGGCGGCACGGAAAGGCGGACCTGCGTGCCACCTTGGACGAGTGGCTGGCCCGTACCCCCGAGGCCTGGGGACTGCGCGAGGAGAACGCCGAGGGCCCGGTCCGCAGCGCGGCCCTTCCGCTCGGCTTCAACCGCCATCCGCTCTACACCCGCGGACTCCTGCTCGTCGGAGACTCCGGAGGCATGATCAGCCCCTGGAACGGCGAGGGCATCGGCCAGGCCATGGAGGCCGGCGAGGTCGCCGCCGAGACCGCCACTCTGGCCCTCGCCCTTCCGCGGGGGCCCCGGCGCGAGCAGGTGCTGCGCGGCTACCCCGTCGAGATGAACCGCCGCTGGGGGCGCTACTACCGCCTCGGCAACACGGCCGCCGACCTCGTCTTCAGCCGGTCCGGCTTCCAGCCCGTCCTCAACCGTTACGTCATGGGGTCGCCGTTTCTGCTGAACACCCTGGCCCGGCTGCTCACCAACCTCACGGACAAGCCCTCGCACGACCTGATCGACCATCTGCTCAACGGCGTCGTGCGCCTCGTACCGGAACCGAAGGTGCGGCGCAGGCGCTGAGACCGCGCGTGCGAACGGCGTACTGGGGAGGGCCCGTCGGCGCTCCCCGGTTACACCGCTCACCCAGCGGGCCGTAGCTGCCGTCGCGGTTCGGGTCGGTCAGCACCGCCTGGGCGCCCCAGCGGCCGCCCGCCCCTCTTTCAAAACCGCGGCAATGCCGCTCGGCAGGCAATCCTTCTGGACGTAGCCGCGCAACCCGACGACGCCGACGTGCGCGGCCGAAAGGCCGCTGACGGGGAGTTCCGCGGTCAGCTTCTACCGTCTTTGGGTGGGGTTCATCAGCCAGGTCACCGTACGGCTGACGTCCGACAGCGACAGGATACCGACGAGTCCGCTCTCGTCCATCACCAGAACCCGGTACTCGGCACCGGGCTCCATGCGGGGCAGCAGATCCGCCAGCGAGTCGTCCGGACCCGCGACGCTGGTCCGCGACAGCGGCACCATCACCTCGGACACCGTCACCGTTCCGCTCGTCTCAGGCGGCACCTGCCTGGCGCTGTCCAGCGTCACCAGCCCGACCGGTGCCGCGTCCTCGTCGGTCACCGGGAACGCCGAGTGCCGGTACCGGTAGCGCGGATTGGCCAGCAGTTCCGCGACCGTCAGGTGCGCGGGCACCGTGAGTGGATCCTTTGTCATGGCGTCCCGCACGGGGACACCGGCAAGCACGCCGCGCAGCTGCGCCTGCCGCCCCTCAGCGGTGGCGGCCGCGACGAGGAACCAGCCGATCAGGGCCAGCCAGAGGCCACCGAACCCTCCGCCCCTCATGAACACCACAAGCCCCAGCGCAATGAGCAGCCAGCCAAGGGCGCGTCCCGCCGCAGTGGCCCCCGCAGTCGCCCGCAGCCGGTCTCCCGTACGCCACCAAAGGAAGGCCCGCAACAGCCGCCCGCCGTCGAGCGGAGCGGCGGGAAGGGCGTTGAAGACGGCAAGCAGCAGATTGATCCCCCCGAGCCAGGCCACGACTTCGACCAGAAGCCCGGGTGCGGACGCCAGGGTGAGCAGCCAGGTGCCCAGCACGAAGAGTCCACCCAGCAGAAGACTGACCAGTGGGCCGACACCCGCGATCCGCAGTTCCGCCGCCGGGCTCGACGCCTCCGATTTCAGCCGGGCCACCCCGCCCAGCAACCACAGCACGATGTCGTCCACGACCACCCCGTTGCGCCGCGCCACCACCGCGTGTGCCAGTTCGTGGGCGAGCAAAGAGGCGAAGAAGACCACGGCAGCCCCCAGGCCCGCCACCCAGTACAGCACCGGGGCGTGGCCCGGATACACCTGGGGAAGACGGCCCTGTGCGAGGCCGAACGCGATGATGCCGAAGATGAACAGCACGCTCCAGTGGACCCCGACCCGGACCCCCGCGATCCGCCCCAGCGTGAAGGTCGCCCGCACAGCGTCTCTCCCCTGCTCGAATCCTCCCCAGGACAGACCGGCGGTGACCGCCCCCACCGGGTGCGTCCATCACGACGTCCTGGGATCTTCGTGTGAGTGCTGCGAGTCCGCACACGAGCCGCATACGAGAAAGGGCGGAAATGGCACCCTTCCTCCGTCCATCCTCGCCCAGGAAAGCCCGATCCGGGCCCCGGCACAGGCCCGAACAGGCGTCACCTGCGGCCATCCGGCCCCAGCTCACCCGGCCCCGGACTCCGGGAGATCGGCCACCCGCCGTCCGTCGTCCCTGGCCGGGCAACCGGGCCCGTCCTGGGGGAGGCGGCCGTCGCGGAATGCAGGGGCGGCGTAGCGCAGCAGCACTCCCGCTCCGCCACAGGCGAGCCGCGCCCATCCTGCGACAGGAACCGTCCGACCCGTCCGGTACCGACCTGGTCACGGGGCCCGTAGCCTCCGGAGGGCTCCGAACGGCCCTTCTGCGCGCACCGCCTCCCGGAGCCATTCTGAACGAAGACAGCGAAAGACCGCAGAGAGCGAGGTGAGCCACGATGAAGGCCCATGAAGGTGACGTGCTGCGATTCACCGGCAGGCTCGTGGGAACGCCCGAACACCACGCCACCGTCTTGAAAGTGCTCGGCCGGAACGGCGAACCTCCCTACCGGGTGCGCTACGAAGACGGTCACGAGACAGAGATCTTTCCCGGCCCAGGATGCGTGATCGAGACCCGACCGGCGCACGAAGCGGCGTTCGGGCAGCCGCACCGGGACAGGCGATGACCGGGCGCGCCGGAGGCGGGGAGTCCGCGCGGCCCAGGTGTGGCGCGAAGCTGCCGCTGCGTCGGTCGCCGCGAGGCACGCCAGCGACACGACCGGAGAGCGCCGGGGACCGCGAGAACGGACGCGGGTCGTCGCTGCTGCCCAAGTCGGGCTGGAAGCGCGTCGACACCATACGTGTACGCCGTCCGTTCGTCTGACACGGACGGTCCGGCCCACTTTCCCAGGCGCGGCGCAGTACGCCGCGCTCACGGACAGCGGTGGCTTCGTGAGGCCAGAAACCTGTACAGCATCCTCACCCGGGAGGGCACAGTCCGCACCCAGGACCAGAACGGGTGCGCGCCCCGCAGCGGCGCGCACCCGTTCCCCACCGGGGTGAGGATGGAGGTACGGCGCACATCGCGTTGCTCGCCGTCCCCCGCCGTGCTGCGCCGGGGCAAGGAGGCCGGATCGTGTACTTCATGGATCGTCGGGACGCCGGCCGGCGGCTGGCGGCCCTGCTGAAGCACCTCAAGGGTTCCGACATAGTGGTGCTGGGGCTGCCCCGCGGAGGGGTCCCGGTCGCCGCAGAGGTCGCCCGCGCCCTCGGCGCACCGCTGGACATCTGCCTGGTGCGCAAACTCGGCGTGCCCTTCCAGCCGGAACCGGGCATGGGAGCCATCGGTGAAGGCGGCGTCCGCGTGATCGACGACGAGGTGGTGCGTACCGCCCGGGTCACCCAGGACGAGCTGGCCGAGGTCGAGGCACGTGAGCGGGAGGTGCTGGAGAGCCACGCCCGACGCTACCGGGGCGGGCGGGAACCGCTCGGGCTGGAACGCCGTGTGGCGCTGGTCGTCGATGACGGGGTGACCGCGGGTTCGACGGCACGAGCGGCCTGCCGGATCGCCCGCGCACGCGGGGCCGCGCGGGTCGTGCTCGCGGTCCCCGTGGCACCGCACGACTGGACCACGCGGCTCGGTGCGGACGCCGACGAACTGGTCTGCCTGCACACGCCCCGGGACTTCTACGCCGTCGGTCGGTTCTACGCCGACTTCTCCCAGACCGACGACGACGAGATCGTCGCCTGCCTGGAGGAGGCCCTCGCCCGCCCGGTGATCAACCGCCGGACTCCGCCGGGTCATGCCCTGCCCGAGGACCGGGAAGCCGATGTGCGAGCGGGTCCGCTGGCACTGCGGGGACAGCTCACGGTTCCCGAGGGCACGCTCGGGATCGTGGTGTTCGCGCACGGCAGCGGCAGCAGCCGCCACAGCCCGCGCAACCGGTTCGTCGCTGCCGGCCTGAACCGGGCCGGCCTGGGCACCCTGCTGTTCGACCTCCTCACCGAGGAAGAGGAGACCGACCGGGCCAACGTCTTCGACACGGGCCTGCTCGCCCGTCGGCTCACAGACGCCACCGGATGGCTGCGAGAACAACCCGAGGCCCAGGGCCTGGCAATCGGATACTTCGGCGCCAGCACCGGCGCGGCCGCCGCGCTCTGGGCCGCGGCCGAGCCCGGCATCCGGATCGCCGCGGTCGTCTCCCGCGGCGGCAGACCCGATCTCGCCGGACCGCGGCTGCCGGCGGTGACGGCGCCCACGCTGCTGATCGTCGGGGGCCACGACCATCTGGTGCTCGGCCTCAACCGCGACGCTCAGTCCCGGCTGCGCTGCGAGAACGAACTCGCGGTCGTCCCCGGCGCCACCCACCTCTTCGAGGAACCCGGAACACTGGAAAAGGTCACCGACCTGGCCCGCGGCTGGTTCACCGACCACATGACCCCAGCCGCTCACACAGCAGCCCGACTCTGAACGCGGGGGGGGCGACCACCGGCCGCTGGCGATCCGGCTGTCGGATGCCTCGCTGCCGACCTTCTGAACAACAGTCCACCAGGAGAACCGGGTGAGCGCGGGCGGGTCTGCCCGGTCGGGACTCCGACTGAACCGGATCACGCCGGTACCGCTCGCTTCGCTGCAGGTGTCTTCCTCATAGCCCCGCGCCTCGATGTCCGGGTAGCGATCGCCGAGGTCGGCAACCACCCGCTGGCGTTGCACCCACTCGGGTGCCGGGCGCGTGCGGAGACGCCCTACGGCCGACGGCGGGGCTTGCCCCGCTTGGCGGGCTTGGGGGCGCCGGAGCCGCTCCGCGTGCCCTTCCCGGCCGATTTGCCGCCCGCTTTCCCGGTCGGCTTGCCGCCTGATCGGCCTGTCGCCCTGCCCGCCGCGGGCTTGCGCCGCGCACCGTCCGATTCGGTCCGCTTGCCCTTCGGCTGCGCCGGGGGCCTGGGCCGGCCCCTCGTGCTGTTGACGGTCCGCCCGCGGACGATCCCGATGAACTCCTCCACCAGATCGGTGGTCTCGTCCTCCAGCCAGGACAGCGCGACCCTCGACTCGGGGGCGTCCGACACCGGCCGGTACGTGAGGTCCTTGCGGTGGTGGAGACGGGCGAGCGACTGCGGTACGACGAGCAGCCCCACCCCCGCCGCCACCAGCTCGACGGCGTCCGCCGTGGTGGCGGGGCGCTCGACGGCCGGCCGTCCCGGGCGCTGTTCCCAGTCGAGGGTGTCGTCGAGGGGGTGCAGCACGATGTCATCGGCCAGGTCGGCGGCGGAGACCTCGTCGACCGTCGCCATGATGTGGTCCTTCGGGATCACGACCACGGTCGTCTCGGTGTAGAGGGGAATGGCGCTGAGGGCCGTCCGGTCGATCGGCAATCGCACCAGTCCGGCGTCGGCGTCACGCCCCCGCAGCGCGTCGGGCGCCGCGGCGGCCGACACCCCCACGAGGGTGAGCGGGACGTCGGGCAGCCGCTCGTTCCAGATCCGCACCCACTTTCCGGGTGTCACTCCCGGGACATACGCGAGCCGGAACGAAGGGGTTTTTTCCGAGCTTGTCACGCCGCCAGGTTACCGGCCCTGGTCAGAGGTGGCGCACATGCTCGATACCCTTGTCCTCATGACGTCGCACAAGACCGCCCAGACGATGAAGCCCGCGACCGCGGCAAAGAAGCTGGGTGTGTACCTCGAGGCCACCCCCGCCGAATTCCGGGAGGGTGTCGTCTCGCGCACCGAGCTCAACGCACTGCAGACCGATCCGCCCGAGTGGCTGCAGGAACTGCGACGCAACGGCCCGCACCCCCGGCCGGTGGTCGCCGCGAAGCTCGGTGTATCGATCTCGGGCCTCGCCCGTGGTGGAGTCACCGAGGCCCTCACGACGGAGCAGATCGACGCTCTGAAGAAGGAAGCCCCCGAGTGGCTCCAGCAGGAGCGCGCCACCCAGGCGGAGGTCCGCAAGGAAGCGGTGCGCATCAAGGAGAAGAACGCGGCGCGCGACGACCGGCAGGCCTGAGCCGAACGAAAGACCCTAGGGCCCGTCCGGCCCTGATCCGCCGGACAGGCCCTGGCCGTCGACGGCCGCGCCCAGCATCCGGGCGTGCAGGGCGCGGACCTCGTCGGCGAGCGCCGGGTCGGGGCCTGCCACCGGGATGCCCGGGGCGACGGCATTGATGGGGAGGGCCGCGACCGGCCCCGCGTCGAAGCCCCTGCTCCGGCGCCACGCCACGAGTTGCTCGCTGCTCGACGCGTACACGATGCGGCCCAGGCCGACCCAGGCGTGGGCCGCGCTGCACATCGGGCAGTGCTCGCCGGAGGTGTAGACGACGCTCGTGCTCCGCTCCCGCGAGGACAGGTTCCTGGCCGCCCAGCGCGCGATCTCGAACTCCGGGTGGCGGGTCGCGTCGCCGTCCTTGACCCTGTTGCGGTCCTCGAACCGGACCGTGCCGTGCTCGTCCACGAGGAGCGAGCCGAACGGTTCGTCACCGGCCGTGAGTGCCTCGCGTGCGAGGTCGACACAACGACGGAGGAATTCACGGTCTTCCGCCGTGACTGTCTGCGACTCGTTCACTGCGCTCCTGTCACTCTCTGTGCCCATGTTTCCAGACCAACAGCCCTGCTGTATCCGGTATACCATTCGCCTCGGGTGGGCGGCCTCGCTCCCGCCCACCCTCGCATGCCGACCGGCCGCGACAGCCGGTCCGTCGACGGCGACACGGAGGCACGAGCCAGTGACGAACGCTCCGGCGGACAGCGCCGTGCGGCAGACGGTCCGGAGCGCACCGGGCATGCCCGCGCTGCTGCTCCTGACGGCCACGGGATTCTCGGGGTTCGCGGCACTGCTGCCCACCGCGCCGCTCTGGGCGGTAGGCGGCGGGGCCGACGCCGCCGGCGCCGGTTCGGTCAACGCGGTCCTGATGCTCTGCACCGTACTCGCCCGGGACGGGACGCCTCCCACTACACCCGCTCCGCCATCCACGCCCTGGCCGGCGGTCTGCGTACCTACTGCGACATCCGCATGGGGGGCGGTTCCCGGGGCTGTGACCCGTGCCCCGGACAGCCGGTGCGACAGCGCTACCAGTAGTGGCGCCGACCGCCCACCGCGTGCCCGACGGTGCCCAGGATCCACAGAATGGCACCGATCACGACGAGCACGACGCCGATGGTCCACAGGATCGAGATTCCGGCCACCAGGCCGATGACCAGCAGAATGACTCCAAGGACGATCATGGCGTCCTCCAATCGTGCGGCTTTTCCCAGTATGCGCCCGCCCGCACGGCGGAGGAATCCGGCGAGGTCGCACGCCCGGCAGCCGGTGCGCCGAACGGCGCAGACAGCAGGCCCAGGTCACCGCCAGGCACAGACCGTAGTACCCGAGGAACGCCACGTACGCCGCCTGCCCGTTCTCCGTCTGGATGAAGGACTGACGGAAGGCCAGGTCGACCAGCGCTCCGCCGAAGGCGCCGATCGCCCCGGCCACTCCGATCAGGGCCGTGGCCCGGCTCCGCGAGCGCCGCTCGGCCTCGTCCGCAGGCACTCCCCCGGCAGCCTCCGCCCGCGCCCTGGCCCGGAAGATCGCCGGGATCATCTTGTACGTCGAGCCGTTCCCCGCCCCGCTGAGGACGAAGAGCGCGACCGACCCGCCCAGGAAACAGGTCCAGCGAGTGCCGCCCTGATGCCTCCAGCACCACGCCCGCGCCCAGCGCCATCGCCACGAAGGTCCAGAACGTCCCCCGGACACCGCCGTAACGGTCCGCCGGCGCACCGGCCCGGCCGCGCCGGAAACACTTTCGCCCGCCGCGCGCGGAGAGCCGGCGGCTGTCTCGCCCCGGCCCCGCTCGGCGCACACCCCGACGTCGCGCGCCTGGTCCTGAAGCGCTTCGACGGGGCATACGCGGAGATGGCGCGGCGCCCGCCCGGGGCGGCTACTCGAACCGCGTGATGTCACCGGCCCCGCGGCGGACGATCTCGGGTTCGCCGCCGGAGAAGTCGATGACCGTGGTCGGCTCGGTGCCGCAGTCGCCCGAGTCGACGACGGCGTCCACCACATGGTCGAGCCGCTCCTTGATCTCCCAGCCCTGGGTCATCGGCTCTTCCTCGTCGGGCAGGAGCAGGGTGCTGGAGAGCAGCGGTTCCCCGAGCTCGGCGAGGAGCGCCTGAGCGACCACATGGTCGGGGATCCGGACTCCGACCGTCTTCTTCTTCGGGTGCAGCAGCTGGCGCGGCACCTCCTTCGTCGCGGGAAGGATGAAGGTGTAACTGCCGGGCGTCGCCGCTTTGATCGCCCGGAACACGTCGTTGTCGACGTGCACGAACTGACCGAGCTGCGCAAAATTCTGGCACACGAGCGTGAAGTGGTGACGATCGTCGAGGTTCCGGATCGACCGGATCCGGCCGATGCCGTCACGACTGCCCAGCCGGCACCCCAGTGCGTAGCAGGAGTCCGTCGGATACGCGACGAGCGCGCCGGACCGGATGCTGTCGGCCACGCTGCTGATGGTGCGCCGCTGAGGATTCTCGGGGTGCACGTCGAAGTACTTCGCCATTCGCGGAGTCTAAGGGCTGTCCGCGGACCGGTCCGCTCATCGGCGGGCGTGTGGCCACGCTTCCGGTCCCAGTCCCGCCGTTCCCCGGGTTTCAGTCCCAGCGGTCCTGGTTGATGAAGCGGCTGAAGCCCCGCCAGGAGTTGGGTCCCATGACGCCGTCGATGGGTCCGGTGTAGCCGTGTGTGGCGGCCAGTCGTTGGACCGCGGCCCAGGTGTTGGGTCCGGGTGCACCGTCGGCGGGTCCGGTGTAGCCCCAGTCGCGCATGTTCCGCTGGAGCGCGGCGTAGGTGTTGGGGCCAGGGATCCCGTCGATCGGGCCGGTGTAACCGGACTCGATCCGCAGCCAGTTCTGCGTCCGCCGCCACATGACGGGACCGGGAACACCGTCCTGCTCCGTCGCCGTCTTCGGCAACCCACCGCCACCACCACCGCCCAGGTAGTTCAGCGGGTTGACCCGGGTGCCGCCCGGGGTGATCAGATGCCAGTGCACATGCGGTCCGGTGGAACTTCCGGAACCCGGGGCACCGGCCGCGCCGCCGGAGCGCCCGACGATGTCCCCCTTGCCGACCGAGGTGCCGTCGGGCAGCAGGAACTCCGACAGATGCATGTACTGCGTCCGGTATCCGTCGCTGTGGGTGATGGTCACCGTGTGTCCGCCGGTGCCGTTGTACGGGATGTTGGTGACGACACCGGCTCCCGCGGCCGGCAGGGCGGTGCCGACACCCATCCCGTAGTCGATTCCGCCCAGGGAACCGCGGTCGAGGTGCTCCTGCCAGCTGCCGGTGATCTGGTAGGCGCTGAACGGGTTGTAGATGTCCAGAGCCCGGGCGGAGCCCGCCGAGAACAGCACGCCGCCGGCGGCCAGACCGAACGTGGTGACCGAGCCGCGCAGCAGCGTGCGCCGGCTCATTCCGGTCCGTGACCGGTTCTTCCGGCCGTTGTCGGCCTCATGGTTCTCGGACACAGCAACTCCTTTGAAAATACTGTGACTTGACCTGGAAGGGCGGCGCGGCACCACGGTAGCCTACGCGCATAGATTTTGATACGAGCATGACATTCCACTGTCGCGAAACCCCGCCCCCACCGGAGGAGACATGCGCAGGAGAACCCTGATCCGCGGAGCCGTGGCGACAGCCCTGACCCCGGCCGGAATCATCACGGCCACCAGCGCCGTGGCCACCCCCGGGCCGACCCCCGCCGAGGCCGGCGAGCTGCGGGGCGTGGACGTCTCGAACTACCAGGCCGGCATCGACTACGCCCGCGCCGCCGCCGAGGGCCTGCATTTCGTCATCGCCAAGGCCGGGGGGTGCCAGCTCGCCGAGGGCCCCTACACCTCGTCCTCCTATCCCGGCCATGTCGACGGGGCCCGCGCCGCGGGCCTGCGGGTGGGTCATTACTGGCTGTCGGGAGACTTCCTCACCCCCACCGCCGCCGCCGACTACTTCGTGGACCATCTGCACGACTACCGCACCGGCGACGTGCTCGCGCTGGACGTCGAGATGCTCGACGACTCCACCCGCCTGTGGGACGACACGGACGTGTCCGCCTGGTTCAACCGGGTGCGGGAACGGGTCGGCACGTACGTGCCCTGGTTCTACATCAGCACGAGCGCGCTGCGCTCCGGCACCTGGCCCCGCACCGTCGCCGCCGGCGCCCGCCTCTGGGCGGCCTCCTGGGGCGCCAACGACGGCACCTGGCCCGGCCCGCCCGACCTCGGCGGCCGCTATCCCGACTGGGCCGCCCACCAGTACGCTTCCGTGGGCTCCGTCGGCGGCATCTCTCCCGTCGATCTCGACCTCGCCCGCCCCTGGGCATTCGACCCGACCGAGCCGACCGACCCGCCACTGCCCGGGGACGACCCCTTGCCGAAGACGGCGACGGAGCAGGACGGTGTTCCCGGTCCCGTCATGTGGCGGCGGACGCAGAACTGGCTGCGGATCGAGTCCGGTTACACCGG
>NZ_FPJO01000007.1 GCF_900119365.1 Streptomyces atratus
AGCTCCATCTCCAGCTTGCCCTTGCCGTTCAGCGTGGCCAGGACCAGGTCCGGGTTGTGGACCTCGACACCGGCCGGCGGGGCGATGTCGGCAGCGGTGACCAGGCCGGGACCCTGCTTGCGCAGGTACATCACGACCGGCTCGTCGTGCTCCGAGGAGACGACCAGCTGCTTGATGTTGAGGATGAGGTCGGTGACGTCCTCCTTGACGCCCGGCACGGTGGTGAACTCGTGCAGGACACCGTCGATCCGGATGCTGGTGACAGCGGCACCGGGGATCGAGGAGAGGAGCGTACGGCGGAGAGAGTTGCCGAGGGTGTAGCCGAAGCCCGGCTCCAGCGGCTCGATGACGAACCGGGAGCGGAACTCGTCAACGACCTCTTCGGTCAGCGACGGACGCTGAGCGATAAGCATGTTGCGTTCCTTCAGTCGTGGGCGCCCACTATTTGACGCCCCCAGATACTGACAAGGGTACGGGCGGCACGACCCCGAAGGGGCCGTACCGCCCGGACCCACGAGCTACTGCCTGGAGCAGAGCCCGAAGAAATCAGACGCGGCGACGCTTGGGCGGGCGGCATCCGTTGTGCGGGGTGGGGGTGACGTCCTGGATCGAGCCGACCTCCAGGCCGGTGGCCTGGAGCGAACGGATCGCGGTCTCGCGGCCGGAGCCCGGACCCTTCACGAAGACGTCAACCTTGCGCATGCCGTGCTCCTGCGCGCGGCGGGCGGCCGACTCGGCGGCCATCTGCGCGGCGAAGGGGGTGGACTTGCGCGAGCCCTTGAAGCCGACGTGGCCGGCGGAGGCCCAGGAGATCACGTTGCCCGAGGGGTCCGTGATCGAGACGATGGTGTTGTTGAACGTGCTCTTGATGTGCGCGTGGCCGTGAGCGACGTTCTTCTTTTCCTTGCGACGCACCTTCTTGGCTGCGCCCTGACGACCCTTGGGGGGCATGTCTTGACTCCAGATGGAGAGGGGAGGTGATCGGTCCTACAGCGAAGACCGCTGGTTGCTGCGGATGACCGGTGGTCCGGACGCCCGCAGTGCGTCCGCTGAGGACTACTTCTTGCCCGGCTTCTTCTTGCCGGCGATCGCGCGACGCGGGCCCTTGCGGGTACGAGCGTTCGTGCTGGTGCGCTGGCCGTGGACCGGCAGGCCGCGGCGGTGACGCAGACCCTGGTAGCAGCCGATCTCGACCTTGCGGCGGATGTCGGCCTGGATCTCGCGACGGAGGTCACCCTCGGTGCGGAGGTTGGCGTCCACGTACTCGCGGATCTTGACCAGGTCCTCTTCGGCCAGGTCGCGAACGCGGGTGTTGGGGTTCACGCCCGTGGTGGCGAGAATCTCCTTGGACCGGGTGCGCCCGATACCGAAGACGTAGGTGAGGGCAACCTCCACGCGCTTTTCGCGCGGGATGTCAACACCTGAAACGCGTGCCATTCAATGGCTCCAGTTGTTAATTCGGGGGTCTTCCGCAGTGCCGCTCCCGATCGCCGACCCCTCACGAGGAGAGGTGGTACGCCCGGGTCCCCGGCCCCCACCGGAGGTGTCGTCAGCCGAAGCTTGGACGGACTCTGCGTATGTACGTATTACGTGCGTCGCGCGAAGTGCTGCGAGATGCAGGGGGTCGTGCGTCAGCCCTGGCGCTGCTTGTGGCGCAGGTTGTCGCAGATGACCATGACCCGACCGTGACGGCGGATCACCTTGCACTTGTCGCAGATCTTCTTGACGCTCGGCTTGACCTTCATGGGATGTCAGGTTCTCCGGGTCAGTGCCGTCACCACGCGGAGGCGAGGTGGAGGCAAGATCTACTTGTAGCGGTAGACGATCCGGCCACGCGTCAGGTCGTACGGGGAGAGCTCCACGACGACCCGGTCATCCGGAAGGATTCGGATGTAGTGCATCCGCATCTTGCCGCTGATGTGCGCGAGGACCTTGTGACCGTTCTGGAGTTCCACCTTGAACATGGCGTTCGGGAGGGACTCGATCACGGTGCCCTCAATTTCGATGGCACCTTGCTTCTTGGCCACGCTTCGCCTTTCGAATCGGCTACCTTGATCGACTCTCGACATCGCATGCGGACACACTGATGCACGACAGCCGACGAGTCAGTCTACGTCAGCGGACCCCAAAAGACGAATCCGTCAAGTTTTCCCAGCCGAGGAGATCCTTAGACCTCCACAAGCAGGTCAAATCCCCAGGTGCCGTCACCCCAGCGGATCCGGCGCCGCCTCGATCCCGTACTGCGCCAGCTTCGCCCTGCCGCAGTCGGGGGCGGTCAGGACCAGGGGACCCTGCTCGGTGAGGGCGATCGAGTGCTCCCAGTGGGAGGACCAGGTGCCGTCGGTCGTGATGACGGTCCAGTCGTCCTGGAGCACCTCGGTCCGCGCCGTACCGAGCGAGACCATCGGCTCGATGGCCAGGCACACGCCGGGGACGAGCTTGATGCCCTTGCCGCGCTTGCGGGCGACGTAGTTCAGCAGGTGCGGGTCCATGTGCATCTCGGTGCCGATGCCGTGGCCGCCGTAGTCCTCGATGATCCCGTACTTGCCGGTGGCGGGGCGGGGCTGGCGGCGGATGTAGGACTCGATCGCCTTCGAGATGTCGACCAGGCGGTTGTTCACCTTCATCGCGGCGATACCGGCCCACATGGACTCCTCGGTCACCCGGGAGAGCTCGACCAGCTCCGGGGCGTGACCGGTGCCCACGAAGGCCGTGTAGGCGGCGTCACCGTGCCAGCCGTCGACGATCGCGCCGGCGTCGATGGAAATGATGTCGCCGTCCTTGAGGACGGTCTTGTCGTCCGGGATGCCGTGGACGACGACCTCGTTGACCGAGGTGCAGATGGTCGCGGGGAAACCGCCGTACCCGAGGAAGTTCGACTTCGCACCGTGATCGGCGATCACCTTGCGGGCGACCTGGTCCAGGTCGAGCGTGGTGGCGCCGGGCACCGCCGCCTCGCGGGTGGCCGCGTGAATGGCAGCGACCACCAGCCCCGCCTCGCGCATCTTCGCGATCTGCTCGGGGGTCTTGATCTGCACCATTGCGTGGCGCCTCTCTGCATCGGACTGCGTCGAACGGTGACGTCTGCGGCGTACTCACACAACGATACGGCGCAAACATTCGGCCGCGGCGCCCATGGACGCCGCGGCCGAATGCACAAGTACTGCGGGTGTTTCGCTCAGCCCTTGTCGGACTTGAGAGCCTCCATCGCCCGCTCGGTCACATCGTTGACCTTGCCGAGCGCGGAGATGGTGACCACCAGGTTCTGGGCCCGGTAGTAGTCGATGATCGGCTCGGTCTGCGAGTGGTAGACCTCCAGCCGGGTGCGGACCGTGTCCTCGGTGTCGTCGTCGCGCTGGTACAGCTCGCCGCCGCAGACGTCGCAGACGCCCTCGGCCTGCGGCGGGTTGTACGTCACGTGGAAGACGTGCGAGCCGTCGTTCCGGCAGATCCGGCGGCCGGCGATGCGCTTGACCACCTCGTCCTCGGGGACTTCCAGGTCCAGGACCGCGTCGAGCTTGGTGCCCTCGTCCTTGAGCATGGCGTCAAGGGCCTCGGCCTGCCCCACATTGCGCGGGAAGCCGTCCAGCAGGAAGCCGTTCTCGGCGTCCGGCTGGGACATGCGGTCCTTGGCCATCCCGATGGTGACCTCGTCCGGGACCAACTTGCCCGCGTCCATGAAAGAGCGGGCCTGCTTGCCAAGGTCGGTGCCCTGGCTGATGTTGGCACGGAAAAGATCGCCCGTGGAGATCTGCGGAATCGACAGGTTCTTGGCAAGGTACGCAGCCTGCGTTCCCTTGCCGGCACCGGGCGGCCCGACGAGGACGATTCGCATCAGCGGAGGAACCCTTCGTAATTGCGCTGCTGGAGCTGACTCTCGATCTGCTTCACGGTCTCCAGCCCCACACCCACGATGATCAGGATGCTCGTCCCGCCGAACGGGAAGTTGGCGTTCGCACCACCGAAGCCGGCCAACGCCATTGTCGGCACAAGAGCGATCAGACCCAAGTACAGCGAGCCCGGCCAAGTGATCCTGTTGAGCACGTAGCTCAGGTACTCGGCAGTAGGTCGACCAGCCCGGATACCCGGGATGAAGCCACCATACTTCTTCATGTTGTCGGCGACTTCCTCGGGGTTGAACGAAATCGCCACATAGAAGAAGGCGAAGAAGACGATCAACAGGAAGTACGCCGTGATGTAGTACGGATGGTCGCCCGTGACGAAGTTGTCCTTGATCCAGGTCGCCCAGCCCGCAGTGGAGTTGGAGAACTGGACGATCAGGGCGGGAATGTAGAGCAGCGAAGAAGCGAAGATGACGGGAATCACACCCGCCTGATTGACCTTCAGCGGAATGTACGTCGACGTACCGCCGTACGACCTGCGGCCGATCATGCGCTTCGCGTACTGCACCGGAATACGGCGCTGGGCCTGCTCGACGAAGACGACGAGGCCCACCATCACGAAGCCGATCAGGATGACGGTGCCGAACTCGATCCAGCCGTCGGCCAGCTTGCCGCTGGTCTTGATGGCCCACAGGGCGCCGGGGAAGCTGGCGGCGATCGAGATGAACATCAGGATCGACATGCCGTTGCCGATGCCGCGGTCGGTGATGAGCTCACCGAGCCACATGACGGCCGCGGTGCCCGCGGTCATCGTGATGACCATCACGATGGTCGTGAAGATCGACTGGTTCGGCACGATCTGATCGGCGACCGGGCAGCCGCTGAAGAGGGCGCCGCTGGTGGCGGTGGCCACCAGGCCGGTGCCCTGGAGGATGGCGAGCGCGACGGTCAGATAACGCGTGTACTGCGTGATCTTGGCCTGGCCGGACTGCCCCTCCTTCTTGAGCGCCTCGAGTCGGGGGATGACCACGGTCAGCAGCTGGAGAATGATGCTGGCCGTGATGTACGGCATGATGCCGAGCGCGAAGATCGTGATCTGCAGCAGTGCACCACCGCTGAACATGTTCACCAGGCCGAAGAGGCTGTTGTTGCCCTTGCTGGCCTGATCAACACAGGTCTGGACGTTCTCGTAGCTCACTCCCGGTACGGGGATGTGCGCCCCGAGCCGGTAGAGCACGATGATGCCGAGCGTGAAGAGCAGCTTCTTGCGCAGGTCGGGCGTCTTGAACGCCCGGGCGAACGCGGTGAGCACGGTGCCTCCTGCGACCCCCGCGCAGAGCGTAGAGGTGACGGTCTTGAGGATCGACGAATACGTAAACAGTCAGAGTCCCCGGGCAGGCGCCCAGGGGTTACCACACAACGACGCACGCCACCTTACCGGCGACCATGCCCCCCTAGGAACGACCAACCGGGGATGCCCCATATGAGAGGCATCCCCGGTCGGATGTTCAAGCCATCGAGTTGTCTCAGACGAGCTCGGTGACGGTGCCGCCGGCGGCGGCAATCTTCTCCTTGGCGGAGCCGGAGACGGCGTCAACCGAAACCTGCAGCGCCACGGAGATCTCGCCCTGTCCGAGGACCTTGACGAGGTGGTTGTTGCGCACCGCACCCTTGGCGACCAGGTCGGCCACGGTGACCTCTCCACCCTCGGGGTAGAGCGTCGCGAGCTTGTCCAGGTTCACGACCTGGTACTCGGTGCGGAACGGGTTCTTGAAGCCCTTGAGCTTCGGGAGACGCATGTGGAGGGGCATCTGCCCACCCTCGAAGCGCTCCGGAACCTGGTAACGGGCCTTGGTGCCCTTGGTGCCACGACCGGCGGTCTTACCCTTGGACGCCTCACCACGACCCACACGGGTCTTGGCGGTCTTGGCGCCCGGGGCGGGCCGGAGGTCATGGGCCTTCAGCGGCTTGTTCTCCGCCATGTCAGTCGACCTCCTCGACCGTCACGAGGTGGCGGACGGTGTGCACCATTCCGCGGAACTCGGGGCGGTCCTCCTTGACAACCACGTCGTGCAGGCGCTTGAGCCCGAGCGAACGAAGGGTGTCGCGGTGGTTCTGCTTGCTGCCGATGTACGACTTCGTCTGCGTGATCTTGAGGCGAGCCATTACGCACCCGCTCCCGCACGCGCACGAAGCAGGGCCGCGGGGGCGACGTCCTCGAGCGGCAGACCGCGGCGGGCCGCGATCTCCTCGGGACGCTGCAGGCCCTTGAGGGCCTCCACGGTCGCGTGCACGATGTTGATCGCGTTGTCGGAGCCGAGCGACTTCGACAGGATGTCGTGAACGCCGGCGCACTCCAGAACGGCGCGCACCGGGCCACCGGCGATAACACCGGTACCGGGGGAAGCAGGCTTCAGCAGGACGACGCCCGCAGCCTTCTCGCCCTGGATCGGGTGAGGAATGGTGCCCTGGATGCGCGGGACCTTGAAGAAGTTCTTCTTGGCCTCTTCCACGCCCTTGGCGATGGCCGCGGGAACTTCCTTGGCCTTGCCGTAGCCGACACCGACGGTGCCGTCACCATCGCCCACCACGACCAGCGCGGTGAAGCTGAAGCGACGACCACCCTTCACAACCTTGGCGACGCGGTTGATCGCGACAACGCGCTCAACGTACGCGGTCTTCTCGGCGGCAGCTGCGCCGCCGTCACGGCCCTTCCGGTCCCGCCGCTCGCCGCCACCGGCACCGCTTCCGCGGCGCTGGGGTCCAGCCATTGGATTTACCTCTCTCTGTTACGTCCGCTGTGCGTAGGAACCGGGCTCAGAACTTCAGACCGGCTTCACGGGCGGCGTCAGCCAGAGCGGCAATCCGCCCGGCGTACTGGTTACCACCGCGGTCAAACACGACGGCCTCGACGCCTGCGGCCTTGGCGCGCTCAGCGACCAGGGCGCCGACCTGCTTGGCCTGGGTGCTCTTGTCGCCCTCGCCACCACGGATGGAAGCGTCCAGGGTCGACGCCGACGCGAGCGTGTGGCCCGCGATGTCGTCGATGACCTGGGCCACCATGTGGCGGTTGGACCGCGTCACGACCAAGCGCGGACGCTCCGGCGAACCGGAGATGTGCTTGCGGACACGGATGTGGCGACGCTTGAGGGCGGCACGCTTGTAGGCGTCGCCCTTGGCGATCTTCACGCCGTATGCCATGGCTACTTACCAGCCTTTCCGACCTTGCGGCGGATGACCTCGCCGGCGTACTTGACGCCCTTCGCCTTGTACGGGTCGGGCTTCCGCAGCTTGCGGATGTTGGCCGCCACTTCGCCGACCTTCTGCTTGTCGATTCCCTCGACGGACAGCTTGGTCGGGGACTCGACCTTGAAGGTGATGCCTTCCGGCGCCTCGACGACGATCGGGTGGCTGTAGCCCAGGGCGAACTCCAGGTTGGAGCCCTTCGCCTGGACGCGGTAACCGACACCACTGATCTCGAGCGCCTTGGTGTATCCCTGGGTCACACCGGTGATCATGTTCGCCACCAGCGTGCGGGACAGGCCGTGAAGGGCCTTGTTCTGACGCTCGTCGTTCGGGCGGACGACGTTCAGAACGCCGTCCTCACCCTTGGTGACCTCGATCGGCGACGCAACGGTGTGCGAGAGGGTGCCCTTGGGGCCCTTCACTGCGACCGTACGGCCATCGATGGTGACGTCCACACCGGCGGGAACCTGGATGGGGAGCTTGCCGATTCGCGACATGAGCTATTCCTCCGTTCCCGACTACCAGACGTAGGCGAGGACTTCCCCACCTACGCCCTTCTTGCTGGCCTGCTGGCCGGTCAGGAGACCGTGGGACGTGGAGATGATCGCCACGCCCAGGCCGCCGAGGACCTTCGGCAGGTTGGTGGACTTTGCGTATACACGCAGACCCGGCTTCGAGATTCGCTTGATGCCGGCGATCGAGCGCTCGCGGTTCGGGCCGAACTTCAGCTCGAGGACGAGGTTCTTGCCGACCTCGGCGTCCTCGACCTTCCAGCCGGTGATGAAGCCCTCCTGCTGGAGGATCTCCGCGATGTGCGACTTGATCTTGCTGTGCGGCATCACGACGGAGTCGTGGTATGCCGAGTTCGCGTTACGCAGACGCGTGAGCATGTCTGCGATGGGATCAGTCATGGTCATGAATTGGCCTTCGGCCTCTCTCGCCGGGGTTTCCTGTATGCGCCATCCCTCTCCCCACTCAGAGGCAGGACGGGTGCGGTGCGGGGACCTACGGCGTAGTAAGTCGGTCTTGGGCGGCAGGCGCCCAACCCCACAAGCCTACGGCATGTGAGGGCGGGCTCCTGCCGACCAGATGCTTACCGAGAGCTTCCGTCAATTCCCAACGCCCAAAGGGCGAAGGAGAATTACCAGGAGCTCTTGGTCACGCCCGGCAGCTCGCCGCGGTGAGCCATCTCACGAAGGCACACGCGGCACAGGCCGAACTTGCGGTAGACGGAGTGGGGCCGGCCGCAGCGCTGGCAGCGGGTGTACCCGCGAACGCCGAACTTCGGCTTACGGGCGGCCTTAGCGATCAGAGCCTTCTTCGCCACGGTCAGTTCTCCTTGAACGGGAAGCCGAGGTGACGAAGGAGGGCACGACCCTCGTCGTCATTGGTCGCCGTGGTGACCACGGTGATGTCCATGCCCCGGACCCGGTCGATCTTGTCCTGGTCGATCTCGTGGAACATGACCTGCTCCGTGAGACCGAAGGTGTAGTTGCCACGGCCGTCGAACTGCTTCGGCGACAGACCACGGAAGTCACGGATACGCGGCAGCGCGAGCGACAGCGTACGGTCCAGGAACTCCCACATGCGGTCACCGCGGAGGGTGACGTGGCAGCCGATCGGCTGACCCTCGCGCAGCTTGAACTGCGCGATGGACTTGCGGGCCTTGGTCACGGCCGGCTTCTGACCGGTGATCGTGGTGAGGTCGCGCACGGCGCCGTCGATCAGCTTGGAGTCGCGGGCGGCGTCGCCCACACCCATGTTGACCACGATCTTGACCAGACCGGGGATCTGCATGACGTTCTCGTACGAGAACTCCTCACGCAGCTTGCCGGAGATTTCCTCGCGGTACTTCGTCTTCAGACGCGGAGTGGTGGTGGTAGCCATCAGATGTCCTCACCCGTCCGCTTGGCAACGCGGATCTTGTTGCCTTCGTCGTCGAAGCGGTAACCGACGCGCGTGACGACCTTGTTGCCGTCCTTCTCCACGACGAGCTGAACGTTGCTCACGTGGATGGGGGCCTCGGTCGTGACGATGCCACCGGTCTGCGAACCGCGAGCGGTCTGACCGGCCTTGGTGTGCTTCTTGACCCGGTTGACACCCTCGACGAGGACGCGGTCCTGAGCGGGGTAGGCCACGATGACCTTGCCCTGCTTGCCCTTGTCCTTACCGGTGATGACCTGAACCAGGTCGCCCTTCTTGATCTTCATGCTTACAGCACCTCCGGCGCGAGCGAGATGATCTTCATGAACTTCTTCTCGCGCAGTTCCCGGCCCACCGGGCCGAAGATGCGGGTGCCGCGGGGGTCACCGTCGTTCTTCAGAATGACGGCGGCGTTCTCGTCGAAGCGGATGTACGAGCCATCCTGACGGCGACGCTCCTTGACGGTGCGAACGATGACGGCCTTGACGACGTCACCCTTCTTCACGTTGCCACCGGGGATCGCGTCCTTGACGGTGGCGACGATGACGTCACCGATGCCCGCGTAGCGGCGACCCGAACCACCGAGAACACGGATGGTGAGGATTTCCTTCGCACCCGTGTTGTCGGCGACGCGAAGTCGCGACTCCTGCTGGATCACGTCTATCTCCTGATCGTCTGCCGGTTCCCGGCGGGGGCCACTCCGTCACCGGAGCGGGCCCCCGCCGAGCCTGGCGGAACTTGCCTGAGGGGAATGCCCCTCAGGAATTACTTGGCCTTCTCGAGGATCTCGACGACGCGCCACCGCTTCGTGGCGGACAGCGGCCGGGTCTCCATCAGGAGGACGCGGTCGCCGACGCCGGCGGCGTTCTGCTCGTCGTGCGCCTTGAGCTTGTTCGTACGGCGGATGACCTTGCCGTACAGCGCGTGCTTGACACGGTCCTCGACAGCGACGACGACGGTCTTGTCCATCTTGTCGCTGACGACCAGACCCTCACGGGTCTTGCGGAAACCGCGGTCGGTGTTGGTCTCAGTCACAGTCTTCTCGCTCATCAGACGCTCTCCACCGTCTCGATGCCCAGCTCGCGCTCGCGCATCAGGGTGTAGATCCGGGCGATGTCCTTACGGACGGACTTGAGCCGGCCGTGGTTCTCGAGCTGCCCGGTCGCCGCCTGGAAGCGGAGGTTGAACAGCTCTTCCTTGGCCTCGCGGAGCTTGTTGAGCAGCTCCTCGTTGCCCAGCTCGCGCAGCTCGGACGCCTTGGTTCCGGCCGACATCACGCCTCACCTGCCTCGCGCCGAACGATGCGGCACTTCATCGGAAGCTTGTGAGCAGCGCGGGTGAGCGCCTCACGAGCAATCTTCTCGTTCGGGTAGGACAGCTCGAACATCACGCGACCCGGCTTGACGTTCGCGATCCACCACTCGGGAGAACCCTTACCGGAACCCATGCGGGTCTCGGCCGGCTTCTTCGTCAGGGGACGGTCCGGGTAGATGTTGATCCAGACCTTGCCGCCACGCTTGATGTGACGGGTCATCGCGATACGAGCTGCCTCGATCTGACGGTTCGTCACATACGCCGGGGTCAGCGCCTGGATGCCGTACTCGCCGAACGCAACCTGCGTGCCACCCTTGGACATACCGCTGCGCTTCGGGTGGTGCTGCTTGCGGTGCTTGACCCTACGGGGGATCAGCATTTCGGTCAGGCCTCCGTTCCGGTGCTCTCGGCAGCCGGAGCGGCAGCGGCGGGAGCCTCGGCCTTGGGGGCCTCGGTCTGAGCCGACTGCTGCTGCGGCTTGCGACCGCGACCGCCACGCTCGCCACCGCGGCCACCGCGGCCGGCCGGGCGGTCAGCGCCGCCACGGGCCGGGCGGTTGCCGGCGCGGGCAGCGGCGTTCTCGGCGCGGACCTCGGCGATGTTCTTGACGTCGCCCTTGTAGATCCAGACCTTCACACCGATGCGGCCGAAGGTCGTCTTGGCCTCGAAGAAGCCGTAGTCGACGTTCGCGCGGAGCGTGTGCAGGGGCACACGGCCCTCGCGGTAGAACTCCGAGCGGGACATCTCGGCGCCGCCGAGGCGGCCACCGCACTGGATCTTGATGCCCTTGGCGCCGGCCTTCATCGAGCTCTGCATGCTCTTGCGCATGGCACGACGGAAGGAGACGCGGGAGGAGAGCTGCTCGGCGACGGCCTGGGCCACCAGCTGAGCGTCCACCTCGGGGTTCTTGACCTCGAGGATGTTCAGCTGGACCTGCTTGCCGGTCAGCTTCTCCAGCTCGCCACGGATGCGGTCGGCCTCGGCGCCACGGCGACCGATGACGATGCCCGGGCGGGCGGTGTGGATGTCAACGCGGACGCGGTCGCGGGTGCGCTCGATCTCGACCTTCGAGATGCCGGCCCGCTCCATGCCCTTCGTCATCATGCGACGAATGGCGACGTCTTCCTTGACGTAGTCCTTGTACAGCTTGTCGGCGTACCAACGGGACTTGAAGTCCGTGGTAATGCCGAGCCGGAACCCGTGCGGGTTTACCTTCTGGCCCATTACCGGGTTCCTTCCTTGCTGCTGACGACCACGGTGATGTGGCTGGTCCGCTTACGGATCCGGTAGGCACGGCCCTGAGCACGCGGACGGAACCGCTTCAGGGTCGGGCCCTCGTCCACGTACGCCTCGCTGATGACCAGCGAAGAGGCGTCGGTGTGGTCGTAGTTGTGTGCGGCGTTGGCGATGGCGCTGTCCAGCACCTTGCCAACCGGCACGCTCGCGGCCTGCGGGGCGAAACGCAGGACCGCCTGAGCCTCCGTGGCATCCATGCCACGGATGAGGTCCACCACGCGGCGGGCCTTCATGGGCGTGACGCGGATGTACCGCGCCTGGGCCCTGGCTTCCATGGTTGTCCCTTCGGTGTAAGTCATAGTCGTTTCCACCCCGCGGTTAGCGGCGCTTCGACTTCCGGTCGTCCTTGACGTGGCCGCGGAAGGTGCGAGTCGGCGAGAACTCGCCGAGCTTGTGGCCGACCATCGACTCGGTGACGAACACCGGGACGTGGATCTTGCCGTTGTGCACCGCGATGGTGTGACCCAGCATGGCCGGGACGATCATCGAGCGACGGGACCAGGTCTTGATGACGTTCTTGGTGCCTGCCTCGTTCTGTACGTCCACCTTCTTGATGAGGTGGCCGTCGACGAAGGGCCCCTTCTTGAGACTGCGCGGCATCTAAACCCGCTCCTAGCGCTTCTTGTTCGTCTTGCGGCGGCGGACGATGTACTTGTTCGATGCCTTCTTCGGCGAACGAGTACGACCCTCCTTCTGACCCCACGGCGAGACCGGGTGGCGACCACCGGAGGTCTTGCCCTCACCACCACCGTGCGGGTGGTCAACCGGGTTCATCGCGACACCGCGGACGGTCGGGCGAACGCCCTTCCAGCGCATGCGGCCGGCCTTGCCCCAGTTGATGTTCGACTGCTCGGCGTTGCCGACCTCACCGATGGTGGCGCGGCAGCGGGCGTCGACCAGGCGGATCTCACCCGACGGCATACGAAGGTGGGCCATGGTGCCCTCCTTCGCCAGCAGCTGCACGGAGGCACCCGCGGAACGGGCGAACTTCGCGCCGCCGCCGGGCCGCAGCTCGATGGCGTGGATGGTCGTACCGACCGGGATGTTGCGCAGCGCCAGGTTGTTGCCGGGCTTGATGTCGGCGGCCGGGCCGTTCTCGACACGGTCACCCTGCGACAGGCCACGCGGCGCGATGATGTAGCGCTTCTCGCCGTCCGCGTAGTGCAGGAGCGCGATGCGCGCGGTGCGGTTGGGGTCGTACTCGATGTGCGCGACCTTGGCCGGCACGCCGTCCTTGTCGTGACGACGGAAGTCGATCACTCGGTAGGCGCGCTTGTGGCCACCGCCCTGGTGGCGAACGGTCACACGACCGGCGTTGTTACGGCCGCCCTTGCTGTGCAGGGGGCGGACCAGCGACTTCTCCGGCGTGGACCGCGTGATCTCGACAAAGTCGGCGACGCTGGAGCCACGACGGCCCGGGGTCGTCGGCTTGTACTTGCGGATACCCATTTCTCAGTCCTCGTCCGATTCCGGACGACTCGACCTCCGTCAGGAGGTCGGGCCGCCGAAGATGTCGATACGGTCGCCCTCGGCGAGGGTCACGATGGCGCGCTTGGTGTCAGCGCGCTTGCCGAAACCGGTCTTGGTGCGCTTGCGCTTACCCTGCCGGTTGATCGTGTTGACCCCGGTGACCTTGACCGAGAAGACCGCTTCCACGGCCTGCTTGATCTGGGTCTTGTTGGAGCCGGGCGCGACGATGAACGTGTACTTGTTCTCGTCGAGCAGCGCGTAGCTCTTCTCGGACACGACCGGCTTGACGAGAACGTCGCGCGGGTCCGAGTAGGTCTTGCTGGTAACGGTCGCCTCGCTCATCAGGCGTCGCTCCCTTCGGTCTCAGCGGTCTGGGGGCCAGACACGAAGGACTCGAGGGCGGCCTGGGTGAAGACCACGTCGTCAGAGACGATCACGTCGTACGTGTTCAGCTGGCCCGGCTCCAGGATGTGCACCTGGGGCAGGTTGCGGGCGGACAGCCACGCGGCCTCGTCGGCACGGTCGACGACCAGGAGCAGGTTCTTGCGCTCCGAGATCTTGCCGAACAGCGTCTTGGCGGCCTTCGTGGAGACAGCTCCGTCGACCACGCCGGTGACGACGTGGATGCGGGAGTGACGGGCCCGGTCGGAGAGGGCACCGCGCAGGGCGGCGGCCTTCATCTTCTTCGGGGTCCGCTGCGAGTAGTCACGCGGCTGCGGGCCGTGGACGACGCCACCGCCGGCGAACTGCGGCGCACGGGTCGAACCCTGGCGCGCGCGGCCGGTGCCCTTCTGGCGGTACGGCTTGCGGCCACCACCACGGACTTCGCCACGGGTCTTGGTCTTGTGCGTGCCCTGACGGGCAGCTGCCAGCTGTGCGACGACGACCTGGTGGATCAGCGGAACGCTGGTCTTCGCGTCGAAGATCTCCGCGGGGAGCTCGACGGTACCGGCCTTGTCGCCTGCCGGCGAAAGGATGTCAATGGTGCTCATTACCTCAAGCCCCCTTGGCCGCGGTACGGACCAGGACGAGGCCGCCGTTCGGACCGGGGACTGCGCCCTTGATGAGGAGCAGACCCTTCTCCGCGTCAACCGCGTGGATGGTCAGGTTCTGGGTGGTGACACGCTCGTTGCCCATGCGACCCGCCATGCGCATGCCCTTGAAGACACGGCCGGGGGTGGCACAGCCACCGATGGAGCCGGGCATACGGTGCACACGGTGGGCACCGTGGGACGCCTTGCCACCCTTGAAGTTGTGACGCTTCATCACACCGGCGAAGCCCTTGCCCTTGCTCTTGCCCGTGACGTCGACCTTGACGCCGGACTCGAACACCTCGGCAGTGACTTCCTGGCCCAGCGTGTACTCGCTGGCGTCAGGGGTGCGGAGCTCCACCAGGTGGCGGCGCGGGGTCACGTCGGCCTTGGCGAAGTGGCCCTTGAGGGGCTTGTTCACCTTGCGGGGGTCGATCTCGCCGAAGGCGATCTGGACTGCCTCGTAGCCGTCGTTGTCGTTGGTGCGGACCTGGGTGACGACGCAGGGCCCGGCCTTGACGACGGTCACCGGGACGACCCGGTTGTTCTCGTCCCAGACCTGGGTCATGCCGAGCTTCTCGCCCAGGACGCCCTTAATGTTCTTAGCCATCTCGCGCGTCACCTCAGAGCTTGATCTCGATGTCGACGCCCGCCGGCAGGTCGAGACGCATCAGCGAGTCAACCGTCTTCGGCGTGGGGTCGAGGATGTCGATGAGGCGCTTGTGCGTGCGCATCTCGAAGTGCTCGCGCGAGTCCTTGTACTTGTGCGGCGACTTGATGACGCAGTACACGTTCTTCTCAGTGGGCAGCGGCACCGGGCCCGCGACCGACGCACCAGTGCGGGTCACCGTCTCGACGATCTTCTTCGCCGAGGAGTCGATGACCTCGTGGTCGTAGGCCTTGAGCCGGATGCGGATCTTCTGTCCCGCCATGGCTACTAGTAGTCCTGTCTCTCGTAACGCTCTGGAACCCGGGAGCTCTCAAGACTCCACCTCCGACCCACGCGGTCGGGCGTGTCGCATCCCCTCTACGCAGATCTCCCGAAGGATTTCCCAACCAAGGGGGTGCGGGCCCGAGGACCGCAGGACCGGGGGCGAAACACCCACCGGGTGCCTGGCCGGTGCCCCACTGACGCTTCCCGGAAGATTCCCGTACGTCCGACCCGCGAGGGGTCGACGAGTACTGTGGGACTCGCTTCCGGTCCTCCCGGCGGGAGGCGCGCAGCATTGACACTCAACCGAGCAACCTGGTCAGTGTGCCATACGGGGCGTGAGCCTGGCCAATCGGGCGGAGGATCTTACCCGCCGTGGCCGCTCGGTCAAACGCGGGCGCGCAGCGGGAGCCGTGCCGGGCGCGCTCATCGTAATCGGGTCGAGCGGTGCGCAGTAATCGGGTCGAGCGGTGCACACCCCGGTGCCTAGAGTGGCCGGCCGGGCCGGCCGTCGTCACCAGGGGCATCGATCATGCGTACGCACTATCCGCGCACCGCGCATCTGCCCTGGTCCCCCGGAGCCACCTCGGACGACGTACGGATCGCGGATCTCGCCGCGCTGACCGGCCGCGAGGTCGTCGTCACCGAGAAGCTGGACGGCGAGAACACCACGCTCTACGCCGACGGGCTCCACGCCCGCTCCCTCGACTCCGCGCACCACCCCTCGCGGGGCTGGGTGAAGGCGCTCCAGGGCCGGGTCGGGGCGCGCATTCCCGACGGCCGGCGGGTCTGCGGCGAGAACATGTTCGCCCGCCACTCGATCCCGTACGACGGCCTGGAGAGCTTCTTCTACGGCTTCTCCGTCTGGGACGGGGAGCGCTGCCTGGACTGGGACCGGACCGTGGAGTACCTGCGGGGGCTGGGGATACCGGTGCCGCCCGTGCTGTGGCGCGGAATCCTCGACGCCCGCGCCGAGAAGGCGCTGCGGGCGCTGAAGCTCGACACCGGACGGCAGGAGGGGTACGTCGTACGGCCCGCGGACGGCTTCGGGGCGGCGGACTTCGGGCGGCTGGTGGCCAAGTGGGTGCGGCCCCACCACGTACAGACCGATACGCACTGGATGCACGCCGCCGTCGTGGAGAACGGACTCGGCCCGGCCGCCGCCCTGTGGGCCGTACGGTCCGGGGCACCGGTCGACGCGGTGGCGCTGGCCGCCGCCACGGGTACGGACGCGGGGGACGCCGGGGCCGCCCGCGCGATGGGCGACGCCCTCGACGCGCTGGGCCGGACGGGCGAGGACCGGCTGACCGGGGTGCTGGCCGCGCTGCTGCACCGTTCCCGCCGCACCGGACTCGCGCCCGCGCTGGCACCGGCGCTGGGGATGCCGCTCGCCCGCCGCGTCGCGGACCTCGTCGGGCTGCACCCCGGGCTGCACCGCCCGTACCCGGACGAGGAGCGCCGCACCGGACTGGTCCGGATGTCGTTCGCCGCCGATCTCCCGCTGCTGCACGCGCTGGCCGCCGCGGTGGCGGACACCGCCGAGGCGCGCGAGCAGGTGGAGTGGTCGGCGCTGCACGCGGAGGACGTGAGCGAACCGGCCGGGCTGCGGGAGGCGTTCACGGATCTGGAACCGGACGCCGCCGACCGCTGCCTGGCGCAGGCCCGCGAGGCGTACGCCCTGGGCCGGGTCACCACCGCCGAGGAGGCGGTTGCCGCGACCTGGCGCTGGCGGAGCGGGGACTTCCCGCGTCTGGTTCATCTGGTCGGCCCGTCCGGCAGCGGCAAGAGCACCTTCGCGCGCGCACTGCCCGGCGTCGACACGTACCTCTCGCTCGACGATCTGCGCCAGGCCCGGGGTTCGCGCGCCGACCAGAAGGCCAACGGGGACGTGCTGCGCGAGGGGCTCGACCGGCTGGACGCCGCACTCACCCCGGGCTCCACGGTCGTCTGGGACGCCACCTCCCTCAACGCGCACCAGCGCTCCCTGGTGCACGGGGTCGCCCGGCGCAGGGACGCACTGCTCACCCACGCCGTGGCCCTGGTCGACGAGGCGGAGCTGATCCGCCGCAACGAACGCCGCAGCCACCCCGTACCGCCCGAGGTGCTGACCTCGCAGCTGCACAGATTCGTTCCCCCGTACCCCGGCCAGGCACACCGCACCTGGTACATCGGCGCGAGCGGAACCGTGGAGGACAGGGCGTAGGGCCTTCCGTCTGGATCAGGCCGGATCAGGGAGCGGGGTCCGGTGCCGTGGATCGCAAGGCGGAGGAGGGAGTCATGGCGGAGTCATGGCGAGTGACGACAACGCCGCGAGGCGCGGCACCGGGGCACGCGAGCCCGGCGTGATCCAGACGGAAGGCCCTGAATGCGTACCAGCGAGGAGATCTACCACCGGGTCCGCTGGGACACCCGGTTCGATCCGGCGCGCTTCGTGATGGGCGTCGCGCAGCGCAGGACGGTGCCCAAGCGGGTGCCGCTGCCCCGCTTCACGCCCGGCGGGGACATCCCGTGGCACCGGGTGCTGTTCTTCGAGGCGGACGGTGAGCTGGTCTGGGACCGGTCCTCGGGCGTGGACCGGATCGACGCGACGGAGGCCGGGCGGGTACGCGCCCCGCGCCGGCTGCCGTCCCCGTACTTCATCTCCCGCACGCCGCACGCGTACTCCGCGCCGGACGTCGCCTGGAAGCCCGTGCCCGAGGACGCACCGGCGCCCGAGCCGATCGCCTCGCTGACGCTGCTGACCTGGAACACCCTCTGGGACCGCTACGACAGCGACCGCATCGACACCGCCCGGCGCCGGCCACTCCTGCTCGACGCCCTGCGCGCCGCGGACGCCGACGTCATCGCCCTCCAGGAGACCGAACCCGCCCTGCTCGCACTGCTGTTGGCGGCGCCCTGGGTCCGCGAGGGCTACATGCTCTGGGCCGACCCGGCCGGCCGGGACGTCGCCGACTACGGGCTGCTGCTGCTCAGCAGGGTCCCCGTGCGCGAGGCGGGCCTGCACGCCCTCGGCCCGCACAAGGCGGTCGCGGCGGTCGTCGTGGACGGGCCGGACGGACCGGCCACGGTCGCGGTGACCCACCTCAGCAGCGACCACGCGGCCGACGGCGCCCTTCGGCGCGATGCCGAACTGGCCGATATGGCAACGGGGTTGGCGGCGGTCGAGGGCGATGTGACGCTGCTCGGCGACTTCAACGACGGCGGGGACACACCGCAGGACCGGCTGGGGATGGCGGACGCCTGGAGCCGGGTGCACGGCGCGGACGACCGGACGCCCACCTTCGACCCGTCGGTCAACCCGCTGGCCGCCGTCTCCTCGCTGACCGGGCGGGTGTCCCGGCTGGACCGGGTGCTGGTCCGCTCGGAACGGCTGCGGCCCGCCTCGGCGGTGCTGCTGGGCGACGTACCGACGTCGGACGGGCTGTACGTCTCGGACCACTTCGGGGTACGCGTGGAGCTGGCCGCCGACGCGGTCTCGGCGGCGCTCGCGGCGGAGGACGGGACGGAGGCGTGCGCGGCGGAGGAGGCGGGCGCGGCCGATGCCGTGCGCCGGCTGGCCGCCGCCCTGCCCGAAGGGCGCGTCCACCTGGTCGGCTCGCGGCGGATGGGCTGCGCGCTGCCCGGCGCGGACCTGGACCTGGTCGCGGCGCTGCCCGGTGCCGTGGATCTGCCGGGGGTGCGGGAGCGGCTGGCCGCGGCCCTGCCGGACGCCGAGGAGCTGCGCGAGGTGACCGGTGCCCGCGTACCGGGCCTGCGCTTCGCCCTCGGCGGCCTCCGGGTGGACCTGGTGACCGTGGCGACGGGCGGCCTCGCCCCGGCCGAGGCGGTGGCCCGGCGCGCCGAGCTGGGCGAGGCGGCGGCCACGGCGCTCAGCGCGGTGAGCGACGCGGATGCCGTGCTCGCGGCGGCGGACCCGCACCGGGCGGCGTTCGTGGGCCTCGCCCGCGAGGTGAAGGCCTGGGCGCGGGCGCGCGGCCTGGACTCCGCCCCGTGCGGCGGACTGCCGGGCCTCGCCTGGTCCGTGCTGGCGGCCCGTACCGCCCACGAGTCGGGCGACCTGCCGCCGCTCCCCCTGCTCAGGCACTTCTTCGCGACCTGGGCCACCTGGGACTGGGACCGCGCGGTCGGCTCCGGCGCGGCGGGCGGGACCGGCGGCTCGAACGGGACCGCCGGTCTCCCCCTCACCGTGCTGACCCCGACCGCCCCCGTCCGCCCCTGCACCTCGCAGGTCTCCCCCGCCGGCCGCGATCTCGTCGCCGAGGAACTCTTCCGCGCCTGGGAGATCCTGGAGTCCGCCGACGACTCCGCCCCCGTACCGCACGCCCTGCTCTGCGCCCCGCCGCCGCTGCACGCGCAGCACACCGCCTGGGCCCTCGCCTCCGTACGGCCCGGCCCCGACGAGGGGCGGCTGCGCGGCCGCCTCCTCGCCCTGGCCGCCGCCCTCGCCGGGGCGGGCGCCCCGGACTCCCGTATCTGGCCGCGCCCGCTCACTGCCGAGGGTCTGGCGGGATACGCGATCGGCCTGGGCGCCACGCCACCCGACGGACACCGGCTGGCGGAGATCGGGGCGGAGATTCTGCGCGGCATCCCGGACGCAACGCTGGCCCGGGTGGAACTGTCAGCTCTCCGGCCGACCGGAGACCCGGCGTTCGCCCTCTTCTGACAGCAACGCGCCCCGGTCCGGCATCAACTGGGCTCGGGGCGCGACTGCGCGGGATCAGTGCCTGGCGGCGTACGAGACGAAACCCGCCCACGCTTCCTCGCCGAAGGCAAGCTGTGGCCCCGGCAAGTTCTTCGAATCGCGGACGCGCACCGCACAGGACGCAGTCGCCACCTCGACGCAAGAGTCCCCTTCACTGCTGCTGCTGTAGCTACTCTTGAACCACTCCAGCTCGGAAGCGTCCCCGGCAGAGGTCTTGCGGATCATGTCTCTCCCAGCAGTTGCTCGATGAAGGCCAGCGACTCCCGTGGCGCGAGAGCCTGGGCCCGGATCATCCCAGAGCGCAGCTCAAGGATCCTGAGCTGCTTCGGATCGGAGACCGGCCGTCCGGCGAAGGCGCCGTCCGACCGCCCCACCGCGGTGCCGTCCTCGAACTTCAATACTTCGACTCCGCCGCCCATTCCTGCGTGATCCTCGCGATTGGCCGGCATCACCTGAATCTCGACGTTCCTCAACTGCCCGACGTCCAAAAGTCGTTCGAGCTGTCGACGCAGCACCATTGTGCCGCCGATGGGACGGCGCAGCGTCACCTCTTCCTGCACGAAGCTGAGCGCAGGGGCGGGTGACCTCTCGAAGACCGCTTGCCTGGCCATACGCGCAGCCAACACCCGCTCCACTTCATCCTGCGAGTACGAGGGCCGCCTCATCTCGAACAGTGCCCGCGCATACTCTGATGTCTGCAACAGGCCGTGGATGTTGTGGTTGCCGTACAGCCCCATCTCAACTGCACACGTCACCCCGGACAGCCGGGACAGCACTGGACAAGCGCGGGACAATCACCGTACGCAAGCGGCTCGTCGCTGTTCACGGTACGCACGCCCCGGCCACGCTGAGCGGCGTGAACCAACACATCACCCGAACCGAACATTCCGCTCCTGCCCGCCAGTTCACCGTGCTGCTCTCCCCCACCCGCCGGGGCGCGCGGCTCGCCCGCCTCCTGGCCATGGCTCATCTGGGCGATTGGACGCCGGGGCACCGTCGTCGGCCCTGTCCCGCACAAGACCGTCTGGGCCGAACTCGACCTCGTACCGCGACCGCTCCACCGGGTCGCGGAAACCCACGACCCGGTGAGCCACGTCCCCGCGCTCCACGACGCATAAAGCTTTAAAGAACCTGGGGAAATTACCCTCCCCACCCAAACCCGACCTCGTCACTCACTCGGGTGACATGGGGCAACTGGGCTGGATTTCATGCGGGTTCGCTGGCATATGCTCGCCGCGACAACTCCAGACATGCGACGGCCCCCGACCGAGATTCACCGTCTCAACCGGGGGCCTGACCACCGAGGAAGTAGGAGCTTCCCGATGGGTACCCCGCAGGTTACCGCGCCCCCGTGCGCCCCGTCCTCCGTACCCGGAGACGCCACACCGTCATCCGGCGTCATCCACGTCAACTTCCGGCATGCCGCAGGCTTCACCGTCATCGGCAACCACCTCGCCCAGCACCGCGGACTCTCCCTCGCCGCGATCGGCCTCGCCGCCCACATCCAGTCGCTCCCCGCCGGAGCCAGGATCGGCATCAAGCACCTCGCCGAACGCTTCCCCGAGAGCGAGCCCTTCGTCCTCGCCATCGAGGCCCAGGGCAAGAAGGACCCGCGCAAGACCGCCAGCTGGCCGTACTGCGTCACCTATCTCCACAACAGGTACGGACTTCCCGTCCTGTTACTGGTCGTCTGCCAGGACCGCGCAACCGCCGAATGGGCCGCACGCCCCATCTCCATCGGCGTCCGTCAATGGCAGACCCTCGCCCTGAACCCACTCGTCGCGGGACCGCACAACATGCCGGTCATCACCGACGTGGCCGAAGCCCGCAAAGACCTCGCGCTCGCCACCCTGGCCGCCATCACACACGCCGACAATCCGGACGTCGGTGCCATACTGAAAACCCTGTCCGCCGCACTGCGGGACACACCGGAAACCATCGCCGACCCCATCGTCGAACTCACCGCACAGGGCCTGGGCAACCGCCCGGCCGCACAGCACTGGAGGAACCTGGTGGCCGTGGACACGTCTTTCTACAAGTCCTTCATGTCGGAAGAAATCCGGGACGAAGGCCGAGCACAAGGCCGAGCCCAAGGCCGAACCGAGGACATCCTGCTCGTACTGGAACAGCGCGGCATCACCGTTCCCGACAAGGTTCGCGAGCGGATCACCGATTGCGGCGACCCCGAGACTCTGCGCCAGTGGCTCATGCGAGCCGTCACCGCCGCCTCCGCCGAGGAGATCTTCGCCGAGAAGTAGCCTCGTCCCGGCGGCTGCGGCCCTCCAGTACGCCATCGGCCTGGGCCGTACCCCGCCCGACGGGACCCGGCTCGCAGAGATCGGCACGCGGCTGCTGCTCGGCATCCCGGAGGCGGGGCTGCGCCGGGCTGACCGCGGAGAGGCGCCGGACCTGCGGTGACCGCCGAGAACCCGCGCCACCGGTCCTGCGAGAATCCGTCCGTGATCACGAACACCACCGCGACCTGGTCCCTGTGCCCGGCCCGGCCCGAGGACATCGACGCCATAGCCGAGCTCAGGGCCATCGTGATGCGCCCCGACCTGGAGCGGCTCGGACGTTACGACGAGCACCGCGTACGCCAGAGGCTGCGCGACGTCTACGCGCCGGAGCACACCTCGCTCGTGGTCGTGGACGGCGAGTTCGCGGGGTCCGTCACCCTGCGCCCGGTCGAGGACGGCCTGTGGCTGGAGAACTTCTACGTCTCCCCCGCCCTCCAAGGACGCGGGATCGGCACCGCGGTGCTCCGTACGCTGCTCGCGCAGGCCGACGAGGAAGGCGTGACCGTGCGGCTGGACGTGCTGCAGGGCAGCGCCGCCCGCGCGCTCTACGAACGGCACGGGTTCACCGAGGAGCGGCAGGACCCGGTCGATGTGTTCATGGTGCGTACACCCGTGAGTTGAACTGTCCGGGTCACATCATCGGATATCCAGGCAACCCACCCCCGGGAATCTCCGTCTATCCCCCCGCAGCAGCGGCTCGCCACCTGCCGCGACCTGCACGGATTCGGTACGCAGCACAGGGCCGCCCAACCGCCCGCTGCGGGGGAAGTGGACGGAGCACGGTGTGACGGATCGACCCGCCTTGCGCGCATCCCGCCCGGGAATGCCGCGGCGCACCCTGATGGCCGCGGCCGGCGCGACCGGCCTGGCGGCCCTCACCGCCTGCACGGCGCCCTCACCGCCCCGCCGCCGCGATCCCGCCGCGGACCCGATGCCCGGAATGCCGATCAGTACCTCGCACCCGGCCCTGATGATGCAGATCCTCGCCCACCCGGACGACGACCTGTACTTCATGAACCCGGACACCCAGCAGGCCCTCGACTCCGGGACCCCGCTGGTCTGCGTCTATCTGACCGGCGGTGAGGCCAACGGCATAAATCGAATACCGGGCCGACCGCTGCCCGCACCCGACAAGGCCGCGTACTCCTCCTCGCGTCACCAGGGGCTCCGCCAGGCGTACTCGACACTGCTCGGCCTCGGCAGGTTCACCCCGTGGCAGAAGTCCGTCATCGAGCTGCACGGCGGCCACCGCGCCGAGCTCAACACCCTCGCCCACCGCGGCCGCAAGGTCGAGCTGATCTTCATCAACACCGCCATGCACACCTCGTACGGACGGCTCGGACTGCCCAGCCTCTGGCAGGACCGGCGCCTGGTCCTGCCGACCGTCGTCGCCGACGGCTCCCCGCTGAAGAAGGCGGGTTCGTACACCTACGACGGGCTGATCGACGTCCTGGTCGGGCTGTTCGAGCAGTACCGGCCGAGCATCCTGCACACCATGGACCCGGACCCCGACATCCAGCACAGCAGCGAGGCCGTCCGCCTCCGGGACAGCGAGCAGCAGGGCTACTCCGACCACCCCGACCACACCGCCGCCGCGCTGTTCACCTGGGCGTCGCTGATCCGGTGGGTGGCGCGGACCACCGAGAGCGGCGGCGAGGTGCCGAGCTTCGCCACCACGGCGTTCCGGGCCTACTACAACCGGCACTGGCCGAAGAACCTGCCGCCCGCCGTGCTCGCCGAGAAGGCCTCGCACCTGGTGCCGTACGGCGGCTCGGCCGACTGGCAGTGCGGCAACCCGGCAGGCTGCGGGGACTACAACGTGGGCGGCGACCGGCCGCTGACCAACCGGAAGGGCTGGGTACGGTCCACCCACTACCGCTACCCGGGCCCCCGGCCCGCCGTCGCCGCCGAGCCGGACGGCCGGCTCGTCACGTACGGGGTGCTGGGCCTGCGGGCGGTGCGCCGGCGAGAGAGCGCACCGAGCAGCGGGGTGTGGGACGCGCCGGACGACCTCGGCGGCGGCCCGCTCGCCCCGGTCCTGGGCAGCGCGACGCTGCCGGACGGGCGCCATCTGCTCTTCGGGCTGCGGTTCTCGGCGATCGGCGGGCACGGCGCGGACAACCAGCGCGAGATCGTCGCGCTGGAGCAGCGCTCCCCCGGCGGTGCCTTCCGCGCCTGGCAGGGGCTGGGGAACCCGGTGCGCGGGCACGACGGCGGGCGCCGGATCGGTGTCCCGGTCGCGGTCGCCGCGCCCGACGGGCGGGTGCATCTCTTCGTACGGAACGCGGAGAAGGGTGTCAGTACCCGGGTACGGGACACGGCCGGCCGGTGGAGCGGGTGGCTGGACATGGGCGGCGGCGAGATCCAGGACGGGCTGAGTGCCGTGGTGGACGCCGAGGGCCGGGTCCATGTCTTCGCGGCGGGCCGTTTCGCGGTGCACCACTGGACGCAGGACGCACCCGGCGACGCGCTGACCGCGCGCACCCAGATCACCGGGGTGCCGGTGCCCGGTGACGGGCCGGCCGCGCTGCCGGGGGCGGACGGGAGCATCGGGCTGTTCTACCGCGCGGCGGCGAAGGCCGCCCTGACGACCGTACGGACCGGGGAGACGGCGGACGAGACCGGCATCGACGGCTACGGCCGCCGGATCCCGGACCGGGCGGGCTTCGACGGGTACGGTCCGGTGGCGGCCGCCGGGTCGCCGGGTGCCCCGGTGCTGCTCGGTCGCACCTTCGAGGGCCTGATCCAGCTCCGTACGCCCGGACGGCTCTTCGTACGGCGGCGCGGCCCGGTGGCGCTGGACGGGCCGGCCCTGCACATCGGCAGGGACGGACGGCCGGCGGTGGTGGCACTGGGACCCGACGCCCTGCCCTGGATCTGGCGCCCCTGAGCGAGAACCCGCCCGGACATCCTGCCCGGACATGAAGAAGGGCCCCGGTCCACCGCTTGCGCGGCGGGCCGGGGCCCTTCTCGGTGCTCTGTGCGGAGCAACCAGGTCAGACAGTCAGGTAATTACTTGACGATCTTGGTGACCTGGCCGGCGCCCACGGTCCGGCCACCCTCACGGATGGCGAACTTCAGGCCCTCTTCCATGGCGACGGGCTGGATCAGCGAGACGCTCATGACGGTGTTGTCGCCCGGCATGACCATCTCGGTGCCCTCGGGAAGGGTCACAACGCCCGTCACGTCCGTGGTACGGAAGTAGAACTGCGGGCGGTAGTTGTTGAAGAACGGGGTGTGACGGCCACCCTCGTCCTTCGACAGGATGTAGGCCTGGGCCTCGAACTCGGTGTGCGGCGTGACCGAACCGGGCTTGATGATGACCTGGCCGCGCTCGACGTCCTCGCGCTTGATGCCACGGAGGAGCAGACCGACGTTCTCACCGGCCTGGCCCTCGTCGAGCAGCTTGCGGAACATCTCGATGCCGGTGACCGTGGTGGTGGTCTTCTCCTGCTTGATACCGACGATGTCGACGGTCTCGTTGACCTTCAGGATACCGCGCTCGATACGACCGGTGACGACGGTGCCACGACCGGTGATCGTGAAGACGTCCTCGATCGGCATCAGGAACGGCTTGTCGACGTCACGCTCGGGCTGCGGGATGTTCTCGTCGACGGCCTTCATCAGGTCGAGGACGGTCTGGCCCCACTCCTTGTCGCCCTCAAGAGCCTTGAGCGCCGAGACCTTGACGACCGGCAGGTCGTCGCCCGGGAACTCGTACTCGGAGAGGAGCTCACGGACCTCGAGCTCGACGAGCTCCAGGATCTCCTCGTCGTCCACCATGTCGGCCTTGTTCAGGGCGACGACGATGTACGGAACGCCGACCTGGCGGGCCAGGAGCACGTGCTCCTTGGTCTGCGGCATCGGGCCGTCGGTGGCGGCGACCACGAGGATGGCGCCGTCCATCTGCGCGGCACCCGTGATCATGTTCTTGATGTAGTCCGCGTGACCCGGGCAGTCGACGTGCGCGTAGTGACGCGACTCCGTCTGGTACTCGACGTGCGCGATCGAGATCGTGATACCGCGCTGGCGCTCCTCGGGAGCCTTGTCGATCTGGTCGAAGGCCGAGGCCTCGTTCAGGTCCGGGTACGCGTCGTGCAGCACCTTGGTAATGGCGGCCGTGAGGGTCGTCTTACCGTGGTCGATGTGACCGATGGTGCCGATGTTGACGTGCGGCTTAGTCCGCTCGAACTTCGCCTTCGCCACTGGGTCCTCCTGTGGAGTGGTTCTGTACGCCTTGCTTCATCGGCGCCAGGTGATCTTTGCTGGGATGCCGGGCCCGGGGGCATTCGACACATTGCTTTCGCTCTGCGAGGAATGCCCCACCAGGCTCCGGTGACAAGCCTAAAGCGTGAGCTCGGGAGAGTTACTCGCCCTTGGCCTTCGCGATGATCTCCTCGGCGACGTTCCGCGGAACCTCGGCGTAGGAGTCGAACTGCATCGAGTAGCTTGCGCGACCCGAGGTCTTGCTGCGGAGGTCTCCGACGTAGCCGAACATCTCCGAGAGGGGCACGAGGCCCTTCACGACGCGAGCGCCGCTGCGCTCCTCCATGGCCTGGATCTGGCCACGGCGGGAGTTGATGTCGCCGATGACATCGCCCATGTAGTCCTCGGGCGTGGTGACCTCGACGGCCATCATCGGCTCGAGGAGAACCGGGGACGCCTTCCGCGCGGCCTCCTTGAAGGCCTGCGAACCGGCGATCTTGAAGGCCAGCTCGGAGGAGTCGACCTCGTGGTAGCCACCGTCGAGAAGAATGACGCGGACGCCAGTCATCTCGTAGCCGGCCAGGATGCCGAACTGCATGGCTTCCTGAGCACCCGCGTCCACCGAGGGGATGTACTCCCTGGGGATGCGGCCACCGGTGACCTTGTTGACGAACTCGTACGAGGCCTCGCCGCCCTCGATGGGCTCGATCGCGATCTGCACCTTGGCGAACTGACCGGTACCACCGGTCTGCTTCTTGTGGGTGTAGTCGACGCGCTCGACGGCCTTGCGGATCGTCTCGCGGTACGCGACCTGCGGCTTGCCGACGTTCGCCTCGACGCGGAACTCGCGCTTCATGCGGTCGACGAGCACTTCGAGGTGCAGCTCGCCCATACCACCGATGATGGTCTGGCCGGTCTCCTCGTCGGAGTGCACCTGGAAGGACGGGTCCTCTTCGGAGAGGCGCTGGATGGCGACACCCAGCTTCTCCTGGTCGCCCTTGGACTTGGGCTCGATGGCGACCTGGATGACCGGTGCCGGGAAGTCCATGGACTCCAGGATCACCGGCGCCTTGTCGTCGCAGAGCGTCTCACCGGTGGTGGTCTGCTTCAGGCCCATGACGGCGATGATGTCGCCGGCGCCCACCGAGTCGATCTCCTCACGCTTGTTCGCGTGCATGCGGTAGATCTTGCCGATGCGCTCCTTCTTGCCCTTGACGGAGTTCAGCACCGAGGTGCCGGACTCCAGGCGGCCCGAGTAGACCCGGACGAAGGTGAGCTTGCCGAGGTGCGGGTCGCTCATGATCTTGAACGCCAGCGCCGCGAGCGGCTCGTCGTCGGACGGCTTGCGCTTGACGACGACCTCGGGGTCCTTGACGTCCTGGCCCTCGATGGCCTCGACGTCCAGGGGCGAGGGCAGGTAGCGCACAACGGCGTCGAGCAGGGGCTGAACGCCCTTGTTCTTGAACGCGGTGCCGCAGAACACCGGGGTGACGGTCGTCTCGCCGTCCTTGCCGGAGTTGATGGTGATGCGACGGATGCCCTCGTAGAGCTGCTCCGCGGACGGCTCTTCGCCCTCCAGGTAGAGCTCCATGAGCGCCTCGTCGTTCTCCGCGGCGGCCTCAAGGAGCTTGCCGCGGTACTCCTCGGCCTTCTCCGCGAGGTTCGCGGGGATGTCGACGATGTCGTACGCCTCGCCCTTGGTCGCTTCCACGGGGTAGACGAACGCCTTCATCGTCACGAGGTCGACGACGCCCGTGAAGTCGGCCTCGGCACCGATCGGGAGCTGCATGACGATCGGGGTCGCGCCGAGGCGGTCCGTGATCATCTGGACGCAGCGGAAGAAGTCGGCACCGGTGCGGTCGAGCTTGTTGACGAAGCAGATACGCGGCACGCCGTAGCGGTCCGCCTGACGCCAGACGGTCTCGGACTGCGGCTCGACGCCGGCGACACCGTCGAACACGGTGACGGCACCGTCGAGGACGCGGAGCGAACGCTCCACCTCGACGGTGAAGTCGACGTGACCCGGGGTGTCGATGATGTTGATGGTGTGGTCAACATCATTGAGCGGCCAGTGGCAGGTCGTCGCGGCGGACGTGATCGTGATGCCGCGCTCCTGCTCCTGCTCCATCCAGTCCATCGTGGCAGCGCCGTCGTGGACTTCACCGATCTTGTACGAAACGCCGGTGTAGAAGAGGATCCGCTCAGTGGTGGTCGTCTTGCCCGCGTCGATGTGGGCCATGATCCCGATGTTGCGGACCTTGGCCAGGTCAAGCGAAGTGGTGGCCATAAGGCTCAATCTTCTCTCGGTCTCGATGTGGGTAGCGACTACCAGCGGTAGTGCGCGAAGGCCTTGTTGGACTCGGCCATCTTGTGGGTGTCCTCGCGCTTCTTGACGGCAGCGCCAAGACCGTTGGAGGCGTCGAGCAGCTCGTTCATGAGGCGCTCGGTCATGGTCTTCTCGCGGCGGGCGCGGGAGTAACCCACGAGCCAGCGCAGCGCGAGGGTGGAGGCGCGACCGGGCTTGACCTCGATCGGCACCTGGTAGGTGGCGCCACCGACACGGCGGGACTTGACCTCGAGCGAGGGCTTGACGTTCTCAAGCGCGCGCTTCAGCGTGATGACCGGGTCGTTGCCGGTCTTCTCGCGGAGGCCCTCCATGGCGCCGTACACGATCCGCTCGGCGGTGGAACGCTTGCCGTCCAACAGGATCTTGTTGATCAGCGAGGTGACAAGAGGAGAGTTGTAGACCGGGTCGATGATGACCGGGCGCTTCGGGGCGGGGCCCTTACGAGGCATTCTTACTTCTCCTTCTTGGCGCCGTAGCGGCTGCGGGCCTGCTTGCGGTTCTTGACACCCTGGGTGTCGAGCGAGCCGCGGATGATCTTGTAACGAACACCCGGCAGGTCCTTCACACGGCCACCACGCACGAGCACGATGGAGTGCTCCTGCAGGTTGTGTCCCTCACCCGGGATGTAGGCCGTGACCTCGATACCGGAGGTCAGACGCACACGCGCGACCTTACGGAGCGCCGAGTTCGGCTTCTTCGGGGTGGTCGTGAACACACGCGTGCAGACGCCACGGCGCTGGGGCGAACCCTCGAGCGCGGGCGTCTTGTTCTTCTCGACCTTGTCCTGCCGGCCCTTCCGGACCAGCTGCTGGATCGTAGGCACTACTTCTCCGGTTTCTGTGTGCCGTTCGTGAAACTAACCTGGAACGTCACCGACCCACGCGGTCGGGTGTGTCGAATACTGCAAGCTCCTGCCGCAAGGCAGAAGGAGCGCAGATTGCGGTGGCCACTGACGGACTCGCCGTGCGGTTGAGGACACGCACACGAGCCCAGGCACACCCCAGGCACAAGGTCTGAGCGTACCTACCTCATCGACTCCGGTCAAAACAAATGCGGTCCACCGCGACGCGCCGGACTTCCGCAGCCCACGGCCAACGGAATTGAGACAGCTGCCCGCGAACGCGCGGCAGGAAAACAACCTTGGCGGTCCGGTAATGCGCGTTCTCAGTACATTGAACCGCGCGGTGGACGATCGGGGGGGCGGGATGGCGGCGTACATACCCGATGGCGGCGGGCTCGACGACCGGGTGCCCTTCCTCGCCCGCCTGGAGCGCGAGGACCGGGTGTCCCTGCTCGGACTGGGCCGCGAACTGGGTTTCGCCTCCCGGGCCCCTCTGCTCAGGCAGGACGAGCCGTCCGCGTACGTCCTGCTGATCGTCAACGGCTGGACGAAGGTCACCACGTCCGCGCCAAACGGTTACGAGGCGTTGCACGCGCTGCGCGGCCCCGGCGACATCGTGGGCGAATCGGCCGCGTTGACCGGCCGGCCACGTTCGGCGACGGTGACCGCGCTCTCCCCCGTGCGGGCCGTGGTCGTGGCGCACGAGAAGTTCCGCGCGTTCGTGGCAGGCTCCGCCAGGGTCTCGCTCACGCTCCTGGCGTTGACCGCCGACCGTACGCGCGCTGCGGACCGGCGCAGCCTGGAGTTCGCGGCGATGACGGTACGGGAGCGCTTCGCCGTTCTGCTGCTGGATCTGGCGCACACCCACGGCTGCCGTACGGACGAAGGCATCGAACTCGACATACCGCTCAGCAAACAGGAACTGGCCGGGGCGGTCGGCGCCTCCAGGGAAATGGTCCAGCGGCTGCTGAAGGACCTGCGCGAGCGCGGCATCGTACTGACGGGCCGGCGGGCGATGGTGATCGTGCGGCCGGACGCCCTCCGCCGGATCGCACGGGCACAGGATTCCGCCCGACCGCTCGTCCGTCACGAAGCCCCGTTCCCTCCGTAGAGAGGCTCCGTCCGCTCCGCGGAGGAACGCGGTCGCAGATGACTCTGTGCACACGGTCACACTCGAAGTGAGTCATCCGCCCTCACCACCACAGTCCCATCAGCCTCACGCTCGTGCCTTCGGCCCACGGAGACCCGAGCGAGAGGCACCCCATGAACGATCCCGTGAACAGCACGATCCTGCTGCTCGACATCGAGAAGTACAGCGAGCGGGACGATGTCGAGCAGGCGTATCTGCGCCGCATGCTCTACGACCTCACCGACCGGGCACTGCTCGCCGCCGGGATCGACGAGACCCTGCGCAGGCGGGCGGACCGCGGCGACTCCGTGATGGAGTTGATCGACGCCAACTGCTCGGTGATCGCCCTGCTGCGGGCGCTGCTGACCGAGGTGCCGGCCCAGTTGCGCAGCCAGAACCGGCGTGCTTCCGCCTCGGCTCGGATGCGGCTTCGTGGAGTGGTCGCTTCGGGGTACGTCGCCGTGGACCGGCTCGACGGATGGGTCGGCAGCGATCTCAACCACGCGTGCAGGCTGCTGGACGCGGAGTCGCTGAGGACGGCGCTGCGGGAACGCCCGGACGACTTCGCGCTGTGCGTGTCCGATCCGGTCTACCGGGGCGTCGTGCGGCACAGCCACACCGGCGTACCGGCCGAGGAGTTCCGCTCCGTCACGGTGGACAGCAAGAACGGTCCGCTCGCCGCGTGGCTGCACGGCCCGCTTCCGAGTGAGCGTCCGCACCCCGCGAGCGGGAAGGCGTACTCTCCCTCGGCCTCCGGCATCGCCCCGGCCACCCCACAGCAACCGGCCCAGGCCTTCGACCTCGGCGGCGCCACGGTCAACGGAGGTGTCTTCGGCGGGACCAACCACGGCATCGGGGGCGGCACCTTCTCCGGGGACGTCCACCTCGGCGGCGGCCGGGGGGAGAGCCGATGAGCTCCGAGGAACAGCCGCACGGCTCCCAGCCCCCGGCAGGCGGAGACCAGTCCTCCGAAGCGCCGGACGGCCGCCAGGCGGACGGGGAGACGACCGAGGAGACCGACCAGCCGCAGCCCGCCTGGGCGGCCCGGCGGGACCTGGAGAACCACACCCCCCGGACCATGGGATTCGGGGACGGCGCCCAGGTCGGCGGGGGCGTCTTCGGCGGGACCAACCACGGCATCGGCGGCGGCACCTTCTACGGGGACATCCTGCTCGACAGGACCGAGATCATCTACCAGTTCGGCGCGTCCTCCGCCCTCCACGCCTCGGGCGAGATCTCACAGTCCACCCTGGAGGAGCTGTCTGCCTGTTTCGTGCCCGCGTGCGCCGACTTCGAGGCGTTGGTCGACCGGCTGCGTGAGGAGCATGTCCTGGTGGTCTCGGGCCCGTACTTCGCGGGTCGACGGACCGCCGCACTCATGCTGCTGCACCGGCTCCGCGCGGATCCGGTCCAGGCGATCGGCCGGGACACCACCCCCGGGCAGCTCACGGCCGGTCTCGGTGGCGGCGAGACGCGCGACGGCCGGACCACCGGCCATGTCCTGTGCGATCTGATCACCGAGCCGGGCCGGCCGCTGCGGGAGGCGGATCTGCTGGCTGCCCGCAAGGAGTTGGGCGAGGACGCGTATCTGGTGATCACCGTGGGGCCGACGGCCCTGCTGGAGGACGTGCCGGTGGTGAGCTGGCAGGCTCCCCCGCCGGGTGATGTCCTCGCCGCGCACCTGGGTGTGCTGGTGGGCGAGGACCGCGTGTTGGAGCTGCTGTCCCTGCCCGCCGTGACCGCGTTCCTCGAACGCAGCCATCAGCCGCGCGAGGCCGCCGAGTTCGCCCGGCTCCTGGCGAGGTACGAGACCGGGGAGGCCGATGCCACGAAGCTCGGGGCCTTCTCCCTGGTCGCGTTGGAGAACCAGGTCCAGGAGTGGTTCGAGGACGACGGGACCGTACTGCACCTGCGGGACAAGGCGTTCCTCGTCGCCCTGGCCGCCTTCGACGAGGGCCCGTACGCCCTGACAGCGGAGCTGAGCGATCTGCTCTACGTCTTCCTCCACGAAATCGAGAACGGGATGCGGTCCGCCACCGTCCCGGTCTTCGGCACGCACATCGGCAAGCGGCTCCAGCTCGCCCGGGCCCGGCGGTTCGAGGCCGAGGAGCCCACCGAGTGGGGTCCGGTCCGACAGGTGAAGGCCGCCTACCGGGACGAGCGGGCCCCGCTCGTGCTGCTGCGCGAGATATGGACCGGGCACCCCTCGGCTCGGCCCGCGCTCGTGCACTGGCTGCAACGGCTGGCCGGGGACGGACGGCCGTTCGTGCGGACCCGCGCCGCCTCCACCGTCGCCGTGCTCGCCCATACCGATCTGCCGTCCGCCATGGCGCTGGTCATCGAGCCATGGGCCTCCTCGCACCTCTACCGGCACCGCCTCGTCGCCGTCAACGCGCTCACGCTCACCCACGTGCTGGGCACTCCCAACGTGCCGCGCATCCTCGACGCCTGGTGCGAGAGCGACGAGTCGCCGCTGCGCTGGGTGGCCATCCGTGCCCATGGACTGATCGGGCCGGAACGCCCCTTGGAGACCCTGGCGGCGCTTCGCGCGGCGGCCCGACACCAGGCAGGACAGCCGGAGTCCGACGCGGATCTCTCGGGGCAACTGGCCGAGTCCGTGGAACTGTTGCTGCTGTCATCAGCGGGCGACGACGTGCTCGCGGGGCTGCTCAAGACGCTGCACGACGACCGTCCGGCGACCGAACTCGCACTCGGTGGCTTCATCAGCGCCTGTCGTCGGAGCGAGCAGGACGAACGCCACGGGCAGCCGCGGGTTCTGTCCTGGTACGCACGGGCGTCGGAGGCGCGGACACCGGCCGCCACCGGCATCGTCGAGTTGTGGCGCACCGCTCTGGGGAGCCGCGGCCACACCCGGGACGCCCTGGACGTACTGCGCCGCTGGGTGCTGTCGGCGGACCACGACCCCGGCACGGAGTGGGCGCTCGCCGCCCTGCTGCCCTCACTCGCCACCACGTCGTCGGAGCACCAGCGGCTCAGCCATCTCCTGCGGACGATGCCCGGCGAGGACGGCACCGATCCCCCGCCCGTAGCAGGCCGGCTACTGGCCGTCCTGCCTCATCCCTGACCTGCGATCCCGGACACAGCAACAGGAGAGTGCCCATGCCCGAATTCCGCCGCGCACCCGACTGGGACCAACGGGCCGACCGCGCAACGCGGTTGACCGACCCGGTGGTCACGGTCCGGCAGCTGTCCCGGTTCGGATTCGCCCGCCGTCCGCTCACCCGCATCGACCACGCCCTGGTCTTCTCGGCCCCGGACGGCTCGTACGACACCTACCTCCCGCCGGTCCGCCCCACCCGGGCCGGAGCCGCCGCGAAGCGATACACCTCGGTGTACGAGGTCGACATGGGTGTCCATCCCGTGCGCGAGGTGATCGGCCTGCCGAGCAACGACGACGCCTTCGAGTTCGCCGTGGTCGTCGAGCTGTCGTGGCAGGTCGTCGATCCCGCTCTGTTCGTGGCGAGCCGGCACCGTGACGTACCACGGCTGCTGATCGGCGAGCTGGAACAGTCGGCCCGGTCCGTCACCCGCCGCTACCCCGCCTCCCGGAGCGCGGAGGCCGAGGAGGCGCTGCTGAGGGAAGTGCGCGCACAGGGCGCACTCGGCACCCGGGCGGGACTCGCGGTGACCTGGACCGTACGGCTGCGCGGGGATCAGGGGGTCATCGACCATGTGCGGCGCATGAGGGCCATCGACCACGCGGCCACCGAGCAGGTACACACCGAGCGGCGCGGCAGGGAGCACGATGCCGCAATCGAACGGCGCGCGAGGGAGCAGGACGCGCTGCAGTGGGGCCGCGCGACCGAGTTCGAGGAGCTTCAACACGAGCTGAGATTGCAACAGCAGAAGCGGCAGCACACGGAGGCGGTCGACCGGGCCCGTCGCCAGATGGAACTGCAGCAGGTGAACGCGGAGAAGATCTCCTTCTACGAAAAGCACTTGGAACAGGGCGGGGTCCGCGCCTGGGCGCTGCACCTGGCCGACCATCCCGAAGACACCGAGATCGTGGTGGCCAGCCTGCGCCAGGACCAACTGCACATGCTCAAGGCGCAGATGGAGCTGGCGGGCGAGCTGCTGAAGGGCGACAGCGCGGAGAACCACGAGTTGGAGGCGCCGAAGAAGAGGGCCCTCCAGGCACTGATCGACGTACTGAACCAGCACCTTCCCGGGGTCACCACGCAGAGCACGGCTGAGGGCCGGCTGACCGTGTCGATGCCACAGGACGCGCCGGGAGCGGTACCGGAAGCGGTCGTCCGGGGCACGTCCCGGCCGGGCTTCGATCTGACCGACGGCGTGCAGGAGCACCGGCTCGGCGGGACGCCCATCCGCGGGACGGATCCAAAGGCGGCCACTCCGTTGATTCCCTTCCCGGGCTGGCAGCCGCCGCCGGGCTATGGCAGCGCGCCTCTGAGACCGGCGGGCGCCGCCACGCCGTCGGCCGGTGCGAAGGGCGTGTGCGAGGACACGACGGCGGAGGCCACCGGAACGGCCGACCGGGACGGGACGACCGACGCGGCCGAGGCCGCGAAGCCGCCGAGCGCATCGGACACGCCCCGGGCCACGGACGTGGCAGGAGCGCCGGGCCGGGAGGACCACGTCACATGACCGACAGACCACCGGTCCGGAACACCGATGCCGGGACGCGGCTCCTCCTCGATCTGCGGTCCGAGATCGCACGGGCCGACAGCAAGGCGTCCGTACTGGTCGCCGCGCTCGGCATGACCGCAGGCGTGATCAGCGGCTGGCTGGCGGGCAGCGAGTGGCGACCGAGCGCGCTCTCCGCCCCCGGCACGGCCCTGTGGTGGACAGGCACCGGCGGGCTGGCGACCGCGCTGCTCTCCATGCTGATGGCCGTACTCCCGCGCTACCGCGGCAGTACCTGGGTTCCCGGGGACCCGCTCACCTACTTCGGGGACATCCGGCGCGCCGCCCGGCAGAACCGGATACCGGAAGCGCTCGACGCCACCGAGAGCGCCCGGACCACGGCACTCGTCACGGCCCTGACCGAAACCAGCCGGATCGCCGTCTGCAAGCACCAGTGGATACGTGCGGGGCTGCTCGCCTACTCCATCGGCACCTTCCTGCTCCCCGCCTCGCTGCTCCTCGGCTGACGCTCCTCCCGCCAAAGGATGATCATGACTCCACCGCCGGCTCAGCCCCAGGACCCGGGCGACGGGCCCGTGCCGCCCTCGGACCCACATCTGAACGCCGCAGCACCACACCCACCTGATGACTTGATCTACGAGCACGGGCCGGGCCGACGTGTGTACTACACAGCGCATCAGCGGCGTGTCGACATCACCGCGCTCGGACAGCTGGCGCTGGCCCTGCCCGCCTTCCTGACGAGCGCGCTCGTGGTGCTGCTCGTGAGCACGGTCCTGGACGGCTGCCTCGGGTTGCCGTTCTGGATACCGGTCGTGCTCTGGCCGGCGTCCGGCGCCCTGGTCTTCCACCGGCCCACGGAGGACCTCCTCGCCCGCTACCTGCTCGGGCTCCGCCGCCCGATGCCCCGGGAGGCCGCTCGGCTGGAGCCGGTCTGGCGCGAGGTGACGGCCATCGCCGGGATCGACGGAGCGCAGTATCAGCTCTGGGTCGAGGAGAGCGACGACCTCAACGCGTACGCCGCCGCGGGCCACATCGTGGGGGTCACCCGGTTCGCCCTGGAGCAGCTGCCGAGCGGCCAACTGGCCGCCGTACTCGCCCATGAACTGGGTCACCACACCGGCGGTCACGCGTGGTCGTCGCTGCTGAGCCAGTGGTACGGGCTGCCGGGCCGGGCTCTCTGGCGCGCCCTGCGCGCGATGGCCCGCTCCGTCGTCACGCCTGCCCGGTGTGCCGTCTACCTGGCCGTCGGCGTGCTGCTCCTTGCGATCGGCGGGCTCGCCTCCACCGCGGCCGCCGTCCTGTACGGGCTTCCGTTGCTTCTGGTGCTCCCGTATCTGTCGGCAGCGGTGGGACGCCGTGCCGAACTGCGGGCCGACCGCCACGCCGCCGCTCTCGGATTCGCGCCGAATCTGGCCGAGGTGATGGAGGCGATGCACGCGAACGAGGTCAAGGCACGGCAGGCACTCGCCGTCGGGGGAGAACGGTTGGAGCGCGAGTCGACGCCTGCTCGGCTGCTCTCCACCCACCCCGATCTGCCGACCCGGCTGCACCATCTGCGGCGCTACCTGTAGCCGCGACCGCCGGTGCTGCTCGTCGAGACACGCCGGAGGGCGGCCACCCCGTACGAAACGGGGTGACCGCCCTCCGATCGGTCAAGCGACTCGCTTACTGGTTGTACGGACCGTAGTCGTAGTCCTCCAGCGGAACGGCCTGGCCGGAGCCCGTGCCGAACGGCGAGTAGTCGATGTCGTCGTAGCCGACGGCCGAGTACATCGCGGCCTTGGCCTCCTCGGTCGGCTCGACCCGGATGTTGCGGTAGCGGGACAGACCCGTACCGGCCGGGATGAGCTTACCGATGATGACGTTCTCCTTGAGGCCGATGAGGCTGTCGGACTTGGCGTTGATCGCCGCATCCGTCAGGACTCGGGTCGTCTCCTGGAAGGAGGCGGCCGACAGCCAGGACTCCGTCGCCAGCGAGGCCTTGGTGATACCCATCAGCTGCGGACGGCCGGAGGCGGGGTGACCGCCCTCGGTGACCACACGACGGTTCTCGGTCTCGAACTTCGAGCGCTCGACGAGCTCGCCCGGCAGCAGCTCCGCGTCGCCGGACTCGATGATCGTCACGCGGCGCAGCATCTGCCGGATGATGATCTCGATGTGCTTGTCGTGGATCGACACACCCTGCGAGTTGTAGACCTTCTGGACCTCGCCGACCAGGTGGACCTGGACCGCGCGCTGACCGAGGATGCGCAGCACGTCGTGCGGGTTGGTGGCACCCACGGTGAGCTTCTGGCCCACCTCGACGTGGTCGCCCTCGCCGACGAGCAGACGGGCGCGCTTCGAGATCGGGAAGGGGATCTCGTCGCTGCCGTCGTCCGGCGTGACCACGATCTTCTTGGTCTTCTCGGTCTCCTCGATCCGGACCCGGCCCGCGGACTCCGAGATCGGGGCGACACCCTTGGGCGTACGGGCTTCGAAGAGCTCGACGACTCGGGGCAGACCCTGGGTGATGTCGTCACCGGCCACACCACCGGTGTGGAAGGTACGCATCGTCAGCTGGGTACCGGGCTCACCGATGGACTGGGCGGCGATGATGCCGACCGCCTCACCGATGTCGACCAGCTTGCCGGTGGCGAGCGAGCGTCCGTAGCAGAAGGCACAGGTGCCGACCGCGGACTCACAGGTCAGGACCGAACGGGTCTTGACCTCCTCGACGCCGGCGCCCACCAGGGCGTCGATCAGGACGTCACCGAGGTCGACGTTGGCAGGCGCGATGACCTTGCCGTCGACGACGACGTCCTCGGCGAGCATGCGGGCGTAGACCGAGGTCTCGACGTCCTCCGTCTTGCGGAGCACACCGTCCGCACCCTTGACGGCGATCTTCAGCTTGAGGCCGCGGTCGGTGCCGCAGTCCTCCTCGCGGATGATCACGTCCTGCGAGACGTCCACCAGACGACGGGTCAGGTAACCCGAGTCGGCGGTACGCAGGGCGGTGTCCGCCAGACCCTTACGGGCACCGTGCGTGGAGATGAAGTACTCCAGAACGGTGAGGCCCTCACGGAAGGACGCCTTGATGGGACGCGGGATCGTCTCGTTCTTGGCGTTGGACACCAGACCACGCATACCGGCGATCTGACGCATCTGCATCATGTTTCCTCGGGCACCCGAGTCAACCATCATGAAGATGGGGTTCGTCTTGGGGAAGTTCGCGTTCATCGCCTCGGCAACCTCGTTGGTCGCCTTGGTCCAGATCGCGATGAGCTCCTGCGTGCGCTCGTCCTTGGTGATCAGACCGCGCTCGTACTGCTTCTGGACCTTCTCGTCCTGCGCCTCGTAGCCCGCGACGATCGCCTTCTTGGCCTCGGGGACCACGACGTCGGAGATGGCCACGGTGACACCGGAACGGGTCGCCCAGTAGAAGCCCGCCGCCTTCAGGTTGTCGAGCGTCGCCGCCACGATGACCTTGGGGTAGCGCTCGGCGAGGTCGTTGACGATCTCGGAGAGCTGCTTCTTGCCGACCGAGTAGTCGACGAACGGGTAGTCCTCGGGCAGCAGCTCGTTGAAGAGCGCGCGGCCCAGGGACGTACGCAGCCGGAACGTGTCGCCCTGCTGGTACTCCTGCTCGCCTTCCTCGGCGACCGGCGGCACCCAGCCACGCGGCGGGATGGTGCCCACCGGGAAGCGGATGTCGACCTTCGCCTGGAGCGACAGCTCGCGGGCGTCGAAGGCCATGATCGCCTCGGCCGTGGAGCCGAAGGAACGGCCCTGGCCGACGACCTTGCGCTCCTCCTCGTCCGTGGTGAGGAAGAACAGGCCCAGCACCATGTCCTGGGTCGGCATGGTGACGGGACGACCGTCGGCCGGCTTCAGGATGTTGTTCGAGGACAGCATCAGGATGCGGGCCTCGGCCTGCGCCTCCGCGGAGAGCGGCAGGTGGACGGCCATCTGGTCACCGTCGAAGTCCGCGTTGAACGCGGTGCAGACGAGCGGGTGGATCTGGATGGCCTTGCCCTCGACCAGCTGCGGCTCGAAGGCCTGGATGCCGAGGCGGTGCAGGGTCGGTGCACGGTTCAGCAGCACCGGGTGCTCGGCGATGACCTCTTCGAGGACGTCGTACACCACAGTGCGCCCGCGCTCGACCATGCGCTTGGCCGACTTGATGTTCTGCGCGTGGTTCAGGTCGACCAGGCGCTTCATCACGAACGGCTTGAAGAGCTCCAGCGCCATGGCCTTCGGCAGACCGCACTGGTGCAGCTTGAGCTGCGGGCCGACGACGATCACGGAACGCGCGGAGTAGTCCACACGCTTACCGAGAAGGTTCTGACGGAATCGGCCCTGCTTGCCCTTCAGCATGTCGCTGAGGGACTTGAGCGGGCGGTTGCCGGGACCGGTGACCGGGCGACCGCGACGGCCGTTGTCGAACAGCGCGTCGACGGCCTCCTGCAGCATCCGCTTCTCGTTGTTCACGATGATCTCGGGGGCACCGAGGTCAAGGAGACGCTTGAGGCGGTTGTTGCGGTTGATCACACGGCGGTACAGGTCGTTCAGGTCGGAGGTCGCGAAGCGGCCACCGTCCAGCTGCACCATCGGACGCAGGTCCGGCGGGATGACCGGCACGCAGTCGAGCACCATGCCCTTGGGCTTGTTGCTGGTCTGCAGGAACGCGGAGACGACCTTGAGGCGCTTGAGCGCACGGGTCTTCTTCTGGCCCTTGCCGGTACGGATGATCTCGCGGAGGCGCTCGGCCTCCTCGTCGAGGTCGAAGGACTCCAGGCGCTTCTGCAGCGCGGCGGCGCCCATGCAGCCGTCGAAGTACGTGCCGAAGCGGTCACGCAGCTCGCGGTAGAGCAGCTCGTCGCCCTCCAGGTCCTGGACCTTGAGGTTCTTGAAGCGGCTCCACACCTCGTCGAGGCGGTCGATCTCGCGCTGCGCACGGTCGCGCAGCTGCTTCATCTCGCGCTCGGCCCCTTCGCGCACCTTGCGGCGCACGTCGGCCTTGGCGCCCTCGGCCTCCAGCTCGGCCAGGTCGGTCTCGAGCTTCTTGGCGCGGGCTTCCAGGTCGGCGTCGCGACGGTTCTCGATCTGCTGACGCTCGACGGAGACGTGCGCCTCCAGCGAGGGCAGGTCGCGCGTACGGCGCTCCTCGTCCACGAACGTGATCATGTACGCGGCGAAGTAGATGACCTTCTCGAGGTCCTTCGGCGCGAGGTCGAGGAGGTAGCCCAGGCGCGACGGGACGCCCTTGAAGTACCAGATGTGGGTGACGGGAGCGGCAAGCTCGATGTGACCCATGCGCTCACGGCGCACCTTGGCGCGCGTGACCTCGACGCCACAGCGCTCACAGATGATGCCCTTGAAGCGGACACGCTTGTACTTGCCGCAGTAGCACTCCCAGTCCCGGGTCGGACCGAAGATCTTCTCGCAGAAGAGTCCGTCCTTTTCGGGCTTGAGCGTGCGGTAGTTGATGGTCTCCGGCTTCTTCACTTCGCCGTGGGACCAGGTCCGGATGTCGTCCGCGGTGGCAAGGCCGATCCGCAGCTCGTCGAAGAAGTTGACGTCGAGCACTTGTCGTCAATCCCTCTTTCGGGGGTTCGAGCCCCCTCGCGTCAGGCGAGAAATCGGGGCACTTCAGCAATGGTCTGAACGGGTCCGGGGAGAGCCGGCCGGATCACGGGGATCCGGCCGGCCAACCCGTCAGACCTCTTCGACGCTGCTCGGCTCGCGCCGGGACAGGTCGATACCGAGCTCCTCCGCCGCGCGGAAGACGTCCTCGTCGGTGTCGCGCATCTCGATGGACATGCCGTCCGAGGACAGCACCTCCACGTTGAGGCAGAGCGACTGCATTTCCTTGATGAGCACCTTGAAGGACTCAGGGATGCCCGGCTCGGGGATGTTCTCGCCCTTGACGATGGCCTCGTAGACCTTCACGCGGCCGGTCACGTCGTCGGACTTGATCGTCAGGAGCTCCTGGAGGGCGTATGCGGCGCCGTATGCCTCAAGGGCCCACACCTCCATCTCACCGAATCGCTGACCACCGAACTGTGCCTTACCACCCAGCGGCTGCTGGGTGATCATGGAGTACGGACCCGTCGAACGAGCGTGCAGCTTGTCGTCGACGAGGTGGTGCAGCTTGAGGATGTACATGTAGCCGACCGAGACCGGGTCCGGGAACGGCTCGCCGGAGCGGCCGTCGAACAGCTTGGCCTTGCCGGAGGGCTGCACCAGGCGGTCGCCGTCGCGGTTCGGGATCGTGGCCTCGAAGAGACCGGAGATCTCGTCCTCGCGCGCACCGTCGAAGACGGGGGTGGCGACGTTGGTGCCGGGGGCGACCTGGTCGGCGCCGATGGACTGCAGGCGCTTGGCCCAGTCGTCACCGAGGCCGGAGACGTCCCAGCCGCGGCTGGCGAGCCAGCCGAGGTGGATCTCCAGGACCTGTCCCGGGTTCATTCGGGACGGGACACCCAGCGGGTTGAGGATGATGTCGACCGGGGTGCCGTCCTCCAGGAACGGCATGTCCTCGATCGGCAGGATCTTCGAGATGACGCCCTTGTTGCCGTGACGGCCGGCGAGCTTGTCACCGTCGGTGATCTTGCGCTTCTGCGCGACGTAGACGCGGACCAGCTGGTTCACGCCCGGCGGCAGCTCGTCGCCCTCTTCGCGGTCGAAGACGCGGACGCCGATGACCTTGCCGATCTCACCGTGCGGCACCTTCAGCGAGGTGTCGCGCACCTCGCGCGCCTTCTCACCGAAGATCGCGCGGAGCAGGCGCTCCTCGGGGGTCAGCTCGGTCTCACCCTTGGGCGTGACCTTGCCGACGAGGATGTCACCGGCGACGACCTCGGCACCGATACGGATGATGCCGCGCTCGTCGAGGTCGGCGAGGACCTCCTCGGAGACGTTCGGGATGTCCCGGGTGATCTCCTCCGGGCCGAGCTTGGTGTCACGGGCGTCGACCTCGTGCTCCTCGATGTGGATCGAGGAGAGGACGTCGTCCTGCACGAGGCGCTGCGACAGGATGATCGCGTCCTCGTAGTTGTGACCCTCCCACGGCATGAACGCCACGAGCAGGTTCTTGCCGAGGGCCATCTCACCGTTCTCGGTGGCCGGACCGTCGGCGAGGACCTGGTCGGCGACGACCCGGTCGCCCTCGGAGACGACAACCTTCTGGTTGACCGAGGTGCCCTGGTTGGAGCGCATGAACTTGGCGATGCGGTACGTGGTGTACGTGCCGTCGTCGTTGGTGACGGTGATGTAGTCCGCGGAGACCTCCTGGACCACACCGTCCTTCTCGGCCTTGAGCACGTCGCCGGCGTCGGTGGCGCAGCGGTACTCCATGCCGGTGCCGACGAGCGGGGCCTCCGACTTAATCAGCGGCACCGCCTGACGCATCATGTTCGCGCCCATGAGGGCACGGTTGGCGTCGTCGTGCTCCAGGAAGGGGATCATCGCGGTCGCGACGGACACCATCTGGCGCGGCGAGACGTCCATGTAGTCGACGTCCGTGCCGGGCACGTAGTCGACCTCGCCGCCACGGCGGCGGACCAGCACGCGGGACTCGGCGAACCGCAGCTCGTCGGTGAGCGGCGCGTTGGCCTGCGCGATGACGAAGCGGTCCTCCTCGTCGGCGGTCAGGTAGTCGACCTCGTCGGTGACCTGGTCGTCGACGACCTTGCGGTACGGCGTCTCGATGAAGCCGAACGCGTTGATCCGGCCGTAGGAGGCCAGCGAGCCGATCAGACCGATGTTCGGGCCTTCAGGCGTCTCGATCGGGCACATGCGGCCGTAGTGCGACGGGTGCACGTCACGGACTTCGAAGCCGGCCCGCTCACGGGAGAGACCACCCGGGCCCAGCGCGTTGAGACGACGCTTGTGCGTCAGACCCGACAGCGGGTTGTTCTGGTCCATGAACTGGGACAGCTGGCTGGTGCCGAAGAACTCCTTGATGGAGGCGACGACCGGCCGGATGTTGATCAGGGTCTGCGGCGTGATCGCCTCGACGTCCTGGGTGGTCATGCGCTCGCGCACGACACGCTCCATACGGGCGAGACCCGTACGGACCTGGTTCTGGATCAGCTCGCCGACGTTACGGATACGGCGGTTGCCGAAGTGGTCGATGTCATCGGTCTCGACCATGATCGAGCGGCCGGACTCGCCGACCGTCTCGGTCTCACCGGCGTGCAGCTTGACCAGGTACTTGATCGTCGCGATGACGTCGTCGCTGGTGAGCACACCGGCGTCCAGCGGCTCGTCGGCGCCGAGCTTCTTGTTCACCTTGTAGCGGCCGACCTTCGCGAGGTCGTAGCGCTTCGGGTTGAAGTAGAGGTTCTCGAGCAGCGTCTGAGCGGCCTCACGGGTGGGCGGCTCGCCCGGACGCAGCTTGCGGTAGATGTCGAGCAGCGCGTCGTCCTGGCCCTGGGTGTGGTCCTTCTCCAGGGTGGCGCGCATCGACTCGTACTCGCCGAACTCCTCCAGGATCTGCTCGGTCGTCCAGCCGAGAGCCTTCAGGAGAACGGTGACGGACTGCTTGCGCTTGCGGTCGATGCGCACACCGACCATGTCGCGCTTGTCGATCTCCATCTCCAGCCAGGCACCCCGGGACGGGATGATCTTGGCGGAGAAGATGTCCTTGTCGGACGTCTTGTCGATGGAGGAGTCGAAGTAGACACCCGGCGAGCGGACCAGCTGCGACACGACGACACGCTCGGTGCCGTTGATGACGAAGGTGCCCTTGTTGGTCATGAGCGGGAAGTCGCCCATGAAGACCGTCTGGGACTTGATCTCGCCGGTCTCGTTGTTGGTGAACTCAGCGGTGACGAAGAGCGGGGCGGCGAACGTGAAGTCGCGCTCCTTGCACTCGTCGATCGAGTTCTTCGGGGGCTCGAAGCGGTGGTCGCGGAAAGTCAGCGACATCGACCCGGAGAAGTCTTCGATCGGCGAGATCTCCTCGAAGATCTCTTCCAGGCCGGACTTGGTCGGGACGTTCTGTCCGCTGTCCAGAGCAGCCTCGACGCGAGCCTTCCATGCGGCATTGCCGAGGAGCCAGTCAAAGCTCTCGGTCTGCAGCGCGAGGAGGTTCGGAACCTCGAGGGGCTCCTTGATCTTTGCAAAGGAGATGCGCAGCGGGGCAGTGCTGGCACCGTTGTTCGTATTCGCGGTCGAGGCGTTGCGCGAGGCGGCCAAGAGGGGGTCCTTCCGAGGGCTCGGACTCACTACGCGCGTACCGGTCCCAAGCCGGACACGGTGACAGTCAATTCCTGATTCGACCGAAAAGGCCAGGTCAGAGACGATCAGTCATCGATGCTGAAGCGAGGGCATGCCCCTGGTGACGGGCAGGGAGCAGCTAACAGGCAGCGCAAAGGGTCAGTGTAGCCAAACGGCACACTGATGTCCAGTCGGGGTTCTCAGAGACCCACGTTGCTCTCAACAGCTGTTCTCAACACCTATGGCTAGCCCTTGCGCGTGGTGCGCTCTTCTTTACTGCCCGCTTCTCACACGATCCATGCCTCGGATTCGGATCGATGTGACGACGCGTCCTGAGAATTGCGCGCCGCGTGCGGTTCGTCAAGGCCCCCCTGCGGGGACGGATCCCCGAGGTCCTCACCCGACCGCCGACCGGCGCCGGTCGGCCGCCCCCGGAGAGGCAACGGCGATGATCACCATACTCGTCGCCGCCGGAAGAGCAAGGCAGCCGCCTCGGGTACGCCGAAGGGCGACCACCCGGATGGGTGATCGCCCTTCGTGTGATGACGTCCGTGCCGTGCGGCACGGGGCGTCAGAAGGAGTCAGCAGACTCCCTGAGTCACTTGACCTCGACGGAAGCGCCGGCGGCCTTGAGGGACTCGGCAGCCTTCTCGGCGGCCTCCTTGGCGACCTTCTCGAGGACCGGCTTCGGGGTGCCGTCGACGAGGTCCTTGGCCTCCTTCAGACCCAGCGAGGTCAGCTCACGCACGACCTTGATGACCTGGATCTTCTTCTCGCCGGCGCCGGTGAGGATGACGTCGAACTCGTCCTGCTCCTCGACGGCCTCGGCAACGGCACCCGGGCCGGCCGGGCCGGCGACGGCGACGGCCGCGGCGGCGGTGACGTCGAACTTCTCCTCGAAGGCCTTCACGAACTCGGAGAGCTCGATGAGGGTCATCTCTTCGAACTGCGCGAGCAGGTCGTCCTGGGACAGCTTCGCCATGATGGCGTCCTTCCACTAATTCGGCAGGTGCCGGATGTACATGTAGGCGGGCGTACGTTCGGCCCGCTGCGACCGTCTCCCTAGTGGGCGACGATCAATGCGCGAGCCGAGTTACTCGGCACCGCCCTGCTCTTCGAGCTTGACGCGAAGCGCCTCCGCGGTGCGGACGAACTTCGACGGCAGCGCCTGGAAGAGCGAAGCAGCCTGGGACTGCTTGCCCTTGAAGGCACCGGCCAGCTTGCTGAGCAGAACCTCGCGGGACTCGAGGTCCGCAAGCTTCTTGATCTCATCGGCGGACAGCGCCTTGCCGTCAAGGACACCGCCCTTGATGATCAGGTTCGGGTTCTCCTTGGCGAAGTCACGAAGACCCTTCGCCGACTCCACCGGGTCACCGGTGATGAAGGCAACCGCCGTCGGACCAGTGAACTGGTCGTCCAGCGAAGTGATCCCGGCCTCGTTGGCCGCAATCTTGGTCAGCGTGTTCTTCACCACGGCGTACTGGGCGTTCTCACCGAGCGAACGGCGCAGCTCCTTGAGCTGTGCCACGGTGAGACCCCGGTACTCGGTCAGCACGGCGGCGTTCGAGCTGCGGAACTGGTCCGTCAGCTCGGCTACCGCGGCAGCCTTGTCGGGCCTTGCCATGAGCGTCGGCCTCCTTCCGGGTGATGAGGACCGCTCAGAAGGGGCCGGGAAAGACGAAACGCCCCGGCGCGGGCGCCAGGGCGTAGCTCGACCGAACGAAGTCCGGGAGCTTTCCACAGTCACCTGCGCAGGTCGCCCGTACTCAACGGATCCTTCGGTTGCTGCTCCCTCTTGCGAGAGCACAGCAACGACCAGCGGTCTTTGGCTTCTGTAGGAGAGTACGCGACCGTGGTCGCGCCGAGCAAATCCGTCCCGCTCCCAGCGGCCCGGGAGGGTCAGGACGCGCCCGAACCCGTTCCCTGCTGCTGCTTCAGGAGCTCGGCGAAGTCGACCGTGTCGGAGGCCGGGGGCTGCTCGACCGAGACCTTCGTCCCGTAGTCGCTGTAGTACACGGTGGAATTGAGCTCGCCGGTCTTCATCTGGCCGCGCTCGGTCTTCTTGACCAGCAGGTCGTTGTCGTCGACCCAGATGTCGACCGTCTCCGTGGTGATGCCGGCGTCGCTCAGCTGCTTCTTCAGCTGCTCCAGCTGGTCGGCGTCGAGCTCGGAGTTCTTCGCGGTCAGGGCGGCGACGTCGACGGTGCCGGAGTAGTGCGTGGTGGAGACGCCCCGGACGTCCTCCTTGCCGACCTTCTTCACGTCGCCGGAGGCCAGCAGCGACTTGACGCCCTGGTCCGGGGTGGTGTTCTGCATCTGCTGCTTCATGGCCTCGCCGGAGGCGCCCGCCATCTTGGCGAGGTCGGCGTAGCCGTAGCTGATCCAGTGCTTGCCGCCGGTCTGCTTCGCGAAGCCGTCGCCCATGTTGACGACGTAGCCGTCCTTGAAGTAGCGGGCCTGCATCGTGCCGGTGCCGCCGGTCTGCTTCATGGCGTCCGCCATGCTGCCGCCGGTGTACGTGATCTCCATGGTGCCGGTGAGACCGTCGGCCCAGTCGATGGTGCCGGTCTGCTCCATGGACATGGTGGTGCCCATCTGGGTGGTGCCCTCGACCTTCGCCGAGCTCTCCCCACCGGTCTTCTTCTGCACGTCGAGCAGCGCGGCGATCGGGTCGGCCTTCACGACGCCGCTGCCCTTGTTGTCGCTCTTGCCGCTGTCCGATCCGCTGCAGGCCGCGACCGACGTCAGCGTCGCCACCACTGCCACCGACAGACACACGCGTCGCACGGTACTGGTCCTCATGTCAGCTTCCACCCCTCGTTCGGCTCCGTCGGGGCCTCACGCTAACGCACGGCTCCGACACAGCCTTCGGCAGTACGGATACAAGGACGGGCCCCGCACCTCGAAAGGTTGCGGGGCCCGTCAATGTCACACGTGACGCGGCGTACTGCCGAGCGCGAGGCTCAGACGGCGGCCGGGTCCTCCTCGACGAGGAGGTTGCGGGTGCGGTTGGCGTCCAGCGGGATGCCGGGGCCCATCGTGGTGGCCAGGGTGGCCTTCTTGATGTAGCGGCCCTTGGCGGCGGACGGCTTCAGACGGAGGATCTCCTCCAGCGCCGCTGCGTAGTTCTCCACCAGCTTGGTGTCGTCGAACGAGACCTTGCCGATGATGAAGTGCAGGTTCGAGTGCTTGTCGACGCGGAACTCGATCTTGCCGCCCTTGATGTCGTTGACAGCCTTGGCGACATCGGGGGTGACGGTGCCGGTCTTCGGGTTCGGCATCAGACCACGCGGACCGAGCACTCGGCCGAGGCGGCCGACCTTGCCCATGAGGTCCGGGGTGGCGACGACGGCGTCGAAGTCCAGACGGCCCTTCGCCACCTCGTCGATGAGCTCGTCGGCGCCGACGATGTCGGCGCCCGCGGCTTCCGCGGCCGCAGCACGGTCACCGGTCGCGAAGACCAGGACCCGGGCGGTCTTGCCGGTGCCGTGCGGGAGGTTCACGGTGCCACGGACCATCTGGTCGGCCTTGCGCGGGTCGACACCCAGGCAGAACGCGACCTCGACGGTGCCGTCGAACTTGGTGGAGGCGGTGTCCTTGGCGAGACGGACGGCCTCGAGCGGCGCGTAGTTGCGCGACCGGTCGACCTTGGCGTCCGCAGCGCGGAGGTTCTTGCTGCGCTTCACTTCTACTCCTGTTGGTTTCAGGGTGTGGAGTCGTGGTGCGGGCCAGCGCTTGGCCCTACCACTGGGGATGTGAGGGGCTGAATCAGCCTTCGACCGTGATGCCCATGGAACGGGCGGTGCCAGCGATGATCTTCGACGCGGCGTCGAGGTCGTTGGCGTTCAGGTCGGGGAGCTTCGTCGTGGCGATCTCACGGACCTGGGCAGCCGTCAGCTTGGCGACCTTGGTCTTGTGCGGCTCGCCGGAGCCCTTCTCCACGCCCGCGGCCTTGAGGATCAGCTTCGCGGCCGGCGGAGTCTTGGTCACGAAGGTGAAGGAACGGTCTTCGTAGACCGTGATCTCCACCGGCACGACCATGCCACGCTGCGACTCGGTCGCGGCGTTGTAGGCCTTGCAGAATTCCATGATGTTGACGCCGTGCTGGCCGAGCGCGGGGCCGACCGGCGGGGCCGGGTTGGCCGCGCCGGCGTTGATCTGGAGCTTGATAAGCCCCGTGACCTTCTTCTTCTTGGGAGGCATTGCTCTCTCCGGGTCCTAGTGAGAGTGTTTCGCCGCCGTCCGATCATCCGGATGGAGGCATACCGCACAACGATAACGGGTATAGCTGCGCGACCAAAAACCGAGCAGGTCAGACGGGCTTCTCAGCCGGTCTGACCTGCTCGGTAGGCATGTGTCCAGGAACTGGCGGGAGCCGCTAGTTCTTCTGGATCTGGTCGAAGCTGAGCTCGACCGGGGTCTCGCGGCCGAAGATCTCGACGAGGCCCTTGACCTTCTTCGAGTCGGCGTTGATCTCGTTGATCGTCGCCTGGAGCGTGGCGAACGGGCCGTCGGTGACGGTGACCGAGTCGCCGACCTCGAAGTCGAGCACCTGGACCTCGACCTTGCGGGCCGGAGCCGGCTTGCCCTCGGCCTCGGCGGCCTCGCGGGCGGCCTTCTCCTCGGCCTCCGGGGCGAGCATCTTGACGATCTCGTCCAGGGTCAGCGGGTACGGGTCGTAGGCGTTGCCCACGAAGCCGGTGACGCCGGGAGTGTTGCGGACGACGCCCCAGGACTCGTTCGTCAGGTCCATGCGCACCAGGACGTAACCCGGGAGCTTGTTCTGGCGGACGTTCTTGCGCTCGCCGTTCTTGATCTGGACGATCTCTTCCTCGGGCACTTCGGCCTGGTAGATGAAGTCCTCGACGTTGAGCGAGACGGCGCGCTGCTCCAGGTTGGCCTTCACGCGCTTCTCGTAGCCGGCGTACGTGTGGATGACGTACCACTCGCCGGGAAGGCCACGCAGCTCGTCGCGCAGGGCGGTGACGGCGTCGACGGGGGCGGCCGGCTCGGCCTCCTCCTCGTCGTCCTCGTCGCTCTCGGATTCGGCGTCGGCCTCCGCGGCCTCTTCCTCGTCCTCGTCCTCGACGTGCACGGCGGCCTGCTCGGCGGGCTCACCAGCGGCGGCGTCGGCAGCTTCGGCCTGGTCCGGCTCCTCGGCGTCCGCCGCCTCGACGATGTCGAGCTCGTCCTCGGCGGACTCGAAGGCGCCCGCCGTCGGCTCGACGGCGTCGTTCAGGTTCGGGTCAGACACGGTGGCTGCTTCTTCCTGGATTACAAATGGGTGGAACATGCGAAAGGGGCGCCCATGAGGCGCCCTCCGCGGGATCAGCCGAAGACGTACTTGATGACCCGCTGGAATCCGAAGTCAATCACGGTAACCAGACCGATCATGACGACGACGAAGACAATCACCACGCTGGTGTACGTCGTCAGCTGACTACGGGTCGGCCAGACGACCTTGCGCAACTCGGCGACAATCTGGCGGTAGAACAGCGCGAGGCGGCCCAGAGGGCCCTTCTTTCCGCGCTTTCCGCCCTTCCGGGTCTTCTTCTTCGACTCGGGTACTTCATCCTCGGCATCAGGCATGTCGATGGAGCCCACGGCGTCCGTCACGCTTCTCACCTGATTCCGGGTCATGGCCGTGCCGCGCCCGGTGGAGCCGCACGGCGGTGCATTGAAGTACGTACATGCGCACACATCCTGGCGAAGGAGTGTGTAGCAGGGCCGGAGGGACTTGAACCCCCAACCGCTGGTTTTGGAGACCAGTGCTCTACCAATTGAGCTACGACCCTTTGTGGTTTCCACCAACCTACCGCATCTCCCCGGATGGTTCCGGTGTAGGAACGGTGCGGCTGGTGAAGGCCAACGACAGGTGAGTGTACGTGTTCAGCGGCCCGGCGTCGAACAGATAGCTCCCGACCGCTCCTGGTCGCATGTTGTCCGCATGCTGTCCGAGTCGTGTCCGGTCCCTGAAACCCCTGTGCCGACGGGGATCACGGTCTGGAACCATGGGGGCCATGAGCGCTGCAACTTCCCCCTCCGAGCGCCGGGTCTCCGCCCGCATCGGTGCGATCTCCGAATCCGCCACTCTCGCCGTCGACGCCAAGGCCAAGGCCCTCAAGGCCGCCGGCCGTCCGGTGATCGGCTTCGGTGCCGGTGAGCCCGACTTCCCGACCCCCGGCTACATCGTCGATGCCGCGATCGAGGCCTGCCGCAACCCGAAGTACCACCGCTACACCCCGGCAGGAGGCCTCCCGGAGCTCAAGGCCGCCATTGCGGAGAAGACGCTGCGCGACTCCGGCTACGAGGTCGAGGCTTCGCAGATCCTGGTGACCAACGGTGGCAAGCAGGCCATCTACGAGGCGTTCGCCGCGATCCTCGACCCGGGCGACGAGGTCATCGTCCCCGCCCCGTACTGGACCACCTACCCCGAGTCGATCCGGCTGGCCGGGGGTGTCCCGGTGGAGGTCGTGGCCGACGAGACCACCGGCTACCGGGTCTCGGTGGAGCAGCTGGAGGCGGCGCGCACCGAGCGCACGAAGGTCGTCCTGTTCGTCTCGCCGTCGAACCCCACCGGTGCCGTCTACAGCGAGGCCGACGCCGAGGCGATCGGCCGCTGGGCCGTCGAGCACGGCCTGTGGGTGCTGACCGACGAGATCTACGAGCACCTGGTCTACGGCGACGCGAAGTTCACCTCGCTGCCCGCGATCGTGCCCGAGCTGCGCGACAAGTGCATCGTGGTCAACGGTGTCGCCAAGACGTACGCGATGACCGGCTGGCGGGTGGGCTGGATCGTCGGCCCGAAGGATGTCGTCAAGGCCGCGACCAACCTCCAGTCGCACGCCACGTCCAACGTCTCCAACGTGGCCCAGGTCGCCGCGCTGGCCGCCGTCTCCGGGAACCTGGACGCGGTCGCCGAGATGCGTACCGCCTTCGACCGGCGCCGGCAGACCATCGTCCGGATGCTCAACGAGATCGACGGGGTGCTGTGCCCGGAGCCCGAGGGCGCGTTCTACGCGTACCCCTCGGTGAAGGAACTGCTCGGCAAGGAGATCCGCGGCAAGCGCCCGGCCACCTCCGTCGAGCTGGCGGCGCTGATCCTGGACGAGGTCGAGGTCGCGGTCGTGCCGGGCGAGGCCTTCGGTACGCCGGGCTACCTCCGCCTCTCGTACGCGCTGGGCGACGAGGACCTCGTCGAAGGCGTCTCGCGGATCCAGAAGCTGCTGGGCGAGGCCAAGGCGTAGCACGTACTGAATTCAGTGGGCGACCTCCGGCTCCGGCCGGGGGTCGCTTCTGTGTTCGGGCGTCAACCCGATGGGGAAAGCGGCTACCGCTCGACCCCACGTGTGCGGCAGGATCTTGGGATGGAGCGTGATGTACGGCTGTTGCCCAAGGCCCACCTGCACCTGCATTTCACCGGGTCGATGCGGCCGACGACCCTGCTCGAACTCGCCGACAAGTACGGCGTACACCTGCCGGACGCCCTGACCGGCGGTGAGCCGCCCAAGCTGCGGGCCACGGACGAGCGCGGATGGTTCCGCTTCCAGCGGCTCTACGACATCGCCCGGTCCTGCCTCAGGGCGCCCGAGGACATTCAGCGGCTGGTGCGCGAGACGGCCCAGGAGGACGTCGCGGACGGCTCCGGCTGGCTGGAGATCCAGGTCGACCCCACCTCGTACGCCCCGCTGCTCGGCGGGCTGATCCCGGCGATCGAGATCATCCTGGACGCGGTGGACAGCGCCTCGCGCGAGACCGGGCTGCCGATCCGGGTGGTGATCGCGGCGAACCGGATGAAGCATCCGCTGGACGCCCGGACGCTCGCCCGGCTCGCGGTGCGGTACGTGGACCGGGGCGTGGTCGGATTCGGGCTCTCCAACGACGAGCGCCGCGGGATGGCCCGGGACTTCGACCGGGCCTTCGCCATCGCCCGCGAGGGCGGGCTGCTGGCGGCACCGCACGGAGGTGAACTGTCCGGCCCCTCCAGCGTGCGGGACTGCCTGGACGATCTCGACGCGGCCCGGATCGGGCACGGGGTACGGGCCGCCGAGGACCCCCGGCTGCTGCGCAGGCTGGCGGAGCGCCGGGTGACCTGCGAGGTCTGCCCGTCGTCGAACGTGGCGCTGGGCGTCTACGAGAAGCCCGCCGACGTACCCCTGCGCAAGCTGTTCGAGGCCGGGGTGCCGATGGCGCTGGGCGCGGACGATCCGCTGCTCTTCGGTTCCCGGCTGGCCGCGCAGTACGACCTCGTGCGGCGCCATCACGCGTTCACGGACGAGGAGCTCGCGGAGCTGGCCCGGCAGTCGGTACGGGGCTCCGCCGCACCCGCCCCGGTCCGGGCGGAGCTGCTGGCGGGCGTCGACGACTGGCTGGCGAAGCCCGCGGGCTAGGGCCTGCCGTCAAACTGCCGCCGTCGCCCGGAGGGCGGCCGCGCGGCGCCTGGTGCGTGCGATCGCAAGGCGCCGGAATGGTCTCGGATGGGGTCTCCCCTGCTCGAACGCAGTTGAGAGCTCGGGGAAGGAGCTACTAGGGCATTTCGGCAACGCCGCGAGCGTGCGTGCCAGGCGCCGCGCGGCAGACGGCAGTTTGACGACAGGGCCTGGGGAGCGAGCGGTTACGCGCCGACGCCCCGCATCAGCGTCCTCGCCAGGGACGCGGCGAACTCGTCGAGGGGCTGCGGCGGCGTCCCGCCGGCCGTGGCCTCGTAGGCGAACGCCCGCTGCGCGCAGGCCCCCAGCAGCAGCGACGCGGCCGCGTAGGTGTCCGCGTCGGCCCGCACGCGGCCGGCCGCCTGCTCGGAGCGCAGATAGGCGTCCAGGCCGCGGATGGGCATGTGCGGGCCGGTGCCGAGTTCCCTCATCGCCTCGTTGTGGCGTTCCTTGAGCCTGGGATCGGCGTACAGCGAGGCGGCGATCGGGAAGCTCTGCTCGTAGAAGAGTGCGGCCTGGCGGGCGATCTCGGTGAGGTTCTGCTCGACGGTGCGCTCCCAGGCCCCCGGGGACGCGACAAGCCGTTCCAGCAGCGGGTTGAGCCTGGGCAGCCGTTCCTTGAGCACGACCACGAACAGCTCTTCCTTGCTCGCGAAGTGCTTGTAGAGCGCGGCCTCCGAGCAGCCCGCGGCTCTGGCGATCTCCTTGGTGGTGGCGCGGGCCAGGCCGATGGTGAGCATCAGCTGATGGGCGGCGTCGATGATGCGGACGCGGGCCGGCTTCTGCTCCATGTGTACTCCAGCGAAGCTTGACGAGGTAGTGAGTATCCACTCACTCTATAGGTGAGTGAATACTTACCCACCCTGGGAGGGTGCGCAATGAGGATCACGGTGTTCGGCGCGACGGGCGGCGTCGGCCAGGAGGTCGTCCGCCAGGCGGTGGCGGCGGGCCACGAGGTGACGGCGGTGGTCCGCGACCCGGCGCGGCTGCCCGTCCCGCTCTCCGACGTACAGGTCCACACGGTCGCGCGCGTGGACGATCCGGAGGCGCTGCGTGAGGCGGTCGCGGGCCGGGACGCGGTGCTCTCCGCGCTCGGCTCGCACGGCCGGAAGGCGGACGGGGTCGCCGAGCGGCTCACCGGGGCGGTGCTGGCGGCGATGGAGGCCGAGGGGGTGCGGCGGCTGCTGGTGGTCAGCGCGGCCCCGGTCGGCCCCCGGCCGGCCGACGACCCGCTGCCGGACCGGCTGGCCCGCAAGATGATCGGGGCGATCCTCAAGGAGGTCTACGCGGACCTGACGCGGATGGAGGCCGTACTGGCCCGGAGCACGGTGGACTGGACGTCGGTACGGCCGCCGAAGCTCACGAACGGGCCGCTGACGGGGAAGTACCGCACGGCCGTCGGCAGTACTCCGCGCAGCGGCCGGACCATCTCGCGCGCCGATGTGGCGCACGCGATGCTGGCGCTGGTCGACGACCCGGCGTCGGTGAAGCAGGGCGTGGGCGTGGCGTACTGAGTGACGTACTGATGGCCCTACAGGCTCACGCCGACCGTCACCGGTTCGTTGACGAGCGTGACGCCGAAGGCTTCGCGGACTCCGGCGACGACCTCGCGGGCGAGCGCGAGGAGGTCCTCGGTGGTCGCCTCGCCGCGGTTGGTGAGGGCGAGGGTGTGCTTGGTGGAGATGCGGGCCGGGCCGGTGCCGTATCCCTTGGTGAAACCGGCCTTGTCGATGAGCCAGGCCGCCGAGGTCTTGACGCGTCCCCCGTCCGCGGGGAAGGCGGGGGGCGTCGTCCCGGGGCCGAGCCGGTCCTTGGCGCGGGCGAGGAACGCCTCGTACTCCGCGTCCTCCAGGATCGGGTTGGTGAAGAAGGAGCCCGCCGACCAGGAGTCGTGGTCCTCCGGGTCCAGCACCATGCCCTTGCCGGCGCGGAGCGCGAGCACCGTTTCGCGGGCGGCCGCCGCGGGCACCCGCTCGCCCTGCTCGACGCCCATGGTGCGGGCCGTCTCGGCGTACCGCAGCGGCGCGGAGAGACCGCCCGCGTCCTCCAGCTCGAAGCGGACACGCAGCACCACGAAACGGTCGGGTTCGGCCTTGAAACGACTGTGCCGGTACGAGAACGCGCAGTCGGCGTTCGGGATGGTGACCGTTTCCTCGGTGTGCCGGTCGTAGGCGACGACCTCCGTGACGGTGGAGGAGACCTCCTGGCCGTACGCACCGACGTTCTGGATCGGTGTCGCACCCGCGGAGCCCGGGATTCCGGCCAGGCACTCGATGCCCGCGAGGCCGGCTTCGACGGTACGGGCCACGGCATCCGTCCAGATCTCACCGGCGGCGAGTTCCAGCGTCGTGCCGTTCAGCGCGAAGCCCTTGGTCGCGATGCGCAGGGCGGTGCCGTCGAAGCCCTTGTCGCCGATGACCAGATTGCTGCCGCCGCCGATGACGAGGAGCGGGGTGCCGCTCCCGTCGGCCTCGCGCACGGCTTCGATCACTTCGGCGTCGGTGGTCGCCGTGAGGAGGCGGGAGGCGGGGCCGCCCAGCCGGAAGGTGGTCAGGGGGGCGAGGGGGGCGTCATGGAGTTCCTGCACGGGGACAAGGGTACGGTCCGCGCACTCACCGCTCGGGCGGGGCACGGACCGTACGTGTGGACCCATGGCTCAGGCGGCGACGGGGGCAAGTTTCTCGGCCACCGCGGACTCCGGGGCCGGGGTGCTGCGGCGGCGCGGGATCAGCAGGGCGACGACGACGGCCAGGGCCACCGCCGAGGCGCCGATCCAGACCGCCGGAACGGTCCCGTCCGTGAAGGCGCGCGCGGAGCCGTAGCCGCCCTGCGAGGAGAAGACCGTGGCGAGCACGGCGACCCCGAGGGCTCCGCCGACCTCGCGCAGGGCGTTGTTGGCGCCGGAGGCGATGCCCTGCTCCGCGGGGCGGACGCTGGACATCACAAGACTGGCGGCGGGCGCGAAGTACAGGGCCGTGCCGACCCCGCCGATGATCAGGCCGGGCAGCTGCGAGGCGTACGAGGCGTCGGGCGCGATCACCATCGCGAAGAACGCGAGACCGACCGCCTGGAGGGCGAGTCCTGCGACGACCACCGGGCGACCGCCGAACCGGTCGGAGAGTATCCCCGCGACGGGCGCGACCAGCATCGGCATTCCGGTCCAGGGCAGCATCCGCAGGCCGGCCTCGGTGGGCGAGTAGCCCAGCACGCCCTGGAAGTACTGGCTGAGCAGGAAGATCGACCCGAACATGCCCAGGAACATCAGCATGCTCGCCATGTTGATCCCGAAGAACGCGCGGTCACGGAAGAGCCGCATCGGCAGCATGGGGCGCTTCGCGCGGAAGCCGTGCGGTGAGGCTGCCGCCGATCAGGGGCCCGCTGGCCACGGCCAGTCGACGAGGGGCACGGCCCCGTGGACCGTGCCCCTCATTCCTCCCGCGCGGTACGGCCTCAGCCGAGCCGCAGCACGGCGCGGGACATGCCCAGCACCTTCTTGCCCTCGCTCATGGCCGTCAGGTCCACCCGCACCTGCTTGTCGTCCAGCAGGGCGGCGACCTTGGCGCTGACCTCGATCAGTGCACCCTCGTCGTCGTTCGGCACGACGACCGGCTTGGTGAACCGCACCCCGTACTCGACGACCGCACCCGGGTCACCGACCCAGTCCGTGACGACCCGGATCGCCTCGGCCATGGTGAACATGCCATGCGCGATCACATCCGGCAGCCCGACCTCGCGGGCGAACTTCTCGTTCCAGTGGATCGGGTTGAAGTCACCGGAGGCGCCCGCGTACTGCACCAGCGCCGCCCGGGTCACCGGGAAGGACTGCGCCGGCAGCTCTGTACCGACCTCGACCGACTCGTATGCGACCTTCGCCGTCATCACGCCTCCTCGGCGGCGCGCGCCACCAGCTTCGTCCACGCGGTCACGACGTGCTCACCGGACTCGTCGTGGACCTCGCCGCGGATGTCCAGGATGTCGTTGCCCGCCAAGGACTTGATGCCCTCGATCGTCGAGGTGACCGTCAGCCGGTCCCCCGCCCGGACGGGGCGCACATAGGCGAACTTCTGGTCACCGTGCACCACCCGGCTGTAGTCCAGGCCCAGCTGCGGATCCTGCACCACCTGCCCGGCGGCCTTGAAGGTGATCGAGAAGACGAAAGTCGGCGGCGCGATCACATCGCTGTGGCCGAACGCCTTGGCGGCCTCCGGGTCGACGTACACCGGATTCGGGTCGCCCACCGCCTCGGCGAACTCGCGGATCTTCTCCCGGCCGACCTCGTACGGCGGGGTGGGCGGATAGGTCCGCCCGACGAAGGACTGGTCGAGCGCCATGGGCTCGCTACCTCCTGATGAAAGATGAACAGGCCGAAGAACAGCCTTAATACAACGACACGAGGCCGCCCCCAGTGGGGACGGCCTCGTGTACGAGCCTGATTCAGCGCGTTTCGCGGTGCGCGGTGTGCGAGTTGCAGCGCGGGCAGTGCTTCTTCATCTCAAGACGGTCCGGGTTGTTACGCCGGTTCTTCTTGGTGATGTAGTTCCGCTCCTTGCACTCCACGCAGGCCAGCGTGATCTTCGGGCGGACGTCGGTGGCAGCCACGTGAGTGCTCCTTGGACGGACGGATGGACGGATGAACGCAAAAAAGAGTAGCCGATCGAAGGACCGACCCCACAATCGGCTACCGTAAGTAGCGGTGACCGGACTTGAACCGGTGACACAGCGATTATGAGCCGCTTGCTCTACCGACTGAGCTACACCGCTTTGATGAATGAGTCCCCCCGCCGAAGCGGGGTTTCCCGATCACCAGAGCCCCAATGCGGAATCGAACCGCAGACCTTCTCCTTACCATGGAGACGCTCTACCGACTGAGCTATTGGGGCGAGCGATGAAGACATTACACGGTCTCTCGCCGATCGCCCAAATCCGTTTCGGAGCCCCGCCCACCGGCCTTGATCGGTACCCCGCCGCTCGGGCGGCCGACGGGCCCCGGGACCGCCCGTCGGCCGCCCGAGCGGCGCCTCGGCCTCCCCACGGGGCACCGCCGCCACGGCCGCACACCGCCGCCCCACGCGCCCCCAGGGCCACACCGGTACGACTATTTCGCTCCTCCTCGAACCTGGCCGAACACGCCCCTAGGCTCGACTCACTCTGCGTGATCTTGTCCCTTTCCCTGGAGCGCGATGCCCGACAGCCAGCCGTGGCAGCCGGACGACCACGCCGCCGACGCGGCCGGGCCGACCAGCAGTCCCGACACCGCCGACCCGGCCGGGAACGGCCTGGTGCTCTGCGGCGCCCGTCTCACCGACGGCCGCGTCGTGGACGTACGGCTCGGCGGCGGCCGCATCGAGGCCGTCGGCACCGCGGGCAGCCTGACCGCATCCGGTCCGCGACTGGACCTGCGCGGCTATCTGCTGCTTCCCGCCCCCGCCGACCCCCACGCCCACAGCGACACCGCGCTCACCGCCGGCGGCACCGGCCCCGACGCCCCCGGACCGGTGTCGCACCGCCCGGAGGACATCCGCCGCCGCGCCACCGAGGCCGCCCTGCTGCAGCTCGGGCACGGCGCCACGGCGCTGCGCTCGCACGTGCGGATCGGGGACGTCCAGGGCCTCGCCTCGCTCGAAGCCGTGCTCCAGGCACGCCACTCGCTGCGCGGTCTGGCCGATCTGACCACGGTCGCCGTGCCCCGGCTGCTCACCGGCGTCGCGGGCGCCGACAACCTGGCCATGCTGCGCGACGCGGTGAAGCTGGGGGCCGACGCGGTCGGCGGCTGCCCTGACCTCGACCCGGACCCGGCGGGGTACGCGGAGGCCGTCCTGGAGGTCGCCGCCGAGCAGGGCTGCCCGGTCGATCTGCACACGGACGGCGACGATCCGGCCCGGCTCGGCCGGCTGGCCGCCATGGCCGGAGGGTTGCGGCCCGGCGTCTCCCTCGGCCCGTGCGCCGGCCTCTCCCGGCTTCCCCCGCAGGCCGCGGGCCGCGCCGCCGACCAGCTGGCCGCGGCCGGGGTGACGGTCATCTGCCTCCCTCAGGGCGGCTGTTGCGGCGTGGAGGACCGGGGCACCGCGCCCGTACGGCTGCTGCGGTCGGCCGGGGTGCGGGTCGCGGCGGGCAGCGGGGCGCTGCGGGACGTCGCGAACCCCGTGGGCCGCGGTGACCCCCTGGAGGCCGCCTATCTACTCGCCTCGCAGCACGCACTGCCCGCCACGGAGGCGTACGAGGCGGTGTCCTCGGTCGCCAGGGCGGCGACGGGGCTGCCCGGGGTCAGGGTCGAGGCGGGCTTCCCGGCCGAGCTCCTGGCCGTGCGCGGGGACCAGCTCCCCGGCGCGCTCTCGCTCGCGTACAGCCGGATCGTGGTACATCGCGGCCGGGTGGTGGCGCGGACGAGCGCGGTGCGCGAGTACTGCGAATCCGAGACCGTCGTCGCCCTCGATCTGCCTCGCCAGGGAAGGCCGGGTTCCGGTCCGTGCGGCGGGCCCTGAGCGCGGTGGGCCGTCGCGGCGTACGGTCGTGAGCATGCGCATTGTCATTGCAGGTGGACATGGTCAGATCGCGCTGCGGCTGGAGCGGCTGCTCGCCGCGCGCGGGGACGAAGCCGTGGGCGTCATCCGCAATCCGGACCAGGTCGAGGACCTCCGGGCGGCGGGTGCCGAGCCGGTGGTCCTGGACCTCGAATCCGCCTCCGTGGAGGAGGTGGCACAGGTGCTGCAGGGCGCCGACGCGGCGGTCTTCGCGGCCGGTGCGGGCCCGGACAGCGGCTCGGCACGCAAGGAGACGGTGGACCGCGGGGCGGCGGTGCTGTTCGCGGACGCGGCGGAACGGGCGGGCGTACGGCGCTACGTCGTGGTCTCGTCGATGGGCGCCGACCCCGACCATCGGGGCGACGAGGTCTTCGACGCGTATCTGCGGGCCAAGGGCGCCGCGGACGCGTATGTGCGCTCCAGGTCATCCACGCTCGACTGGACGATCCTGCGCCCCGGCATGCTGACGAACGACGCGGGCACGGGGGAAGTCCTGCTGACCGCGTCGACCGGGCGGGGGCCGGTGCCGCGCGACGACGTGGCGGCAGCGCTGCTGGAGCTGCTGGAGACCCCGGCGACGGCGGGCCTGACGCTGGAACTCATCTCGGGGAACGTGCCGGTGTCGGTCGCGGTGAAGGACATCGCGGGGAACTGACCGGGCGGGGGCCCTTCGGGATCAGGCGCCCGGTGCCGGGCGGACGGTGATGCCGTGGCGCTCCAGCAGCGCGGCGGTGACGCCGTCGCCCTCGCGGAGCGCGCCCGTGAACGTACCGTCGTAGACCGTTCCGCGCCCGCAGGAAGGGCTGCGCGCCATCAGCAGCGCCTCGGTGCACCCGGTCCGGCGCGCGGCCTCCAGGGCCCGTTCCGCGCCGTCCACGAACTCCTCCGTCACGTCGTGCCCGCTGTCGTCGACGACGCGGGCACGGCCGTCCAGTACGTCGTGGCCGTCGCCGCCGGTGATCTCGGCGGGGCGGCGCGGGGTGGGCAGTCCGGCGGAGACCTCGGGGCAGAAGGCCACGGGGCGGCGGTCGCCGATGGCCGCGGTCACCGCGTCGGAGGCCTTGCCCCGGCCGTCGAAGCGGCAGGGCACTCCCTGCAGGCAGGCGCTGACCAGTACGGATTCCATGTTCGCGGCCCCTCGCAACAGAAAACAAAGAAGGCCCCTGCCTGAGACAGGGGCCTTACCATGTGGCGGCGCCAGGGTTCGAACCTGGGTAGGCTGAGCCGGCAGATTTACAGTCTGCTCCCTTTGGCCACTCGGGCACACCGCCGGGGATTGCTGCCGTGAGACCCGCTTTTCGGCGGTGCTCTCTGGCAACGACGTAAACGATACCCGATGCCCGGGGGTGCTTCGCCACCGGATTGATCAGCGGCCCGATCGGGCGCGGGTGGCCAAAGGCTGTCCCGTTTAGGCTTTGATCGGCGTCGCGGGGCCGGCAGGCCCGCCGCCATCTGTATGCACCCCCGTTTCCGCATCCCCGATACAAGGAGCCACACGTCATGGCCGACTCCAGTTTCGACATCGTCTCGAAGGTCGAGCGGCAGGAGGTCGACAACGCCCTCAACCAGGCCGCCAAGGAAATCTCGCAGCGTTACGACTTCAAGGGCACCAACGCCTCGATCTCCTGGTCCGGCGAGAAGATCCTGATGGAGGCGAACGGCGAGGAGCGGGTCAAGGCGATCCTCGACATCTTCCAGTCCAAGCTGATCAAGCGCGGCATCTCACTGAAGTCGCTGGACGCGGGCGAGCCGCAGCTGTCCGGCAAGGAGTACAAGATCTTCGCCACCATCGAGGAGGGCATCTCCCAGGAGAACGCCAAGAAGGTGGCGAAGATCATTCGCGACGAGGGTCCCAAGGGCGTCAAGGCCCAGGTCCAGGGCGACGAGCTGCGGGTCAGCTCGAAGAGCCGGGACGACCTGCAGGCCGTGCAGGCGCTGCTGAAGGGCCAGGACTTCGACTTCGCCGTGCAGTTCGTGAACTACCGGTAGGTCCCGCCTTTTCGGTGTGCGGAGCGGGACGCGCCGCTCCGCACCCGGGGTGCGATGTCCGAAAATCGCCGGTCGCGACGGTGCGGGGCACGCAGACTTGTCCGTGTCGGGCGACGATCCGGTCGAATCCCGGCATGACGTGCAGGAAAGGGACGAGTCATGACCATGTACGCAACGGTCGACAGCCCGCTGGGTGAACTGCTGCTGGTCGGCGAGGAGGCCACCGGCGGGGTGGCGCTCGCCTCGCTCTCGCTGCCCGGCCAGAAGGGCGCCGCGGTCGTCCAGGACGGGTGGGTCCACGCACCGGAGGCCTTCGCGGGGATCGCCGCCCAGCTGCGGGAGTACTTCGCGGGGCGGCTGACCCGCTTCGACATCGCGTACGCGGACGGCGTGGGCACCGACTTCCAGCGCCGGGTGTGGGCCGCCCTGGACACCGTCCCGTACGGGGAGACCGTGTCGTACGGCGAGATCGCCGACCGCGTCGGCACCTCGGCGGCGGGGGTACGGGCCGTGGGGACGGCGATCGGGCGCAATCCGCTGCTGATCGTGCGGCCGTGCCACCGGGTGATCGGCGCGGACGGGGCGCTGCGGGGGTACGCGGGCGGTCTGGAGCGCAAGGAGCGGCTGCTGGGGCTGGAAGGCGTCCTGGCGGTGCGCTGAGATGTCCGGGCTCTTCCCGAGGCCTCGCGCCGTCGTCGCGCCGGGGGCCGTGCATGTGCCCGAGTGGCTGCCGCAGGAGCGGCAGCGGGAGTTGGTGGCGGCCTGCCGGGAGTGGGCGCGCGGGCCCGTGCCGCTGCGGCACACGGCCCTGCCGGGCGGCGGGGTGATGTCCGTACAGACGGTCTGTGTGGGATGGCACTGGCAGCCGTACCGCTATTCGCGCACGGCCGACGACGTGAACGGTGCGCGGGTGGCAGACTTCCCCGGCTGGCTGGCGGAGTTGGGGCGCGAGGCGCTGGCGGCGGCGTACGGGGACGAGAGCCCGGTACGGACGTACGCGCCGGACACCGCGCTCGTCAACTTCTACGACGGGGCGGCGCGGATGGGCATGCACCAGGACAAGGAGGAGCGGTCCGGTGCTCCGGTGGTGTCGCTCAGCATCGGCGACACCTGCGTCTTCCGCTTCGGCAACACGGAGAACCGCGGAAGGCCCTATACGGACGTGGAGTTGGCCTCCGGCGATCTGTTCGTCTTCGGCGGGCCGTCACGTTTCGCGTTCCACGGCGTGCCGAAGGTCTTCCCCGGGACCGCCGATCCCGCATCGGGGATGAGCCGCGGCCGGCTCAATGTGACCCTGCGCGAGACCGGGCTGAGCACCTTCGGCAGCGGGCTTCAGCGGCGTTCGCGGGAGTTCCCGAACAGCAGCCGGTAGGCGATCAGCAGGACCAGAGAACCACCGATGGCGGCGACCCAAGTGGCCATGTCGAAGAAGTCGTTGGAAATGGGGCGGTCCAGGAAGCGCGACGATATCCAGCCGCCGAGGAAGGCGCCGACGATCCCGATGAGGGTGGTGCCGACCAGGCCACCCGGGTCGCGGCCCGGGAGCAGGACCTTGGCGATGACTCCGGCCACCAGTCCGAGAATGATCCATCCGATAATGCTCATGCGTGCGAACCTACCCGTCACTCGTTCCTGGAATCCAAGACGTTCCTGCCCGTGACGTGGTTGCGCGCGGCGTCCCCGGGGGGCCTGGGGGCCTCGGGGGGGGTGGTCCTCCCGGTGCGGGGGGTCTTCCCGGCGGCTACGGGCAACTGCTCGGTGCCGTTCCTGCGTTCATGGTGAATGACGGCACGGACGTCGGGCGTGGCCGGCGGGACGGTCACTCCACGGGCTCGCTCCGGTTACTCCTGTCCGTGACCTGGGCTGATACTGACCATGCAGGGCGACGACGACGGGCAACACCCCCGGAAGGCGAGTGACCATGAAGCTCATACAGCTGATCCTGAACATCCTGTGGGTGGTGTTCTGCGGGTTCTGGATGGCCCTCGGCTACCTCGTCGCCGCGATCATCTGCTTCGTGCTGATCGTGACGATTCCGTTCGGCATCGCGTCCCTGAGGATCGCCGGTTACGTGCTGTGGCCGTTCGGGCGGACGACGGTGGAACGGCCCGACGCGGGTGCGCCGTCCTGCGTCGGGAATGTGATCTGGCTCGTCTTCGCCGGGTGGTGGCTGGCGCTGGGGCACCTGATCACCAGCATCCCGCTGTTCGTGTCGATCATCGGTATCCCCTTCGGCTGGGCGAACCTGAAGATGATCCCGATCTCGCTGATGCCGCTGGGCCGCGAGGTGGTTCCGAGCGACGAGGCCTTCGGCGCCCGCTGAACGACGCGAGCGGCCCCGGACGAGGAGTCCGGGGCCGCTCGTACGAGCCTGGGCGGGGGTCTTCAGGGGCGGGGGCCCGCCATCTGCTCCAGCCGGGCGATGCGCTCCGCCATGGGCGGGTGCGTCGAGAACAGTTTGGACACGCCCTGGCCGGGGCGGAACGGGTTCGCGATCATCATGTGGCTCGCGGTCTCGATCCTCGGCTCCGGGGGGAGCGGGAGCTGTTTCGTTCCCGCGTCGAGCTTGCGCAGGGCACTGGCCAGGGCCAGCGGGTCGCCGGTCAGCTGGGCGCCGGAAGCGTCCGCCTCGTACTCCCGGGAGCGGCTGACGGCCAGCTGGATGACGGAGGCCGCGACCGGGCCGAGGATCATGATCAGGAGCATCCCGAGGATTCCTGGGCCGTCGTCGTCGTTGGACCGGCCCACCGGGATCAGCCACGCGAAATTGACCAGGAACATGACGACGGAGGCGAGCGCTCCGGCGACGGACGAGATCAGGATGTCCCGGTTGTAGACATGGCTCAGCTCGTGTCCCAGGACGCCGCGCAGCTCCCGCTCGTCCAGGATCTGCAGGATGCCCTCGGTGCAGCAGACCGCGGCGTTGCGCGGGTTGCGGCCGGTGGCGAAGGCGTTGGGTGCCTGCGTCGGGGAGATGTAGAGCCGGGGCATGGGCTGGCGGGCGGCGGTGGAGAGCTCGCGGACCATGCGGTAGAGCTGTGGTGCCTCGAACTCGCTGACGGGGCGGGCCCGCATGGCTCTGAGCGCCAGCTTGTCGCTGTTCCAGTACGCGTAGGCGTTGGTGCCGACGGCTACGAGGAGCGCGACGATCAGGCCCGTACGTCCGAAAAAGCTTCCGATGACGATGATGAGTGCGGACAGGCCCCCGAGGAGTACGGCGGTTCTCAGCCCGTTGTGCCGGCGGTGCACGGTACGCCCTCCAAGTGGTGCGGCAGGGGAACCCTTTGCTTGGTGGTCTCCACTCCCTCAGTGGAGCCTCCCGTACGGGTCAACGCCAGGCGAGAAGAGCTAGTTCCCTTGTGCGTGCCGCCGCAGGACCGGCCTGTCCGGCACTTGCGTGCCGGATCAGGCTCTGGGCCGTACGGGTCAGTGGCCGTGCGCGTACCGGTCCGGTCTCCGGTGGCTCAGCGCTGGGTGGGGAGGCCGACGACCTCGAGGGCCTCGGGGTCCGGCTTGATCTCGCTGGTGCAGTGGGCGCAGCGGGAGGCGATGGCCGGGATCTCGGTGTAGCAGCGGGGACAGTCGCGCACGGCGGCCTTGATGTCGACCTTCTCCGCCTTGGCGAAACGGTTCTGGACCTTCGCCATGGGAACCACGACGCCGAAGTAGAGGACGGCGGCGGTGATCAGGAACGCGATGGCGGCGGCGAGGAACTTCCCGTACGGGAAGATGGCGCCCTCGACCGAGAACTGCGCCGAGCTGAAGTCGCCGACCGATCCGGTCGCGAGGCCGATCAGCGGGGTGATGAAGGCCGTGCTGAAGCCGGTGACGACTGCGGTGAACGCCGCTCCGACGGCCAGTCCGATGGCCATGGAGATGACGTTTCCGCGCAGGATGAAGTCCTTGAACCCGTTCAGCACTGCTCTTGCTCCTCTGGAATGCGTACGTGTGGGGGGTGTGCGGGCAAGACCATGCCCTGTACGTACCGTTCCGGGCAAACCGATCTTCGGTATGTCAGAAGAGATTGACGGCGGCGAACCTGAGGACTGTCTGCGGGGCGCCCGAGAGCACCACGCCGGCCGCGGCGGTGAGCGCGATCGCGACGGTGAGGGAGGCCGGGGCTCCGTGCCCGGTGGGGGCGCGTACGGCACCGTCCGCCGGGGTCTCTTCGCGGGCCGCCGCCGGGGTTTCCTCCGAGGCCTTCTCCGGGGCGCGGAAGAGCGTCGCGGTCCACTGGAGGTAGTAGTAGAGCGCGATCACGACGTTGACGGCCATGACGACGGCGAGCCAGCCGAGTCCGGCGTCGACGGCTGCGGAGAAGACCGTGACCTTGGCGAAGAGGCCGATGATGCCGGGCGGCAGGCCGGCCAGGCAGAGCAGGAAGAAGGCCATCGCCAGGGCGGCGAGCGGGCGGGTGGCGTACAGGCCGCGGTAGTCGGTGATCCGGTTGCCGGGGCTGGTGCGGGCGACCAGGGCGGCGACCGCGAAGGCCCCGAGGTTCACGACGGCGTACATGAGGGCGTACGCGACGGTGGAGCCGATGTGCTCGTCGCTGGAGTACGCGGCGGACGCGATCGGCACCAGGAGGTAGCCGGCCTGGGCGACGGACGACCAGGCGAGCAGGCGCACCGCGCTGCGGGCCCGGCCGGCGTTCTGGCGCAGGGCGGCGACGTTGCCGATCGTCATGGTGAGCGCGGCGAGGACGGCGAGGGCCGGTCCCCAGACGTCGGCGTACGCCGGGAAGGCGATCACGGTGACGAGGATGAGGCCGGAGAAACCGACCGCCTTGCCGACGACCGAGAGGTAGGCGGCGATCGGCAGGGGGGCGCCGACGTAGGTGTCGGGGACCCAGAAGTGGAAGGGCGCGGCGGCCGTCTTGAACGCGAAGCCGACCAGGGTGAGGGCGACGCCCGCCTTGGCGAGGGTGTCGAGCTGACCGGGTACGTCGTCCAGCCGTGCGGCGATCTCGGTGAGGTGCAGGGTGCCGGTGGTCGCGTACACGAAGCTGACGCCGAGCAGCATGACGGCGGTCGCGACGACGGAGGAGAGGAAGAACTTCAGGGCGGCCTCGGAGGACCGCCGGTCGCCGCGCTTGATGCCGACGAGCGCGAAGGCGGGCAGCGAGGCGACTTCGAGGGCGACGACGAGGGTGGCGAGGTCGCGGGCGGCGGGCAGCAGCGCGGCGCCGGACGCGGAGGACAGCAGCAGGAACCAGAACTCGCCGGCGGGGAGCCTGCGGGTGTCGCCGAGCGACAGCAGCGCGGTGAGCAGGGCGCCGCCGAGCACGAGGGCCTGGATGACCAGGGCGAAGTGGTCGGCGGTGTAGCTGCAGGCGCCTGCGGAGCCGGGTCCGGTGGCGGCCCCGTCGATGCAGAAGGTGGAGCGGTTGCCGTCGCGCAGCGGGACGAGGAGGGCCAGGGCGGCGACGAGCCCGGCGATGGCCAGCGCGCCGAGGAGCGGCTTGCGCCGCTCGGGCAGGAAGAGGTCGGTGACCAGGACGATCAGGGCCATGGCCGCGACGACGACCGGGGGCGCGATCGCGAGCCAGTCGACGGACTGGATGAGGCTGGTGGTGCTCTCGGCCGCGGTGGTGACGAGGTCCGGGGCGGCGGCGCCCGCGGTGACGACGGCTGGGGTCACGACTTGCCTCCTGCGAGGAGCTTCTGCACGGCCGGGTCGGTGAGGCCGAGGAGGACGGCGGGCCACAGACCGGCGAGGACGGTGAGCGCGACGAGCGGGGTCCAGGCGGCGAACTCGTACGTCTGGACGTCGGCGAGCTGCGGCTCCTCGCGCTTCTCGCCCATGCAGACCCGGCGTACGACCATGAGCATGTACGCGGCGGTGAGCAGGGTGCCGAACGCGGCGATCGACATGAAGGTGAGGAAGGCGGGCCGGCTGAGGCCGTCGGCGGGGTCGAAGGAGCCGAACAGGGCGAGCATCTCGCCCCAGAATCCGGCGAGGCCCGGCAGGCCCAGGGAGGCGACGGCGGCGAAGGCGAGGAGGCCGCCGAGGCGGGGGGCCCGGCCGTAGAGCGCGGCTCCGGTGGCCCCGGAGAGGGTGTCGAGGTCGGCGGTGCCGTACCGGTCCTTGACCGCTCCGACCAGGAAGAACAGCAGGCCGGTGATGAGGCCGTGGGCGATGTTGGCGAAGAGCGCGCCGTTGACTCCGGTGGGGGTCATGCTCGCGATGCCGAGGAGCACGAAGCCCATGTGCCCGACGGAGGAGTACGCGATCAGGCGCTTGAGGTCGCCCTTGGAGCCGGGGCGGACCAGCGCCAGGCAGGCCAGTGATCCGTAGATGATGCCGACGACCGCGAAAGCGGCGAGGTAGGGCGCGAAGGTGTGCATCCCGTCGGGGGTGATGGGGAGAAGAATGCGGACGAATCCGTACGTGCCCATCTTCAGCAGGACGCCCGCGAGGAGCACCGAGCCGACGGTCGGGGCCGCGGTGTGGGCGTCCGGCAGCCAGCTGTGCAGCGGCCACATCGGGGTTTTCACGGCGAGCCCGATGCCGATCGCCAGAACGGCGATGACCTGCACGGACGTGGTGAGCCCACGGCCGTTGTCAGTGGCGAGTGCCACCATGTCGAAGGTGCCGCTCTTCAGTCCGACGAGGAGCAGGCCCAGCAGCATGACGACCGAGCCGAGCAGTGTGTAGAGGATGAATTTCCAGGCGGCGGCCTGCCTCTGCGCGCCGCCCCAGCGGGCGATGAGGAAGTACATCGGGATGAGCACCATCTCGAACGCCAGGAAGAACAGCAGCAGGTCGAGGACGGCGAAGGTCGCGAGGGTGCCGGACTCCAGGACGAGCAGGAGAGCGACGAAGGCCTTCGGGGAGGGGCCCGCGGGCAGCTTGAAGTAGCTGTAGAGCGCGCAGAGGAAGGTCAGCAGCGCGGTCAGTACGAGAAGGGGGAGCGAGATGCCGTCGATGCCGAGATGGATGCGGACGTCGAGCGCCGGGATCCAGCTGATGTCGGTGGTGGCCTGCATCTTCGACGGGTGGTCGTGGTCGAAGCCTGCGGCGAGGACGATCGCGGCGACGAGGACCGCGCCGGTCACGGTCACGCCGTGGCGGAGCACGGCCTGGTCGGGGCCGGATCCCTTCAGTCCGGGCGGGGCCGGCAGAAGAGCGGCCACGGCGCCGACGAGCGGGATGACGACGATGAACGCGAGAAGGAACTGCATCACGGATTCACTGATATCGATCACGGCTCACGACCCGGCGTTGACGTTGGCGAAGACGACGGCGGCGATCGCCAGGACCAGCGAACCGGCGAGCAGTGCGCTGAGGTAGGTCTGCACGTTGCCGGTCTGGGCGCGGCGGACGGCGGTGCCGAGCCCGCGTGCGACGGCTCCGGAGCCGCGTACGTAGGTGTCGACGACCTCGCGGTCCAGGAAGCGGACGAGGCTCGCCGCGGCCTGGACGGGGCGGACGAACAGCGCCGTGTACAGGGCGTCGAGGTGGAAGCCGGCGGCTGCGTGGTGGTGGAGCGGGCCGAGCAGCAGGCGGCCCGGGTCGGCCGGGTCGGGGGCGTCCCCGTCGGCTCCGTAGGCGGCGGTGTGTGCCGTCATGGCCTGGGCCTCGATGAGGGCGGGTTCGGCGTCGGGGTGGGCGACGACGGTGCCGACGGTGGTGCGGGCGGCGAGCGCCGAGGTGTGGCGCCAGGCGCCGTAGGTGACGAGGCCGCCGATGAGGCCGACGCCCGTGGAGAGGACGGCGGTGGTCACGGTCGGGGTGAGGCCGTGTCCGTCGAACCAGTCGGTGATCGCACCGACGGTCAGCCCGAAGGCGATGGTGGGGACGGCGAGGACCCAGAGGACGGCGGTCATCGCGACGGGCTGCCTGCCGTGGTCGGGGGCCTCGGCGCCGCGGCCCCGGAAGGCGAGGAGCCAGAGGCGGGTGGCGTAGGCGGCGGTGAGGACGGCGGCGAGCAGTCCGGCGACGAGTACGGTCCAGCCGGCGGCGGCCGGGGCGACGTGCCGGTCCCCGAGCGCGGTGTGCTCGGCGGCGACGAGGACGGCTTCCTTGGAGAAGAAGCCGGCGAACGGGGGGATGGCGGCGAGCGCGAGCAGGGCGACGGTCATCGTCCAGTAGGCGTCCGGGATGCGCTTCGTCAGGCCGCCCATACGGGACATGGCGGCCAGCGAGTTGGTCCCGGCGGCGTGGATGACGACGCCGGCCGCGAGGAAGAGGACGGCCTTGAACGCACCGTGGGAGAGGAGGTGGAAGACGGCGGCCCCCCGGTCGCCGACGGCCAGGGCACCGGCCATGTAGCCGAGCTGGCCGATCGTCGAGTAGGCGAGGACCCGCTTGATGTCGTCCTGGGCGAGGGCGGCGAGTCCCGAACCGATCATCGTGATCGCCGCCATGACGGCGAGTACGACGAGGGCCGCGCCGGACTGGGCGAAGACGGGGAGGAGCCGGGCCACGAAGTAGATGCCGGCGGCGACCATCGTCGCGGCGTGGATGAGCGCGGAGACGGGGGTGGGGCCGGCCATCGCGTCGGGCAGCCAGGTGTGCAGGGGGAACTGCGCGGACTTTCCGGCGACGCCCGCGAGGAGCAGCAGGGCGATGAGGGTGGGGTGGTCCAGGCCACCGTTGGCGACGGCGGCCAGGATGCCGGTGATGCGGAAGGTGCCGGTGTCGGCGGCGAGCGCGAACAGACCGATCAGGAAGGGGACGTCGCCGAGCTTGGTGACCAGGAAGGCCTTGAGGGAGGCGGCGCGGGCTTCGGGCGTCTCCCAGTAGTGGCCGACGAGGAAGTACGAGCAGATGCCCATGATCTCCCAGCCGACCAGCAGCACCATCAGGTCGCCCGAGTAGACGACGAGCAGCATCGCGGAGGTGAAGAGGGAGACGAGGGCCGCGTACGAGGGGTAGCGGGGGTCGTCGCGCAGATAGGCGGTCGAGTAGATCTGCACACAGCTCGCGACGAGCCCGACCAGGACGGCGACGAGGACCGCGAAGCCGTCGAGGTGCAGGGCGAGGTCGATCGGGACCGAGCCGGTGGGGGTGAGCTGGGTCGCGGCGTCGATGGCCCGGCCGCCGCCCTGGCGTGCGGCGACGACGGCCGCGAGGACGGTGGCTAGGAGGGTGGGCAGTACGGCGAGGGGCCGCACGAAGCCGGGGGCGAAGAGAAGCGCGCGAAGCCCCGTCTCGGGGCGGTGGCGGGAGACGGGCGGGCAGAGCAGGAGACCGGCCGCGGCGCCCAGGAAAGGAAGGAGGGGGACGAGGACGGCGAGGGTCGTGGTGGTCACGCGGTGGCCTCTGCCTTCTTTGCCTTCCCTGCCGCAGCAGTGGCCTGGTCTTCGGTGCCGGACTCGTCGTCCGGCAGGGCTTCGGCGGCGTCGGTCTCGGCGGTGTCGCGGAGGCGGTCGACGTCCGAGCTGCCGCGGTTGCGGTACACGGCGAGGACGATCGCCAGGCCGATGCCGATCTCCGCCGCCGAGATGGCGATGGTGAAGAGGGTGAGGGCCTGGCCGGCGTGCAGGGTGTCGCGGAGCCAGACATCGAAGGCGACCAGGTTGAGGTTGACGGCGTTGAGCATCAGCTCGACGGACATCAGGACCAGGATCGCGTTGCGACGGGCGAGCACTCCGTACAGCCCGGTGCAGAAGAGGAGGGCGGCGAGCACGGCGGGATAGGCGAGGTGCATCAGCTCTGCTCCTTACCGCGCTTGCGGGACAGGACGATCGCGCCGACGAGGGCGGCGAGCAGCAGGACGGAGAGTGCTTCGAACGGCAGCACCCAGTGCCGGAAGAGGAAGGAGCCGGTCGCCTCGGTCGAGCCCTGGGCGGGTCCGTCCAGGTTGATCCAGGTGGTGCGGAAGGCGTCGACGACGACCCAGACGAGCGCGCCCGCGGAGGCGGCCGCCACGGCGAGGGCCGCCCAGCGGTTGCCCGAGTCGGCGTCCGGGGAACGGCCGATGGGGGCCTTGGTGAGCATCAGCCCGAAGAGCAGGAGGACGACCACGGAACCGACGTAGATCAGTACCTGCACCCAGGCGATGAACTCCGCGGTGAGCAGGAGGTACTCGACGGCGAGACCCCCGAGCGCCACGACCAGCCAGAGCACGGCGTGCACCAGCTGCTTGGTCGTGACGGTGACGAGGGCCGCGCCGAGGGTGGCGATGCCGACGAGGACGAAGGCGATCTCGACGCCGGTCGGGGAGAGGAAGCCGGAGTGGGCCGCGGCAGCTGCGAGTGTCACTCCTCCCCCTCCGCTTCCCTCTGGTTCTGCTGGGCTTGCTGAGCCTGCTGGGCTTCCTGGGCGCGCTGGGCTTCGAGTTTCTCCGCCGTCTTGCGGGCGGCGGCGATCTCCTTCGGCTCCTCGGCGCCCGGGTCGAGCGCGGGCGGTTCAGGCACCGTCCACATCCACTCGCGGAGCTTGTCGCGCTCATGGGTGAGTTCGAGGATGTCCGTCTCCGCGTACTCGAACTCCGGTGACCAGAACAGCGCGTCGAAAGGACACACCTCGATGCAGATACCGCAGTACATGCAGAGCGAGAAGTCGATGGCGAAGCGGTCGAGGACGTTGCGGCTGCGCTCGCGGCCGCCCGGGATGGCGGCGGGCACCGTCTCCTTGTGGGAGTCGATGTAGATGCACCAGTCGGGGCACTCGCGGGCGCAGAGCATGCAGACCGTGCAGTTCTCCTCGAACAGCGCGATGACGCCCCGGGAGCGGGGCGGGAGCTCGGGCTGGACGTCCGGGTACTGCGCGGTGACCGTCTTTCTCGTCATCGTCCGCAGGGTGACGGCCAGGCCCTTGGCCAGTCCGGAGCCGGGGATCGGAGGCATCAGCTGATCGCCACCTTCACGATGCCGGTGAGCGCGATCTGCGCGAGAGCGAGCGGGATGAGCGTGGTCCAGGCGAGCTTCTGCAGCTGGTCCTCGCGGAGCCGGGGGTAGGACACCCGCAGCCAGATGACGACGAAGGCGAGGACCGCGGTCTTGAGGAGCGTCCAGACCCAGCCGAGTCCGTCGGCGCCGAACGGGCCGTGCCAGCCGCCGAGGAAGAGCACGGTGGTCAGCCCGCACAGCACGACGATGCCCGCGTACTCGGCGAGCAGGAACAGGGCGAAGCGCAGGCCGGTGTACTCGGTGTACGCGCCGAAGATGATCTCCGAGTCGGCGACCGGCATGTCGAACGGCGGGCGTTGCAGCTCGGCGAGTCCGGCCACGAAGAAGACCAGTGCGCCGACGATCTGCCAGGGCAGCCACCACCACTCGAAGGCGTCGAGGATGCCCGGGAGGGAGACGGTGCCGGCCGCCATCGCGACGGAGGCGGCGGCGAGCAGCATCGGCAGCTCGTACGCGAGCAGCTGGGCGGCGGTGCGCAGGCCCCCGAGGAGGGAGAACTTGTTCGCCGATGCCCAGCCGGCCATCAGTGAGCCGAGCACTCCCACGCCCATGACGGCGAGCACGAAGAAGATGCCCGCGTCGACGACCTGGCCGACCGCGCCCTCACCGGGGCCGATCGGGATGGCGACGAGCACGAGGAGGTACGGGAGCAGCGCGACGGCTGGTGCGAGCTGGAAGATCCGGCGGTCGGCCCCGGCCGGGACGATGTCTTCCTTCTGCGCGAATTTCACGCCGTCCGCGACGAGCTGGGCCCAGCCGTGGAAGCCGCCGGCGTACATGGGGCCGAGGCGGCCCTGCATATGGGCCATCACCTTGTGCTCGGTCTGCCCGACGACGAGCGGGAGGACCATGAACACGGCGAAGACGATGACGAGGCGGAGGGCGACGTCCAGTACGTCGTTCACGCGGTATCGCCTCCGGCGGGTCGGTCGGGGGTGGTGTCGGGGTCGGGGGTGGGACCGGGGGTGGGGCCGGCGTCTTTGTCGGTGCCCTTGTCGGTGTCCGTGTCGAAGGCCGGGCGGGCGTGGTGCCACGGGGCGTCGCCGGCTCCGGAACTCGGCTCCGCCGTCCCGGGGGCCGTGCGCGGCTCGGCGCCCGTCCCGGCGCCCGGCTCCTTACCCGGTTCCGGCTGTGGCGTCTTCGGTTGCTGGCTCGCCGAGCCCTGGGAGGCGCTGCGGGTGCGGCGCGGGGTCGTGGTCCGAGGTGTCGGCTCCGCGCCCGTGCCCGTGCCCGTCCCCGGCTCCGTGCCTGCGTCCGGGGCTGTCGCTGCCGCCGCCGTCCGCTGGGCGGCCGAGCCCTCGCTCGCGCTGCGGGTGCGGCGCACCGGGCGGTCACCCGCCGCTCGCGGGGTGCGGGCCGGGCGGGACGGGGCGGGCGGGAGCTGGCCCTTCAGGGGGCCCCAGTCGTTCGGGTCGGGGACGCCGGGCGGCAGCATCGTGCGCCGCTTCGGGCCGCCGTGCTCCGACTCGCCGGGCTCCTTCGCGCCGGGCCACGCCTTCGCGACGCGCGCCGCCAGCACGAAGTCCTTGCGCAGCGGATGGCCCTCGAAGCCCTCGGGCAGCAGCAGCGGCACCAGGTGCGGGTGGCCCTCGAAGCCGATGCCGAACATCTCGTGCGTCTCGCGCTCGTGCCAGGCGGCGCCCGCGTAGACGTCGATGGCGGTGGGCAGGACCGCCGCCTCGTGCGGGACGGTCGTACGGATCATGAGCCGGCGCACCCTGCCCGCGGCCAGGGCCGCGACATGGGCGCAGACCCGGAATCCGGTGCCCGGCTCGTCGACCGCGCTCAGCCAGTCGAAATACGTGCAGCCCAGCCCGTCGCGGGCCGTTTCGAGGGCCGCGATCCAGGAGGCCGCCGGTACGTCGACGGTCAGCAGGTCGTACGCGTACTCTGCCGTCGCGTCCTCGCCGAACAGCTCGGCGGCGGCGTCCGGCAGGCGGTCGTAGGCGTCGGCGGGGCTGGTGGTCATGCGTTGTCCTCCCCCGGAGCCGGAGCCTGGGACGGGGCCTGCGGGGGCGCGACCAGACCACTGCGCAGGGCGGCGGTGGAGGGACGGCTGCCACCCGTCGCGTACCGCTCCCCCAGTGACTCGCGGGCGATCTTCTCCTGGAGCTTGAGGATGCCCTGGAGGAGCGCCTCCGGCCGGGGCGGGCAGCCGGGTACGTAGACATCGACCGGGATGATCTGGTCGACGCCCTTGGTCACGGAGTACGAGTCCCAGTACGGGCCGCCGCAGTTGGAGCAGGCGCCGAAGGAGATGACGTACTTGGGCTCCGGCATCTGCTCGTACAGCCGCTTCACCGCCGGGGCCATCTTGTCGGTCACCGTGCCGGAAACAATCATGAGGTCGGCCTGGCGCGGCCCGGGCGCGAACGGGATCACGCCGAGCCGGATGAAGTCGTGCCGGGCCATGGAGGCGGCGATGAATTCGATCGCGCAGCAGGCGAGCCCGAAGTTGAAGACCCAGAGGCTGTAGCGGCGGCCCCAGTTCAGGACCACCTTCATCGGCTCGGGCGCCAGGCGCGACAGGACGCCGAGTCGCTTGGGCTCCGGCAGGAAGGTCGGTACGGGCTGCGGCTCGGATCCCCCGTCGGCCTGCGGGCTGGTCACGTCCATTCGAGGACGCCCTTCTTCCATGCGTAGAGCAGTCCTACGGCCAGGAAACCGAGGAAGATGAACATTTCGACCAGCGTCGTCGCTCCGTATCCGGGAGCGGCGAATACGGTCGCCCACGGAAACAGGAAGATCGAGTCGACGGCGAAGATCACGTACAGGAAGGCATAGACGTAATAACGGACCTGGGTATGTGCCCATCCTTCACCCACCGGGTCCACGCCGCACTCGTATGTCAGGAGCTTTTCCGGCGTCGGGACCACGGGGCGCAGCAGTCGGCCGGCCCCGAAGGCGACGGCGACGAACAGCACGCCGATCACGGCGAGCAGTCCGACCACTGAATAACCGTGGAAGTAGTCCGACGCGAGAACGGTCGATTCCGGCAGGTCCGTCACGTCCGCCCCTCGCTCCCTCGAATCCGTCCGGTGATCTGTACGCACGGGAGTCTAGGCCCTGTTAAAGAGAGGGTAAGCGGCAGCGTCGGACATGAGGTGGGGTTATCCCTACTTCGCCTCACCCATGAGCCCCATGGCGTGCGGCGGTCCGGCCCGGCAGGCTGGGGCCCATGACCATGAGCCCCCAGGTGCCCGACAACGACCGGCCACCGCCCGCCCGCATCATCCCCGACCGCTGGACCTGGAAGGAGATCGGCCATCTCCTGGCCAATCTCCCCATGGTCGTCGTCGGGTTTGTTTACACGGTGTTGATGACCGCCGTCGGCGTGGGGCTTGCGGTCACGGTGATCGGTCTGCCCCTGCTCGCCCTCGGGCTGCACGGGGCGCGGCTGGTCGGCAAGGCCGAGCGGGGCCGGGCGCGGGCGATGCTCGGGATACGGGTCGACGAGCCGAGCCCGATGGATCTGTCCCGCCGGGAGAAGGGGTTCTTCCCCTGGCTGTGGACGAGCCTCAAGGACCCGGTGGGCTGGCGGGCCGCGCTGTACTCCTTCATCCGGCTGCCCTGGGGCGTGCTCAGCTTCGTGGTGACGCTCGTGAGCCTCATCGTGCTGTGGCCGGTGCTCCCGCACATCGCACGGCTCCTCAGCAATGTGGACCGGTCGATGGTGCGCGGGCTGCTCTCACCCTCCGACGAGCTGGAGCGCCGGATCGCCGAGCTGGAGTCGGACCGGGGGGTGGTCGTCGACACGGCCGCCGCCGACCTGCGCCGCATCGAACGCGATCTGCACGACGGCGCCCAGGCCCGCCTCGTCGCCCTCGCCATGGGCCTGGGCCTGGCGAAGGAGAAGCTGACCGACGACCCCGAGGCCGCCGCCCGCATGGTCGACGAGGCCCACGGCGAGGTCAAGGTCGCCCTCCAGGAACTCCGCGACCTCGCCCGCGGCATCCACCCCGCCGTCCTCACCGACCGCGGCCTCGACGCCGCACTCTCCGCCATCGCCTCCCGCTGCACCGTCCCCGTCACGGTGAGCGTGGACCTGCCGGGGCGTCCGGCGGAGGCGATCGAGGGGATCGCGTACTTCACCGTCTCCGAGCTGCTGCAGAACGTGAGCAAGCACAGCGCGGCGCGTTCGGCCTCGGTCGAGGTGTGGCGCGCCGGGGACCGGCTGCTGCTCCAGGTCACCGACGACGGACAGGGCGGGGCCCGGATGGACGGCGGTACGGGAATGGCGGGGCTGGCCGAGCGGCTGGGCGCCGTCGACGGACTCTTCGTCCTCGACTCACCGGTCGGCGGACCCACGACCGTCACCGCGGAACTGCCCTGGCGGGACCGTGAGCAGCGGACGGGCAAGGACCCGAAGGGTACGGGGGCGGCCGTGCGCCGCTAGCCCCCGGCCGTGCACCGCCGGCCTCCCCCGGCCGTGCGCCGCCGAGCGCAGCCCGTGCAGGGCCGTATGGCACCCCTCCACGGTGGGGAAAACCCCCGGCCGAAGAGGGATGGCCCCCTCATGGTGGGCCGCCCCGCGAAACAGCACCCTTGTCATGACGGCAACAGCTGATGCAGATGAGAAGAAACGGACAGCGCCCATGGCCATGGCATACGGACCGGAGACTCGGGACCACCAGCGGTCCGGGGCCGGCTTCGGGGACCGACCCCCGGTGAAGCACTTCTTCCCCGCCGCGCTGCGCGCGCCCGTCGAGGGCAGGACCTGGCGCGAGTTCACGTATCTGCTGCTGAGCCTGCCGATCAGCATCGTCCTGTTCAGCCTCTCGATCACCCTGACGACGCTGGGCGTCGGCCTGCTGATCACCTTCCTCGGGGTGCCGGTCCTGGCCGGTGCGCTGGCCATGTGCCGCGGCTTCGGCGCGATGGAACGGGCACGGGCGCGCGGACTGTTGAAGATGGACGTGGCGGCCCCGGCGCCGGCCCGCGGCCGGACCGGCGGACTGATGTCCTGGGTGGGCGCGATCCTCAAGAGCGGGGCGTCCTGGCGGCATCTGCTCTACACCCTGCTGCACATGCCGTGGGCGATCTTCGCCTTCTCCGTCGCGGTGACGTTCTGGTCGGTCGGGTGGACGGCGTTCACCTACCCGCTGTGGCGCTGGGTCTTCCCGGCGTACACGGGTCGAGGCGGCATTCAGCTGTACAGCGACCGGGCCCACGAGATCCGCCTCGACTCCTCCGTCGAGATGGCCCTGACCAGCGCGTTCGGCCTGGTGTTCGTCCTCGTCACGCCGTGGATCATCCGTGGTCTGGTGAGCGTGGACCGGGTCATGGTCGCCGGGCTGCTCGGGCCGTCCCGGCTGGCGACCCGCGTCTCGGAGCTGGAGTCGGACCGGGGGGTGGTCGTCGACACGGCCGCCGCCGACCTGCGCCGCATCGAACGCGATCTACACGACGGCGCCCAGGCCCGCCTCGTCGCCCTCGCCATGGATCTGGGCCTGGCGAAGGAGAAGCTGACCGACGACCCCGAGGCCGCCGCCCGCATGGTCGACGAGGCCCACGGCGAGGTCAAGGTCGCCCTCCAGGAACTCCGCGACCTCGCCCGCGGCATCCACCCCGCCGTCCTCACCGACCGCGGCCTCGACGCCGCACTCTCCGCCATCGCCTCCCGCTGCACCGTCCCCGTCACGGTCGAGGTGGATCTGGCCTCCCGGCCGGCCCAGGCGATCGAGGGCATCGCGTACTTCACCGTCTCCGAGCTGCTGCAGAACGTGAGCAAGCACGCACGGGCGACCCGCGCCTCGGTCGACGTGTGGCGGGCGGCGGACCGGCTGATGCTCCAGGTCACCGACGACGGGCGCGGCGGCGCCGATGCGTCGTCGGGCAACGGGCTCGCCGGGCTGACCGAGCGGCTGGACGCGGTGGACGGCGTCCTGGTCGTGGACTCCCCGCAGGGCGGCCCGACCCGGATCACGGCCGAGCTGCCGTGGCGCGGCTGAGCACGGACGGGCTCCACCCCGAGACGGACGAACTCCACCCGGCGGCCGAGGACACCACCCCACCGATGCTGGGATGCTGGAGACCGTACACGCGGGACCAGCGAACAGTGGGGGATACGGCTTCATGGTGGAGGACAGGGTGCGAGTAGTCATCGCCGAGGATTCGGTGCTGCTCCGGGAAGGGCTGACCCGGCTGCTGACCGATCTGGGGCATGACGTCGTCGCCGGAGTCGGGGACGCCGAGGCGCTGATCAAGACGGTGGGCGATCTGGCGGGTCAGGACGCGCTGCCCGATGTGGTGGTCGCCGATGTGCGGATGCCCCCGACCCACACCGACGAGGGCGTGCGGGCCGCGGTGCGGCTGCGGAAGGACTATCCGGGGATCGGGGTGCTGGTCCTTTCGCAGTACGTCGAGGAGCAGTACGCGACCGAGCTGCTGGCCGGGTCCAGCCGGGGCGTGGGATATCTGCTGAAGGACCGGGTCGCCGAGGTCAGGGAGTTCGTGGACGCGGTGGTCCGGGTGGCGCAGGGCGGTACGGCGCTGGACCCGGAAGTGGTGGCGCAGTTGCTGGGCCGGAGTCGTAAACAGGACGTTCTGGCCGGGCTGACACCGCGCGAGCGCGAGGTACTCGGTCTGATGGCGGAGGGGCGGACGAACTCCGCGGTGGCCAGGCAGCTCGTGGTGAGCGACGGCGCCGTGGAGAAGCACGTCAGCAACATCTTCCTGAAGCTGGGCCTGTCTCCCAGTGACGGGGATCACCGCCGGGTGCTGGCCGTTCTGACCTACCTGAACTCCTGAGGAACTGACACCCTGTCAGGCAACTGGTGACGGTCACCGCGGCCGGCCATGGCCGTCGCGGTGACCGGAGCGGGGTGCCGTCGCCCGGGAACGTCACCGGGGGTCCTAGCACCAAAGAATGAGTGCACAGCGTCTTCATCGAACGGCTGGGGGGCTTGCGAAACGTGACAAACCGGTATCAAATCGCGTCCCAAAATGACGTCCACCATTTGATCGGTCCAGGGAAGGCGACCCTTACCGACGTAGGGTGGGCATGGGGACCGCCGGTGGGCCGGAGGGTCCCGAGCCGCCGCCCCGAGGGAGGTCCAGTTCAGTGACCAGCCAGGTCAGTAGCCCAGCCGGACAGGCCGATGAGGCCAACGAGGCGCTCGTCGGGGGCCAGCGCGCCCCCCGCTCCGGTCACGCGGGCGCCGGCGAGAAGGAGATCCGCCGCCTCGACCGGGTGATCATCCGCTTCGCGGGTGACTCCGGAGACGGTATGCAGCTCACCGGTGACCGCTTCACTTCGGAGACCGCGTCGTTCGGGAACGATCTGTCGACGCTGCCGAACTTTCCCGCCGAGATCCGTGCCCCTGCAGGGACCCTGCCGGGGGTTTCTTCGTTCCAGTTGCATTTCGCGGACCACGACATCCTCACGCCGGGTGACGCGCCGAACGTGCTGGTCGCGATGAATCCCGCCGCGCTGAAGGCGAACATCGGCGATGTGCCGCGCGGTGCGGAAATCATCGTGAACACCGATGAGTTCACCAAGCGGCCGATGGCGAAGGTCGGTTACGAGACCAGTCCGCTGGAGGACGGCTCGCTGGAGGCGTACAACGTCCACCCGGTGCCGCTTACCACCCTCACGGTCGAGGCACTGAAGGAGTTCGGGCTCTCCCGCAAGGAGGCCGAGCGCTCGAAGAACATGTTCGCGCTCGGGCTGCTCTCCTGGATGTACCACCGGCCGACCGAGGGGACCGAGGCGTTCCTGCGCGCCAAGTTCGCGAAGAAGCCGCAGATCGCCGAGGCGAACGTGACCGCGTTCCGCGCCGGGTGGAACTTCGGGGAGACGACCGAGGACTTCGCCGTCTCCTACGAGGTGGCACCCGCCGCGCAGGCCTTCCCGGCCGGTACGTACCGCAACATCTCGGGGAACCTGGCGCTGTCGTACGGGCTGATCGCCGCGTCCCGTCAGGCGGACCTGCCGCTGTACCTGGGCTCGTACCCCATCACCCCGGCCTCCGACATCCTGCACGAGCTGAGCAAGCACAAGAACTTCGGTGTGCGCACCTTCCAGGCCGAGGACGAGATCGCGGGGATCGGGGCGGCGCTGGGCGCGGCCTTCGGGGGGTCTCTCGCGGTGACGACGACGTCGGGGCCCGGGGTGGCGCTGAAGTCGGAGACGATCGGTCTCGCCGTCTCCCTGGAGCTGCCGCTGATCGTGGTCGACATCCAGCGCGGCGGCCCGTCCACCGGCCTGCCGACCAAGACCGAGCAGGCCGATCTGCTCCAGGCGATGTACGGGCGCAACGGCGAGGCCCCGGTCCCGGTCGTGGCCCCCAGGACCCCGGCGGACTGCTTCGACGCCGCGCTCGACGCGGCGCGGATCGCCCTGACCTACCGCACCCCCGTCTTCCTGCTCTCCGACGGGTATCTCGCCAACGGCTCCGAGCCGTGGAAGATCCCCGAGACCGACGAGCTGCCCGATCTGCGGGTCCGGTTCGCGACCGGCCCCAACCACGAACTGGCCGACGGCACCGAGGTGTTCTGGCCCTACAAGCGCGACCCGCGCACCCTGGCCCGGCCGTGGGCGGTGCCCGGCACCCCCGGTCTCGAACACCGCATCGGCGGCATCGAGAAGCAGGACGGCAGCGGCAACATCTCCTACGACCCGGCCAACCACGACCTCATGGTCCGCACCCGCCAGGCCAAGGTCGACGGCGTCGAGGTCCCCGATCTCCAGGTCGACGACCCCTCCGGGGCCAGGACCCTGGTGCTGGGCTGGGGCTCCACGTACGGCCCCATCACCGCCGCCGTCCGCCGGCTCCGCACCGCCGGACAGCCCATCGCGCAGGCCCATCTGCGCAACCTGAACCCCTTCCCGAAGAACCTCGGCGAAGTCCTGGGACGTTACGACAAGGTCATCGTCCCCGAGATGAACCTCGGCCAGCTCGCCACCCTCATCCGGGCCAGGTACCTCGTCGACGCCCACAGCTACAACCAGGTCAACGGCATGCCGTTCAAGGCCGAACAGCTCGCGACGGCACTCAAGGAGGCCATCGATGCCTGACGCCAACCAGCTCCTGCACCTGGTGCCCAAGGCCGAGGCCAAGCAGTCCATGAAGGACTTCAAGTCCGACCAGGAGGTCCGCTGGTGCCCCGGCTGCGGCGACTACGCCGTTCTCGCGGCCGTCCAGGGCTTCATGCCCGAACTCGGCCTCGCCAAGGAGAACATCGTCTTCGTCTCCGGCATCGGCTGCTCCTCCCGCTTCCCGTACTACATGAACACCTACGGGATGCACTCCATCCACGGCCGTGCCCCGGCCATCGCCACCGGGCTCGCCTCCTCCCGCCGCGACCTGTCCGTCTGGGTCGTCACCGGTGACGGCGACGCCCTGTCCATCGGCGGCAACCACCTGATCCACGCCCTGCGCCGCAATGTGAACCTGAAGATCCTGCTGTTCAACAACCGGATCTACGGCCTCACCAAGGGCCAGTACTCCCCCACCTCCGAAATCGGCAAGATCACCAAGTCCACGCCGATGGGCTCGCTGGACGCGCCCTTCAACCCGGTCTCCCTGGCCATCGGCGCGGAAGCCTCCTTCGTGGCCCGCACCATCGACTCCGACCGCAAGCACCTCACGAGCGTGCTGCGCGCGGCGGCCGACCACCCGGGCACGGCACTGGTGGAGATCTACCAGAACTGCAACATCTTCAACGACGGCGCGTTCGAGGCCCTGAAGGACAAGGACCGGGCGCAGGACGCGGTCATCCGCCTGGAGCACGGGCAGCCCATCCGCTTCGGCGCGGACAACGGCAAGGGCGTCGTCCGCGACCCGGCCACCGGCGACCTCCGGGTCGTGACGGTCACCGCGGAGAACGAGTCCGAAATCCTCGTCCACGACGCCCACAGCCCGTCCCCGACCACGGCCTTCGCCCTCTCCCGCCTCGCGGACCCCGACACCCTCCACCAGACTCCCATCGGCGTCCTGCGCGATGTCGACCGCCCGGTCTACGACACCCTCATGGCGGAGCAGCTCGACACCGCCGTCGAGCAGAAGGGCAAGGGCGACCTCGCCGCGCTCCTCGCCGGCAACGACAACTGGACGGTCGTCGGCTGAGTCTGCCGTCCGGATCATGCCGTCGCCGGACGGGCTGAATTTCGGCCCGTCCGGCGACGGCGTCCCAGGGGTACGGCCGGCCGCCGCGCACGATGTGGCCATGACCCTGGACCGTCCCGTGTACCGCATCAAGCGGCGTCTGCTCGGCAAACCGCTCACCACCGAGCGCATCAGCGAGGAGAAGCTGAACAACCGGACGGCGCTCGGGGTGCTCGCCTCCGACTGCATCAGTTCGTCCGCGTACGGCTCCGAGGAGATGCTCCGGGTCCTCGTGCCCGTCGTCGGGGCCGCCGCCTTCACTCTTCTGATGCCGGTGACCGGCGCGATCCTGCTGGTGCTGCTGCTTCTGACGCTCTGTTACAGCGATGTCGTCATGATCTACACCCGGGCGGGCGGGTCGTATGTCGTCGCGCGGGAGAACTTCGGGCCGAACGTCGCGCAGATCGCCGCCGTGGCCCTGCTCGTCGACTACATCGTCACCGTCGCCGTCCAGGTCTCGGCGGGCACCAACGCCCTGATCTCGCTCGCCCATCTGGTCGGCGGCGACTTCACCGGCCTCGACCACCTCCAGCTCCCGGTCTCCGTCGGCGTCATCGCGCTCCTCGCGTACGGGAATCTGCGCGGGATCCGCGAGGCGGGCCGGGCCTTCGCACTGCCCGCCTATCTCTTCATGGCCGCCGTCGGGCTGGTCCTCGTCGTCGCCGCGGTGCGCGGGCTCACGGGCGAGCTGCCGCACGCCGATCTGCATGCCGCCGGGGTCGTACCGCTCGGCACCCAGGGCGAGGGCTGGCTCTACGGCGCCTCGCTCTTCATCGTGCTGCGCTCGTTCGCCAACGGCGGCTCGTCCCTCACCGGACTCGAAGCGATCTCCAACGGCATCTCCGCGTTCCGCGAACCGCAGGGCCGCAACGCCCGCCGCACCCTGATCACCATGAGCTGTGTGCTCGGCGTCCTGGTCCTCGGCGTCTCCACGCTGGCGCACTTCACCCATGCCGTCCCGTACGCCGACGGCACCCCGACGGTCATCGCGCAGGAGGCCCATCTCGCCTTCGGCGGCGGGCCGCTCGGAACGGCCGGGCTGGTCTTCGTACAGCTGGCGACCGCGCTGGTCCTCTACACCGGCGCCAACACACCGTTCACCGGCTTCCCGTTCCTCGCCAGCTTCGTCGCCGAGGACCGGTTCCTGCCCCGGCAGCTGACCCGGCGCGGGCACCGGCTCGCGTTCTCCAACGGCATCATCGCGCTGACCGTCGTCTCACTGGCGCTGCTGCTGGTCACCGGGGCCAGCGTGGACAAGCTGGTGGCGCTGTACGCGATCGGCGTGTTCACCGCCTTCACCATGGCCGGGGCCGGTCTCACCGCGTACCACCTGCGGCGCCGGGAGCGGTACCGCCGGCTCAAGATCACGGTCAACGGGCTCGCCGCGGTCATCTCGGCCGCCGTCGTGCTGATCTTCGCGGTCACCAAGTTCACCGAAGGCGCCTGGCTGGTCGTGGTGGTCTTCCCGCTCGGTGTGTGGGCGCTGATGCGGATCAACCGCGAGTACCGGCGCGAGTCCGCGGCGCTCCAGAGCCTCCAGTCACCGGGCGCCGACCGGCCCCGGGACCTGCGTCATCTGGTCTTCGTCCTCGTCGAGACGCTGGACCTGGCGACGATCAAGGCACTGCGGTACGCGCACGAACTGCGCCCGGACGAGATCCGGGCGGTGCACTTCGCGATCGACGAGGCGCACGGCAGAAGGCTGGCCGCCCGGTGGGAGGCGACGGCCGCCACATCCGTCTCCCTGGAGCTGGTGGCGTGCCCGGACCGGCGGCTGCGCCATGCGATGAAGGAGCTCGCCACCCGCACCACACAGGACGGCCGGACCTCGCTGACGGTGCTGGTGCCGCGGCGGATGTACACCAATTGGCTCGGGAAGCTGCTGCACCGGGGCACCGGCGAGCAGATGGCGAAAACGCTGGGGCAGCTGCCGCACGTGGCGGTGACGATCCTGCCGTTCGACGTGTCGCGTGCGCTGCGTGAGCTGGAGGAGGGACGCGCGCCCCAGCCGGAGTGACCAAGCGGGCGCTACGGGGCGTGCGCCTTGCGCTCGTCGTACGTCTCGCGCGCCGACCGCACCGCGTCCAGGCGGCGTTCGGTCCAGCGGGCCAGTGCCCACACCTGCTCGGCGGCCTCCCGGCCCAGACCGGTGAGCGAGTAGTCGACCCGGGGCGGGATCACCGGCTTCGCGTCCCGGTGCACGAATCCGTCGCGCTCCAGCGTCTGGAGGGTCTGGGCCAGCATCTTCTCGCTGACGCCGCCCACCTCGCGGCGCAGCTCGCTGAATCGGTACGAGCGCTCCAGCAGGGCGGCAGGCGCGTGCCGCAGCACACCGCGGTCATCGACGCGGCCAAGACGGCCGGCGTGGCCCAGCTCGCGTACACCGGCGTACTGGGCGGCCCCGACGCCGACTTCCAGCTGGCCGCCGAGCACAAGGTCACCGAGCAGCTGATCCTCGGCTCCGGGCTGCCCCACACCTTCCTGCGCAACGGCTGGTACACCGAGAACTACACGGCGAACCTCGCCCCGGTCCTGGCGCACGGCGCCGTCGTCGCCAACGCGGGCGACGGGCGGGTCGCCTCCGCCACCCGTGCCGACTACGCCGCCGCGGCAGCCGCCGTGCTGACCGGCGAGGGCCACATCGGCGCGGTCTACGAGCTGAGCGGCGACGTCGCCTGGTCGTTCGCCGAGTACGCGGCCGCGGTCTCCGCCGCCACCGGCAAGGAGATCGAGTACAAGAACGTCCCGGCCGCCGTGCACCAGGAGATCCTGGTGCACGGCGGCCCGAGGGCTTCGCGGCGATCCTCGTCGACGTCGACGAGGCGATCGGGCGCGGTCTGCTCGCCACCACGAGCGGCGACCTGGCCCGGCTGACCGGCCGCCCGACGACGCCGCTCGCCGAGACGGTGGCCGCCGCGGTGGCCGCCGCGTAACACCTGTTCGCCCGCACCTCGGGGCCCCGTGTCATGACCGTATCCCGATACGGGTATGACATGGGGCCCTCCCCGGCGCTACCTTCGTGCAGTTGACGCAGACACGCCGGGAGGGCCCGTGAAGGGGATCAACGAACAGCGGGCGGGACTCCTGTCCGGCATAGGCGCCTACGGCCTGTGGGGGCTCGTCCCGCTCTTCTGGCCGCTGCTGGAGCCCGCCGGCGCGATCGAGATCCTCGCCCACCGCATGGTCTGGTCCCTGGGCTTCGTCGCCGTCGCACTGCTGGTGCTGCGCCGCTGGTCCTGGATCGGCGAGCTGGTCCGGCAGCCGAGGAAGCTCGGTCTGATCTCGGTGGCCGCGGTCACGATCACGGTCAACTGGGGCCTGTACATCTGGTCCGTGAACAACGGCCATGTCGTCGAGGCCTCGCTCGGCTACTTCATCAACCCGCTGGTCACCATAGCCATGGGCGTCCTGCTCCTGGGCGAACGGCTGCGTCCCGTGCAGTGGGTGGCGGTCGGCACCGCTTTCGCGGCGGTGCTCGTGCTGGCGATCGGCTACGGGCGGCCACCGTGGATCTCGCTGGTCCTGGCCTTCTCCTTCGCGACCTACGGGCTGATGAAGAAGAAGGTCGACATGGGCGGCCTGGAGTCGCTCACCGCCGAGACCGCCGTGATGTTCGTGCCCGCGCTCGGCTATCTGCTGTGGCTGGGCGCCCGGGGCGAGTCGACGTTCACCTCCGACGGCGCCGGCCACGCGGCGCTGCTGGCCTCGGCCGGTCTCGTCACGGCCGTCCCGCTCGTGCTGTTCGGAGCGGCGGCGATCCGGGTGCCGCTCTCCACGCTGGGCCTGCTGCAGTACCTGGCGCCGGTCTTCCAGTTCGCGCTCGGCATCCTCTACTTCCACGAGGCGATGCCGCCGGAGCGGTGGGCCGGGTTCGCCCTGGTGTGGCTGGCGCTCACCCTGCTGACCTGGGACGCGTTCCGGACGGCGCGGCGGACCAGGATCCAGGTGCGCGAGGCCCGCCAGGCGGCGCAGCGGCAGGCACCGCGCCCGAATCCGCCGGCCGACGAACCCGCCCCGCACGCACAGCTTTAGTTACCTAGTTGCTTTTTTTAACTCGGTTACGTTTTCCTGGGTGTCCACGGAACCGCGACCGAGGAGCCCGCATGCCCACAACCGCGCCTGCCACCACCACCCCCGTACTGATCGTCGGTTCGGGTCCGACCGGCCTGACCCTCGCCTGCGACCTGGCCCGGCGCTCGGTCGGCGTACGGATCATCGACAGGTCCCCCGAATTCCCGCGCAGCTCGCGGGCCAAGGGCCCCAATCCCCGTTCCCTGGAGGTGCTGGAGGACCTGGGCGTCGTCGACCGGGTCCTGGCCGCGGGATCGGGACCGCTGCCGATGCGTAAGTACCGGAACGGGCTGCCGGTCGCCGACACCGATCCGTCCGAGTCCTCGCACCCGACGCCGGACACCCCGTACGCCCACGGTCGGCTGATCGCCCAGTGGCAGCTGGAGGAGATCCTGCGGAACCGCCTGGCGGAGTACGGCGTGCACGTGGAGCTCGGCTCCGAGGCGGCCGGCCTGTCGCAGGGGCCCGGGTCGGTGACCGTCGTCCTCGCCGACGGCCGGAGCATTCGGGCGCGGTACGTGGTGGGCTGCGACGGCGGCCACAGCCCGGTGCGCAAGATGCTCGGCATCCCGTTCGAGGGGAAGACGACCGAGGAGCAGGCGATGGTCTGCGGGGACGTGGAGGTGGACGGCCTCGACCGCGGTATCTGGCACCAGTGGTTCGACGAGGACGGCGCCGTGATGCTGTGCCCGATCCCGGGTACACGCACGGGCTGGTGGTTCCAGGCGGGGCCGGAGCGGGACGCGGCGGGAGCCCTCGTACCTCCCTCCCTGGAGAGCTTCCAGCGCCTGTTCGCCAAGCACACCCGGCTCCCGGCGACCCGCCTCTCGCAGGCCACCCTGCTGTCCACGTACCGGGTCAACGAACGCTTGGCCGACCGATACCGGGTGGGCCGCGTGCTGCTGGCCGGGGACGCCGCTCATGTGCACTCCGTCGCCGGCGGGCTGGGCATGAACACCGGCATCCAGGACGCGTACAACCTGGGCTGGAAGCTCGCCCGGGTCGTCGAGGGCCGGTCGGACGCCCGCCTGCTGGACACCTACGAGGAGGAGCGGCTGCCCGTCGCCTCCTGGACGCTGGACATCACCGCCGAACGGCTGCGGGCGACCCTCGAAGCGATCCGGCAGCCGGGCGGCGGCCTGGACTCGGCGACCTCCGGGGACACGGCGGGCCTGGGCCTCGGCTACCCCTGGAGCTCCCTCTCCGCCCCCGGCTCCACCCCCCGGCTGCGGGCGGGCGACCGCGCCCCGGACGCCCCCTGCCTCGACACCGCGACGGGCGCGCCGACCCGCCTGTTCGAGGCGTTCGCGGGCCCGCACTTCACCCTGCTGGGCTTCGGCCCGGACACGGCCGAGGCACTGCGCGCGACGGAGGCGGCGTACGGCGACACGGTGCGGGCGTACGGGGTGGGCGCCGGAGCCCCCCGCGACCTGACCGACGACGCGGGCCACGCCCGCACGGCGTACGGCGTCGCCCCGGCCACCGCCCTCCTCGTCCTGGTCCGCCCCGACAACCACGTGGCCCTGATCGCCCCGGCCGCGGAGAGCGGGGCGATCGGCGACTACCTCGACCGCCTGGCCGGTACGGCCTGACGACGGGGAGCCCCTACGGCTGCGGGCGCTGCGCGGGCTCCGGGCCGGTGGCCAGCCGGGCGCGGTGCGCCCGTACCTTGTGGAGGTTTCCGCAGCGCTCCATCGCGCACCAGCGCCGCCTGCCCGGCCGCGAGGTGTCGACGAAGAGCAACTTGCAGCTGTCGGAGCCGCATTCGCGGATGCGGTCGGCGTACGGGCCGGTGAAGAGCTCCACCGCGTCACGGGCGACCGTCGAGAGCAGGGCAGCTCCGGTGGCGTCCGGGGCCATGGCGAGAGCCCCGCTGCCGGGGTCGACACGGGGGACGAGCGGCGGCTCGGCCGCCACCGCGTTCACCACGGCGAGATCGGCCCGGGCGAGGGCGCGGCCGTGCGCCCGGTCGGCGGTCAGATTCCACAGCGCTCCACGCAACTCGTGCGCCCGCGCCAGCTCTTCCGCGCTCACCGACAGCGACAGACCGCCCGGCAGCCGGCTCTCCCCCGCCCAGCGCACCAGGTCCTCGGGGGTGTGCAGCACCTCGTACGCCGCGTACCGCGCGTACCCGCCGGTGGGCAGCAGCTCCAGGCACAGGGCCCCGGGATCGAAGCGGTAGGGGCGACCCTCCGGCGTACGAAGTGTCAGCCCCGGCACGTCCGTTGACGACTCGCTCATGTAACCACTATAAACAGTTTCCATGACTCTGGACTGGAAAGTCGTCATCGACTCGACCGACCCGCACGCCCAGGCCACCTTCTGGGGCGAGGCCCTCGGATACATCGTCGAGGACCACAGCGTCCTGATCGAGCGACTGCTCGGCTTCGGCGCGGTGCCCGAGGACGTCACCCTCGTGGCACATGACCGCCGCGCCTGGCGCGACCTCGCGGGGGTCCGGCACCCCGACGACCCGTACGACAAGGACAGCGGGGCGGGACTGGGCCGGCGGCTCCTGTTCCAGCGCGTCCCGGAGGCCAGAACGGTGAAGAACCGGCTCCACCTGGACGTGCACGCGGGCCCGGAACGCCGCGAGGCCGAGGTGGAGCGCCTGGCCGGACTGGGCGCGACGGTGCTCCGCGAGGTGGCGGAACAGGGCGGCACCTGGACGGTGCTCACCGACCCCGAGGGCAACGAGTTCTGCGTGCAGTGACTCAACCGGTCGAGCCATGAGGGATGTTGATCCGTCGCCCGGTGTACGGCTCGTACGGGTCGCACGGACAGCGTGTACGTGCAGCCCGCGTCGGGCACAGCGTCTATCGGCGTACTCGCGTCAAGGAGCGGGCGATCCTCGCCGAGCGGCAATTGACTGTGGGGCACCCCCGTGACGACCACGACCGAATCCCCCTGCTGGTTCAAGTCCTCGTACAGCAACAACGGCGGCGACTGCATCGAGGTCGCCGCGAACCTCGCCGCCCCGCTCGGCGTGGTCCCCGTCCGCGTCTCCAAGAACCCGGGCAGCCCAGTACTGAGCGCCTCCCCCACCTCGTTCGCCTCCTTCGTGGCGGGCATCAAGGCCGGAGAGTTCGGCACCGTCCGACCGCTTCGGCAGCCTCGGCATATACGGCCGGAAGGCCAGAGACTGCGCACTGCCCGACTCGATTTCACCTGATCGTGTACGCGATCCATGACGTGTCCTGCTCGATGAACTCTGCCGCTCATGATCGGTGAGCGACTGGCGCCGCCCGAGGACGTGTTCCGTTTCCTTCCGCAGGCCCGGCCGCTCGCACTGCCCGTTCAAGAGAAATGGCTCATCGTGCATTTGACTCCGCATGAGCAGGAGCGCCTGCTGATCCATGTGGCGGCTGACGTGGCGCAGCGTCGCCGCAGTAGTGGGCTGCTCCTCAACTACCCCGAGGTGATGGCCCTGCTGACGGTGCACGTCTTCGAGCAGGCACGCGCCGGCCGCACCGTCAGCGACGTCATGGACTCGGGCCGGCAGTTGCTGAGCCGGGACGAAGTCATGGACGGCGTTCCGGAGATGATCAAGAACGTTCAGGTGGAAGCCACTTTTCCGGACGGCACCAAGCTGGTCACCATCCACGATCCCTTCCCGGAGGGAATCGAGGAGCCCGAAATCCACCCGGGCAAGGTCGAGCACCCCCGGCCGCCCCGCAAACCGGGCTGCCCGGTCGGTTGCGACGGCGACAGCGGCAGCGATTCGCCGTCGTGCTGTGACAAGTGCCGGGACGCGAAGTCCTGGTACGAGGCGATCGCGTTCAACGCAGACCTGCAGGAGGACGCCACCACGCTGCCGGGTGCGGGCAGGACGAGGATCAGGGTGAAGAACATGTCGGACCGCCCTGTCCAGGTCGGCTCCCACTATCACTTCGCCGACGTCAACCCGGGGCTGAAGGTCCTCAAGGTCGAGGTCCCTTCCGGTCCGGAACTGGAGTCGCCCCAGGAGCTCAAGGACTGCGAGGCGGCGCGGATGCGGCGGCTGAACATCGCCGCGGGTACGTCCGTGCGCTTCGAGCCGGGCGACGAGTGCTGCGTCGAGCTGGTGGAGATCCAGGGGGATCGACAGGTCAAGGGACTGCGTGAGGTGGCGCACCGGTGAGCAACAACAAATCGACCCCGCCGAGCAACGTGCTGAAGCGGGCCGATTACACCGCTCTGTACGGGCCCACCGCCAAGGACCGCGTCCGCCTGGCCGACACCGCCCTGACCGTCGAGATCGAGGCGGACTGGAGCGGCGGTCCGAAGCACAGCGGTAACGAGATGATCTTCGGTGGCGGAAAAGTGATCCGGGAGTCGATGGGAATGTCCCACATCTCCAGAGGCGGGGACGCTGAAGGCCGCACGCCCGTGGACACGGTCGTCACCGGTGCGCTGATCCTCGATTGGTGGGGTGTCGTCAAGGCCGACGTCGGGCTCCGCGACGGTGCGATCGCCGCGATCGGCAAGGCGTACAACCCCGAGACGATGGACCCGATCCCGGACAACGGGTTCGAGATGCCGGACCGTACGTCCCCGAGCGACAAGCTGCCGGAGACGGTGCGGCCGACGAACTTCGTGGTCGGTCCGAGCACCGAGGTCATCTCCGGCAACGGGCGGATCCTCACCGCGGGGGGCGTGGACACCCACGTCCATTTCATCTGCCCGGAGCAGATCCACGAGGCCCTGGCCTCGGGCGTGACCACGCTCATCGGCGGCGGCACCGGCCCCGCCGAGGGCAGCACGGCCACCACCGTGACCCCGGGCTCGTGGCACATCACCCGGGCCTTCGAAAGCCTGGACGCGTACCCGGTCAACATCGGCCTGCTCGGCAAGGGCAGCACGGTGAACACGGATGCCCTCAACGAACAGGTCGACGCAGGCGTCATCGGGTTCAAGGTCCACGAGGACTGGGGAGCCACGCCCGCCGTGATCGACGCGGCGCTGGACGTGTGCGAAAGCCGTCAGGTCCAACTGGCCCTGCATGCCGACTCACTGAACGAATCCGGCTTCCTGGACAGCACCCGCAACGCCTTCACGAGAGACGGCAGAAAGCGTTCCGTCCACATCTTCCACGTCGAGGGCGCCGGCGGTGGCCACGCCCCGGACATGATCGAACTGGTCAAAGAGAAGAATGTACTGCCCGCTTCGACCAACCCGACCCGCCCCCTGACGGTGAACACCGTCAAGGAGCACGTCGACATGATGGTGGTCTGCCACCATCTCAATCCGGATATTCCGGCGGACATGGCCTTCGCCGACTCCCGTATCCGGCCGTCCACCATGGCCGCGGAGGACCTCCTCCACGACATGGGCGCCATCTCGATGATGTCCTCCGACGCCCAGGCGATGGGACGCATCGGCGAGATGGTCATGCGCACCTGGCAGACCGCACACGTCATGAAGTCCCGATACGGCCCTCTGAAGGAGGACCTCGCCAACGCGAAGGTCCGCCCGATCGCTGACGACGCCGACCACTCCCACAACGCGGAGCGGCTGATCCCGAACGACAACTACCGGGCGCGCCGCTACGTCGCCAAGTACACGATCAACCCCGCGATCACGCACGGCATCGACGGTCACGTCGGTTCCGTGGAGACCGGGAAGCTCGCCGACCTGGTGCTCTGGGAACCGAAGTTCTTCGGCGTCAAGATGCACATGGTTCTCAAGGGCGGGCAACTCGCCTACGCGCAGGTGGGCGACGCCAACGCATCGATCACGACACCGCAGCCCTTCCTGCCGCGAGCGGTCTGGGGCTCCACCGGCCGTTCCCCCCTGAGCAACTCGTACAACTTCGTGGCGCCTGGCGTGGCCGACGAGCTGAACTCGCGAGTCGTCACTGTCCAGGACAGCAGCGGGAACGTCACCGAGACGGCGACCGGTGGGCTCGGCCTCGGCAAGAAGTTCATGGACATCTCGACGAGCATCCGGGACGTCACCAAGGCCGACATGAAGCTGAACGACACGGTGCCGGAGAGTCTCCACGTCGACCACAACAGCTTCGAGGTCACCATCGGCGGTGCGACCACAGGGGACGCCCGCACGGAACTCAACGGAGTGACCGTGCCGCGGTCCTACGTCAGTGAAGTCCCCATGGCTCAGAGGTACTTCCTCTTCTGACCGGCCTCCGCCCGGACGGCGACGCCGTCACCGCAGCAGTGGTCCGGGCAGGCACCCGTGCCCTCCTGGACCACTGCGCCATCCGACCCCGCGAAAGGCAGCCGGATCGCCCATGAGCCCTGCCGCACTGCTCCTGCTGGCCGACGGCCGCTTCCCCGCCGGCGGGCACGCCCACTCCGGCGGCGTCGAAGCCGCGGTCGCCCACAAAGCCGTACACGACATCAACAGCCTCGAAGCCTTCTGCCGCGGGCGCCTGCACACCACCGGTCTGACCACGGCCGGCCTGGCTGCCGCGGCCGCCGCCGGTTGCGACCCCCTCATGCTGGACGACGCCGCCGACGCACGCACCCCCGTCCCCGCGCTGCGCGCCGTGGCCCGCAAGCTCGGCCGGCAGATGATGCGCGCGGCACGCGCCACCTTCCCGTCCGCCGAACTCGACCGCCTGGCCGCCGAGCGACCCCGGGGTGCCCACCAGCCCATTGTCCAGGGCATCGCCGCCCGAGCCGCCGGGCTCACCCCGGAGGACGCCGCCTGTGCCGCAGCGTACGAGGCCGTCGGCGGCCCGGCCACCGCGGCGGTGCGCCTGCTCAGCCTCGATCCCCTCGCCGCCTCGTGGCTGCTGGCACGCCTGAGCACGGAGGCCGACGCCGTCGCTGCGAACGCCGCCGGCGCGGCGGCCCGCGTAAAGACCGAAGGTCTTGACGCCCTGCCGTCGGCGTCCTCTCCGCTGCTGGACATCACCGCGGAACAGCACGCCGCCTGGACCGTGCGGCTCTTCGCCTCTTGAACCCACCCCTGACCCCTGGAGTCTCCATGCACCTCGATCACCCCGTGACCATGCCCCACCGCCACACCTACAGCGCCGAGCCGCTGCGCGCGGACGGCAGCCTCCGCGCCTTCCGCGTCGGCCTGGGCGGTCCCGTCGGTTCCGGCAAGACCGCCAGCGTCGCCGCGCTCTGCCGCACGCTGCGCGACAGACTCTCCCTCGCCGTCGTCACCAACGACATCTACACCCGTGAGGACGCCGAGTTCCTGCTGCGCGAGGCCGTGCTGCCGCCCGAGCGGATCACCGCGGTGGAGACCGGAGCCTGCCCGCACACCGCGATCCGGGACGACATCTCCGCCAACCTGGAGGCCGTCGAGCACTTCGACCAGACCCTCGACCCCCTCGATCTCGTGCTCGTCGAGTCCGGTGGCGACAACCTCACCGCCACCTTCTCCAAGGGCCTTGTCGATGTGCAGATCTTCGTCATCGACGTCTCCAGCGGCGACGACATCCCCCGCAAGGGAGGACCCGGCATCACCAACGCCGACCTCCTCGTCGTCAACAAGACCGACCTCGCTCCGCATGTCGGCGCCGACCTCGCCACCATGGCCGCCGACGCCGAACGGCAACGCGGCGCCCTTCCCGTCGTCTTCACCAGCCTCACCTCCGACGACGGCATCCGCGAGATCGCCGACTGGATCACCGGACACCTCACCCGGTGGCGCGCGAAGGCGGCGGCATGAGCTCCGGCTCCCGACTCGCTGAGCCCGATACCCCGCTCGATCCCGCCGTCCCCGCCGCCGGGACCGAGGCATCCTGCGGACACCCGGACGGTGTGCATGCCACCGCCCGCATCCGTGCCACGTACAACGGACGCGTCACCACACTCCCGCAGTTGCGCAGTGACGGCCCGTTCCATCTACGACGCATGCGCACCGGCGGACGGGCTGCCACAGTGGGGATCATCGGTGCGATGAGCGCCCCGCTCGGCGGCGACCGACTCGCCCTCGACATCACCGCCGAAGACCGAGCCGAACTGGAGGTCACCACGGCCGCCGCCACACTCGCCCTCCGCGGTCCCACCACCGCGCCGGCCACCTACGACGTACGGCTGACCGCTGGGGAGCACGCCTGCCTGCGCTGGCTGCCACAGCCGCTGATCAGCGCCGCCGGCAGCAATCTGCGCCAGACCTGCACCGTCAACCTTGCCGCGACCTCACGACTGCTGCTGCGCGAGGAGCAGATCCTGGGCAGAGCCGACGAGGAGCCGGGCCACCTCGTCAGCCGCATCCGGGTCCACCACGCCGGCCGCCTGCTGCTCGACCAGCACACCGCCTACGGGGACCCGGCGCCCGGGTGGGACGGCCCCTCGGTCCTGGACGGACACCGCGCCGTCGGCCAACTCCTCGTCGTGAAACCGGATCTGGACGTCAGCCGAGCCCCCGTCCTGCTCCGCGAAGGGATCAAGGACGGCTGTGCGGTCCTCGCGCCTCTGGCCGGCGGCCCGGCACTGCTTGCCACCGCTGTCGCCCCGGCCTCCTCGGCTCTGCGGGAGTTGCTCGACGAAGCGCTCGGACACGCCCTCGCCACGGCCGGCCGCTGAGGTCCGTTCCAGTGGCGAAAGCCCCGGCGGTCACGAGAACCGCCGGGGCTCAAGAGGGGAAGATCGCCCAGCGGGGTAAGGTTCGGCACCCTCGCCGCCGCCCGATGCACCCTCTCGTCATGATTACCATGCGTAGCAATTGATTGCGTAGCGTGACTCAGGTCGGAGGAGCCGGAGGCCACGGGACCCCGGCCAGCAGCGGCAGGATCTGCTCCTCCTCGTAGTCGAGGTGTGCGTTCAGCTCCGTGGACATCCTGTCCAGCTCGGCGCGGAAGCGCTCGGGGTCGGCGGTGCCGATGTCCGCCAGCAGGGCCACCAGCTCGCCCTGGACGCGGGCGACCGTGCGGTGTTCGGCGGCGAGCCGGGCGAAGGTGTCCGTCAGGTGCGGGTGATAGCGGGCGATGCCGGGGAACAGGTGCTCGTCCTCGCTGGTGTGGTGGAACTCCAGCGACTGGCAGAACGCCAGGCAGCGCTGCCTGATCTGGAGCCCGAGGCCCGGAGCCGGTGGCGCGCCGGGGCCCTGATGGGCGGCCCGTGCGGCGAAGTGGGCGTCCACCTCCGCCTTCACCTGGCGCAACTGGCCCCGCAACCAGGTGTGGACCTCCATCACCTTGCCGGCGAGGGTGGTGATCTCGCGGGGCGGCTCCCAGCCCTCGGGCTCGGCGCGTTCCAGCACCACGACCGGGAGGAGCCGGGTGGTATGGGCCTGGTAGTCGGCGTAACCGGGCGCCGCCCTCACGGCGTGCGCGAACAGTTCCTCGCGCCGCGCCCCCTGCGCGGGGACCGCGAGGGCCTGGAACGTACGGGTACCGAGCTCCACCCGGACCACGGGGTGGGCGAGCAGGTTGTGGTACCAGGCGGGGTGGTGCGGGGCGCCGAGGTCGGAGCCGACGACCAGCAGCGCGTCGCCGTGGCGGACATAGCCGAGGGGCGTGGTGGTCTCCTTCCCCGACCTGGCGCCGGTGGTGGTCAGCAGGAGCAGGTCCCCGCCTTCGAAGGGACCACCGACCTTCCCGCCGTTGGCGCGGAACTCCTCGATGACGGATTCATTGAAAGGTGTGGGCATGCGTTCTGTGTCTCCGTGGGAACGGGTGAGCGCGATGCGCGGCCCATGACGGCGCACGGTGCCGGGGCATGCGGAACGGGAGAGTGCGACCAGCGGTCGCGGCTGCGTCAGATGCAGGGCGCGGAGTATGAACTCATGACGGGCCCCTCGGTGAAGGGTGTTCGCCCGAGCACCGGCCGGCCCACTGCTCTTTGGCCGGCGTCACGCGACACCGGGTTCATTACACGCATCCCGGCGGGGGCCTGTCAACGCGATCCTGTCCGCGCTCCGGGCGCTCTTAGGCTTGCGCCATGCCCACCCCACCCGTATATGCCCTCGTCGCCACCGACCTGGACGGCACCCTGCTGCGCCGCGACGACACCGTGAGCCCCCGCACCCGCGCCGCGCTCGCCCTGGCCTCCCGTGCCGGGGCCCGGCATCTCGTGGTCACGGGGCGGCCCGTGCCCGGGATACGCGGACTGCTCGCCGAACTGGGCTACCGGGGACCGGCGGTGTGCGGTCAGGGGGCCCAGCTGTACGACGCCGGGTCCGGGCGGCTGGTGCACGCGCTCACCCTGGACCGGAAGGCGGCCGACGCCGCGCTCGGCAAGATCGAGGCCCAGGTGGGGCCGGTCTTCGCGGCCGTGGACCAGGACGGGGCCGAGGGAAGGACCCTGATCGAGCCGGGGTATGCGATGCCCCATCCGACGCTGCCCGCCCAACGGACCCGGCACCGCCACGAGCTGTGGTCCGCTCCCGTGGTGAAGGTGCTCATCCGGCACCCGGAGCTCACGGACGACGCACTGGCCGAGGCGGCCCGCGGCGCCGTCGGCGATCTCGCCACCGTCACGCTCTCCGGCCCCGGCACGGTCGAACTCCAGCCGTACGGCGTCGACAAGGGGACCGGGCTCGCGCTGGCCGCCGAATACCTCGGCGTGGCCGCGGACTCCACGATCGCCTTCGGGGACATGCCCAACGACCTGCCGATGTTCCGGACGGCCGGGTACGGCGTGGCCATGGCCAACGCCCATCCGCAGCTGCGGGCCGCGGCGGACGAAGTGACGTCGTCGAACGAGGGCGACGGGGTGGCGGAGGTGCTTGAGCGGGTGTTCGGCTGAGCGGTGTTCGGCTGAGCCGTCCGTACCGGCCGACGGGGTGTCAGAGCGACATCAGGCAGTAGAGCCGGTGCGGCTCGGGGCGGGCCCGCGCCTCCTCGGCCAGGTCAGCCAGCCTCATGAGGAAGCCGGCCAGTTCGCCGGGCGGGACATCGCCTCCGAACTCATCGATGTGCGACCAGGTTTCGGCCACCTCGGCGAACCCGCCGGCTCTCACGGCCGCGAGCGCGTCGCGCAGCTCGTCCGTGAGCGTGACCAGCCAGCGGGATTCGTCCTCGGGGGAGCTGAGCAGCCGGTTGAAGCGCGGGAGCGAGGTGACGTCGTCGTACGGCGTGCCGGTGAGCATGCTCTCGGCCTGGCCCAACTGCACGTACGGGTCGATGCCCTTGACCGGGAGCAGCGGGAGACCGGCCTCCTCGATCCCCTGGCCGAAGGCCGCCAGGGCCGTGGGGTCGTCCGGTGCGCTGAAGTAGTCGTACAGGTTTCCCATGCGTCGCATGCTCGCACGGCCGTCTGACAGCCGCCCCGGCCTCACGGTTCCGGGAGCATCCCTATCGCCCGCAGCACATGCGCGACCAGTGCCGCGATCTCCTCCTCGTCCTGGATCGGCTTGCGCAGGACATGGCGGTAGTACATCGGGCCGTACAGCATCTCCACGGCCAGCGGGAGATCGGCTTCCGGCGGGATCTGTCCCTGCTCCTGGGCCCGGCGCAGGCGGGCGACCGCCTCCTCGAAGCGGGGGTCGACCAGCTTCGCCCGGACGGCCCGCGCGAGTTCGTCGTCGTGGTGCATCTCGGAGAGGATCCCGGCGTACGCGGGGCCGAAGGGCGGCGTGTTGATGAGCTTCACCCCGCCCGCCAGATTGGCCCGCAGATCGGCGGCGATGTCGCCGGTGTCCGCGAACGGCGTCGTGCCGACCAGCGCGTCGGTGAAGGCCTCCAGGATCACCGCACTCTTCGACGGCCACCAGCGGTAGATCGTCTTCTTGCTGACGCCCGCTCTGGCCGCGATGGCCTCGACCGTGACGCGGCCGTACCCCTTCTCCGTGCACAGTTCGAGAGCGGCCTCCAGGGTCGCCCTCCGTGATCTCTCGCTGCGGCGCTGCGAGCTCTGCGATGTGATCATTCGGTGAGCATAGGCGTGTCCGAACCAGCCGTTGTTGACAGCCTGTCGCCAGAGGTCGAACAATACCCAGGCGGAAACGGAACGTGCCGTGTCGTGCCGTTCCTGCAATTCGCACCGTTCGTGCCGCTCGTGCCGCGACGAGCCGATCGGGGGACGGCTCGCCCGGCCGACGGCGCGAGTGGGGCGTTGCACCCCGTGCGTCAGGCGGTGATGTCCTTCGCCGTGAATCGGGCCCAGGCCGCCGAGCCGAACACCGCCGCGTACAAGCCCTGAAGCCCCAGGTTCTTGACCACTTCGTCCCAGTGGACGGGGTCGCGCAGCAGATCCGCGTACGACATCCAGTAGTGCGGGAAGAGATACGGGTGCACCGCGCTCAACTGCGGGATGCCGTCCACGATCTGGACGGTGATCAGCAGCCCGACGGTGGCGGCCATGGCCGCGATGCCGCTGCCGGTGAGGGTCGAGACGAACAGGCCGACCGCCGCGAACCCGATCAGCGACGCCGCGACCACCACCGCGATCAGCCCGGCCCGCAACAGCCCCTCGCCGAAGCCGATCCGCGTCCCCGAGATGGTGGTGACCTCGCCGACGGGGAAGAGCAGCGCGCCCACGGCGAGCGCGGAGAGCGCCACGACCAGGGTCGCGACCAGGCAGAACACCAGCACCGAGGCGTACTTCGTCAGCAGCAGCCTGGTGCGGCCGGCCGGGGCGACCAGCAGGTAGCGCAGCGTTCCCGCGTTGGCCTCACCCGCGACCGAGTCGCCCGCGACGACGCCGACGGCCATCGGCAGGAAGACCGGGAGCGTCACGGCGAGGGCGGCGAAGACCAGGAAGAGTCCGTTGTTGGTGACCTGGGAGAGGAACGCCGGGCCTCCCCCGCCGCCGCCCGGTCCGGGCGAGGAGCCGTCGCCCGTCTCGATCCGCACCGCGATGCCGATCAGCACGGGCACGGCGGCCAGCACGCCGAGGAGCGCGAGGGTGCGCCAGCGGCGGAGTGTGGTGGTCAGTTCGGAGCGGAGGATCCCGAAGGTCCACAGCGGGCTCGGCGCCCGGCCCGCCCCGGCGACTGCGGTTTCAGCCTGCGACATCGAAACCCTCTCCGGTGAGTGCGACGAAGGCGTCCTCCAGCGAGGCCCGCTGGACGCCGAAGGACCTCAGGCGTACGCCGGCGTGCACCAGCGCGGCGCTGAGGTCGGCGAGCTCCACGTCGCCCGGCGGGGCCTCGGCGCTCACCCGGTCGCCGTCGACCGCGATCCCGGTGACGCCCAGCTCCTTGAGGACCCGGGCGGCCTCTCCCGGGTCGGGGGTGGTGACGGCCAGCCGGCCGCGGGCGCCCGCGGCCAGTTCCGCGACCGGGCCCTGGGTGATCAGCCGGCCCCTGGCCATCACCGCGGCGTGCGTGCAGACCTGCTCGATCTCGTCGAGGAGGTGCGAGGAGAGGAAGACGGTGGTGCCGTCCGCCGCCAGTTCCCTGACCAGGGTGCGGATCTCCCGCATGCCCTGCGGGTCCAGGCCGTTGGTCGGCTCGTCGAGGACGAGCAGGCGGCGCGGCTGGAGCAGGGCGGCGGCGAGGCCCAGGCGCTGCTTCATGCCGAGCGAGTACGCCCTGGCCTTCTTCCCGGCCGCCGCGGCCAGCCCGACCCGGTCCAGGGCCTGCCCCACCCGGGCCCGGCGGGTACGCGGATCGGCGGTGGGGTCGGCGGAGTCGTACCGCAGCAGATTGTCCCGGCCGCTCAGGAAGCCGTACAGCGCGGGCCCCTCGATCAGCGCGCCGACCTGCGGGAGCACGGTGCGGGCGGCGCCCGGCATGGTGTGGCCCAGCAGCCGCGCGGTGCCGGACGTCGCCTCGATCAGGCCCATCAGCATGCGGATGGTGGTGGTCTTGCCCGAGCCGTTGGGGCCGAGGAACCCGAAGATGCTGCCGGCGGGGACGCTGAGGTCGAGGCCGTCGACGGCGAGCTGGCCGCCTCGGTAGCGCTTGGTGAGGCCCCGGGTCTCGATCACGGCTCCCGGCTCGGTGACCGCTGTCGGTTCGACGACGGTCCCGGACTCTGTCATGCGTACTCCCCATGGGTCGGGCAGGGCCCGTCCGCCGGACGGGCCAGGGCCTGTCGTCGAACCGTGCGGCAGACGGCAGTTCGACGACAGGCCCCAGGGCGGACCGCCCCGCCGTACGGAGCGTACGACGGGGCGGGTGAGCGGTGCGGGAAGCGCGGCGCGCCCCGGCGTCAGGAGGCGTTGTTCGCCGCCCGGACCAGCGCGTCCTTGGTTACCGCGCCGACGTACACCTTGCCGTCGTCCGTCATCAGGGCGTTGACCAGGCGGGTCTTGAAGACCGTGCCCGAGCCGAACTTGCCGGTGACCTTGTCGCCCAGCGCGTCCAGGAACTGCTGGGCCTCGGCCGGGACGTCGCCCGACTCCTTGGAGGGGAGGCCGGTGCCGCCCGGGGTCGTGATCTCGGCGATGGCGTTCCAGCCCTCGCCGATGACCTTGGTGTCCTTGGCATCCTGGCCCCCGGCGCCCAGCTCCTCGGCGCCCGGGATCAGGCCGTCGAGGCTCTTGTCGGCCTTGTGCTGCGCCTTCGCGTCGTCGGCCTCGGTCACCTCGGTGCCCTTGGGCGGGGTGAACGTGAACGAGGAGGCGTCCGGCTTCGAGAAGTCGACCCTGGTGAAGCCGGCGTCGACGACGGCCTTGCCGCCGCTGCTCGCAAGCAGCGTGAACTTCAGCGGCACGCCGTTCTCCGCGTCGACCGCGACCGTGACCGAACCGATCGTGGAGCCGCTCTGCTTCGGCTTGACGACCAGCTTGTACGCGTCGCGTCCGGCGACCTGCGCGGTGCCGTCGACCGTCACCGACGTGGTGGGACCGGCGGCCTTCAGCACCTGCTCGGCAAGGGCCTGCGGGGTGGTGGGCACGCCTTCGGGAACGGGGTGCCCGGACTTCTTCCCGGCGTCCTTGCCCACCCGGTCCTCGGTGGCGTGGTAGGCCTGGTCGGACTTGCTGTCGTACGCCCAGACCTGATCGCCGTTGTGGATCAGGCTGTACTCGGACGCGTTGTCCAGGATCGACAGCCGCTGCTTGTCGGGGCCGTCGGCGGCCACCCGGAGGGTGTGCGTGCCGGAGGCCAGCTCCGTCATCCGTTCCTGCGGGTCGGCGCTCGAACCGCCCTTGCCGCCCGCGCCGCCCGGGGCGAAGGATTCGGCCAGACCGCCGAGCGACGGGATGCCGAAGTCCGTGCTGATCTTCACCGTGCCGGAGAGCTGCTCGGTGTCCGAAGCGGCGATCTTCTCGATGAGTTCCTGTGCGCTGATCTTCGGCAGATCGGGGTCGCCGGAGTTCGCGAGCGCCGGGACGAGCCCGATCGTCGCGGCCGCGACTCCCGCCACCGCGACCGGGACGATGTAGCGCGCCGCCTTGCGGCGGCCCGCGGCGGTGCCCCTGGTCCCGCCGTCGGTCCCTGCGCTGTCGTTCGGTGCCATGTGTGCCCTACCTCCGTGGTCGGCGGCTTCCGTCCGGTTGCACTCGTCCACTCCGCGCCGCCATTCTCACCCGGTTTGGTCAGGAGTGGTTGTTCTCCATCTGACCAAACCGGCGGCACGGAGGCGTCAGCCCCCGGGAGCAACTCCGCGTACCTCTTCGGTATGACACCGCGGGACCGGCCCTACCCCGTTCGTCAGGGATGCGCCACTGCGGGGCTCAGCCCGCGCGGTGCACCACCGCGTCGCACAGCTCCCGCAGCGCGGCCTTCGCGTAGCCCTCGGGCAGCGGCGTCAGCGCGGCGCGCGCCTCCTCCGCGTACCGGACGGTGTCCCGCCTGGCCTGCTCCAGCGCCGGGTGGGCGCGCAGCCTGCGCAGCGCCTCGGCGTGCCGGGCGTCGTCGCTGAGGTCGCCGTCGAGCAGCTCGACGAGCGCCAGGTCGTCCGGCTTCCCGTCGGCCTCCGCCTGCGCCCGCAGGTGGAGCACGGGGAGCGTGGGGATGCCCTCGCGCAGATCGGTGCCCGGGGTCTTGCCGGACTCGTGGGAGTCGGACGCGATGTCGAGCACGTCGTCGGCGAGCTGGAAGGCGACGCCGAGCCGCTCCCCGTACTGGGTGAGGATGTCCACCGTCGACTCGTCCGCGCCGGCCATCATCGCGCCGAACCGGCAGGCCACCGCGATCAGCGAGCCGGTCTTGCCGCGCATCACTTCGAGGTAGTGCTCGACCGGGTCGCGGCCGTCGCCCGGCCCCGCGGTCTCCAGGATCTGGCCGGTGACCAGCCGCTCGAACGCCTCCGCCTGGATGCGTACGGCCTCCGGACCGAGGTCGGCCAGTATGTGCGAGGCGCGGGCGAAGAGGAAGTCGCCGGTCAGCACGGCCACCGAGTTGCCCCAGCGGCTGTTGGCGCTGTCCACGCCGCGGCGCACGTCCGCCTCGTCCATCACGTCGTCGTGGTAGAGCGTCGCGAGGTGCGTCAGCTCGACGACGACGGCCGCGGGCACCACGCCAGGCGCGTCCGGGTCGCCGAACTGGGCGGCCAGCATCGCCAGCAGCGGCCGGAAGCGCTTGCCCCCGGCGCGTACGAGGTGCTGCGCGGCCTCCGTGATGAAGGGCACGCCGCTCTTGGTGGCATCGAGCAGCCCGGACTCGACAGCAGCCAACCCGGCCTGGACATCGGCCTCAAGTGCCTGGTCCCGCACGCTCAGCCCGAACGGCCCGACGACGGTCACGAGGGGATCTCCTGTCTGCTGACGATCACACGGAATGTCGATGTGTCGCTGTCATCACTCAACTCAGCGTATCCGGTCCCCTTTGGATCACCATGGGCGCCTTCCCGCCACCGGCGGTATGTTCGGGATCAGCTCATACGATCAGGAGTTCTCCCTTTGTCCCACACGGCCACCGACACCGAACCGAGTCAGCCGCCCCCCGAAGACGACCATGCCTTTTTCGGCCAGCCACGAGGGCTGATGACCCTGTCCGGCCTGGAGGTCTGGGAACGGTTCTCGTTCCTGGGCATGCAGGCGATCCTGGTCCTCTACTTCGCCGACACCGTCGCCCACGGCGGCATGGGCATGGAGGCGGGCACCGCGGCCTCCGTCTCGGCCGCCTACGGCACCCTCGTCTACCTGGTCTCCGTCGCCGGCGGCTGGCTGGCCGACCGGATCCTCGGCTCGTACCGCGCCGTCCTGTACGGCGGAATCCTCATCGCCTGCGGGCATTACGCCATGGCGGTGCCCACCGACACCATGACATGGGTCGGCCTCGGCCTGATCAGCGCCGGGACCGGTCTGCTCAAGCCCAATGTGGCGACCATGGTCGGCAAGCTCTACCGCACCGCCGACGAGCGCCGCGACGCCGGCTTCGCCCTCTACTACATGGGCATCAACATCGGGGCGTTCCTCGGCCCTCTGGTCACCGGCTGGCTCGGGGACCACGCGAGCTGGCACTGGGGTTTCTCGGCCGCCGCCCTCGGCATGACGCTCGGTCTGATCCAGTACGTGCTGGGCCGGCGTCACCTGGCCGGGCGAAAGCACAGCGCCGAATTCGCGCTGGCACCGGCACCCATGCGCCGCGCCATTCGGCTGATCGTGGCCGGCGTCGTCGTGGTCGCCGCCGTCGCCACCGCGCTCGCCCTGGCCGGCTGGCTGACCATGGACCGCTTCGTCGACCTGCTCACCCTGATCTCGGTGATCGCCCCGGTCGTCTACTTCGTGGTGATGTTCCGCAGCCCCCGGGTCACCCCGGAGGAACGCGGCAGGCTGCGCCCGTACGTGGTGCTGTTCCTGGCCTCCGTGGTCTTCAACTTCATCCTGTTCCAGGCGTACTCGACGATGATGCTGCTCGCGTCGACCAACGCCCGTACCGAGATCTTCGGCTTCCACTTCCCGGCGAGCTGGTACGCCTCCGCACTCGGCGCCTTCGAGGTCGCGCTCGCCCCGGTGGTCGCCACCGTCTGGGCCCGGATGGGGCCGCGCCAGCCGCATGCCTCCAACAAGATCGCGATCGGGGTGATCCTCGGCGGGCTGTCCTTCCTGCTGATGGTGCTGCCGACCTCCGGTCACTCCGGCGACACCTACAAGATGGCCGCCTGGTGGATCGTCGGCTCGTACCTGCTGCTCGGCCTCGGCGACATCCTGCTGGAGACCTCCGGCATGTCCGCGACCACCAAGCTGGCCCCCAAGGCGTTCGCCAGCCAGACGATGGCGCTCTGGTTCCTCTCACTGGCCCTCGCCAACGGCATCCAGGCACAGGTCGTGAAGCTGTACGGCGAGGTCTCCAACCCCGCCTACTTCGGTGTCAATGGCGCGATCGCGGTGGTGGCCGGTGTGGCCGTGATCGCCGCCGCACCCTGGCTCAAACGCACCATGCACCCCGTCCACTGAGGTACCGCCATGCACATCCGCACCACGTTCCCGTACGAGACCACCCATGAGGACGTCCGCATCCCGCTGCCGGACGGCACCCGGCTCTACGCCCGGATCTGGCGGCCCGTCACCGACGAACCGGTGCCCGCGCTGCTCGAATACCTGCCCTACCGGCTGAGCGACTGGACGGCGCCGCGGGACTGGCAGCGCCACCCCTGGTACGCGGGCCACGGCTACGCCTCCGTCCGGGTGGATGTGCGCGGACACGGCAACAGCGAGGGCCTGCCGGGCGACGAGTACGACGCGACGGAGCTGGCCGACGGCGTCGCCGTCATCCACTGGCTGGCCCAGCAGCCGTGGTGCTCCGGACGGGTCGGCATGTTCGGCATCTCCTGGGGCGGCTTCAACTCGCTCCAGATCGCCGCGCTGGCCCCCGAGCCGCTGAAGGCGATCGTCACCGTCTGCTCGACCGACGACCGCTACGACAACGACGTCCACTACATGGGCGGCTCGGTCCTCGCCGTCGACATGCACGCCTGGGCGGCGACCATGCTGGCCTTCGTCTCCCGGCCGCCGGACCCGGCGCAGGTCGGCGAGGGCTGGAAGGACATGTGGCTGAAGCGGCTGGAGGCCGTCGATCCGTTCATCCACACCTGGCTGGCGCACCAGACCCGCGACGACTACTGGAAGCACGGCAGCGTCTGCGAGGACTACTCCGCGATCCGGGCGAAGGTCCTCGCGGTGGGCGGCTGGCACGACCCGTACCGCGACACCGTCCTGCGGCTCGTCGAGCACATCGATCCGGACCGGGTCCGCGGCCTGATCGGTCCGTGGTCGCACCAGTACCCGGACCGCGGGCTGCCGCCGGGGCCGTCGATCGGCTTCCTCCAGGAGACGCTGCGCTGGTGGGACCAGCACCTGAAGGACAAGGACACCGGCGTCATGTCCGAGCCGCTGCTGCGGTCCTGGATCAGCGAGTCGCACCGCCCCGCCACGGTGTACGAGACGCTGTCGGGCCGCTGGGCCGGCGAGCACAGCTGGCCGTCCCCGAACATCGAGCCGGTCGCGTACGCCCTCCGCGGCGGCCCGCAGATCGTCGACTCGCCGCAGCAGACGGGGCTGGACGCCGGGCGCTTCTTCCCGTTCGGCAACGACGCCGACCTGCCGCCCGACCAGCGCGACGAGGACGCCAAGTCGGTCTGCTTCGAATTCCCGGTCAAGGACGCCCCGATCGAGATCCTCGGCCGCCCCCGGGTGAAGCTGCGGATCCGGATGGACGTGCCGCGCGGCCAGGCGATCGCCCGGCTCTGCGACGTCGCGCCGGACGGCTCCTCCACGCTGGTCACCCGGGGCGCGCTCAACCTCTCCGCCCGGGGCGGCCGCGACCGCGCGGACGACTGGCCGGTGGGCGGCACCGAGGACGTGACGTTCGAGCTGAACGGCATCGGGCACACCTTCCCGCCCGGCCACCGGATCAGGCTCGCGGTCTCCTCCTCGTACTGGCCGTGGATCTGGCCGCAGGCCGGGTCGGTGGGCTTCACCCTGGACGCCGACGGCAGCCTCGTCGAACTGCCGGTGCGCCGGCCCGTCGAGGAGCCCGCGATCCGGTTCGAGGAGCCGGAGCAGTCGGAGCCGCTCGGCGTGGTCTACCCGGTGACGCTCGACGAACAGCGCCCGGAGCGGCTGGTGGTCCGCGATGTCGCCAAGGGCGAATGGCGGCTGGAGGTCGACCCGCGCTACGGCGGCACCCGGGTCTACCCGGACGGCCTGGAGTTCACCGAGGACGCCCTGGAGACGTACACGGTCCAGGAGAACGACCCGCTCTCCGCACGCACCCGCTCCGACTGGGCGATCCGGCTGCACCGCCCGGAGCTGGCGTGGGACGTACGGATCGAGACGCGCTCCGAGATCAGTGCGGACGACAGCGACTTCATCACCTCCAACGAGGTGGTCTGCAAGGAGGGCGGCGAGGTCGTCTTCCACCGCACCTGGGAGAAGCGGATCCCGCGCACGGCGGGCTGAACGGAACCCACCGCCGTGCCCCGCACACCCGGGGCACGGCGGAACTTTCCGGGCATCAGGGGCGGTTGGGACACTCCCGCGAGGGGGCGGCGCCGACGTAACGTGTCCCCCAAGCGACCTGGAAAGCGAGGCAGCAACACATGCCCGAGCAGAGCAGCCCGCTCGATCTGGCCGAGGGCGACCCCTTCGGTCCGCACAACCTTCCCTACGGAGTGTTCTCCACCCCCGACCACCCCGAGGACCGCCGGGTCGGCGTCCGCATCGGCAACCACGTACTGGACGCCGGAGCCGCGGCACACGCGCTCGGCTCCCCCTACGCGCAGCTCCTCGCACAGCCGGACCTGACCGCGCTGCTCTCGGCGGGCCGCACCGCGTGGCGGGACGTCCGGCGGGCGCTGACCGCGTGGGTGACGGTCCCGGCGCACCGCGCGGACATCGAACCGCTGCTGCACCCGGTCGGCTCCGTGACGCTCCATCTGCCGTACGCGGTCGCGGACTACGTCGACTTCTACGCGAGCGAGAACCACGCCACCAACGTCGGCAAGATCTTCCGGCCCGACGCCGAGGCGCTGACGCCCAACTGGAAGCACCTTCCGATCGGCTACCACGGCCGGTCCGGCACCGTCGTCGTCTCGGGCACGGACGTGGTGCGCCCGTCCGGCCAGCGCAAGGCGCCGACCGACGCGGCCCCGGTCTTCGGCCCCTCCGTCAAGCTGGACATCGAGGCCGAGGTCGGCTTCGTCGTCGGCGTGGGCTCCGAGCAGGGCCGCCCGGTCCCGCTCGGCGGCTTCCGCGACCACGTCTTCGGGCTCTGCCTGCTCAACGACTGGTCGGCGCGGGACATCCAGGCCTGGGAGTACGTCCCGCTCGGCCCGTTCCTCGGCAAGTCCTTCGCCACCTCCGTATCGGCCTGGGTGACACCGCTGGAGGCCCTGGAGTCGGCCCGCATCGCTCCCCCGGCCCGCGACTTCCCGCTGCTCCCCTATCTGGAGGACGCCGGCGAGGAGGAGGCCGGCGGCCTCGACCTGCGAATCTCCGTCGCGATCAACGGCCAGGTGGTCGCCGAGCCGCCGTTCGCCACGATGTACTGGACGGCGGCCCAGATGCTGGCCCAGATGACGGTGAACGGCGCGTCGCTGCGCACCGGCGATCTGTACGGCTCCGGCACGGTCAGCGGCGCCGAGCCCGGCCAGCGCGGCTCTCTCCTGGAGCTGACCTGGAACGGCCGCGACCCGCTGGACCTCCCGGACGGCAAGCGCGCCTTCCTGGAGGACGGCGACACGGTGACGATGACCGCCTGGGCCCCGGGCCCGGACGGCACCCGGGTGGGACTCGGCGAGGTCACCGGGCGGATCGTGCCCGCTGCATGACCCCGCCCGCCCCGGAGCTCACGCTCCCCGAGGAGCTGCTGCTGCTCGCGCTGGACCCGCTGCGCGGCAAGCCGTACTGCTCCGGGGCGACCCTGGAGCCCCCTGGTCAGCGGTGTGCGGGGCGTTCACACGTTCGGGGGAGCCATGTCCCGTTCCCGGCGGATACGCTGGAAGGTCCCGCGAGACTCTGCGTCATGGGAGCACTGATGAGCGTCGAACCCGAGGCCCCCGAGCCGCGGTGGGCGGTTCCGCCCGTGGGCGGCTGGACCGCCGATGACCTGGACACACTCCCGAATCTGCCTCCGCACACGGAGCTGATCGACGGGAGCCTTGTTTTCGTGAGTCCGCAGACCCTCTTCCACTCGCGGGCGGTCAGCTTTTTCGAATGGCAGCTGCAGTCGCTGGTGCCACAGGATCTTGAAGTCGTGCGCGAGTTCACCATCGACATCGACCGCTACAACCGGCCCGAACCCGATGTGATCGTCGTGGACGGCGAGATCATCCAGGATCCGAGCCAGACCCGCTTCCCCGCCAGGTCCGTACAGCTGGCCATCGAGGTCGTTTCCCCGGAATCCCTGACCCGGGACCGGGAGACCAAGCCCGTGAAGTACGCGCGGGCGAAGATCCCGCACTACTGGCGGGTGGAGAATCACGACGGCCGGGCCGTGGTCTACGTCTTCGAGCTGGAGCCGTCGACCGGGGCCTACACCTCCACCGGGATCTTCCACGACCGGATGAAGGTCTCCGTCCCCTTCCCGGCCGATCTCGACCTCACCGCGATCACCCCGCGCCGCCGGGCGGCGGACCCGCAGTAGGCAGGTCCGCGGCGCCGCCCGGCCCCGCGCTCACTCGTACTCGGGCGGCTCCTCGTCCCAGCCGAACTCGGGGTCGGCTTCGGGGGCCGCTGGAGTCGCCGGGGCCGGTGCGGGGGCGGCTTCACGGGCCGGAGCCTCCGCAGGGGTCGCCGCCCCGAACGTCGCGAGCACCTCCAGCACCCCTTCCCCATACGTCGCCAGCTTCTTCTCGCCCAGGCCGCTGATCCCGCCCAGCGCGGACACCGAGTCCGGCCGCACCGTGGCGATCTCGCGCAGCGTCGCGTCGTGGAAGATGACGTACGCCGGGACGCCCTGCTCCTTCGCCTGGGCTGCCCGCCAGGCCCGCAGCGCCTCGAAGACCGGGGCGGCCTCGGGGGCCAGCTCGGCGGCGGCCGCCTGCGACTTCGGCTTGCGTTCGGCCTTCGTGGAGCGCGACGCGGGCTTCGGCGCCTCCTTGCGCAGCAGCACCTCGCGCTGCCGGCCGAGCACCGAGCCGCTCTCCTCCGTGAGCACCAGCGTGCCGTACTCACCCTCGACGGCGAGCAGTCCCTGGGCGAGCAACTGCCTTACGGCGCCGCGCCATTCGGCCTCGGACAGCTCCTCTCCGATGCCGAAGACCGAGAGCTGGTCGTGGTCGAACTGGATGACCTTGGCGGTCCTGCGGCCGAGCAGGATGTCGATGATCTGGCCCGCGCCGAACTTCTGCCCGCGCTCCCGCTTCAGCCGCACCACGGTCGACAGCAGCTTCTGCGCGGCCACCGTGCCGTCCCAGCTCTCGGGCGGGGTGAGGCAGGTGTCGCAGTTGCCGCAGTCCGCGGTGGTGGGCTCCTGGCCGAAGTACGTCAGCAGCTGGGCGCGGCGGCACCGGACCGTCTCGCACAGGGCCAGCATCGAGTCGAGGTGGGAGGCCGCGCGGCGGCGGAAGGCCTCGTCGCCCTCGCCGCCCTGGATGAGCTTGCGCTGCTGGACGACGTCCTGGAGGCCGTACGCCATCCAGGCCGTGGACGGCAGTCCGTCACGGCCGGCGCGGCCGGTCTCCTGGTAGTAGCCCTCGACCGATTTCGGCAGGTCGAGGTGGGCGACGAAGCGGACGTCGGGCTTGTCGATGCCCATGCCGAAGGCGATGGTCGCGACGACGACCAGCCCCTCCTCGCGCAGGAACCTGGACTGGTGGACGGCGCGCGTGCCCGCGTCGAGCCCCGCGTGGTACGGAACGGCCTCGATGCCGTTGCGGCAGAGGTACTCGGCGGTCTTCTCCGTCGAGTTGCGCGAGAGGCAGTAGACGATGCCCGCGTCCCCGGCGTGCTCGTCCTTGAGGAAGGAGAGCAGCTGCTTCTTCGGGTCGGCCTTCGGCACGATCCGGTACTGGATGTTGGGCCGGTCGAAGCTGGCGACGAAGTGCTTGGCGTCGGGCATGCCCAGACGCTGGGTGATCTCCTGGTGCGTGGCGTCCGTCGCGGTCGCCGTCAGGGCGATGCGCGGTACGTCGGGCCAGCGCTCGCCGAGGACGGAGAGGGTCAGATAGTCCGGGCGGAAGTCGTGACCCCACTGAGCCACGCAGTGCGCCTCGTCGATCGCGAAGACGGAGATCTCGCCGCGTGAGAGCAGCGCGAGCGTGGAGTCCAGCCGGAGGCGCTCCGGGGCCAGGTAGAGCAGGTCGAGCTCACCGGCAAGGAACTGGGCCTCCATCGAGCGGCGCTCGTCGAAGTCCTGCGTGGAGTTGATGAAGCCGGCCCGCACCCCGAGCGCCCGCAGCGCGTCCACCTGGTCCTGCATGAGGGCGATCAGGGGGGAGACGACGATGCCCGTACCCGCTCTGACCAGGGCCGGGATCTGGTAGCAGAGGGATTTGCCGCCACCGGTCGGCATGAGCACGACGGCGTCCCCGCCGGTCACCACATGGTCGACGATCGCTTCCTGCTCGCCGCGGAACGCCTCGTACCCGAACACCTTGTGCAGCGTCCGCCGCGCGTCGCTCTCGGTCACATCCATGGTCCCGCCCGTCGTGCCCATCGCTCTGTCCCCCGGGTCCGTCCCGCGTCGTACGCGTTGCCGCCGTCCCCTGCCACGATAGGCGCCGCCTACGACAACGCCGGACGGGCTTGACTTCTCAAGCCCGTCCGGCGGGGTCCCAGCTGCGTGGTGTGTGCGCTACCTCACGAACACTCCCGCCTGGCTCGCCAGGTCCAGGAAGTACTGCGGGGCCAGGCCCAGCACCAGCGTGACCGCGACACCGACCGCGATCGTCGTCATCGTCAGCGGGGACGGGACGGCGACCGTGGGGCCGTCCGCCTTCGGCTCGCTGAAGAACATCAGCACGATGACCCGGATGTAGAAGAACGCGGCGATCGCCGAGGAGATCACACCGACCACGACCAGTCCGCCCGCGCCGCCGTCGGCCGCGGCCTTGAAGACCGCGAACTTCCCGGAGAAGCCGGAGGTGAGCGGGATACCGGCGAAGGCCAGCAGGAACACCGCGAAGACCGCGGCGACCAGCGGCGAGCGCCGGCCGAGCCCGGCCCACTTCGACAGGTGTGTGGCCTCGCCGCCCGCGTCGCGCACCAGGGTGACGACGGCGAACGCGCCGACCGTCACGAAGGAGTACGCGCCCAGGTAGAAGAGGACCGACGAAATGCCGTCCGGGGTCGTCGCGATCACACCGGCGAGGATGAATCCGGCGTGGGCGATCGAGGAGTAGGCCAGCAGCCGCTTGATGTCGGTCTGGGTGATGGCGACGATCGCACCGCCCAGCATCGTGATGATCGCGACGGCCCACATGACCGGGCGCCAGTCCCAGGCGAGGCCCGGCAGCACCACGTACAGCAGGCGCAGCAGCGCGCCGAACGCGGCGACCTTGGTGGCCGCGGCCATGAAGCCGGTGACCGGGGTCGGGGCGCCCTGATAGACGTCCGGGGTCCACATGTGGAACGGGACGGCGCCGACCTTGAAGAGCAGGCCGGTCAGGACCATCGCGCCGCCGATCAGCAGCAGCGCGTCGTTGCCCATGGTGTCGGCGAGTGCCGGGTCGATCTGGGTGACGGAGCCGTCGACCACGTTCGCGATCGCCGCGTACGAGACGGAGCCCGCGTACCCGTAGAGCAGGGCGATCCCGAAGAGCAGGAACGCCGAGGAGAAGGCGCCGAGCAGGAAGTACTTCACCGCGGCCTCCTGCGACATCAGCCGCTTGCGGCGGGCGACGGCGCACAGGAGGTAGAGCGGGAGGGAGAAGACCTCCAGGGCCACGAAGAGCGTCAGCAGATCGTTGGCCGCGGGGAAGACCAGCATGCCGGCCACCGAGAAGAGGACCAGCGGGAAGACCTCGGTGGTGGTGAATCCGGCCTTGACCGCCGCCTTCTCGCTGTCGCTGCCGGGGACCGAGGCCGCCTGGGCGGCGAAGGAGTCCACGTGCTTGCCGTGCGAGGCGGGGTCGAGCCGCCGCTCGGCGAAGGTGAAGACGGCGACCATCGAGGTCAGCAGGATGGTGCCCTGCAGGAACAGCGTCGGCCCGTCGATCGCGATGGCGCCCATCGCGGCGATGTGCGCCTTCGTCGTGCCGTATCCGCCGGCCGCCAGTCCGACGACCGCGGCGAACGCGGCGGCCAGCGCGACGACCGTGAGGAAGACCTGCGTGTAATAACGGGCCCGGCGCGGCACGAAGGCCTCGACGAGCACGCCGACCACGGCGACACCGATCACAATGAGGACCGGGGCCAGCTGGGTGTACTCGATGACCGGGGCCTTGAACTTCTCGACCGGGGCGGCCGATGTCACCCCGCCCGCCATTGTCCACAGGCTGTGGACAGCTGTTGCGCTCACTTGGCGGCCTCCACCTCAGGCTGGGGGTCCTTCTTCTGGACGTCCGACATGGTGTGCTGCACCGCCGGGTTGACGATCTCCGTCAGCGGCTTCGGATAGACACCCAGGAAGAGCAGCAGCGCGATCAGCGGGAGGACCACCACCAGCTCCCGGACCTTGAGGTCCGCCATGCCCTGGACCTCGGCCTTCACCGGGCCCGTCATCGTCCGCTGATAGAGGACGAGGACGTAGAGCGCGGCGAGCACGATGCCGGTCGTGGCGATGATGCCCGCCGCCGGGTACGCGCTGAACGCGCCGACCAGGACCAGGAACTCGCTGACGAACGGGGCGAGTCCGGGCAGCGACAGGGTGGCCAGACCGCCGATCAGGAAGGTGCCGGCCAGGATCGGCGCCACCTTCTGCACCCCGCCGTAGTCGGCGATGAGCCGCGAACCGCGCCGGGTGATCAGGAAGCCCGCCACCAGCATCAGCGCGGCGGTCGAGATGCCGTGGTTGACCATGTAGAGCGTGGCACCGGACTGGCCCTGGCTGGTCATCGCGAAGATGCCCAGGACGATGAAGCCGAAGTGCGAGATCGACGCGTAGGCGATCAGGCGCTTGATGTCGCGCTGGCCGACGGCGAGCAGCGCCCCGTACACGATGCTGATCAGCGCCAGGACGACGATCACCGGCGTCGCCCACTTGCTGGCCTCCGGGAAGAGCTGGAGGCAGAAGCGGAGCATCGCGAACGTGCCGACCTTGTCGACGACCGCGGTGATCAGGACGGCGACCGGGGAGGTCGCCTCGCCCATCGCGTTGGGCAGCCAGGTGTGCAGCGGCCACAGCGGGGCCTTCACCGCGAAGGCGAAGAAGAACCCGAGGAAGAGCCAGCGCTCCGTGCTGGTCGCCATGGAGAGCGAGCCGCTCGCGCGGGCCTCGGCGATCTCGGAGAGCGAGAACGTCCCCGCGACGACGTAGAGCCCGATCACGGCGGCCAGCATGATGAGCCCGCCGACCAGGTTGTAGAGCAGGAACTTGACCGCGGCGTACGAGCGCTGCGCCGCCGCGTTCTCGTCGCTGCCGGTGTGGGCCCGGTCCCCGAAGCCGCCGATGAGGAAGTACATCGGGATGAGCATGGCTTCGAAGAGGATGTAGAAGAGGAAGACGTCGGTGGCCTCGAAGGAGAGGATCACCATCGCTTCGACCATCAGGATCAGGGCGAAGAAGCCCTGGGTCGGGCGCCATCGATACGGCTTCGTCTCGTTGGGGCCTCCCCTGCTCGAACTCTGTTGAGAGCTTGGGGAAGGGTCGGCGTCGTGCCAGCCGGCCAGGATGACGAAGGGGATCAGCAGGGCGGTGAGCGCCATGAGCGCCACCCCGATGCCGTCCACGCCCAGTTCGTACCGGACGCCGAAGTCCTTGATCCAGGCGTGCGATTCAGTGAGTTGGTAGCGGTCGCCGCCGGGCTCGAAGCGGGCGAGCGCGATGCCCGCCAGCACGAGTGTGGCCAGCGAGAAGACCAGCGCCAGCCATTTGGCGGTGGTGCGCCGGGCGGCCGGGACGGCGGCGGTGGCGACCGCGCCGATCGCCGGGAGCGCCGCCGTCGCTGTCAGGAGGGGAAAGGACATGGTGATCAGACCGCCCTCATCAGCAGGGTCGCGGCGATGAGAACCGCCGTACCGCCGAACATCGAGACCGCGTAGGTGCGGGCGTAGCCGTTCTGCAGCTTGCGCAGCCGGCCGGAGAGCCCGCCCATCGAGGCCGCCGTGCCGTTGACGACGCCGTCGACCAGGGTGTGGTCGACGTACACCAGGGAGCGGGTGAGGTGCTCGCCGCCGCGGACCAGGACCACGTGGTTGAAGTCGTCCTGGAGGAGGTCGCGGCGGGCGGCCCGGGTGAGCAGCGAGCCGCGCGGGGCGACGACCGGCACGGGCTTGCGTCCGTACATCGTCCAGGCGATGGCGACGCCGATGACGAGCACCACCATGGTGGCGGCGGTGACCGTCGTGGCGCTGACCGGGGCGTGTCCGTGGCTGTGGCCGGTGACCGGCTCCAGCCAGTTCAGGAAGCGGTCGCCGATGGAGAAGAAGCCTCCGGCGAAGACCGAGCCGAACGCGAGGATGATCATGGGGATGGTCATCGACTTCGGGGACTCGTGCGGATGCGGCTCATGGCCTTCCGCGTCGGGCTGCCAGCGCTTCTCGCCGAAGAACGTCAGCAGCATCACGCGCGTCATGTAGAACGCGGTGATCGCTGCGCCCAGCAGAGCCACCGAGCCGAGGATCCAGCCCTCGGTGCCGCCCTTGGCGAAGGCCGCCTCGATGATCTTGTCCTTGGAGAAGAAGCCGGACAGACCGGGGAAGCCGATGATCGCCAGATAGCCGAGGCCGAAAGTGATGAAGGTGACCGGCATGTACTTCCGCAGGCCGCCGTACTTCCGCATGTCGACCTCGTCGTTCATGCCGTGCATGACCGAGCCGGCGCCGAGGAAGAGCCCGGCCTTGAAGAAGCCGTGCGTCACCAGGTGCATGATCGCGAAGACATAGCCGATCGGGCCGAGCCCGGCGGCCAGGATCATGTAGCCGATCTGCGACATCGTCGACCCGGCGAGGGCCTTCTTGATGTCGTCCTTCGCACAACCGACGATCGCACCGAAGAGCAGCGTGACCGCTCCGACGACCACGACGACCAGCTGTGCGTCCGGTGCTGCGTTGAAGATCGCGCCGGACCTGACGATGAGGTACACACCCGCGGTCACCATGGTCGCGGCGTGGATGAGGGCCGAGACCGGGGTCGGGCCCTCCATCGCGTCACCGAGCCAGGACTGCAGCGGCACCTGGGCCGACTTGCCGCAGGCCGCGAGCAGCAGCATCAGGCCGATCGCCGTCAGCTTGCCCTCGCTCGTCTCCCCTGTGGCTTCGAGGACCGGGCCGAAGGCGAAGGTGCCGAAGGTGGTGAACATCAGCATGATCGCGATCGACAGGCCCATGTCGCCGACCCGGTTGACCAGGAATGCCTTCTTGGCGGCCGTGGCCGCGCTGGGCTTGTGCTGCCAGAAGCCGATGAGCAGGTACGACGCCAGACCGACGCCCTCCCACCCGACGTACAGCAGCAGGTAGTTGTCGGCAATGACCAGGATCAGCATCGCCGCGAGAAACAGGTTCAGATAGCCGAAGAAGCGGCGCCGGCGCTCGTCGTGCTCCATGTAGCCGATCGAGTAGATGTGGATCAGGGTGCCCACACCGGTGATCAGCAGCACGAACGTCATCGACAACTGGTCGAGCTGGAAGGCCACATCGGCCTGGAAGCCCTCGACCGGAATCCAGCTGAACAGCTTCTGGTGCAGCGTCCGGTCCTCCGCGCCCTTCCCCAGCATGTCGAGGAAGAGCACGACACCGATGACGAACGACACGGCGGCCAGCAGGGTGCCGAGCCAGTGTCCGGCCCGGTCCAGCCGTCGGCCGCCGCAGAGCAGGACCGCCGCTCCGAGCAGAGGCGCCGCGACGAGCAGCGCGATCAGGTTCTCCACGATTCAACGTCCCCTTACAGCTTCATCAGGCTGGCGTCGTCGACCGAGGCCGAGTGGCGGGAACGGAACACCGACACGATGATCGCGAGCCCGACCACGACCTCGGCGGCGGCGACGACCATCGTGAAGAAGGCGATGATCTGGCCGTCGAGATTGCCGTGCATACGGGAGAAGGTCACGAACGCGAGGTTGCAGGCGTTGAGCATCAGCTCCACGCACATGAACACCACGATCGCGTTCCGCCGGATCAGCACCCCGGCCGCACCGATGGTGAACAGCAGGGCTGCGAGATAGAGGTAGTAGACCGGATTCACTTGGCGACCTCCTCTTCTTCGTTGTCACGGCCGAGCCGCTCCTCGGAGCGCTGTTCCAGCGCCTTGAGCTGCTCCAGCGACTCGTTCGACACATCGCGGATCTGGCCGCGCTTGCGCAGCGTCTGCATGACGGTGAGCTCGGAGGGCGTGCCGTCCGGGAGCAGACCCGGGATGTCCACGGCGTTGTGCCGGGCGTAGACGCCGGGGGCGGGCAGCGGCGGCAGCTGCTTTCCGCGTACGCGCTCCTCGGACATCTCCCGCTGGTTCTTGGCCCGTTCGGTGCGCTCCCGGTGGGTGAGCACCATCGCGCCGACCGTCGCCGTGATCAGCAGGGCGCCGGTGATCTCGAAGGCGAAGACGTACTTGGTGAAGATGAGGCTGGCCAGCCCCTCGACGTTCCCGCCGTGCTCGGCGTTGGCGGTGCCGAGTCCGTTGAAGCTGTTCAGGGAGGCGTTGCCGATGCCGGCAATGAGCAGGACGCCGAAGCCGAGCCCGCAGCCCGCGGCCAGCCAGCGCTGCCCCTTCAGGGTCTCCTTCAGCGAGTCGGCCGCGGTGACACCGACGAGCATGACCACGAAGAGGAACAGCATCATGATCGCGCCGGTGTAGACGACGATCTGGACGATGCCCAGGAAGTAGGCGCCGTTGGCGAGGTAGAACACCGCGAGGACGATCATGGTCCCGGCGAGGCTCAGCGCGCTGTGCACAGCCTTCTTCATCAGTACGGTGGACAGTGCGCCGATCACGGCGACGATCCCGAGCACCCAGAACTGGACGGCCTCACCGGTCGAGGTCTGGGAGGCCGCGGCGGCCAGGGCGGTCATGCGCCCACCTCCTGCGCCGAGCCGTTGTTCTCGTGGTGCGCGTCGTCCGGCTTCTCGCCCTTGGAGACGGCGACCTGACGCTCCGTACCGGGCGCGGCCTCGGTGACCAGACCCCGGTAGTAGTCCTGTTCGTCCATCCCCGGGAAGATCGCGTGCGGGGTGTCGACCATGCCTTCCTCCAGGCCCGCGAGCAGCTCGTCCTTGGTGTAGATGAGGCTCTCGCGGGTGGTGTTGGCGAGCTCGAACTCATTGGTCATCGTCAGCGCCCGGGTCGGGCAGGCCTCGATGCACAGTCCGCAGAGAATGCAGCGCGCGTAATTGATCTGGTAGACGCGGCCGTAGCGCTCACCCGGGGAGTAGCGCTCCTCGTCGGTGTTGTCCGCGCCCTCGACGTAGATCGCGTCCGCCGGGCAGGCCCAGGCGCACAGCTCGCAGCCGATGCACTTCTCCAGACCGTCGGGGTGGCGGTTGAGCTGGTGCCGGCCGTGGAAGCGCGGCGCCGTCACCTTCGGCGTTTCCGGATACTGCTCGGTCAGCCGCTTCTTGAACATGGCCTTGAAGGTCACGCCGAAGCCGGCGACGGGGTTCTGGAACTTCTCCTCCGAGGATCCCGAGGATCCCGAGGACTCCGATGACTCAGACACCGTCGGCCTCCTTTCCGTCACTCACATGTTCGTCACTCTGAGTATCCGACCCGCCACTGACAACGAGCTCCCGCTCGCCCCGCGGCCTGCGGCGCGGCACCGGCGGCAGGGTCTGTCCGGGCAGCGGCGGCACCGGGAACCCGCCCGCCATCGGGTCGAACGCCGGCCCCGGTCCGGCCTCCGCCTCGGCGGCCCGGCCCTTCTTGTCGCGGAAGATGTCGGCGACGAAGGAGATCAGCAGGATCGCGATCACGGCCCCGGCCACGTACAGCACGATCTTCGTGAAGTCGTAGCCCTCGTTGCGCAGCGCCCGTACCGTCGCGACCAGCATCAGCCAGACCACGGAGACCGGGATCAGGACCTTCCAGCCGAGCTTCATCAGCTGGTCGTAGCGGACCCGGGGCAGGGTGCCGCGCAGCCAGATGAAGAAGAACAGCAGCAGCTGGACCTTGATGACGAACCAGAGCATCGGCCACCAGCCGTGGTTCGCGCCCTCCCAGAAGGTGCTGATCGGCCACGGGGCCCGCCAGCCGCCCAGGAACAGGGTCGTGGAGACCGCGGAGACGGTGACCATGTTGACGTACTCGGCGAGCATGAACATCGCGAACTTGATCGACGAGTACTCGGTGTTGAAGCCGCCGACCAGGTCGCCCTCGGACTCCGGCATGTCGAACGGGGCGCGGTTGGTCTCGCCGACCATCGTGACGATGTAGATGATGAAGGAGACCGGCAGCAGGATGATGAACCAGCGGTCCTGCTGCGCCTCCACGATCTTCGAGGTCGACATCGACCCGGAGTAGAGGAAGACCGAGGCGAACGCGGCGCCCATCGCGATCTCGTAGCTGATCATCTGCGCGCAGGAGCGCAGACCGCCGAGGAGCGGGTACGTCGACCCTGACGACCAGCCGGCCAGCACGATGCCGTAGATCCCGACCGAGGCGACCGCGAGGATGTAGAGCATCGCGATCGGCAGGTCGGTGAGCTGCATCGTGGTGCGGTGCCCGAAGATCGAGACCTCGTTGCCGGACGGGCCGAACGGGATCACCGCGATCGCCATGAACGCCGGGATGGCGGCGACGATCGGGGCGAGCACGTACACGACTTTGTCGGCCCGCCTGACGACGACGTCCTCCTTCAGCATCAGCTTGATGCCGTCGGCGAGCGACTGGAGCATGCCCCAGGGGCCGTGCCGGTTGGGGCCGATGCGCAGCTGCATCCAGGCGACGACCTTGCGCTCCCACACGATGGAGAAGAGCACGGTCACCATCAGGAAGGCGAAGCAGAACACCGCCTTGATGACGACGAGCCACCACGGGTCGGTGCCGAACATCGACAGGTCCTCGGCGGCGAGCACGGCGCTGTGCGGTGCCGCGGCCAGTTGAGCGAAGGCACTCACGCCCCCACCTCCGGTGTGACGTCGGGAGTGCCCGGTGCGGCGGGGCCGATCCGGACCAGACCGCCGGGCCGGGCGCCGGTGTCGGCCGGGACGCCCCGCCCGACGGAGTTCAGGGGCACCCAGACCACCCGGTCCGGCATGTCGGTGACCTTCAACGGGAATGCGACGCTGCCCGCCGGGCCGGTGACGGCCAGCAGATCGCCGTCCTTCACGCCCGTCTCGGCCGCGGTGGCCGCGGACAGCCGGGCGACCGCGGCGTGCCGGGTGCCGGCCAGCGCCTCGTCGCCCTCCTGGAGCCGGCCCAGGTCGAGCAGCATCCGGTGGCCCGCGAGGATGGCCTCGCCGTCGCCGGGCCTGGGCAGCGGCTGCGGCGGCTCGTTCGGTTCGGTGGCGCGCGCCCCGCTCCAGCCGCCGAGCCGGTCCAGCTCACGGCGTACGGACTTCAGGTCCGGCAGCGCGAAGCGGCCGGGTCCCTCGGCGCCCGCGGTGCGGGCCATCGCGTCGGCCAGCATGTGCAGCACCCGGGCATCGCCCGACGCGAGCGTGCGCGTCATCTGCTCGGGCTTCAGCGCCGCCTCGAACATCCGCGCCCTGCCCTCCCAGTTGAGGAAGGTGCCGGACTTCTCGGCCACCGCGGCGACCGGGAAGACCACATCCGCGCGCTCGGTGACCTCGCTCGGCCGCAGCTCCAGCGAGACGAGGAAGCCGACCTGGTCCAGGGCCTCCAGGGCCCGCGCCGGGTCCGGAAGGTCCACGACCTCGACCCCGGCGACGACCAGCGCGCCCAGCTCGCCGGTGGCCGCGGCCTCGACGATCTGGCCGGTGTCGCGGCCGAAGCGGGACGGAAGTTCGGCGACGCCCCAGACGGCCGCCACCTCGTCCCTGGCCCGTGGGTCGGTCGCCGGACGGCCGCCGGGCAGCAGCGACGGGAGCGCGCCCGCCTCCACCGCGCCGCGCTCGCCGGCCCGGCGCGGGATCCACACCAGCGCGGCCCCCGTCGCGGTGGCCGTCCGTACCGCGGCGGTGAGCCCGCCCGGCACCGCGGCCAGCCGCTCGCCGACCACGATCACGGCGCCCTCGCCGCGCAGCGCCTCGGCCGCCGCGGCTCCGTCGCCGTCGAGCCCGACACCGCCCGCGATGGCGTCCAGCCACTCGGTCTCGGTGCCGGGGGCGGCGGGAAGCAGCGTGCCGCCCGCCTTGTCCAGGCCGCGGGTGGCGTGCGAGGCGATGGCGTAGGTGCGCTGTCCGTGCTTGCGGTTGGCCTTGCGCAGCCGCAGGAAGACGCCGGGCGCCTCCTCCTCCGACTCGAACCCGACGAGCAGCACCGCGGGGGCCTTCTCCAGCGAGGTGTACGTGACCCCCGCCCCGTCCAGGTCCCGGCCGCGCCCGGCGACGCGGGCGGCCAGGAAGTCGGCCTCCTCGCCGCTGTGGACCCGGGCCCGGAAGTCGATGTCGTTGGTGTCCAGCGCGACCCGGGCGAACTTGCTGTACGCGTAGGCGTCCTCGACGGTCAGCCGGCCGCCGGTGAGCACGCCGGTCCGGCCGCGCGCGGCGGAGAGACCGGCGGCCGCGGCGGCCAGCGCCTCGGGCCAGCTCGCCGGTTCCAGGACGCCGTCCGCGTTGCGCACCAGCGGGGTGGTGAGCCGGTCCCTCTGCTGCGCGTAGCGGAAGCCGAAGCGGCCCTTGTCGCAGACCCACTCCTCGTTGACCTCGGGGTCGTTGGCGGCGAGCCGCCGCATGACCTTGCCGCGCCGGTGGTCGGTGCGGGTCGCGCAGCCGCCCGCGCAGTGCTCGCAGACCGACGGCGAGGACACCAGGTCGAAGGGGCGGGAGCGGAATCGGTACGCCGCCGAGGTCAGCGCCCCGACCGGGCAGATCTGGATGGTGTTCCCGGAGAAGTACGACTCGAACGGGTCACCCTCGCCGGTACCGACCTGCTGGAGCGCGCCGCGCTCGATCAGCTCGATCATCGGGTCGCCCGCCACCTGGTTGGAGAACCGGGTGCAGCGCGCGCAGAGCACGCACCGCTCGCGGTCCAGCAGCACCTGGGTGGAGATCGGGACGGGCTTCTCGTACGTGCGCTTCTTGCCGTCGAAGCGGGAGTCCGCGTCGCCGTGCGACATCGCCTGGTTCTGCAGCGGGCACTCGCCGCCCTTGTCGCAGACCGGGCAGTCCAGCGGGTGGTTGATGAGCAGCAGCTCCATCACACCCTTCTGGGCCTTCTCGGCGACCGGCGAGGTGAGCTGCGACTTCACCACCATGCCGTCGGTGCAGGTGATGGTGCAGGACGCCATCGGCTTGCGCTGGCCCTCGACCTCGACGATGCACTGGCGGCAGGCGCCGACCGGGTCGAGGAGCGGGTGGTCGCAGAAGCGCGGGATCTCGATGCCGAGGAGTTCGGCGGCCCGGATGACCAGGGTGCCCTTGGGCACGCTGATCTCGATGCCGTCGATGGTCAGCGTGACCAGGTCCTCGGGCGGGATGGCCGCCTCGCCGCCCCCGGAGGGCGCACTCGTGGTGACTGTCATGCGTTCACCCCCTGGTGAGCGTTCTTGTCGTCGGCCCAGGCGGTCGACCTGGCGGGATCGAAGGGGCAGCCCTTGCCCGTGATGTGCTGCTCGTACTCCTCGCGGAAGTACTTCAGCGAGGAGAAGATCGGCGAGGCGGCGCCGTCGCCGAGGGCGCAGAAGGACTTGCCGTTGATGTTGTCGGCGATGTCGTTCAGCTTGTCGAGGTCGGCCATCTGTCCCTTGCCGGCCTCGATGTCGCGGAGCAACTGGACCAGCCAGTAGGTGCCTTCGCGACAGGGCGTGCACTTGCCGCAGGACTCGTGGGCGTAGAACTCGGTCCAGCGGGTGACGGCCCGCACGACGCAGGTCGTCTCGTCGAAGCACTGGAGCGCCTTGGTGCCGAGCATGGAACCGGCGGCGCCGACGCCCTCGTAGTCGAGCGGTACGTCGAGGTGCTCGTCGGTGAACATCGGGGTCGACGAGCCGCCGGGGGTCCAGAACTTCAGCCGGTGGCCGGGGCGCATGCCCCCGCTCATGTCGAGCAGCTGGCGCAGCGTGATGCCGAGCGGAGCCTCGTACTGGCCGGGGCCCGCGACGTGCCCGCTGAGCGAGTACAGCGTGAAGCCGGGGGACTTCTCGCTGCCCATCGACTTGAACCAGTCCTTGCCCCGGTTCAGGATTGCGGGAACCGAGGCGATGGATTCGACGTTGTTCACCACAGTGGGGCAGGCGTACAGACCGGCGACCGCGGGGAAGGGGGGTCGCAGCCGGGGCTGGCCACGCCGTCCTTCGAGAGAGTCGAGCAGCGCAGTTTCCTCACCACAGATGTACGCGCCGGCACCGGCGTGCACCGTGAGTTCCAGATCGAGCCCTGAGCCCAGGATGTTCGTCCCCAGATAACCCGCCTCGTACGCCTCTCGTACGGCCTCGTGCAGACGTCGCAGCACGGGGACGACCTCACCGCGCAAGTAGATGAACGCGTGCGACGAACGGATCGCGTAACAGGCGATCACGATGCCCTCGATGAGGCTGTGCGGGTTGGCGAACAGGAGCGGGATGTCCTTGCAGGTGCCCGGTTCCGATTCGTCGGCGTTGACAACTAGATAGTGCGGTTTACCGTCGCCCTGCGGGATGAACTGCCACTTCATCCCGGTGGGGAAGCCCGCGCCGCCGCGGCCGCGCAGACCGGAGTCCTTGACGTACGCGATGAGGTCGTCCGGTGTCATGGCGAGGGCCTTGCGCAGTCCCTCGTATCCCTCGTGGCGCCGGTAGGTCTCCAGGGTCCAGGATTCCGGCTGGTCCCAGAAGGCGGAGAGGACGGGGGCGAGCAGCTTCTCGGGGCTGTCCCCGTTGCCGCCTCCGTTGTCGTTGATCTCGGTCGTCAACGTCATCACTTCCCCTCCTCGGCGTGCGGGCGTTCGCCGCGCGGGGCGACGACGCGCGGGTGCGGCTCCTCGCCCTTGGCGAGCCGGAGGCCGATCAGCGAGGCGGGGCCCGCACCGCCGGAGGCCTCGACGGCACCGGGGCGCTCGTCGGGGAAGCCGGCCAGGATCCGGGCGGTCTCCTTGTACGAGCAGAGCGGGGCGCCTCGGGTGGGTTCGACGGTGCGCCCGGCGATCAGGTCGTCGACCAGGCGGGTCGCGCTCTCGGGCGTCTGGTTGTCGAAGAACTCCCAGTTGACCATCACCACGGGGGCGAAGTCGCAGGCCGCGTTGCACTCGATGTGTTCGAGGGTGATCTTCCCGTCCTCGGTGGTCTCGTCGTTGCCGACGCCGAGGTGCTCCTTGAGCCGGTCGAAGATGGCGTCGCCGCCCATCACCGCGCACAGGGTGTTGGTGCAGACACCGACCTGGTAGTCACCGCCGGCCCTGCGCCGGTACATCGTGTAGAAGGTGGCGACCGCGGTGACCTCGGCGGTGGTGAGGCCGAGCAGCTCGGCGCAGAACGCCATGCCCGTACGGGAGACGTAGCCCTCCTCGGACTGCACCAGGTGCAGCAGCGGCAGCAGGGCGGAGCGGCTGTCGGGGTAGCGGGCGATCACCTCCTTCGCGTCCGCTTCGAGCCTGGCGCGCACCTCGGCCGGGTAGGCGGGGGCGGGGAGCTGCGGCATCCCCAGACTGACTTCCTGACGTGCTTCGGTCACCGGTCGACGCCTCCCATCACGGGGTCGATGGACGCGACGGCGACGATGACGTCGGCGACCTGGCCGCCCTCGCACATCGCCGCCATGGCCTGAAGGTTGGTGAAGGACGGGTCGCGGAAGTGGACCCGGTACGGGCGGGTGCCGCCGTCCGAGACGACATGCACGCCGAGCTCGCCCTTGGGCGATTCGACCGCGGTGTACACCTGTCCGGCCGGGACCCGGAAGCCCTCGGTCACCAGCTTGAAGTGGTGGATCAGGGCCTCCATGGAGGTGCCCATGATCTTCTTGATGTGGTCGAGCGAGTTGCCGAGGCCGTCGGGGCCGAGCGCGAGCTGGGCGGGCCAGGCGATCTTCTTGTCGGCGACCATCACCGGGCCCGGTGCGAGCCGGTCGATGCACTGCTCGACGATCCGCAGCGACTGACGCATCTCCTCCAGGCGGACGAGGAAGCGGCCGTAGGCATCGCAGGTGTCGGCGGTGGGGACGTCGAACTCGTAGTTCTCGTATCCGCAGTACGGGTCGGTCTTGCGCAGGTCGTGCGGGAGTCCGGCGGAGCGCAGGATCGGGCCGGTGGCGCCGAGGGCCATGCAGCCGGTCAGGTCGAGATAGCCGACGTCCTGCATACGGGCCTTGAAGATGGGGTTGCCGGTGGCGAGCTTGTCGTACTCCGGCAGGTTCTTCTTCATGGTCTTCACGAACTCGCGCAGCTGGTCGATCGCGCCGGGCGGCAGGTCCTGGGCGAGTCCGCCGGGGCGGATGAACGCGTGGTTCATGCGCAGGCCGGTGATCAGCTCGAAGAGGTCGAGAACGAGTTCACGATCGCGGAAGCCGTAGATCATGATCGTGGTGGCGCCGAGCTCCATGCCGCCGGTGGCGATGCACACCAGGTGGGAGGAGATCCGGTTGAGCTCCATCAGGAGCACGCGCAGGACGGTGGCCCGGTCGGGGATCTGGTCCTCGATACCGAGGAGCTTCTCGACGCCGAGGCAGTACGCCGCCTCGTTGAAGAAGGGCGTCAGGTAGTCCATGCGCGTGACGAAGGTGGTGCCCTGCGTCCAGTTCCGGAATTCGAGGTTCTTCTCGATGCCGGTGTGGAGGTAGCCGATGCCGCAGCGGGCCTCGGTGACGGTCTCGCCGTCGATCTCCAGGATCAGCCGCAGAACACCGTGCGTGGACGGGTGCTGGGGGCCCATGTTGACAATGATGCGCTCGTCGTCGGACCTGGCGGCGGACTCGACGACCTCGTCCCAGTCGCCGCCGGTGACTGTATATACAGTCCCCTCGGTCGTCGCCCGGGGCGTTGCATGGGGAGTAGACATCAGGAGTACGACCTCCGCTGGTCCGGAGCCGGGATCTGGGCGCCCTTGTACTCGACGGCGATGCCGCCGAGCGGGTAGTCCTTGCGCTGCGGGAAGCCCTGCCAGTCGTCCGGCATCATGATCCGGGTGAGGGCGGGGTGCCCGTCGAAGACGAGCCCGAAGAAGTCGTAGGTCTCGCGCTCGTGCCAGTCGTTGGTCGGGTAGACCGCGACGAGGGACGGGATGTGCGGATCGCTGTCCGGGACCGACACCTCCAGGCGGATCAGCCGGCCGTGCGTGAGCGAGCGCAGGTGGTAGACGGCGTGCAGCTCGCGGCCCTTGTCGCCGAGGAAGTGGACGCCGCTCACCCCCGTACAGAGCTCGAAGCGCAGCGCCGGGTCGTCGCGCAGGGTCCGGGCGACCCGGACGAGGTGCTCGCGGGCGATGTGGAAGGTGAGCTCGCCGCGGTCGACGACGGTCTTCTCGATGGCGTTCCCGGGAAGCAGGTCCTGCTCCTCCAGAGCCCCTTCGAGCTCGTCGGCGACCTCGTCGAACCAGCCGCCGTACGGACGGGACGTGGCGCCCGGCAGGGTCACGGTGCGGACGAGGCCGCCGTAGCCGGAGGTGTCACCGCCGTTGTCGGCGCCGAACATGCCCTTGCGTACGCCGATGACCTCGCCGGCGTCCTCGCGCGGGGCGGGCACACCGTTGTGGTTCTGCTCGTCGTGGTTCTGGGTCCCGCTCACCGCAGCAGCCCCTTCATCTCGATCAGGGGCAGCGCCTTGAGTGCCGCGTCCTCCGCCTCGCGGGCGGCCTCCTCCGCGTTGACCCCGAGCTTGGAGCCCTGGATCTTCTGGTGGAGCTTGAGGATCGCGTCCATCAGCATCTCGGGCCGCGGCGGACAACCGGGCAAATAGATGTCAACCGGAACAATGTGATCAACACCCTGAACAATGGCGTAATTGTTGAACATTCCGCCCGATGATGCGCAAACTCCCATGGAGATCACCCACTTGGGGTTGGGCATCTGGTCGTAGACCTGCCGCAGGACGGGAGCCATCTTCTGGCTGACCCGTCCTGCCACGATCATCAGATCCGCCTGCCGCGGCGATCCGCGGAAGACCTCCATCCCGAAACGGGCCAGGTCGTAACGTCCGGCCCCGGTCGTCATCATCTCGATGGCGCAACAGGCGAGGCCGAAGGTGGCCGGGAAGACGGAGGACTTCCGCACCCAGCCGGCGGCCTGCTCGACAGTGGTCAGTACGAAGCCGCTGGGCAGCTTCTCTTCGAGTCCCATGGTGTGCCCCTCAGCCCCTCAGTCCCATTCCAGGCCGCCGCGACGCCACACATAGGCGTAGGCGACGAAGACGGTGAGCACGAAGAGCAGCATCTCCACGAGCCCGAAGATCCCCAGGGCGTCGAAGGTGACCGCCCAGGGATAGAGGAAGACGATCTCGATGTCGAAGACGATGAAGAGCATCGCCGTCAGGTAGTACTTGATGGGGAAGCGGCCGCCTCCGGCCGGAGTGGGTGTGGGTTCGATACCGCACTCGTACGCTTCGAGCTTTGCCCGGTTGTACCGCTTGGGGCCGATAAGCGTGGCCATGACCACGGAGAAGATCGCAAACCCTGCCCCGAGGGCGCCGAGCACGAGGATGGGCGCGTAGGCATTCACGCTCCTCGCTCCTTCCAGTCGTCCTTGACCGTTGGACCGCATCGGGCGACCGGCTCACCACCCCACCAAGATTGTGCACATGTGAGGCAGTTCACAAGCCCGACTGCCCCGCATCCTATGCCCGCCGTCCTGTGATCTGCGACACGGGGTACGACAACGCCTTTGTGATCTCCACCACCTGACGAAGGATCATGAAGTCGGATGAGCGGTGATCTTCACACGCGAAGCGGCCGAGTGATCACGAGACGTGACATTCGATGCCGTTACCGCTGGTCAAACGGCTGCCGCCCTATCAAGAGATGGCCACACCAAGCAAATTGGCGATGGACACCGCAGGGTGATAAAGGATCTTCCGCCCTCCGGCCCCGATCGACCGCCCACCGGTCGCCCCACCCCCGCCCGGACCGCTCGAACCTCACCCGGGAGAGGGAGCGCGAGGAGCGAAGTGGACGCCTGGGAACATTTGCGATCAACCGACCGAACGGGACATCTCCCCTCGCCCGGCGCCACCTTGGGTGCATGGCGCATTAGCGACCCCAGCACGGCGATCGCACTGTGACCTGCGTCACCCCTTCAAGGCTCCAACGAAAGCGGGCTTGGCCATCGGTCTGAACGGATGGTAGGTGGCGGGCAATTCGGGCGTATTGCCGAAAGTCCGTGATCACAGCGGTGATCGGGCATGCCCGTTTTGCCCGTTACGGCGTCAATAAGGGTCCCCGGAAAGCGGATTCACAGGTTCCGTACGTAACTGTGTCGCAACACACGTTTCTTGATGGGAGCCCCGGGGCCCTGATAGCGCTAGTACTCATGTCCCACACCGCTCACATACCCAGCCACCGGAAGCCCCGCCGAAACGCCTCGAAGACGGCGCTGCGGGCCGGAGTTGCCGGTGGCGTCCTCAGCACCATCGCGGTCGCAGGCGCTGCCGGTCCGGCCCAGGCCGAGCCGGTGACCCAGACCATCGAGATGCCCACCATCACCTCCGGGCTCTCCACCGCCGTCGCCGCGTCCGCCCAGGCCACGCAGCAGGTCGCCCAGGACCTGCAGACGCAGGCCCAGGAGGACGCCGCAGCCGCCACCGCGGCCAAGACCGCCAAGACGGCCAAGGCCGAGGCGGTCCGCAAGGCAGAGGCCAAGAAGAAGGCGGAGGCGGCCGCCAAGGCCAAGGCGGAGGCCGCCGAGCGCGCTTCCCGCTCCACCGCCCGTACGACGCTCAGCGCGACCTCCGGCTCCAACGCCGGCACGGCCGCCTCCTCTTCCTCCTCGTCGAACGCGACCGGCTCCGCAGCGGCCGTCATCGCCTTCGCGAAGGCGCAGCTCGGTGACGCGTACGTGTTGGGCAGCACCGGCCCCAGCTCGTGGGACTGCTCCAGCCTCGTCCAGGCCGCGTTCCGCTCGGTCAACATCGACCTGCCGCGCGTCTCGCAGTCCCAGTCCACCGCCGGCACCCAGGTCTCCCTGAGCAACCTCCAGCCGGGCGACATCCTGTACTGGGGCGGCGCGGGCAGCGCGTACCACGTCGGGATCTACGTGGGCGGCGGCGAGTTCGTCGGTGCGCAGAACTCCGGCACCGGTGTGGTGCAGCGCCCGCTGTCCTACGACCCGCCGTCGGGCGCGGTCCGCGTTCTCTGATTCGGCGCAACCTCTGGGTTCACGGATTCACAAGCGCCGTCGCGGCGCACGGTGAAGGGCCGTCACTCCCCCGCTCGGGAGCGACGGCCCTTCGCTGTTTCCGGTCCTCCGGCGAAAAGTGTCCGGCCTCCGGCGAAAAAGCGACGTCAACCCCGGCCGGTGGCATTGACGTCGCGAACCTGCCGGACACCGTCCACCGACGCTTGTGAACTGGGGCGAACAGCCCTCGCGTCACCGAGCACAGGACGGCACCCGCCATGACCACCCCCGCGGCCACCACCCCTTCCGAACGCACCGCCCTCCCTCCCCGCACCCCCTTACGCGGCCGACTCGCCGTCGTCTCCGTCATGCTGGGCATCTTCTCGATCGTCACCACCGAGATCCTGCCCATCGGCCTGCTCACATCGATCGGGTCCGACTTCGCCGTCTCGGACGGCACGGCGGGCCTGATGATGGCCATGCCCGGACTCCTCGCGGCGGTCTCCGCCCCCTTGGTCACGGTGGCGACGGCACGTGTCGACCGGCGCGTGATGCTCTGCGCCTTCATGCTCCTGCTGGCCCTGGCCGACTTCCTCATCGCCGCAGCGACCGACTACCGCCTCGTCCTGGTCTCCCGGGTGATGGTCGGGGTCACCATCGGCGGCTTCTGGTCCATCGGCGCCGGGCTGGCCGGCCGGCTGGTCCGCCCGGCGTCGGTCGGCCGGGCGACAGCGGTGATCTTCTCGGCCGTCCCGCTGGGCTCCGTACTCGGCGTCCCCGCCGGTACGTTCATCGGCGGCCTGGCCGGCTGGCGGACGGCGTTCGTGGTCATGGGGGTGCTGGGCGTGGGCGTACTGGCCCTGATGCTCCTGGTGGTTCCGCCCCTGCCGCCGGCACAGGTCACCCGCGCGAGCCTGCTGCGCACCGTACTCGGCCGGCCCGGCACCCGGTTCGCCCTGCTCCTCACCTTCCTCATCGTTCTGTCCCACTTCGCGACGTACACCTATGTCGCCCCCTTCCTGGAACAGGTCACGCACGCCGGTCCGGCGCTGATCACGGTGTTCCTGCTGGTCTACGGCGCCGCCGGGATCGTCGGCAACTTCGTCGGCGGCGCACTCGTGACGCGCCGCCCGCGCGCCGCGGTCTCCCTCGCCGCGGGACTGATCGCCGCCGCGACCGCGCTGCTCCCGGTCCTGGGCAGGTGGGAGGCCGGAGCCGTCGCGCTGCTTGCCGTCTGGGGAGTCGCCTATGGTGCGGTGCCGGTCTGCTCGCAGACCTGGTTCACCAGGGCCGCGCCCGAAGCACCCGAAGCCGCGTCCGTCCTGTTCACCGCGTCCTTCCAGGCCACCTTCGCCCTCGGCGCCCTGGCGGGCGGAGCCGTCCTCGACCGCGTGTCCGTGTCGGCGGTCATGCTGCTCGGCGGCGCGACCGCGGCTCTCGTGGTGGTCGTGGTGGCCGCGACGGGGCCAAGCTCCGGGCACTTCGGCGTCCGGGGGCGGCGAGGGTGAACCACACCGGCGACCGCGCCCCGTACGCGGTGGGGACAACCCCACCATGGCACGCAGTGCTGGCCCCCCAATGAATTCGGGGGGCCGCTTTACTGTCCGTAGCGCCTGCTGACCGCACGATGATTGCATGCAGCAAACCCACGCACATTCGCCCGGTCGCGGTCGCGATTCATTCATAGACGTCATCAGAGCGCTATGCGTGCTGGCCGTGATTTCCCAGCACTGGCTCATGCCCGTACTGGCCTACGAGAACGGGCATTTGAGCACCGGGAATGCGCTCGCGAGCCCCGGCTGGTGGATTGTCACCTGGCTGACGCAGGTCATGCCCATGGTGTTCTTCGCCGGCGGGGCCGCCAATTTCTTCTCGTTCCGGTCGGCGAAATCGGTGCGCACCTGGCTCCGGAGCAGAATTGCGCGTCTCCTGGTGCCGGTCATACCCCTGGCAGCCGTGTGGCTGCTGCTGCCCCACGCGTTGATCGGCGCGGGAGTGCCTCAGCAACCCGTGCTGATGGCGGGCAAAACAGCCGGGCAGTTGCTCTGGTTCCTCGCCGTCTACGTACTCGTGGTCGCGCTCACGCCGGTGATGTTCCGGTGGTACCGCCGGTACGGATGGCGCGTGATCGGCGTACTCGCCGTCTGCGCCCTGGCCGTCGACGTACTGCGCTTCGAGGTCAGCCCTGCGATCGGTTTCCTGAACGCCCTGTTCGTCTGGCTGGCGGCCCACCAGTTCGGCTTCCACTACGCCGACGGCGGCCTGCGCATGCGGAACGCGTGGGCGTCGTCGGGTCTGGCCGCGGTCGGCTTCGGACTCACCGCGGCCGCCGTGTTCTTCGGCCCCTACCCGGCGTCCATGATCGGAATGCCCGGGGCCCCCGTCTCCAACATGAGCCCTCCGACCGCGTTGATGATGTCGCTGACCATCGGCCAGCTCGGACTCTGGCTGACGCTCAAGCCGGTGATCACGCGATTCGCCGAACGCCCCATGGCCACCGCCGTACTTCAGTGGTGCGGAGCCCGTTTCATGACGCTGTATCTCTGGCACATGCCCGCGCTCGTGATGACGGCGGGAATCTCAATTGTCGGACTCGGATTCGCGACGCCGACGCCCGGCAGCCCCCTGTGGTTCGCGGTGGCACCGCTGTGGGTCGGCGTTTTGGGATTCTTCCTGGTCAGCTTCACTCGAATTTTCGGCCGGTTCGAATTCCGTCGCCCCACCGGTGGGGCATCGGACATGAGCCTCGGCAAGGTCGTTCTCGCGGCCGTGCTTTCCGCCGGCGGTCTCCTCGGACTTGCCGCGCAGGGCTTCATTTCCCCCGGAAACCCGCTCGGTCCGGTGCTCTGCGTGGCGCTGGTGCTGACCGGACTGCTCGTCGTACGGGAGAAGAACGCCCCGAAGGCTGCCGCCGGGCAGGGCATTCGCACCGTGCCCGTTCAGCCGGTGGTGAGCCATGCAGGTGCCCGGGTTCTCTCCCGGCAGGGCAGCTGATGCGTGCCGCCTCGCGTACGGCGACCGCACGCCCCGTACGCAAGGCGGCTCTCGCGCTTCTGCATCTCATGAGCCGTCGGCTGCGAGCTGTTGCCGGACCAGGCCGACCAGTCCCTCGATGAGGGGGCCGGGCTCAAGGGACGGGTCGAGCGACCGCTGGAGGAGATATCCGTCGATCGCCGCCGTGAGGGTCACCGCGACGGTGAGCGGGCGCGCGACCCCCCGCTCCGCGAACCAGTCGCACAACCGCTGCCGCAACTCGGCCAGCAAGCCGGCGATCTCGGCACGCAGCTCGTCGTCCCGGCTCGCGGCGACGAGAGACTCGTGCAGCAGCAGCAGTTCCGGATCACGGGGATCGTTGGCGGACAGCGCACGGAGCATGGTTTCCACGGCCACGGCCGGATCCTCCTGCGCCACCGCCTCGCCGATCCGGTCGAGGAAGAACGTCCGGATCTTCCGCACGGCGGCGATGCGCCGGAGTTCGCCGATGCTCCCCACGTGGTAGTGGATCACTCCGGTGTTCACACCCGCGCGCTCCGCCACCCGCCGACTGCTCACATCGCCCCAGCCCAGCTCGGGAATGAGGGAGGCCGCGGCTTCGATGATCTTCTCGCGCGTGTCCGTCCGGCGCGAGGGGCTCGTCGACTCGCTCATCACAGCCGCACCCCCTGGATCGCGATCACGGCGATCACACCGGCCGAGGCCAGCGCGATCGCTTCGAGGACGAGCAGCTGCACCGGCAGGGGGTCGGGCACGACGGGGAAGACCGCGCCGAGGTCCGCCGCGAAAACCGCGATGTAGCCGAGGCTCAGCACCAGTGCCGCCACGAAGGCCCAGTGCTGACCGGCCATGGCGAACCCGGCCACCACGAAGCTGGCGAGCCCCAGAGAGGTCAGATACACGTTGAAGCTGTTGTACTGCCACCGCGGAAGCGGGGAGAAGTCCCTCGTGTCGATCAGCTTCCCCGGGACCATGGGAATCAGCAGCAGCGCCTCCCAGACCAGGAGTGCCGCGGTCACGGTCGCCAGCAAGGATTGGTTCATCACACTCTCCGATACGTGTACGTGCGGGAGTCGGCCGTCGATTTGGACGATAGTCCTGGACGGTCGTCCAAATCAAATGGAGAGGTGAGCCGCGCTCGCGGCGGAGAGGGTGAACCACACCGTCTTCGAGTGCGGTGACCGCGCCCCGTACGCGGTGGTCCCCCACCGGGCGGCGAGCGCGTCGACAAGGAGCAGCCCCCCGCCCACCCTCGTCCGCGCCGGTATCCGCGCCGGGGGTGCGCGGGGGCGGTGGCGTGGGCAGCCGGCCGGGTTCGTCGTCCGTCACGTACACCGTCACCTGCCGGTGGTTGACGGTGACCTCCACCCGGACCTGCGGCGAGTCCGTATGGCAGTACGCGTTGGAGACGATCTCGCTCACGCAGAGCCGGGCGTCGTCGACGAGGGGGGCGTGCCCGGCGGCCCAGAGCACCGTCGCCACGAAGTCCCGCACGATCCTGGGGGCGGTGGGGGCGTTCGGCACGACGAGCCGGTATCGCTCGCCGCGCTGGGGGAGGTAGGGGGCGGGTGACGGAGGAGCGGTTACGGGGGTCATGGCGCGGTCTCCCTGCGTGATGCGGTCTCCGGGGCGTTGCACGGTGGGCGTGGTCCGTGGCATTGGCCGGTCCCGTGGGCGTTCAACTCGCTTACGGGTGGCTGCACTTCGGACGATGACGCCTTTGAGCGTCGCCCACTGGGACCATAGGGCGCCAGAATGCCCCGTAGCAAGGTTGCCCCTGCCACTTCACGCGATCGGGTGGACCGGGGCAGCCGCACCACGCAAGACTGCGCGGGGACGAAGGATGGTGACATGCCACCGAGGGACAATCCGACCGCACGCCAGGCACGCTTGGGCTGCGAACTGAGGAAGCTGCGGGAGCAGGCCGGCCGAACGGCTCGCGAGGCCGCCGGACTCATCTCGACCGATCAGTCGAAGATCAGCCACATGGAAGCGGGCCGCATCGGCGTCAGCGAGGCGCGAATCCGCCGCCTGGCCAGCTTCTACGCATGCGACGACGCCGTGCTGATCGAGGCGCTGTGCGCCATATCCCGGGAGCATCGGGGCCAGTTCTGGTGGGACGAGTACCGCGGCGTGCTGGCACCCGGTTTCCTCGACATCGCGGAGCTGGAGCACCACGCGAGCCATATGCGCTGCCTCCAGTCCGTGACGCTGCCGGGACTGATTCAGACGCCGCAGTACGCGCGGGCGCTGTTCGAGGGAGTGCTGCCCAAGCTGCCCGAGGACGAGGTGGAGACGAGGGTCGAGCACCGCATGCGCAGGCAGGCCGTGCTCGACCGCGAGAAGCCATCGAAGTTCGACGTCATCGTCCACGAGGCCGGTCTCCGCATGCGGGTCGGCGGCCGCGAGGTCGCTCGCGGCCAGCTGGTGCGCCTCGTGGAGGCGGCCGACAGGCCGAACGTGTCCGTGCGCGTGATCCCGTTCGCCAGCGAGAAGTTCGTCGAGGTGACACAGACCGTGCTGTACGCGGGCGGAGTCGCGCCGCAGCTGGACACTGTCCACATCGACGCCCCGTTCGGAGGCGTTCAGCTGGACGCCATGGCCGATCTGAACCGGTACCGCATGCAACTCGACTTCGCCCAGCGGGTCAGCCTCGCCCCCGAGGAGTCGCGGAGCTTCATTCACCACATCGCACGGGACCTGTGATAATCCGCAGCATGAGCGCAGACATCGAGTGGCAGAAGTCGTCGTTCTCCGGCGGCGGCGGAGAACAGTGTGTCGAGGTCTCGCGGCAGGCCGAGGAGATCCTGGTGCGCGAGAGCGACGACCCGCGCGTGGTGACCAGGACGAGCCGCAGCAAGTTCGCCGCGTTCATCCAGGGCGTCAAGGCAGGCGAGTTCGACCACTTCGTCCAGTAGCGCTGTCCCGCCTGCCGCAGGAGAGCCTCCGTCCGTACCGGGCGGGGGCTCTCCTGCTACCTGGAGGCAACCATGCCCCGGGGCATGGTTGCGCCCCACGCTCCCGTAACGCTACCGTCGCTCTGCGTCGCCGCGTGACGGGAGTCACCCGTCCCGCCGTGCCGCCCCGCGCCCCCCGCTCGCACGCCATTTGGCGCGCCCGCTGCGATCGGACGACCGACGATGCGTACACCCCTCACCCCCTTACAACCGGTCGTCGAGCGCGGCTACCGGTTCGAGGCCCTCCGCTACAGCCCCGCCACCGGCTTCGTCCCCGAGCCGATCGACCTGCGCATCATGGCCACGTCCCAAGAAGCCATCCGCGCCATCCGGATCCAGCTCCGGGCGAACCATCTCTTCGGCCTCACGCCGCGCGAACTGGTCCGCGCCCTCCACTGGTCCGATCACGGCGGCTGGGTTCAGGCCCTGGCGGCACTCCACCGTGGCGAGCCCTGTGGGTTCACGCTCATGCTGCGCGGCGGCCGGCACATCGAATGGCACGTCCGCCCGCTGACGTACGTATCGCTCGACGCCCGCACCCACCACCGTCCCGCCCCACGCCCCGTCGCACAGAAATCCGTATGAGTTAGGCTCGCCGGGGCGCAGCGAGGGCATCGATCGGGCTCAGGTATCGGCCCGCTGGGCCGGAATGTGAGGCCGCCCGTGCGGGACTACTTGCTCATGCTGTTCATCACGGCGGCCGTGACCCATCTCCTGACCGGCCCCGTGCGGAAGTTCGCCATCACGATCGGGGTGGTCCCCGAGGTCCGGGCGCGCGATGTCCACCGCGAGCCCACTCCGCGCCTGGGCGGCATGGCCATGTTCGGTGGGCTGCTGGCCGGACTGCTGGTTGCCTCCCACCTGCCGCACCTGGAAGAGATCTTCACCCAGAGCTCGACGCCACGGGCACTGCTGTCCGGCGCGGCCCTGATCTGTCTGCTCGGCGTGCTCGACGACAAATGGGGCGTCGACGCGCTGGTCAAGCTCGGCGGCCAGGTACTCGCCGCCGGAGTGATGGTCTTCCAGGGGCTGACGATCCTCTGGCTGCCGGTGCCGGGCACCGACGGGATCTACCTCTCCGACTGGCAGGGCACACTGCTGACCGTGGGGCTGATCGTCGTCTCCATCAACGCGGTCAACTTCGTCGACGGGCTCGACGGGCTGGCCGCGGGCACGGTGGGCATCGCGGCGACGGCGTTCTTCCTGTACGCGTACCGGCTCTGGTACGGCTACGGGATCGAGGCCGCCGCGTCCACCACCCTGGTCTCCGCGATCCTGGCGGGTATGTGCCTGGGCTTCCTGGTCCACAACTCGCATCCGGCCCGGATCTTCATGGGTGACTCGGGCTCGATGCTGCTCGGCCTGCTCATCGCCGGGTGCGCGGTCTCGGTGACGGGCGAGGTGGACCCGAGCCTCCTCAGCCAGTCGGTGGACGGCAGGTCCGGGTCGGCAGCGATGGTGCCGGTCTACATTCCGCTGATCATGCCGCTGTCCGTCATCGCGCTGCCCGTCGCGGATCTCGTGCTCGCCGTCATCAGGCGTACGTGGAACGGAATGTCCCCCTTCGCCGCCGACAAGGGGCACCTCCACCACCGCCTGCTCCAGCTCGGCCACTCGCACCGCCGGGCTGTGCTGCTCATGTACTTCTGGTCGGCGCTTTTCTCGTTCGGGATCGTGGCCTACTCGGCGCGGGGCGCCAAGTCCTGGATGCTCTTCGGGGTCGCGTTCGTCTGCGCGGTGGGCCTGTTCCTGCTGCTCCAGCCCCGCTACGAATCCGGCCTCACCCGCCGCCTGCTGCCGCGCAGGCCCAGGGGCCGCGTGGTCGCCACCGGTGGGAAGCGCACCGGGGCCGACGAGGAGCACCGGGCCCCGTCCAGGTGACCGCGGTGCTCCGTTCGCCGAAGGCCGCGACCTAAGTAGCCGCTCCCTGAGCCCGGTTCATCCTTTGGTCGCGCACCCGCAGACTTTCGGGGGACGCCCGCACCCTCCCATGCTCCGCAGGCTGGCGGCGACACACGAACCGCCGACCGACCGGGGAGTCAGAGTGCATCGCGACGAGCGCAACAGGGGAATCAGCCGGGCGAGGTTCCTGGCCGGGGCGAGGGCGGTCGGGGCCGCGGCGGCCGCCGGACCGCTCCTGGCCGGCGCCCCCGCCTCGGCGGCCACGACCGGCCGACGGGGCGGGCGCGGGAAAGGCAAGGGGCTGACGCACCGAGGGGTCTGCTACACGATCGGCGCGGGTGAGACCCCCGGCACCGCGTGGAGCACCGCCCGTATGCGCGCGGATCTCCGTGCCATCAGGAACGACCTGCACGCCACGTCGGTCGAGGTGACGGGCGACGGCGTCGACCGTCTCAACGCCACCGCGTCCGAGGCCGCCGAGCTCGGCCTGCACATCTGGCTCCAGCCGACCCTGGGCGACCGCCCCGCGTCGGAGATCCTCGACCACCTCGCGGAGACCGGCCGGCACCTGGAGCGGTTGCGCCGCCAGGGCGCGCGGGCCGACCTGAGCGTGGGCTGCGAGTTCTGGCTGTTCGTACCGGGCATCGTGCCCGGCGCCAACGCGCAGGAACGCATCCGCAATCTGATGGAAGGCAACTACGACCCGGAGCAGATGATGCGCCGTCTGTCCGCGTTCACGGCACGGGCCGCCGCGGTCGGACGGTCGGTCTTCGGCGGCAAGCTCTCGTACGCGGCCGCGCAGGACGACGAGGTCGACTGGAGCCTCTTCGACATCGTGGGCATCGACTACTACTCGTACTTCCCCGACCGCGCGGACTACCTGCGCAAGCTGCGCCCGTACCTGCGCTGGGGCAAGCCGCTGGCGATCACGGAGTTCGGAACCTGCACGTACACGGGAGCACCCCAGCAGGGCGGAGCATGGGCTGGGACACGGTCGACTACACCAAGCAACCGCCCGAGATCAAAGGCGACTTGGTCCGCAGCGAGCGCACCCAGGCCGCCTATCTCACCGAACTCCTCGGCGTTTTCGAGGAGATGGGCCTGTACGCCGCGATGGCCTTCGAGTTCGTCACCGCCGACGCCCCGCACTCACCCGTCCCGCGATACGACCTGGACATGGCCAGCTATGCCGTGGTGAAGCCGGTCAAGGACCGGTTCGACGACCCGGAGTCCGACTGGCGCCGGGAACCGAAGCAGGCCTTCCACGCACTGGCGCGGTGCTATGGGCGAGCGGGCCGCCGCTGACGGGCGTCGGCGGGAGGGACGCCCTGCTGAAGAGTCACGTACGGGAAGAAGGAGAGCTCTTCGCGGACCAGAAATCCGACTTGACGTCAGGGATGGGGGTCAGCTTTCCAGCATAGTTCGGGCCGACTGTCTCCGCTTTCGGCGGAGACACCTCGGAAACGTTCACACAAGGCGTCGCAACCTCAAAAAAGGCCTGCCCTGCGCCGCCGATGAGCACGCGCACATTGAATTGGTCGGGCGTCCTGTAGTACATGGCCGGCATATCCGAGTTGTTCACCGAGAGCTGCTTGTATCCCTTCCCCTCCCAGTAGCGCTCGATCAATCCAAGAAAGCTCCCCCGACGTTCCTCCGAGATAATCGTCATGACCGCCCGGCGCCTCTGTACGTCACAGTTTCCCTCAGTCGACCGCTCGTGCGTCCAGTGCACCGCCGGTTTGATGGCAGCGAATGTACCGTCGAGGATCTCATCCGCCCGAACCGCCGCCTCCTGCATGTTCATCTTTACCTCCCGTTCAGCCGGATCACCCGATACACCGCATCCAGCCAGGAGCAGTGCTCCAGCCATCAGCACCATGGCCCTCAAAACCCTCATCGAGGCGTCTCCAACTTGATCTCCTCAGACTTCCCAACCACAATCTTGGCAATATTGTCGGCCGATTCCTGGTCTTCGTCCGGGTCGAAATAATTCGAATGCGCCGTCATCTTTCCATGGTCTTCGATGATGGTTGCGCCGTCGTCCACCATGAACCGTGTGGCTCCGAAACGCTCGCTTGCAGGGTCGGTGCCGAACCAACGCTCGCTGGGGTCGGTTTGTGCGTCTTGGGCCGTGTAGCCGGCAATACCTCCGACGAGGGCCCCGGCGCCGCCACCGATGAGTGCTCCCGGCGGGCCGGCCATGCCGGCTCCCAGAACAAATCCGGTCGACCCCCCGCCGACCGCGCCGGAGGTCATGCCGGATGCTTCCTCATGGCTCGGGAGTTTGGTGACGATGTCGTTGTCGGCTGCGCCCACATACACGTGGCCCTTACCCACATTGAGGTCCTGCGCGTTGTCCGCGCCGGTGCCGGGGCTTCCGACCAGGATGATGTCATCGGCACCGGGGATGCCACCTCTCTCCTGAGCTGCGAGCCCGACCGTGAGAGAGCCGTAGGAGTGCCCAATGGCGGTGACATGCGGGTTGCCGCCCTCGTGCGTTGCGGAGATCCCCTCCATGAACGCGTTGTAGCCAGGCGCCCCCGCCTCGGCGTCGTTCGTGAACATCACGCTGTTACCGCTGGCCAGATCGCCAGGTGTCGTCTGCGGCGCATCGTATCCGAGCCACACGATCGACGAGGTTCTGCTGGACTGATCGAAATGATGCGCGCCGAGAGCTGTCTGCAACGCGCGGTTCACTGTTCCACCGGCGAAGTCCGCGTCCAGCTTGGTGCCGAGTCCAGGGACATACGCCGAGACGTTGTCGGCGGTATCGGGGTTGCCGTAGGCGATGATCGCGCGGCCGTTTCCCTCATCGCCGATGCCCAGCAAGTACATCGGCGGCTCGCCGCCCTCCTCCAGCTTCTCCTGGATCCCCTTCAGGCCACCCAGCATCTCTCGCGAGGCGTCATCATGCTTCACACCGAGTTGCCCGATGAGCAGCTGAAGATTCTCGCGGTTTGCCTCATCGCGCGCCAGTGCCGGAATCCCGTCCAAGTTCCCGATCACCCCCGGAAACGCGGACAGATACTCCTCGCGTTGCTCCTTGCTGAGGTGGTCCCACCACTCCTTGCGTTCCGCAGGCGACTTGTCGAGCGGAAGGTGTTTCTCCAGGTACTTCTGGGCGGCTTGGCTCACCGCATCGGCGTCCGAACCCACGTCCGCCCACGTCTTGGTGTCGACCGTGAGGCCCGGGGCCGCCTTGAGCTTGTTGAGTGCCGAGCTGTACCGGGCGTCGATCTCGTGTGCTTCCCGCATGGCATGGGCGAGGCGGTCGGCGACGTCCTGGGCCTTGGCATGGTGCGGATTGGGACTCTTCAGCGCGGGAGCACCCGGGCCCAGAGCGGGGTCCAACATGCCGTTGGCATCGCGGTACAGCGCCGGGTTCCCGGCACCGATGAGGCCGTTGTTGCCCACCACGGAGCCGCCGGGGAGTGCATCGCCGGTCAGCTCGTTCTTACCGCCGGCAGGGTAGACGATGCTGCCGTTGTCGTTGACGGTGTATCCGAGCGAGGCAGCGTCCTCCAGGGCCTCGCGCAACCGGCGCTGTGGGGCGCCGAGTTCACTGGCGAGCCCGTCGAGGGCGCCTCGAATGAGACCGGTCTCGGTGTGGATGTAGTGGTAGTTCTCGCTCAGCCGCTTCAGTCGCTTCACGGCCGATCGGGCGGACTCGCTGTTCTGTGTCTTGGCGAGCCTGCCACCCATGTCGCCGTCGACGCGTTCGCGAGCAGCATCGGCGAACGCGGAAGCGGCACGCCAGCCGTCGGCGGCATCGGTCAGTTCCGACAGCTTGAGGTCGCGGAGCCGCTGCCAGGTCAGCCCGGGTGCTGTGGCCATGGTCTACTCTCCCCTCCTCGTGCCCGGCACCGCGACCGCCTTCGCTCTGCTCCCCACCTCGGCATCCACTTCGGCGAGGTCCACAGCCACCTGCCGCAGTTTCGGCTCCAGAGAACCGCACTCCTCACGGACACGACCGAGGCGTTCGTCCCACGAGGTGAGTACGGACGTGAGTGCTCCGAGGCTGGACAGCCCGGCCAGACCGTCGACAGTGCCGTCGTGAGCTCTGCGCAGATCAACCTTTGCGGTGATCGTGCTGGTCTGGAGATCATCCGCCGTGCCAGCCGCCTTCGTCCACGGGCCGCCCTTGTGCCTGAGCGTTCCGGTACCGCCCCCGCCACCGGACGGATCGGCGTGGCCGCCCTCCCCCGGAAGGCTGTTGAGCTGTAACCGAGCGGTGTGCCGCTCGGCCACCTGCGCCTTTACCTGTTCCCACTCGTCCCACGCCATGCACACGCCCTCCCCCGCGACCCGAGCCAACGCCCAGGTGAGTTCTCCGGCCGTGTCTGTTGTGCTCGCCGGAGGTTGTCGCTGCAGACGTTACAGAAGAGGTGCTCAGCGTCACGTCCGTACAGTCCCTCAGGCGGGCCCTGAGTATCCGTACCTACCCGCGACAGCTGCGGGCCGGGCCGTCGTCCGGCCGGTGGGACCATCGCACTCATTCACCGCCACACCAGGGGCTGTTGGGACTTCCGCAGAATATTGAACAGTGATTCAATCCTTGCTGAGCCGGTTGGAGCGCCATCCAGGAGTAGCGGCAGGACCGCGCTTCGTCGCGCCGCGGCCGCGACGGGATGTGGAGAGTCCTGCAGTGAACCTGACGTGGATGCTGGAGAAGTCGGCTCGCGCCTCTGCCGCGAAGCCCGCCGTGGTTTCCGACCTGGGCTCGATGACCTACGCCGAGCTGCTCTCGGCTTCGAAGCGCGCGGCTGCCGTACTGCGTGACCGCGGTGTGCGGCCGGGCGACCGCGTGGGCGTGATGATGTACAACACTCCCGCCTTCGCCGTGGCGGCGTTCGGCATCTGGCGGGCCGGCGCAGCCCTGGTGCCCATCAACCACAAGCTCACCGCACACGAGGTGGCGTACGTCATCGGGCACGCGAAGGTGCGCGTGGCAGTCGTGGCGGAGGAACTGGCCGGGCGCATGCGTGAAGGGGCTCCCGACATCGTTGCTCTCACCACGAGCGATACCCGCAGTGGCGAGTTCGACCTGCGCGTCGCGCAGGCTCAGGAGTGGGACGGCGTGGACGTCGGGCCCGACGACGTCGCACAGGTGCTGTACACCTCCGGGACGACCAGTGCGCCCAAGGGATGTCTCCACTCGCACCGTGGTCTGTCCAGCGTGCCCGCGTACACCACCGCGGCCACGGGTCTGCGCCGCGACGACCGGTTCCTGATCGCGATGCCGATCTGGCACGCGGCGCCCCTGAACAACTGGTTCCTGTCCATGATCTACCTCGGCGGCACCGTGGTCCTGCTCAAGGAGTACCAGCCCGTCGCCTTCCTCGAAGCCGTCCAGAAGCACCGGGCCACGGCGTTCTTCGGTGCCCCCATCGCCTACCTCGCCCCGCTGAAGACACTGGAAGCGGCGGGACGCGACCTGTCCGGCTTCGATCTGTCGCACATGCGGCTGTGGGCCTATGGCGGTGCACCACTGGGGGCGCAGACCGTACGGATGCTGCAGGCCGCCTACGGATCCGACCGCTTCTACCAGGTGTACGGGATGACCGAAATGGGCCCCGTCGGTTCCGCTCTCTATCCTCAGGAGCAGGTCGCCAAGGCCGGGTCGATCGGCGCAGGGGGAATGCCCGGCGTGGATATCCGCGTGGTCAGGGCCGACGGCTCCGATGCCCGCGCCGGCCAGACCGGGGAGCTGTGGCTGCGCTCGGGCACGCGGATGATCGGCTACCTCGACGACCCGGCTTCGACGGAGCGCGCGTTCGACGGCGACTGGTACAAGTCCGGGGATCTGGCACGCGTCGACGAGGACGGTTACCTGTTCATCGTCGACCGGCTCAAGGACGTCGTCATCACCGGCGGCGAGAACGTCTTCTCCCCCGAGGTGGAGGAGGCACTGCGCCAGCATCCGGCGGTCCAGGACTGCGCCGTCATCGGCCGGCCGCACGAGGAATGGGGAGAGACCGTCGTGGCCGTCGTGGAGGCCAACGCGGCTGTGACACTCGATGAGTTGCGTCGGTTCCTCTCCACGACGCTGGCCAAGTACAAGATCCCACGGGAACTGGTGGTACTCCCGTCCCTCCCCCGCACCCCCTCCGGCAAGGTGATGAAACACGTCCTGCGCGAGCAGGCGCTGCCGGGTGCACACTGACCACGCCTCGCCGCACGGACCCGCGAGTGGCCGACCGGCAAAGCGGGCAGGGCGGCCCCTGACGCGAGGACGGGGGTCTTCTCGCCAGGGGCCGGGGAGACAGCGGTGGGCGGGCGTCTGCTGTCAGTCCTCCCGCGCCGCGCGCTCGCCCGCCGTCACGATCGTCCCTTGCGCCACGGCGACCAGGCGCTCGGGTCCCTCCGACGACGTGACGTAGACGGAGCACTGGCACACGGCCTGCCTCCGGGTGGTGGCCGTGGCCTGCGCGCGGGCGATGACGACGTCGCCGACCGCCGGCTTGATGTAGTTGATCTTGTACTCGGCGGTGAGCGCATCGCCCCCCAGGGCGAGTCCTCCCGCGAATGTCAGCGCGTTGTCCGCCAGGTAGCTGAGGACCCCTCCGTGCACGAAGCCGTGCTGCTGCTGGATCTCAGGCCGGTTGGAGATGCGGATCTCGGCCGAGCCGGGCCCCACCGAGGTGAGTTCGGCGCCCAGGAACATGCTGAAGGGCTGGGCCTTGAAGATGCTGTGCGCGAAACCGCTGAGGTCCGTGGTCATGAGTGCTGTCCTGTCGTCGCGCGGGTGGTGGCCGAAGTATCGGCGGCCTCGCCCGGGCCGGTGAGCCGCTCGTCTATGTTGCTCTGGAACATCGCGAGCAGGCCCTCCGCGAGTCCGAGGACATGGTGATCGCTGCCGCCGTGGAGGAGGTGGCGTTGCACGTCCTCGGCGATGGCGAAGTCCTCCTGGTCGAACACGGCGTCGTTGGTGAACCGGAACCGCTTCTCCAGGGCACTTTGCCCGGCGGAACCGGCGAAGTCCTCGGCCCGGTAGAGCATCTCGTGAGTCCAGATCGTCCGGTCGGGGCTCAGCGGCCAGAACGTGTTGATGGACACGTAGTCGGGATGCAGGATGAAGAAGGTGTTGGGGAAGAGCGTGTAGTACACGGAGGCGTAGTCGAGGATGCGCCACTCCTCCTCCGGTTTGAGGGCGGTCTCACCTATGTTGGTGCGCGCTGCGGACAGCCGGATGTGCGGCCCGTCGCCGTCGTGGGCGATCACGCCCCTCTTGAAGGCGGACGCGAGCGTCTCCCGGTGGAGGTAAGGGACGTGGTAGCCCTCCAGGTATGTCTTGATCAGCAGCTTCCAGTTGGCTTCCTTGACGACCTTCGTCTTCTTGTACTGGACCAGCGAGGCCACGTCGAAGTTCACGAGGTCCTCGAAGAACACCCCGAGGAAGCCGGGGATGTCGAGCGAGGCCCCGGGCGTCCGGCCGACCCAGATCAGGCCTCCTGCCTCCGTGGCCGGCAGTTCCACCAGCCCGTAGTCGCACGGGTTCACGCCCGGGAAGTCGTGTGCCCGGGTGATGCCCTTCAGGGCGCCGTCGAGCCCGTAGACCCAGCCGTGGAAGGGGCAGACGAAGTTCTTCACCGTGCCGGCGGGCGCCTCGGCGATCCGGGCGCCGCGATGGCGGCACTGGTTGTAGAAGGCGCGGACCCGGCCGTCCTCACCTCTGACGACGAAGTACGGGAACTGGTCCCAGTCGCTGGTCAGATAGGCCCCTGGTTCGGCAAGCGCCGACGCGTGACCCGCGATCAGCGGGTACCGGGAGAAGGCCGAGGCGATCTCCTGCTCCAGGAGCCCCTCGTCCGTGTACTTGGTGACCGGAAGCCTGACGACCTCATCGAGCATCTTCTCGTCGCGGCGCGTCTCGCGCAGCGCGAGAAGGCGCTTGAGCATGTCTACCTGTTCCCCGTGTTGCATCTGTCCCCCCAAGTCCAGATCAAGCCATGAACCCTCGTTCAATTCATGGTACGGACGATGCAGGAGCGAGGCAACGATCCTCCGAAGCGGTAGCGGACGGTCCGTTCGGCGCACAACTGAGCGCCCGAAGACAGAAGTTGTGGATCCCGGCCACCGGCTGACCATCCGGTGGATCCGCCCCCGTCCCGCCGGAGACACCCGGCGGGAACCGGGCGACCGACGACCACGCCGAGCGGCGCCCCGGCAGGGCGGGAGCCGACCCGTCCGGGACGATCAGGCCTTCGGAGCCACCTTGGACAGCCCGTTGATGATGCGGTCCATCGCGTCGCCGCCCGTGGGGTCGGTGAGGTTGGCGAGCATCTTCAGGGTGAACTTCATCAGCAGCGGGTGCGTCAGGCCGCGCTGGGTGGCGACCTTCATGACCTTGGGGTTGCCGATCAGCTTCACGAAGGCGCGGCCCATCGTGTAGTAACCGCCGTAGGTCTCCTTGAGCACCTTCGGGTAGTTGTTCAGCGCCAGTTCGCGCTGGGCCGGGGTCGCGCGGGCGTGGGCCTGGACGATGACGTCCGCGGCGATCTGGCCCGACTCCATGGCGTACGCGATGCCTTCGCCGTTGAACGGGTTGACCATGCCGCCCGCGTCACCGACGAGCAGGAGGCCCTTGGTGTAGTGCGGCTGGCGGTTGAAGGCCATCGGGAGGGCGGCGCCGCGGATCGGCGTCGTCATGTTCTCCGGGGTGTAGCCCCAGTCCTCCGGCATCGAGGCGCACCACGCCTTGAGGACCTCGCGCCAGTCCAGCTCCTTGAACGCGGAGGAGGAGTTGAGGATGCCGAGGCCGACGTTGGACGTGCCGTCGCCCATGCCGAAGATCCAGCCGTAGCCGGGCAGCAGCCGGTCCTGGGGGCCGCGCCGGTCCCACAGCTCCAGCCAGGACTCCAGGTAGTCGTCGTCGTGGCGGGGCGAGGTGAAGTACGTGCGCACGGCCACGCCCATCGGGCGGTCCTCGCGGCGGTGCAGGCCCATGGCGAGCGAAAGCCGGGTGGAGTTGCCGTCGGCGGCGACGACGAGCGGGGCGTGGAAGGTGACCGGGGTCTTCTCCTCGCCGAGCTTCGCGTTGACGCCGGTGATGCGGCCGGTGCGGTCGTCGACGATCGGGGCGCCGACATTGCAGCGCTCGTACAGCCGCGCGCCCGCCTTCTGCGCCTGGCGGGCCAGCTGCTCGTCGAAGTCGTCGCGCTTGCGGACCAGTCCGTAGTCCGGGTACGAGGCGAGATCGGGCCAGTCCAGCTGGAGGCGGACGCCGCCGCCGATGATGCGCAGGCCCTTGTTGCGCAGCCAGCCGGCCTCTTCGGAGATGTCGATGCCCATGGAGACGAGCTGCTTGGTGGCGCGCGGGGTGAGGCCGTCGCCGCAGACCTTCTCGCGGGGGAAGGCCGTCTTCTCCAGGAGCAGAACGTCCAGTCCGGCCTTGGCGAGGTAGTACGCGGTCGTGGAGCCGGCCGGGCCTGCCCCGACGACGATCACATCCGCGCTGTGTTCGGAGAGGGGCTGCTCGGTCACGGTCGGATCTCCCGAAGACTCGAAATCGCGTGCCGCGCGGCACCTGTCCCATGCAGTCTAGGGGGGTTCGCTGATCGACTTTCGAAGGGCTCCCAGATGTCGACCGTGCTTCCCGGCGCTCCCTCCGTACAGCTGCGCGTCCCGATCGACGAGGACGCGCTCTCCTGGCACCGCGCCTTCGACGACCCCGAGGTGATGGAGTTCTTCGGCGGTGCGTCGGAGGAGCTCTCGATGTACGAGGAGTGGACCGCCCGGCAGCGCCGGCTCGACGCCGAACTCGGCTACTGCCTGTGGACGGTGCTGGGCGAGGACGGCGAGGTGGCCGGCTTCACGGGCGCCCAGCCGTGGCCGCGGACCGATTACGGGCCGGTCGGCGAGATCGAGATCGGCTGGCGGCTGGCCCGGACCGCCTGGGGCCGGGGTTACGCCACCGCCGCCGCGCGCCTCACGCTGGAGCGGCTGCGCGCGGCCGGGGTGGAGCGGGTGGTGGCGACGATCGACGCGGCGAACGAACGGTCCCTGGCGGTGGCCCGGCGGCTGGGGATGGAGCGGGCGGAGAGCTTCACGACGCCGAGGACGGGCCAGGAGGTGGTCTGCTTCCGGCTGGCCCTGACGCCGTGAACGCGCGCGTCAGTCGATGTCGTTGAGCATCCAGGTGGACAGGGCGGTGTCGAAGATCCGCCGGGCGCCGGGCCATTCGGTGTCGCGTTCGGTGGTGTAGACGGCGTACTCGGTGCCGTCGTCCGCGATGTAGCTCTGGTCGATCGCGTGGATCGTCTCGCCGCTCTCCCGGTCCTCGTAGGTGTACTCCCAGATCGCGCCCGGCCGCCCCTGGAAGGTGTTGGCCGTCAGCTCCAGCCGTCGGTAGTTCTTCTGGTTCGCGTCGGCGGTGTGCTCCAGCGTCACGAAGTTCTCGTACGAGGTGTACGGGGCGTTGCGGATGACGCCGACCTTGAGTGCGGCCCGGCCGGTGGAGCCCGCGTAGGTGATCTGGTGGTTCTCCTCGCTGCGCCGGTCCCAGACCGTGGGGACGGCGAAGGAGAAGCCGGCGGTGTCGGAGACGAGCCGGAAGCCCTCGGGGACGGTGGGGGCGGAGGGGGTGGCGGAAGCGGTGGGGGCCGGGCTGCCGGACGGGGACGGATCGGGGGACGAGGTCGGTTCGTCGGTCGGCGCCCGACTGCTCCGGGCCTCGGTGGTGGGCTTGTCGTCCGTGGCCGCTCCGTCGCCGCTCCGGCCGTCCGTCAGGGCCAGGACCCCCGCGGTCGCGCCGCCGCCGACGAGCAGCGCCGCGACGAGGGTGCCGGTCCAGACGAGGGCGGAGCGCCTGCGGCCACCGGCCGGGGAGGACAGGGAGGCCTGAGGAACCGTGGGCGCGGCGGTCAGGCGGGCGGTCTGCGGGTCGTAGGGGGACGCGTCGTACGGAGTCGGCGTCGGAGCCGGAGTCGGCGTCGGCGCCTGAGCCGGAGTCGGCGTCGGAGTCGGCGTCGGCGCCTGAGCCGGAGTCGGCGTCGGCGTCGGCGTCGGCGTCGGCGCCTGAGCCGGAGTCGGCGTCGGCGTCGGCGTCGGCGTCGGCGTCGGAGCCTGAGCCTGAGCCGGAGTCTGCGTCGGCGGGGTGGCCGTCGGTGCCGGGACGACCGCGGTGGGGGCCGAGGCCGTCGGGTCGTACGGGGCCTGGGCCGGAGCCGCCGGAGCCGCACCGGGCAGCGGCGGCACCGGCGTCTGCGCGGTCCGCCCCGGCAGGCGCAGCAGATACGGCGCCACGAGCACCGCGCCGCCCACCCACAACAGCCCGAACAGCAGCGCGTCCGACACGCTCGTCGCGAGTTCGGCCGTGCCCTGGCCACCCATGTCCTCGAAGCCGCCCGCCAGCTCCGTGGAAACCCCGCTGATCCCGCTCAGCACCAGGAACAACGCGAGGAACAGAGCGCCCGCGGTGGCCTGTTCACGCCGGTCCGCCGAGCGCCGCGCGGCGTGGATCCCGATCGCCAGCGCGCAGACGGCGCCGAGGGCCAGAGCTCCGGCCACCGCCCAGCCGTTCAGCACCTCGCCCAGTTCGGACAGCCCGAAGCCGCCGTGCTCCATGCCCGAGCCGAAGAAGCTGACCTGCCCGCGCACGTCGTACTCGACCGGGGCGCCCCAGCTCAGCCCGAGCACCGTCAGTGCGATGTTCGGCAGCAGCGGCAGTGCGATCAGCATGGACTCGCCGTCCACGCCGTCGGCGTCGGCGTACGCGATGTACCCGACCAGAGCGCACAGCAGGAGCACGGCGCCGAGTGCCCGTACCGCCGTGCCCGCCGCCCGGACCGCGGTGAGCGCCGCCGGCCGCGCGGCCAGCCACTGGGCCGAGGCATCGCGCTGGAGTACGCCGCCGGTGACGAGCAGCGCGATGACCAGCGCCCCGAGCGTGGCGAGCAGAGGTGCGGACGAGACCGACACACCCGCGACATCGGGCTGCGCGAACAGCCCGAGGACCAGGACGGCGGCGGAGGCCACCAGGCTGATCCGTACCGCCGCCTCCAGCCCGCCGCCCTGCGCACGGGCCCTGCGGGCGCCCAGGATCAGCGCGCCCACCCACAGCACGGTGACGGTCAGCGGGACCACGGAGAGCGAGGCGCCGCCCTGCGACATGCCCCCGTCGAAGTCGTACCCGCCGTCGTCGAAACCGCTGCCGCCGAAATCACCGCCGCCCGGGCCCGTGGACCGCAGCTCGAAACCGCCGCCGAACGCCTGGAGCAGCATCGCCAGCGCGATCCGCAGCCGGTCGCTCCAGCCGACGACGATGTCGTCGCCCTGCCCGTACGAGGGAATGGCGAGCGCCACCGCGAGGGCGAGGATCAGCCCGCTGGGCCAGGCGGCGGCCTTCACCGAACCCGCCCAGTCGCCGCGGAAGGTCCGCCCCAGGAACGCGCCGAGTGGCGACGGAACCGCCGGACCGGGCAGCGGCGGCGCGGCGTGCGGCATCGGCGGCGGGGCCACGGGCGGGACGGAGGGCGGGGCGGGCCGCGCCGTCCCGGCCTCCGGTGCCATCTCCACGGTCGGACGTTCGCGCCCGCACTTCATACAGAAGCGCGCCCCGTCCGGGGCCTGTGTTCCACAGAAGGGGCAGTACAACGGCATGCGGGCTCCGGCGACAGAAACGGGGACGGGAAGTGGTCCGGGGAGGTCGGGAAAGACATGTGCGCTTCAACGGACACATCTTCCCGGCCGCCCGGTTCCCGTCGGCGGAAGTCACCGAACCGTTGTCTCAGGGACGCACGCCCCGGTGCAGCGCCACCACACCGCCGGTGAGGTCGCGCCAGGCGACCTTCGACCAGCCGGCCCGCTGGAGCGCGGCCGCGAGCCCGGGCTGGTCGGGCCAGGCGCGGATGGACTCGGCGAGGTAGACGTACGCGTCGGGGTTGGACGACACCGCACGCGCGACCGGCGGCAGCGCCCGCATCAGGTACTCGGTGTAGACGGTGCGGAACGGTGCCCAGGTCGGCTGCGAGAACTCGCAGATCACCACCCGGCCGCCCGGCTTGGTCACCCGGTGCAGCTCGCGCAGCGCCGCGTCCGTGTCCTGGACGTTGCGCAGCCCGAAGGAGATCGTCACCGCGTCGAAGGTCTCGTCGCGGAACGGCAGCCGGGTGGCGTCGCCCGCGGTGAAGGGCAGCCAGGAGTGGCGCTTCTTGCCCTCCCGGAGCATGCCGAGGGAGAAGTCGCACGGCACGACGTACGCGCCCGTCGCGGCGAACGGCAGCGACGACGTCGCGGTGCCCGCGGCCAGGTCGAGGATCTTCTCCGCGGGCCGGGCGTGCACCGCCTTCGCGACCTCCTTGCGCCACAGCCGGGCCTGGCCGAGTGACAGCACGTCGTTGGTGAGGTCGTAGTTCGCCGCCACGTCGTCGAACATCGTGGCGACTTCGTGCGGCTGCTTTTCCAGGGAGGCTCGGGTCACCCATCCATTCAAGCAGCCCGGTCCGCGCCGCTCCGCGCCGGTCGCGAGTCGGGCCCGGGTGGACTGAACCAATCCGGGCCACCCGCAGTCGGTACGGAAGGGGGCACGGAGCCACCGGGAGCACCGAAGGCGTCGCCGGGCGGGCGCTTATGCCGTACCGGCCGCGATCCGGACGTGATCTATGACCGGCTGGTCACACTGGGGTCCGGACCGGACGGGCCGACCGGGCGCGGAGATGTGGCCGGCAGCGGTTCATCGATGCCCGGGGTGCTGGCGGGCGGCACCGGAGCCGGGTCCAGCGGGCTGTCGGGCAGCAGCACCAGCAGGCACACGGTCACCACGGCGGCAGCCACACCGAGCGCGGCGAAGGCCATCCTGCGCACCCGGTGCACTCCCCAACTGCGTCCCTGCGGGGGTGCGTCGCGGCGCAGGTCGCGGTGCGTGACGAGCGCGGCGCGGGCGGCCAGCGCGGCACGCAGCCGGTCCTCGGTCGCAAGTCGGCGGTCTTCGGCGTTCGGCTTCATGGGCCCGCCCCCAGCTTCTTCTCCAGGACATCCAGCGCGCGGCTCGCGGTGGACTTCACCGTGCCGCGCGACAGCCCGAGCGTCTGCGCGATCTGCGCCTCGGTCAGCTCCGACCAGTAGCGCAGCACCAGTACCTCTCGCTGACGCTGCGTCAATTGTGCCATTGCGTCGAGAACTTGACGGTGCTCCTCGGCAAGCAGCAGCCCCTCGTCGACGGGCGGCCCATAACCCTGGTGGGGCGGGGTGTAGGCACGGGCGGTGCGACGTCTGCGCAGCACGGAGCGGGCCGCGTTGACCACGGCTGTGTGCAGGTAGGCCCCGGGGTCCCGGAGCCCGTCCAGCGAAGTGCCGTGCGAGCGGCAGACTGCGGCGAAGGCGTCCTGGACGACGTCCTCGGCGGTGTGCAGATCGTCCACCAGGAAGAGCGCGAGCCGCACCATGTCGAGTCGCCGCGCCTGGTACAGCTCGGTCAGCGTGGGCGGCGGCTCGTCGTCGTACGGCGTACCGAGCCGCAGACGATGTCCCCATTCCGGCGCATCCTCGGTCCGGGGCATGCGGGAGAACAGACGGGACCACCAGGGCGGCGCTGTGGGGATGGCGTACTGCATGGACCTCGATCCGTTGCAGGAGGGGCGGGCGGGCCTGCGGAGAGGCCGGCCCGCCCCGTGGTGCTGCCGCTGCCGCTACTTCTGGGCTCCGCTGCCCGGCTTGATCACCCGGGGCGCTTCGGCCGGGACGGGCGCGGTGCCGGGCTTGCCCGCGTCGGCCTGCTTGCCCGCCTCGACGACCTTCGGGGTACCGGCGGGCTTCGAGCCGACGGGCTTCGACACGGTCTGCGGGGCTGCGTCCCCGGGCGTGGTGACCTTCGGCGCGGCGGGGGCCGGCTTCACGCCGGAGTCGGCGACGGCCTGCACGGCGAAGCCGCCGCCCAGCAGCAGCACGACACCGGTGACGGTACCCAGGACCCGGGGGCGGAGACGGTGGTTCCACTTGGTGTGCGTAGACATGGGGCTCTCCTGAGGAAGTGACGGAAACACGGTCTGGAACGACAGCTGAAAGGCGCCTTCAACCCACCAGACGTGCGAGACCCCCCGAGGTTGCGACCACATCCGAGAAACCTCATCAGTTCCGGAACTCGGCTTCAACCTTTTGGCCACGGCATTACTCAGTACAGAGGTGAGAGACCACCGAGACCCCGGAGAGGGGGACAGATGACCGCAGACGGCAGCCGGGACTCCACCGGGTTCGAGGAGTTCGCCCGGGCGAACCAACGGCGTCTGTACCGGACCGCATATCTGCTGTGCGGCGATGCGGAGAGCGCCCGCGATCTGACCCAGACGACACTGGCCAAGCTCTTCCAGTACTGGCACCGGGCGAGCAAAGCCGACCATCCCGCAGCCTATGCGCGCACCGTCCTCACCCGGACGTATCTCGCCGAGCGCCGGCGCCGGCTCCGCGACTTCCTGGCCCACAGCCATGTCGACGCCCAGCCCTCCGCGGTGGCCCCCGAGCTGACGGTGACGCTGCTGACCGCGCTCGCCGAACTGCCGCCCCGCGCCCGGGCGATGGTCGTCCTGCGCTACTGGGAGGACCTGGGCGTGCAGACGGTCGCCGAGTTGCTGCGCTGCAGCGAGTCCACCGTCAAGAGTCAGTGCTCACGCTCGCTCGCCACGCTTCGTACGCGGCTGGGCGACCCGCACCTCTACACCACCCGCAGCTGAGGAGAACGTCATGGACATGTTTCCGGAAGGTGCGCCGCAGGAGAGCGAGGCCCGGCTGATGAGGGAGGCCATGGCGGAGGCGGCCGAGGGTGCGCCACCGCTGCCGGACCTGGTGCCGGTCGCCCTGGCCGAGGGCCGCAGGCGCCGCACCAGGGCGCGGGCGGCGATCGGCGGCTGGATGGTGGGAGTGGTGGCGCTCGGAGTGCTCGGCGTGACGCTGCCGTCCTGGGGTACGGGCACCGGTACGGGTGAGGGCACCGCGCGGGTCGGGGCGCCCTCACCCGTACCGAGCACGGGGCACGGGACCCCGTCCCCCATGCCCGCCAGGCCCACGACCGTCTTCTCGACGCCACCCCCCTCACCCTCCTCGCCCCCCGGGCCGTCACGTACGCCCGTCCACATCGAGCCCACTCCGGGCGAGTCGTCCATGGCCGACCTGCCCGCGACCGAGCGCGGGCGGCAGGAAAAGTTCCAGCAGAAGGCGGCGGCCGTGCTGGACGAGCTGCTTCCTGCGGCGTTCGGCACGGTACGCCCGGTCGACCTGGCCGTCAGCGAGTACCAGGGCGGGTCCGGGGGGCATGTCTTCCCCGTCGTCCTCTCCGTACAGCCCACCGGCGACGCGTCCGGCAGCCCGGCACAGGAGCCGTGCCACTACGGCCCGAAGAAGAGGTACCGGTGCGAGGAGGCGGCGCTGCCGGACGGCATCGTGGCCCGCACCGTCACCGCGGTCGGGAGTTCGAAGGGCGGGAAGGACATCGTCGGCGTCAGTGTCCGCTTCCCTTTCAAGGACAGCACCGTCGTCCTCTCGGCCGACGGCGACGAATCCGCCATGGTCTCGGCGCCGGTCAACGCCGACCAGCTGCTCCACGTCGCCCGGGACGCCCGCTTCCTGCGCCTCGTGCGGTACGCGGACGCGTTCCCGATGGAGCCGAAGCGGGAGTCCGTCCATGGCGGGTGAGGAACGGGGCCGCCGGGGGCGGGGCCGTGGTCGTGCTGCAACCCGGCGGGCCCGTCGCCGACGGACCCGGATACGGGTGATGGGCGCCCTGCTGGTACCGGGTGCGCTGCTCTGCGGGGCGCTGGTGTGGGGGCCGTGGGGCGGCGGTGACGGGGCGTCCACGGTGGCGGACGCCCCGTCGGACCGGGCGGCGGTGTCGTCGTCCCCGGCCCCCGGGCCCGACTCCCGCTCCGTGCCCGGCCGTCCGCTCCCTTCCGCCTCGGGTGCCGCCTCCGACGCCGGGAAGGAACGCAGGGCGAAGAAGAGGCCCGAGCCGAGGAAGCGGGCGGACGAGTCCCGGACCTCGCGCGGGTCCGTGCCCGGACATGGCTCCGGTACGTTCGTCACCGCCGCCGCTGCGCGCACCGGCAGCCATGGCACCGGCACGGTCCACCGCTACCGCGTCGAGGTGGAGCGGGGCACCGGTCTGGCCACACGCCCCGCCGCGGCCGCGGTCTCCGAGGTGTTCGGCGACCCGCGCGGTTGGACCCGCACCGGGCGCGACGCGTTCCGGCAGGTCGACTCGGGCCCGGCCGGTCTGGTGATCCGGATCGCGACACCGGACACCGTCGACCGGCTCTGCGGGGCGTACGGGCTGAACACACACGGCGAGGTCAACTGCCGAGTCGGCACCACGGTCGTGGTGAACCTGAAGCGGTGGATGCGGGGGTCGCCGCAGTTCGACGGCCCGCTGGCCGAGTACCGGGCGCTGATCATCAATCACGAGGTCGGCCACTGGCTGGGCCACGGCCATGAGACCTGCCCGGGACCCGGACGCCACGCGCCCGCGATGATGCAGCAGATCGACGGGCTGAAGGGGTGCGTCGCCAATGCGTGGCCGTACACAGCCGCAGGCACATACATACGCGGCCCGTCCGTGTTGTGACAACACGGGTGCCCGGATTCCGGGACCGTCCGCCCGCGGGGCAGGCGGGACATTCGAAACGCGCCCTAGCGGCGCCGGTGCACCAGCCGCCCGCCCAGCACCGTGGCCACGCACCGCCCCGCCCCCGCCGCGCACAGCGCCGCCTCATCGGGTACGTCGAAGACGGCGAGGTCGGCGCGGCCGCCGACGGTGAGCGGGCCGTGCACGGAACCGGGCAGGTCATACCCCTCCACGAACGGGTCCAGGCTCGGTTCGCCGACCAGGATGCCGGGGGCGCCGACGACCGAGACCTCCGTCATACCCGAGCGGGCGACGGCGGTGCGGACGGCCGGGTCGTGGAAGCGGCCCGCGAGGTGCGTCGTGCCGTACCGCAGCATCTGCTGCAGCCCGCGCCGTACGCTGCCCGCCCGCCGCGTCGCGTCCATCTCACCGACCAGCCGCTCGAACGCCTCGCCCCACAGCGGCTGGTCGCCGAGCGCGTCCGCCTCTCGCGGGTCGGGGTGGTAGCAGCGGGTGAGCAGCCACAGCCCGTGCCACTGCCGCAGTCCCGGCGTGATGACGCCCGGCCATGTGCGGACCCGGGCCGTGGGGTGGGCGGCCACGACCTCGTCGTACGGTCCGAGCGCGACGATCCGGTCGCCCTCCACGGCCACCGCACCCTGCGCAACGGCAGCCGCGCCGACCGGAAGAACCAGCGGCGCGGCATGAACGGTCAGCAAAGCGGCCTCAGACCGACCGGCAATCGGGGGGCGGCGTCGCGGGGCCGGGCACGCGCGTCTGCCGCGTTGTCGTCAATCACCATGGCTCAATCCTCCGCCTTGCAGCCGCACGCACCCAGCCCCGCTCCTTCTCCCACCCCCCGATTACCGGTCGGCCTCAGTTGGCGTTGAGGAGCTTCAGCTCCGGGTGCGCCGTGCCGCCCTCGATGGCGGTGGACGAGATGTGCGAGACCACGCGCTCGTCGACCGGGTCGTTCGCCGGGTCGTCGTGCACGACGAGGTGCTCGTACGTGGTGGCGCGCTGGGCCGGCACCCGGTCCGCCTTGCGGATCAGGTCGATGATCTCCAGGCGGTTGGAACGGTGCTTGGCACCGGCCGAGGAGACGACGTTCTCCTCCAGCATGATCGAGCCGAGGTCGTCGGCGCCGTAGTGCAGCGAAAGCTGGCCGACCTCCTTGCCGGTGGTCAGCCAGGAGCCCTGGATGTGGGCGACGTTGTCGAGGAAGATCCGGGCGATGGCGATCATCCGCAGGTACTCGAAGAGCGTGGCCTGCGTGCGGCCCTTCAGCTTGTTGTTCTCGGGCTGGTACGTGTACGGGATGAAGGCGCGGAAGCCGCCGGTGCGGTCCTGCACGTCGCGGATCATCCGCAGGTGCTCGATGCGCTCGGCGTTGGTCTCGCCGGTGCCCATCAGCATGGTGGAGGTGGACTCGACACCGAGCCGGTGGGCGATCTCCATGATCTCCAGCCAGCGCTCGCCGGACTCCTTGAGCGGAGCGATCGCGGTACGCGGCCGGGCCGGCAGCAGCTCGGCGCCGGCTCCCGCGAAGGAGTCGAGACCGGCGGCGTGGATGCGCTGGATGGCCTCGTCGACGGAGACCTCGGAGATCCGGGCCATGTGCTCGACCTCGGAGGCGCCCAGCGAGTGGATGACCAGCTGCGGGAACGCCTTCTTGATCGCGGAGAAGTGCTCCTCGTAGTACTCGACGCCGTAGTCCGGGTGGTGCCCGCCCTGGAACATGATCTGCGTACCGCCGAGTTCGACGGTCTCCGCGCAGCGGCGCAGGATGTCGTCGAGGTCGCGGGACCAGCCCTTGGCGGTGTCCTTCGGTGCGGCGTAGAAGGCGCAGAACTTGCAGGCCGTGACACAGACGTTCGTGTAGTTGATGTTGCGCTCGATGATGTACGTCGCGATGTGCTCCGTACCGGCGTAACGGCGGCGTCGTACGGCGTCGGCGGCCGCCCCCAGTGCGTGCAGCGGGGCCGAGCGGTAGAGGTCCAGCGCCTCCTCCGGAGAGATCCGACCGCCCTCGGCGGCTCGGTCGAGGATGGGCTGAAGGTCGGCCTTCTCGGTCACCGGGCTGTCACCTTTCGGCGGTTCTTCAACGGATCGACGGACGGTTCAGCGTACGCCAGCCCCTTGCGGGGTCAGCCGCCGGACCGGCTCAGCGTGCCGTACGGCAGACCCGCGCCCCGCTCCTCGGACCGGAAACGCAGGGTGCCGTCGGCGGCCCGGGTGAAGTGGACGTCGGTGGTGGTGGAGGTGCACAGGGCCGGGGTGCTGGGCCGGTCCGGGTCGACGCGTTCGTGGAGGGTCACTTCCTCGGCGGTGCCGGAGGTGAGGCTGGCGACGCTGTTGCAGCTGACGGTGACCCCGAGGCTGGTGACCTCGGTGTTCATCCGGACCACGTCCGTGCCCTTCTTCCCTGCGGTGAAGACGGCGGTGAGCGTGCCGTGCGGCTGCCCGGTGGTCTTCTCGGTGACCGGGCCCTTCCAGGTGCCGATGAACTCCTTCGGGAGCTCGGTGATCTGCTCCGGGCTCCCCGTGCCCGAGTCCGTGGGCTGCGACGGCCGGCCGGACGTCGCGGCATCGGGCGGGGTGCTGCCGACATTGCCGTGATCGGCGTTGTTCCGGCCGCCGCCGCCCGGCATCAGGTCGAAGATGAACGCGCCGCCCACGGTCACGGCGGCGAGCGCACCCGCCACCGCGAGGGCGACGGTGCAGCTCAGCCTCCGGCCCCGGTCCGCATCCGGCCGGGCCGGGCCGGAGTCCGCGCTGACGGTGACGGAGAAATGGGGGTCGGACGCGCGTTGTCCGGGCAGCCCGGACGTGTCGGTCCGCGACGGCGGCCCGGACGCCCCCGATGTCCTGGCCGACTGGGCCGCGCCCGCGGGCGCGGGCCACGAGGGCAGTACGCCCGGGTGGGACAGCCGGGTCGGGTCGTGCGTGGGGAAGGGCTCGGCCGGCGTCCCGAACCCGCCGCCCACGCCCCCGGCCCCGTTCGCGCCACTGGCGTCGTTCCGGCCGTATGCACCGTCGGCGCCGCCCGCACTCCACGCCGCGCTGCTGAACGGCACCGGCCCCGACTGCACCGGCGCGTCCTGTGGCTCCAGGTCCAGCAGCGCGACCGCCGCCTGGCTGACCTCGCGCACCAGCGGTCCGGGCAGCCAGCCGGCCGCCACCAGCGCGGCGGCCCCGCCCGGCGCCAGCCGCCGGGCCAGCTCCATCGGCGTGGGCCGGTCCTCGGGCTCCTTCTCCAGGCACCCGGCGACGAGCTCCCGCAGGTCCCCCTCCAACTCCCCCAGCTCGGGCTCCTCGTGCACCACCTTGTAGAGGAGTACGGCCGAGGAGTCGCCGAGGAAGGGAGAGGTACCGGTCGCCGCGTACGCGAGCACCGCGCCGAGCGAGAAGACATCGGCCGCACCCGAGATGTCGGTACCCCGGATCTGCTCCGGCGCCATGTAGCCGGGCGAGCCGACCGAGACCCCGGTGGAGGTGAGCGAGGCGGTGGCGCCGATGGCGTGCGCGATCCCGAAGTCGATCAGCCGGGGGCCGTCCAGAGCCAGCAGTACGTTGGACGGCTTCACATCGCGGTGGATGACGCCCTGCTCGTGCACCGCGGCCAGCGCCTCGCCGAGTCCGGCGCCCAGCGTCCGTACCGCGTTCTCGGGCAGCGGCCCGTGCTCGGCGACCGCGGCGGAGAGCGGAGGGCCGGCCACGTAGCCGGTGGCGACCCAGGGAATGGGCGCATCCGGGTCGGCGTCCAGAACGGGGGCCGTCCATTGCGCGCCGATCCGCCGCGCCGCGTCCACTTCGCGGCGGAAGCGCGCACGGAACTGCTCGTCGAGAGCGAAATGCGGGTGCACGACCTTGACCGCGACGGTGCGCCCGCCGGCGCTGCGCCCCAGATAGACCCGGCCCATGCCGCCCGCACCGAGCCTGCCGAGCAATCGGTAGGCACCGATGCTCAGCGGTTCGCCGGCTTCCAGCGGCTGCATATGGACTCCCCCTGTGGACCGGCCTGACCTCCGACCGAAGCCTAGGGGGCGAAGGTCATCGGGTCACAGAGGAAACCATCCGCCTATTTCGCTCCTAACGGAACGAACAACAGCTTTCGACACAACAAAAGGCGTGAATGTGTCGTTCACCCGAGCGATTCCTGGTACCGGCCGGGGCACACCGCGGGCACCATCCGGGAATCGGCTATTCGACACGTAATAACCCGAATCGAGGCCGGACCGGCGGAAACCGGGAGAAGGAACGGAAGATGCCGGGGAAGGCCGGAGAAGGGGAGGGAGGGATAAGAGCCCGGAGAAGCCCCGTCCGGAGAAGTACAGGATTCACCTATATCCCGCATATCCCGGGTCCATCCCGCATATCCCGGGCAACCCCCGCCCCGCCTCACGGTCAGCCGCCGAGCAGCTCGACCTTCACGTCCGCCGGGAAGCCGGTCGTCGGACCGACCCGGCGCGCGAACTCCTGCACGCCCGCCAGCTGGTCCGGGCCGAAGCGGAAGTCCAGGGTCGTGAAGTACCGCTCCAGCACCTCCGAGTCGAAGGCCTCCCAGCGCGCCGCCTGCTCCGCGACCTTGGTGACCTCCTCCAGGGAGAGGTCCCGCGAGGCCAGGAACGCCTCGTGCACCTTGGCCACCTGGTCGGGCCGGCGCGCCAGGTAGTCCTTGCGGGCCGCCCAGACCGCGAAGACGAACGGCAGCCCGGTCCACTCCTTCCACATCTGTCCCAGGTCGTGGACCTGAAGGCCGAGCCGCGGCGCGTCGTGGAGGTTGGCGCGCAGCGCGGCGTCGCCGATCAGCACGGCGGCGTCCGCCTCCTGCATCATCAGACCGAGGTCCGGCGGGCAGGTGTAGTAGTCCGGGCCGACCCCGTACCGCTCGGCAAGCAACAGCTGGGCCAGGCGTACGGAGGTGCGCGAGGTCGAGCCGAGCGCCACCCGGGCCCGGTCCAGCTGGTCCAGCGGCACCTGCGACACGATCACGCAGGACATGACGGGCCCGTCGCAGCCCACCGCGATGTCGGGGAAGGCGACCAGGTCGTCGGCGTTGCGCAGGAACTCCACGAGCGTGACGGGGCCGATGTCCAGATCGCCTCCGATCAACTGCTCGCTGAGCTTCTCCGGGGTGTCCTTCGAGAGCTCCAGGTCGAGCAGGGTCCCGGTGCGTGCCAGACCCCAGTACAGGGGAAGGCAGTTCAGGAACTGGATGTGGCCGACGCGCGGCCTGCTGCGACGGCCGTCGCCTGCGACGGTTGAGACGGTTGAATTGTCCACATCGCGAGGCTAGACCCGTGGCGCGATCCGTACGGCACCGGGGGCGCGGGGCGCACCCGGTCTCACTCCCCGGAGCCCACGTCCCACCGCGCGGAAACGCGGATGCCGCCCCGGCCCCGTCCGGAACCGCTTACGGAGCACCCCGAAGGCGCCCTCCGTACCCCTGGAAGTCGCCTTAGCAACACCCTCCGGTACGCCCACTTCGTCAGCCGATGAGCACAGCAATCAAACATCCGGGTGAAGTGATCTTTCCCTCTACCGTTCGATACATGCTGCGTGCTAGGCTCGACGCAAGTTGCAGTTTGGTTTCCCTTGCAGTACAGAGCCTGCGGAGCATGTAACCCGCAGGCTTTTGTAGTTTTCAGACTTCTTTGCAGGTTCTGGAGCAGGGCAACCCTTTGGCCCAAGGAGGGCTTATGGCTACCGGAACCGTCAAGTGGTTCAACGCTGAAAAGGGCTTCGGCTTCATCGCCCAGGACGGCGGCGGCCCGGATGTCTTCGTCCACTACTCCGCGATCAACGCGTCCGGGTTCCGCTCCCTCGAGGAGAACCAGGTCGTGAACTTCGACGTCACTCAGGGACCCAAGGGTCCGCAGGCTGAGAACGTCACCCCGGCCTAGTTGCCCGGGTCGGCCGATCGCGGCCGGCTAGTAGTACCCAAGGAGCCCCGCTCCTCCGCCTCGGCGGGGAACGGGGCTCCTGCCTTTTCCGTTCCCCCCTTTTCCGTCCGATGCCCCTGCCAAGGCCTCCTCTCTCGCCGCGCTCCCCCTTTCCGGTGCCCGCTTCCGATACCCCTCCTTATTCTCCGCTGCCCGGCCGCAGGGCGGCGGCGCTTGACCTTGACACCGTGTGAAGGGGTGCGCTGGGAGACATCATGTTCACCATCGGAGACTTCGCCAGGTACGGGCGGGTGTCGGCCCGGATGCTGCGTCACTACGACGCCATCGGGCTGCTGCACCCCGACCGCACCGACCCCGCCACCGGCTACCGCTTCTACGGCGCCGCCCAACTCGCCCGCCTCAACCGCATCATCGCCCTCAAGGATCTCGGCTTCACGCTCCAGCAGGTGCAGGCCATCCTCGACGAGCAGGTGGGGCCGGAGGAGCTGCGCGGGATGCTGCGGCTGCGTCAGGCGGAGCTGGAGGAGGCCATGAGGGCGGCGGCCGCACGGCTGGCGCAGGTCGAGGCGAGGCTCCGGTCGATCGAGAGCGAGGGACGCATGTCCATGGACGATGTCGTCGTCAAGAATGTCGCCGCCGTACGGGTCGCCGAGCTGGCCGGCACCGCGGCGAGCTACGAACCGGAGGACATCACTCCGGTGATCGGCCCGCTGTACGACCGGCTGTTCCCGCTGCTGGACGAGGCGGGCGTCGGTCCGAGCGGGCCGGGGATCGCGTACTACGAGGATGCCCCGGAAGGCGGCGCGGTCGTCGTCCACGCGGGGGTCACGGTGTCCGCCCCGGTGGGCCCGCTGGGCGACACCGGGATCACGGTGGTCGAGCTGCCCCCGTTCGAGGCGGCGACCGTCGTCCACCGGGGTCCGATGGACGGCGTGCTGCCGACGTCCCAGGCCCTGGCCCGCTGGATCGACGCCAACGGCTACCGGTCCGCGGGGTACGCGCGCGAGATCAGCCTGGAGTGCCCCGAGGACCGGGACAAGTGGGTGACGGAGCTTCAGGAGCCGGTCATCAAGGTCTGACCCGCTCCGGACAGCTATGGGTGGAGAAGAACGTGACACTCGTTGCCTGAAGTGTCACGTTCTTCTCCGCTCCCTAGTGCCCTCCGCCGGGTCCTGACCACAGCCCGTCGTCCGTCAGCCCCAGCAGGTCGATCGCGTTGCGGCGCACGATCCGGTCCACCACATCGGCGTCCAGATGCCCCATCTGCGCCTCGCCGACCTCGCGCGACTTGGGCCAGGTGGAGTCGGAGTGCGGGTAGTCCGTCTCGTACAGGACGTTCCCGACGCCGATCGAGTCCAGGTTCTTCAGCCCGAAGGCGTCGTCGAAGAAGCAGCCGTAGACGTGCTCGGCGAACAGCTCCGACGGCGGGCGGTGGACCTTGTCGGCGACGCCGCCCCAGCCCCGGTTCTCCTCCCAGACCACGTCGGCGCGTTCGAGGATGTACGGGATCCACCCGATCTGGCCCTCCGCGTACATGATCCGGAGGTTCGGGAACCGTTCGAACTTGCCGCTCATCAGCCAGTCGACCATCGAGAAGCAGCAGTTGGCGAAGGTGATGGTGGATCCGACGGCGGGCGGGGCGTCGGCCGAGGTGGACGGCATCTTCGAGGACGAGCCGATGTGCATCGCGATCACCGTCCCCGTCTCGTCACAGGCCCGCAGGAAGGGATCCCACTCGTCCGTGTGAATCGACGGCAGTCCGAGGTGCGGGGGTATCTCGGAGAACGCCACCGCGCGCACGCCGCGCGCCGCATTGCGCCGGACCTCGTCGGCGGCCAGTTGTGCGTCCCAGAGCGGGATCAGGGTGAGCGGTATGAGCCGGCCCCTCGCCTCGGGCCCGCACCACTCCTCGACCATCCAGTCGTTGTACGCGCGCACTCCGAGCAGCCCCAGCTCGCGGTCCTTCGCTTCGGTGAAGGTCTGGCCGCAGAAGCGCGGGAAGGTGGGGAAGCAGAGCGCGGACTGGACGTGGTTGACGTCCATGTCGGCGAGGCGCTCGGGCACCGAGAACGAGCCCGGGCGCATCTGCTCGTACGTGATGATCTCCAGCTTGATCTCGTCCCGGTCGTAGCCGACCGCGGTGTCGAGCCGGGTGAGCGGACGGTGCAGGTCCTCGTACACCCACCAGTCGCCGATCGGCCCGTCGTCACCCTTCGCACCCATCACGGGCGCGAACTTCCCGCCCATGAAGGTCATTTCCTTGAGCGGCGCACGGACGATCCGCGGGCCGCGGTCGAGGTACTTGGACGGGAGCCGGTCCCGCCAGACATGAGCGGGCTCCACCGTGTGGTCGTCCACCGAGATGATCTTCGGGAAGGTCTCCATGTTCTCCACGTTAGCGCCGATCTGACGAACCGTCAGCAATCTCGACCGGACCCCGTTCCGCAATCGTTGTCGAGGGCTTGTGCAGAGAGTCACCCACTGCTGACGTGTCCGCCCAAGACAAGGCAGACTGTTGAGCGCGATACCAGCGGTACCGAGCAATCCGGATCCACCCGCCCCGGACCGGCACACGGGCGGGCATATCCAGGCAGGCAGAGACAGCACGATGGGCGACACCGGCGGGGCGAGCAGGACAGGGGGCAGCAATGGACCGTGACCACGGGTCACACGTACGCGTTCCGGAGCAGCGCGCTCCGCAACAGCGGTCGGCGGGCAACGTCGATCTGCGTTTTTCCGTGCTCGGTCCGGTACGGGCATGGCGGGACGGCGAGGCGCTGCCGTCCGGTTCGCCGCAGCAGCGGGCCCTGCTGGCGGCGCTGCTCCTGCGCGGCGGCCGCACGGCCACCGCCGCCGAACTCATCGACGCCATCTGGGGCGACGAACCGCCCTCGCAGGCGCTCGCCACCATCCGTACGTACGCCTCCCGCCTCCGCAAGGTCCTCGACCCGCAGACGCTGGTCAGCGACGCCGGCGGGTACGCGATCCGGGCCGGCCACGACACCCTCGACGTGACGGTGGCCCAGGAGCTGGCGGCCGACGCGGACAAGGCCCGCGCGTCCGGCGACCGCTGCCAGGCCCGGACCCTCCTCAACGAGGCGCTCGTGCTGTGGGACGGCGAGGCCCTGGCCTCCGTGCCCGGACCGTACGCCGAGAACCAGCGCACCCGGCTGGAGGAATGGCGGCTCCAGCTCACCGAGTCCCGCCTCGACCTGGACCTGGAGGTCGGCTGCCACGCGGAGGCGGTCTCCGAGCTGACCGCGCTCACCGCCGCGCACCCGCTGCGCGAACGGCTGCGCGAACTCCTGATGGTCGCCCTGTACCGCAGCGGCCGGCAGGCCGAGGCGCTGGCCGTCTACGCCGACACCCGCCGGCTGCTCGCCGACGAACTGGGCGTCGACCCGCGCCCCGAGCTCGCCCAGCTCCAGCAGCGCATCCTGCGGGCCGACGAGGAACTCGCCCGCCCCGCGGACGAACCGGCCCCGGCCCCCGCGCCGGTGCGCCCCGCCCAGCTCCCGGCCACCGTCCCGGACTTCACCGGCCGCGCCTCCTTCGTACGCGACCTGAGCGACCGGCTGGCGACCGCCGAGGGTTCGGTGATGGCCGTCTCGGCGCTGGCCGGCATCGGCGGCGTCGGCAAGACCACCCTCGCCGTGCACGTCGCCCATCAGGCACGCCAGCACTTCCCGGACGGCCAGCTGTACATGGACCTCCAGGGCGCGGGCGCACGGGCCGCCGAGCCGGAGACGGTCCTCGGCGCGTTCCTGCGCGCGCTGGGCACAGCGGACTCGGCGATCCCCGACTCCCTGGACGAACGCGCCGCCCTGTACCGCTCCACGCTCGACGGCCGCCGCATCCTGGTCCTCCTCGACAACGCCCACGACGCGGCGCAGGTCCGCCCCCTGCTCCCCGGCACGGCGGGCTGCGCGGCGCTGATCACCAGCCGCGTCCGGATGGTCGACCTGGCCGGTTCACATCTGGTCGACCTGGACGTGATGTCCCCCGAGGAGGCGCTCCAGCTCTTCACCCGCATCGCGGGCGAGGAACGCATCAACTCCGAGCGCAAGGCCGCCCTGGACGTGGTCGCCGCCTGCGGCTTCCTCCCCCTGGCCATCCGCATCGCCGCCTCCCGCCTGGCCGCCCGCCGCACCTGGACGGTCTCCGTCCTGGCCGCCAAGCTCGCCGACGAACGCCGCCGCCTGGACGAACTCCAGGCGGGCGACCTCGCGGTGAAGGCCACCTTCGAACTCGGCTACGGCCAGCTGGAGCCCGCCCAGGCCCGCGCCTTCCGCCTCCTGGGCCTGGCCGACGGCCCCGACATCTCCCTCGCCGCGGCGGCGGCCGTGCTCAACCTGGAGACCCACGCGGCGGAGGACCTCCTGGAGGCCCTGGTGGACACCAGCCTCCTGGAATCGGCCGCCCCCGGCCGCTACCGCTACCACGACCTCGTGCGCCTCTACGCACGTTCGTGCGCCGAACGCGACGAGGAGCCCCAGGAGGAGCGGGAGGCGGCGTTGTCGCGGCTGCTGGACTTCTATCTGGCGACGGCGGCGGGGGTGTACGCGCTGGAGCGGCCGGGGGACCGCGCCGTTGCCCACCTGGTGGCCACCGAGCACCCGGGGCTCGAATTCACGGACGGACCGCAAGCCGTGGACTGGCTGTACAGCGAGGCCGATTCACTGCTCGCCTGCGCCCATCAGAGCGCGTCGAACGGAATGCTTCAGCGAGCCGTCGACCTGCTCTGCGCCGCCAAGGACCTCGCCGAGTCGGGCGCCAACTCCCGCCAGTACGAAACCACCGGCGCGGCCCTGCGTGACGCGGCGCGGGCCGCCGCCGACCCTCGCTCCGAGGCGCGGGCCCGTGCCTCGCTGTCCACCGTCTACCTCGTCTCCGGCCGTTTCACGCTGGCCGACGAGGAGGCACGGCACGCAATGGATCTGGCGGAGAGCACCAAGGACCCGATCCCCGCGTGCTGGGCACCCAATGATCGCGGCATCATCGCGTTCTACCAGGGCAGGCACGAAGAGGGCGAAAAGTTCCTGCAGGCGGCCATAGACAACTACCGCGCGGACGGAAACCTGGTCGGTGAGGCATCCGCGCTGTGCAATCTCTCGCGCATCCACGTGAACATGGACCGCACGGCCAGCGCGGTCGAGCTCGCCCAGCAGGGCACAGCCATCTTCGACGGAATGGGACTCAGCCTCCGTACGGCCAACGGCCGCTTCGCGCTGGGCATCGCGCTCACCCAGGCCGGAAGGCCCGCCGAGGCCCTGGAGGAGCTCAACGAAGCGCTGCGCGTGTTCCGGGGCAACCGGCAGCGGCTCTGGGAAGGCTCGACCCACTTCCGGATGGCTGAGGCACACCTGGCCGACGAACGCCCCGCGCAGGCGGCTCAGCACGCGGAGCAGGCCCTGGCTCTGCGTGTCATCGGAGGCGAATGGATGCGAGGCAACGTTTTGATCACCTTGGGACGCGCCCTCGAAAGCCTCGGTCAGATCGACCGGGCCCACGCATGCTGGACCGAAGCACTTGGCATCCACGAGCAGTTCGGAGCTGCGGAGGCGGACAAGGTCCGGGCACTCCTCAGCCCGATCAGTGCAGCCTGAGACCGACCGGAACCGGCAGAGAGCCGCCGGCGTTCATCGAACGTTTATCGCCACTCGTCAGTCTTAGCCCATCGATCCGTCGCGTCGGGGGGCAGGCGGGTCGCACGGGGGACCACACCGCTAGGGTGAACGGCCCTGACATGCCCGTCCGGCGTCCCACGGGGGAGTCGCCGGACGGGCATCGCCGACCGAGCAAGCAAGATCTCTGGGAGTTGACAGGCATGAGCGACGCACTGAAGCCGAAGACCGGTGGCGCCACCACTCAGGAGAATCACGCCGGCAGCCCGAGCAGCGGTGGCAGCGCCGTGAAGCCGCTGGAGAACCACGCCGGCAGTGTGGCCGAGGACATCACGACTCTGGAGAACCACGCCGGCAGCACGCCGAAGGACCTCCTCAAGACGCAGGAGAACCACGCGGGTTCCGAGAAGGCCTGAACGTCACTCGACGGGGGAGCGGCCGCGGCGGCGCGGAGGGGGAGCCGTCGCGGCCGCTGTACGTCCGAGGGGCACGAGCCAATGGCTCGTGCCCCTCTCCGCGTTCGCCTACGCGCTGACACACCCCGGGCGGGGCCGGTGGTCACAAGGGGCGGACGGTGAGGATCTGCTGGGCGTGGCCGACCGGCCCCTCCGCGTCGTGCAGGACGGTGCTGGTGATGCCCTGGCCGGTGGGGCCGAAGGTCACCGTGGTGTCGAGTCCGGTCCAGCGGCCCCCGGGCCGGCGGTGGAGGTGGATGGTCAGGTCGACGTTGGGGAACATCCAGGCGGTCGGCGACTCGCGTACGGCGATGCCGTTGGCGGTGTCGACGAGCGCGATGTAGGACGCGAGGGGGCTCGCGGTCTGCCCGGCGACGAGGTCGAGGGGTGTGGAGATCCAGGCGGTCGTGCGGCCCGGCTGCGGTTCGGCGAGCGGGCGGACGTCGAGGGAGGCGATGTAGCCGCCGGGCCAGACGTCGCTCATCTGCCAGGACTTGAGCGCCTGGGGAGGGGTGAGCCGGCCCTCGGCGCCTCCGGCGACGGCGGTGGTGTCGCCGGGGGCGAGGAGCCAGGCGCGGGCGCGTACGACGGGTCGGCCGGCGATCAGGGCGACGGCTTCGAGCAGTTCGATGGTGCGGCCGGGCCGGAGGGTCTCGACCCGGATCTCGCACTCGTCGAGGGCGAGCCGCCCGAGGATGTCGAAGCTGATCCGGGACAGGACCGGCCCGCTGTCCGGGCCGCTGTCCGGGCGCGCGGCCAGGTGGCGGTCGATGGCGTGGACGATGAGGCCGCCGAGCGGGCTGAAGTGCTGCTCGTCGGTGTCCCAGGCACCGCCCGCGTGGGCGGTGGGCTTGTAGCGGTGCTCGTCGATGGGCTCGTAGTAGCTGCCGGTGTTCAACGCGTGTTTCCTCGCTCCGGTGACGGGTGGGGCTCAACGAGCGAAGACGCTACTGGCCAGGGCGACATGGACGACGGTGCCCCCCGAGGATGCCGAGCAGGGCGTTGCGGCGCCACAGGTGCGGGCCGACCGTGACGGCCGGGCAGTGCCCCGTCCGGGAGACGGCGACTGCTACCCCCGCCTCCGCAGCTCCCCCTTCACCACCTTGCCGCTCGCGTTGCGCGGCAGCTCGGTCACGAACTCCACCGCCCTGGGGACCTTGTAGTTCGCCATCTCGCGGCGGGACCAGGCGATCAGGTCGTCGGCCGTCACCGTCGCGCCCGGCCGCCGCACCGCGTACGCCTTGCCCACCTCGCCGAGGCGGGGGTCGGGGATGCCGATCACCGCGACGTCGGCCACGTCCGGGTGCAGGCCGAGGAGCTGTTCTATCTCGGCCGGGTACGCGTTGAAGCCGCCGACGATGAACATGTCCTTGATCCGGTCGGTGATCCGCAGGTTGCCCGTCTCGTCGAGGACGCCCACGTCGCCGGTGCGGAGCCAGCCGTCGGGGCTGATCGCGGTGGCCGTGGTCTCCGGGTCCTCGAAGTACCCCTGCATCACGTGGAAGCCGCGGACCAGCACCTCGCCGGGCATGCCGGGGTCGGCCAGGACGCAGACCTCGGTGTCCGGGATCGCCCGGCCGGACGTCGAGGCGATCGTCTCGGCGGGGTCGCCGCGGCGGCACATCGTGACGATGCCGCTCGCCTCGGAGAGGCCGTACGCGGTGAGGACGGTGGCGATGTGGAGCTCGGTGCGCAGGCGTTCCACCAGTTTCAGCGGGACCACCGCCGCGCCCGTCACCACCAGGCGGAGGGCGGAGAGATCGTGGGCGGAGCGCGCCGGGTGGTCCAGGAGGGACTGGTGGAGGGTGGGCGGGCCGGGCAGCACCGAGATGCGTTCGGCGGCGATGTTGGCCAGGACCGTGTCCACGTTGAAGACCGGTTGCGGGACCATCGTCGCGCCCCGCATCAGGCAGGCGATGATGCCCGCCTTGTAGCCGAAGGTGTGGAAGAACGGGTTCACGATCAGGTAGCGGTCGCCCTCGCGCAGATCCGCCAGCTCGCTCCAGATCGCGTAGCAGCGCAGGGTCTGGGCATGGGTGATGACGGCTCCCTTGGGCCGGCCCGTGGTGCCCGAGGTGTAGATGATGTCGGAAGGGGCCGAGGGGGCGATCGCGTCGGCCCGGGACCGTACCGCCGCACCGGACACCCCCTCCCCCGCCGCCAGGAAGTCCTTCCAGGTGACGTAGTCGTCGGGGGCGGCGTCCGCCAGCACCACCACCTTCTCCAGGCAGGGGAGTTCGGCATCCGCCCGGCGCAGCGACGCCACGTACGAGGTGCCGAGGAAGGTGCCCGTGACGAAGAGGAGTTTCGCCCGGCTGCGTTGCAGGATGTACGCCGCTTCGCTGCCCTTGAAGCGGGTGTTGAGGGGGACGAGGACCGCGCCGGCCGTCACCGCCCCCAGCGCGGAGACGATCCAGTCCAGGGTGTTCGGGGCCCAGACCGCGACCCGGTCCCCCGGCTCGACGCCCGAGGCCATGCACGCGGCGGCGGCCCGCTCCACGCGCTCGCCGAGTCCGGCGTACGAGATCCGGGTGCGGCCCTCGACGACCGCCTCCCGGTCCCCGTACCGCCGCGCCGCCGCCCGGACCAGCTTCGGGATGCTGCCCCACTCCTCGTCGCCGCGCATCGTTCGCCTCCCTGACGCAGTAGCTGACTATCCGTCAGATTAGCTGTAGCCTCAGCCGCTGTCAGCAGTCATGACGGCCTGGGAGGTGGCGGTGACGGCACTCAAGGACGCGACGGCGATAGCCGGCATAGGGCAGACGGCCTTCGCGAAACAACTGCCGGAGTCCGAGAAGACCTTGGCCTGCCGGGCCATCGTCGCGGCGCTCGACGACGCGGGCATCGCCGCGTCGGAGGTGGACGCGTTCGCCTCGTACACGATGGAGGAGACCGACGAGGTCGAGATCGCCAAGGCCGTCGGGGCGGGCGACGTCACCTTCTTCAGCAAGGTGGGGTACGGCGGCGGCGGCTCCTGCGCGACGATCGCGCACCTCGCCGCCGCCGTGGCGACGGGGCAGGCGAGCGTCGGGGTCGCCTGGCGGTCGCGCAAGCGGGGGTCGGGGCCCCGGCCCTGGAAGAACACCGCGGTGCAACTGCCCACCCCCGCCCAGTGGACCCGCCCGTACGGGCTGCTGCGGCCGGCCGACGAGATCGGGATGCTGGCCCGGCGGTACATGCACGAGTACGGGGCGACCCGCGACCACCTCTTCAACGTCGCCCTCGCCTGCCGCAACCGCGCCAACCAGAACCCGGACGCGGTGATGTACGAGCGGCCGCTGACCCGCGACATGTATATGACCTCACGGTGGATCAGCGAGCCGCTCTGCCTCTTCGACAACTGCCTGGAGACGGACGGGGCGCTGGCCTGCGTCATCGTCTCCGCCGAGCGGGCCCGGGACTGCCGGCAGAAGCCCGTCTACATCCACTCCGTCGCCCAGGGGCTGCCCGCCCAGCACCACGGGATGATCAATTACTGGAACGACGACCCGCTCAGCGGACCCGCCTGGACGGCCGCCCGGCAGCTGTGGAAGCAGGCCGACTTCGGCCCGGACGATGTCGATGTCGCGCAGATCTACGACGCGTTCACCCCGCTCATCCCGCTCTCCCTGGAGGGCTACGGCTTCTGCGGGCGCGGCGAGGGCGCCGCGTTCACCGAGGGCGGGGCGCTGGAGAGCGGCGGGCGGCTGCCCATCAACACCGGGGGCGGCGGGCTCAGCGAGGCGTATGTGCACGGCTTCAACCTGATCAACGAGGGCGTCAAGCAGCTGCGCGGCGTCTCCACCGCCCAGGTCCCGGACGCCGGGACGTGCCTGGTCACCGCCGGCGAGGGCGTGCCCACATCCGCCGTACTGCTGAGGAGTTGAGGAGTTGACCGGGATGGATGCCCTGCTGCTGCCCGTCGTGGACGAGGACGGCGCCCCCTTCTGGGAGTACGTGGCCCGCGGCGAACTCCGCGTCCAGGCGTGCGCCGCCCAGGAGTGCGGACGGCTCCGCTTCCCGCCCCGGCCGTGCTGCCCGCACTGCCAGTCCTTCGAGAGCGAGTGGCGGCCGATGAGCGGACGCGGCCGCATCTGGTCCTACGTACTGCCGCATCCGCCACTGCTGCCCGCGTACGCCGCGCAGGCCCCGTACAACGCCGTCGTGGTCGAGCTTGCGGACGCGCCGCAGATCCGGCTGGTGGGGAATGTGGTGAGCGGTCCGGACGCCCCGCTGGACTCGGTCGATCCGGGGCGGCTGCGGATCGGTGCACCGGTGCGTGCGGTGTTCTGCCCGGCCGGTCCCGGGGTGACCCTGGTGCGCTGGCTGCTGGAGCGGTGAGGGGCGATGGCGCTGCGAACGGAGACGGACAAGGAGACCGGGGTCGCGCTCGTCACCCTCGACCGGCCCGCCAGGCTCAACGCGATCGACCTGGCCACGGCGGCCGAACTGGCCGCCGTCTGGCGGGCGTTCCGCTTCGACGACGGGGTGCGGGCGGTGGTCCTCACCGGTGCGGGCGGCCGGGCCTTCTGCACCGGGATCGACCGGGACGTGGACGTGCCGCAGCCCTCGTCCCCGTACACGATCGACGATCCGCTGCTCGCGATCGGGCCGAAGGCGAACGACCTGTGGAAGCCGGTGATCGCGGCCGTGGAGGGGATGGCCTGCGGCGGGGCGTTCTATCTGCTGGGCGAGGCGGAGTTCGTGATCGCGTCCGAGGAGGCGACGTTCTTCGACCCGCACACGACGTACGGCATGGTCAGCGCGTACGAGGCGATCTCCATGGCGCAGCGGATGCCGTTCGGCGAGGTGGCCCGGATGTCGCTGATGGGGACCGCCGAGCGGGTCTCGGCCCGTCGCGCGTACGAGACCGGGCTGGTCAGCGAGGTGACGGCGCCCGGCGGCGCGGTGGACGCGGCGCTGCGGGCGGCAGGCGTGATCGCCTCGTACCCGACTCAGGCGGTGCAGGGGACGGTGCGGGCGGTGTGGTCCGCGCGGGAGGCGGCCAGGGCGCGGGCCATGGCCCACGCCCCGCACCTCATCGCACTCGGCAATCTGCCGCCGGAGCGGCAGGCCGAACTGTTCCGGGGGCGGGGCGCGGGCGAGTTCCGGACGCGCTGACGGGCCTGCCGGTGGCTCAGTAGCTCAGCTCGGCCTCGACACGGCACTTCTTCACCTTGGAGACCTTGCGCGGGTTGTCCATCCGCACGGAGACGGTCTTGGTCTCGCCGCCCTCGACGTCCACGGTCGCGTCACCGGTGTCGACGGTGTTGCCCCGTGCGTCGAGGAAGGTCACGTCGACCTCGTACGTGTGCGAGCCGGAGGCACCGGCGTCGGCGGTGAGCCTGACGGTGGAGGTGGTGACGGCCTTGCGCTTGCCCTTGCGGGGCTGGGCGCAGCGCAAGACGTACGCCTGGGGCGCGTCGGACGCCGTGGCGCTCGGGGTCTCCGTCGCGTAGTCCGTACCGCCGGAGGAGCTGCTCGACGAGTCGTAGTCATCGTCGTCGTAGTCGCTGCTGTCATAGCTGCCGTTGCTCTTCTTGGAGTTGGAGCAGCCACCGCCGCTGCTGCTGCTGCTCGACCCGCCGCTCTTGCTCTTGCCGCTGCGGCCGCCGCTGCTGGAGGTCGAGAAACCGGTGAGGGCGAGTACCACCACGACCAGTACCGCGGAAAGCTTTATGTGCTGCCGCATCATCGATGCAGCCCCCCTTGTGTTGTTGTCCGTTTCTGCAGTTGTCGAACGACCGTGCGTCACGCTAGCGCAAGGTGGCGGGGGCCAGGGGCCGGGCGTAGCGTCGAGGCCGAGAGCGGTGCAGAGCTGTGACGCCGGTCCGCGCACGCGCAGGAGGCCGATGATGATCCGCAACGTCCTGGGCTCGGTGCTCGCTCTCGCCGGAGCGGCGGCCGCCGTGCTGAGCCCCTTCCGTGACTGGTACGACGGTCGCCTCGGGCGTCACTACCGGATCGAGGAGCTGTTCACCGGCATCACCGCGGGGCGGCCCGGTCCGCTGGGCTCGATCCTGCTCGCGTTCCTCTTCGCCGCCCTGCTGACGGTGGTCGGTGTGGTGCTGCGGTCGCGGCTGCTGGTGGCGGCCGCGGGTGTGGTGGTGCTCGGGTTCACCGTGTTGTGGATGGTGCGCCAGGGACAGGCGCTGGGCAGTCTGGCGGTCGCGGGGGACGGTTCCGGGCTGCGGTGGGGAGTGGCCGAGGCGGCGGCGGGCGGGGTGCTGCTGCTGGTGGGTGCGGCGGTGATGTCCGGGCGGCGGCCCGCTCGCGGGACGCACGATCAGCCGTACAAGGCGCCCGGCTCGGAGAACCCGGACACCTGGCCGCCGACGCAGGAACCGGGGCCGTCCGTGCAGACGAGCACGCTGCCGGAGCCCGAGCCGGAGCTGTACACGGGGCCGGACCCGGCGGCCCACCACCCGGACGAGGGCCCGGACGCGGACGGGCGCCCGCGCCGCTGAGACCCGCCGCGCCCCGGCTTCGCAGCGGACGGCCCGACGCGGTCTACGTCCTGGCCCTGCCGCCCGTACCCGTGCCCTTCAGCGCGTCCAGCGCGTACACGCAGCGGTCCTTGCTGCACGCGTACACGACGCCGCCCTGCGCCACCGGCGACCCCGTGATCTCGCCGCCCGTCGCCAGCTTCCAGCGGAGCTGGCCGCCCGCCGCGTCCAGGGTGTACAGGACGTGGTCGGCGGAGCCGAAGTGGACCCGGCCGTCGGCGACCACCGGGGCGCCCACCACCTCGCCGCCCGCCGCGAACCGCCACTTCGGGGTGCCGGTGACCGCGTCGAGCGTGTACAGCGCGCTGCCGCTGCCGACATGGACGTTTCCGGCCGTCACCAGGACCGGTTCGATCGACTGGCGGGCCTCCGTGGCGATGCGCCAGCGGTCCTTGCCGGTCGAGACGTCGATCGCGTACACCGTGCCGAGGTAGTCGGCGAGGTACACACCGCCGCCGGTGACGGCGGGGCCGGACGCGAACGCGGGCGGGGAGAGGAAGACGGCGGGCGACTCGAAGTGCCAGCGCACATGGCCGGACACGTTGTCCACGGCCAGGACCCGGGCCCCGGCACTGACGTAGACGAAGCCGTCCGGGGCCGCGGTCACCCGGACCGGCACACCGCCGCAGGAGGTCGCGTCGCCGATGGGGTACGACCAGCGCTCGATGCCGGTACGGGCGTCGACGGCGCGCAGCCGGGCGTCCTGCCAGAGGTAGACCGTGCCGTCGTGGATCGCGGGTCCGGCCTCCGCCGTCTCGAAGTCGGTCTGCGCACCGCCGCTCTCCCACAGCTTCTCGCCCGTGGAGGCCTCCCAGGCCTGTACGCCGCCGCCCCGGGTGCCGGTGACGACGGTGCCGCGGTCGGCCTTGAGGGAGTAGACCCAGGCGTCCGTCTGGAGCCGCCACCGCTCGGCGCCGGTCGCCGCGTCCAGGGCGTACAGGGACGGCCCGTCGGAGGCGTGGATGCGGCCGCCCTCGACGGCCATCACCCAGGCCACGTCCCGGGTCTTGAACTGGCGGCGCCCGTTGCCGACGTCCAGGGCGTGCACCTCGAACGACGTGACGTAGAGGAGGTCCCCGGCGACGACGGGGGTGCCCCAGACGTCGTTGGACATCCGGAACCGCCAGGGCCGCCAGCGGTCCGGGCCGGGCGGGGGCTCCGGCGGTTGCGCGGGTCCGGGCACAGGGGCGGTCGGGGCGGAACCGTTCACCCCGGCGGGCGGGCGCACCCAGCCGGTCGCGGGGCCGGCGTCCGCGGTGGCCGTGGCGGTGGCCCGTACGTCCTGGGCGCGCGGGCCGGGGCCGATCGGCACCTTCGCACCGGGCAGCCGCACCGGACCGCCCCCGTCGGGCGCGGGAGCCGGGCCGGGATGCGGGCCGGGATGCGGGCCGGCGGCCGGGGAGCGCAGGTCTCCGCCGCTGCGCCAGGCGGCGTCCCGGTCGGCGCCCGGCGGCTGCGGGGGCGGCGGCGGTACCGGGGCGGGCGCGGCGGTCTTCCGGCCGCCGCGGCGCTGCTCGATCATCGCGGTGGCGGAGGTCGGCAGCCACGCCGAGGCCGTACCGCTGTCGTCGCCGCCGGAGGCGAAGAGGTGCGGGGCGAGCTGGGCCTGGAGGTCGGCGGGGGTGGGCCGCAGCCCGGCGTCCATCTGCATGCAGGACTCGATCAGCGGCCGCAGCTCGCCGGGCAGACCCTCCAGGTCGGGGCCTTCGCGCAGCAGCATGAAGACCGTCTCGACCGGGTTGGCGCCGTGGAAGGGCGCATGGCCGGTGGCGGCGAAGACGAGGGTGGAGCCGAGCGAGAAGATGTCACTGGCGCCGGTGACGCTGCGCGAGTCCCTGGCCTGTTCGGGCGACATGTAGGCGGGCGTGCCCACGGCGACGTTCGTCATGGTCAGCCGGGTGTTGGAGACCCCGGACGCGATCCCGAAGTCGATCACCCGGGGGCCGTCCTCGACGACGAGCACGTTCGACGGCTTCATGTCGCGGTGGACGAGCCCCGCTCCGTGAATCGACTGCAGCGCCTCGGCGATACCGGCGGCCAGCCAGCGCACCGCCTGGACCGGCATGGGCCCGCACTCACTCAGTATCTCTTCCAGCGAGGGGGCCGGCACATAGGCGGTGGCCAGCCACGGCACGGCGGCGCGCGGGTCTGCGTCCACCACCGCGGCCGTGTAGAAGCCGCTGACGGCGCGGGCGGCCTCCACCTCGCGCGTGAAGCGGACCCGGAACAGCTGGTCCTCGGCGAGCTCCGTACGGACCGTCTTGATCGCCACGCGCCGGCCCGAAGCCGAGCGGGCGAGATAGACCAGCCCCATGCCGCCGGCACCGAGCCGTCCCAGCACCTCGAACGGGCCGATCCGCCTCGGGTCGTGCTGCGTCAGCTGCTCCACCACTTGCCCTGCCACCTCCCCGTACGGGCCTCAGGAACAGAAGCCCGCGAAAACCCGCCCTGTACGGCGTCTCACCACTGGGCACCACCCGGCGGTGCGCACCCCCGATTCTTCCTGGCTGAGGCCCTGGTTGCGAACCCGGGGGCGGATCGGGGTGTCACAGCTCACTCTGCCCCGTTCTCGGACACAGGGGGCTGAAGTACGGCGAAGACGGCGCCCTGATCGTCCTGGAGGACCGCCATCCGCCCGTACGGAATGTCGAAGGGCGGCGCGGAGATCCGGCCGCCGAGGCGTACGGCGTGCCCGGCCGCGCTGTTGCAGTCCTCGACGGCGAAGTAGCTGAGGAAGTAGCTGGGCAGCTCCGCCGGGAAGGCGTCGGTGATGACGCTGCGGCCGCCGACCGCGGTGTCCGGTCCGGGCTCGGTGCCCGCCGGCGACCACATCCGGAAGGCGGGAGTGGACGCGGCAGCGCCGGGTTCGGTGTCCTGGAAGGGTTCGGCGTCCTGGGCGAGGTCGGTTCCCTGGAAGCCGAAAACCTCCTCGTAGAAGGCGTCCACCCGGTCCTTCTGGCGGGTGTGGACCTCGGTCCAGCAGAAGGAGCCGGGTTCGTTCTGCTTCTGGAAGCCCTCGCGGTCACCGGCCTGCCAGAGTCCGAAGACCGCTCCGCCGGGGTCGGCCGCCTGGGCGAGGACTCCGGCCCGGCCGGCCCGGACCGGCTCGGTGATCACCTGGCCGCCCGCCTCCCTGATCCGGGCGACGGACGCGACGATGTCGTCGGTGGCGAAGTAGACCCCCCAGGCGGTCGGCATCCGGCCGTCCTGCTTGGCGGCGAGCGCGGCGACGAGCTTCCCGCCGCTGTAGGCGTCCGCGTACGGCCCCTCGCCGGCCCGGAAGGTCCAGCCGAACAACTCGCCGTAGAAGCGCTTGCCCGCTTCCAGGTCGGGAAGCTGCGCATCCACCCAGCACGGCGCGGATCGCGCGAATGCGGCCATGGGCCCGGGTCCTTCCGTGATCACGCGTCGCTCGCGATTCGTGACAGTGAGGCTCGTCACAGCAAACGTAACCGCGGGTCGCGCCCATCGCCCCCCGACCCGTCACCATCGAACTGATTTTCGATAAACCCCGGTGGAAGACTTCCATGCTCACGGCTTCACGGAAAGTTATCCACGGAAGTTATCCACAGGCTGTTGATAAGACTTATCGCTTCGTGGTTCACTCCGGGTGCGCATACGTCGAAATCCGGCCACTACCCCCGCCGCGTCTGCGGTGATCCCCATTTGCAGTCGGCCGAATCGCGCTCCGATCACCCCTCGGTAAGCTGACGGCATGACAGGACAAGTGCGCACCGTCGACGGCCGCGTGGCCGGTCGACGCGGACAGGCGACGCGGCAGAAGCTGCTCGACTGCCTCAGCGAGATGCTCAGCTCCTCACCGTACCGGGACGTCAAAGTCATCGACGTCGCCCGGAAGGCGGGGACTTCACCCGCGACCTTCTACCAGTACTTCCCCGATGTCGAGGGCGCCGTCCTCGAGATCGCCGAGGAAATGGCCAAGGAGGGCGCCGGGTTGACCGAACTGGTCGCCGGCCGCTCCTGGGTCGGCAAGGCCGGCTGGCAGACAGCCGAAGAACTGGTCGAGGGATTCCTCGACTTCTGGCGGCACCACGACGCGATCCTGCGCGTGGTCGACCTCGGTGCGGCCGAGGGCGACAAACGGTTCTACAAGATCCGCATGAAGATCCTGAACTCGGTCACCAACTCCCTCACCGATTCGGTGAAGGAGCTCCAGGCCAAGGGCAAGGTCGACAAGGAGGTCAGCGCCGCGGCGATGGCGGGCTCGCTGGTCGCGATGCTGGCCGCCGTCGCCTCGCACCAGAAAGGCTTTACGACCTGGGGCGTGAAGCAGGCCGAACTCAAGCCGAACCTCGCCCTGTTGGTGCATCTGGGGATCACCGGCAGGAAGCCGACGAGGTAGCACCGGCGCCGACGGCCCCGCCCCCACCGGGGTATCGCGCGGCCGTCCCGGGCGCCCCAGGTCCTGTCTCACCGACGGCGGGCCACGCATGTGGTCCGCCGTCGGTGCACCCGGACCGTGCCGGGAGCCGCCCCGCTCAGGCGTCGCCCCGCTCAGGAACCACCCACGTTCAGGAACCGCCGCGCCCGCGCAGTCTGAAGAGCCGGATCTCCCGGTCGACCCGCTCCTGGTAAGTCGCGTACGGCGGCCAGAACTTCAGCGCCGCCCGCCACACCTCGTCCCGCTCGGCACCCTCCAGCAGCGTGGCGCGCACCGGAATGTCCCGGCCCCGCCAGTTGACGACCGCCTTGTCGGGACCGGCCAGCAGATTCGCGGTCCAGGCCGGGTGCCCCGTACGGCCGAAGTTGCTGCCGACCAGAATCCAGCTCTGCTCCGCCCCCTCCTCCGGCATGCAGGCCAGCGGAGTGGTTCTGAGCTGCCCGCTCCTCGCCCCCGGCACCGTCAGGATCAGCCCCGGCAGCATCCGGGAGCTGAGCAGCACCTTGCCGCGCGTGAGCCGGTGCACCGTACGGTCCATGGCGGGAACGACATGCGGGGCGATCCTCGCGAACGCGCGGGTGGAGGAGACCTTCTGGATCAGCCGGACGCCGGGCGCCATCAGACCGCCACCCGTCCGGCCGACCTCGAAGCAGTCGGCCCCGAAGCGGTCGACTCCGGAGCAGCCGGCTCCATCGCCGATCCCGCGAACAGCCCGGCCCGTTGTGCCGCGTGGTCGCGGAGCCGGTGGACGGGGCCGAAGAGCAGTTCGTCGGCCGCGGCCCGCTTGAAGTACAGATGCGCCTCGTGCTCCCAGGTGAAGCCGAGCCCGCCGTGCAGCTGGACGGCCTCGGCGGTGGTGGTCCGGAGCGCCTCCAGGGCCTGGGCGAGGGCGAGCCCCCCGGCGTCGGCCGGGTCCCAGGCCGCGTAGTACGCCGCGGAGCGGGCCGCCTGCACCTGTACGTACAGGTCCGCGAGGCGGTGCTTCACCGCCTGGAAGGAGCCGATCGCCCGGCCGAACTGCTCGCGCGCCCCGACGTATTCGACCGTCCGCTCCAGCGCGCTCGCCGCCGCCCCCACCGCCTGGGCGGCGAGCAGCGCGGCAGCCGGGTGACCGGCCGAGGCGAGGGCGCCGGTGACGTCCACGGCGTCGTCCGCGCCGAGGAGTTCGGCCTCGGTGTCGCGGAGTTCGATCCGGGCCAGCGGGCGGGTCTCGTCGAGCGAGGTGCGGCGGGTGCGGACGACTCCGGCCGCCGTGTCCGGGCGGACCAGGAAGAGGAGCGTACGGCTGCGCGGGAAACCTCCGGCGTGGGCCGCGACCAGGAGGAGTCCGGCGCTGTGCCCGTCGAGGACCTGGGCGGCTTCCCCGTACAGCCGCCAGCCCTGCGCGCCGGTGACCGGCCTGGCCTGCATGCCACCCGCCCGGCCGCCGCCCGCCCAGGTGCCGTCGGCGGAGTCGGCGGTGAGGCCGAGGGCGGTGGCGAGCGAGCCGCCGGGGACGGCCAGGGTCGCGGTCAGCCCACCGGCCGCGATGCGCGGCAGCAGGGCGGTGCGCTGGGCGTCGGTGCCGAGTGCGGCGATCAGGGGCGCGGCGAGCGCGGCGGTGGCGATCAGGGGCGAGGGCAGCAGGGCGCGGCCGGTCTCCTCGCAGGCGACGGCGAGCTCGGTGAGGCCGCAGCCGACGCCTCCGTACTCCTGCGGGAGGGCGAGTCCGGGCAGCCCGAGGTCCTGGGCGAGGCGTCGCCACAGCTCCGCGTCGTACCCGTCGGCGGTGCGCGCGGCGCTCTTGACGTCGTCGGGTGCGCACTGTGCGGCCAGCAGCTCGCGCAAGGTGCGGCGGATCTCGTCCTGTTCCGCGGTGAAGGCGGCATCCATCGGCGGACTCCTTCCCCTCAGGGGCCGGAAGCCCCTGATCTGACGGTGCGTCATGCTAGGGCCGAATCCCCGAGATGCCCAGAGCCGCGCACGGGAGGTAGTGGAAGATCCCCACCCCGCCGGACGGTCCCCCCGCACACCGATCTGATGTACCGTCAGATTCATGCCTTCTTCCCACCGCAAGGTCGCTGTCGTCGGCATATCCCTCGCCGACTGCGGACGCGTCGAGACGGCCACGCCGTACGCCCTGCACGCCCAGGCCGCCCGTCGGGCGCTGGCCGACTCGGGGCTGGACCGGTCCGTCGTCGACGGTTTCGCCTCCGCCGGACTCGGCACGCTCGCCCCGGTCGAGGTCGCCGAGTACCTGGGCCTGAAGCCGACGTGGGTGGACTCCACCGCGGTCGGCGGCTCGACCTGGGAGGTGATGGCGGCCCATGCGGCGGACGCCATCGCGGCGGGGCACGCCAATGCCGTACTGCTGGTGTACGGCTCGACGGCACGCGCGGACATCAAGGCGGGCCGCCGGACCTCCAACCTCTCCTTCGGGGCGCGCGGCCCGCTCCAGTTCGAGGTGCCGTACGGGCACTCGCTGATCGCCAAGTACGCGATGGCCGCCCGCCGTCACATGCACGAGTACGGGACGACCCTGGAGCAGCTCGCCGAGGTCGCGGTCCAGGCGCGGGCGAACGCGGCGGCCAACCCGGACGCGATGTTCCGGGACCCGGTCACGGTGGACGAGGTGCTGTCGGGGCCGGTGATCGCGGACCCGTTCACCAAACTGCACTGCTGCATCCGCAGCGACGGCGGCTGCGCGGTGCTGCTGGCCGCCGAGGAGTACGTACCGGACACGGCGAAGGCGCCGGTGTGGATCCTCGGCACGGGCGAGCACGTCTCGCACTCCACCATGTCCGAGTGGGACGACTTCACGGTCTCCCCGGCGGCGGTCTCGGGCCGCCTGGCGTTCGAGCGGGCCGGGGTGCGGCCCGCGGACATCGATCTCGCCGAGCTCTACGACGCGTTCACCTACATGACGCTGGTGACGCTGGAGGACCTGGGTTTCTGCGCCAAGGGCGAGGGCGGCGCGTTCGTGGAGAAGGGCCGGACCGGGCTCACCGGCGAGCTGCCGGTGAACACCGACGGCGGCGGCCTGTCCGCCTGCCATCCCGGGATGCGCGGTCTGTTCCTGCTGGTGGAGGCGGTACGCCAACTGCGCGGCGAGGCGGGCGAACGCCAGGTGCGCAGAGCGGGCGGCCGGCTTCCGGAACTGGCGGTGGCGTCGGGGACGGGCGGCTGGTTCTGCTCGTCGGGGACGGTGGTGCTGGGGCGGGGGTGAGGGGGCTAGGCTCCGCGGCCGCCGGTCACACCGGGACGACGGTGAGGGCCCCCTCCAGCCCTTTGAAGTCGGCCGCGTTGCGCGTATAGAGCGGCAGCCCCCTGACCGAGGCGATGGACGCGATCATCAGGTCCGCGTCATGCCGCCTCAGCCACGCTCGCACTCCCACGGGTCGTCGTCCCCGACCCGGTCCTCGGCCCCGAAGAACGCATCGGCCTCGCGGCGCATCTGCGCGCCGTCCACACGGGGCAGCCGACGGTGCCTGGCCACCAGCTCTTCGGAGCTCAGCTGCCGTTTCCGGGTGAGCGGCCGCAGTTCGGCGACCTCTATGCCGTTGCGGGTGATGTGAAAGACCTCGCCCGCCTCCACGGCGTTCATGACTTCGGCGCAGTTGTTCCGGAACTCGCGCTGGGTAATGGCCTTCATACACACCAGAGTGGCCCTGCGTGTCCCCCATGCGCTACACCGACCACCCCTCCCGCCCCGTACCGGCCATACGCTGCAATGGGGGCATGACCGACGCACACCAGAGCTTCCTGGACCTGCTCCATGCCCAGCGTGTCTGGGACGTGGAGCTTCCCGGCTTCGATCCGGCCGCCGCGCCACCCACCCCGCTCCCCCTCTTCCACCGCTGGTTCGCCGAGGCGGTGGCCGCCGGGCAGGTGGAGCCGCACACGATGTCGCTGGCCACGACGGACGGCGAGGGGCACCCCGATGTGCGGACGCTGATGCTGCACGACGTGGACGAGCGCGGCTGGCACTTCGCCACCCACCGCACCAGCGCGAAGGGCCGCCAGCTCGCCGCCCGGCCCTGTGCGGCGCTCGGCTTCTACTGGCCGGCGCAGGGCCGGCAGGTACGGGTGCGGGGTCCGGTCACCGAATGTGCGCCGGCCGAGAGCCTGGCCGATCTGCACGCCCGCTCGACCGGTGCGCTCGCATCGGCGCTGACCGGCTCGCAGAGCGAGGTGCTGGGCTCGCTGGAGGAGCTGACCCGCACCGCCGACGCCGCCTGGGAGCGGGCACGGGCCGAACCGGACGCGCAGGTCACGAGCTGGACCCGGTACGTGGTCGAGGCGCGGGAGGTCGAGTTCTTCCAGGGCGACGCGGCGCGCAGACACGTACGGCTGCGCTACCGCAGGCAGGACGCGGGCTGGACCCGGGAACTGCTCTGGCCGTAGGGCCGTGCCCGCCCGGCCTGCCCGTCAGCCGAGGCTGATCGCCTGCACCGGGCAGACCCGGACGGCCTCCTTCACCGTGGCGCCGTCCAGGGCCTCTTCGTAGCCGGGCAGCAGTTCACTGAACCCGTCGTCGTCCTGGGTGAACACCTTCGGCGCGGTGAGCGCGCACTGGCCCGCGCCGATGCACCGGTCCTTGTCGATACTGATCCGCATTCCGGCAGAACCTTCCGGTCGCATTCCGATCACCATGTTCCGATCACCATGTCACGGGTAGTTCGAACAGCCCCTGGATGGTGTCACCGGGCTTGAACGGGATTTCTTCGGCGGGTACCGCGAGCCGCAGACCGGGAAGACGGTCGAAAAGCGCGGGCAGCGCGATCTCCAGCTCGGCCCGGGCCAGATTCTGTCCCAGGCACTGATGGATTCCGAAGCCGAAAGCGACGTGATTGCGCGCGTTCCGGCCGAGGTCCAGTTCGTCCGGGGACGGATAAACGGTCTCGTCCCGGTTGATCACCGACGTGGTCAGGATGACACCGTCCCCCGCACGGATGGTCACCCCGCCCACCTCGATGTCCTCGACCGCCACCCGGGAGATTCCGTCGGCGATGGACAGGAAGCGGAGCAGTTCCTCGACCGCCGAACTCATCAGGCCCTCGGATTCACGCATCCGGGCCAGCTGATCGGGATGCTGGAGCAGCGTGAACGTACCGAGCGAGATCATGTTCGCGGTCGTCTCGTGCCCGGCGATGAGCAGGATCTGGGCCAGCCGCACCAGCTCGTCGTGGTCCACTCCGCCCGTCTCCAGCTGCTTGACGATGAGCTCGTCGAGCAGCCCTTCGCCGGGGGCGGCCCGCTTCTGCTCGATCAGCACCCGGAAGTAGTCGTCGAGCTCGTCCCGCGCCGCCTCGACATCCGCGGCCGCCGGGCCGCGGAGCAGCTTGCGCGACTGCGCCTCGAAGAACTCGTGGTCCTCGTAGGGCACCCCGAGCAGGGCGCAGATGACCATGGACGGTACGGGCAGGGCGAAGGCGTCGACCAGATCGGCCGGCGGGCCCTGCTCGGCCATCGCGTCGAGCAGCCGGTCCACGGTCTCGTGGATCTGCGGCCGGAGCGCGGCCGTCCGCCTGACCGTGAAACTCGGGATCAGCATCCGGCGCTGGGCGTTGTGCTCCGGGTCGTCCACGCCGAGCAGTTCGACGCGGCGCAGGGTGCTCGAAGCCACCCGCTCGGCGAAGAACGGGAACGCGGGGTTCTCCCGGTCGGACGACAGCCGCGGGTCCACCAGGAGCGAACGCGCTTCGGCGTGCCCGGTCACCAGCCACACCGTGCGGCCGTCGAAGAGCCTGGCGGGAGACACGGGCCGCTGCCCCCGGTGCTCGCGATATCCCGTCGGCGGGTGGTAGGGACAGGTGCGGTTCTGCGGAAAGGAGACGGTCTCGGCGTCTACCATGGCGGACCTCGCAAAGAGATGGGGGAGTCCTACCGATCTCCGCCCACTAGATGCCTCGGGCACCTAATGGGTCCAGGTGTTGTTCGGCCAAATCTCCTCGGGGAGATCCATTTTCCGCCCGCCGGACCGAGCGGGCATTTCGAGCCACCCGATTGCCTCCGCGTTCCTCGCGAAAGGGGCAAGATGGAAGGCATCAGGGTGACTGGAGGCGAAAATGAGCCGACCCCTTTCCCGCACCCGCACCGGCACGCGTGCCCGTTCCCGTTACGCCCCGGACAGCGGGCTGACCACACGCATGGTCGGCACCATGTTTCTGATCGGCCTGTTGTACGTGGTCCTGGTCGGCGTGCTGCTCGCCGTGCTGCGCGGCGCCTGGCCGATCATTCTGATCTTCGTGGGCGGCATGTTCATCGCGCAGTTCTGGTTCAGCGACCGCATCGCGGCGTTCAGTATGGGCGCCCGTGAGGTCACCCCGGAGGAGGCGCCGGAACTGCACGGCGCGGTCGACCGGATCTGCGCTCTTGCCGATATGCCGAAACCGCGCGTGGCCATCGCGCAGAGCGACGTGCCGAACGCCTTCGCGACGGGCCGCAGCGAGAAGACCGCCCTCGTCTGCGCCACCACCGGGCTCCTGCGCAGACTGGAGCCCCCGGAGCTGGAGGGTGTGCTCGCGCACGAGATGTCGCATGTCGCGCACCGCGATGTCGCCGTCATGACGATCGCCTCGTTCCTCGGTGTGCTCGCCGGCATCATCACCCGGGTCGCCCTGTGGGGCGGGCTCTCCCGCAACAGCCGCAGCAACGACCCGATCGGCATCGCGATCATGCTGATCCCGCTGGTCAGCGCGGTCGTGTACGCGCTGAGCTTCCTGCTGACCCGGCTGCTCTCCCGCTACCGCGAGCTCTCCGCCGACCGCACCGCCGCCCTGCTCACCGGCCGCCCCTCCGCGCTCGCCTCCGCCCTGACCAAGGTGACCGGTCAGATGGCCCGCATCCCGACCGAGGACCTGCGCAAGGCGCAGCCGTACAACGCCTTCTACTTCGTCCCCGCGTTCTCCTCCAAGGAGAGCCTGAGCCGGCTGCTCTCCTCGCACCCGACCCTCGAACAGCGCCTGGACCAGCTGGCCCGCATCTCCGCCGACCTCGCCCGTCCGTGAGCAACGCCCGAAGCGACGCCCGGACCGACGCCCGAAGGAACGCCCCGAAGGAACGTCCTCCCCGTCCGCAAGGAACGCCCCATGGGTCTTCTCGACACCATCCTCGGCCGCAGCAAGCCGGTCCGCCCCGACCTCGACGAGCTCTTCGCCGTACCCTCCGCCGCCCTGACTCTCCAGGCGGGCGCGGGATTCACACCGACCGGTCTCGGCTCGGTCTGTTTCGCGGGCGTCGAGGGCGGCGCCTTCGCCCGCCTCCAGCAGGACGTACGCGAACTGCTCGACGCCGACACCGGCCGCGGCGGCCTCCCGGTGGAGTTCAGCCAGGACGCGTACGGCTACACCTGGCTGCTCTCCCGCCGCCCGGCCGACGACACCGCCACCCTGGTCAACGACCTGCACGCGGTCAACACCCTGCTCCAGGACGGCGGGTTCGGCCCGCACCTGCTCTGCTCGCTGGTCGGCTTCCGGGACGAGCGGGGCCGTCCGCTGGCCCTGGTCTATCTCTACAAGCGCGGCACGTTCTACCCCTTCGCCCCGCTGCCCGGCGGCGGCGAGAAGCGGGACAACCAGCTGGAGTTGCAGGTCAGGGCGGTACTCGGGGACGACCTGCGGATGGAGAAGGACCTGGCCCGGTGGTTCCCGGTGTGGGGGGCGCCGGGGCTGTGAAGGCAGCGGCGGGCTCCCCCGCCCGTATCATCGCTTCCATGACTGCTGAGCCCGCCCGTTCCGCCGCCCGTATGCGCGCTTCGGATGCCGATCGCGAGGCGGTGGTCGAGCAGTTGCGCGAGGCGGCCGCCGAGGGCCGTATCGACATGGACGAGCTGGACACCCGGCTCGGGCAGGCGCTCTCCGCCAAGACGTACGCCGAACTGGCGCCCCTCACCGAGGACCTGGTCCCCATCGAGGTGGCCACCGGTGAGCCGCTGGTCCTCAAGGGCGGCATGCACGGCGTGACGCGCTCGGGCGTCTGGAAGGTCCCCCCGGTGATACGCGCCCAGGGCGGCATCGGCGGCGTCCGGATCGACTTCACCCGCGCCGAGTGCCGGCTGCGCGAGATCGCGCTGGAAGTGCGCGGCGAGATGGCCGGAGTGAAGATCGTGATCCCGGAGGGCTGGACCGTGCACACCGACAACCTGGACCACGGACTCGGCGGCCTGAAGGACAAGACCACCGACGCGCGGACCCCCGGCGCCCCGCTCCTCCGGCTGACGGGCTCCTGCGGCATGGGCGGTGTGGTCGTACGCCACCCGAACTTCCGCGAACGGCGCAAGCTGCGCAGCATCGAATCCTGAGTACGCGTACCCAGTCCCGACCGGGTGACCGCGCCCATCCGCCGCGCTCCCCCGGCCGCATACCGTCCCCCGTATGCCCGAGGAGACCGCACCCGCCGACACCACGCCCGCCCCGACCCCCGCCCCGGCCTGGTCCAGGTCCGCACAGCGGGAGAAGTAGGGCGCGCCTGTCCGGCGCAGCGCACTCAGCAGTCCCCGGGGTGGAAGACCGCAACGGCCTCCTCCCCCTCCGCCCGCCGGAAGCCCACCCGCAGCGCCATGCCGATGGCGAGAGCGGACTCCTCGCACCCCACGATCTCCGTCATCATCCGCGGCCCCTCGGCCAGGTCGACCACCGCGGCGACGTACGGGACACGGGCGCCGAACGGCGGCAGGTCGTTGCGGTGGACGACGGACCAGGTGTAGAGCGTGGCGTCCCCGCTCGCCGGTTCCCAGGTGACGTCCTCGCTCCAGCAGTGCGGGCAGAACTCGCGCGGGTAGTGGTGCGCACGCCCGCAGGCGCGGCAACGGCGCAGCAGCAACTGCCCCCGGGCGGCGGCGTCCCAGTACGGGCGGCTGAAGGCGTCGGGCTCGGGGAGGTCGAAACGTACGGCGGCCGCGGTCACAGGAAGAGTCCGATCGCTTCGTCGAGGGACCAGGTCTGCCAGGACATCGCGAACAGCGCGACGAGCGAGATGAGCGCCATCATCGCGTTCTGCCCCTGCTCCGCCCAGTCGTGGATCATCAGCACCAGATAGAGAAGGTTGAGGAGGAGCCCTGCGACCAGTGCGACAGGGGTGAGGAACCCGGTGATCAGGCCGAGTCCCAGGGCGAGTTCGGCGTACACGACGATGTAGGCCATGGCCTTGGGGCGCGGGGCGACGATCCGCCGGAATCCGGTGCGTACGGCCGCCCAGCGGTGCTTGCCCGCGACGTCCGCGGCCCAGGCGATGCCCGTACCGCGCTCGAACCAGCCCTTCTTGTCCTTGTGCCGCCAGCTCTCCAGCCACCACAGGCCGAGGCCTATCCGGAGAACGGCGAGCCACTCGGCTCCGCCGAGCCAGATCGTCTGCATGGGGCCTCCCGTGGCCTCCCGTTCACTGAATCTGACGGTACGTCAGTTCACCCGATGACGAGCGACTCGCGCAAGAGGTGCGCAAGGAGTGCCCATTAAGCGAGCAAGAGACGGCCGCGATCCATCAAAAGGCTTTCACGCGTGATCAATTCGCAATCGATTCCGGTCTTGACCGAGACCCATCAACCGGGTGCGCGATTACGCTCCGAACCATGCCCGACAGCGCGCTTACCGCCGGTAGCTCCATAGCGGCCCAGACCGACCTCACCGAGGACCGGCCCGTATACGTCATCGGTGGCGGTCCCGGCGGTCTCGCCGCCGCCGCGGCCCTGCGCGAGCTGGGCGTACGGGCGGTCGTGCTGGAGAAGTCCGGGAACGTGGGAGCGTCCTGGCGCCGTCACTACGACCGCCTGCACCTCCACACCACCCGGCGCCGGTCGGCGCTGCCGGGGCTCGCGATGCCGCGCCGGTTCGGACGCTGGGTGTCCAGGGACGATGTGGTGCGCTATCTGGACAAGTACGCCGAGCACCACGAACTGGAGGTGGTGACGGGCGTCGAGGTGTCCCGGATCGACCGCGCCCCGGACGGCAGGAACTGGCAGCTGACCGCGACCGGTGGCCGGGTGCTGACCGGCCGGGCCGTCGTCGTCGCCACCGGCTTCAACCACACCCCGCGCATCCCCGACTGGTCCGGCCGCGACTCCTTCACCGGCGATCTGCTCCACGCCTCCGACTACCGCAACCCCGCCCCGTACGCGGGCAAGGACGTCCTGGTCGTCGGTATCGGCAACACGGGCGCGGAGATCGCCGTCGACCTGGTCGAGGGCGGGGCGTCCCGGGTACGGATCGCCGTGCGCACCGTGCCGCACATCGTGCGCCGCTCGACCGCGGGCTGGCCCGCCCAGTCGACCGCCGTCCTGGTGCGCAGGCTGCCGGTCCGGCTGGTCGACCGGGCCGCGGGCCTGATGGCCAGGGTCGCCGTGCCCGACCTCGCCGCCCAGGGCCTGCCGCGCCCGGACACGGGCCTGTACTCACGGGTCAAGGACGGCGCCATCCCGGTGCAGGACGTGGGGCTGATCGACGCGGTGAAGCGCGGCCGGGTGGTGCCGGTGGCGGCCGTCGAGTCGTTCGACGGGGACGCGGTGGTGCTGGCCGACGGCGAGCGGATCACCCCTGACGCGGTGATCGCGGCGACCGGCTACCGGCGGGGGCTGGAGGGGCTGGTCGGTCACCTGGACGTACTGGATGCCCGGGGCCGGCCGGTGGTCCACGGCGCCCGCACCCCCAAACGGGCACCCGGCCTGTACTTCACCGGCTTCACCAACCCGATCAGCGGGATGCTGCGCGAACTGGCCCTGGACGCACGGAAGATCGCGAAGAGGGCGGCGCGCCGGGGCTGAGGCCGCACGGACCGCCGCTCCTGGAGTGATCGCCATGCCGATACCCGCACACGCTCTCGCCCCCCTGCGCCGCGCAGTCCGCCGCTTTCGCCACCGCTCCGGACCCAGGTGAATCCGCACGGCAGATCTGGAGGTTACGACGTCACGATGCGTTCGACCGCGGCCTCGACGAGCTGTTCGCGCTCGGCCTCCGAGAACACCCCTGGCAGGGTGAGCTGTTCGACGATGAGCCAGTTGAACGCCAGATAGAGCAGCCGGACGGCAGTCGCGTCGCCGGGCAGACCGGACTGCTCGTGGTAGGCCACGTTGGCGTCGACGTCCGCACGGACCCGCTCGGTCAGCACCGCGCGCAGCTCAGGACGCCGGGTGGCTTCGAGGCGAAGTTCCAGCAGCGCCAGATAGCCGGTGCGGAAAGCACTGATCCGGCCGACCAGCTCGTGCATCAGCATCGTGTAGGTCTCCCGGCCCGGCGCGCTCGCCCGCTGGCGTTCGATCGTCGCCTCATCGGGCTGGAGCCGTTCGTAGACCCGAGCGCCCGCTTGGGTGAGCAGGTCATCGCGGTTGGCGAAGTAGTTGGAGGCCGTGCCGACGGGCACGGCGGCTTCGGCGTCCACAGCCCGGAAGGTCAGACCTCGCGCTCCCTCTTTGGCAAGCACCTCGATCGCGGCATCAACGAGGGCGGCCCTTCGCTCGTCGTTCCTGCGCACCATTGACACCACTCCATCCGTAGTACTACCTTCAAGCCACTACATTCAGAGTACTACAGCTGGAGTTATATAGATGCGGAAGCTCGTGTACTACGTCGCCGTCACCATCGATGGCTACATCGCCGGCCCCGGCGGAGAGTTCGACTTCTACCCCCAAGGCGACGAGCAGCAGGCCGCCGCCTATGCCGAGTGGGTCAATGCCCGCTACCCCGAGACAGTCCCCACCGCCATGCGCGCCGCCCACGGCCTGTCGGGCACCCCGAACCAGCGCTTCGACACCGTCCTGATGGGACTCGGAAGCTATCGCCCGGCTCTGCAGGCAGGCCTCACCAGCCCCTACGCCCACCTGCGCCAGTACGTCGTGTCGAGCACGCTCGCACCCGACACCGACCCGTCGGTCACGGTGGTCGGCGAAGACCCGCTCGCCCTGGTCCGCGACCTCAAACAGGAGGAGGGCCAGGACATCTGGCTCTGCGGGGGCGGACTTCTCGCCGGCGCACTGCTGCCGGAGATCGACGAGCTGATCATCAAGAGCTATCCCGTAGTCGCGGGAACCGGGATCCCGGTGTTCGACGGGGAGTTCGACCCCACTCTCTTCAAGGTGGCCGATCGCGCCTCGTTCACCAACGACGTCACGATCACGCGGTTCGCTCGGCGTTGACGCGTTCAGGATGAAGCAGCGGTCCGATCACCGGAGCGTCGGCACATCGACCGGTGCTCACCGGCCGGTTCCCGGATACGACCCGTTCCCGGAGCAGAATCGGGCACGGTCGGCGGGGCCTCGCGCTCACGCCAGTGCTGTGACCGCATGGGTTCGCCGGGTTGGCGGTCGTGGCGGTTGGATGCGGGGTGACGTCCGATCCGACTGCCGGGGCGCGATGGCCGAGCCCGTCCGTGTGCGCCGCTCGGGCGCACAGGCGTCCACCGATCAACTGCCCCTCCAACCGCTCCAATCGCCAACCCGGCGGACCTCCCGGTCAGGGCGCTAGGCGGCCTCCTCAAGGTCGGTTCGGCACTCGCGGCAGTGGCCCGGCTCCGGAGCCCGGAAGGCACGGTCGCAGCCGTCACAGTTCTGCAGGGGGTCGTGGCGCGGCGCGGGTTCCTCAGCCGGGACGGCGGTGGGCAGGGGTGGCGGCAGGAGCGTGGTGAGGCGGTGGGCGATGAGGCCCGCCGGACGTGTCAGCGATCCGGGCAGGTCCGCGACGAGGGTGCGGCGTACGGCATCGGGGTGAGCGTCGCGTTCGAACCAGGCGGCGACGGCGGGGGCCAGCCGGTGGATGTCCGCCTCGCCGAGCAGCAGCCGGGGTTCATGGCGTCGCAGGTCCGCCAGGAGATCGAGGGCCGTGCGATGGCGGTCGAGGTCGTGGACCTGCGGCTCGGGAAGCGACGGGCGCGGCGGTGCGGGGATGGAAGCCGGGGCGGGGACGGGGGCGGGTTTGTCTGTTTCCGGCCGAGGCAGGTGCGCGGGGGCCGGGCGAACGGGGCTGGGTTGCGGCTGCGGCTGCTGTTTCGGCTTCGGCTCCGGCTCCGGCTCCGGCTCCGGCTGCGGTCTTGGCGCTCCGGCGGGGGTCGCACCGGTGACGGGCTGGTTGTACGAGACCGTACGCGTGACGACCCGGCCGCTGGGGAGGCGCTCCCGGGTGCGCTTCAGATAGCCGTGGGCTTCCAGCTCGCGCAGGGCTGCGGCGATCCGGGTCTCGCTCTCCGGGAAGCGTTCGGCGAGGTGCTTGATGCCGATCCTGGCTCCGGCGGGCAGCGACTGGATGTGGGCGGCGAGCCCGATCGCGGTGAGGGACAGCTCACTGTGCTGGGTGAGGTGATTGCCCACGACCGTGAAGCGGCTGGTGTGCCGGGTGTTGATGTGTACGACACCGGATGACGGGGCGCGCGAGGGCGCGCTAATCTGCGGGGTATCCATCAGGAAGCTGTCTTCTTCCTCGTTGGTCAGGCCCTCGTTCAGGATTGCCGTCCTGGCCGAGGGCCGTCGCGTGTCTGGGGTTGCGTGGCGAGCATATGCCAGCCAACCGGCCGCAACTCCAGTCGAGTTGGGGACGCTCACCCGTGCGAGTGACGGGGGCGGGGTGGGGTTGGGTTGGGAAGGTTTTTCTCCCCGGTTCTTAGATCTTTGACGTCCCGCGCTACCGCGTCGCGGCTCCCCACGCCGTGGTTCACCGGGTCGCGGTCCACCGGGTCGCGGCTGTCGCGATCCGGTGGAGCCGGTCACCGTACGAGGTCGAGTTCGGCCCAGACCGTCTTGCGCGGGAACGGGCCGGGGACGGTGCCCCAACGGTCCGCGAGCGCCTCGACGATGAGCAGACCGCGCCCGTGCTCGGCGTCGTCGGCGGGGACGGCGGTCGCGCCGGGGCAGGGCGGAAGGCGCTCGCCCCGGGCGTCACTCACCTCGATCCGCAGCAACGCGTCACCGTGCACCGCGAGGCCCAACCGGAAGTCCCGGCCGGTCACTCGGCCGTGGACCGTGGCATTCGCAGCCAGTTCGGCGACGATGTGCGCGGCCGATTCACAGTCGATTCCCCAGTCCCCCAGATGCGCCGAGGCCAGCAGTCGGGCGAGACGGGCACCCCGGCGCGTGGGCGAGAGCAGCACGGCGAACGCACGGATGGGAGCGGCGAGTTGAAGTTGAGTGATTTCTCGATTCACATCACTCAGCGTGGTCGGGTCCGCATACCGTGAACAGTGACAAAGCCCTTGCGTACGGTAACTGTCCCGGGCTTGTCCAGTGCCGTCCTGGCTGTCCGGGGTGACGGGCCGGGGACAGAGGAGGTTGGGAAAGAACGGCACGCACAGCAGAAATGGGGCACGGATGAGCGTGGATGAGGCCGGTACGGAACGCGCTGACGGCGGAGCGGATGAGTCCGGTTGGGACGTCGACCCCGATGACGAGTCGGGCCTGGCCGTGCTCGCCACGGTGGGCCGCCAGATCAAGGCATGGCGGGAGTCGGCAGGGCTGCGGGCCGCCGAGTTCGGCGCGGCGATCGGGTACGGGGAGGACCAGGTCTACAAAGTGGAGGGCGGCCGTCGTATCCCCCGGCCGGAGTTCCTGGACAGAGCGGACGCGGTAGTGGGCGCGGGCGGGAAGCTCTCCGCGATGAAACAGGATGTGGCGGAGGTCCGGTACCCGAAGAAGATCCGGGACCTGGCGAAGATGGAGGCGAAGGCCGTCGAGATCTTGGTGTACGCCAACCACGGCGTCCATGGCTTGTTGCAGACAGAAGGCCATGCGCGAGTGCTGCTGGAGACGCGACAACCCTTCTACCCTCAGGACGAGATTGAGCGTGGAGTCGCAGGCCGCATGGCCCGACGTTCGGTCTTCGACCGGTCACCGGCACCCGCCCTCAGTTTCGTCCTGGAAGAGGCTGCGCTGCGGCGGCCCATCGGGGGCAGAATGGAGTGGCGCCGCCAACTCGAACGCCTCTCGGAGGTGGGGCAGTTGCGGAACGTCTCACTACAGATGATGCCTCTCGACTGCGAGACTCACCCTGGAATGGGCGGCGAGATCGAGGTGCTGAAGTTCGGGGACGGTACGGCAGTGGGGCGGTCGAGCGGCGCATTCAACGGCCGTCCGGTGTCCGACCCGAAGCAGCTCGGGGTTCTCGAATTGCGCTATGGCATGATCCGGGCTCAGGCCCTGACGCCAGGGGCGACGCTGGCTTTCATCGAGCAAGTGCTGGGAGAGACATGATCCACAAGCCCTCTGCCGGGGACGCTTCCGAACTGAAGTGGTTCAAGAGCAGCTACAGCGACAGCAGCAGTGGAAACGACTGCATCGAGTTCGCGACCACGCCGGGCACGGTCCACGTCCGCGACTCGAAGAACGCTTCGGGCCCCCGATTCGCCGTCACGCCTGCGGCATGGGCGGACTTCGTGAGCTACGCGTCCACGAACTGACCGGCAGCTATCCGCGCCCGCCCCCGGCCGACAGCAGCGGGCGGCCGTGCGCGTTGTCCGCAAGCGTCGGGAGAGACATGACCCGCAAGCCCTCTGCCGGGGACACTCCCGAGCTGAAGTGGTTCAAGAGCAGCTACAGCAGTAGCGGCGACGGAAACGGCTGCATCGAGGTCGCGACCACACCGGGCACGGTCCACGTCCGCGATTCGAAGGACGCCTCCGGCCCCCGATTCGCCGTCACATCTGCGGCATGGGCGCACTTCGTGAGCTACGCGTCCGCGAACTGACGGGCATCAGCGCCTGCCCCGCGCGGGGCGCGGCCCGGAGATCCGGCCGCGCCCCGCGCCCACGCTTCGGGGGCGTCGGTCAGGCCGCAGGCGTGGCGTTCAGCACGAGCTGGGTCGTGTTGTTGGCCGGCTGCGGGTCGAACGGGAAGGTCGCGGGGCTGGAGCCGCCGGTGGTGAGCATGACGCGGCCCGCCGCGTCGGGGACCACCCGGTCGATGCGCAGCTGGAACGGGAGGGAGCGCGTCGTGTCCGGCAGGGCCCAGTACGGCATCTCGCAGCTGTACCGCGGGGCGCCGGTCCGCTGCGGGTAGTAGCCGCCGCTCAGGGTGCGCGGCTCGCAGTCGGCGGGGGCGTTGGTGACGGTGGCGCCCTCGGGGACGGTGAAGTCGACGGCCGCGACCGGGTCGCCGGAGCCGAGGTTGCCGATCCAGGCCGGGCCGTTGTTGCGGAAGCCGAGTTCGGCGGTGACGGTCTCGCCGACGCCGCCCGTGACCCGGGCGCCCTGAGCCGCGAAGTCCGCCGTGTTCACCGCACCGAAAGCGGCGATGGTGTAGTTGTCCTCGTCCGCGAGGTCCGTGGCTCCGTTGCCGGGCTCGACGCTGATGTCGAGCCGCTCGGCGTACGCGTGCGCGGCGAGGGCCACCCGCAGCGGCGCGGGCAGCGTGAAGGAGTCGCCCGGCTCGATGACCTGGTCGAAGGAGCAGGTGGCCTGGGACATCGGGGCGTAGTCGCCGCCGAGCGTCCCGTACGTGCACTCGGCGTACTTGGTGAGGAAGTCGAGCCCGTACGAAGCGGTGAAGGTGGCGGTGAGGCCCTCGGACCGCTCGCCGCCCTTGTTCGTCACCGCGAAGGGGACGGTCCGGACGTCGCCCGGCTGGAGGCCCTTCGCCGGGGCGATCTCCCCGAGCGACAGGTCGGGGCCCGAGCCGACCGTGACCGTGGTGTCGAAGGAGTCGTGCGGGGCTTCCAGCGTGCCGTCGGGGCCGCCGGTGGCCACGGCGGCGTAGGTGATCCGGCCCTGGGCGCCGAGCGCGGCACCGTCGGCGGCGCGGAGCGTGAGGTGGACCTGCGGGCTGTAGGCGTCGCCGATGACGGGCACCTCGGGGACGGTGCACAGGGCCGTGGTCCCGGTCGGTGCGCAGTTGTCGGGCCAGGTCACGTCGGCCACTCCGGCGACACCGGAGATGTCGACCGAGAGCCGGCCGTCGGTGACGGTGAAGTTGTCGTTGTCGTGGTAGAGCCCGATGTCGAGCGGGCTGCCCTCCGACGCGTCGCCGCCGAGTTGGAGCTTCTGCTCGCCGGGCGCCTGTATCCAGAGCTGATCGGTCTGCTCCTGCGCGAACGCGGGAGCCGCGAGTCCGGCGGTCAACAGTCCGGCGGCCGCGGCAGCCGCGGCGGCACGGATGCCGAGACGCACGGTGCGCCGGGCGGAGGCGGGTCTGACGGGTCCGACAGGTCTCATGTTTTCCCCAGAGGTGAGCCGTGGATGGCGAACGACGGCCGGCGCGTCCGGCCGGCCCGTTCGACTCTCAAGATCACCCGGAGGTTGTACGACGCCCGGCTCTCGTCCAGCCTTTGCCTGCACACCCATTCCTGACGCGTCGTCAGTTCAGTAACCTGACAGAGCGTCAGCTTTTGCTGGCCGGGCACGATCACCCGACGGACCCCGACCAGAAGTGGGCGGAACGATGCTTGGATCGACTCACGGCACCCTCACCACCGACTTCCGCGCCAGGGTGGTGGCCTGCGGCGAAGAGCCGCACGCCGCCGTCCACAGCATGACGGTCGACGCCGCCACGGCCTCCGTCCTGGACGTCAGCGGCCGGCCGCTGCACGCGGCCGTACCGGACCTGGACCGGTTCTTCCGGCCCGGGTCCGTGGCCGTCGTCGGCGCGTCCGACACCGAGGGACGGCCCAACACCGGCATCACCCGGCAGCTGATCGACTGGGCCGAGCGGGTCGGGGCGCGGCTGTATCCCGTGCACCCCACCCGGGAGTCCGTGTTCGGGCGGGCCTGTTCTCCTTCCGTCGCGGACCTGCCGGAGCAGGTCGATCTGGCGGTGCTGCTGGTCGGCGATCCGCTCCCGGTGATCGAGGAACTCGCGCAGGCCAAGGTGCGGTTCGCCGTCGCCTTCGCCTCCGGGTTCGCCGAGACCGGGGAGGAGGGCGCCGCCGCCCAGGCGCGGCTGGCCGAGGCGGTGGAACGGTCCGGGCTGCGGCTGCTCGGGCCGAACACCAACCTCAACGCCTTCGAGAAATTCCGGGACGATCTGGACGGGCCGGCCATCGCGCTGATCACCCAGTCCGGTCACCAGGGCCGCCCCGTCTACACCCTTCAGGAACTGGGGGTGCGGCTCTCGCACTGGGCGCCCACGGGCAACGAGGCGGATCTGGAGACCGCCGACTTCATCTCGTACTTCTCGCAGTGCCCCGAGGTCGGGGCCATCGCCTGTTATGTGGAGGGGCTCAAGGACGGGCGCTCCTTCCTGCTGGCCGCGGACCGGGCGGCGCGGGCCGGGGTTCCGGTCGTGGCGGTCAAGGTGGGGCGTACGGAGACGGGGGCCAGGATGGCCGCGTCACACACCGGCAAGCTGACCGGTGCCGACCAGGTGGTGGACGCGGCGATGCGGCAGTTCGGGGTGATCCGGGTGGACGGGCTCGACGAGCTCCAGGACACCGCGGCCCTGCTGGCGCGGGCGCGGAAACCGCAGGCCGAGGGGGTCGTCGTGTATTCGATCTCGGGCGGCACGGGCGCGCACTTCTCGGACCTTGCGACCGGGGCCGGGCTGAGCCTGCCCACCCTCTCCGAGGCGAAGCAGCGCGAGCTGCACGAGTGGATCCCCGACTACCTGAACGTGGCGAACCCGGTCGACAACGGCGGCCATCCGGTCGGCGACTGGCGCGGCCGGAAGATCATCGACGCGATCCTCGCCGACCCCGACGTCGGGGTGCTGATCTGTCCGATCACCGGCCCCTTCCCCCCGATGAGCGACAAACTCGCGCAGGACCTGGTGGACGCGGCGGAGACCACGGACAAGCTGGTGTGCGTGGTGTGGGGCTCGCCCGTGGGCACGGAGGAGGCGTACCGCACGACGCTGCTCGGCTCGTCCCGTGTCGCCACCTTCCGTACCTTCGGCAACTGCATCACCGCCGTGAAGGCCTATCTGGACCACCACCGGTTCGCCGCCTCCTACCGCTCCCCCTTCGACGAGGCGCCCCGCACACCCTCGCCCTCGTTCCGCAAGGCGCAGGCACTGATGCGTCCGGGCCACCAGCTGAGCGAGCACGCGGCGAAGCAGCTGCTGCGGGCGTACGGAATCCGCGTACCGCGCGAGCAGTTGGTGACCAGCGCCGCGGCGTCCGTCCGGGCCGCGGCGCTGGTCGGCTACCCGGTGGTCATGAAGGCCTCGGGCGCCCGGCTCGCGCACAAGACCGAACTGGGCCTGGTCAAGGTCGGGCTCACCTCCGCGAGCCAGGTGCGCGACGCGTACCGCGAGCTGACCGACATCGCGCGGTACGAGGGTGTCGAGCTGGACGGGATCCTGGTCTGCCAGATGGTCGAGCGGGGCGTCGAGATGGTCGTCGGCGTCACTCAGGACGCGCTGTTCGGGCCGACGGTGACGGTCGGGCTCGGTGGCGTACTGGTCGAGGTGCTGCACGACGCGGCGGTGCGGGTGCCGCCGTTCGGCGAGGACCAGGCGCGGTCGATGCTGGGCGAACTGCGCGGCCGGGCGCTGCTGGAGGGCGTGCGCGGCGGCCCGCCGGTGGATGTGGACGCGCTCGTCGAGGTCGTGCTGCGGGTGCAGCGGATGGCGCTGGAGCTCGGCGACGACCTCACCGAACTGGACATCAACCCGCTGATGGTGCTGGGCCGGGGGCAGGGCGCGGTGGCACTGGACGCGCTCGCCGTCTGCCGCTGACCGGCCGCGCCACCGCCCGACCCACCTGACCAGGAGCTGCCTCATGCCGTCCTCCCCCGAAGACATCACCGAGTCCGCCGACCCGCTCCACTCATTGGTACTCCACGCCACTGACAACGGCGTCTGCTGGATCACGCTCAACCGTCCCGAGGCGATGAACGCCGTCACCTGGGAGCAGCGGGAACGCGTCATCGGCCTGCTCGCCGAGGCCTCCGCCGACCCGGCGGTCCGGGCCGTCGTCCTCACCGCCACCGGCCGCGGCTTCTGCGCGGGCGCCGACCTGCGCGGTGCCCCGGCGACCGGCGAGCGGGTGCCGGGCGATGTGGCCCGTACGATCCGGCTCGGCGCGCAGCGGCTGATCGCCGCGGTCCTGGACTGCGAGAAGCCCGTCGTCGCGGCCGTCAACGGCACGGCGGCCGGCATCGGCGCCCATCTGGCGTTCGCCTGCGATCTGGTGCTGGCCGCCGAATCGGCGAAGTTCATCGAGGTGTTCGTACGCCGGGGTCTCGTGCCCGACGGCGGCGGCGCGTATCTGCTGCCGCGGCTGATCGGCCCGCAGCGCGCCAAGGAGCTGATGTTCTTCGGCGATTCGCTCCCGGCGACGGAGGCGGAGCGCCTGGGGCTGGTCAACCGGGTCGTGCCGGAGGGGGAGTTGACGGAGACGGCGCGGGCGTGGGCGCAGCGGCTGGCCGAGGGTCCGACCCGTGCGATCGCCCTCACCAAGCAGCTCGTCAACGCGTCGATGGACGCCGACCGCGCGACGGCCTTCGCCGCCGAGGCCATGGCCCAGGAGATCAACATGACGACGCAGGACGCCAACGAGGGCGTGGCGAGCTTCGTGGAGCGACGAGTGCCGAAGTACCGGGGGGTCTAGGGACTTCGAGCGGTCACGCGGGTGACAGGGCGCTGGTGTCCAGGTCCATCAGCCGGTCCGACGACTCAGAGTAGCGGCCTGTCACCAGGCAATCACTGCCGAACCCGCGTGCCCGGCGCCGGGCCATTGGCAACGGTGACTTTCGGCAGTGTCGGGGCGCTCCGCGGCTGCGTACGGTCGTCCGGGTGGAGAGAGTGATGTCGATCGGTGCGGTCCGGCGGGCCCTCGTCGCGCCGGGGAGTCTGCTCGCCGTCGGCGCGGCGGTCTGTGTCGGGCTGAGCGCGGTCAGCCCGTGGTGGGCACTGCCCGCCGCCGCGGCGGCGTTCTTCGCGGGCCGGGAGCCGGGGAGGACCGGCCCCGTGGTCCTCGTGCTCGTCGCGGTGGTGGCCGGCGGGGTGGTGGCGGTGGCCCTGGTGCCCTCCTGGCTGCTGATGGCGGGGCGGTTCGTCGCGGTGGTGGCGGTGGCGGCGATGCTGCCGTGGTTCGCGGGGCGCTTCTGGCGCCAGTACCAGGAACTCGTCCGGGCGGGCTGGGAGCGGGCGGGCCGGCTGGAGCGCGAACAGCGGCTTGTCGCCGAGCAGGCCCGGTCCCGCGAGCGGGCCAGGATCGCCCAGGACATGCACGACGTCCTCGGGCACGACCTCAGCCTCATCGCCCTGTCGGCCGGCGCCCTCAAGCTGGCCCCCGGACTCGACGAGGCGCACCGGGCCGCGGCCGGGGAGATCCGGGCCCGCGCGGCCGCGTCCGTGGAGCGGCTCGGCGAGGTGATCGGTCTGCTGCGCGAGGAGGCGGACGACGGAACTCCGCAGCCGCCCGGCACCGGCATTCCCCGGCTGGTCGAGGAGGCCGCGGCCGCCGGGCTCGCGGTCGGCCTGCGGGTCGAGGGGGACGCCGGCGCCCTGCCCCCGCCGGCCGCGCGCGCCGCCCACCGGGTGGTCCAGGAGGCCCTGACCAACGCGGCCAAGCACGCGCCGCGGGCGCCGGTGGATGTGCGGGTGACGCACACGGCCGAGGAGACGACCGTATGGGTGGAGAACGGGCCCGCCCCCGCACCGGACCGCGCCGAGGACGTACCGGGCACCGGGCGGGGTCTGATCGGGCTCGACGAACGGGTGCGGCTGACCGGCGGCACCTTCGCCCACGGCCCGTACGAGGGCGGCTTCGCGGTCACCGCACGGATTCCGCACGCCCCGCCCGCCCACCGGCCGCCCGCCGCGCCGAGATCCGCTCCCCCGGCCCTGCCCCCGGAGCACCGGCACGCCCGCAGCCGCGCCCGCCGGGCGCTGGCCCTCGCGGTGGTGCTGCCCCTGGTGGCATGGGCAGGGCTGAGTGCCGCCCTGATGGCCTGGGACATCCGCTCGGCCCGGCTGTCCGTGCTGGACCCCGGCGACTACGCCCGGCTGCGGGTGGGACAGGATCGGGAGGCGGTCGAGCGGCTGCTGCCCGACCGGGAGACCACGCAGCGGCCGGTGGCCGGGGAACCGAAGGGAGAGGGCATCGCATGCGCGTACTACGCGATGACGGCGGACCGCTTCGACGACCGGTCCGGGGACGCCTACCGGCTCTGCTTCCGGGACGGCCGGCTGATGTCCAAGGAGGCTCTGACCCCATGAGCGCGCCCCACGCGGAAGGAACGTGAGCGGACGGTGATCCGGGTACTGATCGCCGACGACGAGCCGATGATCCGCGCGGGGGTGCGCGCCGTGCTGGCCACCGCCCCGGACATCGACGTCGTCGCCGAGGCCGCCGACGGACACGACGCCGTGGAGCTGGTGCACCGCCACCGCCCGGCCGTCGCCGTGCTCGACATCCGGATGCCCGGAACGAACGGCATCGAGGCGGCGGCCGAGATCCGGCGCACCGTGCCGGAGACGGGGGTCGTGATGCTCACGACCTTCGGCGAGGACGACTACATCCTCCAGGCGCTCGGAGGCGGCGCCGCCGGTTTCCTGATCAAGTCGGGCGAGCCCGAGGAACTGATCGCGGGGGTCCGCGCGGTGGCCGACGGGGCCGCCTATCTGTCACCGAAGGTCGCGGCGCGGGTCGTCGCCCATCTCTCGGCGACGGGCGCGGGCGCCCTGGCCGGCCGGCGCACCGCCGCCCGGGAACGGGTCGGCGCTCTCACCGCCCGGGAACGCGACGTACTGGCCTTCCTCGGCAGCGGGCTGTCCAACGGGCAGATCGCCCGGCGGCTCCATCTGGTGGAAGGGACGGTCAAGGCGCATGTGAGCTCCATCCTGGCCCGGCTGGGCGTGGACAACCGGGCCGCCGCGGCCGTCGTCGCCCACGAGGCCGGAATCGTCGCGCCCACGCAGCCGCCGCTCGACCGCTGACGCCGCACGCCGGGCGAGCGGCAGGAACGCGAGCAGTACGGCCGCCACCACCGAGGCCCCGAGGACCGCGCCGGCCAGCACGTCGTGCGGGTAGTGCGCCCCCACCATGACCCGCAGCAGGGCCCCCGCCGCGCCCACCGGCAGGGTGACGGCGGCCAGGCGCGGGCGCAGCACGGCCAGGCCCACCGCGAGGCCGACGGCCAGGGTGGCGTGGTTGCTCGGGAAGGACCAGTCGCCGGGCGGCGGGCACTCGGCGGCCGTCTCCGCGATGCCGTGCAGGGCCCGGCAGGGGCGCTCCTCGTCCACCACCAGCTTCGCCGCCTCGCTGACCGCGTACGCCGCCACGGTGCCGATGCCGGTGAGCACGGTGCCGGCGGACATCCGGGTGTCCCCCCGGCGTACGGCGGTCCACCAGGCCCACACCAGCAGCAGGCCGAGGACCACCAGGGTGCCGTCGGTCGCCGCCTCCAGCAGCGGTCCGGTCCAGGAGGGCGCGTCGGCCACCGCCCGGGTCACCGAGCGGTAGACGGAGGCCGAGGCGCCGTCCGTCACCTCCACGGCACGGTCCGTGCCCAGTCCGCCCGGGGCGAGCGCCAGGACGGCCGCCGCCCCCGAGGCCAGGACGACGCAGGCGAGCAGTGGCCTCGGCTGCCCGGTCCGGGTTCTGCTTCCGGTTTCTCGTCTCATGGGAGGTGAACCTAGAAGCGGCGGGGGGTCGCGGACCCGAGCCGAACGGCAGGGCCCACCCCTGACGATCGTCAGGGGTGGGCCCTGCCCGGGACATGCACCTTGCGGCGCACAGGCATGTTCAAGCTGCCGGTCCGCAGCCCTTCCCATCTGATGGGGTGTCAGCTCTAATCGAAGGGTGATGGGACACGCAGGCATGGCCGCCATCGCCGTCCGGTACCTCAGGTCCGTCGGCGCCGCCACCACCGCCGGACCGGCACCGGTCGATCCGCTGCCGCGCCCGCATCTGCGCGCCGTGGCCGACGGTGAGCGGCCGCCCGTCGACCCGGGCGAATTCCGCCGTGTGCTGGGAAGCTTCGCCAGCGGCGTCACCATCGTCACCGCGCACGACCCGGACGACGCGCGGGGCCCGGCGGGCTTCGCCTGCCAGTCGTTCGCCTCGCTCTCCCTCGACCCGCCGCTGGTCACGTTCATGGTCGCCCGTACGTCGACGACCTGGCCGCGCATCGCGCGCGCCGGGGTCTTCTGCGTCAACATCCTCGGCGCGGGCCAGGGCGCGCTGTGCCGGAGCTTCGCGGTGAGCGGCGCGGACAAGTTCGCGGGGGTGGCGTACGCGCCCGCCCCGGTGACCGGGTCACCGCTGCTGGACTCCGTACCGGCCTGGGTCGACTGCCGCGTCCAGGCCGTCCACACCGGGGGCGACCATCTGATCGTCGTCGGCCGGGTGGAGGCGCTGGGCGCGGTGGACGGGGCCGATCCGCTGCTGTTCCACCGGGGGGTGTTCGGGCGGTTCGGGCCGCTCGACGGGTGAGCGCGCGGTGAGCGCGTGGTGAGCGCGTGGTGAGCGCGTGGTGAGCGCGCACCGCTGACTGCTCCGTCCGTGACGCCCCGGCCGTTCAGCCCAGGGCGTCGCGCGGGACGGCCTCCTGCAGCAGGTCCCGCAGCGCCAGTGCCGCCGGAAGCGGGGTGGCGGGCAGGGCGACGTGCACGGTCCGGCTCGGGGCGAGGCCGCCGAGCCGGCAGACGGCAAGTTCGGCGGGAACCGCCCGGGTGGCCAGCGAGGGGACCAGCGCGACCCCCAGCCCGGCGGCCGCGTAGCCGAACTTGCCGGTCCACTCGGCGATCCTGGTGATCCGCTTCGGCGTGAAGCCCGCCCGGTCGCACACCTCGGCGAGCATCATGGGCCGGTCGACGGACACGTCCTGGAGCCAGGTCTCGTCGCGCAGTTCACGCAGATCGACCATCCCGGATCCGGCCAGGCGGTGGTCGCGAGGGAGCACGACGAACAGCTCGTCCTCCAGCAGCATCTCGGTCGTGACGGCGTCGACCGACGGCAGACCGGACGGGTAGTCGCTGACCACGGCGAGGTCGAGCGCCCCCTCCGCCAGACGCCGCATCAGCTCGCCGCTCCGGCCCTCGGCCGCGACGACCTCGACGTCCGGCCTGGACCGCACGAACGCCCGCAGCGCGGCGGGCACCAACGAGATGTTGGCCGTGGCGAACGCCCCCACGCGCAGCCGCCCGCCCAGCCCCGCGTGGATCGCGGCCATCTCGTGCTCCGCGCTCGCCAGTTGTGCGAGCACCTCCACGGCGTGCCGGTGCAGCGCCTGGCCGGCCGGAGTCAGCCGCACGCCCCGGGCGAGCCGTTCGAAGAGTGGTCCGCCCGCCTGTTTCTCCAGCGCGGCGATGCGCCGGGACACCGCGGACTGCGTGTAGTCGAGCCGGGCCGCGGCCCTCGTGAACGATCCGGTGTCGGCCACCGTCACCAGCAGACGAAGTACGTCGATCCCGAACACATTCCTCCTCCGCATGACTGACATGCAATCTAGTCGCTGGTGGAATGCCTTGCCCGGCCCTAGCGTCGAGGAGCGAGACCGGCACACACGAGGGAGACATCCATGGCGGCAGCACCCACCACCCTGTCGTCCGAGGCGACCGAGCTGGCCACCGCCCATCAACTGGGCGCGCTGGAAGGCACGTTCACCCCCAAGCGCCTGAACAAGGCGCTCTTCGCCCTCTACATCTTCACGACGCTCAACCTGCTGGTGATGTTCGTGATACCCGGCCTGTTGTTCTTCTGGTGGCTGCGCCGGTATCCGGACTTCAGCCGAAGACAGGCCGCCAAGCGTCTCCACCTGTTCGAGAACGGACTGATCGTGCACCCGGAGTCCGGCGACGGCACGGTCGCCATCCGCTGGGACTCCGTGCGGCTCTACCAGGACATCACCCAAAAGGTCATCAACGGCATCCCCGGACCCACCGAGTACGCCTACTCCGCGGTGGGTCCGGGCCGCGCCAGCGCGAGGATCACGCACTTCTACGAAGGCCCCGAGTCCTGGGGACCCCATATGCAGCAGGCCGTTCTCCGCGCCCAGGGACCGGCGGTCCTGGAATCGGTCCTGGCCGGCGAGACGGCGAACTTCGGGGAGTTCTCGCTCTCCCGCACCGGCCTGACCACCAGACAGAAGGGGCACCTCCCCTGGTCCGAGGTCCAGGAGATCCAGGTCGCGGCGGGCCGGGTCCACGTCATGAGGAGCGGCGGCTCGGGCCTCTGGTGCGGTGTCGCGGTCAGCGACATCGCGAACCTCCACGTCTTCCTGGCCCTCACCCAGCACCTCTCCGCCACCCACGGCCCGGCAGCCTGAAGGGCCCGCACCCGGCCGAAGAGGAATCGGGCCATCGGGATCGTCGCTTTCCGGCCCGGGACGCCGCCGCTACCGCGCCTTGCTGCGGTCCGAGGCGGAAGCAGCCAGGGCCGTCACCGCCCAGGCGAACCCCGCCCCCACCGCGTACCAGAGCAGATCGGGTGCGTTGAAGGTCGAGCCGAGCACCAGCCGCGCCACCGTGCTGTGCCGGGAGAGCTCCGCGGGCACCCCGGTCAGTTGCAGCAGCTCCACCGCCCAGCTGAACACCAGCCCCGTCCCTGCCGTGACGGCCGGCCGCGCGCCGGGTGCGATCACGGCGACCAGGGCGCAGATCAGTACGGTGTAGAGCGCGTCCCCGGCGTACTTGGCGAGGTCGCCGTCCATGAACGCCCTGACCGCGAGCCCGGCGAGTACGGTCGACGCCGCGGCACCGGCCGCGAACGCACGGATGCGCAGGGCCGTCCGGGCTCCCCCGTCCCCGGTCACGCGATCCGCTCCAGCCGGCTGATCGGCCGGGCCACCAGCAGCACCGCCACCACCATCAGGTTGATCACCGCTCCGGCCAGCAGCACCTCGGGCGCGCCCACCCGGTCCGCGACCGGTCCGCCGGTGCCCGGCCCGCCGCCAGCATCAGCAGCGAGCCCGCCACGTCGTACGCGTGCAGGCGGTTCAGTGCCTCGGGCGGCACATGGGTCTGGACCGTGGCCGACCACATCACCAGCCAGAACGCGAACGCCGCACCCGCCATGAAGGTTGCGGTTCCAGAGCCCGTCCGGCCGGCCGTCGCCGGGTCCGCCGTCCATTGCGCGCACATCACGGGAACCGGGCAAAAGGGGCTGCACACCATCGCGTTCGGCGGCGGGAATGCGCGGGTACCGCGCTGACTTTTCCTTCACAGGAGTGACATGTATCAGGCTTGAGGTCTATACCACTAGAGGGAAGGGAGTCCGCCAATGCCGCACCGAATCGCCGTCCTGGCCCTCAACGGGCCCGAGTCGACGGTCGATCGACCAGGTGGCGCGGGACGCGGGCTTCGGGACGCCCACGTCGCTGCGGCAGCATCTCCAGGCGGCGCTGGGGGTGTCCCCGACGGTGTACCGGCGCACCTTCCGCGCCGGGAGTACCTGAGGGGCGCCGCCCAGGAGGTCAGAACACCAGCACGCCCCGTGCCACCCGGCCGTGGTGCGCGTCGTCCGCCGCCCTGTCGAAGTCCTCCACCGGGTAGGTGGTGGTGACGAGTTCGTCCAGGAGCAGCCGGCCCTCCCGGTACAGCTCCGCGTAGAGCGCGATGTCCCGCTGCGGGCGCGAGGAGCCGTACCGGCAGCCCAGGATCGACTTGTCCAGGTACATCGACGAGACGAGGAACGAGGCCTCCGCCGTGGCGGCCGGGACGCCCAGCAGGATCGCCTGGCCGTGCCGGTCCAGCAGGTCGATCGCGGTACGGATCAGTTCCGTACGGCCCACGCACTCGAAGGCGTGGTCGGCGCCGCCCGGCAGGATCTCGCGCACGCCGTCCGCCGAGGTCAGGAAGTGCGTCGCGCCGAACTGCCGAGCCGCCGCCTCCTTCGCCGGGTTGGCGTCGACGGCAACGATCGTCAGCGCGCCCGCGATCCGGGCGCCCTGGATCACATTGAGCCCGATGCCGCCGGTGCCGATCACCACCACCGTGTCGCCCCGGTCGACCTTCGCCCGGTTGAGCACGGCGCCGACTCCCGTCAGCACCCCGCAGCCGATCAGGGCCGCGGAGGTCAGCGGGATGTCCGCCGGGATCTTCACCGCCTGCACGGCCTTGACCAGGGTCCGTTCGGCGAAGGCCGAGTTGGACGCGAACTGGTACAGCGGCTTGCCGCGCCGTGCGAACGGCTGCCCCGGCATCCCGATCGCCTTGCGGCACATGGTCGGGCGCCCCCGGTCGCACTGGGCGCAGGCCCCGCAGTTGGCCAGCGTGGACAGCGACACATGGTCGCCGGGCGCCACATGGGAGACGCCCGCGCCGACCGCCTCGACCACACCCGCGCCCTCGTGCCCGAGCACCACCGGCGCCGGGAACGGGATCGTCCCGTCGATCACCGAGAGGTCGCTGTGGCACAGCCCGGCCGCGGCCACCGCCACCAGCACCTCGCCGGGGCCCGGATCGCGTATCTCCAGATCGTCGACGACCTCGGTCCGCTTGCCGTCGAAGACGACGCCTCTCATCTCGGCTCCCTCGGTAGGCCGAGCACCCGCTCGGCGATGATGTTCCGCTGGATCTCGTCCGAGCCGCCGTAGATGGTGTCGGACCGGGTGAACAGGAACAGGCGCTGTGCCTCGTCGAGTCCGTACGGTTCCTTCGCCGACCAGTCGTCCGGGCCGACGGCCGCCGCCGCGCCCCTGACCTGCACGGCCAGCTCGCCCAGGCGCTTGTGCCAGCCGCCCCAGAGCAGCTTCGCCACACTGGGCGCGCCGGGGTCGCCGGTGGAGCCGAGGGTGCGCAGGGCGTTCCAGCGCATGGTCCGCAGCCGGGCCCACTGCTGTACGAGGCGTTCGCGCAGGACCGGGTCGGTGACGGCGCCGCTGTCCATGGCCGCGCGGACCACCCGGTCCAGTTCGGCGGCGAAGCCGATCTGCTGGACGAGCGTGGAGACGCCGCGCTCCAGGGCCAGCAGCCCCATGGCGACGGTCCAGCCGTTGCCCTCGCCGCCGACGCACTCCTCGGCGTGCGCCCCGTCGAAGAAGACCTCGTTGAACTCGCTGGTCCCCGACATCTGGCGGATCGGCCGCACCTCGATCCTGCCGGGCTGGTCCATCGGCACGAGCAGGAACGACAGGCCGTGGTGGCGGCGGGAGCCGGGCTCCGTACGGGCCAGCACGAAGCACCAGTCGGCCTCCTTCGCGAGCGACGTCCAGATCTTCTGCCCGGTCACGCGGTGGCCGCCGCGGCTCCGGTCGGGCACCGCGGCCGTACGGACCGCGGCGAGGTCCGATCCGGCGTCCGGCTCGCTGTACCCCTGGCACCAGAGCGCGTCGCCGCGTGCCACGGCGGGCAGGAAGCGGCGCTGCTGTTCCTCGCTGCCGTAGGCGATCAGGGTCGGGGCGAGGAGGTTCTCGCCGATGTGGCCGACCCGGGCGGGTGCGGCGGCGCGGGCGTACTCCTCGGCCCAGACGACCTGCTGGGTGAGGCTCGCGCGGCGGTTGCCGTGGCCGGCGGCGCGGTTCTCCCAGCCGAGGCCGATCCAGCCGTCGCGGCCCAGTTCGCGCTCCCAGGCGCGGCGGACCGCGAAGCCCTCGTGCTCGCTGCCGGGACCGCCGGTGCCGGCCGCCGCCGCGTACGCGCCGACGAGGTGCGCTTCCAGCCAGGCACGGGCCTCCTCGCGGAAGGCGGTGTCGTCGGGGCCGAAGCTGAAGTCCACGGTGCCTCCTGACTGTTGACGCTCGCCGTCCATGGCCTCACGCGTTGGGCCGGGCCTTCGCCGCGGCCGCCGCAGCCATCTCCTCCAGTCGCGCCAGCATCGGCATCGGGTCGGTGCCCACCGTCCCCGGCAGGAAGTCCGCGATCCGTTCCGGGGTCCACGCCCCCTCCACGTATCCGGCCCGCAGCTCCCTCGGCTGGGCCCAGACCGCGATCTTCGGTCCCGCGACCGTGTACACCTGGCCGGTGATCTTCTCCTGCCGGGCCCGGTCGCTGAGCAGGTAGACGACGAGCGCCGCCACGTCCTCCGGCTCGCCGATCTCCTTGAGTTCCATGGGAACGTTGGCGGACATCCGGGTACGGGCGACCGGGGCGACGGCGTTGGCCGTGACGCCGTACTTGTGCAGGCCGAGCGCCGCGCTCCGCACCAACGAGATGATCCCGCCCTTCGCGGCGCTGTAGTTGGCCTGGGCGACGCTGCCCTGGTGGTTTCCGCTGGTGAAACCGATCAGGGTGCCGCCGCCGTCCTGCTTGCGCATTACCGCCGACGCGGCCCGGAAGACGGTGAAGGTGCCCTTGAGGTGGGTGGCGACCACCGGGTCCCACTCCTCCTCGGACATGTTGAACAGCATCCGTTCCCGCAGGATCCCGGCCACGCAGACGACTCCGTCGATCCGCCCGAACCGTGCGAGCGCCGTGTCCACGATCCGCTGTCCGCCCGCCATCGTGGAGATGTCGTCGGCGACCGCCACCGCCTCGCCGCCCGCCGCCTCGATCTCCTTGACGACCGACTCGGCGACCTCGCTGCTCGGCTCGCCGCCCTCGATGGAGACGCCGTAGTCGTTGACGACGACCCGCGCCCCCTCGGCCGCCGCCGCGAGCGCGACCGCCCGCCCGATGCCGCGTCCGGCACCCGTCACGGCCACCACCTTGCCTGCCAAGAAGTTCCCCATGCCCGGCCCCTTCCCGCGATTTCTGACGGACCGTTAGATTTTATGGGCCATCAGGTCCACGAGCACAAGCCCCAGGAGGCGCCATGTCACTGCCGGCCGAGTTCCACGACATCGCGAAGCGGGTCAACAACTGGGGCCGCTGGGGCGCCGACGACGAGATCGGGACGCTCAACCTGATCACCGACGCCGTGGTGCGCGAGGCCGCCGCCACCGTCCGCAGCGGTCTGCGGATACCGCTCGCGCTCCCCCTCCAGCAGGACGGCGTACAGAGCGGGCTGATCCCCGGGCGGATCAATCCGCTGCACACCATGGTCCAGATCAACCAGGAGCTCTTCGGCCCCGGCACCGTCGCCACCAGCGACGACACCGCGGTCCTGAGCCTGCAGACGGCCACCCACTGGGACGCCCTCACCCACGCCTCGCACTCCGGGAGGATCTACAACGGCCGCCCGGCCGCGACGATCACCGCACACGGCGGCGCGGAGTTCAGCGGGATCGACAAGGCGCCGCACATCGTCTCGCGCGGGGTGCTGCTCGACGTGGCGCGCGCCCTGGGCACGGACCGGCTGCCCGGCGACCACGCCGTCACCCCCGAGGACCTGGAGGCGGCCGAGGAGCTGGCGGGGGTACGCGTCCGGTCCGGCGACATCGTGCTCGTACGGACCGGGCAGGTGCAGGTGTTCCTGGCAGGCGACAAGCACGCGTACGGCTATCCCTCGCCCGGCCTCTCGGTCCGGACACCCGAGTGGTTCCGCGCCCGCGATGCGGCGGCGGTCGCCAACGACACCCTGACCTTCGAGATCTTCCCGCCGGAGATCGACGATCTGTGGCTGGGGGTGCACGCGCTGGACCTGGTCGAGATGGGCATGCTCCAGGGCCAGAACTGGAACCTGGAGGCGCTGTCCACAGCCTGTGCGCAGGAGCGGCGGTACGCCTTCCTGCTCTCCGCGATGCCGGAACCGTTCGTCGGCGCGACCGGCACTCCGGTGGCGCCGGTCGCGATCCTCTGATCCGCCCGGAGCAACTGCTTTAACCTTTATGCAAGATGCGTCACGGCGTGCGAAACCTTGCGCACATCGCGGTCCGCGTCACCCGCGCCCTGCGCACCGGGGTGCGACGGCAGCTGGATCAGCGGCGCGGCCCGGTCGACCTCGCACCAGATGCGCTTGCCCGCGCCCTCCGGCTGCCAGCCCCAGCGGTCGGCGAGGCCGTCGACCAGCTCCAGGCCCCGGCCGTTGGTGTCCTCGCCCGCAGCGTGGCGCTGCTGCGGCGGGCGGCAGCTGGCGTCGGCCACCTCGACCCGGACGGTCCCGGCCGCACCGGCCGCGCCGGTCGGGCCGAACAGCATGCGCAGCACGGCCGGACAGCCGGTGTGCACCACCGCGTTGGTGACCAGCTCCGAGATCAGCAGGATGAGCGTCTCGGCCAGCGGCTCGTCGTCCCTTATCCCGGACCCGACCAGTCTCGACCGGGCCCATCTACGGGCCCGCCCGACCTCCGCGGGATCCGGCCCGACCTCCAGCTGAACCTGAAGCACCTGCACCGCTCACACCATCCGAACCGGCGGACACATCGCCTCGCGCCTCCTCGGGGTCACGGAACGTGACTCCCCTGCGAGACAGCATGGTTGACGTACAGTCACCGCAACAAGCGCTTCGGGCATATTCCAGCGCGAAGGAGTACGCGTGGTGCATACTGTGCGACGCACGTTGCGGGGAGTCGAACAGAGGCGCGTCAAGGCCGCGAGAGCCGCCTCCCGGGCACGCCCGGCGCTTCTGCCCGGAAAGCGAGCAGGGCACCTCTCCCGGACCGGAGTCGCCGCACGGGCAACACCCGGATCGCCCGGTTCCAGTTCCTGTCGCATCCAACGGAGGGTACCCGAGCCCGGGGCCGACTCCACCCCGTGACGGAGTACGTGAAGGGCGCGGGACGGTGCCCGCGCCTGCCGACTGCACTGCGTAACTCCGCAGCGTGAGACTCATACCGCTGCCTGTCACATGCGTACGTCAGGCCTTGACCCGTTTCCGGACGCCGGAAGCCTGCACGGAACCCGTCCGGCTTCAGCACAGGTCCCCCGCAAGCACCTCCTCGGCCGTCGCCGCCGTCAGCCACTGCCCGGACCGCAGCCAGGCCCGTTTGAGGTGCAGATGGACGTCCGACTCCCAGGTGAAGCCCATGCCGCCGTGCACCTGGAGGCAGTCCCGCGCGTTGCGGACCGCCGCGTCGTCGGCGAGCAGTTTGGCGCCCGCGATCTCGACGGGGTCCGCGGTCACGGCCGCCGCGTACACGGCGCTGCGGGCCAGTTCGGCGCGGACCAGCATTCCGGCGCACAGGTGCTTGACCGCCTGGAAGGAGCCGATGGGCGCACCGAACTGTTCGCGCGTACCGGCGTGTTGGACCGCCATCTCGGTCGTCCGGGCGGCGCTGCCGAGCTGTTCGGCGGCGGCGAGCAGGGCGCCCTCCTCGCGCAGCCGCCCGCCCCCGGGCAGCGGCTCGCCCGCCGCCACCGGGTCCGTGACCCGCCACAGGGGCGTGAACGGGTCGGCCGACCGTACGGGGCCGGCCGCGTCCCGTACCGGTGCGGCGTCCCGCAGCGTGCCGCCCGTGGCCCGCGGCGCGTGCCCCGGGGCGAGAACGAGCAGCGCGTCCGCCTCCCCCAGGTGTGCCACCGGCTGCCCCGCGTCGAGCACGGCGACCACCGCCTCGCCGCGCGCCGCGCCCTTCACCGAACCGGCGGCGAGATGGGTGGCGATCAGCGGCCCCGGCAGCAGCGAGCGCCCCGCCTCCTCGAAGAGCAGGACCGCTTCGGGCAGCCCGAGACCGACGCCGCCCTCCGCCTCCGGCAGCCGCAGCGCGAAGAACCCGGCTTCGCCGAGCTCCCGCCACAGCGCCCGGTCGGTGCCGGTGCCGGCGTCGAGCGCGGCCCGCATCCGGTCCCTGCCGAAGCGCCCGGCGAGGAGTTCCCGCACCCCCGCCCGCAGGGCCCGCTGGTCGTCCGAGAGCTGGAAGTCCATGAGTGCGTCAGCGCCCCTTCGGCAGGCCGAGTATGCGTTCGGCGACGATGTTCCGCTGGATCTGCGAGGTGCCCGCGGCGATGGTGTACGAGAGCGAGGAGAGCCGGTCCAGGACCCACTCCCGGTCCAGGTCCGCGCCGTCCGCGCCGAGCACCTCGGCGGCCGCCTCGTACAGCTCCTGGCGGGCGTGCGAGTAGCGCAGCTTGAAGACCGAGCCGCCGGTCCCGGGCACGCCGCCGCCCCCGGCCCGCTGCGCCTCGCTGACGTTCCACTGGGTGAGCCGCCACAGCGCCCGGAACTCGGCGTTCAGCCTGCCCAGCCGGCGGCGCAGGACCGGGTCGTCCCAGCGTCCGGTGCGCCGGGCCTCGGCCGCCAGTGCCGCCAGGGTGCGGCGGCAGGCGACGACCTCGCCGACGAAGGCCGTGCCGCGCTCGAAGGAGAGGGTGACCATGGTGACCCGCCAGCCGTCGTTCTCCGCGCCGACGCGGTGGGAGACCGGCACCCGCACCTCGTCGAGGAACATCTCGGCGAACTCGGTGGACCCGGCGAGGGTGCGCAGCGGGCGGACGGTGACCCCGGGGGCGTCCATCTCCATCGCGAGCCAGCTGATCCCGCGGTGCCTGGGCGCCGCCGGGTCCGTACGCACCAGCAGCTCGCACCAGTCGGCGACCTCGGCGTGCGAGGTCCAGATCTTGCTGCCGCTCACCACGTAGTGGTCGCCGTCGCGCACCGCCCTGGTCCGCAGCGCGGCGAGGTCCGACCCGGCCTCGGGCTCGCTGAACCCCTGGCACCAGATCTCGTCGCCGCGCAGCACCGGCGGCAGCCAGCGGGCCCGCTGCTCCGCGGTGCCCTCGGCGGCGATCGTCGGGCCGGCGTGCAGCAGCCCGACGAAGTTCGCGCCGACGTACGGGGCCCCGGCCCGCTCCGTCTCCTCCAGGAAGATCAGGTGCTGGGTCGGGGTCGCGCCCCGGCCGCCCGCGTCGACGGGCCAGTGCAGGCCCGCGTAGCCCGCGTCGTACAGCATCCGCTGCCAGGCCGTGTCGTACGCGCGGCGCCCCGGCCAGTCGTCGGGGCCGGGCTTCGCCGGCAGCTCGGGGAGCACGGCGGCCAGCCACTCGCGCAGCCGCGCCCGGAACTCCTGTTCCTCCTCCGTGTACGCGAGGTCCATCGCGGGCCTACTTCTCCCGGTCCAGGTCCAGGTCCAGACCGAGCATCCGGATCGCGTTTCCGCGCATCAGTTTGTAGACGGTCTCGTCGTCCAGCCCCTTGACGTGGTCGAGGGCGACCTCCTTGGTGTGCGGGAAGGTCGAGTCGACGTGCGGGTAGTCGGTCTCGAAGGTGGCGTTGTCCCGTCCGACGACGTCGAGCGAGGCGACGCCGTGCTTGTCGCGGAAGAAGCAGCAGAACATCTGCCGGTAGTAGTACGTGGACGGCGGCTCGGGGATCAGGCCGCGCACCCCGCCCCAGGCCCGGTGCTCCTCCCAGACGTCGTCGGCGCGCTCCAGTGCGTACGGGATCCAGCCCATCTGGCCCTCGCTGTAGGCGAGTTTCAACCGGGGGTACTTCACCAGGACCCCGCTGAACAGGAAGTCCATCATCGAGGCCATGGCGTTGTTGAAGGAGAGGCTGGCCTGCACGGCGGGCGGGGCGTCCGGCGAGGCGGCGGGCATCTGGGAGCTGGACCCGATGTGCATGTTGACGACCGTGCCGGTCTCCTGGCAGACGGCGAAGAACGGGTCCCAGTAGCCGGTGTGGATCGACGGCAGTCCGAGGTGGGTGGGGATCTCCGAGAAGGTGACCGCCCGCACCCCGCGCGCCGCGTTCCGCCTGATCTCGGCGACGGCCAGGTCGATGTCCCAGAGCGGGATGATGCAGAGCGGGATGAGCCGGCCGCCGCTGTCGCCGCACCACTCCTCCACCATCCAGTCGTTGTAGGCGCGCACGCAGGCGAGCGCGACCTCCTTGTCGTGGGCCTCGGCGAAGGTCTGGCCGCAGAAGCGCGGGAAGGTGGGGAAGCAGAGGCTCGCCTCGACGTGGTTGAGGTCCATGTCCTTGAGCCGCTCGGCCGGGTCCCAGCAGCCGGGCCGCATCTCCGCCCGGGTGATCCCCTCCAGCGTCATGTCGTCGCGGTCGAAGCCGACGGCCGCGATGTTGCGCTTGTACGGGAACTTCAGGTCCTCGTAGATCCACCAGTCGGTGGGCGGGCCGTCCGGGTCCATCGTGATGACGTACTTGCCACCCGTGTACGCCAGCTCGCCGATGCCCGCGGTGAGCGGCTGCGGGCCGCGCTCGCGGTACTTGGCGGGCAACCAGGTCGAGAAGAGGTGCGGCGGCTCGATCACATGGTCGTCGACGCTGACGATCCGAGGCAGTTCCGTCATGGTGTCCCCTTCGGCGCACGCTTTTCTGATGACCCGTCAGATTGACGTCGCCCTCAGGCTAGCTCCGCACCCCTGGACCGACAAGGCGCAGCGCTCTACGCTCTCCGCACTATCTGACTGTCCGTCAGCTGTGAGGGGTTCGCCGTGACCGAAACCGCGCACGCCCTGGGTGCATCGGGCACCTTCTGGGAACTCGTCGAACGCCGGGCCGCCCTGACCCCGGACCGCCCGTTCCTGATCCAGGACGACCGCACCCTGACTTTCGGCGAGCTGCGCACCCGCGGCGAGCGGGTCGCGGCCGGGCTGTGGGAGATGGGCGTGCGTCCCGGCGGCGTCGTCGCCTGGCAGCTGCCGACCCGGATCGAGACGGTGCTGCTGTCGTTCGCGCTGACCCGGATCGGGGCGGTGCAGTCACCGGTCATCCCTTTCTACCGGGACCGCGAGGTGGGGTTCGCTCTGCGCGAGTCGAAGGCGGAGTTCTTCGCCGTACCGGGCACCTGGCGCGGCTTCGACCACACCGCGATGGCCGGACGGCTGGCGACGGACCGGCCGCCGGTGGTGTTCGAGGCGTACGCCACGCTGCCGGACGGCGATCCCTCGGTGCTCCCGCCGCCGCCCGCCGACGGCACGGCGGTGCGCTGGATCTACTGGACCTCGGGCACCACCTCCGACCCGAAGGGGGTCCTCCACACCGACCGCAGCCTGATCGCGGGCGGCTCCTGTCTGGCCCACGCGCTGCATCTGTCGGCCGACGACATCGGCTCGATGGCCTTCCCCTTCGCCCATGTCGCCGGGCCCGACTACTCGGTGATGCTGCTCCTGTACGGCTTCCCGGCGGTCCTCTTCGAACACTTCGCGATGCCGAACGCGCTGGAGGGCTACCGTCGGCACGGGGTGACGGTCGCGGGCGGTTCCACGGCGTTCTACTCGATGTTCCTGACCGAGCAGCGCAAGACCCCGGACCGCAGGCTGATCCCCACCCTGCGGCTGCTGGCGGGCGGCGGGGCACCGAAGCCGCCGGAGATCTACCACGCGGCGGTACGGGAGCTGGGCGTCCAGCTCACCCACGGGTACGGGATGACCGAGGTCCCCATGATCACGATGGGCGCCCCCGACGACACGGTGGAACACCTCGCCGAGACGGAGGGGCGGCCGCCCGCGGGCATGGAGATCCGGATCACCGACGAGGACGGCAAGCCACTGCCCTGCGGCACGGACGGCGAGGTGCGGCTGCGCGGGGAGGCCGTCTGCTCGGGCTATCTGGACCCGGCGGCGTCCGCGGCGGCGTTCGACGCGGAGGGCTTCCTGATCACCGGCGATGTCGGCCATGTCAGGGAGAGCGGGCATCTGGTGCTCACCGGGCGGCTGAAGGACATCATCATCCGCAAGGGCGAGAACATCTCCGCCAAGGAGATAGAGGACCTGCTGCACCGGCACCCGGATGTCGGGGACGCGGCGGTGATCGGGCTCCCGGACCCGGAGCGGGGCGAGCTGGTCTGCGCGGTCGTGGAGCAGCCGGCGGGCGCCGCGCCGCTGACGCTGGCTCAGGTCACGGGGTATCTGCGGGCCGAGGGGCTCTCCGTGCACAAGCTGCCGGAGCGGCTGGAGGTGGTGGCGGCGCTGCCGCGCAACGAGACCCTGCGCAAGGTGCTGAAGTACCGGCTGCGGGAGCAGTTCGCCTGACGGGAGGGGCGGGGCGGCGCCCCGCCCCGCCCGGCCCTACGCGTCCGGGGCGAACACCGTGAAGTAGTCGGCGAACGCCGACACCGCCTGGTCCTCGGTGATTCTGCCGTCCCGGTCCGTGTCCAGGCTCAGCGCCGCGAGCTCCGCCGTCCCGGCGTCGGCACCCAGTACCCGCAGCGCCCGCTCCATGGCGGGTACGGAGGCGGCGCCCCGGTCGTCCCGGTCCGCCACGGCGATCGCCGCGCGCAGGAAGGGGCGGGCGATCTCCGCGAAGCGCTCCGGGTTGTCGCGCAGCCGTTTCACGGCCCCGCCCACGAACTCCTCACGGGTGACGCGCTGGTCCCCGTCGACATCGGCGATGCCCGCCATGCCCTGCCAGAACGCCTCGGCCCCGGTGTAGAGCGCCTGGCCCTTGTCGCAGCGCGCCGTCGTACCGAATTCGGCGAGCAGACGGGCGGCGGCGGCATTGAAATCCGCGCGATCGATGTATCCGTTGCCGTCCTGGTCGAAGGCGGCGAAGCGGAAGGCGATCTTGCGCTCATATTCTGCGCTGTCCATGCGGGGAGCGTACGACGCCGGAAGGCGTCACGTGTCACTTACGCGCTCCACCGGTGCTACAAGCCGGTCATCGAGACCGGTCCGGTCCGCCGCGACCGGGGCGGTCTCACGCGGAGAGCGGCCGGGACCGCTCGTCGACGGCCGCGTACCGGTCGGGGTAGACCTCGAAGAGACGGCGTACGCCGAGGGCGGCGAGCACCCGGTTGACGTGGGAGCCCTCCTCCGCGCCCCGGGCCGGCAGGATCAGCCGCAGCCGGCCCCCGCAGGAGCGCATCAGCCGGCGGGCGGCGATCAGCACGCCGACGCCGCTGGAATCGCAGAACAGCACCTCGGACAGGTCGAGCACCACGTCGTGGCGGCCGTCGGCGACCGCGTCGTGGACGGACTGGCGCACGGCGGGCGACGTCACCAGATCCAGTTCGCCGCGTATGCGCAGTACGGTCCATCCGCCCTGCGCGCTCTCGGTCACCCTCAATGTCACGCGACCGGCCCTCTCGTTCCGGGGATTCCGACGATCCGGAAGTTTCCGTTCCTTCTCGCGGCTGCCCCAGCCGCACCCCTATGAAACACCGAGCGACCTGTCAGGACACAGCCGGATTCAGGCAGAAATGATCACTTCGACTCGGATTCCGTCGGTGCTCCAGGATGCATTCCCTACCATCCCGGGCCTCTTCGCGGGCGTACTTGCCACAAAGGGACGTGCATCTCCGGCGCCGCCGACTACATTCGGTGTGACGAGGGGAACAGGGCTGGGGGTCGCATGACTGGAAACGCACCACCCCGCTGGGACCGCAAGATGCAGCAGCGGCTGGCACGCGGTGAGGCGGCTGCTCTCGGCGAGCTCTACGACCGGTTCGCCTCGCTCGTGCACAGCCAGGCCCACCGGATGCTCGACGACGAGACCGCCGCCGACCTGGTGACCCGCGAGGTCTTCGGCTACGTGTGGGAGAACCCCGACGCCTACGACCCCAAGCAGGGCTCGATGCGTTCCTGGGTGGCCCGGCTCACGCACCGCCAGTCCGTGCGACGGCTGCGCGAGGAGGACGGCCTGCGCGACGACGCGGACGAGGGCGGCATCGGGCTGGAGGAGCGGGTGCACCGGGCCACGGCCGCGGCGCGGGCCGACTACATCGTCGCGTCCATGCCGGCCCCGCTGCGGGCCGCGCTGGAGCTCGCGTACGTCCAGCGCCGGGACTACCGGCAGACCGCGGCCGACCTCGGGGTCACCGAGGACGAGGCCCGCCGCCGGCTCCGGCTCGGGCTGCAGCTGCTCTCCACCGCACACACCCGCCCGCTCGAAGGGACCTCGCCGCCCGGATACGGACGGCCCCTGTGACCGGCGACGACAACGCGAACGGACGCGAGGACGGCGGACGCGACGACGAGGTGCGGGGCGCGCGGCGCATACCGGGACCACGGTCCGCCGCGGACGACCTCGATCTCTCCGCCCTACCGCTGCCGCCGCCCGTACCCGCGACCCCGCCCGAGGAGCCGCGGCCGGGCCCGCAGCCGACGACACCGGAGCCGGAAACCGCCGTGGCACCACCGGCCCCGTCCGGCCCACCCGGCCCGACGGCCCCGCCCGGCCCGCCGGTGCTGGGGCACCGCGTCCTGAAGGCGCTGCTCGGCGCGTGGGCCCTGGCGGCCTGCTCGGCGGAGGAGACCGAGGCCGTCGAGGCGCATCTGACCGAGTGCGCCGCCTGCGCGGACGAGGCCCTGCGGCTGCGCGACGCGGTCGGGCTGCTGCACACCGACCGCAGCCTGGACCTCGACCCGACGCTGCGCACCCGGGTGATCGACGCCTGTCTGAACCGCCGCCCGGCCGATATCCCGGTGCCGGACTGGGCCTCGCCGTACGACGCGGAGACCGCGCGGCTCGACGCGCTGCTCCGTGACATCGGCGACTCGGAGTGGCACGCCCCGGTCCGGCTGAAGTGGTTCGAGAGCGAGCAGGAGACCACCCGCAAGACCACGGTCGCGGGTGTCATCGGCCATCTCATGACCGTCGACGGACTGGTCGGCACCGCCCTCGGCCTCGACGTGGCACTCGGCGACGGCACCCGCGGCCCGGGCGCCGACTGGCCGCTCTCGCCCACCGCCCGCACCGAGAAGTACTGGTCGGCCGTCCGGCGCCCGCCCACCCGGCGGATCCACGAACCGTGGCGCGAGCAGAGCCACGCCCTCATCCGCACGGTGTCCTTCGCCGGCCGCGGGGTCTGCGAGCTCTCCGTCTCGTACGGGGACTTCGCCCTGCCGATGCACGACTCCCTGCTGGACCGGGCCTTCGAGTGCTGGGTGCACGGCGGCGACATCGCGAACGCGGTGGACTATCCGTACGCGGCGCCGTCCGCCGCCCACCTCAACCGGATGATCGACCTGGCCGCCCGGCTGCTGCCCGCCGCACTCGCCGAGCGCCGCAGGACCGGTCTCGCCGGGCCGGCCCGCCATCTGGTGACGCCCGGTTCACCGGGCCGTTCGCTGCATCTGGAGGTCGAGGGCTCGGGCGGCGGCGACTGGTACATCCCGCTGGACTCCCCGGCCGCGCTCGGCTCCCCCGCGCACACCGTGGCGCAGGTCGCGCTCGACGGCGTGGAGTTCTGCCAGCTGGTGGCCGGGCATGTGCCACCGGTGGAGGCGGCGGCCGGTCAGGAGGGCGACCGCGAGGCGATCCGCGACGTGCTCTTCGCGGCGGCCTCGCTGAGCCGTCTGTAGGACCTCCGCCGGACAGGCCCTACGCGAAGACCACCGTACGGCGGCCGTTGAGCAGGATGCGGCGCTCGGCGTGCCACTTCACGGCCCGCGCCAGCGCCTGGCACTCCACGTCGCGCCCGATGGCGACCAGCTGGTCCGGCGTGACGCCGTGGCCCACGCGCTCGACCTCCTGCTCGATGATCGGCCCCTCGTCGAGGTCCGCGGTCACATAGTGCGCCGTCGCCCCGATCAGCTTCACACCGCGGGCGTGCGCCTGGTGGTACGGCTTGGCGCCCTTGAAACTCGGCAGGAAGGAGTGGTGGATGTTGATGATCCGGCCGCTCAGCTGCTTGCAGAAGTCGTCCGAGAGGACCTGCATGTAGCGGGCGAGGACGACCAGCTCGACGTTCTCCTCACGGACCAGCTCCAGCAGCTCGGCCTCCGCGGCGGCCTTGGTCTCCTTGGTCACCGGGATGTGCCGGAAGGGAATGCCGTACGAGGTGACGAGCTCGGCGAAGTCCGTGTGGTTGGAGACGACGGCGGCGATCTCGACCGGCAGCGCCCCGATCCGGGAGCGGAACAGCAGGTCGTTGAGGCAGTGCCCGAACCTGCTGACCATCAGCACGATCCGCATCCGGTCCGAGGAACGGTGGATCTGCCAGTCCATCCGGAAGGAGTCGCCGACCGCGGCGAAACTGGCCCGCAGCTTCTCCAGCGTCACCGGGGCGTCCGCCGAGAAGTGCACCCGCATGAAGAACAGACCCGTGTCGTGGTCGCCGAACTGCTGGCTGTCCTCGATGTTGCAGCCGGTCATGAAGAGATAGCTCGACACGGCGTGCACGATGCCCTGTTTGTCGGGGCAGGAGAGCGTGAGGACGTACTGCTCGGGAGCGGTCTCAGCAGGCTGCGGCGCGGTCATCCCCGTAGCGTGCCACACCCGGCCGCACTCAGGCCGACCTGGTCAGAATGCGGAGCACGTCGAGGGAGCGCGGCGGCGTGTCGGGGTCCTCGCCGTCGTTTCCGGCGAGCAGTACATGGGCCTCGCGGGCGGCCCGTACGGCCTCCTGCCAGCCCTGGTGCTCCAGATACGCCGAGACGGGGGCGTCCGCGCCGACCTGGTGCATGATGCGCAGCACCCGGAGCACCGCGACGTCCACGAGGGCTGCCTCGCCGGCGTCGCGGAAGATCGTCCCTATGTATTTCTCGGCGGACCAGTTGTCCAGCCAGGTGTCCTCGACCAGGCGGTACACGGCGTCGGTGACGTCTCCGTACCCCTCCCGGCCGGCCAGCCAGCACTCGTGGTGGAAGACGGGGTCGGAGAGCATGTGCAGCGCCGAGCGCACGTTGCTGCGCCAGCGCCACCAAGGCATGTCATTCAGCGGCATGCCGCCCATGGTGGAGGAGCGACGGCCGCGACGGGAAGAGTTCTCCGAACCTTGCTGCACGGTCATCGATCGTACGTTCCCTTTTCGGCCCCCCGCACCGGCCCCCGCAATTCACCCGGATGTCACCGAGCGTTGAGCGGGGCACACTGCGGCGTTACCCCGCGGCCGGAAACGTTCATGCCCATGACCGGACGGCGACGCCCCACCTCCCCCCGCCCCTACAAGTTCCTCACAAGTACGGCGGCGGTCGGGGCGTTGCTGGCCACCGGCTGCGGTGTACTCCCTGGGGCCACGGGGGGCTCCAGGGAGCCCCTCACCGTGCTGACGTGGGCCCCGAGCGGGGTCGCGGGACCGGACGCGGTGGACATGGCGGGCATGACCGCCATGGCGCGCACCTATGCCCGCTGGGCCAACGACAACGGCGGGCTGGACGGCCACAGGCTGCGCGTCGTCACCTGCGACGAGGAGGACACCTCGATCGGCGCGGCGAACTGCGCCCGGCGGGCCGTCGAGGAGAAGGCGGTCGCGGTCGTCGGCTCGTACAGCCGGCACGGCTCGGCGTTCATGCCGCCGCTGGAGGCCGCCGGAATCCCCTACATCGGCGGATACGGCGCTTCCGACGAGGAGTTCAGCAGCTACAACTCCTATCCGGTCAACGGCGGCCAGCCGGCCCTGCTCGCCGGCAACGCCCGGCAGCTGGCCCGCAGTTGCGAGCGAGTGTCCGTGGTCCGGCCCGACACCCTGAGCGGCGACGGCCAGGCCTGGCTCCTCAGGACCGGGCTCACCGAGGCCGGCCGGCCCGCGCCCACCGACATCCGGGCTCCGGAGTCGGCCACTTCGTACGACGCGTCCGCCGGGCCGGCGCTCGATGCGGCGGGGACGGCCGACGGCTGTGTGACGGCCGTGCTCGGCAAGCGCACGGAAACCTTCTTCGACTCCTTCCGGCGGCTCGAACCGTCGTACGGGAGCGGCAGCGTACGGATCTCCTCCGTGCTCGGCAGCGTCGACCAGCCGCTGATCGACAGCACCGGCGGCCGGAACAGCCCGTTCGAGGGGGCCTACATCACCGGCTGGTACCCGGACGCGGGCGACGCCCGCTGGGACGGGATGCGGAACGTGATCCGCGAGCATGCCTTCGGCGACAACCGGATCGACCCGGACGACACGGGCGTGCAGACCACCTGGATCGCGTTCACCGTGCTGAAGGAGATCGTGAAGGCGATCGACTCCCCGCAGATCAACGCCTGGAAGCTCGCCTCCGCCCTCAACGGGGGCACCCCGGCCGACACCGGCGGCCTCACCCCGGTGCTGCGCTGGAGCTTCGAGGACGTGCTGGGCTCGTCCTCGTATCCGCGGATCGTCAACACCCGGGTGACGTTCCAGGTGGTGCGCGACGGGCGGCTCGTCGCGGACCGGAAGGGCTTCATGGACGTCGCGAAGACCCTGTCGGACGCCAGCGCGAAGAGCTGACCGCCGCGCTCCGGCGCATCTGCGCGGCGCGGGGCGGCGGGCCCGTTCCGGACTCCCCCGCCCCGCCCGCCGTCACAGCTCGGTGGCCGCCCGACGGGTCAGCCCGTACTTCGACGCGATCGAGTTCCACAGCCCCGAAGCCTGCCGCTTCGCCTTGCTGGCCTCGCCGCTCTGCACGGTGGCCGCTTGCATCTCGGAGGTCGTGCGCGCCTTCCCGTGCTTGCACACCTTCTTGCCGTTCTTGGCCTGCTCGGCCCATGCGGCGTAGTGCTCGTCGGCGGCGGCGGAGGCCCGCCAGGCCTTGGTGAGGGAGGCGGTCAACTGCGCGTGGTTCGGCAGCTTGTCGACGGACAGCCCCTCCAGGCGGGTCACCAGATCGCGGCGCTGCTGGGCGGCGCTCTTCAGATCGGTCACGGCCTGGTCCAGATCCGTGCAGCTCTTGGTCTTCTCCACGGCCCCGATGACCGCGGCGCGGCTGTTGTTGCTGTCCGCGAGCAGCTTGTCGAGCGCCTCGGCCTGCGGCTTCGCCGGATCGGACGCGGCCTGCGTCTCGGGCTCCTCGACGGGTGAACTCGCCGCGGCCACCGGCTGCTTGTCGTCCTCGCCCTTGTCGTCGCCGCCGCTCATCAGCGCACCCGCGCCGAGGCCGACGACGGCGCAGCCGGCCACGACCGCCGTAATGAGCGTGACGTGCGCCCGCTTCTTGCGCGGCCGCTGCGGCTCCTCGTCCACCGGCTGGTACGGGGGCTGCGTGGCCTGCGGGGGCTGCGGGGGCTGCGGGGCACCCTGGTACCGGGGCCCGGGGTCGAGATGGGGCATCTGCTGGGTGGCGCCCGCCGGCTCGTCGCTGCGGAACAGGTTGTCGAACTCGGCGGGCGGCTGCCGGTCGCCCGGGGCCCCGGGCCTGATGCCGTACGGGGCGCCGCCCGGGACCGGCGGGATGTACTGGGTCGCCTCGGCGTCGCCGCCCTGACCGGGCTGCTGCTGATACGCCTGCTGCTGCTGCGCCGGGCCGCCGAGGAACCGGGTCGACTCCGCGGGGTTCTCCGGCGGCAGCCCGCCCGGCCCGGGGCCGCCGGCCACCGGCGCGATGTACTGCGTGGCCTCCGCGTCCCCGCCGGGGCCCGCCCCGGGCCCGGCCTCGGGCGGCAACGGCTGCGCGAAGGGCTGTGGTTGCTGCTGAGCGTGCGGAGGCTGCGGTTGCTGCTGCGGCTGGTGGGACTGCGGGGCCTGGTGGGCCTGGTGGGCCTGGTGGGCCTGCTGCGGCAGGTAGGACTGGTGAGGCTGCTGGGGATGTACCGGCGGCAGCGGCTGGGCCTGCGGCATCTGCGCGTGCTGCGGGGCGGGCGGCTGCCCGTACCCCTGCCCCGGCTGCATCTGTCCGTACTGTCCCTGCCCGTACGCCCCCGGCCCCTGGGCGGGCGCATGGGGCTGCGGCAGCGGCTGGGACTGATGCGAGGCGTCCTGGTGCGCCGCCTGCGGCCCCCAGGGCTGCCCCCACGGCTGGCCGCCCGCCGGGGCGGCCTGATCCGCGGGCCCCCCTGGCATCCAGGGCTCGCTGCCACCCGCGGGCAGCACGACACCTTCGTGCGCGGGCCGTACAGCAGGGAGCTGCTGCTCGTCACCCTGTCCGCTCTGCGTCACCGGGACTCCTACGTGTAAACCTACGGAATCGTCGGCTCACGCTATCGGGTGGTTGCCGCCGTTCGCCAAGCGTGTGCTGTCACTCACCAGCCCTCCACAGGCGCTGTAACGCTCAGCGCTCTCAAAACGCAGTTAAGGGGCGGCTTCCCGCGCGCCCCCGGTCAGGCCGCCTGGAGCTCCAGCCGCGCGCCGAACTCGCGCACCGCCGCCTCGTCCCCGTACGGGAGGAGCCGCTGCTGCAGATCGTCCAGGTATTCCGCGCCCCGGCTGGAGCGCACCGACCCCAGCAGCTCCATCGCCCGCGTGCCCGTGTGGCAGGCCTGCTCCACCTCGCGCATCTGGACCTGGGCCGTGGCCAGGAGCACCAGACCGATGCCGCGGCGGCGGGCCCGGGACTCCGGGTGCCCGGCCACGGACTCCTTCGCCCGGCGCGCGGCGGCCTCCGCCTGGCCGAGGTCGCGGTGACAGTGCGCCAGTTCGTCCGCGAGATAGGCGTGGTCGAAGTGGGCGATCCAGTCGGGGTCGTCGCCCGTGCCGGGTTCGGCCTGCTCCATGGCCGTCAGCGCGCGGCCCGTCACCACCTGGCAGGTGCGGGCGTCGCCGAGCAGGGCGTGGCCGCGGGCCTCCGCCGCGTAGAACATCGCCTCGGCCCTCGGGGTGACCCGCCCGCGCGCGCCCTCCTGCGCGGCGCGCGCCAGCTGGGCGATCTCCCGGGGATTGCCGAGCTGCGCGGCGAGATGACTCATCGAGGCGGCCAGTACATAACCGCCGTACGCCCGGTCGCCCGCCGCCTGGGCCAGGCGCAGCGCCTGGATGTAGTAGCGCTGGGCGAGCCCCGGCTGGCCGGTGTCGACCGCCATGTACCCGGCGAGTTCGGTGAGTCGCGCGACCGCCCCGAACAGCTGCCGGCCGACCGATTCCCGGTACGCCCCGGAGAGCAGCCCGGAGACCACGCTGTTCAGGTAGTGCACCAGGACCGGCCGCACATGTCCGCTGCCGAAGCGGTGGTCGAGGTCGACCAGCGCGGCCGTCATCGCCCGCACCGCCGCCACGTCCGACACCCCGACCCGGGACCCGGCGGCCCGTGCCACCTGCGGGTCGGCGCCGGTGATCAGCCAGTCGCGGCTGGGTTCGACGAGCGCGGAGGAGGCGACCGCCGAGCCGGACAGGAAGTCGCGGCGGCCGACATCGCTGCGCCACAGCTCGCAGACCTGCTCGATCGCGCCGATCACGGTCGGGGCGAACTGCAGGCCGACGCCCGATGCCGGATTCTTGCCATTGGCCATCCCGATCTCGTCGATCGTGACCGTACGGCCGAGCTTGCGGCCGAGCGCCTCGGCGATGATTCCCGGTGCCCTGCCGCGTGGTTGCTGTCCGCGGAGCCAACGGGCCACGGACGTCTTGTCGTAGCGCAGGTCGAGCCCGCGTTCCGCACCGACCATGTTGACGCGGCGGGCGAGGCCGGCGTTGGAGCATCCGGCTTCCTGGATGAGCGCCTGGAGCCGTTCGTTCGGCTGGCGTGCGACGAGAGGCCTGGCTGCCATGTTTCCCCCTGAGGCCGCAGTGATCATTGAGCCGATCACTGCCCGGCGATTACGCGGAAAATGCACAGATTCATCGTGTTCGTCACGTGCGTCGTATTCCTTGCCATTCATGTCGGCATATGACAGAGGCCGACCGTTCCGGACCCGCACATCGGCCGCCCGGCGGTTGCCCGTATGTGGCTACCCGCCCCGCCGGGCACCGCCTCACGCGCGCCCCCGCCCATGCATCCATGCGCCCCGTGTGCCGGACCGGTACGCCGCGTCCGCGCCTCGCGCGCCCGTAACCCCGGGCGTTGGCCGTAGTTGTGCTCTGCGTGGAAGAGCCCATCGGAGTCGAAGAGCCCGTCGTAGTCACGGAAGCCGCGAAGGTCCCCCGGCAGCAGGGCGAGCAACTGCTGGACGCAGCGGTGCGGTACGCGGAGGAGCGGCACTGGGACGTGTGCCCGGGCACCTGGCTGGAGGCGGCGGAGGGGACCGAGCGGTGCTCCTGCGGCGACACCGGCTGCGCCGCTCCCGGCGCCCATCCCGCCGGCCCGGACTGGGCGGGCCGGGCGACCGGCAGCGGTGCCGCGGCCCGCCGGATGTGGTCCAGGCACCCGAAGGCGTCGATCCTGCTGCCCACCGGGCGCACCTTCGACGTCATCGGCGTACCGGAGTCGGCGGGATTCCTGGCACTGGCCCGGATGGAGCGGATGGGCCTGCGCCTGGGCCCCGTCACCTGCAGCCCCGACCGGCGGATGTTCTTCTTCGTGCTGCCGGGTGCGGCGGCCAAGTCGGACGAGCTGGTACGGAAGTTGGGCTGGCGGGCCGCCGCCATCGACCTGGTCGGCCGCGGCGACGGCCAGTACGTGACCGGTCCGCCGACCCGGGTCGGCGGGCGCGGAGCGGTGCAGTGGGCGCGCCGCCCCACCCCCGCCAACCGGTGGCTGCCGGACGCGGAGGAGCTCATCAGCCCGCTCGCCTACGCCTGCGCCAGGGAAGCGGCCGACGCACGGACCCGCCCCCCGCAGAGCCCCCTTTCGTAGGGTGGTCCCTGAAACGGGGCCATCGAAAGGCAGTGCATCATGCAGGACCGGGCAGAGACCGACAGAGCGACGCGGGCGGGTGAGGCGGGCGGACCGGCCACGCCACCGCCCGCCGTGCGCGTACAGGGGCTGTGGAAGCGGTTCGGGGAACAGACCGCGGTGGCCGGGATCGATCTGCAACTGCCCGCGGGCAAGTTCATCGGTCTGGTCGGACCCAACGGCGCCGGCAAGACCACCACGCTGTCGATGGTCACCGGGCTGCTCCGCCCCGACCAGGGGACCGTCGAGGTCGCCGGTCACGACGTGTGGCGCGACCCGGTCGAGGTGAAGAGCCGGATCGGCGTGCTCCCGGAGGGGCTGCGGCTCTTCGAGCGTCTCTCGGGACGCGAACTCCTCGCGTACACCGGCAGATTGCGCGGACTGCCGGGCTCCGAGGTCGACAAGCGGGCCACCCAGCTCCTGGACGTGCTCGACCTGGCGGGTGCCCAGCACAAGCTGGTCGTCGACTACTCGACCGGCATGCGGAAGAAGATCGGGCTCGCGGCCGCGCTGCTGCACAACCCCGAAGTGCTGTTCCTGGACGAGCCGTTCGAGGGCGTCGACCCGGTCTCGGCGCAGACCATCCGCGAGGTTCTCGAGCGCTACACCCGCTCGGGTGCGACCGTCGTCTTCTCCAGCCATGTGATGGAGCTCGTCGAGTCCCTCTGCGACTGGGTGGCCGTCATGGCGGCCGGCACGATCCGGGCCCAGGGCACCCTCGCCGAGGTGCGCGGCGAGGCGTCCTCGCTGCAGAACGCCTTCCTCGAACTCGTCGGCGCGGGCTCCCGCACCGGCGGTGACTCCCTGGACTGGCTGGGCGGCAAGCGATGAGCGTGCTCGACGCCCCGGCGGGGGCCGCGCCCGGACCGGCCGGCACCGGCGAGGGGCTCGTCGGTGTCTTCGTACGGCTGAAGCTGACCCTGCTGCGCAACGGGCTGCGGCAGTCGGCCGGCCGGCGGGCCGCGTACATCACCTCCGTCGTCTTCACCCTGCTGTTCGCCGCGGGCCTGCTGCTCGGGCTGGTCGCGCTGCGCGGGCACGCCCACGCCGCCTCCCTCGTCGTGCTGCTGGCGGGGGTGGTGGCGGTCGGCTGGACCGTGATACCGCTGTTCTTCCCCAGCGGTGACGAGACCCTCGACCCGAGCCGGCTGGTGATGCTGCCGCTGCGGCCGCGGCCGCTGATCGGGGCGCTGCTGACGGCCTCGCTGGTCGGGATCGGTCCGCTGTTCACGCTCTGCCTGGCGGCCGGATCGGCCTTCGCGGTGGCGAGCGGGGCGGCCGGGGCGGTGTTCGCGGTGGTGGCCGCGCCGCTCACGCTGCTGGTGTGCGTGGCACTGACGCGGGCCGTGGCCACGGCCAACACCCGGCTGCTGACGTCGCGCAAGGGCCGCGACCTCGCGGTGCTCAGCGGGCTGGTGATCGCGGTGGGCTTCCAGGTCGTCAACTTCGGTGCGCAGCGGCTCGGCCGGGCGGGCGGGCTCGCCGCGCTCGACCCGGCCGCGGACGTGGTGCGCTGGCTGCCGCCCGCCTCGGCGGTCGGCGCGGTGGACTCGGCGTCGCGGGGCTCGTACGGGCAGGCCCTCGTACAACTGCTGCTGTCCGTCGCGGCGCTGGCCGCGCTGCTGTGGCTGTGGCAGCGGAGCCTGGTGAAGCTGATGACGGCCCCGGACGGTTCGACCCTGGCCGCCGCCGGGCCGGGCCGCGAGAAGGCCGGCAAGGACGGCTCCAGGCTTTCCGCGCTGCTGCCCCAGGGGCGCACGGGGCCGGTGATGGAGCGCAGTCTGCGGTACATCGCACGCGACCCGAAGACCAAGGCCGCCTGGACCACGGCGCTGGCGATCGGGCTGATCGTGCCGATCCTCAACGCGCTCCAGGGCACCGGGTCGATCTACTTCGCCTGCTTCGCCGCCTGGATGCTCGGCATCCAGATGTACAACCAGTTCGGGCAGGACACCTCCGCGTTCTGGATGGTGGCGCTGACGATCTCCTCGGCCCGTGACGCCTATCTGGAACTGCGGGCGCGGGCCCTGGCGTTGCTGCTGATCACGCTGCCCTACACGGTCCTGGTGACGGTGGTGACCGCCGGGGTGCTCGGTGACTGGGGTGACCTGCCGGAGGCCATGGGGCTGTCGTTCGCCCTGCTGGGCGGGATGCTGGCGACGGGGGCGGTGGCGTCGGCGAACTTCGCGTACTCGATCCCGCAGGACGGGGCGTTCAAGAACGTGGCGCCGGGGCAGGCCGGGCTCGCCTGGATCTCGATCTTCGGCGGCATGGTCTCGGCGGGACTGCTCTGCGCACCCGTGATCGCGGTGACGATCTGGCTGCATGTCGCCGATCTGGAGCAGTGGCTGTGGCTGCTGCTGCCCGTGGGGGCGGTGTACGGGGCACTGATCTCCTGGGCGGGGCTGCGGATCGCCGCGCCCCGCACGGCGGACCGGCTCCCGGAGATCCTGGCGGCGGTCAGCAAGGGCTGAGAGCCTGTCGGCCTGTGCGGCGGATCAGGGCCGGACAGGCCCCGGTCCGCCGCACACCCGTCCGCACCCGTCCTGATGCTCCGTTACGACGGGACGGGCTCGCGGTCGTCCTGGGAGTCCTCGGCGAACTGTTCCAGGAAGGGCTCGACCGCCGCGCGCCAGCCCTCGGGCTGGTCGTAGTGGACGAGATGGCCGGCGTCGGCCACCTCCGCGTACTGCCCGCGCGGCAGTACGCGGACCATCTCCTGGGCCTCCGCCCGGCCCAGCTCGCCGTCGAGGCCGCGGAGGACCAGGGTCGGGCAGCGGACCTGCGCCAGCTCATCCCAGTGCGCGTCGAACACCCAGGTCGCGCGGGACTGGAGCATCTGGCGGCGGGAGAAGACGGGGCGCCAGCCGTCGGCCCGCTCGGCCATCACCTCGGCGAAGAACTCGCCGCGGGCCGGGTTGGGCCGCTCCACCCAGGGGTCGTCCTCGCCGAACCACTTCCGTACGTCGGAGAGCGTCGCGAACGGCACCGGCCAGGTCTTGAACCAGTCCTCCCACTCTCGCTGCGAGGCCGCGCCGAGCGCGGAGGCCCGCATGTCGCAGATGACCAGGGCCCGGACGAGATCGGGGCGCTTCGCGGCGAGCTGCCAGGCCGTCAGCGCGCCCATCGAATGCCCGACGAGGGTGACGGGCGCGAGGCCCAGCTGTTCGATCGCGGCCTCGGCGTCGGCGACGTACGCGTCACGGGTGTACGGGCCTTCGGCCGGCTTGTCGCTGCGGCCGTGCCCGCGCTGGTCGAGGCCGACGGCGCGGTGCCGCTCGGCGAGCCAGCGAGCGGTGGGGGCCCAGTGCGCGGCCCTTCCCATCAGGCCGTGGAGCAGTAATACCCCGGGGGCGCGCTCGCCCTCCGCGCGCCCCTTGGGTGGGTCGGCGAACTCCCAGGCCGCGAGGCGTACGCCGCCGGTCCCGGTCACATCGATGCGCCGCACCATATGTCCTGGCACCCCCTTCTGGTCCTCGATCACCGCTTGATGCACTGCTCGATCACCGCGTGGTCGCGTCAAGCCAGACTATCGAACTTGTATTCGAAAACTGGGTTCCGCCATCCAACACCGCTCGTTCGAGTGACCGCCGTCAAGGATTGACCGGGGCGGCGGAGGGGAGACCTTCTCCGGGAGGCGGGCCACTCGGGGATGAGGGCCCGTGGGGATCGACCTCGAGAGCTCGGGGCTCCAGGTCGAAGCAGGGGAGGACAGGCCCCGGCGCCGCGAGGCGCCGGGGCCCTCTGTCTTCCGGGAAGCCGCCGACGCCGGTGCGCCGCGATGGGCGGCGGCACCGGCTTCGCGGGCGGCGGCGGGCGATGCGCGGGGGCTTCCATGAGCACTGCCGCGCGATGTTCGGACGGCCGGGACCACGGCAGCCACGTTCCGGTACGCGCGCCGGACGTGCCGGACGCGCCAGTACGACGGGCGCATGCACCTGCTCCCTCCCCGACCGCGCGGCCAGTCGGCCGACACTCTCAGGTATGTCTCAGCCACAGCCTGGCACGCGATCCGTCCGGGCGCTGCAGTTCCGGACGGAAAAAGGGAAAGCGGAATTCACACATGAACGCCCCGCAGACGGCATCCGGCCAAGCGGTGGGACGCGGAGACGAGGCGCTCAGCGCTTGCCCACGAACACGTGCGAGGCGACCTCGGTGTCCAGCTCCGCCGCCTCGCCGCTGCTGCCGACCAGCACGCCACCGGGCGACTGGGTCACGCTGACCACGGAGCCGGGCTGCACACCCGCACGCCGCAGCGTGTACATCAGCTGGGCATCCGTCTGGATCGGCTCACCGATCCGGCGCACGACCACCGTCTTGCCCTCGGCACCCGGGTCGAGCTCCGACAGGCTCACCATCCCCTCGTCGAGGAAGGGGTCGGCCTCGGCCTTCTCGCCCAGCTCCTCCAGACCCGGGATCGGATTCCCGTACGGCGACTCCGTCGGATGACGCAGCAGCTCCAGCACCCGCCGCTCCACGGCCTCGCTCATCACATGCTCCCAGCGGCACGCCTCGGCGTGGACCTGCTCCCACTCCAGGCCGATCACGTCGACGAGCAGGCACTCGGCGAGCCGGTGCTTGCGCATCACACGCGTCGCCAGGCGGCGCCCCTCGTCGGTCAGCTCCAGATGCCGGTCGCCCGCGACCTGCACCAGACCGTCACGCTCCATGCGCGCCACCGTCTGGCTGACCGTCGGACCGCTCTGGTCCAGCCGTTCCGCGATCCGGGCGCGCATGGGGACCACGCCTTCCTCTTCGAGTTCGAGGATGGTGCGGAGGTACATCTCCGTGGTGTCGATCAGTCCGGACATTCGTGCCCCTCGATGCTGTGACATGAAAAACGTCGTGCGCTGGCCCTGACCCAATTCTGACGCATACCGCCGACAACCGTGCCGCGCCCGGCGAACACCGTGCAGCGGAGCCGCCGGGGCGGTATTGACAGGTCACTGGTCCAGACCGCAACGTGATCCGCGGCATGGACACCCGTGAACACTCTCTCCCCCGCCGGAAAGGGCCTCCTCGATGAGCGACAGCAAGCTGGCCGGTCAGTTCTTCGACGCAGCGATCGGCCTGCTGGAGCGGGTACGCGACGAGGAGTCCGGCAGCATCGCGGCCGCCGGTGCCGCGATCGCCGACGCCGTCGCGGCGGGCGGCCGGCTCTTCGCCTTCGGCGCCGGGCACTCCTCGCTCGCCGCGCAGGACGTCGTCTACCGGGCGGGCGGCCTCGCCCTGATGAACCTGCTGGCCATCCCGGGGACGGTCGGCGTCGACGTCATGCCCGCGACCCTCGGCTCCGCGCTGGAGCGGGTCGACGGACTGGCGGGCGCCGTGCTGGACTCCAGCCCCGCCCGGGCCGGCGACGTACTCGTGGTCATCTCGCTCTCCGGACGCAACGCGCTCCCGGTGGAGATGGCGCAGAACGCACGGGCGCTCGGCCTGAAGGTCATCGGCGTGACGTCGGTGGCGTACGCGGACGGCACCCGCTCCCGGCACGTCTCGGGCGGCTTCCTGCGGGACCACTGCGACATCGTGCTCGACAGCAAGATCGCCATCGGTGACGCGGAGCTGACCCTCGACGGGATCGAGGCGCCGTTCGCCCCCGCGTCGACGGTGGTCACCAGCGCCCTGATGCAGGCGATGACGGCCGCCGCAGCGGAACAGCTCGTGGAGCGGGGCGTGGAGCCACCGCTGCTGCGCTCGGCGAACGTCGACGGCGGCCACGAGTGGAACGGGCGCGTGATGACGGAGTACCGGGACCGGATCTTCTACCGGCAGTGAGCGGTGACAGGTGACGGGCCGGAGAACGCATCGTCACCTCGTCGGCGCCAGCACCTGCGCCAGGTCCACCGCCGCGGCCACCCGCACCGCCACGCTCTCCGCGTACGCCGCGTCGGGACGCTCGAACGCCGTGCGGTGGGCCGAGCGCAGGAACGTCACCACACCCAGCGTGCGCCCCCTGCTCCGCAGCACCGCGCACAGCGCGTGCACACAGTCGCCCGGCCACTGCCGCTCCGCCGCCCACGCCCCGGCCCCCGGCCCGGCCCCCGCGCTGGCCCGCACCGAACCCGTGCGGTCCACCGCCTGGAGCGCCGGGTGCCCCGCCACGTACCGCAGCGGAATGGAACCGCCCGCCACCGGCAGGCACGGGCCAGGCTCACCGGACGGGGTCGCCGCCGCCCGCACCAGCCGCTCCCCCACCACCAGATCGACCAGCGCATGGTCCGCGAAGCCCGCCAGCGCGTAGTCCAGATAGGACGTCGCCGCCTCCATCGGGTCCTCGCACTCGGACGCCGACCGCGAGGCCCGGTGCAGTTGGTTCGACCTGAACCTCATCCGGTCCGCCTCCTGCGCCGCCAGCTTCTCGGCCGTCACGTCCTGGAACAGCCAGCCGACCCCCAGCGGCACCGGCTCCTCGGCGAGCGGCGACGCCAGCTGCAGAAAACCACTGCGCCAGCAGCGCCGCCGCTCCCCCTCCGCCGTCCGCAGCGTCACCCACAGCTCGGCGGGCGCCGGTGGTGCGCCCTCGGCGAGCACATGCTGCAACGCGCCCTCCAGGTCCTCGACGCCCTGCACGATCAGCTCCCCCAGCGGGCGCCCCAGCAGCGTCGTGCGGCCGGCGCCCAGCGCCCGGGCCGCATGCGCGTTGACGATCGTCGGCCGCAGATCCGCGTCGACCAGCACCACGCCCCAGGACGCGTCCTCGAACAGCGCCTCGCTCAGCGCGATCGACCGCTCCAGATCGATCTGCGCATGCACCTCGCTGAACGCGCAGTACACCCCGGCCGGTCCGCCGTCCGCGCCCCGGACCCCGGCCGACTGGGTCCGCACCAGCACCCGCCCGCCGTCCTTGCGCAGCAGCGCGAACTCGTGGACGCGGCGCCCGGCACCGTCCATGGCCGCCATCAGCCGCTCCTGCACCTCACCCGCGTCCGCCCGCCGCACCGCCCACCCGGCGAACCCGGACCGCCCCACGGCCTCCTCGGCGGACCAGCCCAGAATCCGCTCGGCCTCGCGGTTCCAGTGGGTGATCGTGCCGTCCGCGTCGAACGCGCAGAGCGCGGCGTCCATCCCGTCGAGCAACGCGGCGAGCAACTCGGCCCCGTGCCCCGCCTTCGGCCCCTCGTCGGGCCCGAGCGCTTCGGCCGTTCCACTGCTTGTGGACGCACTCATCCCGTACCCCCCGCAGGACGCATCCGGCATTTCCGCACGTCAGACCATTGAACTCGAAGGCGCCCCAGCACACGTCGACTTCCCGGAAATCGACCGGCGCATTAATTCGCTTGTGCGGTGCCGGGGACGTTCCTAGGCTGCTGCTACACGCGAAAGGAGGTGTTCCAGAAGTGATTTCTTCTCGGACTCGTGAGGTGGCTGCGGGCTGACGCCCGTTGTCGCGCTCTTTGCAGTGCAGGCCGGTCGTCGGCCAATCCCAAGCAGTCACCGACCCGCAGGCTCGCCGGTAAGTCCGGCCGGCTCCTCCGCAAGGAGGGACCAGAGCCTGCGGGTCTCTGCATGTCCGCAGGGGGCTGCCCCGAAAGGACTCGCTACGGGCACAGGCGCTCGACGCGCCACTGATCGCCCTCGCGTACGTACTTCAGCCGGTCGTGCAGCCGGTTCTCGTGGCCCTGCCAGAACTCGATGGTTTCGGGGACGACACGGAAGCCGCCCCAGTTCGGGGGCGCGGGGACCTGTTCGCCCTCGGGGTAGCGGGCCGCGAGCTCCTCGTAGCGGGCGAGCAACTCGTCGCGGGAGCCGATCACCGTCGACTGGGGGCTCGCCCAGGCGCCGAGCTGGGAGCCGTGCGGGCGGGTGCGGAAGTAGGCGACCGTCTCGTCACGGCCGGTCCGGTCCGCCCGGCCGGTGACGATGACCTGGCGGGCCATCGGGTGCCAGGGGAAGAGCAGCGAGACGTACGGGTTGGCGGTCAGCTCGCGGCCCTTGCGGGATTCGTAGTTGGTGAAGAAGACGAAGCCGCGCTCGTCGTACTTCTTCAGCAGCACGGTGCGCGAGGAGGGCCGGCCCTCGGGGGTGGCGGTGGAGACCACCATGGCGTTGGGCTCGTGGAGCAGCCCGCCGACGGCGACCTGCCGGAACCAGTGGGCGAACTGCTGCATCGGGTCGGCGGCCAGCGTGTCCTCGGTGAAGCGCTCGGAGCGGTACTGCTCGCGCATCGCGGCCGGATCGGTGGTGGAATCGGAGGGGGAATCTGCGGTGGGCACGGGGTCATCCTGCCGCAGCGGCAGGCCAGGCCCGGCAAGGAGGGTGTCGGAGGGGCGGGGCCGATTCGAGGTCCTGTGCCGGATGTCACGCTTCCCCGCGTCAGGGGAACCCGCCAATATCTTGAGGCAGGCCACTGTGGCCTCCGCAGAGCCGCCGACCGAGGGAGCCGCCATGTCCGACTTCGTACCGGGACTAGAGGGAGTCGTCGCGTTCGAGACGGAGATCGCCGAACCGGACAAGGAAGGCGGTGCGCTCCGTTACCGGGGTGTCGACATCGAGGATCTCGTCGGCCATGTGTCGTTCGGCAACGTCTGGGGTCTGCTGGTCGACGGGGCGTTCAACCCCGGTCTGCCGCCGGCCGAGCCGTTCCCGATCCCGGTGCACTCCGGGGACATCCGGGTCGATGTGCAGTCCGCGCTGGCGATGCTCGCCCCGGTGTGGGGTCTGAAACCGCTGCTCGACATCGACGAGCAGACCGCGCGCGACGATCTGGCGCGGGCCGCCGTGATGGCGCTGTCGTACGTCGCCCAGTCGGCGCGCGGGCAGGGGCTGCCGATGGTCCCGCAGAGCGAGATCGACAAGGCGCAGTCCGTGGTCGAGCGGTTCATGATCCGCTGGCGGGGCGAGCCGGACCCCAAGCACGTGAAGGCCGTCGACGCGTACTGGACGTCGGCCGCGGAGCACGGCATGAACGCCTCGACGTTCACCGCCCGCGTCATCGCGTCGACCGGCGCCGATGTGGCGGCGGCGTTGTCGGGTGCGGTGGGTGCCATGTCGGGTCCGCTGCACGGTGGTGCGCCGTCCCGGGTGCTCGGCATGATCGAGGAGATCGAGCGGACCGGCGATGCCACCGCGTACGTGAAGAAGGCCCTGGACAAGGGTGAGCGCCTGATGGGTTTCGGCCACCGGGTCTACCGGGCGGAGGACCCGCGGGCGCGGGTGCTGCGGCGTACCGCCGAGGAGTTGGGCGCGCCGCGCTTCGAGGTGGCGCAGGCGCTGGAGAAGGCCGCGCTGGAGGAGCTGCACGCGCGGCGCCCGGACCGGGTGCTGGCGACGAACGTGGAGTTCTGGGCGGCGATCATGCTGGACTTCGCGGAGGTTCCGGCGCACATGTTCACGTCGATGTTCACCTGCGCGCGTACGGCGGGCTGGTCGGCGCACATCCTGGAGCAGAAGCGGACGGGGCGGCTGGTGCGTCCTTCGGCGCGGTACGTGGGTCCGGGCTCGCGGGATCCGCGGGAGATCGAGGGGTACGGCCAGCTCGCGGATCTGGGGAACTGAGCGCCTCGTCCGGCCCAGGGCCGAGGTCGGGGGGACCGGTTCCCTCTCCCGCCTCGGCTCCCGTTCGGGTGGAATCACCACCCGCGACGGCTGGTATTCCCTGCAACAGGTTGCCAGCCTCCTGTACTCGCGATTCACTTGCGCACGGTCCCACTGAATCGCCGGGGGGAGGGCTCACGTGCTGCTGAACTTCAGAGTGTCGAATCATCGCTCGATCCGGGAAGAGCAAGAACTCCAGCTTCACCCCGCCTACGACGCGGATCGGCCTCCCGGCACGTACTGGCAGGCCGTTCCCGTGGCAGGCCTCTTCGGCGCCAACGCGGCCGGCAAGTCGAATCTGCTCGGTGCGTTGGAATACATGGCCCGAATGGTAGTGAACTCGCACCGTGACGCGGAGCCCGACGGCGGAGTCACCCGCAGCCCCTTCCGTCTGGACACCGCCGCGCTCGAAGAGCCTTCCTGGTACGTGGTGGACCTGCTGCTCGACGGTGTCCGCTACACCTACGGTTTCAGCGTCGATGACGAGCGGGTTCTGGACGAATGGCTCTACAGCTATCCGCATGGGAAGAAGCGCAAGATCTTCGAGCGGCCGGACGGCGACGTGCAGCCCGGCGACTCACAGGCCAAGCGCGAACTGGAACTGGTCGAGAACATCACCGAACCCAATGTGCTGTTCCTGACCATGGCGGCACGTTCCAGGCAGATGGACTTCCGGCCGGTCTATGACTGGTTCCTGACAGATTTGAGGTTCGGTCGGCATGGACCGGGCCGCCCCATCGGCCCCGAGGTGGGCCGGATGCTGGAGGCGCCGGAACGTCATCCCGAGCTGATGGCCCTCCTGCGCGCGGCTGACCTGGGTATCGAGGAGTGCGGCACGGAGCGCGTGCTCGTGGACGAGGACGCGCTGCGACAGCGGTACGGCAGGCGTGTCCCGTTGCGTCTGCTCGCCAGACTGGAAGAGGAGGGGCCGCAAGAACACGTGCGTCCGTGGCTCGGGCACCGCGGTCGTACCGGCGTGGTGCGGATGGACCTGCACGAGCAGTCCGCCGGCACCCGGGCGCTGCTGGAACAGGCTCCACGGTTCATGTCGGTCCTTCGGCGGGGCGGCACCTTGGTCGTGGACGAGATCGACTCCAGTCTCCACCCCCTGCTCACCGCGCAGCTCATCGAACTCTTCCAGGACCCGGCCACCAACCCGCACGGAGCGCAACTGGTCTTCACCACGCACGATGCCAGCCTGCTCGGTCGCATGGGCGGCGAGGACATCCTCAAGCGGGACCAGGTGTGGTTCTTGGAGAAAAATCGCCACGGGGAGACGGAGTTGTTCGCCCTGTCGGAGTTCAAGCCACGCATCGGGGAGAACCACGAGCGCCGCTACCTGGGCGGCAGCTACGGCGGCGTGCCCTTCATCGACGACAGTTTCGCCAGAGCGCTGGCGGGCCGGGGGGAGCAGGATGGCGAGGACACCGAAGCCGAGCGGACGTAGGAGTCCCTCCTTCGAGTCCCGGCTCGACAGAAGAACCGGGCGTCGAGTCGCTCGGCAGCGATTACTGGTCGTCTGCGGAACCGAAGTGACGGAACGGGACTATGTGCAGGGACTCAAGTCCTCCGTACGGAATCCGGCAGTCTCGGTCAAGATCGTCGAGCGCCCCAAGGCACCTTCCCAAGTCGTCGCGTACACAGCGAAGTTACTCGCGTCGGCAGCCGAAGAGTACGACCAGGCATGGTGTGTGTTCGATGTCGACGAATTCACGGACATCGACCGCGCCGTGACCGACGCGGACCACAGCGGCATCGGGATCGCGCTGTCGAATCCATGCTTTGAACTGTGGTTGTTGCTGCACTTCACCGACCACCGCAGTCACGCCCCGTCGTGCACCCATCTCGTGCCGCACCTGGACAGACACACAGCAGGCGGATACAGCAAGACAGGGCTCGACTTCCGCGCCTACGAGAGCACCTGGCGCGAAGCGGTTCGCCGGGCGCGAGAACTGGCGCCGGAGGGCAAGGAACCGGAGGTGAATCCGTCCACCGGCATGTGGCGGCTTGCCCTCGCCATCGGCGGCCCGGCGACGTAGCGACGTATTCGGTCAGTCCAGTACGCCGTCCAGCAGCGCTGCCCACTGCGCCACGACCCTCCGGCGGCGGGCCGTGTCGTCGTGGCGCAGGCGCTGGAGAAGGCCGCGCTGGTGCCAGCCGCGTTGGCGCCGAAGAAGCCTGCCACGGGAACCGCCTGCCAAGTCGAATCTGCTCGGCGCGCTGGAATACATGGCCCGGATGGTGGTGAACTCGCACCGTGACGCGGCACCCGACGGCGGCGTCACGCACAGTCCCTTCGCCGTCACTCGTTCACGTCAGCGACGCCGACTGCCACTGGGGCCGCCACACCCCGAGGAGCCAACCCGACCAGTCTGCTACCGAGTCGCCGGCTAGAACGTCCCCGTGAAGAGAAGCTTGCCGTCCCCTCCGTACACGGCTACCGGCGAGGAGCCGGACTCGGATTTCTGCCATGCCGCAAACGCGCCGGCAAGGAGTTCACCGTTGACTTCGGTGGAAAGGGCGGCCGGGAGCTTGGTCGAGATGAATGCCCGACCCTCATCGCCGTCCCAATCCCCAATGATCTTGTCGACCGCCGGGAGCAGGTCGTTGACTGCGGCTTGATCAGCTGAGGCCTTACGGAAGTCCGCAGCATCCCTTCGCGAGTCGGCTGCATCATCATCCGGAGGCACTGTGTCAACGGTAACCACGTCGACTGACTTGGGTTCGTTTTCCATGAACGACGAACAGCCCGCAAGGAATCCAACAATCAACACACACGGGACGATCTTTCGATAACGCATTCCGCTGCTCCAAACCAATAGCGACGCGCTCCCCCGGCCGACACCGGCCGGAGGAGCACGCTACCGCACCTACACGCTCACGTGGTCAGCCTTGTTGTTCCAGTCACCACCGTAGGTGTAATCAACGTCGGTCATCTTGTTGCACGTTCCAAGGGCGGTGTACGCGTGGGGGTCCGGCAGTCCAGTTCGAAAGTCGGTGAAATCCATCCCCCCGGACTTCTTGTTGTTGCATGCCGAGCCGGTCTTGTCACGGAAATCCCAGTCCGCGAGGTTCTCTGACCGCTTCTCGCTCACACACCGGCTTGAATCGAACGAGTAATTGGGGCATCGAGTACATACGACGTGAAGCGGACCAGGTTTGGCTCCTGGAGGAAAAATCAGTACGGCGAGACAGATCTGTTCGCCCTGGCGGAATTCAAGCCCCGCATCGGGGAGAACCACGAGCGCCGCTACCTGGGCGGCAGCTACGGCGGCGTGCCCTTCATCGACGACAGTTTCGCCAGAGCGCTGGCGGGCCGGGGGGAGCAGGATGGCGAGGACACCGAAGCCGGGCGGACATAGGAGTCCCTCCCTCGGAACCTATGGCCGTGACCAAGGCAGACCGCCACAGCATGGGGATCGCGCTGTCCAACCCATGCGGGAACTGGCCCCGGAGGGCAAGGAACCGGAGGTGAATCCGTCCACCGGCATGTGGCGGCTTGCCCTCGCCATCGGCGGCCCGGCGACGTAGCGACGTATTCGGTCAGTCCAGTACGCCGTCCAGCAGCGCCGCCCACTGCGCCACGACCCTGCGCCGCCGGGCCGTGTCGTCGGTGAGCACGTTGGCAAGGCCCAGGCCGCGGGCCATGTCGAGGAGTCCCTGGACCGTTTCCCGTACGCCGGGGCGGGTCTCGTCGGCGTGCAGGAGGCCGACCGCGATGCGGTGGGTCTCGCGGCCTACGCGGGCTTCGAGTTCGGTGACGCGGGGGCGGAGCTGTTCCTCGTTGGAGGCGGCGACCCAGAGCTGGAGTGCGGCACGGAAGAGCGGGCCGGTGTAGAGGTCGACGAGGGCGGCGACGACGGCGGCCCGGTCCTGGTCGGGGACGGCGCGCAGGGCGGCGGAGCGTTCCTCGGCGACGTATTCGACGGCTCCGGTGAACAGGTCCTCGCGGGTGGGGAAGTGGTGCTGGGCGGCGCCGCGCGAGACGCCGGCGCGCATCGCGACGACGGAGACGGTGGAGCCCGCCCAGCCGTGTTCGGCGAGGCAGGCGACGGCGGCTTCGAGGAGTCGGCGGCGGGTGGCGCGGCTGCGGTCCTGTTTGGGGGTCCGGTCGGTAGGGGGCGTCACAACACCCATGCGGGGTCCCGTCGTTCGAGGAAGGCCGTCATTCCTTCCCGGGCCTCGGCGGAGGCGAAGAGGGCCGCCGAGCGGGCGATGAGGTCTTCGGCGTGCTGGTCGAAGCTTTCGAGCACAGTAGCCGTGACCAGCTTCTTCGATGCCGCCAGCCCCTGGGGGGACGCCTTGCGCAGCCCGTCCAGGACGGGGGCGAGGTCCTTGTCCACGTCCTCGGCGGCGAGCGTGATCAGGCCGATGCGGGCGGCTTCGGCGGCGTCGAAGCGTTCTCCGGTGAGGTAGTAGCGGGCGGCGGCACGCGGGTCGATGCGGGGCAGCAGCGGCAGGGAGATGACGGCGGGGGCGAGCCCCAGGCGGGATTCGGTGAGGGCGAAGGAGGCTTCGGGGCCGGCCGCGGAGATGTCGCAGGCGCCGAGCAGGCCGAGGCCGCCCGCCCGGACATGGCCGGTGACCCGGGCGACGACGGGTTTGGGCAGGGCGACGATCTGCCGCATCAGGGCGACGAGGGCGTGCGGGTCGGGCGGTGCGGTGAGATCGGCGCCCGCGCAGAAGGTGTTGCCGGTGTGGGTGAGGACGACGGCCCGTACGGTGTCGTCGGCCGCGCACGCGTCCAGGGCGGTGGAGAGCTCGCCGACGAGTGCCGCGGAGAGTGCGTTGCGGTTGGCGGGCGAGTCGAGGGTGAGTGTGGTGATGCCCCGGTCGTGGGTGGGCAGGGCGAGCAGCGTCATGCGGTTCGTCTCCTTGTGCCGGGCCGTCCCGTCGAGCGTGGCAGCAGGGAGCAGAACAATCAAGCGCGCTTGCATGATTTCAGGCTCGGCACGAGGCAGCGGTCCACCCCCGGGGCGTGGGGGCGGACCGCTGCTCTGCCGCGCCTACCTACCGCAAGTCGCCCCGACGCAGCACGTCCACCAGGCCGCCCAGGGCGGCGTACGAGAACAGCAGCGCCGGACCGTTCGGATTCTTGCTGTCCCGCACGGCGACGCGCTGCTCAGCGTGGTTCACGATGCCGCACTCGACGCACTGGGCGCCGGTGTCGGATCGCGACGACTTCCACCAGGAAACAGGCAGCGTGGACGCGTCATCAATGTGAGTCATAGGGATTTCCTTATCTCTGCGATCAGTTCCGTGGACGCCTCGACCGACTCCGCGGCAGAGGTGAGCCTCCGCGCGGCCTCCCGGTACATAAACACCTGATCACGCTGCTCGACGTAGACGGCGGACGTGAGGTGCTCAGTGTGTACGACGTCGAGGTCTGCGTGATCACCGAACGACAGGATGCTGAACGAGCCGAGTTGCCCCACGTAGAGAGGCAACTGCAGCTCACTCAGCCTGGCTCGCGGGCATGTAGCCCCGTCAGCCACACAAGTCTGGACACCTCAGGCTGGAAACAAGCCAAACGAGACGATCTCCAAACGCCCATTTGCTGCTCAACAGCGCCGGAAGGCCGCAATTCGCTTCAGCCGAAAGAGTTCGGCGCGCTATTGTCACGTTTCGTAATTCGGGGGCGCCGACCCATGCCTCCATTGCTTGATTCTAAAATTCCCAAGGGGGGGAATGTATATGATTTCTCTTGCGTCGCGCATATCTGGCTCCAAGGCTGCCAAGGGTGTTGCCGTCGGTGCCCTGGCGGCTGCGGCCATCGGCCTGACGGCTCCAGTGTCGAGCGCTTCCAACGAGGCGTCCTGGTTCAAGGGGTGCCGGGGGTACTGGTACTCCACGTCCGGTCACGGCTACTGCTCCAACGCGACGAACTACCCGAATTACGGGTACTTGACGAGCTATGACTGCAATGTCGAGATCGATACGCAGAACTACGACAGGCTGTACAAGGGGTACGTGGGCAAGTACGACACCCACGAGTGCACGTTCGAGATCAACAAGACCCCTGTGGGATCGTAACTAGCCAGCACTTCAGGAGAGCCCGCCAGCGCGGCGGGCCCGTCCTTTATTTCGGGGAAATGTGCCAATGACGACATACCCTGTCGCTCGATTGACGGCCCTCACACAGGGATACGGTGGTCGACGCATCATCGAGAATCTCGACCTGGCCATCCAGCCCGGCGTCACGGGCCTGTTGGGCCCCAACGGCGCGGGCAAGACCACGCTCTTCCGTACGCTCGCCACCATCGCGCCGCCGCAGAGCGGGCAGCTGGAGCTGTTCGAAAGGCCCGTCACCAACGAGCGGCAAGCGCGGCGAGTCCGCCGTCGCATCGGCTACCTCCCGCAGGACTTCGGGTACTACCCGGCCTTCTCCATAACGGACTTCGTCCGCTACTGCGCCTGGCTGCGTGAGGTCCCCTCCAGGAAGGTCGACTCCGCGACCAGGGAGGCACTGGCGGCCGTGGGCCTGGCCGACCGGGCCCGAGACCGCATGAAGTCGCTGTCCGGCGGCATGCTCCGCCGGGCCGGGATCGCTGCGGCTATCGTCGGCTCCCCCTCCCTGCTCCTGCTGGATGAGCCGACCGTCGGTCTCGACCCCGCGCAGCGCCTCGACTTCCGTGAGCTCATTCGTTCCCTCGCCCGCGCGGGAACAGCCGTCCTCCTCAGCACGCACCTGGTCGAGGATGTCGGCGCCGCCTGCGACACCGTCTTCGTACTGAGTAACGGCCAGGTGTGCCACAGCGGCACACCTCAGCAGCTGGCAGAACTCGCCCTGTCCACAGCGCCGGGCGACAGCCCCCTGGAACGCGGCTACATGACGGTACTCGGCAACCACCGACCCAACGAGGGGGCCGCATGCTGAACGCCTACCGCATCGAGCTGCGCCGCTCGCCCCTTCTGACAGCGTTCCCCTTGATGATCGCCGTGGACCTGGTGGTGCTCTTCGGCCGGTCCCGGTACTGGATCGGTGTGTGGCCCGAAGCGAGCGTGGCGGCCCAGGTCGTCACGCTCTTCCTGGGGCCCGTGCTCGCCGGCGTCTCGGCCTGGCAGGCCGGACGTTCCTCCCGCGCGGGGATGCCCGAGACCGTGCTCGCGGCCGCCCGACCGATCTGGCGGATCGAGGCCGCACGGCTGGCCGCGACGCTCACTCTCGGATTCCTGGCGTACGTGATCGGATGCCTGACCGCCGCATTCATCTCATTCGGCGAGGCGGGCCCCGGCTTCCTGTGGCCCTCCTATCTCCTGCTCGGCGCCTCCATCCTGATCATCTTCGCGTCCGTGGGCCATCTGGCCGGCCGCTGGTGGCCCTCCGCCGCCTTCACCCCCGTCGTCTGCGCGCTGGGCTGCTTCATCAGCATGCTGGCGCTCCCCTTCAAGTTCAACGTCCTCGCGGGACCGCCGGACCAGCACCTGCGCCTCCTTCCGGTCGCCGTGCGGCTGCTGTTTGCACTCGCGCTCGCGGCGCTGGCGGTGACGGCACCACCGCTACGCAGGAGCGCCGAGCGCCAGATGCCGCGTCAGGGAACGCCCCTGCACATCCGCGGTGTCGCCATCGGGTCGGCAGCAGGCTCTCTCATCGCACTGGCCGCGGTGCCGGCCGCCGGCGAACTGCGCGTCGAGCGCCCGGCATCGGCGACGGCGCCGCTGTGCGAGCGCGCGGAGAAGGGCGTGCCACAGGTGTGCGTGTGGCCCGAGCACCGCAAGTACCTGCCCGAACTGACCGGCATGGCCCAGCGCTTGGGCCAACCCGTCCAGCCCTGGTTGAAGTCGCCCGACGCGTTCCACGAGTTCGGGCTGCGGCGGAACAAGTGGGGCGACCGCGGATTCGACATCGCCGAAGGTCACGTCCGTACCGCGGCGATCGCCATGGCCGACCGGGTGTTCACCGAGTCCCTGGGTCTCTGCATACCTCCTCGCCAGGAGAGCCGGGCCTGGCAGGCCATGGACAACATCCGCCTCTGGCTCGAGTACCGCTCCGCGGGACAGGACCCGGCTGTCGCCGACGAGGGACTCCATATGGAAGGTGTATCCGCCGCCCAACGCGAGGCGACCAAGGTCATACGGATGCCTGCGGCCGAGCAGCAAAAATGGCTTGCTCAGGAGCGCGGCCACATCCTTCGAGACCCTTCCTGGTGCAAGCCTGATGACCGGTTCTGACCTACTCCGCTATGCAAGAGTCCACCGGGGTGTAGCCGTCCTGGTGGCAACGGCCGCTGTCGCCCTTCTCTCGGCCTTCTTCGGCGGCACTCATATCGCGCTGCCCTCCATCGGTAGCGGGGGAGTCACCACGGGCGTGCCCTTCCGGCACGAACTCCCGCTTCTGTCGGCTGTTTTCCTCACCGCGGCTCTCGACGGTGCCATGTCGGCACATGATGAGATGGGTGCATCCGCGATGCACCGGTTCCGCCTCAAGTACTGCACTGGCCTGACACTGACAGCTTGCGCCTTCTCCTTCGCCACTGAGGCGCTCGCCGTCGGTCCGGAAGCCGGGGTCGTCTTCGTTCGATCCCTCCTGATCTGGTTCGGTCTCGCCCTGCTGTCAGTGAGGCTGCTCGGCCACCAGCTCGGCTGGATCATCCCCCTGGCTTCGGCCTTCTTTCTGATCTGGTACCCACACAACCGGTGGGACTGGACGTCCAACTCGGCCACCGACCTCTTCAGCTGGGCAGTGGCCGTGATCGCTCTGTCCGTCGGAGTGGGCGCAACCGCGGCCACCCCGTGGAGAAGGAAAGCTTTTCTTCGAACGTAAAACCCGCCAGGCAGAGCAGAACTTCACAATGTGCAGGTAGGCGTAAGGCGTTCATCCGCACCGTGACCGAGCCCGCACCGGCCCGGACGGGGCTCGCGCCGGGGTAACAGCCCGGCAGGTGCGGGAAGTGCACAGGGCCGGGCGTCAACCACCGGAACCGTGACCCTCGTTCGCACGGCGGGACTTCTCCCGGTCGCGCAGTTCGCGGCGGAGGATCTTGCCGGAGGTGGCGCGCGGTACCGCGTCGATGAACTCGACCTGCCGGATCTTCTTGTACGGGGCGACGCGCTCGGCGACGTACGCCATGACGTCGTCCGCCGTGAGGTCCGGTGCGGACGGCTGGCGGACGACGCACGCCTTGGGGATCTCGTTGCCCTCGTCGTCGTACACCCCGATGACGGCGGCGTCGGCGACGGACGGGTGGGTCAGCAGCAGGGCTTCCAGGTCCGCGGGGGCGACCTGGTAGCCCTTGTACTTGATGAGTTCCTTCACCCGGTCGACGACGAACAGCCAGCCGTCGGCGTCGACGTGTCCGATGTCGCCGGTGTGCAGCCAGCCGTCGGCGTCGATCATGTCGGCGGTGGCCTCGGGGCGGCCGAGGTAGCCCTTCATGACCTGCGGGCCGCGGATCAGGATCTCGCCGTCGGTGCCGGCCGGGGCGTCCTCGGTGTCGTCGCCGAGCGAGGCGATCCGCATCTCGGTACTGGGCAGGAGCCTGCCGACCGAGCCCGGGGGCGGGTTCTCGGCGGCGAGCGGGACGACGTGGGTGCCGGGCGAGAGTTCCGTCATGCCGTAGGCCTGGCGTACGAGTGGCAGTCCCAGGCGCTGGGAGCAGGCGGCAGCGAGCGAGGCGTCGAGGGGTGCGGCGGAGCTGACGACGTACTCCAGCGAGGACAGGTCGTGCCGGTCGACCGAGGGGTGCTTGGCGAGGGCGAGGACGATCGGCGGGGCCACGTACAGGCCGGTGATCCGGTACTTCTCGATCGTGGCGAGGAACTGGCCGAGGTCGAAGCGCGGCAGTACGACGACGGTGGCGCCCATCCGCAGCGGGGCGTTCATCAGGGCGGTCAGCCCGTAGATGTGGAAGAACGGGAGTACTGCCAGGATGCGGTCGCCGGGGCCCATGGGGACGAAGGGGCGGAACTGCTCCAGGTTGGTGCCCATGGAGCGGTGGGTGAGCATGACGCCCTTGGGGGTGCCGGTGGTGCCGGAGGAGTAGGGCAGGGCGGCGATGTCCTCGCCGGGGTCGATGGTGATGCGGGGTTCGGGGGCGGTGGTGGCGAGCATGTCGAGTACGGAGGTGTGCCCCTCGGCCCGGTCGCAGACGAAGATCTGCTCGATGCCACCGGCGAGTCCGGCGGCCCGGCGTGCCGTGTCCAGGAGCGGGGAGACGGTGACGATCCAGCGGGCGGAGGAGTCGCGGAGCTGTTTGGCGATCTCCTCCGCCGTGGCGAGCGGGTGGACGGTGGTGACGGTGGCGCCCGCCCGGGTCGCGCCGTGGAACACCGCCGGGTAGGCGATGGTGTTGGGGCTGTGCAGGGCCAGTACGTCGCCCTTGCGCACTCCGGCCCCGGCGAGCGCGGCGGCGATCCTGCGGTGGAAGGTGTCGAGCTGCCGGTAGGTGAGGGTGGAGCTGTCGTCCGTCCCGTCGATCAGGGCCACCGTGTCGCCGTAGGCGGTGGTGGCCTGCCCCAGGACCGCGTCATGGATGGGTATGTCGAGTGCGGGTACGACGGGGTGGTCGCTGTGGAACACGTGTGCCATGGCGGTGGGCCCCTTCGGAGCGGCGGTGTGGGGAGACGGACTGCCGTGTGTCAGTACGACTTGGGGAGGCCCAGGGACTGGTGGGAGACGTAGTTCAGGATCATTTCCCGGCTGACGGGGGCGATCCGGGCGACGCGGGCCGCCGTGATCAGGGACGCGAGGCCGTATTCGCGGGTGAGGCCGTTGCCGCCGAGGGTGTGGACGGCCTGGTCGACGGCCTTGACGCAGGCTTCGCCGGCCGCGTATTTCGCCATGTTGGCGGCCTCACCGGCGCCGATGTCGTCGCCGGCGTCGTAGAGCCCGGCGGCCTTCTGCATCATCAGCCGGGCCAGTTCCAGTTCGATGTGGGCCTGGGCGAGGGGGTGGGCGATGGCCTGGTGGGAGCCGATGGGTTCCTTCCACACCTGGCGGGTCTTCGCGTAGTCGACGGCGCGGGCGAGTGCGTAGCGGCCCATGCCGATGCCGAAGGCGGCGGTCATGATGCGTTCGGGGTTGAGTCCGGCGAAGAGCTGGAGGAGCCCCGCGTCCTCATCACCGACGAGGGCGTCGGCGGGGAGCAGTACGTCGTCGAGGACCAGCTCGAACTGCTTCTCCGGGGCCTGGAGTTCCATGTCGATCTGCGAGCGGCCGAAGCCGGGGGCGTCACGGGGGACGATGAAGAGGCAGGGCTTGAGCCTGCCGGTCCTGGCATCCTCGGTGCGGCCGACGATGAGGGTGGCGTCGGCGATGTCGACGCCGGAGACGAAGACCTTGCGCCCGGTGAGCAGCCAGTTGTCGCCGTCCTTGCGGGCGGTGGTGGTGATGCGGTGGGAGTTGGATCCGGCGTCGGGTTCGGTGATGCCGAAGGCCATGGTGAGGCTGCCGTCGGCGAGGCCGGGGAGCCACTGCTGCTTCTGGGCTTCGGTACCGAAGCGGGCGATGACGGTGCCGCAGATCGCCGGGGAGACCACCATCATGAGCAGCGGGCTGCCGGCAGCTCCCAACTCCTCCAGGACTATGGAGAGTTCGGCCATGCCGCCGCCTCCGCCGCCGTACTCCTCGGGGAGGTTCACGCCGAGGTATCCGAGCTTGGCGGCCTCGGTCCACAGTTCGCGCGGGTGGTCGCCGTCGCGGACGACGGAGGTCATGTAGTCGCGTCCGTAGCGCTTTCCGAGTGCGGCGACGGCGGCGCGCAGGGCCTGGTGCTCTTCGGTTTCGAGGACGGTGCTCATAGCTTCGGTTCCTCCTGTACGTCTTGCACGACGGCGAGCAGGGCGCCGACCTCCACCTGGAGGCCGGGTGCGGCGTGGAGTGCGGTGAGGGTGCCGGAGGCGGGGGCGAGGATGCGGTGTTCCATCTTCATCGCCTCCAGCCAGATCAGGGGCTGTCCGGCCGCGACCGCCGTCCCGGCGGTGAGGCCGTCGGCGACGCGGACGACGGTGCCGGGCATGGGGGCGAGCAGTGAGCCGGGTTCGGTCCGGTCGGTGGGGTCGGTGAAGCGGGGCAGGGCGGTGAAGGTGTACGAGCCGGTGGCGGTGTCCACGTACGCCTTGTCGCCGTGGACGGCGATGTCGAAGTGGTGGGTGACGCCGCCGGTTTCGAGGGTGACGCGGTCGGGCCCGGCGGCGACGACGCGTTCTCCGGTCTCGGGTACGGGGCCGGTGCGGGTGGTGCGGTAGGCGGCCTCGTGTTCGGTGCCGTCGGGTTCGGCGCGGTAGCGCTTGGTCCGGGGCTGCGAGGAGATGTTGCGCCAGGCGCCGAGGCGGACGGGGCCCGGTCCTGGGCCGTGCTGCCGGGCGGCGGCGTCGGCGAGCGCGGCGGCCAGGGCGGCGAGGCGCGGCCCGGCTCCGTCCGGGGACGGGGCCGGGGCCGGGGACGGGGTGAGGGCGTCCAGATGACGGTCGTAGAAGCCGGTGTCGAGGCGGGCGGCGAGGAAGTCGGGGTGGCGCAGGGACCGTACGAGCAGGTCGCGGTTGGTGACCGGGCCGTGGATGCGGGCGCGTTCCAGGGCGCGGGCGAGGAGGCGTACGGCTTCGGTGCGGGTGGGGGCGTGGGCGACGACCTTGGCGAGCATGGGGTCGTAGTGCACGCCGATGGTGTCGCCGCCGGTGTATCCGGTGTCCAGGCGCAGTCCGGGTTCCTCGGGTATGTGGAGCGTGTGCAGTGCTCCGGTCTGCGGCTGCCAGTCGCGGGCGGGGTCCTCGGCGTAGAGGCGGGCCTCGACGGCGTGGCCGTGCGGTGCGGGGGGTGCGGTGGCGGGCAGCGGTTCGCCTTCGGCGATGCGGAGCTGGAGGGCGACGAGGTCGAGTCCGAAGACCGCTTCGGTGACGGGGTGTTCGACCTGGAGGCGGGTGTTCATCTCCAGGAAGTAGGGGCGTCCGTCGGCGGCGAGGAGGAATTCGACGGTGCCCGCGCCCCGGTAGCCGACGGCCTGTGCGGCGGCCACGGCGGCGTCGTGCAGCCGGGTCCGCAGTCCGTCGTCGAGGCCGGGTGCGGGGGCTTCCTCGACGACCTTCTGGTGGCGTCGCTGGAGGGAGCAGTCGCGGGTGCCGAGCGCCCAGACCCCGCCGTGCCCGTCGGCCATGACCTGGACCTCGACGTGCCGGCCTCGTTCCACGTACGGCTCGGCGAAGACCTCGCCGTCCCCGAACGCGGCCGTGGCCTCGGCGGCCGCCGCCGTCAGCTCCGCGGGCAGGGCGGCGAGTTCGCGCACGACCCGCATCCCGCGCCCGCCGCCGCCCGCCGCCGCCTTGAGCAGCAGCGGCAGGTCGTCGGCGGTGGCCCGCTCCGGGTCGACGGGGGCGAGCAGCGGCACCCCGGCGGCGGCCATCAGTTCCTTGGCGCGGGTCTTGGACGCCATCAGCTCGATGGCCTTGACCGGCGGGCCGACCCAGACGAGTCCGGCGTCCTGCACGGCGCGGGCGAATCCGGCGTTCTCGGAGAGGAAGCCGTAGCCGGGGTGGACGGCGTCGGCACCGGTCGCGAGCGCGGCGCGTACGACGAGGTCGCCGCGGAGATAGGTGTCGGCCGGGGCGGCGCCGGGCAGCCGTACGGCGGTGTCGGCCTCCCGTACGTGGAGCGCGTCGGCGTCCGCGTCGGAGTACACCGCGACGGTGGCGATGCCGAGCGCACGGCAGGTGCGGAAGATCCGGCAGGCGATCTCGCCCCGGTTGGCAACGAGCAGTGTGGAGATCATCTCGGTCATCCCTCGCCTCACATCCGGAAGATTCCGAAGCCGCCGCGGGCGCCTTCGACCGGGGCGGTGTGGATCGCGGACAGGCACATCCCGAGGACGGTCCTGGTGTCGCGCGGGTCGATGACCCCGTCGTCGTACAGCCGCCCGGACAGGAACATCGGCAGTGACTCGGACTCGATCTGCTGCTCGACCATGGCGCGCAGTCCGGCGTCGGCCTCGTCGTCGTAGGGCTGCCCCTTGGCGGCGGCGGAGGCGCGGGCGACGATGGACAGCACCCCGGCGAGCTGCTGCGGGCCCATGACGGCGGACTTGCTGCCGGGCCAGGCGAAGAGGAAGCGCGGGTCGTACGCCCTGCCGCACATGCCGTAGTGCCCGGCCCCGTACGAGGCGCCCATCAGCACGGACAGGTGCGGGACCTTCGAGTTCGACACCGCGTTGATCATCATCGCGCCGTGTTTGATGATGCCGCCCTGCTCGTACTCCTTGCCGACCATGTAGCCGGTGGTGTTGTGCAGGAAGACCAGGGGGATGTCGCGCTGGTTGGCGAGCTGGATGAACTGGGCGGCCTTCTGCGACTCCTCGCTGAACAGCACCCCCTGCGCGTTGGCGAGGATGCCGACGGGGTAGTCGTGGAGCCGCGCCCAGCCGGTCACCAGGCTGGTCCCGTACAGCGGTTTGAACGCGTCGAAGTCGGAGCCGTCGACGAGCCGGGCGATGACCTCGCGGGGGTCGAAGGGCACCTTCAGGTCGCCGGGCACGATGCCGATCAGCTCGTCCTGGTCGTACTTCGGCGGCTGCGCGGGGCCCGGATCGGCGTGCGCCTTGCGCCAGTTGAGGCGGGCGACGATCCGGCGGGCCTGGCGCAGCGCGTCCTGCTCGTCGACGGCGAAGTGGTCGGCGAGCCCGGAGGTGCGGGCGTGCATCTCGGCGCCGCCGAGCGATTCGTCGTCGCTCTCCTCACCGGTCGCCATCTTCACCAGGGGCGGTCCGCCGAGGAAGACCTTGGACCGTTCCTTGATCATGACGGTGTGGTCGGACATGCCGGGGACGTACGCCCCGCCCGCGGTCGAGTTCCCGAAGACGACGGCGACGGTCGGGATGCCGGCCGCGGAGAGCCGGGTGAGGTCGCGGAACAGCGCCCCGCCGGGGATGAAGATCTCCTTCTGCGAGGGAAGGTCGGCGCCGCCCGACTCGACGAGGCTGATGCAGGGCAGCCGGTTGGCGAAGGCGATCTCGTTGGCCCGCAGGGCCTTCTTCAGGGTCCAGGGGTTGGAGGCGCCGCCGCGTACGGTCGGGTCGTTGGCGGTGATCAGGCACTCCACGCCCTCGATCACCCCGATCCCGGTGACCAGCGAGGCGCCGACCGCGTAATCGCTGCCCCAGGCGGCCAGCGGCGAGAGTTCCAGGAACGGGGTGTCCTCGTCGATCAGCAGCTCGATCCGCTCGCGGGCCAGGAGCTTGCCGCGCGAGCGGTGCCGTTGCACGTACTTCTCCCCGCCTCCGGCCTGGGCCTTGGTGTGCTCGGCTGCCAGTTCGTCGAGTTTCGCGAGCATGGCCGTGCGGTTCGCGGCGTATTCGGGGCTCGCGGTGTCGAGCGCGGTGGGCAGGACGGTCATGCGTGCGCCTCCGGTGCGTGGACGGTCTCCAGCAGCGATACGGGAATGGGCAGGTGCCGGGAGCGCAGCCACTCCCCCACCGCCTTGGCCTGCGGGTCGAACCGGTGCTGGGCGGCGACGCCCTCGCCGAGCAGCCCGTGGACGACGAAGTTCAGGGCGCGGAGGTTCGGCAGGAGGTGGCGTACGACGGTGAGTCCGGCGGTCTCCGGGAGCAGTTCCCGGAACCGTTCGACGGTCAGTTCGTGGGCCAGCCACCGCCAGGCGTCGTTCCCGACGGCCCACACGCCCACGTTGGCGTCCCCGCCCTTGTCGCCGCTGCGGGCGCCCGCGATCCGGCCGAGCGGGGCGGACCGGGTGGGCCCGGGGTCCGGCAGGGGTTCGGGCAGCGGCGGTTCCCCGGCGTCCCGGAGCGGCTGCGTCGTCGCGGGAGGCGCCATGCTCAGTCGCCGTCCGTCGGGGAGGACAGCGACATGCGGGACCTCGCCCGCCGGTACGTACCGCGCCTCGAACACCCCGTACGGTGCGCCCTTGCCGGGCGGGGCGGTGACGTGGAAGCCGGGGTAGCTGCCGAGCGCGAGCTCGATCGCGGCGCCGGAGACCGCGCGTCCGACGGTCTCCTGGTCCCGGTCGCGGACGACGAGCCGGAGCAGGGCGCTCGCGCTCTCCTCGGTGGCGGCGTCGGCCCGGTCGGTCCGGGACAGCTCCCACCGCACCTCGTCGGGTTCGGCGCCGGAGCGGGCGAGCGCGTCGGCGAACTGTTCCCGCACCAGCCCGGCCTTGGCCTCGATGTCGAGGCCGGTGAGCACGAAGACGACCTCGTTGCGCCAGCCGCCGAGCCGGTTCAGCCCGACCTTGAGGGTGGGCGGCGGAGCCTCGCCGCCCACCCCCGAGATCCTGACCCGGTCGGGTCCGACCTGGGTCAGCCGTACGGTGTCGAGCCGGGCGGTGACGTCCGGTCCGGCGTACCGGGCGCCGCCGGTCTCGTACAACAGCTGGGCGGTGACGGTGCCGATGTCGACGACGCCGCCGGTGCCGTCGTGCTTGGTGATGACGGACGAGCCGTCGGCGTGGATCTCGGCGACGGGGAAGCCGGGCCGGCGCAGGTCGTGGCCCCGGAAGAACGAGTAGTTCCCGCCGGTGGCCTGGGTGCCGCACTCCAGGACGTGTCCGGCGACGACCGCCCCGGCGAGCGCGTCGTGGTCGCCGGGCCCCCAGCCGAACCGGGCTGCGGCGGGTCCGGTGACGAGCGCCGCGTCGGTGACCCGCCCGGTGACGACGACGTCCGCGCCCGCGTCGAGGCAGGCGGCGATCCCGGCGCCGCCGAGGTAGGCGTTGGCGGTGAGGAACCCCTCGGGCACGGGGAGGCTGTCGCCCTCCACATGGGCGACGCGCACGGGGACGCCGACCTTCTGCGCCAACTCCCGTACGGCGTCGGCCAGTCCGGCCGGGTTGAGGCCGCCCGCGTTGGCGACGATCTTCACCCCGCGTTCGTGGGCGAGCCCGAGGCCCTCTTCGAGCTGGCGCAGGAAGGTGGTGGCGTAGCCGCGCGCGGGGTCCTTGAGCCTGCTCCGGCCGAGGATGAGCATGGTCAGCTCGGCGAGATAGTCCCCGGTGAGGATGTCGAGGGGCCCGCCGGTGAGCATTTCGCGTACGGCGTCGAAGCGGTCGCCGTAGAACCCGGAGGCGTTGCCGATCCGCAGCACTCCGGTCACTTGCCGCCTCCCCGGGGTGCGCGGCCGGGTCCGGCGGGCCCGGCGAAGGCCTGGGCGATGTCGAGCCACTGGTCGGCGTCGGGGCCGGCCGCCCGGACTGCGAGGTCGTCGCGGTGCGCGCGCCGGGTGACGAGAAGGCAGAAGTCGACGAGCGGCCCGGTGACGCGCTGCGGCGCGTCCGGTGCCCCGAATGACACCAACTCCCCGTCCGGGGAACGGAGTTCGACCCGGAACTCCTCCTCGGGCGCCTTGATCCCCCGCACCAGATAGGCGTAGTCGCGGGCCCGCACCCCGATCCGGGCGACGTGCCGCAGCCGGGCGGTGGGGGTCCTGGTGACCCCGAGGGCGTCGGCGACGTCCTGGCCGTGCGCCCAGGTTTCCATGATCCGGGCGGTCGCCATGGACGCGACACCCATCGGCGGCCCGTACCAGAGGATGCGCGTCCCCGCCGGGGTGTTCCGCAGCGCCGCCTCCAGTCGCTCCCGCCCGTCGCGCCACCGCGCGAGCAGCGCCTGAGGGGCCAGGGCGGCGACGATCTCCTCGGCGCCCCGGTCGACGAAGGAATCGGGCGCCTCCATGGCCCTGGCGGCCTCCCCCGCGAAGGCGTCGGCATCGGTGGCGGCCAGCAGCGCGACCTCGTCGGTCCAGGTGAGGTGGGCGATCTGATGCGCGATGCTCCAGCCGGGCGCGGGCGTCGGCGCGGACCACTGCTCCGCAGTCAACCCCCGCACCAGTGCGTCGAGTTCATTGCTCTCGTCGCGCAGATCGTCGATCACGGCTGCGACTTCGGACACGGTGCGCTCCCCTCGGGGCGTGGCGGTGTGCCCAGGAGCATGGCAGTGGAGCAATAAACAAGCAAGCATGCTTGCATTATTTTCCGCAGGATCCGATCCGCCCGCGGCGGGCGCCGGGCCGCGGGGCGTTACGCTCGTCGCCATCGACGACACGACGCACGGGGGCGACGTACATGGAGCGTTCGAGAGGGCCGGGCCGTCGTGCCTGGCTGGCGCTGGGCATCGGCACCGCGGCGGCGGCCGCGGTCGGGGGAACGGTGTACGTGTCCACCGACGACGACCCCGTGCCGGACCGCGAGCGGGTACGGACGGACGTCGCCCCGCTGCGGCGCAGGTTCGGCGAGGCGGGGCGGCTGGGCGGGGCGCACTGGCTGGCGTACGACCGTGACGCGAAGGGCCGTTCGTACCTGCCGAGCCCGGACCCGCGGTACCGGGTGGTGGGCGTGGCCCGGCTGCCCGCCGGGACCGCGGCCCGGACCGTGGCGGACCCGGCACACGCCTTCGAGCCGTCCGCGCCGCACGGGGTGCCGGACGTGCTGGCCGAGTTCCTGCCCGCGCACGCGCGGTGGATGACCAGCACCTCCTATGACGCGCTGCTCCTGGGACCCGGCCCGGTGGACGGTCTGACGGAGGGGCGGTTCTTCCTCGACGCGGCCACGGACAGCCTGTATTTCGACACCGTCAACCCGGAATGAGGGCGAACGCGGTCGACGGTCCGCAGGTCAGGCGACCACCGCGATGACGACCGCCGAGACCAGGGCGAAGAAGCAGCCCGCCGCGGTGATCACGGTCCTGGCGTGGCGGATACCGAAGGACGGGGCCCGGGTGGTCGCGTCCTGCGGGTTCGCGGCGCTGTAGTGGACGGTGACGAAGTCGCCCTCGGCCGGGGTCGGGCGCGACTGGCGCTCCTCGAAGCTGACGGTGCGCCCGTCGCCGGTACGGAACTCCAGGGTGGGGTGGCTGTGCAGGACGAAGCCGCCCTCGGCGTCCTGGGCCTCCTCGGTGCGCACGGCGGTGCACCGGGCCTCGGCCGTGCGGCCGCCCGCCCAGATGGCCCGGAGCCGGGGGCCTTGGAGGTGACGGTCCAGGTTCCTCCCGGACAGCACGGCCGCGCCCACGGCGACGACGAAATAGACGGCGGCGACGACCATGGGCTCTCCCGGCGGGATCTCGCGTATCGAGCCGCCATGATCCCGTGCGCGGGGGCGGGCCGACAAGGGCCCGCCCCGGACGTCAGCCGCGTTCCCGGGGCCCCAGGCGCCGGGTCTGGCTGCGTACCGCGCCCATGCTCGCCCCGATGACGAGCGCGATCGCCAGCGCGTCGGTGGTCGTCAGGGCCTGGTCGAGGATGAGGAAACCGGCCGTGGCCGCGATCGCCGGCTCCAGGCTCATCAGGATCGCGAAGGTGGGCGCGGGCAGGCGGCGCAGCGCCATGAGTTCGAGGGTGTACGGAAGCACCGAGCTCAGCAGCGCCACCGCCGCACCCAGCCCCAGCGTGGACGGGACCAGCAGCTTCGAGCCGGACTCCATGAGGCCGAGGGGCAGCGAGAGGAGCGCGGCAACGACCATGGCCAGGGCCAGGCCGTCCGCCTGGGGGAAGCGGCGGCCGGTGCGGGCGCTGAAGACGATGTACGCCGCCCACATCGCGCCCGCGCCGAGCGCGTAGGCGGCGCCCGCCGGATCGAGGCGGTCGAAACCTCCGCCGCTCAGCAGCACGACGCCGCCCAGCGCGAGCCCGGCCCAGACCAGGTTGATCAGGCGGCGGGACGCGAACACCGAGAGGGCGAGCGGGCCCAGCACCTCCAGGGTGACGGCCGCGCCCAGCGGGATGCGGTCGGCCGCCTGGTAGAAGAGCGTGTTCATGCCGCCCATGGCCAGCCCGAAGGCGAGGACCGTGCCCCAGTCGGCGCGCTGGTAGCCGCGCAGCTTCGGGCGGCAGACGACCAGCATGACGAGCGCGGCCACGGCCAGGCGCAGGGTGACGACGCCGAGCGCGCCGGCCCGCGGCATCAGCAGGACCGCGACGGCGGAGCCGAACTGGACGGAGAGGCCGCCCGCGACCACCAGCGCGATCGGGGCGAGCGCCGCGCCACGGCCCCTGGCGCCCACGGAGCCCGCCGCGTCGCCCAGTGCGGGGACCGCCTCGGGTACGGCGACGGCCGCGCCCCGCTCCACGGCCGCCGCGGCCCCTGCTGCACTGCGCTGGTCGTTCACCTGCGGTGTTCCTCCCGGATCCGACAGTGCAATTCAATGCACTGCTCGATTGAACATACTGCACTCCACTCATGCGGTACGTCCTCTTACGGTAGGTACCTCCGCGTGCCATGTGAAATGTCGATCGAGCTCCGGTTATGCTCCCCGCGCATGAGCATCGGGCGTTCCGGACAAAGCGCTGGTCGCGGTATCGAAGTGCGGCATCTGCGCGCCTTCCTCGCCGTGGCCGACGAGAGCAACGTCACCCGCGCCGCCGCCCGCCTGCGCCTCACCCAGCCCGCGGTCTCCCGCACCCTCGCCGCCCTGGAGCAGCACCTCGGCGTCCGGCTCGTCGACCGGTCCACCCACCATCTCGCCCTCACCCCCGAAGGCGTCGTCTTCCGGGACAAGGCCGCCGCCGCGGTCGCCGCCTTCGACGAGGCGCTCGACTCCGGCGGGCTGCGCCACTGGCCACTGCGGCTCGGGCACGCCTGGTCGGCGTTCGGCCCGTACACCACACCGCTGCTGCGCCGCTGGCAGGAGCTGTATCCGCGGACCCCGCTCGAACTGCTGCGGATCGACGACCGCACCGCCGGTCTCACCCGCGGCGAGGTCGACGCCGCACTGCTGCGGGGACCCGTCGAGGCGCCCGGCCTCGTCACCGAGGTGCTGTTCGAGGAGGACCGGGTGGCGGCGGTGGCGGCGGACGGCCCGCTCGCGGACCGCACGGCGCTCCGCCTCACCGACCTGGCAGGCGAGACCGTCGTCCTCAACACCGTCTCCGGCACCACCACCGTGGACCTGTGGCCACCGTCCGCCCGGCCCGCCGCCACACTCACCGTCGCCAACACCGACGACTGGCTGACCGCCATCGCGGCGGGGCGCGGGGTCGGGGTCTCCGCGGCGTCCACCGCCGGCATGCATCCGCACCCCGGTGTCGCCTACCGGCCGCTGGCCGACGCCCCGAGCGTTCCGGTGCTGCTCGCCCGGCGGGATGTCCCGGGGCACCCGGCACTGCCGGACCTGGTCGCGCTGGCGCGCGAGGTGGTGGGGCGGGACGGCGGCGGCTGAGGCGGGGTGGCTCGGAGGCTGTCAGCCTGCGGTTACGCCCAGGTGAGGCGCTGCCCGCCAGGGCCGACGTGCAGCCGCATGCGGTCGGCCGGCGGCCGACCGTCCGCCTGCCACGGCGCGACGTGCTCGGTGATCTCGTCCCACCAGACGTGCCGGGCCGCCCTGCCGGACCATCCACCGTCCGCCGTCCCGGAAGAGGACCGCCCACGCCTCGGCGTCCACGTCGACCACGACGTGTTCCGTTCGGCCGCCACGTTCCAGCGTGAGCCGCTGCGCGCGGGGCGCGGCGAACTGCGCGACGAACCGGGCCGTCCAGTCAGCGCCGGGGCGCCGGTTGCCCATCCGGGGCTCAGGTTCCTGGCTCAGCTCGACGCCCCTCTGTCGACCAACGAGCGGGCAACCGACGCCGGAGACGCTGACCCGCTTGCCGCCGTGAGGGCAGCCGCCCGCGCCGCCGCAGAGGAGTCCTGCCATGCCCTGAGACCCTGCACGACCGTCAACGCCGACGGGTCGAAAGCCTGCCGCCTTGAGTAATGAACTCAGGCAACTCTTGCCATCAACTCCTAGCCCCCTTGGACACCCCGCACGAATCAACGTGCCCGTGCGCCGGGTCCCAGGGGGCGGGGCGATGACGGAGGCGGACACGTCCACGTATCCGTGCTCCTTGAGGATCAGCGCCCAGACTCCTCCGAGCCGCCCCCGTCCTCGTCGGGGACGTGGTGGATGTGGTCCACGCCGAGCGACCTGGAGAAGGCGATGTAGGGCACGGTGCGCTGCACGAAGGCGTGCCAGAACAGATCCACCCGAAGGGACGGGGTGAGCGGCTCATCGCTCCGGGTGCTGGTGGCCAGGAAGGCCGCCCCCGACCACGCGCGCGCGACCGGTGAGTTCCCGATCCGTGACAGCAAGACACCGGACGGCCCGCACCTGACCCTGACGAACGAGGGTTTCACCGGTCTCGTGGAGTTCGCCAAGCACCACGGGTGACCGACTGCCCGACTGGCCCCCGAATGACCGGCCCTCGCCCCGCGGCGGGGGCCGTTGTCATGCCGTCAGGCCGGGTCGGGTTCGCGGCAGGGCCGGCACAGGCCGTCACGGAAGGCTTCGGGCCTGCCCGGGGCGCCGCACTCGGTGCACTCGACCATCAAGCGGCGTACGGGAGTTCCCGGCGTGGCCGGGGTCGCGGCGGGCAGGCGGGGCGGGAGCTTGTCGCGGAGGCGGCGGCGGACGAAGCCGAAGGGCGAGTCGACGGACGCGGGGAGCCCGGCGGTGAGGGCGTGCGTCAGGTAGTCGGCGCCCACACCGCGCGCGAACCACTCGGCGGCCGCCTGCTCCAGTGCCGCACAGTCCGCTGCCGAGAGGGCCAGGCGGGAGTCGGTACGGCCCAGTTGAGCCAGGGCGAGGAAGGCGTGGGACGGCCGGTCCACGGTCGCCCGCGGTACCGGCCCCGGCTGCGGTACCGACACCGGCTCCGGCTCTGCGGTGCGCTGCTGCGGCACTGTCGTGACGGGCGGCTGCGCCGGTACGTGCACGTGCACGGGCGCGGATGCGGGGGCCTCGGCCGAGGCGTCCGCCTCGGGAGCGGTGGAGTCGACAGGAGCCCACGGCGGTGGCGCGGCGGCCTCTGCGGCCTCCTGCGACGCGGGGTGGCGCTCCTCGGCGGCCAGGAAGGCGTTCCACCACTCGTTGTCATGGGCGGTGCGGGACCAGAAGGTGCGGGTGACCCAGCGGACCTGGTCGCCCTCGCCGCTCAGGCATCGCACATGCCGCAGATGGCCCGCCACGCCCAGGGCCCGCAGGGCGCTGCCGACGGCCATCTGCCCGTACAGCGGCTGGCTCCTGGCCAGCGACTTGATGCCCATCGCCGCACCCTCGGGCAGCGCGTCGACGTAACCCGCGATGTGCCGCTCGCGTTCGGGGAGCAGTGTGACGTCGCCCTCGCTGCAATGGTGTTGCTTCGGTACGGATCGCTTTCCGTAGCCGGGCTTGGCCTTCGGGTGGGCGCGCGAGGATGCGGGTGCACGCAGGGCAGGGCTAAGGTTTGAGACAGCCACGGGATCGCCTGTTTCGGTCTTGGGGTCAGGCCCCGGCCGGTGCTGAGAACACCGCGTCGGGGTCGTTACGTTGGGCACCGTAAGCAGCCGCGACTCGCCGCCGCAAGTTGGTCACGACTAGTCATACTTGCTGGCCGTGACGGGTCGGGGAGGGTGGGGAGGTTTTCCCAACCCCCTTCATTTACCTACCGGTTGTACGGCATCGCTCGAATCCCGACGTCCGGATCCCGACCCCCGAAGCCCGAAGCTCAAGACCCGGCCCCGGGCCTCTCCTCGTACCCACGAAAGAGTGAACAAGCCCTCCCCGAAGCTCGGAACCCGGCTCCCGAAGCTCGGGCTCCGGCCGCCCCGCGCCTCAGCCGCAGGAAGTACCCGATTCCGGCGCCAGGCCCTCCGCCAGCAGTTCCGCCAAGTGCCGTGCCCGTACGCCGCCCAGCTGTTCCAGCTGCGTCCGGCAGGAGAAGCCGTCCGCCAGGATGGCCGTGCCCGGTTCCGATGCGCGTACCGACGGCAGCAGGGTCTCCTCCGCGCAGGCCGCCGACACGTCCCAGTGGCCCCGTTCGAAGCCGAAGTTTCCGGCCAGGCCGCAGCAACCACCGCTCAACTCGCCAGCCAGTCCGGCCCGTTCGCGCAGTCGGCGCTCCGCCGCGTCGCCCAGGACCGCGTGCTGGTGGCAGTGGGTCTGGCCGGTGACCGGGAGGTCCAGGCGGGGTGGTTGCCAGTCGGGGGCGTACTCCTCCAGGTACTGGGCCAGTGTTCTCACCGACGCGGCCAGTTCGGCGGACCTCGGGTCGTCGGGGAGGAGTTCGGGCAGATCCGTGCGGAGGGTGGCGGCGCAGCTCGGTTCGAGGACGACCAGCGGGGTGCCGAGCGTGCCGCCCAGCCGGTCCAGGGTGCGGCGCATGACCTTGCGGGCCTTGTCCAGCTGGCCCGTCGATACGTAGGTGAGGCCGCAGCACAGCCCGCGGCCGGCGGGGATCGTGTGGCGGCCCGCCGCCTCCAGGACCCGCACCGCCGCCCGGCCCACCTCGGGAGAGAGGTGTTCGGTGAAGGTGTCGGGCCAGACCATGGCCACCTCGTCGTTCGAGAAGACGAACGTGCCCTTGCCCCAGCGCCGGTTCAGCCACCGGGTGAACGTCTCCCGCGCCAGGACCGGAATACCGCGCTCCGGTGCGACGCCCGCCAGCCGCTTGGCGAGGGCGGCGAGGAGGCGCACCCGGGCCAGTGCGTTCAGCGGGCCCGCGAAGGGGGACGCGAGGCGCAGCCACACCGGCAGCCGGCCCATCGTGTAGTGGGCGGCCGGGCGCAGCCGCCGCCGGTAGTGGTGGTGCAGGAACTCCGCCTTGTACGTGGCCATGTCGACGCCCACCGGGCAGTCGCTCCGGCAGCCCTTGCAGGACAGGCAGAGGTCGAGCGCGTCCCGCACCTCCGTCGAGCGCCAGCCGTCCGTGATCACCCCGCCCGCGTCGCCCGCGAGCATCTCGTGCAGCAGCCGGGCCCGGCCGCGGGTGGAGTGGGCCTCCTCACCGGTCGCCCGGAACGACGGGCACATCACGCCCGCGCCCGCAGGCTGCGCCGTGCGGCATTTGGCGACGCCCACGCAGCGGCGTACCGCCGCCGAGAAGTCGCCGCCGTCGTGCGGGTAGCCGAACGCGACGTCCACCGGGCGCTTGGGCAGCACTTCGAAGCGGAGGTTCTCGTCGAGCCGGGCGGGGCGGGCGAGGATGCCGGGGTTCATGCCGCCGTCCGGGTCCCAGATGTCCTTGAAGCGGGAGAAGAGGGCGACCAGTTCGTCCCCGTACATGCGCGGGAGCAGTTCGGCGCGGGCCTGGCCGTCGCCGTGTTCGCCGCTCAGTGATCCGCCGTGCGCGACGACCAGGTCGGCGAGGTCCTCGGAGAAGCGGCGGAAGCGGGCCACGCCCTGGGTGCTCAGCAGGTCGAAGTCGATCCGGACGTGGATGCAGCCGTCGCCGAAGTGCCCGTACGGAGTGCCGCGCAGCCCGTGTCCGGCGAGCAGGGCGCGGAAGTCGCGGAGGTAGGGGCCGAGGCGGTCGGGCGGTACGGCGCAGTCCTCCCAGCCGGGCCAGGCCTCCGTGCCGTCCGGCATCCGGGTCGCGGTGCCTGCCGCGTCCTCGCGGATGCGCCACAGGGCCCGCTGCCCGGCCGGGCCGGTGACGACCGTGCCGTCCAGCGCGTCGGCCGCCCGCAGGACGCGCTCGGCGTGCGCCCGCGCCTCGGCCGGGGTGGCGCCGCCCGTCTCGACGAAGAGCCAGGCACCGCCGCGCGGCAGCCCGGCCGGTTCCCGTACGAGATCGGCGGCCATGCCCTCGACGGTGAGCGGATGGTGCGGGAGCAGGCCGGGGGCGGCCTCGGCGGCCGCGGCCTCGTCGGCGTAGCCGAGTACGGCCAGCGCGCGGGCGGCCGGTGCCTCGACCAGTCGTACGGTCGCCTCCGTCACCACACCGAGCGTGCCCTCGCTGCCGCAGAAGGCGCGGGCGAGGTCGGTCCCGCGCTCGGGCAGGAGGGCGTCCAGCGCGTATCCGGAGATGCGGCGCGGAAGCTCTGGGAATCCGGTGCGCAGCAGGGCGAGGTTGGTGCGGATGAGCTCGGGGAGGCCGGTCAGGGCCTCGGGGACCGTTCCCCGGCCCAGTCGCAGGGTGTCGCCGCCGTAGCGGGTCACGGTCAGGGCGTGCGTGTTGTCGGCCGTGGTGCCCCAGGCGACCGAGTGCGCGCCGCAGGAGTTGTTGCCGATCATGCCGCCCAGCGTGCAGCGGCTGTGCGTGGACGGGTCGGGGCCGAAGGTGAGGCCGTGCGGGGCGGCGGCGGCGCGCAGCTCGTCCAGGACCACGCCCGGCTGGACGGCGGCGGTGCGGGAGCCGGGGTCCAGCTCGACGATCCCGCGCAGATGACGGGTGAGATCGAGCACGACGCCGGTGCCGGTGGCCTGTCCCGCGATGGAGGTGCCGCCGCCGCGCGGCACCACGGGGACGCCGTGCGCGCGGCAGACCGCGAGGGCGGCGGCCACGTCGTCGGCGTCGCGCGGGAAGACGACGCCGAGTGGTACGCGGCGGTAGTTGGAGGCATCCATCGTCGTCAACGCCCGTGCGGTGGTGCCGAAGTCGGCCTCCCCCCGGACCGCGGTGCGCAGGGCCTGAGCGAGTTCGGCGCGTTCCGTCGGATTCAGATGTGCGGCCATGGCGCCCAGGATGCCGTTGATCGGGCCACTGGGCCGTCCGGCGCCGTCCGTTTCCCCCGAATACGTCAATACGTCGGAATACGTCGGGCGCGTAGTCACATACGTAACAGAGAGGCCACAAGATCTTCCCAAAGAGAGCGTCAATTCTCATATAGTGACCGAGACTTGCCTTGGAATTGTCAGCTCCAGTTGCCTCATTCAGCTTGGCAGTTCCGAACTGTCCCGATCTGTACCGTTCGATCCGCCCGACCTGTCCCACCTGTCCGTTCCGTCCGTCCGCACCCGTCCGCTCCCAAGGACTCCCATTGAGCCCCTCATCCCGGCCGACCGCAGTGGCCCTGCTGATATCGCTGGCCGTCACCGGATCCCTGTGCCTGTGGGCGGTCGCCGCCGCCCCCGATTCGGTACGGCCCGCGCTGGCGTGGGGGGCGGGTGGAGCCGCCGTGGTGCTGTCCGCCGCCGTGGCCGTCGCCGTCCAGGCCCGTGCCAACGCCGGCCGTCTGCGCGCCCGGCTCACCTCGGAGACCCAGCGGTTCACCGGCGAGATCAGCCGCCTCGTGTCCGCCTCGGCCGCCGAGGGCCAGCGGTTCACCGCCGAGACCGCCCGGATCAAGTCCGCGTCGGCGGCCGAGACGGCACGCCTCAGGTCCGCGGCCGAGGCCGAGACGGCACGGATCACCGCGCATGCCGCCGCCGAGATCGAACGGCTCACCGCGGAGATCGCGCGGCTCACCGCCCGCGCGACCCGCAGCGAGACCGAGCGCTCCGCCGCGGTCGCCGCCTGCGCCAACGCCGCGGGCCGGATGCAGGCCCTGGCCACCAGCATGCTCGCCGACCTGCGCGAGATGGAGCACCGGCACGCCGCCGAGGACGTGCTCGGCGATCTCCTCCACCTCGACCACCGCACCGCCCAGGCGGGCCGGCTCGCCGACTCCATCGCCGTGCTCACCGGCGCCCGCTCCGGGCGGCGCTGGGCGAAGCCGATCGTGATGGAGTCGATCCTGCGCGGCGCGATGGGCCGGATCAGCGGCTACCAGCGGGTGCGGCTCCACTCGACCAGCGATGTCGCGGTGGCCGGCCACGCCGCCGAGGGCGTCATGCACGCGCTCGCCGAGCTCCTCGACAACGCCGCCAACTTCTCGCCGCCCACGGCCGAGGTCCATGTGTACGTCGAGGAGGTGCCGGCCGGCATCGTCCTGACCGTCGAGGACAGCGGCCTGGTCATGAGCGATGTGCAGCTGCGCCGCGCCGAGCGCGCGGTGTCGGCGACCGACCAGGACCTGACGGGGCTCTCCGGCACCCGGCTCGGCCTCGCCGTCGTCGGCCGGCTGGCCCGCAAGCACGGTCTGACCGTTGCGTTCCGGCCGTCCGCGCGCGGCGGTACGGGCGCCCTGATGATGCTCCCGCAGGAGCTCCTCACCCGGACCCCCGTACCGGCCCCGGCCCCGGTGTCCCGGCCGGTCCCCGAGCCGGAGCCCACGCACGGCACCGCCCCGGCGGAGACGGGGACGGCGACCGGGGCGGCGGCTCCCACGTCCGACGCCCAGCACCCGCAGCACGCACCGGCCCCCGCCGAACCGGCCACCCCCGCACCGGCGGACCCCACCACGGGCCCCGCCGCGGACTCCCCCGCCTCCGATACCACCGGCAACCTCCCCCGGTTCGGCGAGAGCGGGCTGCCCAAGCGCCCCCGCGGCCGCACCCTCGCCGCCGCCGAGGCCCGCGCCCAAGCCCACTCCGACGACGCCACGGCCCCCCGGCCCCGCACCTCCGACCCCAAGGAACAAGCAGCCCGCTTCAGCAGCTTCCGCCAGGCTGTTCGGGCCAATTCCCCGCACCCGGAAGAAGGCAACACCCGATGACCGCCACCACCGACGAGAAGCTCAACTGGCTGCTGGAGGGGCTCCTGGAGCGCACCCCCGGCACTCGTCACGCCCTCGTCCTGTCCAGGGACGGCCTCAAGCTGTGCCGCACCCCCGAGCTCTCCGTCGACCAGGCCGACCAGCTGGCCGCGATCTCGGCCGGGATCCAGAGCCTTTCCCACGGCGCCTCCGTCGAGTTCGGTGACGGCACCGGCGGCGTACGGTCCGCGATGGCCGAGTTCTACGGCGGTGTGCTGTTCATCGTCGAGGCGGGCGCGGGCGCCCATCTCGCGGTCGTCGCCTCCGAGGACTCCGACGTCGGCCTCATCGGCCACAACATGAGCGAGCTCGTCGAGCAGCTCGGCGAGCATCTCAGCGCCCCGCCGCGCTCCCCCGCGGCCTCCGAAGTCACCGCCGCCGACGCCGACGCGGCCGTATGACCCGCCCCCGCCGCCCCGGCCGGGACGACGATCCGGACCGGCTGTACACCCTCACCGGGGGCCGCAGCCGGTCCGACTCGGACGCTTTCGACCTGGTGACGCTGGTGGTATCCGAGTGCGAGCCGACCCCCGGCATGCAGTCGGAGCACGTCACGATCCTGCGGATGTGCCAACTGCCCACCGCGGTCGTGGAGATCGCGGCGGGCCTCGGCCTGCCCGTCAGCATCGTCCGGATCATGCTGTCCGACCTGCTGGACACCGGACGGATCAGCGCCCGCCACCCCCGTACTGCCCGTGTCGCGGACCGGCTCCCCGACCCCGAGATCCTGGAACAGGTGCTCGTTGGACTCCGCAACCTCTGACCGTGCCGCCCTGCGGGCGACGGCCGACAACGGACTGAAGATCGTCGTCGTCGGCGGCTTCGGCGTCGGCAAGACCACCATGGTCCGCTCCGTCAGCGAGATCCGTCCGCTGAACACGGAAGAGACCATGACCCGCGCGGGCGAGGCCGTCGACCACCTCGACGGCGTGCAGTCGAAGACCTCCACGACCGTCGCGTTCGACTTCGGCCGGATCTCGCTCGACGAGCGCTCCGTGCTGTACCTCTTCGGCGCCCCCGGCCAGGAACGCTTCTGGTTCCTGTGGGACCGGCTGTTCTCCGGCACGCTCGGCGCCGTCGTGCTCGTCGACACCCGCAGGCTCGCCGACTCCTGGTACGCGATCGACCGGCTGGAGCACCACGGCACGCCGTTCATCGTGGCCTGCAACGACTTCGGCGGCCCGCTCCACACCGAACAGCAGATACGCGAGGCGCTCGCCCTTTCGGACGACGTGCCCCTGGTGGAGTGCGACGCCCGGGACCGTTCGTCCAGCAAGTACGTACTGATCACGCTGGTCGAGTACCTCCACACCCTTTCGCAGGGCGGGGCTGCCGCCCGGTCCGCCGCCACCCGTCCGGAGACCGCGCCGGAGAAGACCCCGGAGCCCACCTCGTGACCCAGCCCCCGGCCCCGCCCTCCGGCTGCCCCGTCTCCCAGGGCCGCGTGCCTCTCTCCGGCCCCCGGTTCCAGACCGATCCGACCCGGCTCTACCGGGAGATGCGCCGCGACCACGGGGCCGTGGCCCCGATCGTCCTCGACGGCGACATCCCGGCCTGGCTCGTGATCGGCTACCGCGAACTGCACCAGGTCACCGGCGACCCGGTGCTGTTCAGCCGCGACTCCGAGCTGTGGAACCAGTGGGACCACATACCCGCCGACTGGCCGCTGCTGCCGATGATCGGCCGCAAGCAGCCGTCGATCCTGTACACGGTCGGCCCCCGGCACACCGAACGCGCCGCGATGATCAGCGACGCGCTGGAGGCCGTCGACCCGTTCGCGCTCAAGCGGTACGCGGAGAAGTTCGCCGACGCCCTCATCGACAAGTTCTGCGCCACTGGCGGCACCGAGATCATCGCCGAGTACGCGATGCTGCTGCCCGCCCGCGTCCTGGCCAAGATCTACGGCTTCAGCGACACCATCGGCCACGCGCTCGTCGGCTCGCTCAACGACATGATCGACGGCCGGGAACGGGCACTGGCCGGCCAGCAGCACCTCGCGTCCTCCATGTTCCAGCTGCTGGCCGACAAGCACGCCGAACCGGGCGACGACGTCGCCTCGCGGATGATCGCCGACCGCGGCCACTTCACCGACGAGGAGATCGCCCAGGACCTGATGGTCATGATGGCCGCGGGCCACCAGCCGACCGCCGACTGGATCGGCAACTCGCTACGGCTGATGCTCACCGACGACCGGTTCGCCGCCTCCCTCTCGGGCGGCCGGCACAGCGTCGCCGAGGCCATGAACGAGGTCCTGTGGGAGGACACCCCGTCGCAGAACATCGCGGGACGCTGGGCCTCGCGCGACACCCGCCTGGGCGGCCGCCACATCCAGGCGGGCGACCTGCTGGTGCTGGGCATCGGCGCCGCCAACGCCGACCCGCAGGTCCGCACCGACGGCTCCGAGATGACCGGCGGCAACAACGCCTTCCTCTCCTTCGGCCACGGCGAGCACCGCTGCCCGTTCCCGGCCCAGGAGACCGCCGAGGTCATCGCCCGTACCGGCATCGAGGTACTGCTCGACCGGCTCCCGGACATCGACCTCGCCGTCCCCGCCGGACAGCTCACCCGGCGCCCGTCCCCGTGGCTGCGGGGCCTGACCGGCCTGCCGTTGACCTTCACGCCCACTCTCGCACTGGGACCTGTCACGGAAACCGACACCGGAGGCCAGAGATGACCCGGATCGTCCTCGACCCCTTCGTCACCGACCTCGACGGCGAGAGCGCCCGGCTGCGTGCCGCGGGCCCGCTCGCCGAGGTGGAACTGCCGGGCGGGGTGCACTGCTACGCGGTCACCCACCACGCCGAGGCGCGGCAGCTGCTCACCGACAGCCGGATCGTGAAGAACATCAACGTCTGGAACGCCTGGCAGCGCGGCGAGATACCGATGGACTGGCCGCTGATCGGCCTCGCCAATCCGGGCCGCTCCATGCTCACGGTCGACGGCGCGGACCACCGCCGGCTGCGCACCCTGGTCGCGCAGGCGCTGACGGTGAAGCGGGTGGAGCGGCTGCGGGCCGGCATCGAGGCGCTGACCACGGCGAGCCTGGACCGGCTGGCCGCGCTGCCGAAGGGCGAGCGGATCGACCTGAAGGCGGAGTTCGCCTACCCGCTGCCGATGAACGTGATCAGCGAGCTGATGGGCGTGGACAGCGCCGACCACCCGCGGCTGAAGGAGCTGTTCGAGAAGTTCTTCTCCACGCAGACGCCACCGGAGGAGGTCCCGCAGATGATGGCGGACCTCGGCGAGCTCTTCGCGAAGATCGTCGACGGCAAGCGGGAGAACCCGGGCGACGACCTCACCAGCGCCCTGATCGCGGCCTCCGAGAACGGTGACCAGCTCACCGACGAGGAGATCGTCAACACCCTCCAGCTGATCATCGCGGCCGGTCACGAGACCACGATCAGCCTGATCGTGAACGCGGTCGTCGCGCTCCAGACCCACCCCGGGCAGCGCAAGCAGGTGCTCGGCGGTCAGGTGCCGTGGGAGAACGTGATCGAGGAGACCCTGCGCTGGAACACCCCCACGTCGCACGTCCTGATCCGGTTCGCCACCGAGGACATCGAGGTGGGCGACAAGGTCCTGCCCAAGGGCGAGGCGCTGATCGTCTCCTTCGGCGCGCTCGGCCGCGACGAGGCGCAGCACGGTCCGACGGCCGGTGACTTCGACATCACCCGCTCCCCCAACCACCACATCGCGTTCGGCCACGGCCCGCACGTCTGTCCGGGTGCGGCGCTCTCCCGGCTGGAGGCGGGCGTGGCGCTGCCCGCGCTGTACGAGCGGTTCCCGGAGCTGGAGCTGGCCGTACCCGCGTCCGAGCTGCGGAACAAGCCGATCGTCACCCAGAACGACCTGCACGAGCTGCCGGTGGACCTGGGCTGACCGACGGGCCCCCGTACGCGGTCCACGGACCGGAGCGGGTGTCTCATCCGACGGACACGGTGCTCGGCCGTGTCCGTGAGGCACTACGCTCCGGTTCGTGGCCGATATCCAGATTCCCGCTGACATCAAGCCCGCCGACGGACGCTTCGGCGCCGGTCCTTCCAAGGTGCGGACGGAGGCGCTCGACGCGCTGGCCGCCACCGGTACGTCTCTTCTCGGTACGTCCCACCGCCAGGCCCCGGTCAAGAACCTGGTCGGCGCGGTGCGTCAGGGCGTGCGCGACCTCTTCTCCCTCCCCGAGGGCTACGAGGTGATCCTGGGCAACGGCGGCTCCACCGCCTTCTGGGACATCGCGACGCACGGACTCATCGAGACGAAGTCCCAGCACCTCAACTTCGGCGAGTTCTCGTCGAAGTTCGCGAAGGCCGCCAAGCTCGCCCCGTGGCTGGCCGACCCGACCGTGATCGCCTCCGACCCGGGCACCCACCCGGACCCGCGGGCCGAGGCGGGCGTCGACGTGTACGCCTTCACGCACAACGAGACCTCGACCGGTGTCGCCGCGCCCGTCAAGCGCGTCGCGGGCGCCGACGAGGGTTCTCTGGTCCTGGTGGACGCCACCTCCGGCGCGGGCGGCCTGCCGGTCGACATCACCGAGTCGGACGTCTACTACTTCGCCCCGCAGAAGTCCTTCGCCTCCGACGGCGGCCTGTGGATCGGCGTCTTCTCCCCGGCGGCCCTGGAGCGCGCCGCGCGCGTCCACGCCTCCGGCCGCCACATCCCGGAGTTCTTCTCGCTGCCCACGGCGATCGACAACTCCCTGAAGAACCAGACGTACAACACCCCGGCCCTGGCCACGCTGTTCCTCCTGAACGAGCAGCTGACCTGGATGAACACCCAGGGCGGCCTGGACTTCACCACCGGCCGCACGGCCGCGTCGGCGCGGAACCTGTACGGCTGGGCCGAGGAGTCGAAGTACGCGACCCCGTTCGTCACCGACCCGGCGAAGCGCTCGCAGGTCATCGGCACGATCGACTTCGCGGAAGAGATCGACGCCTCCGCCGTCGCCAAGGCCCTGCGTGCCAACGGCATCGTCGACACCGAGCCGTACCGCAAGCTGGGCCGCAACCAGCTGCGCGTGGCGATGTTCCCGGCGATCGACCCGTCGGACGTCCAGGCCCTGACCGCCTGCATCGACTACGTGATCGAGAAGCTGTAACGAGCAGTCGCACGAGGAAGGGCTCCGCGCCGGCGCGCGGGGCCCTTCCTCGTTCACTCGGTCAGGTGGCGGAACGGCTTTCGGGCGCTGGCGACCGGACCGGCCTACGATGATGACCTCGACATCACCCCTTCAGGAGGCCCGCAATGTCTGCAGCAGCAGTCGAGCACCCCTGTGACGGTGAGCCGGAATCGCTGCTCGACACGGCCAACAGCCTCATGGAGCAGCACCCGGGTTACCGCGTCGAGATCATCGGAGGCGTCATCACCGTGGCCCCACCCCCGGACGGACCGCATGCCAACGCACTGACCACGCTCATGATCCCCTTCCTGGCCGCAGGCCTTCACGGCGAGGAGAGCAGCGTCCTCCAGGGAATCGGCCTGTGGCTCCCCGGCGGCCCCGAGGACTACGCCATCCCCGACCTGGCGGTCGTCGACGCCGATCTCGACGAGCATCTGGTCGATAACAACTGCTACGACCCCGCCGTCTTCCGCCTCGTCCTGGAGGTCACCTCCAGCAACTACAACAACGACCTGCGCAACAAGGTCGCCGCCTACTCCGAGGCCAAGATCCCGGTGTACGTGATCATCGACCGCAGGCACGGCCGGGTGCATGTCCTGACCGAGCCCATGGGCGGCGGCTACGAAAGTCACCAGGTGTACGCCCCCGGGCAGACCGTCACCCTCCCCGAGTCGATCGGCGCCCCGGTGGCCCTCGACGTCGCCGAGCTCATCCAGGCCGGCCGCCCCCGCTCCTGATCACCCGGCCGCCACCAGGACCTCCCGGAGGCGGGCTATGCCCAGGGCCCATTCCTTGTCCCCCCCTTCGTCCCACAGCTCGCGCAGCTCCGAATTCTCGCCCAGCACCGCGTCGAGCGCCTTCACCGCGAGGGGGCGCAGGTCCGTCGCGAGGACGGGCAGCGGATTGTCGGGGCCGTACGCGGTGGTCACCGGCTCACCGCCCGGACACTGGGAGGCGACCAGCGCGGCCGCCGCGACGGCGGGAGCGCCCTCGTCGCTGTCCAGGTAGTCCGTGGGGGCGATCGCGGTCTCCAGGGCCTTGCGGATCACCGCTTCCCGTCCCGCCTCCGGCGCGTCGTCGATCTCCCCGGAGAAGTCCGCGGCGGTGTCGTTGTCGAAATGGCCGGTGTCCCAGGTGCCCATGAGATGCCCTTCGCAAGTGCTGTGCTTACGTGCACCACTCTGGCATCGACCACTGACAACGGCGGGTCAGTCCTCCCCCGCGCCCCGCTCCCAGCGCCGTTCGCCCTCGCACCACTCCTCCGTCGGCACCAGTCCCGCCGCACCGGCCACGGCGGCGGAGGCGTCGTGGTCCGGATGGATGTGGGCGAGGACAGTACGCACCGCCCCCGTCCCCGGCCCCGCCGCCAGCAGGTGCGCCACCAGCCCCGCCGCGGCCTCCTTCGCGTACCCGCGCCCCTGCCACCGCGTCCCGACCACCCAGGCGATCTCCGCCGCCGCGCCCGGCACGTCCACCGTCGCCTGCACGTATCCGGCCAGGCGGCCCTCGCCCCGTACCCGCAGCACCCAGTTCCACCACCGCACCCCGGGGTCCGGCGAACCGGCGGTCTGGCGTCCGTAGCGGGCCCTCAGCTCGTCGGCGGTCTCCGGGGCGCCCCCGGTGTACGTGTGCAGGGCCGGGTCGCCGAGCACCGCCGCCATCTCGTCCGCGTACGCGACCCGCAACGGCAGCGCGTCCAGCCGCGCGGTGCCGAACGGCCCGGGATCGAGGTTCATTCCCTCAGTTCCCCTTCCTGCGTCGCCCCATGAAGACCAGGAAACCGATGCCGGCGAGCACGAGCACCCCGGTCAGGGTCGTCCCCTTCACGTCCCCGGTGCCGTCGCTCCCCGCCCCGGCGGACGAGGCCGACGAGTCGCCGCCCCGGGACGGCGACGTGCCGCCGCCCCCGTTGCCGCCGTCCACGTCCACCCGTTCCACGTCGCTCTGCTCCCCCTCCGAGCCGAACATCAGCGCCGAGCCGTCCGCCGTGTACGTCACGGACTCGGCCTGCCGCTGGATCGGTGCCCGGACCGCGTCGTCGGCGCCGAGCCTGCCGTTCTCGAAGACATAGCCCCGGGCGCTGAAGTACGAGCGCAGCACCAGCTCCTTGCCGTCCGGCGAGAACGCCCCGTCCGTCACCCACGGCACCTCGCCCACCCGCCGGAAGACATTGGTGGCCCCGGTGGTCAGCTTCGCCGGGCCCTCGTACAGCCCGCCGCCGTCCTCGTTCTTCGACGCGATGTAGACGCGCCCGGTCACGGGGTGGACCATCAGCGCCTCGGCGTTGCGCGGGCCGTCCGCGTACTTCACGTCGAACTGGGTGGCCCGGACCGTCGCGTCCCTCAGCTCCTTCGGCTCCGGGAAGCGGTAGATCCAGACGTGGTCCCAGCTGCCGTTCAGGTTGTCGCCGATGTCACCGACGTACAGGTTGCCGTCCGGTCCGAGGGAGATGGCCTCCACGTCGCGGGGTTCGCCCACCCCCTTCATGGTGATGGTCGCGACGGTCTTCCCGGTCCGGGAGTCGACGGCGTAGACGTACGGCCCGTCGTCGCTGTCGTTGTGCGTCCAGTAGATGCCGGGGTGGGCGCGGCTCGCGGCGAGGCCGCTGGACTCGGTGATCCGGGAGTCCTCGATCGTGAAGCTCCGGTCGGCTCCGGCGTCGGCCACGGCCGGAGCCGCACCGGTGAACAGGAGGAGCAGCGCGGCGGCTCCGGACACAGTCAGGTACGAACGCATGGCACAAGTGTCCATCGTCACGTCGCAGGCGGCAGGAGTGATCCGCGATGATGACGCCATGCGGTTCACGTTTGTCGGCGATTCCATGACCATCGGCTGCGCCGGCGACTTCACCTGGCGCTACCGGATGTGGCAGCACCTCACCTCCACCCTCGGTGCGCCGTTCTCGATCGTCGGGCCGCGCAGGGCGCTGTACGACACGGTGGCGGGCGCCCCGGTCAGTCACGCGTACGGCGCGCCGGACTTCCCCGCCGAGGCCCGCACCCACCTGGCCGGCTGGGGCGAGGGCTGGCTGCACATGGCCCCGGTGATCGCCGGCACGGTGGCCGGGCACCGCACGGACGTCCTGCTCGTCTCGCTCGGCCTGATAGACCTCGGGTTCTACACGGACAGCGACCAGACCGTCCTGAACGCAAGGGCGTTCATCACGGCGGCCCGCACCGCGAACCCGCACGTCAAGATGGTCCTCCTGCCCGTGATACCGAACATCCGGGCCGAGTCGGACGCCCCGTTCGCCGCCGAGTGCGACCGTTTCAACGAGCTGCTGGCGAAAGCCGTCGCCGACCTCGACGAGCCCATGTCCCCGGTCCTGCTGGCCTCCCGCCCCCCGGGGTACGACATCCACGAGGACACGTACGACGGAACGCACCCCGGGCCCACCGGCGAGCACGCGCTGGCGGGCGCGTTCGCCGAAGCGATGCATCAGGCGTGGGGGCTGGGCGGCCCGTACACACCCCGGCCGTGAGCGGACACGAAAGGGACTGACATGGCAGGAACGGCCACCCGGCACCTCTATCTCGTCCGGCACGGCGAGGCGGCGGGGGAGGACGACGACAGCACGCTGACGGAGGCCGGCCGCCGCCAGGCGCAGCTGCTGCGCTGGACGGGTTTCCCACCGGAACTCCGGGTCTGAGCCCGGGACTTCCTACCGGCCGTCCGAAGAGGGCCGGGCCCGCACGTGCATCCGCTCGCCCTGCTGCCCGAACAGGCTGAGGAATTCGACCGGCTCGGGCCCGGCACTGGCCCAGGCGTGCGGCGTACGCGTGTCGAACTCGGCGACCTCGCCGGCCGTGAGCACCAGATCGTGTTCGCCCAGCAGCAGCCGCAACCGCCCCGCCAGCACGTACAGCCACTCGTACCCCTCGTGCACCCGCTGCTCCAGCGGCCCCGTGGACCCGCGCCCGCCGGGCAGGATCTGCTTGTACGCGTGCAGCCCGCCGAGGTGCCGGGTGAGCGGTACGAACGTCATGCCGTCGCGGGTGAAGGGGCGGAAGTGGATGCGCGGGTCGCCGGTGGCCGGGGCGCCGACCAGTTCGTCCAGCTGCACCCCGTACGCCTTCGCCAGCGGCAGCAGCAGTTCGAGGGTGGGCTTGCGGCCGCCGGACTCCAGGCGCGAGAGGGTGCTCAGGGAGATCCCTGTCGTCTCGCTGAGCTGCGCCAGCGTCGTGCCGCGTTCCTGGCGCAGGGCCCGCAGGCGCGGGCCGACGCCCGTCAGAACGGTCGTGATCTCGTCGTCGTCCGGTCGTTCCGCGTGCTCCGCGCCGTCTTCCATGGGCCCATTATTTGCCGACACGGCAACCGGACGCGTCAGGACGACAGGATCATGGCCAATGAGAGCCGGGTCAGCTCGTCGGTCAGCCACTCGGCGTCGACCTGGCGGGGCCGGCGGCCGTGGTGGGCCATGAGTTCGTCCACCGAGTGGTTGAGCACCGTGACGGTCACCGTGTGGTCCCTGGCCACCGCCTCGCCCCGGCGCACGGCGCGCTCGGCCTCGGACGTCAGGAACTCGATCCACATCGCCCGCCAGGTCGCGAGGTGCTTGTCCACCTCCCGGCTCACCCCGAGCACCTCGACGAAGGCCACCCGGGCCGCGCACCGGTCCTCGGTGACCGCCTTCACATAGGCCTCGAAGAGCAGCCGGACCCGTTCCTCCGTCGGGCAGTCCTCCATGCCCTCCGCCATCAGGGCGTTCTCGGCCGCGCGCAGCCCGTAGGTCGCCACCTCGTCGTACAGCGCCATCAGCAGCACTTCGCGGGAGACGAACTCCTGATGGAAGACATGGACGGGCACCTTCGCGCGGGCGCACAACTCCTCGATGCCCGTGTGCGCGTACCCGTACGCCCCGAACAACTCGCGCCCTGCCCGCAGGAGTCGGTCCCGTGCCCCCAGGAGCTCCATGGACCGCCCGACCGTCCCGTTCCGCCGGCTCGCCACGACACCCGTCATCGGTCCTCCTTCGTCGTCCGTACCGCTGTCCCCACTCTTCCCGCTCCACGCGGTCGGTGGTGGGTCCGCCACGCACTGAGGACTCCATCACTTCCCGGGCTCCCCCGCCTCCGGAACTCCCCAAGAAACAACCCTCGGGGGGCGCGAGACCTGCCCCTTCACGCCTCGGCGCAGGCGCCCCCGCCCCCGAACCGGGCCCGTACGACCGGGGTTGCCGGCCCCGTCCCCGCCGCCCGGCAGGCCGCCCCCGGGCGGTTTCACCGGGCTCTGCCCAACTGGACGGCCGACGCCGGCTCCTGCGGCGGTTTCGCCCTCACGCACCGCGGCCGGTGAAGCGCGTGCTTCACCGGCCGCGGAGTTGTTCCGTACGGGGTCAGGCCTTGCCGGTGCAGATCGCGTCGTAGGGCCGCCCCGGGCTCGGGAACAGCTCCAGGGGCTTGCTCCCGACCGGGCACTGCTCGGCCGTCTTCGTCAGGTCGAGCACCTTGCTCACACCGCTTCCGCCGCTGCCGCAGGCGACCTCCTTGGCCTGGTCGTCCACGCAGTCGCCCTTCACCAGCTGACCGCCGCCCGCACCGGCGTCACCGGGGTGGTCGCCGCTCAGGTTGCGGCCGCAGATGGTCTTGCTGGGGATGCCGGACTTGGCGTCGCCGCCGGAACCGAAGGAGACCTTCACCGAAATGATCGCGTCCGTACCGGCCGGGCACTGGATGGAATCGGAGAAGATCGCGCCGTCCTTGATCTCCAGGGCCTTGAGCGTGGCCTTGGAATCGCCGCAGTCCAGGGGCTGGTAGGCATCCTTCGCGCTGCTGTCGGGCCCTGCGCAGTCGCCGACCTTCCAGTCCTTGGCCGCGTGGGTACCGTCGCTCGACTTGTTGCAGGCAGTGGCCGCACCGAGGACGAGTGCGACGGCCACCACCGCCTTCGAGCCGTTCAGGAGAGCCGTACGAGAGCTGCGTCGCGGGGAGGAAACGGTGCTGCTTCGGCTACCGCTACGGGGTCGCGTGCTGCCGTTGACTCTCATGCTGCTCCTTGGAGTTCGGGTATGGGGCGCGGCCAGCACAGCACTCGGCGTGGCCCGCGCATGGTGGCGCGCGCGTGATGACGACAGGACCGGGCGCCGCGGTTCCCGCTCCGGCGGAATCAGCCCCCGTGCGGGGCCGGTGCGGCGAACTCCACGTCCGCGGCGCGCGCCACGACCTCCAGATCGCTGCCGAGGGCCCATTCGGCGACCCGCGAGACCGCGGCGGCCGGGACGGGCCCGCTGATCCCGGGCGCGGCCGGGATGTCGTGCGTCGCGTGCGCGTCGTGCGGCATGACGACCCGGTACCCCAGCTCCAGCGCCGTACGAGCCGTCGCCTGTACGCACATCTCGGACATCACGCCGCAGATGGTGAGCGCCCGCACCCCCGAGTCCCTCAACAGGTCGCCCAGCGGCGTCCCGTGGAACCCGTCGTCCCTGAGCTTGCGGAAGGAGGGTGCCCCCGCTCACCGGGCGGACAGGAACGACCACCCCCGCCGCGCCCTACTCGCTCAGCCCCACAACACCCCAGCCCCGCCGGGCGGCTTCGGTGAGGATGCGGCCCCACTCCGTCAGCAGGAGAGCGAACGCGTCGAAGTCGCCGCCCCGGCCGTCGGGGACCGCGGAATACACGGTGAAGGCCTCGCGCAACCCGCCGAGCCGTGGCCGTACGCCCTCCCATGTCGCGGCCAGTTCCCGGACGCTGTCCGGTGACCGCGCGACCAGCAGGCCGTACGAGACTTCCGGGTCCTCGGAGAAGAAGTCGCGATCCGTTTCCCCCGACTCGCCGTCCATGCCACCCCAGATCAGCCCGAGCAGGAAGGTGTCCAGCCCGGTCCGCAACAGCGGATCGGCGTGGTCGCGGACGCGCTCCCAGTAATGCGTGGCCCAGAAGTGCGGCTTGTACGAACCGAGGGTGTGCAGGAACTCGTAGACGGCGAAGTGGGCACCGTTCGGCCCCGTCGGCCACTCCCAGTCGCCTTTGACCACCGGGGCGTCGTAGTCCCACAGCCCGCTCTCGTCGGCGTACCAGGCGTCCCTCAACCGCAACAGCCGCTCACGCTCGGGCACTTCACCCAGCCATGACCAGTCGGTGATCATCACCGTGATGTCGAGCCCCATGGTGCGAGGCTACCGGGCACGGTCAGGTCGCCGCCCCGTCCGGTTCCGTCGCGAGCAACACCGAGCAGGCGATGGTGATGCTGCTCGATCACCCCGGCGACCCGGGAGGGCACGCCACGGACCCCGGGGCGCAGGAGTGGAGCGACGGGTTCGTCCTCTCGAACGGGCGGGCCGACGAATACCCCGACGCGGACACCGTGCCGCTCGACGAAGCCCTCCGGATCGTCCGCCACACCCTCGCCACCGGCCGACGCGGCGTGGGTGGTCGACCGCTGAACCGGCCCGTGGATCAGGACGTCAGCACTAACATTCCGCCAGCTTCGGCTTGTTCGGCGGGTTCGTCCTGTTCAGCAGCGGGGCGAGATGCTTGGCGTACAGCTCCTCCCAGACCCCGTCGTTCATGATCTTCTTCAGCGCCGAACACACCTCCCCCTTCAGCCTTTTCTCGTCCGGCTTCATGGCGACGCCGTAGCCCTCCGCGCCCGGACCGCTGTCCAGCCGCTTCAGCTCGGAGAGGTTGTTCTTGACGAACCCGGCGAGGATGACGTCGTCCGTGCTCACCGCGTAGACCGACGACGCCGGGTCCAGCAGGTCGCGTACGCACCGGTCGTAGCCGTTCGGCAGCGACTCCGTCATGTTGTAGCCCGCCTCGGGCAGCCATGACTCGTACGTCGAACTCCTCGCGGTACACACTTCGAACTGCCTCTTCCGCAGCATCCTGGAGTCGTCGATCGACACCGTCTTCGCCTTCTTGCGGACCATGAAGCTCCGGCTGGCCACGTAGTACGGGCCGGCGAACGCGACGCTGTAATCGGGCGCCTTCGCGTGCTTGCGCTCCGGCGTGATGCTGTAGGTGGCGATGACCAGATCCACATCGCCCTTCTGCAGTATCGTGCTCCGGTTCTCGCTGCTCACGGGTTCGAAAATGACCCGGTCGCGGCTGTAGCCCATGTCGTGCGCGATGGCGTAGGCCACGTCGATCTCGTACCCGCGGTACTTGCCGCCCTTGGTCTTCTCGCTCAGTCCGGGCTGATCGGCCTTGACGCCCACCTTCAGGAACGGGTGCCTCTTGATGTACGGCTCCGACTGGGAACCCTGCCCCGGCCGGGCGCCCGTCTCCGCCTCGCCGTCCCCCCGCATCCGGTCCACGGCGAACCATCCGAGTCCGGCCAGCAGAGCCCCGCACACCACGGCCGCCGAGAGTTTCTGCCATCCCGGGACGCCCTTCTTCGGCGGCTCCGGCTGCTGGGGCGGTGCCTGCGGGGGTACGGGTGGGGGCTTGGGCACGGGTACGGGGTCCGGTTTCGCGGAGGAAGCGCGGAGGATCTTCCGGAGCATCTCCTCCGCGCTCTGGGCGCTCAGACGCCGGCGCGGGTCCTTGTGCATCAGCCGGACCACGACCTCGGCCAGGTCCCCGCCGTGTTCCATCGGCAGGGGGTCGGACTGGCAGGCGGCGACCAGGACCTCGTACTCGTTCGGCCGGTCGAAGGGGTGCCTGCCCTCGACCATCTCGTACAGCGTGACGCCCAGCGACCACAGGTCGGAGGCGGGTGTCGCGGCGCTCTCCTGCGAGGTCTGGGCGAGCAGTTCGGGCGCCAGGTACTTGAAGGTGCCGATGAGCTCGCCGGCCCTGGTGAGCGGGACGGCACCGTCGAAGGTCGCGATCCCGAAGTCCGCCAGGATCGCGAAGTCCTCCTTGGCGAAAAGGATGTTGGCGGGCTTCACATCGCGGTGGACCACCCGCGCCTCATGGACCGCCCGCAACCCGCCCAGCACCTGGAGGCCGATCGCGGCCGTCCGCCGCACCGGCAGACGCTGCTCCGCGCGCATCAGGTCCGCCAGCGAACGCGCGTCGAGCAGGTCCATCACGATCCAGACCTGGTTGCCGGACTCGACCCGGTCGTGCACCGCCACCACGTTCGGGTGCTTGATCTTGGCGATGGCCGCGGCCTCCCGGCGGGCCCGCTGCATCATCTGCTCCTGCGTGGCCGCCCCGACGGCGTCCCGGCCCAGCAGGCCCTTCACCGCGACATGACGGTCCAGACGGGTGTCCAACGCCTCCCAGACCTCGCCCATGCCACCGCGCCCGAGGCTGTGCAGCAACTCGTAACGGCCGTCGATCACATGGTGCGGCGCGGGGGCCGCCGCCCGGTCCGGCGCCTGGGACGGCTGCGACGCCGGCTCCGGCCACGACTGCGCGTGCTCGGTGGAGTCGCTCCGCAGGAAGTCGCCCGCCCAGCCGCCGTCGGCCCCACGGGGGGAGTCTTCGCCCTGTCCATGGCCCGAATCGCGACCGGCCGTACCCTCGCTGTGCATGCGACCCCCTGTGGACTACATGGAGGCAACAGACTAGACGCTCGGTCATATGCGAAGCGGCCTCACAGCACTTGCGATTCGGTCACCTCACGTTCGCTCCCGGCCACCTTCACGAACCCCCGGCCACCCTCGCGGCCTCCCGTGCTCAGGCTTCGGCGAACCGCTCCCCGCACCGGCTGCAGAACACCGGCTCCGGGTCCGGCGAGAGCCGGCCGCACCCCGGGCAGACCCGGTCCAGCATGCAGGGGGACTCGCCGCCCTCGTGCGACAGGGCGGGGGCGGCCGCGGACCTGATGGTCAGGCCGGGTCGGCGGCGGTGGACGGTCAGGCAGATGAGGCCGTCCGGGCCGGCGGCGAGGGCGCGGCGGGAGGTCCGGGGCAGCCAGGCGACGGTGGTGGGCGTCAACTCCAGCGATACGTCCTCCGCCTCGATCCGGCCGTTGCCCGCGACGACGACCAGGAGGACGTCCAGCACGTCCTCCTGGTGCTCGCCGACCTCGCCGCCGGGCGGCAGGCGTACCAGGTTGGCATCCAACTCGCGGCCTTGCTCGCTCAGTTGCCACAGCGCCCCACGCCGGTCGGGGGTCGCGTCGCGGAGCAGCTCGTCGAATACGGCCAGAACGCGCGGTACGGAAGTCACAGCAGCCAGGCTACGCCCCGGCGGGGGGCGGTGCCGGGCTGTCGTAGAGGCATGGGAAGCTGTGGCTCCGCTGTATGCGCGCGTCGGCACTCGTACCCCCCACTGGTCACCTGTGACCTGTGTCGTCGCTTGCGCGGCGGGTCATGGAACGAACGTCGAAGACGATCCTTGGGGTACGACTTGAGATCGAAGCGCAGAATCCCGAACCAGCCCTTCTCGAAGCGAAGAATCTGGATCACGGCCGCGGTGGCCACATCGGCAGTTGCCGGTGTCCTGGTCTTCGAGGGGGTGACGGGCAACTCCTCGGTGGACGCCGACGCCAAGTCCGGCCCGACGAAGGCCGATGTGCGCGCCACCTCGCTGAAGGTCGGCGACGACGGCACGTCCGCCGTCCTCGGCAGGCGGGACACCGCACCGTTCAGCATGCTGGGCGTCACCTGGACCGACCCGGCGGCGAGGGTCGCCGGGGCCGTGGAGGTCCGCACCAAGTCCGCCACCAGCGGGAACTGGACGTCCTGGGTGCCGCTCGAAACCGACATGGACGGGCGTACGGAGACCGGCCGGTCCGGCGTACGGGGAAGCACCGAGCCCCGCTGGGTGGGGCCCTCCAATGGTGTGGAGGTACGGATCAACGCGGGCGGCAAGGTCTCCGCGAAGCTGCCCGGGGGACTGCGGCTGGACACCGTGGACCCGGGCCGGGGCAGCTCGCCCGCCGCGGAACCGGCCGCCTTCGCGGCCGACCTGCCCGCCGAGGACCCGACGGCCACCACCGATCCGTCGGCCCCGGTCCCGTCCGACCCGGCCGCGCCGGGCGACGGCACGGAGACGCCCGCCGAGCCCACACCGACCGATCCGGCGTCACCGACCCCGTCCGACCCGGCCACCCAGGAGCCCACTCCCCCGGCGAGCCCGAGCCCCTCGGCGTCGCCGAGCTCCTCCCCGGCCGAGACCCTGCCGCCCGCGCCGCCGTCGACCGTGCCGAAGCCGCCGATCGTCTCGCGGGCCGGCTGGGGCGCCGACGAGTCGATCAGCCCGGAGGCGCCGGAGTACCTGGACGGCGTCAAGGCCGTCTTCGTCCACCACACCGCGGGGAGCAACACCTACTCCTGCGCAGACTCCGCGGCGGTGGTGCGCAGCCTGTACGCGTACCACGTCCAGAGCGAGCACTGGAAGGACATCGGCTACAACTTCCTGGTCGACAAGTGCGGGACGGTCTTCGAGGGCCGTAAGGGCGGTGTGGACCGGCCGGTGTTCGGCGCGCACACCTACGGCTTCAACCGGGAGTCGGCCGGCATCGCGGTCATCGGCACGTACACGGACGCGGCCGCGCCCAGCGCGGTGACCACGTCGGTGGCCCGGATCGCCGCGTGGAAGCTCGGCCAGTACAAGGGCGACCCGGCGGGCAGCACCATGCTCACCGCGGGCGCCAACGGGAACAACTACTTCGGCAAGGCGTTCACCGCCGGTACGAAGTACTCCTTCAGCCAGATCTCCGGGCACCGCGACGGCTTCAACACCCAGTGCCCCGGCACCAAGCTGTACGGGCAGCTGAAGTCGATCCGTGATCTCGCCGCGGGCCCCGTCACCGGGCTGGCCGTCAAGTCGGTGACCGGCGCCGGACTCTCGGGCACGACGTACTACACCAGGTCCGCGGTCACCGTGGGCTGGTCGGCGAGCACCCCGAGCGTGTTCGTCTCCAAGTACGAGCTGCTGGTCGACGGCAAGTCCGTGGCCACCACCGCGGGCACCGCGACCTCCGCGCCGGCCACCCTCGCCATCGGCTCCCACACGATCCAGGTCCGCGCCACGCACCAGTCGGGCAAGGTCACCACGTCGGCGGCGGCCACCGTGGTCGCCGAGCAGACGGCGCCCGCGTTCTCCACCAAGCCGAACCTGGCGCTGCGCACCGGCACGGTCAACACCACGGCCGTCCCGCTCACCCTGAAGTGGAAGGCCACCGACGCCGCTTCGCTCAAGGAGGTCCGGCTCACCGCACCGGTGGCCAGGACCTACGGCCCGACGACCACCAGCGCCTCGCACACCGCCAAGTCCGGCGCGGCGACCACCTGGTCCATGAAGGCGTACGACCAGGCGGGCAACACGGCCACCGCCTCGGTCGCCGGTACGCCGGTCATCGTGCAGGAGAGCTCGGCGACGAAGTCCGGTTCGTGGACGTCGCGGTCCTCGTCGAGCTACCTCGGCGGCAAGTCGTACTCCAGCTCGTCGAAGGGTGCCGCGCTGAGCTGGACGTTCACCGGCCGCTCGGTCGCCCTGGTGACCTCCCGGGCGACCACGTCCGGGCAGGTGTACGTCTATGTGGACGGGGTGAAGGTGTCCACGGTGGATCTGAAGTCCAGCACCACCAAGTACCGCGACGCGCTGTGGACGAAGAGCTGGTCGTCCAGTACCAAGCACAGCGTCAAGATCGTCGTCGTCGCCACCTCGGGCCGGCCGACGGTCACCACCGACGGCATCGTGTATCTGAAGTAGCCGGGGCCGCTGCCGCCCTCGCCTCCGGCGGGGCGGCGGCGGCCCGTTTCCGTACCCGGCTCAGGGCGCGTCCAGTTCCTCCAGGGTCGCCGCCAGCCAGTCCAGCTCTGCCTCGCTGGTCGCGCGGGCGATCCTCAGCAGCCCGCGCCGGAACGGGTCGTCGAAGGACTCGGCGCCGAGCGGGCGCTCCCCCTCGTAGAAGAAGCTGCTCGGCTCCTCCAGGAACGCGAGCCTGCGGCGCAGCACCTCCGCCTGCTCGGCCGGGGACGGCAGATGGCGGAGGAAGGCGAGGACGGTGAACCAGCGGTTCTCGTCGCTGATGTCCACCTCGCCGGCCTCCCGCAGGCGTCGCCGCAGCTCCTCGCGCCCCGGGCCGGTCAGGGTGAGGGTGTGGCGGGGGGCGGCCCTGCTGCCGGGTTCGGTGCGGCGCTCCAGCCATCCGGCACGCTCCAGGCGCTTGATCGCCGGGTACAGCGTGCCGTCCGCGATGGGGCGGACGTGCCCGGTGAGGTGGGCGACCCGGCGCTTCAGCTCGTAGCCGTGCAGCGGTTGCTCGTACAGAAATCCAAGGATGGCCAGTTCCAGCATGTGCGTATCCTCTCCGACGCATCTTATACATCGGCATCTATGTATAGTCTTCCCGATGCTCAATGGCAGCGATGGCGATGGCAACAGCGATGACGAGGAGGACGACATGCATGACGCCCGGGTGACCGCCGACGGCGCGCGCATCAGGTGGGTGGAGCTTCCCGGCCGCCCCGGCAGTACCCGCACCCGGGTCTGTCTGCACGGGCTCGGGGCCTCGTCCGGCCCGTACTTCACCGCGAGCGCCGCCCATCCCCTGCTGGCCGGCAGCCGCACGCTGCTCATGGACCTGCTGGGCTTCGGCATCAGCGACCGCCCCACCGATTTCGGCTACACGCTGGAGGAGCACGCCGACGCGGTGGCGGCGGCGCTCGAGGCGGCCGACGTGTACGGCGCCGACGTGATCGCGCACAGCATGGGCGGCGCGGTCGCCATCGTGCTCGCGGCACGCCATCCGCACCTGGTGGCCCGGCTGGTGCTGGTCGACGCCAATCTGGACCCGGTCGCCCCCGGCCCCGCCCGGCCGGGCAGCAGCGGTATCGCGGCGTACTCGGAGGAGGAGTTCCTGGCGCACGGCCGGCCCGAGGTGCGCGAGCGGGTGGGGCCGCACTGGTGGGCGACCATGCGCCTGGCGGGCCACGAGGCACTGCACCGCAGCGCGGTGCACCTCGCCGCCGGGACGACGCCGACCATGCGTGAACTGCTGCTCGACCTGAAGATCCCGCGCACCTTCCTGCGGCCGCTGGACGACGGGCCGCTGCCCGGCGAGGAGGTGCTGGTCGAGCACGGGGTGCGGGTCGTGGCGGTCCCGGAGTGCGGGCACAACATCATGCTGGACAACCCGGAGGCGTTCGCCGAGGAGACCGCGCGGGCGCTCGCCGTCTGAGAAGGGGGTGCGCCAGGTCCCCGTCCTGCCGCCGGACGACGCCCGCCGGCCCCTGCCGCGTCACGCCCCGACGGCGGCCGCCACGGCGACGACGACGAACATCAGCACGAGCACGGCCGCCATGATGCGGTTTCTGGTCTTCGGATCCACCCTCCGAGCCTAACCGCCGGTCTCAGTGCCCCAGCGACCAGGATGCGACCACCTCGTACCTGGGCCGCTCGCCCGGCACCCCCGCGACCGGCAGATCGCTGCGTACGAGGGCCATCTCGCCGACCTCCCAGCCGGTGCCCTCGAAGCCCGCGAGCGCCTCGACGCAGGGGCGCAGATCGACCTCGGCGCGACGGCTGCGGGCGAGGGTGAGGTGCGGGTGGTAGCGGCGGTGCTCGTCCATCGGGATGCCGGTGCGGCGGGCGGCGGCGTCGGCGCGCTCGGCGAGCAGCCGCAGCGTGTCGAGCGCGCCCGCGGCCCCCACCCAGAGCGCCCGCCCGCCGAACCGGCCGGCGCCGTGGATGCGGAGCGGGAAGGGGTCGGTGCGGTGGGCGGCCCGGGCGAGGCGCTCCTCCAGCTCGGGCAGCAGTTGCTCGTCCACGGGCCCGAGAAAGGCCAGCGTGAAGTGCCAGTCGGGCACACCGGTCCAGCGAAGGTGCCCGGCCTCGGGCAGCGCGTGCAGCGGGGCGACGGCACGGCGCAGTTCCTCGGCGGCGGGGGCGGGCGGCAGCACGGCAACGAAGAGTCTGAGACGGCTCATGGGCCGAGTGTCGCACCGTACCGGCGTGTCCCGGCCTCCGTACGTATCGTTGTACTACGCGGCTGCCCGCGCCCGCGCGGCAGCGGGGAGGAGCGCCACGATGACCGTCGTAGAGACCGACAGGATCGAGATGGCCGACAGCAGCGACGAGCGCACTCTGGACATGATGTTCGAGTGGCTTGAGCCCACCCCCGAGGGATTCAAGGTCGAGATCGTCGAGGGGATCATCTACATGTCGCCGCAGCGGCGCACAGACTGGCGGATCATTCTCGACATCATCGAGCAGTTGCGCGCAAGGTACCCCCGGGAGCGCCTGCTGTCCGATGTACGCATCGACTTCCCCGGGCTGCTCAACGGTTTCGCCTCCGATGTCGTGGCACTGACCGAAGGTGCCACCGAGGACGCGAACGGCCGATGCCACTACCAGGACATCGAGTTCGTGGCGGAGGTGGTCTCGAAGAGCACCGCTGCCAACGACTACGGATCGAAGAAGGCCACCTACGCCACCGCCGGTGTGCCCGTGTACCTCGTCGTCGACCCGTACACCGGTACCTGGCACCTCCACACGCTCCCGAAGGAGGACGAGTACCGCAGCGTGCTGAGCCTCGACTTCGGCACCCCGGTCGACCTCACCTCGACCGTGGTGGGCCTCGCCCTGGAGACCGGCGACTTCCCCCGCGACTGACGCTTCCCGACACACGGCGGCCTCCGACCGGTACTCACCGGTCGGGGGCCGCGCCATGTGCTTCGCGAGGCAGCGCTCACGCCGCCGCGGCCAGCTGCTCCCGCGGGACGAACCGGACGTGCGGGCGGCCGGGCCGCAGGTCGACGCGGAGGCGCAGGCCGCCGACGCGGGCCAGCATCAGGCCGACACCGAGCGCGGCCACCAGCGAGAACGCGCCGCCGACGGCCATGCCCGTACGGACCCCGTAGGCGTCGCTGATCCAGCCGACGATCGGGGCGCCCACCGGCGTACCACCGGCGAAGACCATCATGTACAGACTCATGACCCGGCCGCGCATGGCCGGGTCGGCGGCCATCTGGACGCTCGTGTTCGCGCTGATGTTGGTCGTCAGGCCGATCATGCCGATCGGGACAAGCAGGATCGCGAAGAGCCAGACGGACGGCGACAGGGACGCGATGATCTCCAGCAGACCGAACGCCGTGCCCGCGGCCACCAGCATCCGCAGCCGGGAGGAGCGGCGGCGGGCGGCGAGCAGGGCACCGGCCAGGGATCCGGCCGCCATGAGGATGTTGAAGAACGAGTACATCCCGGCGCCGCCGTGGAAGATCTCGTCCGCGAAGGCCGTGAGCCAGATCGGGAAGTTGAACCCGAAGGTGCCGACGAAGCCGACCAGGACGATCGGCCAGATCAGCTCGGGATGGCCGGAGACGTAGCGCAGGCCCTCCCGCAGCTGGCCCTTGGCGCGGGGTACGACGGTGGTCTTGTGCAGCTCGCCGGTACGCATCATCAGCAGGCCGATGAGCGGGGCGGCGAAGGACAGGCCGTTGAACATGAAGGCCCAGCCGCTGCCGACCGTGGTGATCAGGACACCCGCGACCGCCGGGCCGATGAGCCGGGCGGACTGGAAGTTCGCCGAGTTGAGACTGACCGCGTTGCGCAGCTGCGCGGGTCCGACCATCTCGGACACGAACGACTGGCGGGCCGGGTTGTCGACCACCGTCACCATGCCGAGCAGGAAGGCGATGAGGTAGACGTGCCACACCTGGACCACACCGGAGAGCGTGAGCACCGCGAGGGCGATCCCGCACAGGCCGAGCGCCGCCTGGCTGACGAGAAGCAGCTTCCGCTTCGGGAGGCGGTCCGCGATGACGCCGCCGTAGAGGCCGAACAGAAGCATGGGGAGGAACTGGAGGGCCGTGGTGATGCCGACGGCGGTGGCGGACCCGGTGAGGCTCAGTACGAGCCAGTCCTGCGTGATGCGGGACATCCAGGTACCGGTGTTGGAGATCACGGCGCCCGTGGCGAACAGGCGGTAGTTACGGATCTTCAGCGACGAGAAGGTCCCGCCGGGCTTGCTCTCGTGGGTGGAAGTCGGTGCGGGGGCGGAGTCTGCTCCGGATCCCGTACTCAAAAGGGTTCGCCTCCTCGGGCGTATACGTTTCGCTGACTGACAGGGTGCGGCGGTACGGGCGGTGCGCCGGCTGTGGTCCGGCGCGGCCCGCTCCGCTACAGGTGGGCGAGCTTCTCCAGCACGGGCGCCGCCTTGCGGAGCGTCTCCCACTCGTCCTCGTCCAGGCCCTCGGCGAGGGCGGTCAGCCAGGCGTTCCGCTTGGAGCGGCTCTCTTCGAGCATGGCTTCCGCCTGCTCGGTCTGGCTGACCACCTTCTGGCGACGGTCATCGGGGTGCGGTTCCAGTCTGACCAGCCCCTTCGCTTCGAGCAGCGCGACGATGCGAGTCATCGACGGAGGCTGCACATGCTCCTTGCGGGCCAGCTCGCCCGGTGTGGCCGAGCCGCACCGGGCGAGCGTGCCGAGCACCGACATCTCGGTGGGGCTCAGTGACTCGTCGACGCGCTGGTGCTTGAGGCGCCGGCTGAGCAGCATCACGGCGGAGCGAAGGGAGCTCACGGCGGCCGCACTGTCGCCGTCGTGGATCAGGTCAGGCATGTTTATTAGCGTAACTCATTACCTACCCTAAAGACCATTCGTGTTACACGCGCGAGAGGCACTTCACCCAATCGGTCACCCGAACGAGTGAGTCAGATCCGTAAAGTGACGCGAAACGACCCGCTGGGCCGTAACCCTGCTTGCCATGGGATCGACTGTGCTCAGCCTGCGGATAGACGGTGAGCTGCTCGACCGGCTCCGGCAGCATGCCGCCAAACGCGGAATGAGCGTCCAGGACTATGTCGTCCGGACGCTCATTCGCGATGACTTCGACGAGCGCTTCAAGGCGGCCGTCGACGAGACGGAGAGGTTCTACGGCCCCGAGGGGACCGCGGGGATCAGGGCCGAAGAGGTCACGTGAGGCCGAGGGCCGGCATCGCGTAGTAGAAGACGAAGACGGCCGACACCACGTACATGGGCACCGGCACCTCGCGCCAGCGTCCGGCCGCCACCCGCAGCACGGAGAAGGCGATGAAGCCGATGCCGATGCCGTTGGTGATCGAGTACGTGAACGGCATCATCACCATGGCCAGGAAGGCCGGGATGGCGAGCGTGTAGTCGCTCCAGTCGATGTCCCGCACCGAGCCCGAGATGATCAGGAAGCCCACCGCCAGCAGCGCGGGGGTGGCCGCCTGCGAGGGCACCATGGTCGCCAGTGGCGTCAGGAACAGCGCCACTGTGAACAGCAGGCCCGTCACGATGCTCGCGAAGCCGGTGCGGGCGCCCTCGCCGACGCCCGCCGTGGACTCCACGAAGCAGGTGCCCGCGGAGGCGGAGCTCGCACCGCCCGCGGCGACGGCGATGCCGTCCACGAACAGCACCTTGTTGATGCCGGGGAAGTTGCCGTCCTTGTCCGTCAGCTTCGCCTCGTCGCCGACCCCGAGGATGGTGCCCATCGCGTCGAAGAAGCAGGACAGCAGCACGGTGAAGACGAAGAGGATGCCGGTGAGCACACCGACCTTGTCGAAGCCGCCGAACAGACTGACCTCGCCGATCAGCCCGAAGTCCGGGGTGGCGACCGGATTGCCCGGCCACTGCGGGACGGTCAGACCCCATGCCTGGCCCGGCAGATCGGCGATCGCATCGATGATCATCGCGAGGACCGTCATCGCGACGATGGAGATCAGGATCGCGCCCGGCACCTTGCGGACGATCAGCGCGAGGGTGAGCAGCGCGCCGAGGATGAAGACCAGGACCGGCCAGCCGTTCAGGTGGCCGTCGCCGCCGAGCTGGAGCGGCACGGTGGTGTGCGCGATGTCCGGGACCCGGGAGACGAAGCCCGAGTCGACCAGGCCGATCAGCAGGATGAAGAGGCCGATACCGATCGCGATGCCCTTGCGGAGCGAGGTCGGCACGGCGTGCATCACGCGTTCCCGCAGACCCGTCGCGACCAGCAGCATCACCACGATGCCCGCGAGGACGACCATGCCCATCGCGTCCGGCCAGCTCATCCGGGGGGCGAGCTGGAGAGCGACGACGGTGTTGACGCCGAGGCCGGCCGCCAGCGCGATCGGCACATTGCCGATGACGCCCATCAGGAGCGTGGAGAACGCGGCGGTCAGCACGGTGGCGGTGACCAGCTGGCCACCGTCGAGCTGATGGCCGTACATGTCCTTCGCACTGCCGAGAATGATCGGGTTCAGCACGATGATGTACGCCATCGCGAAGAACGTGGCGAATCCGCCGCGGATCTCGCGCGCAACCGACGACCCCCGCTCGGAAATCTTGAAGAAGCGATCCAGGCCGCCTTGCGGCTGGGGAGCCGGGGGCTGCTTGGCGTCGACCGGAGCGGTGGCCGAGGGGGACATGTATGACCTCAGTCGTACGTAGAGGGGGAATGAAAGTGGTCAGCTTTGGACTTTTACACGAATAATTCGAGTCAGCCGTAAGCAGATTCAGTATGAATACATAAGGCGAAGATCGCTATCTCCGCGCGTAGACCCTTGGGCCGCCCGGGCTGCGGAGGCTTCGGCGCCGCCGTCCTCACGGGGCAGTGAAGGGGCCCCATACACTGAGGTCATGGCGAAGTGGACACCGAAGCACGAGGCACCCGAGCCCCTGGAGGGGCCCGTCGTCGCCACCATCACCGGCGGCACGATCCTCTGGTTCGTCCTCTTCCTGGTCCAGCTCCCGTTCTACGGCTGGTTCGACGACCACGGGCACCTGTGGTGGGTGTGGACCTGTCTGGCCGGTGCGGGGCTCGGCCTGATCGGCATCTGGTACGTGCGGGGACGTGACGCCGCGATCAAGCGGGCGGCCGCCGCGGCCGCTGCTTCCACCGACACCTCCGCGTCCACCGACAGGCTCTGAGGGTCCGGCACCGGCCCCGTACCACCACAGGACCATTCCCCTCCTCCCCCGGTCTGATCTTCGGGCCCCTCAGTGGGTGAACCGGAACATCGCCCCGTACCGTCGAAACCATGACGCAGCGGGCACCCCATTCCTTCGGTGAGCAGACTCCCGAAGCAACCGGCTCCACCGGCCACCCCGGTTCGGCCATGATCGACGCCGGGGCCGAGCTCGACCCGGTCCACCCGGTGAGACTGCCCGCCCCGGCCGTGGACCCACGCGGGCTGACCGCGGCCGAGGTGGCCGAGCGAATCGCCCGCGGCGAGGTCAACGACGTACCCGTCCGCTCGTCCCGCTCGCTGCGCGAGATCGTCCGCGCCAACGTCTTCACCCGGTTCAACCTGATCATCGGCGTGCTCTGGCTGATCATGCTGTTCGTCGCGCCGGTCCAGGACAGCCTCTTCGGCTTTGTGATCATCGCCAACACCGGCATCGGCATCATCCAGGAATGGCGGGCCAAGAAGACCCTGGACAGCCTCGCGGTCATCGGCGAGGCGAAACCCACGGTCCGGCGGGACGGGGTCTCGGCCGAGATCTCCACCTCCGAGATCGTCCTCGGCGACCTCGTCGAGCTGGGCCCCGGCGACAAGGCCGTCGTGGACGGCACGGTCGCCGAGGCCGACGGCCTGGAGATCGACGAGTCGCTGCTCACCGGCGAGGCCGACCCGGTGCTGAAACACCCCGGCGACCCGGTGATGTCCGGCAGCTTCGTCGTCGCCGGCGGCGGCGCCTTCACCGCCACCAAGGTCGGCCGCGAGGCCTACGCCGCCCAGCTCGCCGAGGAGGCGTCCCGCTTCACCCTCGTCCAGTCCGAGCTGCGCACCGGCATCTCCACGATCCTCAAGTACGTCACCTGGATGATGGTGCCGACCGCGATCGGCCTGATCATCAGCCAGCTTTTCGTCAACAACAACGACTTCAAGAGGTCGGTCGCCCGGACCGTCGGCGGCATCGTCCCGATGATCCCCGAGGGCCTGGTGCTGCTCACCTCGGTCGCCTTCGCGATCGGCGTCATACGGCTCGGCCGCAAGCAGTGCCTGGTACAGGAGCTCCCCGCCATCGAGGGCCTGGCCCGGGTCGACGTCGTCTGCCTGGACAAGACCGGCACCCTCACCGAGGGTGGCATGGACGTCACCGAGGTGCGGACGCTGGGCGGTGCGGACGACACGTACATACGCAGTGTGCTGGGCGCCCTCGGCTCGTCCGACCCCCGCCCCAACGCCAGCCTCCAGGCCATCGTGGACGCCTACCCGGACGGCGAGCAGTGGCGGTGCACCCAGACGCTGCCGTTCTCCTCGGCCCGCAAGTACAGCGGCGCCGCGTTCGACGAGGGTGGCGGCCGGGAGTCGTCCTGGCTGCTCGGCGCCCCCGATGTGCTGCTGCCCGAGCAGGATCCGGCGCTCGCCGAGATCGAGCAGCTCAATGAGCAGGGCCTGCGGGTGCTGCTGCTGGCCCGCGCCGAGGGTGCGCTCGACGGGACGGACATCGCGGCCGGGGCCGTGCCGAGCGCCCTGGTCGTCCTGGAGCAGCGGCTGCGGCCCGACGCCGGGGAGACCCTGGCGTACTTCGCCGACCAGCAGGTCGCCACGAAGGTCATCTCCGGCGACAACGCGGTCTCCGTCGGAGCGGTCGCCGGAAAGCTGGGGCTGCCGGGTGCCGAGCACACCCTGGACGCGCGCCGGATGCCCACCGACCCGGACAACATGGCCACGGCCATGGAGGAGAACGCGGTCTTCGGCCGGGTCACCCCGCAGCAGAAGCGGGACATGGTCGCCGCCCTCCAGTCCCGCGGTCACACCGTCGCCATGACCGGTGACGGCGTCAACGACGTTCTGGCGCTGAAGGACGCCGACATCGGCGTCTCCATGGGCTCGGGCTCCGAGGCGACCCGGGCCGTCGCCCAGATCGTGCTGCTGAACAACAGCTTCGCGACGCTGCCGTCCGTCGTCGCCGAGGGCCGCCGGGTGATCGGCAACATCACCCGGGTCGCCACCCTGTTCCTGACCAAGACCGTCTACTCGGTGCTGCTGGCGGTCCTGGTGGTCTGCTTCCAGGTCGACTACCCGTTCCTGCCGCGCCATCTGACCCTGCTGTCGACGCTGACGATCGGCGTCCCGGCGTTCTTCCTGGCCCTCGCCCCCAACAAGGAACGGGCGCATCCGCACTTCGTGCGCCGGGTCATGCGGTACGCGATCCCCTCGGGCGTCATCGCCGCCGTCGCCACCTTCGTGACGTATCTGATCGCCCGGCACCACTACACCGGTGCGGGCGCCCTCGAAGCGGAGACCAGCGCGGCCACGCTCACGCTCTTCCTGGTCTCGATGTGGGTGCTGGCGATCATCGCCCGCCCGTACACCTGGTGGCGGATCGGCCTGGTGCTGACGATGGGGCTGGCGTTCCTGGTCGTGCTGGTGGTGCCGTGGCTCCAGGACTTCTTCGCGCTGAAGCTGGTCGGGACGACGATGCCGTGGGCCGCCGTGGGCATCGCGGCGGTGGCGTCGGCCGGCCTGGAGTACGCCTGGCGGCTGGTCAGCCGACGCTTCCCGGCGTAGGGGGCGGTCCCCCGCCCCCTACGTCACGGCACGTCGCTGCCTCGCGTCGTCACTTCACGTCGACGAAGTCACCGGCGGTGGTGACGGCCGGGGTGGTGGACGTACCCGCGAAGCTGTAACGCCAGTAACCGTCGACCGAGGCCTTGACCGTGGTCTTCAGGTTCCCGACGCTGTTCGTCCTGATCGTCTTCACCGTGGTGTACGTCGAGCTCGTCTTCTTACGGAACTGGAGCTTCACCGGCTGCGTCGCGTAACCGTGGTACGCGTGGTCCTCCCAGTTCGCCCGCGACAGCTTCCCCGTCACCGTGATCGTCTTGCCCTTCTTCACCGGCTCCGGCGAGGCATTGACGGTCAGCTTCGAGTAGCGCTGGACGTTCGTGGTGGCGGCGAAGTCGGAGTAGTAGCTGGAGCCGTCCTTGGCCTCGGCGCCCGCGAGGACGTGCCAGGAACCCGCGAGCGCGTTCTTCGGCAGGTCGACCCTGGGGTCGACGGTGATGGTGAGGGAGCAGGTGCTGGTGGTCGCGCTCGCGGCCTTGCACGTCGCCTCGTCCTCGTTCGGCAGCAGGGCACCGTCCATGCCCTCGTCCTGGTCCTTGCCGTGCCACAGGATCAGCCAGCCGGATTCGATGCCGGAGGCGTGCGAGGCGGTGACCGAGACGGTGATGGTCCTCGGCGCCGTCACTCCCAGGACGGTGCTCTTGCCGCCATTGATGGTGACCTTGGAGATGACGGGGTCGGCCGATGCCGCGTGCGCCGCGGGGACGGCGAGGGCGGACAGGACCAGGGCGCCGGAGGCTGCGGCGACAGTGGCACGTATGCGCATGGGTTTCTCCGTGGAGAAAGGCCTTGGGGGCCGGATGGGATGCACGGGGCGGGATGCGTGAGCAGCGGGACCCCTCGCGGAGGGATCCCGCTGCTCACGGGTGACCACAGGTGGCCGGATGCGGCCGAAACGGGACTACTTCACGTCGACGAAGTCACCGGCGGTGGTGACGGCCGGGGTGGTGGACGTACCCGCGAAGCTGTAGCGCCAGTAGCCGTCGACCGAGGCCTTGACCGTGGTCTTCAGGTTCCCGACGCTGCTCGTCTTGATCGTCTTCACCGTGGTGTACGTCGAGCTCGTCTTCTTACGGAACTGGAGCTTCACCGGCTGCGTCGCGTAACCGTGGTACGCGTGGTCCTCCCAGTTCGCCCGCGAGAGCTTCCCGGTGACCGTGATGGTCCCGCCCTTCTTGACCGGCTCCGGAGCGGCGTTGACCGTCAGCTTCGACAGCCGCTGCACCCGGGCGGTGCTGTAGAAGTCGGTGTAGGCGATGTCCATCTGGTTACCGGCGAGCGCGCCCGCGGAGACGTGCCAGGTGCCGGCCAGGGCGTTCTTGTACAGGTCGTAGCGCGGGTCGATCGTGAACGTCAGCTTGCAGGTCGAGGTCGTCGCGTTGACCTTGGTGCACGTCGACACGTCCTCGTTCGGCAGGATCGCGCCGTCGATGGTGTCCGGCGAGTCCGGGTTGGTGCCGTGCCACAGGTCGGCGTAGGCGTCGACGACGCCGGAGGCGTGCGAGGCGGTGACGGAGATGGAGATCGTCTTCTTGGCGGTGGTGCCCAGGACGACGTCCTTGCCGCCGTTGACGACGACCTTGGAGATGACGGGTTCCGACGCGTCGGCGGCGGTGGCCGCGGCGGCCTTCGAGACCCCCCGGGCGGCGGCGGTGCCGAAGACCTCGGCACCCGACGTCGGCTTGTTCAGGTTCGGAACGGAGTGGTCGCCCGCGAGGGCGGCCGGGACAGCCAGAGCAGACAGGGCCAGGGCGCCGGAAACGGCGGCCACGGTGGCACGAATACGCATGTGTTTCCCCAGTGGAGAAAGGCCCCGCGGGCACGTGATGCGCCACGGGCGGGGCTGGTTCGGACTGTGAGTCTGCTGACTCGTCAAACCAGACCCGCAACGCATGTGAAGGGTTGTACACGGAGATGAAATTCTTGCGAAGATCCCTCCGCAGGCGTACCCGGGCGCCCGTGACCCGTCAGTCGAACCAGCGGTCCCGGGCCAGCTCCTCCGTACGGGAGGGGTCCTCCAGCAGCGCCGCGACCTCGAAGCGGCGCGGCCACTGCCCCGCCGCCCAGGCCAGGCCCGCCGCGACGCCCTCCAGCGTGGCGGCGTGCACCATGCCGTCGGGGGTGCGGCGCCAGTCCAGTTCGACGCCGCCCGCGCGCAGTTCGCCGTGCTCGACGTACACGTCCGGGGTGCCGGCGCCGAGCAGGACCCGTACCGCGTCCGGCACTTGGTGCTCCTCGCCCTCGGTCGACACCTCCGCCTCGACGCTCTCGCCGAGCCGGCGCACCTGGAACAGCTCGGCCAGTTCGGCCGCGCGCGTCGGGGCGACCGGGAGCAGCGGGAGCCCGTCGGTGAGCGGCAGCAGATCGGGGGCGTCCGCGATCACGGCGTCCGCCGCGTCGACGACCCGCGCCTCGCCGTCGACCACGGCCCGCAGCTCGTCCGGCAGCGTGACCTGTTCCGGGTCGAGGTCTGCCAGGGCGGTGTACAGGGAGTGCAGCTGTACGGGGCCGACCGGGCGGTCCTCGTCCGCGAGCCGGCCGAGGAGTTCGGCGGCGCCGCCCGGCTCGTCGAGCAGGGCGGCCACGGAGGTCCGTACGCCGAGTGCGCGCAGCACCTGCGCGTCGTCGAACCCGGTCGCGTCGGCGGAGTCGTACAGCCCGGCCAGCCGGGGGTCGCCGCCCGCGGCCCGCAGTCCGGCGGGGCGGCGGCCGTCGAGCACCGGGTGGTCGCGCAGCCACCAGGCCGTGTAGGGGCGGACGGACTGCGTGGTGCCGTCCGGCAGCAGCACCCGCACCGGCTGGGTCAGCGCGTCGCGCAGCGGCGGCCGGGCGAGCATGGCGAGCGCCTGCGGCCAGGCCTCGTCGTCGACCAGGTCCAGGTCACGGACGGCGACGATCTCGGTGGCGACCGGCGGTACAGAAGTGTCGGGCAGCTGGTCGAGGATGTCCTCGCACCACACGTCCACGGCGTCCAGCAGACCGGCGTCGTCGGGCTCGGCGAAGTCGCCCTCGCGCGGCTCCAGTTCGTCAGGGTCCAGCACGACATCGGTGGTCCGTACGAGGGCGAAGGTGGCCAGCACCCCGCAGGCGGTGAGCGGCTGCTCGCCCCAGCGGTCGGCCAGTTCCTGGTCGCAGAGGGCCAGTTCGCCCTCCCGCATGACGGCCGCGAACGGGCTCGCGGGCAGCACGAGTTCCCCGGCGGGGGCCGGTTCGCCGTCCTCGTCGGGGAGGGCGAGCGCACCGAGCCAGGGCTCGTCGCCGGGTGCCAGCTCGGCGTCCCGGACGAGGGTGAGGACGGTCTCGGCGAGCTCGTCGCCGTCCAGGGCGTCCTCGTCCCAGATCTCGCCCGCGTCCAGCGAACCGGCAACAGCGGCCCGCACCTGCGGGGTCTTCAGCACGGCGCGCGGGGTGGCGGGCAGGGCGCCCAGCTTCTCCAGCAGCGGATGGGCGGCGTCCGGATGGGCGACCTTCAGCCCGAGCCGGGCGAGGCGCTCCAGCACCGGTCCGGCGAGCGCATCGGGGAGCGGGAGGAGGACCTGGCGGGGTCCGATGGTGGTGCGGGGCACGGCCGGGGTCCCGGGGTCCGCGGTCTCCGGCGTTCCGGCCAGCGGTACGGGCAGGCCGGAGAGGCGGTCCGGGTCGATGCCGGACAGGCTGTCGTACAGCCGCCGCCACCAGCCGGGGTCGCGTTCCAGACCGGCGAGCCGGTCGATCGCCTCGGTCAGCGGGACGCGGGCGACCTGGAGCGTGCGCAGCTCGCTGCGGCGTTCCAGTCCGGCGGGCAGCAGACACGGCAGGACCTCGGCGAGCACCCGTACGGTCTCGGCGCCGACGCCTTCCAGCACCTCGGCCTCGATGGGCCGCAGCGCGGTGGTGGCAGCCCCGGGGAGGCCGTCCTCCGCCGCGTCCCAGGTGTCCCACCGGTCCGTCCCGGCGGTGGGGTCGCGCGGGGCGGCGGGCGCCAGGAACGCGATGCGCGGCAGCCGCTCCAGGATCGCGCCGCGCAGCGCACCGTCCAGTTCGCCCTTGCCGAGCGGTCCCGGTACGAGGTCGATGGTGTCGACGGACACCGGCTGCCAGCCGGCGAGCAGTTCGGCGTACGCGTCGGCGGCGCGCTGCACCAGGAAGTCGGTGAGCGGTCCCGGCGCGAAGTGGCGGCGGGCGGTGTCGAGCGGCAGCGAGGCGATGAGCAGCGCGGGGATGCCGAGGGGTTCGTCGGTGGGGGTCGGCGCGTGGACGACGGGGAGGGTGCGGGGGCGCACCGGGGCGCCCTCCGTGTCGACCGGGACCGCCCAGGTGACCGACCAGTGCGGGCGCAGCCGTTCCTCGCGGGGGCGGTCGGCGAGGAGGGCGGGCTCGACGGGGCCGTGGTGGGTGACGGTGCGCCAGCGGTTGGTGCCGTGCGCGGAGTCCTTGACATGGGTGTACGGGCCGTGCTCGGAGCGGCGCAGCGTCCGTACGGTGTCCGGGGTCTCGATCACGATCTCGTCGAGGCCGCGCAGGGTGAGCAGCAGGGCGTCGTCGACCGCGTCGAGCAGCCGGAGCACGAGGTCCTCGGCGCCGCCGTCGCGCAGCGGGAGGACCACGACGGTGTCGTACCCGTCGGGTGCGGTGCCCTCGGCGGGCAGCGGGAGGCGGAGCAGCGGTACGTGCCCGTCGCGGCGGCGCAGTTCGTCGCCGAGGCCGGGGCTGGCGACGGCCGCCCGCGCGGCGAGGTCCCGGGCCTCGGCGAGGGACCAGCGGACACCGCCGTGCCGGCCGACGACGGCGGGCTCGTCGCTCACCGCGAGCACGGCGGCGAACCCGACGCCGAACCTGCCGACGGCGCCTTCGTGGCCCTCGCGCTTGGCGGAGGCGCGCAGCGTGGAGAGCGACTCCACGCCGGTGGCGTCGAGGGGCGCGCCGGTGTTGGCGGCGGCGAGGACCGCGGGGGTGTCCGGGGTTGCCGGGTGCAGGGTGAGGCGGAGCCGGCCGGGGACCTGTGCGCGGGCGGCGGCGTCGGCGGCGTTCTGGGCCAGCTCGACGACGAGGCGGTCGCGGTAGCCGCCGAGCGCGAGGTCCTCCTCGGCGTTGGCGTCCTCGCGGAACCTGGCGGGGCCGGCGCCCCAGGCGTCGAGCACACCGCGCCGCAGCCGCGCGGTCCCGAACGGGTCGGCCCCCTCGGTCGCATTCATGCTCACGCTCTGACTCCGCTCTTTCCGGTTACGCACTGCCCATGCCGCCAAGTGTGCGCCCGAAGGTACCGGGTCCTCGCGCCGGACGGGCACCGCGGAACAGCGCATCGGCCGGTTCGGGCCCTTGGGCTCCGCCCCCGGCCGGAGTCTGCCGCGCCGCCCACCACGGCCAGGGTTCCGTCCTCGATCACCGGACGGGCCGGGGTTGCCGGGCGAGCGGCAAATAACCCGAACGCGCGGAAAGTCTCCGAGGGGCGGGAAAATCCCCGGGCCGACGGAGAGTTCCCCGGACGGGCGGCAAGAACAAGCCCGCCCGGCGATTGAGGGCAAAGCGGTGCGCCGGGGGCGCCCGGCATCCCGCTCAAGCCCGTCCGGCGCTTGAGGACGGAACCGGCCCGCCGGAGCAACCCGCAACCCGCACCCGAGGGAAGCCACACCGCCCCGGCCACCGCCTACGAGTGGCCGAGGTCCTCCGTCGGCGCGTCCGCCTCCGCCGGGACCGAGCCGGAGTCCCGGGCCGGCCGCAACGGATACTCGTCCACCTGCATCGTGTCCAGCGCGTGCGGCGCCGGCTTCGGCGGCTTCGGCATCACCGCCGCCTCCGAATGCCCACCGCACCCGTACGACAGCGACACGACCCGCCCGTCCGCCGGACCGAACTCGTTCGCGCACACCCCGAACGCCTGCCTGAGCGAACCCGCCAGCGGCACCAGGAACGCACAGGTGACGCACGAGGCCGGGGCCGCCTGCGCCATCGGCGTCTTCGCGCCGAACGCCTCGTCCCACCGGTCGGCCGCCGCGTGCAGCCCGTACCGGGACAGCACCCGCGCCCGCCGCATGCCGAGCTCGTCCGCGACCGCCGCGATCGAGCCCCGGCTCGTCGTCGCGGGGCGGGTCGTCAGCTCCGCGTCCTCCGCGTCGACGAGGTCGGCCATCTCCTGCGACACCTCGGAGACCGCGGAGTTCGGCGGCGGCTCGTCCTCGCCGGTGTAGCCGGGCTCCAGGCGGATGTCGTCCGCCTCGGTGGGCAGCAGATCGCCCGGCCCCATGTCGCCGGGGCGCAGCCGCTCGCTCCAGGGCACCCACTCCGGGGCGAGCAGCGCGTCGCTGCCGGGCAGCAGCACCGTTTCGTCGAGGGTGACGTACTTCGCGCGGGAGGCCCGCGCGACGGTCACCGCCCAGCGCCAGCCCCGGTAGCCGGGCTCCTCGCACTCGAAGAAGTGCGTGACGACCCGGTCCCCCTCGGAGACCACGCCCACATGCTCACCGACGACCCCTGGCGCGGCTGCCTCCTCGGCCGCCGCGCGGGCAAGGTCTACCGCCTCGGCGCACAGACGGTCGGGAACAGGGGTACGGGCCGTACGGCTTCGCGTCGTCGCAGCACTCACAGGTCTCGCTTCTCTCCTACGCCAGTCTCACGAGCGCGCCAGCACATCCATCGATTTCGGCCATGACGGATGCGGGCGGAGCGGACCTGGGGGCCGCGTCGACGTCCACACCCGTTGCTGCCTGCCTCGGGCGCACCTTCTGCAACCCATTCTGCGGGATCGCCGAGAGGCGCGCGGCCGAGAACAACCGCCGGTGGCGCGCTAGGCACGCTACCCTCTCCGCCGCCCCCCGCCCACCTGCCCGTCCCAAACAAGGCCGTATCCGGTGTCGTGTGCTCGGCGAATCCCCTGCGAATCCCTCACGAATCCGCTGGGAAAACCTCCCCCGGCCACTCACGGACGGCCCCGGCCCCGGGCCGGGCCGGATCGCTGGCCCGACAGGGCGGAGTGCACCGCGCCCCGCGCCGATGCCGGTTCGCCGCCACCTCTGCTGGGGCACTATGACGAGGTGACTTCCGCCAGGTCGCACGAGGGGCCCGGCCCGCTCCGCAGGACGGGCCGGGCGATCGGCCATGCTCTCCACCTGCCGTTCACCGGTACCGCGAGGGGCATCCGGAAGGCGACGCACGCCCATGGCGCCGGGGAGTCCGGGCTCGGCAAACTGATCGAACTGCATGCCGTGAACGGCGCGGGCGACGTGATGATCACGGTCGCGCTCGCCTCGACGGTGTTCTTCTCCGTGCCGACGGACGAGGCCCGCGGCCGTGTCGCCCTCTACCTCGCGATCACCATGGCGCCCTTCACGCTCCTCGCCCCCGTGATCGGCCCGCTCCTGGACCGGCTGCCGCACGGCCGGCGCGCCGCGATGGCCGCTGCGATGCTGGCCCGCGCGGTGCTCGCGCTCACCATGTCGGGCGCGGTCGCCACCGGCGGCCTGGAGCTGTATCCGGCCGCGCTGGGCGTCCTGGTCTGCTCGAAGGCGTACGGGGTGGTGCGCAGTGCGGTCGTGCCGCGTCTGCTGCCGCCGCGTTTCTCCCTGGTGAAGGCGAACTCCCGGGTCACGCTCGCCGGGCTGCTGGCGACCGGAATCGCCGCCCCGGTCGGGGCGGGGCTGCAGATCCTCGGGCCCGGCTGGCCGCTGTACGGCGCGTGCGTGATCTTCATCGGCGGGACGGTTCTCGCCTTCACGCTGCCGCACAAGGTCGACTCCTCGAAGGGCGAGCGGAAGGCCCAGCTGGTGCCGCCGCACGGCACGGTGGCGCCCGGGTCCGGGACGAGGGGGCCCTGGAGGGGCCGGGCGAGGGGCCGGGAGCGCAACGGCGGGAAGCGGCCCGGTCTGCGGTCCGTGGGCCCGTCCGTGCTGAACGGGCTCCAGGCCAACACCGCGCACCGCGCGCTCTCCGGCTTCCTGATCTTCTTCCTGGCGTTCCTGCTGCGCGAGCACCCGTTCTCCGGGCAGAGCGCCGCCGTCTCGCTCGGCATCGTCGGCGTCGCGGCCGGCGTGGGCAACGCGTCCGGTACGGCGGTCGGCTCCTGGCTGCGGGCCCGCGGCCCCGAGGTGATCGTCGTCTCGGTGCTGGCCCTGGCCCTGGGGGTCGCCGTGCTCGCCGCGCTCTTCTTCAGCACGGTCATGGTCGCCGCGCTCAGCGCCACGGCGGGTTTCACGCTGGCCCTGTCGAAGCTCTCGCTGGACGCGATGATCCAGCGCGACGTACCCGAAGAGGTGCGCACCTCCGCGTTCGCCCGCTCCGAGACCCTGCTCCAGATGGCCTGGGTGGTCGGCGGCGGCATCGGCATCCTCCTCCCCCTCAACGGCGTACTGGGCATGTCGGTCGCCGCGGGCATCCTCGCCCTCGGCGCCGCAACGTCCGTACGGGGTCTGCTGGGCGCCGCGCGACACGGCTCGCCGCACCCCCGCGTGGCGTGAACCGGAGCGACCGATAGCCTTCGGCCCATGACCGTTGCGTTCTTCTCCGGTAAGGGCCGCCGAATCGGCGTCGCTCTTGGTGCCGTGTCCGCGGGACTCCTCGTCCTCTCCGCCTGCGACAAGCCGACGCCGCTCGCGACCGTAACGGTCGGCGGCAACTCGGTGAGCTCCGAGGCCACCTGCTACAACGACGGCAAGCCGCTCAAGAAGTCCGAGTACCAGAGCTGCCTCAACAAGAAGGCGGAGAAGTCCGTCGAGGTCGCGATGGACGACAAGGTCCGCTTCGGCGTCGACCCGGAGATCGCGGACAACGGCTGGACCCTGTTCATCAACGGCCAGCAGGCCGAGCAGGAGCCGTACAAGAAGACCTACCGGTCCATCCCGGGCAGCGCGTTCTTCTCCAGCCAGACCGGCGAGACCACGGACAAGACGCAGATCAGCATCGTGGAGACCAGCGGCAAGCAGCTGACCGGCGTCTGGCACTTCGAACTGAAGAAGTCCTCCTGACACCCTCCTGACCTCGGAGGTTCCCCCGTGCGTGTGCTCGTCGTGACCGCTGTCCCCGCAGAACGGGACGCGGTCACGCGTGCGTGCGGGGACATTTCCGAGGTGCGGGCGCACCGGGTTCCCGGCGCCGAACTCCACCGCGCGGGCCCCTTCGACGTCCTCGCGGGCGGCGCCGGACCGGCCGCCGCGGCCGCCGCGACGGCCTTCGGCCTCGCCTCCGGACCGTACGGCCTCGTCGTCTCGGCCGGCATCGGCGGCGGATTCGCACCCGTCGCCCCGGTCGGCTCGCTCGTCGTCGCGAGCGGGATCGTCGCCGCCGATCTGGGCGCCGAGACCCCCGAGGGCTTCGTGCCCGTCACCGGCCTGGGCTTCGGCCGCGACCGGTTCACGCCACCGCCCGCGCGGGTACGGGACGTGGCCGCCGCCACCGGGGCGCTCACCGCCGAGATCCTCACCGTCTCCACCGTGACCGGCAGCGCCGAGCGCGCCGCCGCGCTGCTCGCCGCGCACCCGGCGGCCGGCGCCGAGGCCATGGAGGGCTTCGGGGTCGCGGAGGCCGCCGACCGCGCCGGCGTGCCCGTCCTGGAGATCAGGGCCGTCTCGAACGCCGTCGGCCCGCGCGACCGGGACGCCTGGCGCATCGGCGACGCGCTGTCCGCGCTCACCGAGGCGTTCGGGAAGCTCGTACCCGTACTGGAAGGTTGGACCCACCATGACCGAAACGACTCCTGACCCGTCGAATCCGCTGCGGATCGCTTTCTCGCCGTGCCCGAACGACACCTTCGTCTTCGACGCCTGGGCGCACGGAAGGGTCCCCGGCGCGCCCGCCCTCGATGTCACCTTCGCGGACATCGACATCACCAATGGAATGGCCGAGCGCGGTGAGCTCGACGTCCTCAAGGTCTCGTACGCGGTCCTGCCGTGGGTGCTCGACGAGTACGCGCTGCTCCCGTGCGGCGGGGCGCTGGGCCGGGGCTGCGGACCGCTCGTCCTCACGAAGGACGGGGCGGACACCGACCTGACGGGCCGGACCGTCGCCGTACCGAGCGAGCGTTCCACCGCCTATCTGCTGTTCCGCCTCTGGGCGGCCGAGGTGGTGCCGGGCGGAGTCGGCGAGATCGTCGTGATGCCGTTCGACGAGATCATGCCCGCCGTGCGCGACGGGAAGGTGGACGCCGGTCTCGTCATCCACGAGGCCCGGTTCACGTACCAGAACTACGGGCTGCACAACCTCGCCGACATGGGCCGGCACTGGGAGGAGACGACCGGGCTGCCGATCCCGCTCGGCGCGATCATCGCCAAGCGGTCGCTGGGCGCGGACACGCTGAAGCTGCTCGCCGACTCGGTGCGCACTTCGGTACGGATGGCCTGGGACGACCCGGAGGCGTCCCGGCCGTACGTGCTGGAGCACGCCCAGGAGATGGACCCGGCCGTGGCGGACCAGCACATCGGGCTGTACGTCAACGAGTTCACGGCCGACCTCGGCGAGGACGGCTACGCGGCGATCCGCGGACTGCTGACCCGCGCGGCGGCCGAGGGGCTGGTACCGCCCCTCGGCCCCGACGCACTGTCGTTCGTCTGAGCCGCGCCCGTTCTCGGACGTCGAGCAGGGTCAGACGTCGAGCGGGACCGGACGCCGAGCGGGATCAGACATCCAGCTGGTCGGCGACCGCGCGCAGCAGGCCGCCGATCTTCTTGCCGGCCGCCTTGTCCGGGTACCGGCCGCGCTCCAGCATCGGCGTGATGTTCTCCAGCAGGGTGGTCAGGTCCTGCACGATGGACGCGAGCTCGTCCGGCTTGCGGCGCTGCGCGGCCGCGACGGACGGGGTCGGGTCCAGGATCGCCACCGAGAGCGCCTGGTCTCCACGCTGACCTGCGACGACCCCGAATTCGACGCGCTGGCCCGGCTTGAGGGCATCGACGCCGTCGGGGAGCACGGAGGAGTGCACGAAGACGTCGCCGCCGTCGTCGCGGGAGAGGAAGCCGAAGCCCTTCTCACTGTTGAACCACTTGACCTTGCCAGTCGGCAAAGCACGCACCCCATCTCAACCCGTATGCAACCTGTATGCCGGAACAAATCCTCAGCAGGTCAGGCTATCCAGTGGTGGTGCTCCCCTGCTGGCAGCAGCCTCCCCAGGGGGAGTACCCCCCGTCAAGCCTGGTCATCCGGACTCTGTCCGGAAACGGCGCCTGCTTCACACACCGGTCACCACGGGGTTGACGGCGGGGTTGACCGCGGGGTTGACCGCCGCTGCCGGGAACTACCCTGGCGGGGTGAGTACTACACCTTCTGGCGCAGGTGACCGGCTGGTCCGGATCGGCGCGATCGTCTTCTTCATCGGCGCACTGTCCACCCTGGCCACCATGGCCCCCCTCTTCCTCGGCACCCACCCGCTCCCGTCCATCGCCTGGTCGCTGTGCATGCTGATGGGCGTCGGCTTCCTCATCGCCGCGGCGGGCGTGATCCGCTCGGTCCGGGCGGGCTCGCCGAAGCGATAGCGCGGCCGGGACGCCCACACACACCCTCGTTCCCTGGCGCAAACACCACCGGCCGCACCGCCCAGCCGTCCGGCCATAGCCTCGCGGGTCGACGACAAGAGACAGAGAAGACGGATTCAGCTGCTCACCTGACAGCTGGCTGCGGTCGCCACAGCACTCCGACACCACGTTGTGTGTCCAATCCAACACACGTTTGGCTTGAATTGCGTTGCCAGTGCTAATAGCCCCTTGATACAGATGAAGATCTTGTCGTCGGCGGCACGCGTGTTGCCGGACGCAGGTGACGAGACGTATCGGCCGGGGGATGCAGGGGAACGGCATGACGGGGTGGGACATCAGGCCGAGCGGGGTGGAGTCCGTTCTGTCGTTGGTGGGTCTGGCCGCCGAGGACCTGAGCAAGAGCGTCAGGGGCTACGGCGAGAGCGTGGAGGATGCCGCGCTGCACGCGGGGACGATCAGCGGGCCGTACTGCGGCGAGGCACCGGCGGGACCGGTCGGCGCCGCGGTGGCGAACTTCATCTCGGACACCCAGCAGCGGATCAGGTTCATGGCCGCCCGCACGAAGAAGTCGATGGACGGCACCGTCAAGGCCACCACCGAGTACATCGAGGGTGACCTGGCCATGGCCGCCCGCGCCCAGCACGAGGCGAGGCCAAGCCGCACGCCGACCGGCTCAAGCAGCTGAAGCTGGACGCGATCGGCTTCGTCGACGGCGTCCGGGGCGATGACGACTGGACCAAGGACGAGAAGAAGACCGACGCGCACCAGGCGTTGATGGACGGCGTGGATGCGGCGCGCGCGGCCTTCCAGGAGGCCGAACGCAACGCGGCCAACAAGATCAACGCGATCAGCCCCGCTGCCTGCCGCCCCGCGTGGATCATCGACGACGGCACCCACGGGCTCGGCATGTACGGCCAGAACGCCGACACGCTCAAGGGCATGAAGGACCTGCCGTGGGGCAGCCCCGAAGGGCGTACCTATGAGCGCTGGAGCCTGGAGTGGTGGGGGCACGGGGCCAAGAGCTGGGCGTGGGACGGCATAGCCAAGGACAGCATCTGGGGCGGTATCGACGGCCTGGGCACCCTCGTCGGCTTTCACGGGGGCGAGGCGCGCGACCAGGCCTGGGACGGTCTGCGACGCACCGCCGTCGGCGGCTACGCCTACGGCATGGACCTGTTCGGCCAGGACGAGCACCTGTCCGACTGGCAGCGCGACAGCAAGGCGTACGCGAAGGAGTTCGGCAAGCAGTTCATCGCGTACGACATGGCGAACGAGGATCCCGCTCGCGCCCACGCCGTGGTCTCCTTCAACATCCTCACCCTCGCCACCGGCCCCTTCGCCGCTGCCGCGAAGCTCGGCAAGGGCGGCACGATCGCGAAGGTCGCCGGCACCATGGCGAAGATCGGCGACGCCCTCGACCCGCTCTCCGGCACGTTCAAGGCCGCCAAGGCACTTTCGGACCTGCCCAAGGTCTCCCAGGTCCTGGCCAACGTCAGCGACCACCTCCAGATCCCGAAGACCAAGTTCCCCGACGGCGCCTTCGACCTCGACAGCCGCTACCGGGTCGACAAGGACGGCAAGTTCGTCCCCCTGGACCCCGACGGCAAACCCAACCTGGCCCCGGCCAGGCACGAACCCTCCGCCGCCGAACGGGGCGCCGGCCGGCCGAACGGTGACCGCGAACCGGTCGGCGTGGGCGCTCGAACAGGCGAGAGCTCGGCACATGCGGGCGACCGCAGGTCGCCACAAGCGAGCCATGACACACCCGGCGAGAACGGTGATCGCACCGATCCGATGAATGAGGGGCAGGGCGGTCAATCCGGTGAACATGGGAGCGCGGACGGCCATCCTGATGACGGCGTTCCGAACGGAGCGGGCGCATCCCATGGCTCCGACGGCCGCGGTGGGTCCGACGGGGATGTTCCCGCGACGCCTGACGGTCCATCGCCGGACGGCGATGGACAATCCATGGTTCGCGGGGGCGAGACAGAACAACGCATTCGTGACGCGATCAAGGGAATCCCTGGCAAGGAACGGCCGAAGCCTAATGTCCTTGAGAGGGTGTTTGACCGGCTCGCTTCGGAACCCGACGGCCAGCGGGTAGCCGATGTCATCGCCTCTGGGCAATTCAATCAAAGCGACAGGCTCGGGCAGGTCATATCATCCTTGGGGGCAAAAAGGGAGCAAATGTTCCAGCCCAGTGCCGACCAGCTCATCTTCGCAGACGACCTGGTCAGGAGTGGCGTGCCCGCACACGCCATCGACTTTGAGCAGAAGGTTCCGGTCGGCGCCGACATGGACATCCGTATCAAGGACGAGTTCGGTGCGGTCTACGGCTACCAGATGAAACACCTCAACGACCCCATGGATCCAGTCAGCGAAATCACCAGAGGCCATAACTTGCTTCAGCTGGCGAGAGCCGAAGCTGACCACCACGTGCTGCTCGTGGACGGTGGGCGAGGGACTCGCGCGGACTGGATGACAAACGGCTCATACGATGCCCTGATGGACATTCATCGCGGCGGGAACGGACCGAAGGGCGAAGGCATCGCATTTGTCGTACGTCTGGAGGATGGAAACCTCGTGATCCCGCCCGGCAGCAAGCTCGACCCCAAGGACATGTTGTGATCACCTCGACGCCCATTGGCGACTGGACGTGGGAACTTACTGCGGATAGTGGTGAGATCCGGCCCACCCGTGCCGCACAGATCGCGGCAGCAATCTGGAACGAGCTGGCTGAACGGGAGCTTGCCCTGCCCGGCAGGGAGGTCAGCGTTCGAGTCAATAACCGGGACAACCCACGTGATGTCCTCCTCGACGTGAGGAGCCTGCGTATGGAGACGGCCCCCCTGGCTCCACAATCGGCCCTCGCGCAGGCTGTGGAACAAGCCGAGGCGCTCGATGGGAACTTCGTCGTCACCATCCGCATCGAATGCCCTGGCTTGTGGCTGGAGCCAGGATTCAAGTATCGCGCGGAGAAACTGTTCGCAATCCATCTGGAGGTTTGGGGCGGCAAACTGCTCGTCGCGACGTTGGAGACGTACTCCGACGCCTGGCTGACGATGGACACACGCGACCGAGAACAGCCTGAGGTGCACGCGGCGAACGCTCCCCGGCTCGCTGCCGCGCTGCAGGGCATCTCGGTACTGCTTGGCAGGGCACCCACACCCGGGGACGAGAACCGCTACGCGGCACCGAGCGAGACCGGTTTCAAGGACCTGCGGATCGAGGGTCCCGCCTACGACGATTCCTGGGGGACGTTCGAAGGGTTTAACCGGGCAAACCTGCTGCAGTCCCGCATTCCGCACTCCGAGGACGAGTACGAGCAGATCACTGAGCACCCGGTTCGGTACTTCACCATTCAGCGGGACGGGAGGACGCTCGGTTTCGTCTGGGCTTCCGTCGGCGATGCTGCCGCTGGTTATGCACCCCGGACTGCGGCCGGAGACGAGGCGTTCGACGCGGGAGCAGCCTGGCTGTTGAACTTGCGAGAAGCACACGGGCGAGGTCTCGTCCCGCTCGCAGCACTGGACTGGCTGGCCAAGTGCCCGGCCCGGCCCGAGATCGGCGTGATCGCTGAGGACACCCCTCAGGAGGCATCGTCCCTGGACGCCTTGGAGGAGTTGTCGGGTCGGTACTGACACCAGCCCCGTATCCCCACTTCTCGTGCCAGGAAGCAGCCAATGACTCAGGACGTCATAGCCCTCACCCCGCAGATGCCGGACACCAGGACGCTGTTGGCCGGGCTCCTCGCCGGCGGTCCCGATCTGCTCGTGAATCGGGCGGGCGACGGGTCTGTCGCCCAGCTGTGCACGGCTGCCGGGCAGGCACTGGTGTCGCTCGAAGCACCCCGGTACGTCCAAGTGCCGGGTGAGGTGGCCCGGTTGGTCGGCCCGGACGTGCGCGCGGAGTCGCCCGTGTGGTGGACCGAGGCGCGGGCGACCAGTTCCGTGGAGGGGGCCGCGCGGCTGGCCGGGTCCGTCGCCGGGCGGCTGGTCACCGTGCACGGGGGCGGTCGATTTACGGGCTATCCACCGAGCGACGAGAATTGGATTCCATGATGAACCAGGTGCATCGCATCGACATCGATGACCCTGATGTCGATATGGACATGGGGCATCGCCTACTCTATCGCGGAGAGTTGTTCACGGGAGAGGCCGCAGAATATCAGGACAGGCAAATGGTCTGCCTCGACACCTACGTCGATGGAATCAAGAACGGATTGTCCCAGATGTGGCATCCGGATGGCTCTTTGAGATTGCGGGGAGCTGTTATCAATGGCGTCGCATCAGGGGAGTTCCTGGAATGGCACCCCAATGGCGCCCTGAAGTCTCGAAAGTTTTTCGATAATGACATCTATTCACTTCGGGAAGAAACCACTTGGGACGATAAAGGTAACATTGTCCGCGACTGGCATCGCGAATAGACGCCTGTGCGGGCACCTCTCCCGCTCCTCAAGAAGAGCATGCCCGGCCGCGCATCTGCGTCATCTGGAGCCGGTTCTTCTTCTCCGGCTGTCCACACCCTGCGGGACTGACGCTGCGGTTGGCCTCTCAAGCCCACCGAAGAGGGATGACGCGTTCCACCACTTCAGGAGCAGCCAATGACTCAGGACGTCATAGCCCTCACCCCGCAGATGCCGGACACCAGGACGCTGTTGGCCGGGCTGCATGCCGGCGGTCCCGATCTGCTCGTGAATCGGGCGGGCGACGGGTCTGTCGCCCAACTGTGCACGGCTGCCGGGCAGGCGCTGGTGTCGCTCGAAGCGCCCCGATACCTCCAAGTACCGGGTGAGGTGGCCAGGTTGCTCGGGCCGGACGTGCGCGCGGAGTCGCCCGTGTGGTGGACCGAGGCGCGGGCGACCAGTTCCGTGGAGGGGGCCGCGCGGCTGGCCGGGTCCGTCGCCGGGCGGCTGGTCGCCGTGCACGGGGGTACCGTCTGGCCGCGCGAGACCGGTCACACCGACGTCGTGACCGATCTCGCCGACACTGCCGCGGACACCTTCCCCCTGGGCGTCGACCTGCTCACCGAGAAGGCCGCCGTCGTCATCCAGGGCCGCCCCGTGATCGCTGCCACGACCTGGCTGACCGACGTGGTGCGCAACGCGGCCCGCACCGAACGCGAACTCCAGCTCGTCACCCCGCCCAGCACCCGGCTCACCTTCCCCGCCCGCACACTGCTGGACGGGCTGCCCTCCCGCTGGGTCGTGAGCGACCCCGAGTGCGGGTACTACGACGGCCTCTCCGGGGCCGTACTGCACTGGCACAACGGGCGATTCACCCACACCGCCGACGACAGACCTCAGATCGCGGACGCTTTCCGTCCCCGACCCGGCACCGAAGGCGAACGGCAACTACTGCTCTCCATCCGTACGGTCCACCCCGCCGACGGGCATCTCGTCCTGGGCGGCGCCCTGGAACAGGCCTGGCGCACACTCACCGGAGCCCCGCCCGCCGGATGGGCAACCGCCGAACCCGTCAGCGTTCCCTGGTCACCACGGCAGTTGACCGACCTGGCCCGCACCCGCGCCCAGCAGTCCCTGCCCACCTGGGCCGTGGCAATCGGCACCCCCGACCACCCGGCGATCGCCACCGTGCGCACCGCCCGCACCCGCCTCGGCGTCGAAGAGCACATCACGCTGGCCGTCGGCTACCGCGCCGATCAGCACACTCCGGTGGATGCCATGCCCGAGCTGGCCGGATCCCTGGCGGCCAGACACAACCTCGCCACGATGGTCGGCCAACTGCGCACCGCACGAGCGGATCTGACCACCCCGGCCCACCACGAGCCTCCCCCGGTGCCTCTCGCCTTCACCCTCGGCCCCGACGCCGTGGCCGAGCTCGGCCTCGACCACGCCCGCCGAGCCCTCACCGACACCGCTCCCGTCCACCTCGGCCCGGCCACCCGACCTGCCCTGCACTACACGCTCGGCGACGGTACCGACGCCGCCGCCTGGCAGCGCCTGCGGCAGATCAACGACTACTTGGCAACCAGCACTGGTGGAGACTGAGCCCCCGCCCAAGCCGGGATCGTCCGCGCTCCACAGGAATATCGCTGTCAAACCACACCCAGGTCGACTCATGTGGCCACGAGTATCCGCTCCCTCACTTGTCGCCCCACCAGACGCGCCTGGTTTTCTCTGGAGGCTCTTGTGTCGACCTTGAAGCGTGCGCCGCGGGAATGCGGTTCCTGGCGCTGGGACCTCTATGACACTGCAGCACCGGGGCTGGAGTCTGCCCTCTCGGTCGCGGCGCGGATGTGTGACGTCCTTGCCCGGGTGGAGCTCCTCGCCCCCATCGAGCTCAAGTACAGCTGGTACGTCCTGGACGTCGGACCGACCGGCATCACAAGCACTCTTGAGCTCACCAGGCCACTGGGGGAACCGAGCGTCCCAAGTCGGGTGCGGGGCAGCCGCCCCTCTGCATACCCCTCCGCCGACATCGCGGACATCAATGTGATCGGCCCGGGTACGTGGATCGACGCGGTCAGGCAACCCCGAAAAGAGCCACAGCTGGTCGGCCTGTCCCTCTCTACCGCACCCACCGGCCTCTCGGCCGAACTGTCGGTGCACCACGACATCTGGGGGTGGTACGACTTCGCGGGACGCCCGCACCCCGAGGTCTACCGGAACAACGCTCCACGACTCACCGCCGCGCTGGAAGAACTCGTTACCCTGCTCGACGCGCCTCCCGAGCCCGGCGAGCCGACGTACTTCGGAGCCGCCACGCCCGAGGGGCTCGCAACGCCGGACGCGTACGAGGACGGCCTGGGACCCGACCTGACCAGCAGACTCTGATGAGAAAGCGCCCGCCGACAGGTTCGCGACCTCGAGAGTCACTGTCGATCAGATGGGTGGGCCCGGATCCTGTTCGCCGAAACCGCCCATTCGATTCCCGCGAGGATCCTCAAATGCCAATGGTGATGCGCGCCCCGCGGAACTGCAAAACGAACGGTGTAACTCCTGATCGAGGAAGATGCATCGATGACGAGCGACGGCGTGACCGAACTCGAGGAGTCCGAAGCTGGTGAGCCGGGCCAGGGCCTTCAGCTGACCGGCGAGGGCGGGCTGTTGCAGCAGCTGACCAAGCGGCTGCTGGAGTCCGCGCTGGAAGGTGAGATCACCGATCACCTCGACTACGACCGGAACGATCCGGCTGGGAAGAACGGCGGCAACTCCCGCAAAGGGAGCCGCTCCAAGACGGTACTGACCGACATCTGACCGGTGGAGATCACCGTGCCGAGGGACCGCGAAGGCTCCTTCGAGCCGAAAATCGTCCGCAAGCGGCAAAAGCGCCTGTCCGGCGTGGACGAGGTGGTCATCTCGCTCGCCGCGAAGGGCCTGACGACCGGCGAGGTCCAGGCCCGCCTCGCCGAGGTCTACGGGGCTGACGTCTCCCGGCAGACAATCTCGACCATCACCGACAAGGTCCTCGAGGACATGACGGAATAGCAGAACCGCCCGGTCTACCCGGTGGTGTTCATCGACGCCATCCACGTGAAGATCAGGGTTCTTTCGACGATCTTGCGACAGACCTGGCACCGGACGAACTAGTTGCCCACAAGGGTGACTTCGGCGTTCCGATGACTCAGCGTGTCTGCCGACTCGTACTCTGACGAGTAATGACACCACGACGCCGAGTAGCCGTACGGGCACGCCCAGTCGGCCGTGCGGGAAGTCGGCCGTGACCGGGCGGGCAGAGAGCGGTGCGGGACATATGGCAAACGAAGAACGGCCCGAGCGGCCGGCCGAATCCGATGGAACGGCGCATCTTTTCAGGGCACTCGGCAGAATGATCAAGGTGCTGCGCGAGCGCGCGGGCATGAGCCAGCGGGAACTGGCCCTCTCCACGCACTGCAGCGAAGACCTGATCTCCGCGATGGAACGGGGAGTGCGGACCCCTCAGCCCGACTTCCTGATCCGGGTGGACCCGATCCTGGGTGCGAACGGGGTGCTGCGGGCCACCACCGACGAAGTGCGGGAGGCCCTGGCGAGGGCTCGGACCCGGCACCCGGACTGGTTCCGCGGCTTCGCCCACCTGGAGTTGGGCGCGGTGGCAATCCACGAGTACAGCAACCAGGCGATCCCTGGCCTGCTCCAGACGGAGGGGTACGCGCGGGCAGTGTTCGCGAAGCGGCGTCCCCTGCTGGACGAGGAGACGCTGGAGAAGCGCATCGCGGACCGGCTGGCCCGTCAGCAGATTTTCGAGCGCTGGCCAGCACCGACCCTCAGCTTCGTGCTGGAGCAGGTACTCCTCCAACGCCCCTTCGGTGGGCGCGACGTTCACATCGCCCAGCTGAAGCGGCTGCTGGAGATCTGCCAACTGCGCACGGTGGAGCTCCAAGTCATGCCGACCTGGCTGGAGGAGCACGCCACGATGGACGGCCCCTTCACCCTGCTCACTCCGAAGGGACACCAGGAGGTGGCGTACACCGAGATTCAGGGGCATGCTCGACTCATCACCGGCCCGGACGAAGTCCGTCTGTTCAGCGAACGCTATGGAATCATGCGGGCGCAGGCTCTCACCCCCAGGGAGTCCTTGACGCTGATCGAGAAGATGCTGGGAGAACTATGAACACCGAGCAACTGCACTGGTTCAAGAGCAGTTACAGCGGCGGCGAGGGCGGGACCTGCGTCGAGGTCGCGAGCTGCCCCACCACCGTCCACGTCCGCGACTCCAAGAACGTCCAAGGGCCCCACATCGATGTCGCGCCCGGCGCCTGGTCGGCCTTCGTCACGTACGCGCAGCAGGGCTGAACGCCCTGCTCCGGCAGGTGCGCACCGGGTCGTGACAGCCGCGACCCGGTGTACCACGACGCGGCCGACCGGGACGCGGTGTGCCGTGACGTAAAAGCTTTTAAGTCTTTGTCTTGAGGACTTCTGAAAACCCGACCCAACCCCGCCGTTTTAACCCGCGGGCCCCTGTCACTCGCTCGGGTGACCTTGGCCAACTCAGCTGGATCTCGAGGCAGCTTGCGGGCATATGCTCACGCCAACACAACCCCGAACGCACGTCGGCCCTCGACCGGGAGTAGTGATCCCGAGCGAGGGCCTGACCACCAAGGAAGTTGGCCCTTCCCGATGGATACCCAGCAGGTTAGCGTGCCCGCGCACGCCTCGTCCCCAGTTTCCGGCGTCGTGCACGTCAACACCCGCCAGACCAGCCGGTTCACGATCATCGGCAACCACCTCGCCCAGCACCGCGAGATGTCACTGCTGGCGATCGGACTTTCGACATACATCCAGTCACTCCCCGCCGGAGCCCGGATCGGCATCAAGAAACTCGCCGAACGCTTCCCCGAGAGCGAGGCCCGCATCGCCGCCGCGCTACGGGAGCTGGAGACCCACGGCTACCTGAGCCGCACCCGCGAACGACTGCCCAACGGCAACGTCGTCACACGCACGTGCTCGTACAACCAGCCGCTCAGCACCGTATGCCGCCACCCCGAACCACGCCCCGAGCCCCGCCGCTACATCCCGACTCCCCCCGCACCCGCCCCCGCGGCCCCCGTACCACTGCCCCACCCACGCAAACCGCTCCCCCAGTACGTCCGGGCGGCCACGGCCCTGCTCGCCGACCTCCACCGGCACGCCCCGCAAATCACCCTCACCGAGAAGGACGTCACCCTCCTCGCCCCCCTCGCAGTCACCTGGTTCGAACGCGGCTCCACCCCCGGCGCACTACGCCACGCACTCACCGCCGACCTGCCAAAGCCACTCAAATACCCCGCCAAACTGCTGCGCCACCGCCTCACCGTGCTCCTACCACCCCCGGCAACCCCGGCGACGCTCGTCGACCCACTCCAGAACTGCAACAACTGCGACCGCGCCTTTCGTGCCCCGTCACCGGGCTACTGCCGCGACTGCGAGGCTCACCCCTGCGAGGCGTAGTGGCTCGGCGCATCAGGTTCAACATTCCCGACAGCAAACAAGAACCGCCCCTCGCGACCACGCTGCACGCACAACGCGATGCACGATTGGCCTGAAGTACATTGCCTTGCTACCGCCCCGTTGATACAGATGAAGTCCAGGGGACATAAGGGGGGTTGGTGGTGTACGCGCTGGTAATGATGGCCCGACGCGAGACGGTCACTCCGGAAGCGCCCCTCAAGCGAGGCAATTCGAAGATTATGCACGATGGGGTACGAATCGTGGGGTTGTTCGACAAAAATGGCATGCCTAAATTCTTCCCGAGCGGGTGAACTTTGTGACACTTTCGACCGAAGGGCGATGGACCTTCTCTTACGATGAGGATGATTTCATCATCGCAAACCGCCCCGGTGCGAATGAGGCCGTGCAGGAGGCCTTGTCCAACCATCTCGACGATGCCCGACGTCTGACGTCAGTGGAATGGCTCCTCTCGGAATGGCAGGTCGTCAAGGCGAGCTACCCCGAAGACCCCATCGGGGTAGCATTCAATGCGACCAAGGCTACGCTCTCAGGCGTTGGCGTCGTCACTATCTCGTCCCAGTATGAACAATTCGATTCCGTTACGATCTCGGAAGAGAATTTTCTTTCTGCTGTTCTCGACTTTCGCGACTTTCTGTCAAGTGCTGAGGGCAGCCAGCGGGAGTCTTGAGTAGAGGGTGTTGGAAATAGCGAGGGCAGGTGCCCCAACATCGGATATCGAGCAATTGATCGGAGACGGGACGATCACGACCCCTCCGATTGCCAAAGCCGGCCCGCGAGGTGTCCTTTGATTACAACAAACCCTGTGGGTAGCTGGTCCTGGGAGACCAGGGAAGAAAAATCGGGGCAAGGCCTCGCGCTGCGTTGTGGCCGCACAGCCCTCAAGGCGTGGGCAGCGATCCACGCTCTCGGCATCGTCAGCGGAGATGCAATGGCAGACATCACCATGCGCGCCGAGGACGACCATGCCGTCTTGTTCGCGCGCAAGCGAGTACGCGCGGCCCTGGCCGACGCCGCAGATGACAGCGAGCTCTTCGCCGCCCTGAGGTCGACGGACCTGGGGCAAGTCAGCGTGGTGGAGGTAAACCTGACCACGCCAGGCACCTGCATGCGCAATGGGAAGGCCCACCGGGTCGAGAAACTCTTCGTGATTTCGGCCGAAGAGTGGGCAAGCGGCGCTGGAACCGTAACACTTGACACCTACAGCGACGCCTGTATGTCTCACGATCTGCGCGGCCATCGGCAGCCAGAGATTCAGAAAGAGAATGCTCCACGCCTCAAGGCTGCGCTCACTGCGATTACACGGATGGTTGCAGTTGAGGTCGTTGCCTCGGACTTCACCTCCTACGGAATCCCAACCAAGGACGGGTTCGAAGATCTCCCGGACGAAGACCCTGACATTCTGGATTCCTGGTACATGGCAGAAGTCCCGCGTCGGACCGAGTGGCTCCAGTCATTCCTGCCGCCGAACTCACCTCGCTTTGCGGCAGAGACTGATGCACCGGTCAGCTTCGTCGAAGTGGCTAGAGGTGGACGTACAGTCGGCTATCTCTGGGCAGCAGAGGACGGAGTTGCAGCAGGGTTTGAACCTCGCACCCCGGCCGGTGATGAGGCACTCGACGCCGGACAGGATTGGCTGATGCGCCTCAGCGAAGCGAAGCAGCGCGGGCTGGCACCTGCCCAAGCGCTGCATGAATTGGCATCCTGGCCCGGCAGCACTCGTTCCGGAACCGTTGTGCCTGGGACTCAGCAAGAAGCCTCCTCCCTGGAAGACCTGCAGGACCTCTCGGGACGCGAGTGATGTTCCAACACCACGAACAAGAAGTCCGGACCGCTCGCGAGGGCAAACCGGCCTCCCTGCCTCCTGGCTCCGGCTGCACGGAGCGCACATGACCCAAGACGTCATAGCCCTCACCCCGCAGACGCCGGACACCAAAACGCTGCTGGCCGGGCTCCTCGCCGGCAGGGAGCGGGTTCGCAAAGAGTGGAACTCCGACGACGACTATCGCCAGCCTGCTCTCTACTGCGCACAGGACATCTCCCGACCGGACGCAGACTCTTCGGGAGTCAGTCCTGGCGGTGGCCCTCCTTGAGAGTGCGTACGAGGGCAGCCCACGCGCCGGGTGTGGTGCGGAGTATCGCTCCGGTGGGGTCGCTGCTCTCAGTGAGCTTGACCCCAAGTCGCTCACACCACGACGAGGCGCACCCTGTCGCCGCACAGTTTTCTCATGTCGTCAACGTCTGAAGTCAGCATGACAACAGGACGCTGCTGCCGCAGAGCGGCCTCGGCCACGGCCGCGTCGATGGCGTACTTGTGGCCGTGCAGCCCAGCCGCCATCAACAGCGCCGAAGCCGCCTTCGCCTCTTCGTCGCCCACCGGGACGGTACGCAGGCCGGACAGCACCCAAGCCAGCCGGGCCTTGTTGGTGCGGGCATGCACGGCTTCGATGATGGTGAGTGCAGAGATGACCACTTCCATCCCCCTGGACCGCGCCTCCGCGACCAGAGCCACCACCGGCTCGTCATCACCGAGCAGCTTGGAGAGTCCTTCGCTGTCGAGGACGAGCGTCCCTTCGTGGCTCAGCTTGCGGCGGGCCACTGCCCCTCCTCGGCGAACACCTCGTCGAAGACCTGCCGCGCCCGCTGCCGCGCTTGCTCGGAGACCGGACCCTTGCGGCTCTCGTAGTCCGCCAGGTATTCGTCCAGCACCTGCCCTCGAAGCTCCCGCTCGACAGCTGCTGCGATGAACGCGGAGAACTCCCGCTTGCCCGCCCGAGCTCGGATCGCTTCAGCGGTCCCTTCGGGCAGGGAAAGGCTGACCCGGGTCGCCGGTCCCTCGCCGATGCCGTACGTCGTCTCGGACATGAGCCCATCTTATCAAACGAGTAGGAAATGAATGATTCCGGCGCCTGCGCGCCTTCTACGCCAGCGCGGGAGTCAGCCCTGGCGGGGAGTCTCCTTGAGAGCGCGCACAAGGGCAGCCCACGCGTCGGGTGTGGTGCGGAGTATCGCTCCGGTGGGGTCGCTGCTCTCAGTGAGCTTGACGCCGCCGGCGGCGTCCGCAGCGATATGGACGCAGGATTCGCCCTGTCCGCAGTACGAGGACCTCTGCCATGCGTGCTCGTTCATATCCAGTTCCTTCACCGGTCGGCGATCAGACTGTGGATGAAGTCCCGGGACTCGTCCGGCGCCAGCGCCACGGCTTCCATGCGTGCCAGCAGGAGGCGGTAGGCCTCCAGCCCCGCCTCGGCATCCACCATGGCGGGGCAGTGCGACTGGTCCGGCGGGACCGTGTCGAGACGGGGCACCGAGCCGTGTACGTATTCCGTGATACCCAGCAGCGGGAAGGCAGTACCGCGCGGCTTGTCTCCCACCAGCCTGCGGAACGTTCCCGGCGAGACCGAGCAAACCTGGACCTCTACAAGGGGACCTACCGATGACATACAACCTCTTCACCATCGATCGCCTGCAGCCGGCCCGAGTCTCCAATGCCCTGGCGTCATGCCTGCGCGTTGAGCCGAACTCCGTCGATGTCGCCGACATCGACGCCGATCAGGACAACCGCAATTGGGATGCGCTTGCCCTGTGCGACTACTCGGATGTCCTTGGCGACGTGTCACTGACTCTGGACGTCTTCGTCCAGGAAGCCGTCTCCCAGCAGCCGACCGAGCCGGAATTCGCTTCACGTTTCGCCGTTGCGGCACGGTCCGTGGTCCTGTATCCCGCCGAGGAGCACCTTCCCAGCGCATATTGGCTGGTGACTCCAACCGGTTTGGTGACCCGCGCACGCCTCCTGGCGTCGGACGACGAGCGACCCGAGTACTCCATCGATGCTGTGGAGGCTGCCGTCCCTCAGCTTCCCGGCATTCGTGTCATGCAGCTTCCGGAGATCGCCCGCGAACACCACGTCCCCACACCGACCACCTCGGAATGCATTCACGCCATGCCGACTTCGCGAGTCTGCGCAAGTTCTGCGCCCGCGCGGCCGAAGCCGGAAACGCTGTGAACAAGGACATCTCCTGACCGGTCGCAGACCCTTCGGGAGTCAGTCTTGGCGGTAGCCCTCCTTGAGGGCGCGTACGAGAGCGGCCCACGCACCGGGTGTGGTGCGGAGTGCCGCCCCGGTGGGGTCAGCGGACTCAGTGATTCTGATCCCTCCGCCGGTGTCTGTGGCGACGTGGATGCACGAGTTGCCCTGGGCGCAGTGAGATGACTTCTGCCAGTGGTCGTATGCGGGCATGAGCGTTCCTCTCGCAGCTTCTTCCTGATGGGGCGGATCGGATTCCGGGTGCCCTCGGGGCCGGATCAGATCCAAGGGAAGCCAGTGGGGGCGTCAGCCATGGGCACGGCTCTCCTTGAGGGTGCGTACGAACGCGGCCCACGCGTCGGGTGTGGTGCGGAGTATCGCTCCGGTGGGGTCGCTGCTCTCGGTGAGCTTGACGCCGCCGGCGGCGTCCGTGGCGACGTGGACGCACGAGTCGCCCTGGGCGCAGTGAGATGACTTCTGCCAGTGGTCGTATGCGGGCATGAGCGTTCCTCTCATAGCTGCTGACTGATGCGGTGGATCAGGTCTCGGGTGTCCTCGGGTGACAGCGCGGCACCCTCAATCCTGCTGAACAGGGTCCGGTATTTCTGCAGTTGGGTCTCGGCGTCGAGGAACGCGAGGCCGTGGGACTGGTCGAGGTGGACGGTGTCCAGTTCGGGGACTGGGCCGTACGCGTAATAGATGGACTGGCCGGAGCCGGGAACCGCGCCCGCCTTGAACGGGATGACCTGGATGGCGATATGGTCCCGCTCGCCCATGTCGAGAAGGTGTCGCAGCTGCGCCCGCGCCGTCTTGGGACCACCGACTTCGGTGCGGAGCGCGGCCTCATGGATGAGTGCTTGGTACGAGGTCGGCTCGGCACCGCACAGCACGGCCTGGCGCTTCATCCGGAACGAGACGCGGTGCTCGACATCCGACGGCGGAAGCTCCGGGACGTGCTGCCGGAAGATCTCCCGCGCATGGTCGGCGCTCTGGAGCAGTCCGGGGATGTGCGCCGTAATGGCGCCGCGCAACCGTTCTGCATGGTGCTCCAGCTCCGCAAGATCCAGGAGAGAGGTCGGCAGGAGCTCCTGGTAATCGGACCACCAGCCGCGCTTCCGGTCCTTGACCATGTCGACCAGAGCTTCGATGAAGACGCGGTCGGAGCACTCGTAGTTCTGCGCCATGGTACGTAGACGCTCACCACTCACCCCGAACCTGGCCGTCTCGATGTTGCTCAGCTGGCCCTGGCCGATGCCGTGCACACGGGCCGCCTCGGTGGCGGTGAGACCGGCGCGCTCGCGCAATTTGCGCAGCTCGGTAGCGATCCGGATGCGCCGACCAGTCGGGGCAGACCTGCCAGCCATGTAACTCCTCCTTTACGGAGTCGAGTTCGACTCATCGCTCACGCGAGGGAATCTGCATGCCCTTTCGCGCATGCGATGCAAATAGAACTTGCGGAGACCCTAGTCTCGGTCTCAGGCCACCCGCCCGGAAGTACCCCGCTCGACGGAGCGGCCTCGTCACCGGGCAACCGGAAATCCGCGATCCAACTTCCTCCCGTGAACGGAGACTTCCATGGTCGGTTCCACGGTATCCCCGCCCTGGACATACACCCTCCAACTCCCGCAGGATCCCCGCGCCCCCGGCGTCGCCCGTGCCACCCTCCGCAACGTCCTGCGCGTGCACGGCATGCCCGAACTCACCGAAGTGGCCGAGCTGTTGGCCAGCGAGCTGGTCACCAACGCCTACCTGTACTCCTCGGGGCCGTACTCCCTGCGCCTGCGCGACGCCGGACGCAGCCGCATCCGACTGAGCGTCTGGGACACCGATCCGCACATCCCCGCCCCGTTCCGATGGGGCGCCCAGACACCGGAAGAACTGGCCGAACGCGGGCGCGGGCTGTACCTCGTCACGCTCTACGCGGAGTCCTGGGGCGCGTACCCGATGCGGGGAGGGCTGCCGGGGCAGGGCGGGAAGCTGCTCTGGGCGGAATGCGCGGCGAAGGCGTAAGAAGGCGCTCCGCGAGCCCGTGCCCCGCGTGCATCAGCCCGCCGCGTACCCCTCCAGCCAGGCCGGGAACTCCGTCAGGGACGACAGGACGACATCCGCTCCCGCTGCCCGGAGTTCCGTCGCGTCGCACGGGCCCGTGGTGACCGCGACCGACAGGGCGCCGGCCGTGCGGGCGCCTCGTACGTCGCCGGTGTGGTCGCCCACGTAGATGTGCGCGCCGTGCTCGCGCAGGGCACGGCCCTTGGCCTCGGCCCACAGGCCGCCGATGATCGCGTCGGGTTCGATCCCGAGGTGATTCATGTGGAGCTCCGCGCTCGGCTGGTGCTTGGCGGTGACGACTATCGTCCGGCCGCCCCGCTCGCGGATCGCCGCGACCGACTCCCGAGCGCCCGGCAGCGCGAGGCTGGGGTCGATGGCGTGTGTGGGATAGATCTCGCGGTAGCGGTCGGCGGTCGCGGCCACCGCGTCGGCCGGGAACCAGTTGCGCAGCTCGTCGTCGACCGGCGGGCCGAGCCTGCTCACCACCAGGTCGGCGTCGATCGGTGTCCCCGTTTCGGCGGAAAGCGCCAGGTAGGCGGCCTTGATGCCGGGCCGGGTGTCGATGAGCGTCATGTCGAGGTCGAAGCCGACCGTCAGGGGGTGCGAGGGCATGACGTCCATTGTCCGCGGGGGCGGGCGTCGCTCCGGCGCCGGTGCGGCCTTCGGGTCCGAAACGGCGGTGCTTAGACTTAGCCAAGCCTTACCTTCGCACCGTTCACGCCACTTGTTCTTCGCCACTTGATTGGGTCCGATGTCAGCCGCCGCACCACGCCGCTCCAGACGCGCACTCGCGACGGCGGCGGCCGTCGTGGCGCTGCTCGTGGCGGTACTCCTCAGCCTGGCCGTGGGGGCCCGTTCCATACCCCCGTCCGAAGTGTTCGACGTGCTGCTGCACGGCGGGCACTCCGACAACGCCGAAGTCATCCGGAACATGCGCGTGCCGCGCACCCTGATCGGGCTGATGGTCGGCGCCGCGCTGGCCATCGCGGGCACGGTGCTCCAGGGCATCACCCGTAACCCCATCGCCGACCCCGGCATCCTCGGGATCAGTCAGGGCGCCTCGGTGGGTGTGGTGCTGGCCATCGCGTTCGCCGGGATCCACACCCTGACGGGGTACGTGTGGTTCGGCTTCGCGGGGGCCGCGATCGCCTCCGTCGCCGTGTACGCGATCGCGTCGAGCGGGCGCGGGGGCGCCACCCCCGTGAAGCTCGCGCTGGGCGGCGCCGCCATCAACGCGCTGCTGGTGTCGGTGACCTCGGCGGTGCTGACGACCAAGGCGTCCGCGCTGGACGAGTTCCGCTTCTGGCAGGTCGGCTCGCTCGGCGGGCGCGAGGCCGAGGTGGCACAGCAGATCTGGCCGTTCCTGTTGGTGGGGACCGTGCTCGTGCTGTCCGTCGCCCGTGGGCTGGACGCGCTGGCGCTCGGCGAGGACGTCGCGAAGGGGCTCGGGCAGAACGTCGCGACGGTGCGGATCGTCGGCGGCATCGGGGCCACGGTGCTGACCGGGGTCGGGGTCGCGGCGGCCGGGCCGATCGCGTTCATCGGGCTCGCCGTACCGCACATCGCCCGCGCGGTCGTCGGCTCCGACCACCGCTGGGTGCTGCCGATGGCTGCGCTGATCGGGCCCGTGATGCTGCTGGTGTCCGATGTGATCGGCCGTATCGTCTTCCCGCCGAGCGAGGTTCCGGCGGGTGTGATGACGGCGCTGATCGGGGTGCCGTTCCTGGTCGCCCTCGTACGCCGGAAGGCGGTGCCCGCATGAGTGCCGGTACGGAGGTCCGGGTGCGGCCCGCCGGGTACCACGTCGTACGGATCGGGGCGCGGGGGAGGTTCCTGCTGCACCGGCGGGCGGCCCTGGTCGCCACCGCACTCGTCGTGCTGCTGGCCGCCGTCTGTGTCGCGTACCTCTGCGTCGGCGAGAGCTTCGTCGCGCCCGGCGAGGTCGTGAAGGTGGTCCTGGGGCAGCCGTCCCCCGACGAACTGGTCGTCGGCACGCTGCGGCTGCCGCGGATGACCGTGGGGCTGCTGGTCGGCACGGCCTTCGGGATCGCCGGCGCGCTGATCCAGACCGTCGCCCGCAATCCGCTGGCCAGCCCCGACATCATCGGCATCAGCCAGGGGGCGAGCGCGCTCACGGTCGGCGCGATGACCTTCGGCATCACCTCGTACACCGTGCTGCCGTACCTCTCCGTCATCGGCGGGGTGGCCGCGGCGGCGCTCGTGTACGTCTTCGCCTGGCGCGGCGGACTGCACGCCACCCGCTTCGTCCTCATCGGCATCGGCTTCGCCATCGCGCTGCGCTCGGTGACCACGCTGTTCCTGACGAAGGGCGACTACCTGGTCGCCCAGCAGGCGCAGATCTGGATGACCGGCTCGCTCAACGGGCGCGGCTGGGCCGAGGCCGCGCCGATCGGCTGGACGCTGCTGATCCTGCTGCCCGCCGTCCTGTGGGCCGCCCGCGCCCAGCGCACCGTCACGATGGACGACGACACCGCGACCGCGCTCGGGGTGCGGCTGGGGCGGGTACGGCTGGGACTGGTCGCGCTCGGAGTGATCCTGGCGTCCGTGGCGACCGGCACGGCCGGGCCGGTCGACTTCGTGGCGCTCCTCGCCCCGCAGATCGCCCGCCGGATGACCCGCACCGCACAGATCCCGCTGCTCTGCTCGGCGCTGCTCGGCGCGGTGATCGTGGTCTTCGCGGACCTGCTGGCACGCAGGCTCTTCTCGCCCACCGAGCTGCCGGTGGGCGTTCTGACGGCGGCGGTCGGCGCCCCGTATCTGATCTGGCTGATCATCCGCGGGCAGCGCGGCGGCCGCGGCCGTAGTGGAGGCACAGCATGAGTTCGACCCCGATGTCCGACGCCACGGTGGCCGGGACCACGACCGGCCGGCTCACCGCGCGGGGGCTGACGCTCGCGTACGAGGACCGCACCGTCGTCGACGCACTGGACCTCGACGTCCCGGACGGCCGGGTCACGGTCATCGTCGGCCCGAACGCCTGCGGCAAGTCGACCACCCTGCGCGCGCTCGGCCGGCTCCTCAAGCCGCGCGGCGGGGCCGTGCTCCTCGACGGCACCGAGCTGTCGCAGATCCCCACCCGGAAGATCGCCCAGTCGATCGGGCTGCTGCCGCAGACCCCGGTGGCCCCGGAGGCGATCACCGTCACCGACCTCGTCGCCCGCGGGCGCCAGCCGCATCAGCACTGGTGGCAGCAGTGGTCGGACGAGGACGAGCGGGCGGTGACGGACGCCATGGCGCGTACGGACATCACCGCGCTCGGCGACCGGTCCGTCGACGAGCTGTCCGGCGGTCAGCGCCAGCGGGTCTGGATCGCGATGGCGCTCGCCCAGGAGACCGATCTGCTGCTGCTCGACGAGCCGACCACATACCTCGACATCGCGCACCAGGTGGAGGTCCTGGACCTGGTGCGCCGGCTCACCGCCCCGGCGGCGGACGGCACCCGCGGCCGGACCGTCGTCACCGTGCTCCACGACCTCAACCAGGCCGCCCGGTACGCGGACCACCTGGTCGCCATGAAGGCGGGCCGGATCGTCGCCGAGGGCCGCCCGCAGGACATCGTCACCGCCGGACTCGTACGCGAGGTCTTCGGCCTCGAAGCGGTGATCGTCCCGGACCCGGTGACCGGTTCGCCGCTCGTCGTGCCGGGCGCCCCGTGGCAGGCCGGACCGGACTCGTGAGCACGACCCCCGGTCCCCTCGGCGCGTACGCGACCGACGACCACCCCCATCCCTACGAAAGGCACCCCATGGCCCCCTCCGTCCGCCGCCGCGGCCTCGCTCTCGGCGCTCTCTCCCTGGCCGGCGCACTCACGCTCTCCGCCTGCGGATTCTCCGAGTCCGGCGGGAGCGCCAGCGGCTCCTCGGACTCCGGCTCCGGCGCCGCGAAGACCCACACCGTCAAGACGGCCATGGGCGACGTCGAGGTCCCGGTGGACCCCAAGCGCGTCGTGGTCCTCGACACCGGCGAGCTGGACTCCGCGCTCACCCTCGGCGTGCAGCCCGTCGGCGCGACGCACTCGGCGTCGGAGGACGGCTTCCCCTCCTACCTGCCCGCCGGCCGGACGAAGGACATCAAGGAGGTCGGCGAGATCGCCAACCCCAACCTGGAGACCGTCGCCTCGCTGAAGCCGGACCTGATCCTCACCTCCAAGGTCCGGGACGGCGACCGTTACGAGCAGCTGAAGGCGATCGCCCCGACCGTGATGACGGAGTCCACCGGAACCGCCTGGAAGGAGAACTTCCAGCTGCACGCGGAGGCGCTCGGCAAGCAGGCCGAGGCGAAGAAGGCCGTCGCCGACTACGACGCCCATGTCGCGAAGGTGACCGAGGCGATCGGCGGCAAGAAGAAGGCCGCCGGCACCGACGTCAACTTCGTCCGCTTCGTCGAGGGCGCCGACATCCGCATCTACGGCAAGCAGAACTACATCGGCTCGATCCTCGCCGACCTCGGCGTGGGCCGCCCCGCGATCACCGACAAGGCCAAGGACGGCTTCTCGTACGACGTGTCGCCCGAGAAGATCGACCTCGCGGACGCGGATGTCGTCTTCACGTCGACGTACGGCGACCCGGCGAAGGCGGGGACGACCAAGACGATGAACAGCGGCCTGTGGAAGGGGCTGAAGGCCTCCAAGGACGGGAAGGTCTTCAAGGTCGACGACCGACTGTGGATCGCGGGCATCGGCTACACCGCCGCGGACGAGATCCTCGACGAGTTCCAGGCGAAGATGACCGGCTGACGTCCGGGTGGGCCGGCCTCCGCCCGGAGCGGCGGCCGGCGCCCGGCCGTCACGACCGTGGCCTCCGCGACCGCCACACCAGGTAGAGCGCGGAGGCCACGGCCGCCCCCCGCACCACCCACGGCCACATCTGGTCGATCGCGTCGTTCATCTGACCGGTCCCGATGGGCGCGCCCCACCGGCCGTCGCTCCGGCCCCACAGCCAGACCAGAGCGCCCGCCGCGACCACGCCCGGCAGCCCCATCGCGACCCACTTCGCCTCCGCGCGGGACAGGGTGCGCGAGCTGTACGCGAGGAGCCAGCCGCCCGCCAGGGCCAGCCAGGAACCCGTCACGGCGCCCGCCACCAGCAGCACCGCGGCGAGCAGCAGCAGCGGGTGGGAGAAGCCGCGGCCACCCGCCCCGTCCTCGCGCGGCGCACGGCGCCGGAGCCGCGGAAACCGGCGGCGGCGCGGCGCCTCCTCCACTTCCTCCTCGGCAACGGGCTCCTCGTCCGGCTCCTCGTCCCCCGCCGCACGCGGGCGCGGCACCACTCCCGCTTCCCCGGACGACGGCAACCTCATCATGTCCGGGATCTCGACACCACCGACGAACCCCGGCACGGCGACCCCGTCACCGAACGGCCCGGGCTCGATCCGCCACCAGTCGGGCTCGCTCCCGGACGGCCCCAGCTCGTCGGTACCGGCCATGTGCGGCGGCGAGGGCACCCGGCCGGCCGGCGCCTCCGGCGCACCGGACCCGGGCTCCTGCGGCTGCGACGCGCCCTTGCCGGAACTGTCTTTGCCGTCCTTCCGGAGCATCCCCTTGCGCGGACGTGGGATGCTCCGGCCTTCCTCCGCCGCGGGCTCCGGCCGCCCCGCGATCTCCACCGTGCCGTCGCCCGACAAGACCGCGGCGGCCACCAGTTCGTCCGGTGCGCCGAGCCTCCCGATGATGCGGCGGACCGCCGCGGGGCTGTCCCCCGACTGCTTCCCGCGCTGCCGGTCGATCTCGCCCCGGAGCGTCGCCACCAGCCTCATCCGGGCAGCCGAGGACAGCTGTTGCTGCTGCGCCAGGTCCCCGACCCGGCTCAGATAGTCGTAGACCAGCTGGTCGCTCTCGATCCCCACGCGATCGTTCCCCTCTACCGCCCTGCACCGACGGTAGCGCCCTCAGAGCCTGCCGGGTGGCCTCCGACCGGGCGGACGCGCCCCGGCACGCACGCTTCCCGCGTTGTCGTCGGTCGCCGACGCGCCTTCCCCGAGCTCTCGGCTCCGCTCGAGCAGGGGAGACCCCGTCCGACTCCCTTCTCCGCCTTGGAATCGCACACACCGGACCACGTCCGCCATCCGATCGAAAGCCTCCGGACAGGCTCTCGGGCCTGTCCGGAGCGACTACCGTGGGACGGATGGGGATGACCACACCACCGCGGACGCTCGCCGAAGCTCTTCGCGCCCGGGACGACGAGTCGCTGGCCGGGCTGCTGCGCGCCCGCCCCGATCTCCTCAACCCGGTGCCGGGCGACATCACCCAGCTCGCGACGAGAGCCGGTACCCGCGCCTCCGTCGTACGCGCGCTGGAGCACCTCGACAAGTTCGCCCTGCAGACCGCCGAGGCGCTCGCGGTGGCCGCCGACCCCGCCCCGTACGAGACGCTGCTCGGGCTGCTCACCGGCGACGGCCGGGACGACGGCGAGCACCGCGACGACGCGGACGCGGCGATCGCGGACGCTCTGCCCGGCGCGCTGGCCACACTGCGCGAACAGGCCCTCGTCTGGGGCGAAAACGAGCGGCTGCGGCTGGTGCGCACGGCGCGCGAGATCCTCGCGCCGTCCCCGCAGCACGCCTCCCCCACCGGTCTCGGGCCGACCGTCGCCGAGGCGACCTCCGGCATGTCGCCGGGCCGCCTCCAGGAGATCCTGGCCGCCGCCGGGCTGCCCGCCACGCACGACCCGGTCTCCGCCGTGGCCGCCCTGTCCGCGCTCTTCACCGACCGGGCCGGGATGGGCGAGCTGCTGGACAGCGCCCCGGCCGAGGCCCTGTCCGTGCTGGACCGGCTGGTGTGGGGGCCGCCGTACGGGGAAGTGACCCCGAACCCCACCCCGCCCGTGAAGTGGCTGCGCGACCACGGGCTGCTGCTGCCCGTGTCGACCCGCACCGTGGTGCTGCCCCGCGAGGCCGCCCTGCATCTGCGTGCCGGACGCGCCCACCGCGTACCGGCACCGCGGCCGCCGGCCGTGGAGGCGGTCGCCGACCGCGATCCACAGGCTGTGGACAGCGCCGCGGCCGGGCAAGCGTTCCTGGCGGTGAACACCGTCGAGGAGCTGCTGAAGAGCTGGAACGGCGGCGGCCCCGCGATACTGCGGGCCGGCGGGCTCAGCGTCCGCGAGCTGAAGAAGACCGCCACCGCCCTGGAGGTCCCCGAGCAGGTCGCCGCGTTCTGGGTCGAACTCGCCTACGCGGCCGGGCTGCTGGCCTCCGACGGGGAGGCCGACGAACGCTACGCGCCGACGCCCGCGTACGACGACTGGGCCGAACTCCCCGCCCAGGAACGCTGGACGGCTCTCGCCACCGCCTGGCTCGCCGCCACCCGCACCTCCGGCCTGGTCGGCGGCCAGGACGCCAAGGGCCGGGCCCTGTCCGCACTGGGCCCCGAACTCGACCGCTCCGCCGCCCCCGAGGTGCGCCACCGGGTCCTCGCGCTGCTCGCCGCCCTGGAGCCCGGCACCGCCCCCGACCCGGAGACCGTCCTCGCCCGGCTGCGCTGGGAACGCCCCTTGCGCGGCGCCTCCGCCTCGGCCGGGGACACCACCGATCTGCGGTCCCGGATCGCCCTGTGGACACTCAACGAGTCCGAGCTCCTCGGCATCACCGGCCGCGGCGCGCTCGCCACGCACACCCGCGCCCTGCTCGACGCCGGGCCCGCCGAGGCCGCCGCGCTGCTCGCACCGCTCATCCCGGAGCCGCTGGACCACGTACTGCTCCAGGCCGACCTGACGGCCGTCGCCCCCGGCCCGCTGGAACGCCCCCTGGCCGACATGCTCTCCGCCCTCGCGGACATCGAGTCGAAGGGCGGCGCGACGGTCTACCGCTTCACCCCCGGCTCCGTACGCCGCGCCCTGGACGCCGGGCAGTCCGCGGCCGATCTGCACGCGTTCCTCGCCGCCCACAGCCGTACGCCCGTCCCGCAGCCGCTCAGCTATCTCATCGACGACGTCGCCCGCCGCCACGGCCACCTCCGGATCGGCGCCGCCTCCTCGTACGTGCGCTGCGACGACGAGGCCGTGCTGAACGAGATCCTGGCCGACAAGCGCTCGGCCACCCTGCGGCTGCGCCGCCTCGCACCGACCGCCCTGGCCGCCCAGGTCGACCCGGCGTCACTGCTCGAAGGGCTGCGCGAGATGGGGTACGCCCCGGCCGCCGAGTCCGCCGAGGGCGATGTCCTGATCACCCGCGCGGGCGCCCGCCGCACCCCGCCCCGCACCGCCCCCGTCCCCGTGCCCGAGGGCCCTCCGGTGCCGGACGACACCCTGCTCGGCGCGGCGGTCCGGGCGATCCGCGCCGGGGACACGGCCGCCACGGTGGTCCGCAAGGACGCCCCGGAGTCCCCCGCCACCACGCCCGGAGCCCTGCCCCGCACGACCTCCGCCGAGACCCTCGCCACCGTCCAGGCCGCCGCGATGACCGGCTCGGCGCTCTGGATCGGCTACGTGAACGCGGACGGCGCCGCCAGCCAGCGCGTCATCGCCCCGGTCCGGGTCGAGGGCGGCTTCGTCACGGCGTACGACCACACGGCGGACGAGGTCCGCACGTACCCGCTGCACCGCATCACCGGCGTCGCCGAACTGGCCGACGACGCCACGGCGTAAGGACGGGGCTGACCGGCGGACGGGCCCCGCACCCAGCACGACCGCGCCCGCATGCGGCACACTGGACGTTTGGCCGCATCCGTGGCCGCACCCCGCAGAAAGGGCCGACGCGCGTGACCGGACCCCTCATCGTCCAGAGCGACAAGACACTGCTCCTCGAAGTCGACCACGACCAGGCCGACGCCTGCCGCCGGGCCATCGCGCCCTTCGCGGAGCTGGAGCGAGCCCCCGAGCACATCCACACCTACCGGCTGACCCCGCTCGGGCTGTGGAACGCGCGCGCCGCCGGGCACGACGCCGAGCAGGTCGTCGACGCCCTCGTGCAGTACTCGCGCTACCCCGTTCCGCACGCGCTGCTCGTCGACATCGCCGAGACGATGGCCAGGTACGGCCGCCTCACCCTCTCCAAGCACCCGGTGCACGGCCTGGTGCTGACCTCCACCGACCGGCCCGTGCTGGAGGAGATCCTCCGGTCGAAGAAGGTGCAGCCGCTGGTCGGGGCGCGGATCGACCCGGACACCGTGGCCGTGCACCCGTCCGAGCGCGGGCAGATCAAGCAGACGCTGCTGAAGCTGGGCTGGCCGGCCGAGGACCTCGCCGGCTACGTCGACGGCGAGGCGCACCCCATCGATCTCGCCGAGGACGGCTGGGCGCTGCGGCCGTACCAGAAGCAGGCCGTCGAGGGGTTCTGGCACGGTGGCTCGGGTGTCGTCGTACTGCCCTGTGGTGCGGGAAAGACGCTGGTCGGAGCCGGTGCCATGGCCCAGGCCAGGGCGACCACGCTGATCCTGGTGACGAACACCGTCTCGGCCCGGCAGTGGAAGCACGAGCTGGTGAAGCGGACCTCGCTGACCGAGGACGAGATCGGCGAGTACAGCGGTACGCGCAAGGAGATCCGGCCGGTCACCATCGCCACGTACCAGGTGCTGACGACCCGTCGCAAGGGCGTCTACCCGCACCTGGAGCTGTTCGACTCCCGCGACTGGGGGCTGGTGATCTACGACGAGGTGCATCTGCTGCCCGCGCCCGTCTTCAAGTTCACCGCCGATCTCCAGGCCCGGCGGCGCCTCGGCCTCACCGCGACGCTGGTGCGTGAGGACGGCCGCGAGTCGGACGTCTTCTCGCTGATCGGGCCCAAGCGGTTCGACGCCCCGTGGAAGGAGATCGAGGCGCAGGGCTACATCGCGCCGGCCGACTGCGTCGAGGTGCGGGTCAATCTGACGGACTCGGAGCGGCTCGCCTACGCGACCGCCGAGGCCGAGGAGAAGTACCGGTTCTGTGCGACGACCGCGACGAAGCGGAAGGTGACGGAGGCGCTGGTGCGCAAGCACCGCGGCGAGCAGACCCTGGTCATCGGGCAGTACATCGACCAGCTCGACGAGCTGGGTGAGCATCTGAACGCCCCGGTGATCAAGGGCGAGACGAGCAACGCCCAGCGCGAGAAGCTCTTCGACGCGTTCCGGGAGGGCGAGCTCAACGTCCTGGTGGTCTCGAAGGTCGCGAACTTCTCCATCGACCTGCCGGAGGCGACCGTCGCCATCCAGGTCTCGGGGACCTTCGGCTCGCGCCAGGAGGAGGCCCAGCGGCTCGGCCGGGTGCTGCGGCCGAAGGCGGACGGGCACGAGGCGCGGTTCTACTCGGTGGTCGCGCGCGACACGATCGACCAGGACTTCGCGGCGCACCGCCAGCGGTTCCTGGCCGAGCAGGGGTACGCGTACCGGATCGTGGACGCGGACGAACTGCTGACCGACAGCTGACCGGCGGGTGCTCAGCAGTCGCGGTGGCGGACGCCCGCCTCCTCCGCGTACTCGCCGAGCACGACCACGCCGAACGTGGCGCGGGCGAAGACCTTGACGGCGCGGACCGCGTCGCCGACGCGGTGGCTGTGGTGGTGACCGGTGGCCGCGGTCGCGCCGTGCGCGGGGCCGGTCCGGCGGGGGTTCAGGCTGACTGTGCTCATGTGTTCCATGGTCCTGCGCCCGGCCCGTGCGGGCATCGGCCCGCGGGCGGAATCCGGGGGCGGCGCGGGTAGGTCTGCGGTCGCATACCGTCCCCTACGGGATGGACCCGGCGGTAATTCGCTCGCCCCCGGCGGACGCGGTCGATACAATCGCCGGTCTGCCCGCCTCCCGCACCGTGGTACCGGCAGCGGCCCGCAAGGGCCCGCCGGCAGCCGGGGGAGCGCCGCCGACCGGACGGAAACCGGCCGACAGCCGTACGCACACCCGCTGTGCGTACCCGTGATCGATCCCCCAGCGGACCGCATCGCCCCCGAGCACCTGCCGGGGACGGGCTGCGGTCCGCCGTCCTGCGTTGAACAGCCGGAGGCAACACCGTGCCCGCGCACGAACACGAGAGCGACACCACCACCGATCCGCTGGCCCGCGAACGCGCCCATCTCACGGCGTCCCGCGCCGCGCTGCGCGCCATGCGCGAGGACGCCCAGGCCCTGGACATCCGCAATGTCACCGCGAACTGGGTCAACGCGGCCGTCCTGCAGGCCCAGATCGACGAGCGCATCAAATCGCTCGCCGATCTCGCCCACACCCCGCTCTTCTTCGGGCGGCTGGACTATCTGCACCGGGTCGGTGCCGAGCAGGCCGAGGGCGCGGAGGGAGAACAGTTCTACATCGGGCGCCGCCATGTCCACGACGCCGACGGCGACCCGATGGTCATCGACTGGCGCGCGCCCGTATCGCAGCCGTTCTACCGGGCGTCCAGGAAGGACCCGCAGGAGGTGGGGCAGCGCCGCCGCTTCGGCTACACCGGCGGTGAGCTGACCGCGTACGAGGACGAGCACCTCACCGACCCCGCCGAGGCCGAGCAGACCAGCAAGCTGCTCCAGGCGGAGATCGAGCGGCCGCGTGTCGGTCCGATGCGGGACATCGTGGCGACGATCCAGCCCGAGCAGGACGAGATCGTCCGCAGCGAGCTCGGCGGGACGGTGTGCGTGCAGGGTGGTCCCGGCACCGGCAAGACGGCCGTCGGCCTGCACCGGGTGGCATATCTGCTGTACGCGCACCGCGAGCGGCTGGCCCGTACCGGCACGCTGGTCATCGGGCCGAACCGGTCCTTCCTCCAGTACATCGAGCAGGTGCTGCCGGCCCTCGGCGAGCTGGCGGTGAAGCAGGCGACCGTCGACGACCTGGTGACGGCCGGCATCGAGGTGCGCGGCACGGACACGGCGGACGCCGCCGTCGTCAAGGGCGACGCCCGGATGGCCGAGGTGCTGCGGCGGGCGATCCGCTCGCATGTGACGCTCCCGACGGAGCCGGTCGTGGTGGTGCGCGGTTCACGGCGCTGGCGGGTGCCGGCGTACGAGCTGGAGGAGATGGTCACCGAGCTGCTGGCCCGCGACATGCGGTACGGGGCCGCCCACGACGCGCTTCCGCAGCGCATCGCGCACTCTGTCCTGGTCCGGATGGAGGAGGCGGGCGAGGCGCCCGACGACCGGGTGCAGAACGCGGTGGCCCGCAACCCCGCGGTGAAGGCGGCCGTGAAGGCGATCTGGCCGGCCGTCGACCCGGCGAAGCTGGTGCTGCGGCTGCTGTCCGACGCGGAGTTCCTGGCCGCCCATGCGGAGGGGCTGCTCACCGAGGACGAGCAGAAGGCGATCCTGTGGACGAAGCCTGCCCGGAGCGTGAAGTCGGCGAAGTGGTCGGTGGCGGACGCGGTGCTGATCGACGAGGCGAACGATCTGGTGGCGCGTACGCATTCGCTCGGCCATGTGGTGCTCGACGAGGCGCAGGACCTGTCCCCCATGCAGTACCGGGCGGTGGGCCGGCGCTGCACGACGGGTTCGGCGACGGTCCTCGGTGACCTCGCGCAGGGCACGACGCCGTGGTCGACGGAGAACTGGGCGCAGGCGCTGCACCATCTCGGCAAGTCGGACGCGGTGGTGGAGGAGCTGACGGCGGGCTTCCGTGTGCCGCGCGAGGTGATCGCGTACGCCTCGCGGCTGCTGCCGGTGATCTCGCCGGGCCTCGCGGCGGTGAAGTCGGTGCGTGAGTCGCCGGGTTCGCTGGAGGTACGGGCGGCGGCCGGTCCGGCGGAGCTGGACGCGGAGGTGCTGGCGGCGTGCGAGGAGTCGCTGGAGCGGGAGGGTTCGATCGGCCTGATCGCGGCCGACGCGCGGATCCCCGCGCTGGCGGAGGCCCTGGCCGCGGCGGGGCACGCGTACCTCTCGCCCGGTGAGGAGACGACCGCCGAGTCCCGCCTGACCCTGGTCCCGGCGTCGCTGGCGAAGGGCCTGGAGTACGACTACGTGGTACTGGACGAGCCGGCCGCGGTGGTCGACGGCGAACCGGACGAACGCACGGGCCTGCGCCGGTTGTACGTGGCGCTGACGCGAGCGGTGTCGGGGTTGACGGTGGTGCACTCGGCGGACCTGCCGAAAGAGCTGACACCTGGCGTCTGAGGAGCGGGGGCCCGGGGGCGGTGCCCCCGGACCCCGCCCCCGCTACGCGTCGAGCACCGTCCGCCACTCCCGTACCGCCGCCGCGTCCACCGGCCCCGACCACCCGTGCGGGCGCGCCGCGCCGCCGATGTGCACGGCGTCGATGCCCGCGGCCAGCAGCTCCGGCAGGTGCTCCAGGCGCAGGCCTCCGCCCACCAGGATCTGCGGTTCGTAGCCGGGCTCGCCCTTGCGCGCCGCCTCGGCCAGCAGCGTCGGGATGCCGTCGTCGACGCCCTTGGGCGAGCCGGCGGTGAGGTACGTGTCCAGGCCGGGCAGGTCCGCCAGCTGCTTGCGCAGGGCGTCCCGGTCGGCGGCCCGGTCGATCGCGCGGTGGAAGGTCCAGCGGCAGCCGTCCAGCTCGGCGACGAGCCGTTCGACGGCGACCAGGTCCGGGCGGCCCTCCTCGTCGAGGAAGCCGAGGACGAATTCCTCGGCGCCCGCCGCGCGCAGCTCGCGCGCCCTGTCCACCAGTACCTCGATGTCGCCGGCCGCGAAGCCGTCCGCCACCCTGAGCATCACCCGCAGCGGAATGTCCACCGCGGCCCGGATCTCCGCGAAGGTCGCACAGGACGGGGTCAGACCGTCCGCCGCCATGTCGGTGACCAGCTCAAGCCGGTCCGCACCACCCGCCTGGGCGGCGACCGCGTCCTCCGCGTCGAGAGCGATCACCTCCAGGACTGCACGGTTGCTCATGGGCCCCATCCTCCAGGAAGCATCAATAGGTCTAGTCCAATGGCCAGCCTACGGGCCGGTACACCGAGGATGCAGCCTCAATGCCAGGCGAAGATACGTGAGGCCAGACGCACATCGGGTGATCGAACACTCACGATCTGGGCTCGCGCGGCATGTCCACCCTTGCGCTTTATAGGGGAGGGGGGTATACCTGAATCAGCAATGCATACCCCCTAGGGGTATCAACGTCTCCGCCAGGGAGGACATCGTGTCCGCGCACACCGCCACAACCGGCACTGCCACCGGCACCGGCACCGCAGAGGTCGAGCTCGCGATCGGCGGCATGACCTGCGCCTCCTGCGCGGCCCGCATCGAGAAGAAGCTCAACCGGATGGACGGCGTCGAGGCCACCGTCAATTACGCCACCGAGAAGGCCAAGGTCAGCTACCGGGGCGAGGACATCTCCGTACAGGACCTGATAGCCACCGTCGAGAAGACCGGCTACACCGCGCACGAGCCCGCTCCCCCGGTACGCACCGAGGAGGACGCCCCCGAGGCCGCCGAGGCCGACGAGCTGCGGCCCCTGCGCCAGCGGCTGCTGACCGCCGTCGCGCTCGCCGTGCCGGTGATCGCGATGTCGATGGTCCCGGCGCTCCAGTTCGACTACTGGCAGTGGCTCTCGCTGACGCTGACGGCACCCGTCGTCACGTACGCCGCCTGGCCCTTCCACCGCGCCGCCTGGACCAATGCCCGGCACGGCGCGGCGACGATGGACACGCTGATCTCGGTCGGCACCTCGGCCGCGTTCCTCTGGTCGCTGTGGGCGCTGTTCTTCGGCACGGCGGGCATGGTCGGCATGACGCACCCGTTCGAGCTGACCATCGGGCGGAGCGACGGCGCCGGGAACATCTATCTGGAGGCGGCCGCCGGGGTCACCGCGTTCATCCTGGCCGGGCGCTACTTCGAGGCCCGCTCCAAGCGGAAGGCGGGCGCGGCCCTCAAGGCGCTGCTGGAACTCGGCGCCAAGGAGGTCACCGTGTTGCGCGGCGGCCATGAGGTGACCGTACCGACCGCCGAACTCCAGGTCGGGGACCGGTTCCTGGTCCGCCCCGGCGAGAAGATCGCCACCGACGGCACCGTCGTCGAGGGTGCCTCGGCCGTGGACGCCTCGATGCTCACCGGTGAGTCCGTGCCCGTGGAGGTCGGCGTCGGCGACTCCGTCACCGGGGCCACGCTCAACGCGGGCGGCCGGCTCGTCGTCGAGGCCACCCGGATCGGCGCCGACACCCAGCTGGCCCGGATGGCGAAGCTGGTCGAGGACGCGCAGAACGGCAAGGCGGCGGCCCAGCGCCTCGCGGACCGGATCTCCGCCGTCTTCGTCCCCGTCGTCATCGCCCTGGCACTCGGCACGCTCGGCTTCTGGCTCGGCAACGGCGCGGGCCTGACCGCCGCGTTCACCGCCGCCGTGGCCGTACTGATCATCGCCTGCCCCTGCGCCCTGGGCCTCGCCACCCCCACCGCCCTCATGGTCGGCACCGGACGCGGCGCCCAGCTCGGCATCCTGATCAAGGGCCCCGAGGTCCTGGAGACCACCCGCCGCGTCGACACGATCGTCCTCGACAAGACCGGCACCGTCACCACCGGCCGCATGACCCTCCTCGACGTCCACACCGCCGACAACACCGACGAGACCGACGTACTCCGCCTCGCCGGCGCCCTGGAGCACGCCTCCGAACACCCCATCGCCCAGGCCGTCGCCGCCGGAGCCGCCGAACGCACCGGCACCACCCTCCCCACCCCCGAGGACTTCGCCAACATCGCCGGACTCGGCGTCCAGGGCATCGTCGAGGGCCACGCCGTCCTCGTCGGCCGTGAGCAGCTGCTCGCCGAGTGGGAGATCCACCTCCCCGTGGAGCTGGCCCGGCGCAAGGCCGAGGCGGAGGCCGCGGGCCGGACGGCCATCGCGGTGGCCTGGGACGGCGAGGCACGGGCGGTGCTCGAAGTCGCCGACGCGGT